>NZ_VCNJ01000056.1 GCF_005938625.1 Pseudomonas fluorescens
TTTTAGAGCCTGAGTTCTACGCGCTATCGCAGGTGGGCGTTGTTCTTTCAATGACACGGCGCCCACCGAGATCTACACTGGTGGGTACGGTCCTGCTCTGCTCGCCGCTCAGCCGATCAGTTCAAAGCGGTATCGCAAGTCGGCAGAGTTCGCCCAATCACCTCGATCAGTCCCCTCTCCCTCCGGGAGAGGGCTAGGGTGAGGGGCTTTTGATCTGGCTTTTGATCTTGCTCTGGCTTCGGCTTTTGATTTTTTGCCCCTTCGGCAGGCCGAGCGGAGGTGTTCATCCGGGGGTTAGGCGCGTAGCGCCGTGCGGCGAAGCCGCATACATCGAGAGGAGGTGCAGCGAAGCAAACCGTAGGCGATGCCCCCGGATGGACACCGTAGCGAGGGAACACTGAGCCTCAGCGAAGTGCCGTACGCCGGGGCAAAGCCTTTTGGGTTACCTTTTCGGCGTTTGGAAAAGGTGACTCGCTGTAAGAGCGAAACCTCCAGCGGCAGCACCCGAAGCAACGGATATGTCCCCAAAACCCAAGGAGCATGGTCGGCCCCAAGGCCGCCAAGGCCGCCAAGACCAACAGGCAAAAAAAAGCCCCGCCAAAGCGGGGCTTTCTCACAAAACATCCAATCAGAAGTCAGCCTTGACCGACATCACGAAGTTACGCGGATCACCATAGAAGTTACCAAACCCTTCGGTACCAATGGTCGAGTAGTAACGCTTGTCAAACAGGTTATTCCCGTTAAGCGCCACCGACCAGGTGTCGTCGATACGATAACCAATGCGACCGTTCCAGACCGCATAACCGGCACCATCAATGTTGTCACCGCCCAAAGGCGAAGTACGGTAGTTGCCAGTCTGCGCGTTGACACCCGCACCGATCGTCACGCGATCCAGCGGCCCGCTCAGGCTGTAGTCACCCCAGACACGCAGCAAGTGACGCGGCACGTAGGAGTTGTAAACCACGCCATCCTGAGTCGCGTCGGCATCTTCCAGCACCTTGGTCTGGGTGTAGGTGTAACCGGCCAGCAATTGCAGGCGATCGATCACTTCACCGCTGACTTCAGCTTCGAAGCCTTGAGCGCGAACCTTGCCGGAGTTGATCGAGCAGGAACTGTCTTCGCAACGCGGGTCATCCTGAGCCGCGTCTTTCTGAATGGTGCGGAACAGGTTGAAGGAGCTGTTCAGACGACCGTCGAACCACTCACCCTTGATCCCCAGCTCGTAGCTCTGGCCAACCAATGGCTTGAGGGTGCTGCCATCGATGGTCTTGTAAGCGCCTTGCGGGGTGAAGATGTCGGTGTAGCTGGCGTAGGCGGTCAGGTTGTCGTTGAGGTCGAACAGCACACCGGCGAACGGCGTGACCTGGCCGGTTTCGGTGGACTTTGTGTCGACCTGGGTGCCTTCGCCACGGAAGTACTGCACAGAGTCCGTGTCGGACTTGTACCAACTGACACGGCTGCCCAGTACCAGGGTCAGCGGATCAGCCAGTTTCAGACGGGCGATCGAGTAGGCGCCGTATTGCTTGATGTGCATGTCCACCGGGCCGCCACGGGAGGCGTTGGCCAGGTAGTAGCTTTCGTCCGGTTGCGGGATGTGGTGGTTGGGGTCCAGCACGTTCTGCCGTTGTGGCAGCGCGGCGACGGCGTAGAAGTCATCCTTGTGCGAACGGCTGGCGTTGGCGCCGATGGTCAGTTCGTGTTGCTGGCCGAAGGCGTCGAATTTGCCATCGACATAGGCATCGAAGCCGTAGTCGCGCTGGTCGTAGTCGTAAATGCTACCCAGCATCAGCGTATTCGAAGACGTGGCACCGACAGGTACCGCGCCGCTCGGGAAGGCGTATTCCATGTCCTGGGTGTTACGCGAGTACACCCCGGCGACCTTCAGCGACCAGTCGTCATTGAACTGGTGTTTCAGGTCGGCGAAGTAGGTGGCGCGTTTGCTGCGCTGGTTGTTCCACGCGGTGTTCAGGCACGTCGAGCGCTTGAGGTGCAGGTCGGAGCCGTCTGCGTAACGCGGCAGGCCGCCCCAGCACGGCGTGGCGTCGACGTCTTCCCAGGCGAAGCCCAGACCCAGGGTGGTGTCGGGGCTGAGGTCGAAGTCCAGAGCGCCGTAGTAGATCTGGTCCTTGCGGCTGGCCACGTCATAGAAATATTGACGGGTCTGTTCGGTGACCACGGCGCGACCACGGATGGTGCCGGAGTCGTTCAATGGGCCGCCGGTGTCGACCTGGCCGCGATAGTTGTCCCACGTCCCAGCCGACAGCGACAGTTGCGTGTGCGCAGTGTCCTGGCCGCGCTTGCGCACGAAGTTGACGCCACCGGCGGTGCCGCCCGCGCCTTTCATCATGCCGGCTGCGCCACGCAGTACTTCCACGCGGTCATAAATGGCCATGTCGCTGTTGAAGCTGTCGGCCTGTACGTAGCTGCTGCCGATATCCAGCGGCACGCCGTCGTACTGGTACTGGCCAGACATGCGGAAGCCACGGGAGTAGAAATACTTGCCGCCCATGGGCGAGTCATACACGGTGATGCCCGGAGTCTTCTCCATCACCTGCTCGATGGTGTTGAGGTTCTGGTCATCGAGCATCTTGCGGGTCATTACCGTGACTGACTGCGGGGTGTCCTTCAGCGAGTGCACGCCCTTGCCAATGGTCACGCCACCGGTGGTGTAGGAATTGCTGCCTTCAGTGGTGGCGCTCAGGCGGTTGGCGTTGACGTTGGTCGGTGCCAGTTCCATCGCGCTGCCGGTGGCAGGGCCGAGGACCGTCACAGTGTTGCCGTCACGCTGGTAGCGGATGCCGGTGCCGTTAAGCATCGCCTTGAGCGACTCATCATCCTGGTAGCGGCCGTTGATTGCGCTGGAGCGCAAACCTTGCAGGCTTTCCGGGCTGTAGATGATTTGCAGGCTGGTCTGCTGGCCAAGGGTTTGCAGCGCTTGGGCCAGTGGCTGCGACGGGATGTTCAGGGTCCATTCCTGGGCCTGGACATACGGCGCTGCTGTAAGAGTCAGAGCCAGACCAAGGCCAGTGCCGGCCAGTCGAGTGCGTGTCGCGCCGTGCATCAGCAGGGCTCGAGTCAGAGGGCGAAGCATGAAACGGGATGCGGACATGAGGTTAAGACCTTGGCAGGTATAGTTGTTAATGGTTCTTATTCATCTCATTAAGACGAGGAAGCCGCGGCAAACCGGAAAATTATTTTTCCGGTCTGGCCGCGGCCTCGTCGATCAAGCGGTTTGCAGTTCGCTCTTGACCTTGCCGGCCTCCATGCGCACCAGTTGATCGGCGACGTCGAAGTAACGGTCATCGTGGGAGATCACGATGATGGTCTTGCCCAGACGTTTGAGGTCAGGCAGCAGCTCGGTGTAGAAAATACGCCGGAAGGTCGGGTCCTGATCGGCCGCCCATTCATCGAACACCAGCACCGGGCGCTCTTCGAGCCAGGCATTGACCAGTGCGAGTCGCTTGCGCTGGCCGGTCGACAGGTCGGTGGTGCTGAACGCGCCGTCACGCACGCTGACCTTGTGCGCGATTTCCAGACGTTCGAGGTAGCGGGTCGCATCCTGCGGAACTTCGCGGTCGCCCTGAATCAGATCGTCGAACAGGTAGTAGTCGGCAAAGATTGTGGTGAAATTCTGCCGGTAGTCATCGCGGTTCAGCGCGGTGATCGGCTGATCGTTGACGCGGATTTCGCCTTCGGTTGGCGCGTACAAACCCAGCAGCAGTTTGATCAAAGTGGTCTTGCCGCAACCGTTTTCACCAACGATAAAGACGATGTCGCCCTGTTCGATGCGCAGGTTCACCGGCCCCAGGCGGAACGGTTCACTGCCTTCCACAGGCGGAAAGGCGTAGCGCACATTGTGCAGTTCCAGGCTGTTGACGGCACCGGGTTTCTTGCCCTGATCCTCCAGCAGCAGGTGCGGTTCCGGCGAGGAGAACTGTTCGCTCAGTTCGGCGATGCGGCGGAAGGCAATCTGCGCACGGCTGATGATCGGCAAGGTGCTGACCAGGTGCTCCAGCGGCCCCTTCATGTACAGCAGCACCAGGACGAATCCGCTCATCACCGCTTTGTCGCCGCTGGGCCAGAAGGATTGCAGGGCCAGGGCCATGCCGATGACCACGAAGAACAGCATCGAACCGAAGGACTTGGCGATGACGAAGGTGTTGATGGATTTGATCTGGGTGTCGCAGATCTTCTCGGCGGTTTTCTGAATCCCGGCGACAAACATACGCTGACGGCGCGGGCGATGAATACGCAGTTCCTTGGCACCCTCGGCAATCGCGTTGTAATGCTTTTGCAGTTCGTCTTCGGAGTCGCGTGCAGCGTAGAAACCGCGCATGCCCTTGGCCCGGGCAATCGCCTGAATGGTCGTGCCGATTGCAATCGCCACCAGCATCATCAGGAACATCGGCCAGGACAGCAGCGCCAGATAGCCGAGGCAGCCGAGGGTGACGGTCATGGAGATCGCCAGCGGGGCAAACGCGAAGGCGAAGTCGCTGATGGTGTCGACGTCATGGGTCAGCACCGGGATCAAGCGGTGGCTGCGATAGCGTTCGATCTGGTCGATCGGCGCCGACAGGACTTTCTCCCCCAGCTCTTTGCGCAATTTGGCGATGATGTGCTGGCCGACGTAGTTGGTGCCGATGTCGGACAAGATCGTCGTCAGCAACGCCAGTGCGCACAAACCGGCGAAAATCATTACCACGGTGCGGGTCAGGCCGTCGTCGGAGTGCAGGGCGTTGTTGATGGTCGCCAGCAGCACGGTGACGCTCAGGCCGCCGATCATGCCGAGCACGATGGACACAGAGACGATCAGGCGGAAGGGCTTGAGCAAGGCGAACAATTCGTTGATCGCCCCACGCGTAGGCTTGGTCATGGAGGATTCCTGCTTCGGTGCGGAGGGAGTGCCGGTACTTAAGGAAAACGAATGGTCACGGACTTTCTTTAAACGACCGCAGGTGGGGCTGCGGTCGTGGCGGGCAGGATCAGAGGTCGCGCACTACGCGAAACCCGAGCCAGTCGCCCTTGCTGGTCGGCCAACTGCTGTTGCGGTTACCGGAACGCGAGAACACTGGCGCCTCGCCCCAGTCGTTGCCACGCATGACCTGGCGCTCGCAGTTTTCCTGGGTCCATGGGCGACCGTCGTTGGGTACGCCGGAGTAATCCTTGTGATAGCAGTCGGCGGTCCATTCGTAGACGTTGCCGTGAGCGTCGTAAACGCCGAAGGCATTCGCCGGGAAGGTGCCAGCAGGGGAGGTGAAGTTGTAACCGTCGGCGGCGCCATAGGTGTTGGCGTGTTTGGAGATCTGGTAGTTGTTGCCTTCATCGAACGGGAAAGGGAAGGGCCCGCTGCTGCCGCCACGTGCGGCGTACTCGCGGATCGATTCGCTTTGCAGGCGATAGGCATGACCGGTTTTTTTCGACAACCAGTCGATGTAGCCCTGGGCTTCGGCGACGTTCATGCACACCGCCGGGTCGCGGGCAGTCTGTTTGAATTCCGGCTTGCCGGCAGTGCAGCGGCGGCCCGGACGATCATCGAAGTCGTAAGGCTTGTTGCCGGTTTCGCGCACATACGCGTCCCACTCGCCGACCAGCACCTGGAAGCGGCTGATGGCGAAGGGTTTGCTGAAGGTCACTGCGTGGCGCGGGCCTTCGTCCGGTTCGCGACCGACTTCGTCATCCGCGGTGCCCATGGTGAAGGTGCCGGTCGGCAAAACGACCATTTCCGGGCAGTCCTTGCAGTCCTTGAACACTTTGCCCGGCGCCGGTGGCGTGGCCGCTTGAGCGGCGCCGGGCAACAGACCGGCGCACAGCACGGTCAGGGCCAGCGCGGGTAGCGCCTTGAAGGTGAAAGAGGCGTGAGGCTTTTTCATGAGTCGTCTCTGTGAAAGGAAAACTGGAGTCGAGGGATCAGGCGCGCCGTTTTTGACCGAGGATGGCCATGAACCGGTCCACTTCGGCTTCGTTGTTGAGCAGGCCGGGCGCCGTGCGAATCACCGGGCCGACGTCGCGGCTGACTGCATCGCAGATCACCCGGTTTTGCATCAGGTAGGCGGCCACTTCATCGCAGTCCTGACCCTTGACCCGGAAAAAAGTGAAGCCGGCAGAAAACTGCGGATCGAGCGGGGTCACCAGCTCGATGTTCGACTGTTCCTGCAAACGATGCTTCAGGTAGCTGTTGAGCTGATGGATGCGCGCCTGAACGTCGGCCTTGCCAAGTTGCAGGTGCAATTTGAACGCTTCGTCCACCGCCCAGCGATGCTCGAAGGCGTGATAACCGCCCGGGGTCATGATCGTGGCGAAAGAAGTGGCTTCGGAGAATGTCGGCACACTCGGGCTGACGTACTTCAGTTCTTCGCTGCGGCTGCAAACAATGCCGGTGCCGCGCGGACCGAACATCCACTTGTGGGTACCGGCGATGAAGAAGTCGCAGTTCATCTGCGGGAAACTCAGGTCGTCGACACCGAAACCGTGCACGCCGTCGACCACGTAAATCAGGCGATCCTTGTCGTCACGTTGACGGTTGTGTTCATCGACCAGCCGCGAGATATCGCTGATCGGCAGTTTCACACCGCTGCCCGAATGCACCCAGGTCATGCCGAGTACGCGGGTCTCAGGGCGAATGTTGCGGTTGATCGTGTCGAGCACCTGATCCAGGGAAATGCTTTGCGGGTTGTCGAACAGCCTGAGTTTGCGCACCCGCGTGCCATCGCGGCGGCTGCGGAAATCGAGAATGTTGCGCGTGGAATAGTGCTCGTGCTCGGTGGTGAGGATTTCCTGATCCGCGCGCACCTGCACGCTGCCATAAATCATCGCCAGGCCTTCGGTGGTGCTGCCGGTGAGAGCGATCTGACCGGGTTTGGCCAGCAGGTATTTACCAGCCCAGACCCGCACGTTCTGCTGCAATTGTTCGTTTGTCCCCAGATCCCAATCCATCGCCAGTCCCGGATTCCGGTCGAGCGTGGCGCGATGGCGTTCGATGGCTTCGCGCACGGGTTTGGGATGGGAGGTGATCAGGAAGTTGGCGAAGTGAATCGCCTGCGGGTCCTGATCGAACAGCTGGCGCAATTGCGTCCATTTGTTCGCAGAAGCCACGGGCGCGGTCGCCGCCATTGCCGGCGCCGCGAGGCTGGCGCCGAACGGCAGGGCGGCCGCGACCACGCCGGCCTGTTTCAGAAAGGTCCGGCGGTCTGTCATGGCTTGGCAGTGTCCTGACGGGAAATCAGCGCCGGTTTCGCGGCTTTCTGTACCTGATCCCAGACGCGCATGAAGTTGCCGCCCCACAGTTTGGCGATGTCCGCTTCGGAGTAGCCGCGCTGGATCAGCTCGGCGGTGACGTTGCGGATTTCGCCAACGTTTTCCCAACCCTTGATGCCGCCGCCGTCGTTGAAGTCGGACGAGATGCCGACATGGTCGATACCGATTTTGCGCACGGTGTAATCGATGGCATCGCCGAGATCCTTGAGGGTCGCTTTTGGTTCTTCTTCAAGGATGCCGTAGAGGCCGCTGGCGTACTGGCCGAGTTTCTGTTCCGACCAGGCCGTGATGATCGGGTCACCCGGCATCAGCGCCATGGCAAGGTTTGGCAATGGCGGCAGATCGAAGCGTGCGCGCAGGGCATTGAGTTTGTCTTGCGTGCCCTGAGTCAGTGGTTTGAGGTACTGCGAGAAGCCGACCACCTGAACCACGCCGCCGCTGTTCTTGATCAGCTGCAATTCCTTGTCGCTGAGGTTGCGCGGAATATCCACTGCCGCACGCGGCGCCGAGTGCGAGGCTACCAACGGTGTGCGGCTTAATTGCGCGACCTGTTCCAGGCCTTTGGTCGACATCTGCGAAACGTCGATGATCACGCCCAGATCATTCAAACGGTGCACCGCTTGCTTGCCGATATCGGAGAGGCCGTCGAGGGCGTCCGGCGAGTCATTGAAGAACGGCAGCGGGCGCGACGAGTCCGCCCAGCTGTTGTTGCCGATGTAGCTGAAGCCGAACATGCGCATGCCGCGCCCGGCCCACAGGTCCAGTTTGCTCAGGTCGTTGCCCAAGGGGTAGGCGTTGAGCATGCTGATGAAAATCGCAAACTTGCCTTCGCCGTGCAGGCGGCGGAAATCATCCGGGGTGTAGGCGATGCCGACCTGATTGGGGAAGTCGCGAACCATGCCGGTGATGATCTTGTAGCGCACTTCCTGCTGGTTGCGGGCTTCTTCGACGAAACCTTCGGTGGGGCGATGCGGGGCATTCGGGCCGTTCCACATTTCCGGCCAGCCGAACACCGTCAGCGCAGCGCCCGACAAGCGCCCGCGATTGGCCTTGATCAGGTCGAACTGGCCGGAGCCGTCCTTGTCGGCTTCGTTGCCGTGGGCGCCGAAACTCAGGGGTACGGTGATGTGGCTGTCGAAGGAGAGAATGCGATCCTGCAATTCGGTCGCCTGTTTCATCACTTTTACCGGATAACCGGGGTTGTCCCGAAACCAGTAATCCCAGGCCAGAAACCCTGCGCCGGCGCTGATCGCCAAGGCCAGCGGCAGGCCGATAAATAGAGCCTTTTTCGAACGCGGTTTTGTCATTGCCATCTCATTCAGGTTCGCCGTCGAGGTGCAGGCGCAGGGGCCTTTGCTATCTGGGAGGAACGAGTGGCCGGACGGGTAATTTAGTCGCGCGCAGGAAAAGCGCTGACGACGCGTAGCGATCTTCTGCCGGGGCCGTAAATTTCCCCGGCGAGCAAACGTTCTAGCTTGGATAAAGCCTGCTTCATGGCTGACACAGGTAGGGCAATGACGATCTCTCGACGCTGGTTCATGGCAGGCATGGCACTCACGGGCGCCGCGCTGCCTGCCGCTTTTTATGCACATCGTGAGCTGACCCGCGAGGAGTTTCCGATCACCCCGGGCGAGGCCACGGTCGATCTGGCCGATACCGCCGGTCAACAGTTAGCGGACAACCTGCGCGGCGTTTGGGATATCCGTTTCAGCGGCGCTGCGGCGGGGCTCGATGGCTTGCCACGCGAAGGCCTGGAGCTGTTTCTCGACATTGCCCACCGGGGTCGCGGCTTGCGCGGGTTTCTCGATACCGGTGCCAATCTGCGTTCAGCAGAACCTGCGCGTTATCAAGTGATTGGCGATCTGGCGCCGGGCAACGGCGCCGAATTGTACTGGCGGCTGACGCGCACCGATGCGCCGCACGCGCCGCCGGTCTACGAATTCAAAGTCAAACTCGACGAAGTCTGGGCGGCATTCGGCAATGCCGGCAGCGGCACGTTCACCGGACAAGTGTTGCGCCTCGATCGGCCGTTGGCTCTGCCTGAGCTGGACAACCATTTCATCGCCATCAAGCGGCGTTTCCCCGAAGCCCGCGAGCGCACCGGTTTGAACCCGACATTGTTGGCGTGGCTGGTGGCGCCGGAACATCGCCTGTTCCACCAGCTCTGGCACGCCAGCCGCGACAAGTGGCACAAGCTCTCGGAGAAAAAACGCGACGCCCTGCGCGGTATTGGCTGGCAACCCGGCCCCCGTGACAAGGAACGCGATGCCCGTGGGCCAAGCAAGGATCGCAATGGTTCAGGCATCGACTTTTTCTTCATGCACCGGCACATGCTCGGCAAGGCCCGTTCGATGCAGGATCTGCCGTCGTGGCAGGCCTTCCCGATGCCGCAGCCGGAGCTGGAGCGTGACCGCCAGGGCTTCGCCCGTTACTTCGACAACCACGACGGCGATGCACTGCCACCCACCTGGCTGACCGAAGGTGACGACGAGTACACCAAGTGGGTCAGCGACATCAAAGCCGCCGAAACTTACCACAGCAATTTCCAGGTCTGGGAGTCGCAATATCGCGACCCACGCTACCTGGCGAAACTCAGCCTCGGCCAGTTCGGCTCGGAAGTCGAACTGGGCCTGCACGACTGGTTGCACATGCGCTGGGCAGCGGTGGCACGGGATCCGTCCAACGACATTCCGGTGCCGATGGCGCGGGATCAGGCGGACTTTTCGGCGCGCTGGTATGCGCCGGAAAACGACTTCCTCGGCGACCCGTTTTCCTCCCATGTGAACCCGGTGTTCTGGCGTTTCCACGGCTGGATCGATGACCGCATCGAAGACTGGTTCCGCGCCCACGAGCGCTTTCACCCGGGCGAAGTCAGCCGGCTGGAGGTCAACGGCGTGCCGTGGTTTGCGCCGGGGCGCTGGGTTGAGGTCGAGGACCCTTGGCTGGGGCCGGACACCCATGGCTGCAGCACCGTCCCAGGGTTGCAAATCGGCCGTTCGGTGGAGATGGATCCGGAGACCATGAAGCTGGCGTTGCGCATCACCTTTGGCGACGAAGACAATATGGCCGACCTGTTCCGCAAAGTGCCGCAGCGGCCGTGGTACGCGCGACATTTGAAAGTGAAAGGCCGGCAACTTTAAGCGCAAAAAAATCGCAGCCCGGTGCTGCGATTTTTTTTGCCCCGAGAATTCAATCAGTCACGACGCGATCCCCATGTAGGAGCTGCCGAAGGCTGCGATCTTTTGATCTTGACTCTTAAAAGCAAGATCAAAAGATCGCAGCCTCGTTGCACTCGACAGCTCCTACAGGAGATGTTGCTGTCAGATAACCTGCCAACCCCCGCCCAGCGCCTTGTACAGGGCAATGCTGGCCTGCAAGCGCGAGAGGCGCAGTTGCACATTCATGTCCTGCGCCGCATACAAGGTACGCTGGGTTTGCAGCACTGTAAGCAAGTCTTCAGCGCCAGCCTGATAACGGCTTTGCGCAATGTCGAACGCGGTCTGCGCCTGACTCAACTCTTCGCTTTGCCACTGACGTTGTTCGTCGAGGCCGCGAATGCTGCTGAGGGCTTTTTCCACATCAGCAAAGCCGTTGATGATCGCCCCGCGATAAGACTCCAGCAGTTCGTCCTGCCGCGCCTTGGCCTTGTCGCGCTCGGCGCTCAGGCGACCGTTGTTGAAGATCGGCGCGGTCAATCCGGAGGACAGGTTGTAGAACGTGGTGCGCATCAGGTCCGCCGCCAGATCGGCGCCGGTGCCAAGGCTGGCGGTCAGGGTGATTTTCGGCAGCATGGCCGCGCGCGCTACGCTGACGTCAGCCTGAGCCGCTGCCAGTTTGGCTTCGGCGCTGGCGATGTCCGGACGCCGGCTCAGCAGATCGCTCGGCACGCCACTGGCGATATTCGGCCACTGCAACTGTTCGAACGACTGTTGCGGTGAAGCCAGTGCCTGCACCGGTTGGCCGAGCAGGGCGGCGAGGGTGATCAAGGCTTCGCGGGCCTGTTGCTGCACCAGCGGCAATTTGCGCTGCTGTTCGGCCACCAGGCTTTTTTGCTGGGCCAGTTCCAGCGCGGTGGCGCTGCCGGCGTCGAAGCGGGTTTGCACCAGATGCAGGACGTTTTGCGCATTGGCCAGATTGAGTTCGGCAATCCGCGCCTGTTCGCGCAACGCCAAGGCTTGGGTGTAGCTGCTGGCCACGCCGCTTTGCAGGGTCAATTCGACGGTGGCACGGTCGAACTCGCTGGCCTGCACCCCGAATACGGCGCTGTCGCGGGCCGCGCGTTTACCGCCCCAGAAGTCGATTTCGTAACTGGCGCTCAACTCGGCATCGTAATAATCCAGCGAGCGATTATCCGGGCTGACGTCCAGTTGGCTATAGCCTTTGCCGTGCAACAGTTTCTGTCGATTGGCATTGAGTCCAGCCTTGATTTCCGGCAGCAGCGGGGCGCCTGCAATCGTCGCACTGGCCTGAGCCTGTCTGACCCGAGCGACGGCGGCACCGAGGTCATGGCTACCCAGTCGCGCCTGTTCGACCAGTCGATCAAGCTCGGGGCTGCCGAACTGCGTCCACCATTGGCGGTTGCTCTGCACGGCGCCGGGCAGGTCAGGCGATTGCCACGCGGCCGGTGGCTGCACGCCGCTGTCGGGGCGCGGCGCAGGGCTGTTGCAGGCCGCCAGCAACAGGCTGGCGGCAAGGATTGTCAATGGCGCTTTCATAGATCGATCATTCACTGGTAAGGGCCGTGACCGGGTCGAGCCGGGCAGCCTTGCGGGCAGGCATGAAGCCGAAGAGGACGCCGGTGACCAGCGCGCAGCCAAAGGCGCCGATCACGGCCAGCCATTGAAACGCGATCGCCACGCCGCTGAACCACAGAACGCCGCCGACCAACATCGCCAGGCTGATGCCGGCAATGCCGCCGACCACCGAGAGCATCACCGCTTCGGTGAGAAACTGGCGCAGGATGTCGCGCTGGCGCGCCCCCGTGGCCATGCGGATACCGATTTCCCGAGTGCGTTCGCGCACCGTCATGAGCATGATATTCATCACACCGATGCCGCCGACCAGCAAGGAGATGGCGGCAATGGCACCGAGCATCAGCGACAGCGTGCCTTGCGTGCGCGCTTCGGCCTGAATCATCGCGGCATTGTTGGTCAGTTCGAAATCCTTTTTACCGTTGTGCCGGCGCAGCATTGCCTGTTCGATCGCCTGCTCGGCGTCTTTGACTTTGCGTGCATCCTTGGCGGCGATCACCACGTACTCAGGATTACGGCTGCCGAACAGGCGCGTGCTGGCTGCCGAGTAGGGCACGGCAATGCGATTGTCGCTGTCGGAATCGCCGGAGCTCGAGCCCTTTTCCGCCAGAACACCGAGCACTTGAAACGGCACGTTTTCGATGAGGATGTACTGGCCGATCGGCTCGGCGACATCCTTGAGCAGCTTGTCGCGCACCTTGGTGCCGATCACGGCGACGGCGGCGGCGCTGTCTTCATCGGCCTGGGTGAAGTAGCTGCCCTGAACCACCGGCCAGTTGAAAATGGTCGGAAAATTGGTGTCGTTGCCACCCACGTAACTGCTGTGGTCGGCATTGCCGAAACGCACGCCAGCGGTCGAGCCGTTGACCGGCATGATGCGTTCCACCTGGGGCAGGACGGCCAGCTCGGCGACGTCGTCGAGGGTGATGATGCCCGGTGGCGTGCGCGGGTTGGGAGCGGCGCCGCTGAGGTAAATGATGTTGGAGCCGAACGCGCCCATTTGTGCCATGACCTGGCGCTTGCTGCCTTCGCCCACCGCCAGCATCACCATCACCGAGGCCACGCCGATGACGATCCCGAGCAGCGTCAGCGCAGTACGAAAACGGTTGATCCACATGACCCGCCACGCCGCTTGCACGGCGTCGACCAGCTCACCTTTCCATGCGCCGGTCTGGGTGCTGCCAGTGCTCAGGCGCTGGCGCAGATCCACCGCTTGCAGTGCGCCGGGGTTGGCGCTGCGGGGCGGGGCTGATGGGTGTTCGGCGGTGTCGCTGATGATCAGCCCGTCACGAATCTCGATGATGCGTTTGGCGCGCTGCGCGACTTCGCGGTCGTGGGTGATGAGAATCACCACATGGCCCTGACTGGCGAGTTCGTCGAGCAGGGTCATGACCTCGGCGCCGCTGTGGCTGTCGAGGGCGCCGGTGGGTTCGTCGGCGAGAATGATGTGGCCGCCGTTCATCAAGGCCCGGGCAATCGACACCCGCTGTTGCTGACCGCCGGAAAGCTGATGCGGGCGGTTGCCGGTGCGGCTGCCCAGGCCGAGCCGCTCTAGCAAGGCGCTGGCCCGGGCGTGCCGTTCGGCGGCCGGAGTACCGGCGTAGATGGCCGGCATCTCGACGTTTTCCTGGGCAGAGCCGGACGGAATCAGGTGATAACCCTGGAACACAAACCCGAACGCTTCGCGGCGCAGCCAGGCCAGTTCATCCGTGTCGAGCTGGGCGACGTCTTCACCGGCAAAACGGTATTCGCCGCTGGTAGGGCGGTCGAGGCAGCCGAGGATATTCATCAATGTCGACTTGCCGGAGCCGGACGCGCCGACGATGGCAACGAACTCGCCGGCATGAATCGACAGATCAATGCCGCGCAACACTTCTACCAGCGGGCTGTCATTGCCGCCGTAGGATTTGCGGATCTGCCGCAGGTCAATCAGTGGGGTTTGCATTCAGCCTCCGCTGCCGGTGGCCGGCGCGCTGAGGATGTGATCGCCTTCGACCAGGCCTTCAAGCACTTGTGTGCGCAAGCGGTCGCTGATGCCGGTGCGCACTTCACGCGCCTGGATTTCGCCGTTGGCGGCGACGATCTGCGCCCGTTGCCATTGCGGCCGTGAGCCGGGTTGCAGGGCGGCGGTGGGTACGGTGAGGGTGTCCTGCGCTTGTTGCGCAACAAAAAACACCTGCGCGGTCATGTCGGTCATCAGGCTGTTGTCGGCGTTGTCGACGTCGAGCAACACGGTGTAGAGCACCACGCGTTCGCTGCCGCTGCGACCGCTGGTGGGGCTGCCACCCTGATTCTGTTCAAGCGGGCGCGGCGGCACCGGCAGAATCTGCCGTACGGTGCTACTCCAGCGCCGGCTGCCGCCGCTGAGTGTGGTGAAGTAGGCGGTCATGCCGGGTTTGACGTGGCCGATATCCGCTTCGGAAACCTCGGCCCATACGGTCATTGGCGAGAGCCGGGCGATGCGCAGGATCAGCGGGGTTTGCTGTTGCGCATTGAGCGTCTGGCCTTCGCGGGCGCCGACGGCGACAACCGTGCCGCTCATCGGTGCATAAATGCGCGTGTAGCCGAGCTCCGCTTCGTCACTGCGCAGGCTGGCCTGAGCCTGACGGATCTGCGCCTGGAACATGTCGATGCGTGCCTGTGTCGCGCGGACTTCGGCGCGGGCCGTCTGCACGTCTTCCTCGCGGGTGGCGCCACCGGCCGCGAGCTTCTGCTGGCGCTGATATTTCTGTTGCGCGAGGTCGTGCTGGGCGCTTTGCTCCTGCAACTGCGCCTTGAGGTTTTCGATGGAAAATCGCCCGGCATCCAGTTTGGCTTTTTGCGTGGACGGATCGATCTCTACCAGTAACTGGCCTTCCTTGACTGTGTCGCCAGCCTCGACATGAATCTTCTGAATCTGCCCGGATGCCTGCGCACCGACATCCACATAACGACGTGGCTGCAACGTGCCCAGTGCGGTCACGCTGTTTTCGATACTGCTGCGGGTCACTTGCACGGTGGCGAGGGTATCTCGCCCGGGCGGCAGGACTTGCCACGCGGCAACGGCGATCACGGGAATCAGACAAAGGGCGGCGAACAGGGCGCGTCGGGCGGGGCGGGGACGTTTCATGCAGGGTTCCGGCCAGTGGGTTCGGCCCGTCATTCGGCTATTGCACAGGCGTGCAGGGGCGCTGAACGCTGTCGCATGGCACGACAGATACGGGGAGCTGTCCTGTAAACGATGAATGCACAAGGGAATTTAAGCGCTCACACATCATGTAACAGGTGTCCGGACAGGACTATTTGGTCGGGATGTGGAATCAGCTCTTTAAATCTATATGAGAATTACTATAAATTACGCACCTCAAGTTGCCACTATCTTGCTACTGCGTATTCCGTGGCCGGTTCAGTGTGCTCAAGGACAGGAACTGCATCGATGCGGTCGGGAGTCATGTTGGAAAACTACTATCGCGAGCTGGTGTGTTTCCTGAACGCCAAGCTGGGCAACCGTCAGGTGGCCGAAGATGTGGTGCATGACGCTTATGTGCGGGTGCTGGAGCGTTCCAGCGACACGCCGATCGAGCAACCGCGAGCTTTCCTTTATCGCACCGCATTGAATCTGGTCATCGACGATCATCGGCGCAACGCCCTGCGCCAGGTCGAATCGCTTGATGTGCTGGACAGCGAAGAACGCTATTTCACCCCGTCGCCCCATGGCACTCTCGATCATGGTCAACGCCTGGAAATGCTCCAGCGCGCACTGGCCGAGTTGCCGCCGCGTTGCCGGGAAAGTTTTCTGCTGCGCAAGATCGAAGGCCTGTCCCACCCGGAAATTGCCGAGCACCTCGGAATTTCCAAGGCGTTGGTAGAAAAACACATCGTCAACGCCATGAAACATTGCCGCTTGCGGATCAAACAATGGGACGCACATTGATCCTTGCTGGTTAAATTTCTGTTCATCGTCCTCGTTCCTACTCAACAGACGACCTGCTGACCTGATTCAGGCCGGTCAGGCCACCCAGGCTTTATCCCCGCGTTGAGGGGTTCATCCAGAGGACACTGGAAATGACACAGGCAATTGCATCGCCCATCGTTCACGACCTGATCGGCGTCGGTTTCGGCCCTTCGAACCTGGCGCTGGCCATCGCTCTGCAAGAGCGTGGCCCGACCCACGGCGAGCTGGATGTGCTGTTCCTCGACAAGCAGGCCAACTACAGCTGGCACGGCAACACCCTGTCGACGCAAAGCGAGTTGCAGATTTCCTTCCTCAAGGATCTGGTGACCCTGCGCAATCCGACCAGCCCGTACTCCTTCGTCAATTACCTCAAGTATCACGGTCGTCTGGTCGACTTCATCAACCTCGGCACCTTTTACCCGTGCCGCATGGAGTACAACGACTACCTGCGCTGGGTCGCCGGACAGTTCACCGAGCAGAGCCGTTACGGCGAAGAAGTGCTGACCATCGAGCCGGTGCTGCACAACCATCAGGTTGAAGCACTGCGGGTGATTTCCCGTGGCAGCGATGGCCAGCAGCATGTGCGGACCACCCGTTCGGTGGTGGTCAGCGCCGGCGGCACGCCGCGCATTCCGGAGGCGTTCAAGGCGCTGAAGGGCGACACCCGCGTGTTCCACCATTCGCAGTATTTGTCGCAAATGGCCAAGCAGCCATGCGTGAACAATCAGCCGATGAGCATCGCGATCATCGGTGGCGGGCAGAGCGCGGCGGAAGCGTTCATTGACCTGAATGATTCGTTCCCGTCGGTACAGGTCGACATGATCCTGCGCGGTTCGGCCCTGAAACCTGCGGACGACAGCCCGTTTGTCAACGAAGTGTTCTCGCCGGAGTTCACCGACCTGGTGTTCCAGCAGAACAGCGCCGAGCGTGAGCGTCTGGTCAACGAGTACCACAACACCAACTATTCGGTAGTCGACATCGACCTGATCGAGCGCATCTACGGCATCTTCTATCGTCAAAAGGTGTCCGGGGTTGCCCGTCATGCGTTCCGTACGTTGACCACTGTCGAGAGCGCTACCGCGACCGAAAACGGAATTGAACTGGCCGTGCGCAACAACGCCACCGGCGAAGTCACCGTGCGCAATTACGACGCTGTTGTTTTGGCCACCGGTTACGAACGGCAGATGCACCGCAAACTGCTGGCACCGCTGGAAGAGTACCTGGGTGACTTCGAGGTTGATCGTAACTACAAATTGATCACCGACGAACGCTGCAAGGCCGGTATCTACATGCAGGGCTTCTGCCAGGCCAGCCATGGTCTGAGCGATACACTGCTGTCGGTGTTGCCGATTCGTGCGGACGAGATTGCCGGCTCGCTGTATGAGCATGGCAAGAACCGCGGGCATCGTTCGATGGCAGATCTGTTGTTAGCAACTGCCAGCTAACGCCGATTTCCAGGCCAGATCGTTCCCACGCTCTGCGTGGGAATGCAGCCCGGGACGCTCCGCGTCCCTATCGAAGGCCGAACGCGGAGCGTCCGTTGAGGCATTCCCACGCAGAGCGTGGGAACGATCATCCTGAACCCTTCCTGAACATCCCCCACATTCCCCGACACACTTCCTTTTGCCGGTTTACTCTCCAGACATCGGGGCGTAAGCTTCGCGCGTTTTCATCAATAGCGGAGACCCACAGTGGGTACTTGTTCGAGTGACAGTTGTCGGCCGGTCTCGGTAACCGGCAGATTCTCGGCAAGATAACGCGCAGACTTTCTCTGTCGTTGTCTCGCCGTAAAAGCGAGCAGCGGCATCCCGTGCATGGCCCGTCCGTGGTCATGTCTAGACGTCCTTCTCATCGACGCTGAACAGAGCGTGATTTCGACTGCACAGTCGTGATCGCAGCCCTATCGACACGCCTGTCTTTTCTGACCGGCGCGCCAAGCCTTGCCGTGCCGGTTTTTCCGGCGGACGAGGCGCGGCCGTACCTGCTTGACGGTTTCCCGGCTGACCATAGGGGCAACAGCCATGAAACTTACGCTCAAGGAATTCTTCGCAGGTTTTCTGCGGACCCGCCACATCGCCCGGCACTTCCGTCGCCTGGCGCTGCTGGAATCAATCAACGACACCACGGTCAGCCGTGAAGTCCCACCCACGCTGGCCAACACCCTGGTCGATGCCGCGCATTGCGACAGCGGCGTATTGCTGTCTTCACTCGGCACGCACTCCGATGGCCTGACCGATTTCGAAGTCGATGCGCTGCGTGCGCAATACGGCCTCAACGAGGTCGAACACGAGCAGCCGCTGCCCTGGTGGATTCACCTGTGGCACTGCTACAAAAACCCGTTCAACCTGCTGCTGACGTTGTTGGCGGTGATCTCGTGGCTGACCGAAGACCTCAAAGCCGCCGTGGTGATTTTCTCCATGGTGGTGCTGTCGACGCTGCTGCGTTTCTGGCAGGAAAGTAAATCCAACCAGGCCGCCGACGCGCTGAAAGCCATGGTCAGCAACACCGCCACGGTGATGCGCCGTGATGCGCCACGCAGCGAATTGCCGATCAAGCAACTGGTGCCGGGCGATCTGATCGTGCTCTCGGCCGGCGACATGATTCCCGCCGATTGCCGGGTACTCAGCGCCAAGGATCTGTTCGTCAGCCAAGCGGCGATGACCGGTGAATCTATGCCGGTAGAAAAGTTTCCACGTCAGGCTGATCGCGATACACGCAATCCGCTGGAGCTGGACAACATCCTGTTCATGGGCACCAACGTCGTCTCCGGCACAGCGGTGGCAGTGATTCTCACCACCGGCAACAGCACCTATTTCGGTGCGCTGGCCCAGCGTGTTGGCGCAACCGATCGCGCGGTGACGTCGTTCCAGCAGGGCGTGAACAAAGTCAGCTGGCTGTTGATCCGTTTCATGTTCGTCATGGCGCCGCTGGTGCTGTTCATCAACGGTTTCACCAAGGGCGACTGGACTGAAGCACTGCTGTTTGCACTGTCGATTGCCGTCGGCCTGACCCCGGAAATGCTGCCGATGATCGTCACCTCGACGCTGGCCAAAGGCGCGGTGTTTCTGTCGCGCAAAAAAGTCATCGTTAAACGTCTTGATGCGATCCAGAATTTCGGCGCCATGGACGTGCTGTGCACCGACAAGACCGGCACGTTGACCCAGGACAAGATCTTCCTCGCGCGCAATGTCGATGTCTGGGGCGCAGATTCCGATGACGTGCTGGAAATGGCTTACCTCAACAGCTACTACCAGACCGGGCTGAAAAACCTGCTGGATGTCGCGGTGCTGGAACACGTGGAAATCCACCGTGAACTGAAAGTCGGCACGGCGTTTCGCAAGGTCGATGAGATCCCGTTCGACTTCAACCGTCGGCGCATGTCGGTGGTGGTCGAAGGGCGTGGCCAGCCACATCAGTTGATCTGCAAAGGTGCGGTCGAAGAAGTGTTGGCAGTGTGCAGCCGCGTGCGTCACGGTGAGGTCGATGAAGCCTTGAGCGATGAATTGCTGACCCGGATTCGTCAGGTCACCGCAGCATTCAACGCTGAAGGCTTGCGCGTGGTGGCCGTGGCCGCTCGCTCGATGCCCGAAGGTCGCGAAATTTACAGCCTGGCCGATGAACAGGAACTGACGCTGATTGGTTACGTGGCGTTCCTCGATCCACCGAAAGAAAGCACTGCGCCCGCGCTGAAAGCCTTGGCCGAACACGGTGTGGCAGTGAAGGTGCTGACCGGCGACAACGAACTGGTGACCGCGAAGATCTGCCGTGAAGTCGGCCTCGCGCAACAAGGTTTGCTGCTGGGCAACGACGTCGAGCGCATGAGCGATGCCGAACTGGCGGTGGCCGTAGAGACCACCAATGTCTTCGCCAAACTGACGCCGTCGCACAAGGAGCGCATCGTGCGCATTCTTAAGGGCAACGGTCACGTGGTCGGTTTCATGGGTGACGGCATCAACGACGCACCCGCGCTGCGCACCGCCGACATCGGTATTTCCGTGGACAGTGCGGTGGACATCGCCAAGGAAGCGGCCGACATCATCCTCCTGGAAAAGAGCCTGATGGTGCTGGAGGAGGGCGTGCTCGAAGGGCGGCGCACCTTCGCCAACATGCTCAAGTACATCAAGATGACCGCCAGCTCCAACTTCGGCAACGTGTTCTCGGTGCTGGTGGCGAGCGCGTTCATTCCGTTCCTGCCGATGCTGCCCATGCATCTGCTGGTGCAGAACCTGCTCTACGACATTTCGCAGATTGCGATTCCATTCGATAACGTCGATGAGGAAATGCTGAAAAAACCACAACGCTGGCAGCCGGGTGACGTCGGGCGCTTCATGCTGTTCTTTGGCCCGATCAGTTCGATCTTCGACATCACCACGTTCGCCTTGATGTGGTACGTATTCGATGCCAACACCCCGGATCACCAGACGCTGTTTCAGTCCGGCTGGTTCGTGGTCGGGTTGCTGACCCAGACGCTGATCGTGCACATGATCCGCACGCCGAAAATTCCCTTCCTGCAAAGCCGCGCAGCCATGCCGCTGCTGGTGATGACCGGGATCATCATGGCGGTCGGCATCTTCCTGCCAATGGGGCCGCTGGCGCACTACTTCAAATTGCAGGCGCTGCCGTCGCTGTATTTCGTGTTCCTGCCGGTGATTCTGCTGGCGTACATGGCGCTGACCCAGGCAGTCAAAGGTTTCTACATCCGCCGGTTCGGCTGGCAATAACCGCAGGATTGCTCTCCCCTGTAGGAGCTGCCGCAGGCTGCGATCTTTTGATCTTGTCTTTTAAAAACAAAATCAAAAGATCGCAGCCTGCGGCAGCTCCTGCAGGGGGATTTGTGTGTATTCAGGGAAATTACTATGCAAGCCATCAACAACCTCAAACTCGATTCACTGCTCGACACCCTCGTCAGCCTCAGCGCCGCGTTCATCCTCGGCGGTCTGATCGGCTTCGAGCGCCAGTACCGGCAACGCACTGCGGGCCTGCGCACCAACGTGCTGGTCGCCGTCGGTGCGGCGATTTTTGTCGACATGGCCAACCGTCTCGCGGGCGCAGAAGGTGCGGTACGCGTGGTCGCCTATGTGGTCTCCGGCATCGGTTTTCTCGGCGCCGGGGTGATCATGCGCGAAGAAGGCAATGTGCGCGGTCTCAACACCGCCGCGACCCTGTGGACGTCTGCAGCGGTCGGCGCCTGTGCCGGCGCCGATCTGCTCGCCGAAGCGGTACTTGGTACGCTGTTCATTCTCGCCGCCAATACCTTGCTGCGGCCGATCGTCAACAACATCAACCGCCAGCCACTGGACGTGGTCTCTGCGGAAGTCACCAACATCGTCTACGTCATCGCCCGGCGCTCACAGCAAACCGCCGTGTTTGCCTTGCTCGAAGCCGAGCTGGAGCGCAGCAACTACCCGGCCAGCGATGTCGATGTGCACGCTTTCGGCGCCGATGAAATCGAAATCGAAGCGACGCTGGCCACAACCTCGGTCGATGGTGATGAACTCGACGCACTGGTGGCGCGGATTTCCACATCAGCGCTGGTAGTGCAGGCGTTCTGGAGTCCTAGCACTACTGAATAAAAGTACTACTGAATAAACCGCGCTTCATCTTCCAGGGGTTCAGACGGTTATTAAAGCGTCGAGTGATGGTCAGGCTCGGTGGGCCTGCGATCAATAACAGTGTTTTTCGGAATATTCCTACAGAACCCACCATGGAGCTTGCGTAGTCTTGCCGCACCCAGAAGCCGTGACCCCGGGAGACTGACCATGATCAATAAAGCCCTGCGCATCCTGATCGCCGACACGCAGCATTTCCACCGAATGAAAATCGAGCGCCTGTTCAACAGCCTCGATTACTACCGCGTGGCTCCGGCACAGAGCCTCACCGAATTGCTGACGCTGGTGGACTACGGTTGCGAGCCGTTCGATGCGGTGGTCATCAATGCCGAACTGGCCGCAGGCTCGCTGGATCTGCTGGGTTTTTTCCTGGATAACCCGCAGGTTCGTCAGGCGCTGGTCTACAACGAATCCACGGCGCCGTTACAACAGGCCTCGGGTTTCGCCCAGGAAAATGTGCAAGTCAGCCATTTGACACTGCCCTCAAAACAATCGATCAGTCAGTTGATGGCGTTGGTCGATACACCCGCGAGGCGGCAACTTTTGTCAGCCTGCCTGCCACACTCAACGGTAAAATTCGCTGCTCATGCATAAAAAAACACTGGCTGCAACTGTCAGGTCTGACAGGTGATTTGCCCGCCGTTCCATGTAACAGTCCCTGCGCAGCCACTGAGTCTGGAACAGCCCCCATCGGTGGCCTGTTCGTCAGACTTTGCACCGGGAGTGGCCATGAAGTCAGCGCTGATCGTCGACGATCATCCAGTGGTGCGCGCCGCCATCCGGATCGTGTTGCAAGCCTTGGGATTCAAGCAGATCCACGAGGCGTCCCAAGGCAACGAGGTGGTGTCGCTCATTCGGGAACACCAGCCTCGATTGGTGATACTCGATCTCAATTTACCGGCACTCGGCGGGCTGGAGGCTCTTGCCCGGATCAAGGCCAATGGTTTTGCTTGCCGCGTGCTGGTGTTCAGTACACACGAACCGATGTTCTATCAAGATCGCTGCGTGCGTGCCGGGGCCATGGCTTACGTAACCAAAACCAATCAACTGGAGCAACTGCGCAACGCCATTCGGGCGGTGATGTCGGGCCATACCTATTTTTCCTCGCTCCCGGAAAGTTTCAGCACGCTGAATGCCGTGCAAACCACCGAAAAACAGATGATCGATCAGCTTTCCGACCGTGAGTTGAGCATTTTCCAGCAATTGGGGCAGGGCAATTCCAACAAGGCGATTGCAGCGGACATGCACCTGAGCCACAAAACCGTCAGCACCTATAAAACCCGGCTGATGAAAAAACTCGGGGTCGGTTCAGCGGTGCACTTGCGCGATTTCGCCAAGCGCAATCATGTGATCTGAGCGACCGCACATGAAGCAGGGATGGCAGGTTTTCTGGCTGTGGCTGTGGCTGTGGCTGAGTCTGATCGCCACCTGCTGGGCGAGTGACGCACCGCAGGTGCTGCAGGTGCTGACCCGCAGCGGGCCGGAAAACGCCCGGTTGCGCCTGGACGAACAGGACCGGCAATGGCTGCGTCAGCACCCGGTGTTGCGCATGGGCGTTTCCGGTCCGGATTACCCACCGTTCGAGATCACTCGCAATCAGCATGAACTTGAAGGGCTCACCGCGGATTACGCCGATCTGCTGGCGCAGTTGCTCGGCGTGCGCATCGAAGTGCAGCGTTTTGCCAACCGCGATGCGGTGATGGCGGCACTCAAGCACGGCGATCTCGATCTGCTGGGGACCTCCAACAGTTTTGAAGCCGCCGACCCGGACTTTATCCTGTCCCGTGCCTACGCCGAAGACCAACCGATGCTGGTGACTCGACTCGAAGAGCCGTTGCCGACCGATCTGGCGGGCAAGCGCCTGGCCATGGTCGAGGACTATCTGCCACTGGCGAGCGTACAAGCGTTCTATCCCCAGGCCAGCGTGCGGCGTTATCCCTCGGCAATGGATGCGCTCGGGGCAGTAGCGTTCGGCGCGGATGATGTGTATCTGGGCGACTTCATCAGTGCCAACTACTTGATCAACACCAATTATCGTAACGATCTGCAAATGTCCGGCCCGGCGGGGCTGGATGCCAACGCGTTCGCGTTCGCCCTGCTGCGCAGCGATGTGCGCCTCAAACGCATCGTCGACCAGGCGTTGGCGGCCATTCCCATGGAGCGTCGCCAACGGATCGAACAGCGCTGGAGCGCTGGCCTTGCCGAGATGGCTGAGCAGTCGCGGGTGCAGCTCAGTGCCAGTGAGCAGGCGTGGCTTGACCAGCATCCCGTGGTCCGCGTAGGTGCCATCGAAGATTTCGCACCGCTGACGTTTTTCGATGCCGATGGCCGTTTCAGTGGGTTGACGGCGCAATTGCTGAGTTTGATCAGCCAGCGCAGCGGGTTGAGCTTCGAGATTGTGCGCGGGGCGTCGCTGGATCGTCAGATCGAACAGCTCAAGGCCGGGGAACTGGATGTGTTGCCAGTGGTGACGCCGAGTAGCGAGCGTGAAATCGAACTGCAATTTACCCGCGCCTATCTGAACAATCCATTTGTGCTGGTCAGTGCAATCACCACGCAGGGGCCGCTCCACCTTGATGACCTGGCCGGTAAACGGCTGGCGATTTATCGCGGCCACCCGTTGCGCGGATATCTATTGGAACGGGTGCCGGGCATCCGTCTGATCGAAGTCAAAAGCCCCGCCGAAGGCATGGCGTTGATTACCAAAGGCCAAGTCGACGCCACGGTGAGTTCGTTGCTGGTGGCGCGCTTTCTGATCGCACGTCACTACCGCGAGCGCCTGCGCGTTACCGGCACTATCGGCGATCAACCGGCGCGCATTGCGTTGGCGACGGCCCCGCAGATGCCGGCCCTGCACTCGATCCTGAACAAGGCGCTGTTGAGCATTGCCCCGCAACAGATGGACGAACTGGTTGAGCGCTGGAGCCACGATGTGGTGGTGGAAGGCAGTTATTGGTTACAGCATCGTCGCGAAATTCTCCTCGGTTTTGCCGGCGCGGCGGTGTTGCTGGCACTTGCACTGGCCTGGATCGTTTTTCAGCGCCAACAGATTCGCCGGCGCCAGCAATGGTTGCAGCAATTGCAGGAAGCCAAGGACGCAGCAGACGATGCCAATCGGGCGAAAACCACGTTTCTGGCGACCATGAGCCACGAAATCCGCACACCGATGAATGCCTTGATCGGTATGCTCGAACTGGCCCTCAAGCGCGCAGAAGAGGGCGTGACCGATCGTTTGGCCATTCAGGTAGCGTCCAATGCCGGGCAACAATTGCTGGCGCTGATCGGCGACATTCTCGACATCGCGCGGATCGAGACCGGGCATTTGTCCCTCGCGCCCGAACGCGCCAACCTGCGCGAACTGGTGGTGTCAGTGTGTCGGGTGTTTGAAGGGCTGGCGCGGCAGAAGCGCTTGCTGTGGCACATCGAACTGGATCCCCGCAGCGATGTTGACGTGCTGATTGATCCGACGCGCTTCAAACAGGTGCTGTCGAATCTGCTGAGCAATGCGATCAAGTTCACCGAGGAGGGCGAGGTCAGTCTGCGGCTTGTGGTGACCGCAATGGCCGCCGAACACCTGGCGGTGAAAGTACTGATTGAAGACAGTGGGGTGGGGATCAGCGACGACGATCGGCGACGGCTGTTCAGCCCGTTCGTGCAGGCGGGCGCTGATTCGCAAGCGGCCCGCAGCGGCTCCGGACTGGGTCTGGTGATCAGTCGCAGCCTCTGCGAAATGATGGGCGGCACGCTGCGACTCGACAGTACTCCGGGTGAAGGAACGCAGGTCGAAGTCAGCCTCGAACTGCCGCTGCTGGATGCCCTCGCTCCGCCCCCGGCGCCCTCCGACACACTGACCGCCGCTACGTGTTCACTGAGTGTTCTGGTGGTGGATGATCACCCGGTGAACCGTTTGCTGTTGTGCTGGCAGTTGAGTGAACTCGGCCATCGTACGGTCGACACCGAGAACGGAGATGAAGGCCTGGAGCGCTGGCGCACGCAAGCGTTCGATGTGGTGATCACCGATTGCAATATGCCGAGGCGCAACGGTTATCAGCTGGCGCAGGCCATTCGTGAAGAAGAAGCGATTGCCGGGCGCAAGCCTTGCCTGATTCTTGGCTTTACCGCCAACGCGCAGGCCGAGGAAAGGACGCGGTGCCTGAAGGCCGGCATGGACGAGTGCCTGTTCAAACCGATCCGCTTGCACGATCTGGCGCAGGCATTGACGGCGGCCAGTCATTGCGACATCGCGGCGGCCTCCAGCGCGATGCCAGCATTGGCGGAGATCGATCTGAGCACCCTGGAGCAAATGGCCGGGAATGATCGTGGCTTGATCGAGCATTTACGCAAGGAGGTGCTGAACAGCTTGCACCTCGATCTGCAACGTCTGGATATGTTGCAGCAAAAGCAGGATCGCGCGGGGCTTCGCGAACTGGCTCATCACATCAAGGGTGGGGCGCAGATGGTCGGGGCCGCGCGGGTGGTGGCGGCGTGTATCGAGCTTGAACAGGCGTGTCGCGAAGCGCACGCGGCGCCGTTGGGCATGGCAAGCGATACGTTGCGCGAGGCCATGGCCGGCCTCGCGCAACGTCTGCAAAGCTGACGCGTGTCGGGTCAGTCCCAGTCAGGCGCGATGCCTTTCGGGCTGGTCAGGCGATGGTCGCGATCGAGTGTGGCAATCAGCGCCATGTCGGCATCGCTCAAGGTCAGCGCCGTGGCGGCAAGGTTGCTTTGCAGGTTGGCGCGTTTGGTCGACGACGGGATCACCGCGTAGCCCGACTGCATCGCCCAGGCGAGGGTGACTTGCGCCGGGGTGGCTTGCAGGCGTTCGGCGATCTGCTGGATCAGCGGATCTTTCAGCACTTCACCGTAGGCGAGAGTCATGTACGAAGTGATGTGGATGCCCTGGCGCTGGGCAAACTCGACGACTTTGCGGTTTTGCAGATACGGGTGCAGTTCGATCTGGTTGGTCGCGATGTTTTCTGCACCGACCGCAGCAATCGCCTGCTTCATCAAATCGATGGTGAAGTTGGACACACCGATCTGCCGGGTCAGGCCCAGGCGCTTCGCCTCCAGCAGGGCGCCCATGAATTCTTCGACCGGGACCTGGTTTTCCGGCGATGGCCAGTGAATCAGGGTCAGGTCAAGGTAGTCGGTCTGCAATTTCTGCAGGCTTTCCTTGAGGCTGCCGATCAAGCGATCTTTGGCGAAGTTGGCGACCCAGATCTTGCTGGTGATGAACAGCTCTTCACGCGGGATGCCGCTGGCTGCGATGGCTTGGCCGACATCGGCTTCGTTTTCGTAGATTTGCGCGGTGTCGATGACCCGGTAGCCGAGTTCGAGGGCAGTGCTCACTGAGTCAATGACGACCTGGCCTTGCAGGCGAAACGTGCCAAGGCCGAAAGCGGGAACAGACATGCAGGACTCCAAGGGTTGCAGTGGTAATGCGCAGGAGTATCCGCGTCTGCATCGTTGAGAAAAACCGCTGGTGGGGCAAAGCACTGTTGATCAGAAGTCATGAATCCACTCAGTGATTTTTGTTGCCTGGGCTGGCCCTATCGCGAGCAGGCTCACTCCTACATTGGAACGCGGTCTCCTGTAGGAGTGAGCCTGCTCGCGATGGCCGCGACTCGGTCTCAGGCTATATCGCTCTGCGCAAACTCCTCTCCGAGAAAATCAATCAGCGTGCGCACCGACGGCAACAACCCGCGTCGCGACGGAAAGATCGCATGCACCACTCCGCACTTCGGCGCCCAGCCCGGAATCAATTCCACGACGCGTCCGGCGGCAATGTCCTCACGCACCACCACACTCGGCAAATGCGCCACGCCAACGCCGGCAATCACCGCCTGACGCAAGGCAATCAAGTCATCGGTGACCATGCGCGGCGTATGCCGAATCAGCGCCGTGTTGTCATTCGGCCCGAGCAGTTCCCACTGATATTCGCGCTGCGCCGCCCCCCAATGCAGACTCGGCAAGCCATTGAGGTCAGCGGGCGAGGGCGGTGACGACAGACGTTCGACAAATACCGGGCTGCCGACCACTGATTGCATGCTGTTGCCGAGCACCTTCATGACCATGTCGGTGTTTTCCAGCGGCGGAAAACGCACTCGCAGCGCGATGTCGAAACCCTCGTGAATCAGGTCGACGCGGCGATTGGTGCTCTCGATAAACAACTCCACCAACGGATATTTGAGCATGTAGCGGGTGAGCATCGGCCCGACCCAAGAGTTGAGCAGCGCCGTCGGGCAACTCAGGCGAACCAGGCCTTGCGGTTCCGAGCGGTTGCGCTCGATCAGCTCGGCGGCGCTTTCGGCTTCGACGCGCATGGCCAGGCAGCGCTGGTAATAGGCCTGACCGATTTCGGTCAGCGAGCAATGGCGGCTGGTGCGGTGCAGCAAGCGCACACCGAGGCGTTCTTCCAGTTCGGAAATACGTCGGCTGAGCTTCGATTTCGGCATGTCCAGTGCGCGCCCGGCGGCAGCGAAACCATGATGTTCGACCACTTGAGTGAAGTAGTAGAGGGTGTTGAGGTCTTCCACCATCGTTCTCCATATAGAACGCTAAGGCTGATTTTTGCAGTCTAGTGCATTAATGGTCATGGATTTAAGCTTAATCCATCGCATCACTCACCCCAATTGGAGACAACCATGAAAAACATCATCGGTATCTACACCAGCCCGCGCGGCCATTGGGTCGGCGATGGTTTCCCGGTGCGCACGCTGTTTTCCTACGACAACCTGGGCAAACACATCAGCCCGTTCCTGCTGCTCGATCATGCCGGTCCCGCCGAATTCACCCCAACCACCGAACAGCGTGGCGTTGGTCAGCATCCGCACCGCGGGTTCGAAACCGTGACTATCGTTTATGAAGGCGAGGTTCAGCACCGCGACTCGACCGGTAGCGGCGGCGTGATCGGCCCGGGCGATGTGCAATGGATGACGGCCGCGTCCGGGATTCTCCACGAGGAGTTTCACTCGGAAAACTTCGCCAAAACCGGCGGCAAACTGGAAATGGTCCAGTTGTGGGTCAACCTGCCGGCCAAGGACAAAATGGCCGCGCCGGGCTACCAGACCATTCTCGACCGCGATATCCCGAGCATCGCGCTCAAGGACAATGCCGGCAACCTGCGTCTGATCGCCGGTGAGTTCGATGGCCATACCGGCCCGTCGCGCACTTTCACACCGATCGACGTGTGGGACTTGCGCCTGAACGCCGGCAAGTTGCTGACGCTGGATCTGCACGAAGGCCGCAACACCGCACTGGTGGTGTTGAAAGGCTCGGTGCAGGTCAACGGTCTGGAGTCGGTGCGCGAAGGGCAGTTGGCGCTGTTCGAACGTGACGGCCATCAGATGACGCTCGAAGCCAGCCAGGACGCGGTGGTGTTGCTGCTCAGCGGCGAGCCGATCGACGAACCTATCGTCGGTCACGGCCCGTTCGTGATGAACACCGAGCAGGAAATCCACCAGGCCTTCGCCGACTTCCAGTCCGGCCGTTTCGGCCAGATGCACGCTTAACGCACCACCACTCCGCTCTACATAGGACGCGTAGGCCGGTTCGCAGGCCAGGGATGGCTGTTGCCTATAGAAAAGAGGAAACGCACATGAACACTGTCAATGCAGCGAACTTCGACGGCCAGAAACCGACCATCGATGCCAGCGACGCAGCGATGCTGCTGATCGACCACCAGAGCGGTCTGTTCCAGATCGTCAAGGACATGGACGTGCCGCAACTGCGCGCCAATGCCATCGCACTGGCCAAAGCCGCGACCCTGTTGAAGATGCCGGTGATCACCACCGCCTCCGTGCCGCAAGGGCCGAACGGGCCGTTGATCCCGGAGATTCACGAAGCAGCGCCGCATGCGCAATACGTGGCGCGCAAAGGCGAAATCAATGCCTGGGACAATCCGGAATTTCACGCAGCGGTCAAAGCTACCGGCAAGAAGACCTTGGTGATCGCCGGAACCCTGACCAGCGTCTGCCTGGCGTTCCCGTCCATCGCCGCCGTGCACGAAGGCTACAAGGTATTTGCCGTGGTCGATGCGTCCGGTAATCACTCGAAACTGGCCACTGATCTGACAGTTGCCCGTTTGGCTCAGGCCGGGGTGGTGCCGATCGACATCATGGCTACGCTTTCCGAGCTGCAAGGCTCGTGGAACCGTCCCGATGCCGAGCAGTGGGCGGCCGTTTACGCCCAGGCCATGCCGCATTATCAATTGCTGATCGAAAGCTACCTCAAGGCCCAGCAAGTCGCGAACGAACACGAAGTGCTGGATTCCCAGCGCTGATCGAGTCACCTGAGGCCGACCCCGTCGGCCTCTACCACCCGCGAGGATTACTGCTATGACCACTCAATACAAACGTCTGGACAAGAACAACGCTGCGGTGTTGCTGGTCGACCATCAGGCCGGGCTGCTGTCGCTGGTGCGCGACATTGAGCCGGACAAATTCAAGAACAACGTGTTGGCGCTGGCCGATCTGGCCAAGTACTTCAAACTGCCGACAATTCTCACCACCAGTTTCGAAACCGGCCCCAATGGCCCGCTGGTGCCTGAGCTGAAAGCACTGTTTCCGGATGCGCCGTACATCGCCCGCCCTGGCCAGATCAACGCCTGGGACAACGAAGATTTCGTCAAGGCGATCAAGGCGACTGGCAAGAAGCAGTTGATCATTGCTGGTGTGGTGACGGAAGTTTGCGTGGCGTTCCCGGCACTGTCGGCGCTGGAAGAGGGCTTCGACGTGTTCGTGGTGACCGATGCCTCAGGCACGTTCAACGAGCTGACTCGCGAATCGGCGTGGAACCGCATGTCCACTGCCGGCGCGCAATTGATGACCTGGTTCGGTCTGGCCTGCGAGCTGCATCGCGACTGGCGCAACGACATTGAAGGGCTGGGCACGCTGTTCTCCAACCACATCCCGGACTACCGCAACCTGTTCACCAGCTACAACAGCCTGACCAACGGTAAGTAATCTGTCACCCCGTAAACCTGTGCAGGAGCTGCCGCAGGCTGCGATCTTTTGATGTTGTTTTTTAAAGATCAAAAGATCGCAGCCTGCGGCAGCTCCTACAGGGGTTTTGCGGTGTTTTTGCGCGGGCGTTCATCCTCTGAAATCAATTGCTCCTACACTTGCTCAATCTGTGCGATCTTCTCGCGATTGGCCTTCGTCGGAGTTGTTTGATGCTGTCTCTGCTCACCGAACATCCGTTGTTTTGCGCGCTGATCCTGATCCTCCTCGATCTTGGGTTATGGCGCTTGATCAGCTCCCATGGGAGTGAGTGGAAACTGCTGGTGCGGGTGCTGATTTTCACCTTGTTCAGCGTGCTGCTGTTCAACGAAGGCCTCAACCCGATGGAACCGGCGCCATGGGCCGACAACGTGCCGCTGCACCTGGCGGCGACCGGGTTGCAGATTGGCTGGTGGCTGTTCGGCGCGCGGACTCTGACGGTGTTGATCGGTGCGGTGATGATGCAGCGGGTCGGCCACACCGGGCGGCTGTTGCAGGATCTGCTCGGCGCGGTGATTTTCCTTATTGCGATCATTGCCGCGCTGGCTTACGTGCTGGATCTGCCGGTCAAAGGCGTGCTGGCGACGTCTGGCGCGTTGGCGATCATCGTCGGTCTGGCCTTGCAGAGCACGCTCAGCGACGTGTTCTCCGGGATCGTCCTCAACACCACCAAGCCGTATCAACTGGATGACTGGATCTCCATCGACGGCACCGAAGGGCGGGTCACCGACATCGACTGGCGCGCCACGCGCCTGCAGACCAGTCAGGGCAGCATGGCGGTGATTCCCAACTCGCTGGCGGCCAAGGCCAAGATCATCAACTTCAGTCGACCGAGCAATATGTTCGGCGTCGCGGTCAGCGTGCAGGTCAGCCCGCACGCGCGGCCCAACTCAGTGATCGATGCGCTGGAGCGGGCGATGCAGGGCTGTCGTCAGTTGCTCGATACACCAGCGCCAAGCGTGGCGCTGAAAAGCTCCGGCAGCAGCGGCGCGGAATATGAGATCAGCGGTTTCGTCGCCTCGATGGGCGAGAAGCGCGTGGTGCGCAATCAATTGTTCGATCTGGCCTATCGGCACTTGCAGGCGTCCGGGGTCAATCTGCTGTCGAGCGATGAAAGTGCTGCGCCGACCAACCTGTCGCGGCCACGGGCGTTGCTCGACAGTTCGCCAATATTTTCGACCCTGCGTCAGGAAGAAAAAGACACCTTCAGCCAGAACATGACCCTGCAAACCTTCCGTGCCGGCGAGACGATCCTTGAGGCGGGGGAGGTCAGCGATCACTTGTTCATTATCGAGTCGGGCGTGGTTACCGTGACCCTGACTCGCCATGGCTCGCCGTTCGAGTCCGGGCGCATGGGCCCCGGCGAAGTGATCGGCGAGGCCGGCATACTTTCCGATTCTTCTGTGCCGGCCAGGTTTGCCGCGAAAACCTTCTGCGCCCTGTACCGCATCGAGAAGACTTACCTGAAGCCGTGTCTGGACGCTCGCCACGATATCAGCGATGCCATGAAAACCTTGCTCGATTACCGCTTGCACAAGGCGCAATCGCTGACCGAGGAAGCGCCGGTGGTGGTGGCGAAAAAAGGCTTCCTGCAATGGCTGCGCAGTCGCGCTTGAAGTTATGCGTAGGCGGCGAGTTTCTGTTCCAGGTGCAAGCGCACCTGCGGCCACTCGTCGTCGATGATGCTGAAACGCACCGAGTTGCGCTTGCGCCCGTCCGGCATGATCCGCTCATGGCGGACGATGCCTTCCTGTTGCGCGCCAAGGCGCAGAATCGCGTTACGCGACTTCTGGTTGTTCTCGTCGGTGGTGAACTGCACGCGCACGCAATCGAGCACGTCGAAGGCGTGGCGCAGCATGAGGTACTTGGCTTCGGTATTGACGAAGGATTTCTGCCAGCTCGCCGAGATCCAGCTGCTGCCGATTTCCAGCTTGCGGTTGAGCGGGTCGATCTTCCAGAAGCGGGTTGAACCGATCACTTCCCCGGTGTCTTTCAAGACAATGACAAACGGCAGCACCGTGCCGGCGTCACGGCCATCGATGGCCTTTCTCAGATAGCTGTCGACTGTGCTTGCTGAGGGCACAACGGTGACGGTGAGGTTCCACAATTCGCCATCAGCGGCAGCGTGGAGCAGGGCAGCGGCATCTGAATACTGGAGCGGGCGCAAGAGGATGCGCTGACCTTGCAGCGTGGTTGGCATGGGATTCAGGTCTCGGCGGAGCGGGCGAATGGCGAGTGCCTATTACGCCGCAGTGGGTGGATCCGATGCAACCGTGACGATGTTCTCGAGGTCACAATTTTCACAGCCCATGGGCAGGAGCCTCAGCCGATGAAAAACCTGCGGATCGCCACCTACAACGTCAACGGCCTGCGCGCGCGGTTGCCGAATTTGCTGGATTGGCTCAAACGCGAGCAACCGGACATCGCCTGCCTGCAAGAACTCAAATCGGTCGATTCGGCATTCCCCGCCGCCGAGCTGGAAGCCGCCGGTTACGGCGCGATCTGGCAAGGCCAGGCTTCGTGGAACGGCGTGGCGATTCTCGCCCGTGACGCGCAACCGCTGGAAAGTCGGCGTGGTCTGCCGGGCGATCCCGATGACAAGCACAGTCGCTACCTGGAAGCGGCGGTGCACGGGGTGCTGGTCGGATGCCTGTACCTGCCCAACGGTAACCCGCAACCAGGGCCGAAGTTCGATTACAAACTGGCGTGGTTCGAACGGTTGATCGGCTATGCGAAGGATCTGCAAAGCAGCGATCACCCGGTGGTGTTGGCCGGTGACTACAACGTTGTGCCCACCGACATGGACATCTACAACACCCGCTCGTGGCTCAAGGACGCGTTGCTGCAGCCGGAGAGCCGCGAGTGTTATCAGCGTTTGCTCGATCAGGGCTGGACCGATTCGCTGCGGTATCTGTATCCCGAGGATCGTCTCTACACCTTCTGGGATTACTTCCGCCAGCACTGGCAAACCAACTCCGGACTGCGCATAGATCATCTGCTGCTCAACCCGGCGCTGAGTCCGTATCTGCATGAGGCCGGGGTCGACGCCTGGGTGCGCAACGAGCCGCATGCCAGCGACCATGCGCCGACGTGGATTCGTATCGGCTCACGCAAGAAACGCTAGCGGGCGATTGGCGAAATCAATTGTCGAAAACACTGCCCGATCCCGTATACATGGCGAACATCAACGCAGTGAACTGCGGCCCCATGCATAAGGATCGAGCAATGAGTGAGCCACGCCTGAAGAATCTGAAGCTGTACCTGCAACGTCTCGGGTTTGATGCCCCGCCGGCGCCCACGCTGGAGAGCTTGCGATTGTTGCAACTGCGCCACACCGGCGTGTTTGCTTTCGAGAACCTGGCGACGATCACCGGGGCGCCGGTACTGATCGACTTGCCGTCCATTGAAGAGAAGGTTCTGCTCGGTGGTCGCGGTGGCTACTGCTATGAGCTGAACAATCTGTTTTTTGCGTTGTTGCTTGAACTGGGCTTCGACGCACGTGCTATCAGCGGGCGGGTGGTGATGAATCAGCCAGAAGGCAGCTGGACGGCGCGCACGCACCGCTTGAGCCTGGTGACCATCGACGATGTGCGCTACATCACCGATGTCGGCTTTGGTGGCATGGTGCCGACTGCGCCGCTGCTGCTCGACACCGAAGCGGAGCAAGCGACCCCTCATGAACCTTATCGCATTGAAAAACAGCCCGACGGCTACATGCTGCGTGCCAAGGTGGCGGGGGAATGGCGATCGATGTACCTGTTCGATCTGCAACGCCAGGAAGACATCGATTACACCATTGGCAACTGGTACGTCTCGACCCATCCTGAGTCACCGTTCAGTCAGCGCCTGATGGTCGCGCGCACCGGGGAGGGCTGGCGCAAGACGCTGAACAACGGCAGTTTCGCCATCCATCGCATGGGTGCCAGCAGTGAGCGGCGCGAGGTGGCGGAAGTCGGTGAGTTGATTGAATTACTGGCGCGCGAGTTTGCTCTGCATCTGCCGGATCTGCCCCACAATCGCCAGTCTTTGGCGCGGATAATCGCGCCGGTCTCCGTCTAGGGTTTGACGTCGGGCTCCAGCACTCGACGGATTTCCCCAACCGCTGCCGACAGCTTTTTCTCGAGGCTCTTGAGGTCAGCGGCGGTGATGCCCTTCTTGAATTGCCCGCTTGATTCGACAGGCTCCGGTTTTGCAACGGCATCCAGCAGCGTATGACGCAAGGTGTTATTGATCACCGTCTGATAACCGAACCCTTCGCTCTCCGCGGCCGTACGCGCCGCTTCGATGACGGCGTCATCAAGCATGATGGTGATGCGGGTTTTGCCCTTGTTTGAAGCCAATGCACCGCGTTTGCCCTGAGAAAAGTCATATTCGTCTTGCATCGATCAAGCCTCCAGAAAATAAGCGCTACGTTCGCTCGGTGTGGCGACACGTGCAGAAATGATTCGAACGACATTCGCATCCCGGTAACTGTAAGCAACGACCAACAAGCGCCCTTTGCCGTTGAGGCCAATAGTGATCCAGCGCTGTTCGTCATGGTCGTTGTCCTCGACCGTCAGTGCTCGTTCGTCGTGGAAGACCGGTTCAGTTTCGGCGAGGCTGACGCCTTTGTGCTTGAGTTTGTTGGCTGCGTTCTTGCTTTTGTCGTACTGAATAGTGAATGACTTAATTATGCATACTTTATATGTATAAAAAAGAGTGCGACCGCGCCGTCGGTCGCCATGAACACTTCAGCCTAGTGGGCGTTGGCGCAGACACAGAAGCGCATGTGTTGCCGGATTTGTGGGGGATGCAAGCGGCGGGATAGAAGCTTGGGTGGCTACCTATCCATTTTGTGACTGATAAGTTGTATACAACTCTATGGACATTTGTCACGAGTATTGAATACAGTGTGCGCATAACAAAAACCAGGGAACCCCCCACCATGAAAACGCCCCATGTTTCACACCAACGGCCCGAGGATGAAAATCTCGGGGTCGGCGCGAATATGGCTTACGGCCTGCAACATGTTCTGACCATGTACGGCGGTATCGTTGCGGTGCCACTGATCATCGGCCAGGCGGCCGGCCTGTCGCCGGCGGACATTGGTTTGCTGATTGCTGCTTCATTGTTTGCGGGGGGGCTGGCGACACTGCTGCAAACCCTGGGTCTGCCGTTTTTTGGCTGTCAGTTGCCGCTGGTTCAGGGCGTGTCGTTCTCCGGCGTGGCGACCATGGTCGCGATCGTCAGCAGCGGCGGGGAGGGCGGCTTCCAGTCGGTGCTCGGCGCGGTGATTGCCGCCTCTTTGATCGGGTTGCTGATCACACCGGTATTCTCCCGTATCACCAAGTTCTTTCCGCCGCTGGTCACCGGCATCGTGATCACCACCATCGGCCTGACGCTGATGCCGGTGGCCGCACGCTGGGCGATGGGCGGCAACAGCCACGCGCCGGACTTCGGCAGCATGCAGAACATTGGTCTGGCGGCGGTCACGCTGGTGCTGGTGTTGCTGCTGAGCAAGGTCGGCAGCTCGACCATCTCGCGTCTGTCGATTCTGTTGGCCATGGTGATCGGCACGGTGCTGGCGGTGTTCCTTGGCATGGCGGATTTCTCCAGCGTCACCACCGGGCCGATGTTCGGCTTCCCGACGCCGTTCCATTTCGGTATGCCGACCTTCCACTTCGCCGCGATCCTGTCGATGTGCATCGTGGTCATGGTGACGCTGGTAGAGACTTCGGCAGACATTCTGGCGGTCGGTGAAATCATCGGCACCAAGGTCGATTCCAAGCGCCTGGGCAATGGTCTGCGCGCGGACATGCTGTCGAGCATGTTTGCGCCGATTTTCGGTTCGTTCACCCAGAGTGCCTTCGCCCAGAACGTCGGGCTGGTGGCGGTCACCGGGATCAAGAGCCGTTACGTGGTGGCTACTGGCGGTATCTTCCTGGTGATCCTTGGCCTGCTGCCGTTCATGGGGCGGGTCATTGCTGCAGTGCCGACTTCGGTACTCGGCGGCGCCGGTATTGTGCTGTTCGGTACGGTGGCGGCGAGTGGTATCCGCACGCTGTCGAAGGTTGATTACCGCAACAACGTCAACCTGATCATTGTTGCCACCTCGATCGGTTTCGGCATGATCCCGATTGCCGCGCCGAACTTCTACGATCACTTCCCTAGCTGGTTCGCGACCATTTTCCACTCGGGCATCAGCTCGTCGGCGATCATGGCGATTCTGCTCAACCTGGCGTTCAACCACTTCACCGCCGGTAACTCGGATCAGCAATCGGTGTTTGCGGCGGCGGAAGAGCGGACCCTGCGCTATCGCGATCTGGCGGCGCTGCGTGAAGGCGATTACTTCAGCGACGGCAAATTGCACGACTGCGATGGCAAGGAAGTGCCAGTGATCGAGCCGGATGATCACGATCACGGACATGGCGCGCCGAAAGCGCAGGTGAAAAGCAGCGAGCATGTCTGACCGCTGTAGCTGAATAGAAAAGGGCCGATCTGTCAGCGCAGGTCGGCCCTTTTCGTTGGTAGATCAAAAGATCGCAGCCTGCGGCAGCTCCTACATGAGAACACCAATCCCTGTAGGAGCTGCCGAAGGCTGCGATCTTTTGATCTTTTCAAGCGCCCACAAAAAAGCCCCTGAACCTTGCGATTCAGGGGCTTTGCTATTTGGCTCCACAACCTGGACTCGAACCAGGGACCCAATGATTAACAGTCATTTGCTCTACCAACTGAGCTATTGCGGAATTGGTGCGTATGTTACTGATTCAAAAAGAGAAGTCAAGCGTGAGATGTAAAAAACTGCGATTCATCAGGATGGACGGTGGTTTGTCAGCGATTGGCGGTTACCAGAACCGTAGCAGAGGTCTACCATGGCCGCCCGGAAGTGGTCACACGCGCTACCGGCCATTCGCCGAAAAGGTACGCGCCATGAATCATTCAAACCGCAACAACGAGGTGCTCGCATGAGCATCGCGCAAATCAGCCTGCCTAAAGGGGTAGGCCCACACGCCGAAAAACTCTTCGACGCAATTACCCAGGCCAGCACCGCTGAAGAACTGAACCGTGCCGGCGGCAAGGCCGAAGGGTTTGTCCTCGGTCTGGAAAGTACCAAGGCAATCAAAAGCCAGATCGCCGAATCGCTGTACGTCGTCTATGACGATGCCGCGACTCAGCGCGCGACTGAATTGGCTTAACTGCCGAAGGTGATAGTGCCCAGCATCAGTTTGGCGTAGGCCGCAGTGGCCGCCAGTTGCACCAGCCACAGCACCAGGCCACCCAGGAACACCCCGGCGGCGACTTGCAGCACCAGGCTTTTTTCGCGTTTGGCCGATGTGCGAGGGATAAAATCATCCAGATCGTCACGGTCGGCGCGCAGGTTGTCGTTTTTCATTAGGGTTCTCGCAGAATTCTTGGGTTAACTCATCACTAATGTGGGAGCAGGCTCGCTCCCACAATTAAATCTGTGTGCAGTTTAGAGGGAATGTTGCATTCCTTCGGACAAATAAAAACGGGAAGCCCAAAGGCTTCCCGTTTTTCATCACGCGGCGAAATCAGATGACCTGAACGATCGCATCCGTCACAGCCTTGATGTTGCTCTGGTTCAGTGCAGCCACGCAGATGCGGCCGGTGTCCAACGCGTAGATGCCGAACTCGTTACGCAGGCGATGCACTTGCTCAGTGGTCAGGCCGGAGTAGGAGAACATGCCGCGCTGACGACCAACGAAGCTGAAATCGCGGCCCGGGGCTTTCTCGGCCAGCATATCAACCATCTGTGTGCGCATGCCGCGAATGCGCAGGCGCATTTCGGCCAGCTCGGCTTCCCACTGCGCACGCAGTTCCGGGCTGTTCAACACAGCGGCGACGATGCTCGCACCGTGGGTCGGCGGGTTGGAGTAGTTGGTACGGATAACGCGTTTGACTTGCGACAGTACGCGCGCGCTTTCTTCTTTCGACTCGCTGATGATCGACAGGGCGCCAACGCGCTCGCCGTACAGCGAGAACGACTTGGAGAACGAACTCGACACGAAGAAAGTCAGGCCGGATTCAGCGAACAGACGCACGGCAGCGGCGTCTTCATCGATGCCGTCGCCGAAACCCTGGTAAGCCATGTCGAGGAACGGCACGTGACCTTTGGCTTTAACCACTTCCAGCACGTTGTTCCAGTCCGCCGGGGTCAGGTCGACGCCGGTCGGGTTGTGGCAGCAAGCGTGGAGGATGATGATCGAGCCGTTCGGCAGAGCGTTGAGGTCTTCGAGCATGCCGGCACGGTTAACGTCGTGGGTGGCAGCGTCGTAGTAACGGTAGTTCTGCACCGGGAAACCGGCGGTTTCGAACAGCGCGCGGTGGTTTTCCCAGCTCGGGTCGCTGATCGCCACAACGGCGTTCGGCAGCAGTTGCTTGAGGAAGTCGGCACCGATTTTCAGGGCGCCAGTACCGCCGACGGCCTGAGTGGTGATCACGCGACCGGCGCTGATCAGCGGCGAGTCGTTGCCGAACAGCAGCTTTTGCACGGCCTGGTCGTAGGCGGCGATGCCATCGATCGGCAGGTAACCGCGCGACGCGTGTTGAGCAGCGCGAACGGTTTCGGCTTCGATCACGGCGCGCAGAAGTGGAATTCGCCCCTCTTCGTTGCAATACACACCCACGCCCAGGTTGACCTTGGTGGTCCGGGTATCGGCGTTGAATGCTTCGTTGAGGCCCAGGATTGGATCGCGGGGTGCCATTTCGACAGCGGAGAACAGGCTCATTATTGCGGCGGCTCTGAATGGAGAATGGAGGGACGTGTCGCGCTCCAGCCGGATGCACTAGAGCGGTGCACAAACGGGGAGCTAGTATAGAGGCCATTACTGAACAATGGCGACAGGCGATTCGGCTTTTACGGTAAGTTTTTCCGATTATTTCTTGACCGTTAGTCGACTGCCCGTGTCAGAGTCTTTACCGGATGTAGGACGTTTGCCTTGAAAGGTGAGGCAATCGCCACCACATTGAGCACAATCCAGCTTTTTTCTTGCGCGACACCGGTCGTTTGCGGTCGTCCCCGTGGTGCTCCGCTTTGCTCGGAAAGCCACGATCCCAGAGGTGTATATGTCCGAATTCCAGCTCGTCACCCGCTTCGAGCCCGCCGGCGATCAGCCGGAAGCCATTCGCCAATTGGTCGAGGGTATCGAAGCCGGGCTGGCGCACCAGACGCTGCTCGGTGTGACCGGCTCGGGCAAGACCTTCAGCATCGCCAATGTCATCTCGCAGATTCAGCGCCCGACGCTGGTGCTGGCGCCGAACAAGACCCTCGCCGCGCAGCTTTACGGCGAGTTCAAGGCGTTCTTCCCGAATAACGCGGTCGAGTATTTCGTTTCCTACTACGACTACTATCAGCCCGAAGCCTATGTGCCGTCGTCCGACACCTTCATCGAGAAGGATGCATCGATCAACGACCACATCGAGCAGATGCGCCTGTCCGCGACCAAAGCGCTGCTCGAGCGAAAAGACGCGATCATCGTTACCACGGTGTCGTGCATCTACGGTCTGGGTAGCCCGGAAACCTATCTGAAGATGGTCTTGCACGTCGATCGCGGCGACAAACTCGATCAGCGTGCGCTGCTGCGGCGTTTGGCCGATCTGCAATACACCCGCAATGACATGGATTTTGCCCGTGCGACGTTCCGTGTGCGTGGCGATGTCATTGACATTTACCCGGCGGAATCCGACCTGGAAGCGATCCGCATCGAGCTGTTCGACGACGAAGTCGAAAGCATTTCCGCATTCGACCCGCTGACCGGCGAAGTCATCCGCAAGATGCCGCGCTTCACGTTCTACCCGAAGAGCCACTATGTGACGCCACGGGAAACCCTGCTCGACGCTATCGAACACATCAAGGTCGAATTGCAGGAGCGTCTGGAATACCTGCGCAGCAACAACAAACTGGTCGAAGCCCAGCGGCTGGAGCAGCGCACCCGTTTCGACCTGGAAATGATTCTCGAGTTGGGCTACTGCAACGGCATCGAAAACTACTCGCGCTATCTGTCCGGGCGTCCGGCCGGCGCTGCACCGCCGACGCTCTACGATTACCTGCCGGCCGATGCCTTGCTGGTGATCGACGAATCCCACGTCAGCGTGCCGCAGGTCGGCGCGATGTATAAGGGCGACCGTTCGCGTAAGGAAACCCTCGTCGAATACGGCTTCCGTTTGCCTTCCGCGCTGGACAATCGGCCAATGCGTTTTGACGAGTGGGAAGGGGTCAGCCCGCAGACCATTTTTGTCTCGGCGACCCCGGGCAATTACGAAGCCGAACACGCCGGAAGGGTGGTCGAGCAAGTGGTGCGGCCGACTGGTCTGGTCGACCCGCAGGTTGAAGTGCGTCCGGCGTTGACTCAGGTCGACGATCTGCTCTCGGAAATCGGCAAACGTGTGGCGGTCGAGGAACGGGTGCTGGTCACCACGCTGACCAAGCGCATGGCCGAAGACCTTACCGATTACCTCGCCGACCACGGTGTGCGCGTACGTTATTTGCACTCGGACATCGACACCGTCGAGCGCGTGGAAATCATCCGTGACCTGCGCCTCGGCACCTTTGACGTGCTGGTGGGGATCAACCTTCTGCGAGAAGGTCTGGACATGCCGGAAGTGTCGCTGGTGGCAATTCTCGACGCAGACAAGGAAGGCTTCCTGCGTTCCGAGCGCTCGCTGATCCAGACCATTGGCCGGGCGGCGCGGAACCTCAATGGTCGGGCGATTCTCTACGCCGATCGCATGACCGGTTCGATGGAGCGCGCGATTGGCGAGACCGAGCGTCGTCGTGACAAGCAGATAGCGTTCAACCTGGAAAACGGCATCACCCCGCGCGGTGTGATCAAGGATGTCGCCGACATCATGGAAGGCGCCACTGTGCCGGGCTCGCGCAGCAAGAAGCGCAAAGGCATGGCCAAAGCCGCCGAAGAAAACGCCAAGTACGAAGCCGAACTGCGCTCGCCGAGCGAGATCACCAAACGCATTCGCGCGCTGGAAGAGAAGATGTATCAGCTGGCGCGGGATCTGGAGTTTGAAGCGGCGGCGCAGATGCGCGACGAGATTGCCAAACTGCGCGAGCGGCTTTTGGCTGTGTAAGGAGGATCGTTCCCACGCTCTGCGTGGGAATGCAGCCCCGGACGCTCCGCGTCCGCTGTGACGCAGAGCGTCACCGGAGTCATTCCCACGCGGAGCATGGGAACGATCAGTTACAGTTAGTGGGATTCCCCAGCCTTCAATCCTTGTGGCAATTTCTTGGTCAACAAGATCGCCAACATGCTGATCCCCAACGCAATCCCGACAAAGTGAAACGCATCGTTGTAAGCCATGATCGCCGCCTGCTGATGGACGATCTCACTCAGCTTGCCCAGCGCCGCCGTATCACTGCCAAACCGGTCCGTCATCGATGCCAGGCGCTCGGCCACCTGCGGATTGGTCGGCACCACCGCCTCGCGTAAATAATCGAAGTAAGTCTTGGTGCGCGCGTCCAGCAGCGTTGCCAGCAGAGCAATGCCGATCGCACCGCCAAGGTTACGCAGAATGTTGAACAGACTCGACGCCGACCCCGCGTCCTGCGGCAGGATGTACGCCGTGGCAATCAGGGAAATGGTCACCATGATCAACGGCTGCCCCAGCGCGCGAATGATCTGAATCTGATTGAACTGCGGCCCGGCGAAATCCGGGTTGAGCACCCCCGACGAAAAACTTGCCAGACCAAACAAGCCAAACCCGAGCGTGCACAGCCATTTTGGCGAAATGAACTTCATCAGTTTCGGCACCAGCGGAATCAAAAACAGCTGCGGCACGCCCATCCACATGATCACTTCGCCGATCTGCAGGGCGTTGTAGTTCTGGATCTGCGCCAGGTACAGCGGCAACAGATAAATCGAGCCGTACAACCCGACACCCATGCCCAGGCTGGAAATACTCGATAAACCAAAGTTGCGGTTGCGCAGGATGCCGAGGTTGATCAGCGGATTCGGTTTGGAGATCTGCACGATCACAAAGGTGATCAAACTCACTAGAGCAATACTGCCCAACGTCACGATCAGGCTCGATTCCAGCCAGTCCTTGCGATGGCCTTCCTCAAGAAAAACCTGCAAGCAACCAAGACCAATGCCGAGCGTGAGGATGCCGGTGTAGTCGGTGCTTTTCAGCAGTTCCCAGTGCGCTTCTTTCTTCTCCAGTCCGTACATCAACCCGGCGATCATGATCAGGCCCGGCGGGATGTTGATGTAGAAGATGTATTCCCAACCCCAGTTTTCCGTGAGCCAGCCGCCCAGCGTCGGGCCGATGGACGGGGCGAACGTGGCGGTCATGGCGAACATCGCCATGCCCTTGGCGCGGTGGTGTTCGGGGAGTTTGATCAGGGTCAGGGTGAACGCCAACGGGATCAGCGCGCCGCCGGTAAAGCCCTGCATGGCACGAAAGACGATCATGCTCTCCAAGCTCCAGGCCATCGAGCACAGCAGCGAGGAAACCAGAAAGCCCAGCGACACCCACACCGCCAGACGTCGCGCCGACAGCAGCTGCACCAGCCACGCGGTCAGCGGGATCATGATGATTTCCGCGACCAGATAGGAGGTGGAAATCCACGAGCCTTCTTCCAGCGTCGCCGACAAGGCGCCCTGAATATCTTTCAAAGAAGAGTTGGTGATCTGGATATCGAGCACGGCCATAAAGGCGCCGAGCATCACGCTCATCACCGCAATCCAATCGCGCCGGGTCGGTTCGCCGACCGGGCGGATCAGCGAATCACCGGCCATTGTCCGGGGCGTCTTTGATGTTCACGGTGGCGGTGACGGACATGCCCGGACGGATCTTGCCGTGCAGCGGGTTGTCGGCCTTGAAGGTCAGTTTCACCGGAATCCGCTGTACGACTTTGGTGAAGTTGCCGGTGGCGTTGTCCGGCGGCAGCAGGCTGAACTGCGCGCCGGACGCGGCGAACAGACTGTCGACTCGCGCTTCGATCGGCGTGTCCCCGTACGCATCGAAGGTCAGCTCGGCTTTTTGGCCGGGCTGCATACGGCCGATCTGGGTTTCCTTGAAGTTGGCCTGCACCCAGATGTCTTCGTCCGGGACGATCGACAGCAAGTAAGCGCCGGCTTGCACCACTTGGCCGCTCCGGGCAGCGCGCTGGCCGACCAGGCCGCTGATCGGCGCGTGTATTTCGCTGCGGGTCAGGTTGAGTTCGGCTTGCGCGAGATCGGCGCGGGCGTTGGCGATCTGGGCGTCGAGGCGTTTGATTTCCGCGTTCAGGGCGTTGACCTGCTGGCGCTGGCCTTGCGCGTCGGCCTGCGCCTTGGCCACTTGTGAACGAGCAATGTGGGCGTCGGCGGAGAGGGTGGTCACCCGCTCTTCGGAAACGTAACCGGGTTTGCGCAGGGTTTCTGCCCGTGACAAATCCATTTGCGAACGGCCGAGCGTCGCTTGGGTGGTCGCCACTTGTGCGTCGCTGGCGGCGATCAAGCTCGATTGCTGAGTCAGTTTGCTCTGCGCTTGCAGGCGTTCGGCTTCACGGGTGGCGAGGGCGGCATTGGCACGGTCGATGGCCAGGCGGAAATCATTCGGTTCCAGGCGCACCAGCAACTGGCCTTTTTCCACGTGCTGATTGTCCTGCACCAGCACTTCGTCGATGCGCGCGCTCAACTGGCTCGATACACGGGTGATTTCGCCCTGGACATAAGCGTTGTCGGTGCTTTCATAAAAGCGCCCCTTGAAAAACCAATGGGCGAAAAAGCCCCCGGCGATCAGCAGGACGAGCAGCAGGAATATCAACAGGCGACGCTTGAGTTGGGCAGGCATGGGCAAACTGTAGTCGAGGAATTGTAAGGAAAGTTATCAGCAGGCGAATCTGGCATATAGCCGATAAACGGTAAATGCCATCCGTTGATATTTGCCCATTCACCACGGCTTACGGGCGTTCCAGAGGCAAACTTGGCTTAAATGCCCTGCCCGCTGGAGCGGGGCGGGTGTCGCCTGTTACCATTCGCCGCTTGATTGTTTTGCTTTTCATTCTTTTCGAGACATGCCATGACCACCGTCCGCACTCGCATCGCGCCATCGCCTACCGGGGATCCCCACGTAGGTACCGCTTACATCGCATTGTTCAACTACTGCTTTGCCAAGCAGCATGGCGGTGAGTTCATCCTGCGGATCGAAGACACCGACCAGTTGCGTTCGACCCGCGAGTCCGAACAGCAGATCTTCGATGCCCTGCGCTGGTTGGGTATTGACTGGAGCGAAGGCCCGGACGTTGGCGGCCCGCACGGCCCGTATCGCCAGAGCGAGCGCGGCGACATTTACCAGAAGTACTGCCAGCAACTGGTTGAAATGGGCCACGCGTTCCCATGCTTCTGCACTGCTGAAGAACTCGATCAGATGCGCGCCGAGCAAATGGCCCGCGGCGAAACCCCACGCTACGACGGCCGCGCGCTGCTGTTGTCGAAAGAAGAAGTCGCCGCCCGTCTGGCTGCCGGCGAACCGCACGTAATCCGCATGAAAGTGCCGAGCGAAGGCGTTTGCGTGGTGCCGGACATGCTCCGTGGTGATGTCGAGATCCCGTGGGATCGCATGGACATGCAAGTGCTGATGAAGACCGACGGCCTGCCGACGTACTTCCTCGCCAACGTTGTCGATGACCATTTGATGGGTATCACCCACGTGCTGCGCGGCGAAGAATGGCTGCCATCGGCGCCGAAACTGATTCTGCTGTACGAGTACTTCGGCTGGGAGCAACCAGAGCTGTGCTACATGCCGCTGCTGCGTAACCCGGACAAGAGCAAGCTGTCCAAGCGCAAGAACCCGACCTCCGTGACGTTCTACGAGCGCATGGGTTTCATGCCGGAAGCGATGCTCAACTACCTCGGTCGCATGGGCTGGTCGATGCCGGACGAGCGCGAGAAGTTCTCGCTGCAGGAAATGGTCGACAACTTCGACCTCAAGCGTGTCTCGCTGGGCGGGCCGATCTTCGACATCGAGAAGCTGTCGTGGCTCAACGGCCAGTGGCTGCGTGATCTGCCGGTGGAAGAGTTCGCCAGCCGCCTGCAGACCTGGGCGCTGAACCCGGAATACATGATGAAGATTGCACCGCTGGTGCAGGGCCGCGTTGAAACCTTCAGCCAGGTCGCACCGCTGGGCGGGTTCTTCTTCGCTGGTGGCGTCAATCCGGATGCCAAGCTGTTTGAATCGAAAAAGCTTTCGGGTGATCAGGTTCGGCAGTTGATGCAGTTGATCCTGTGGAAGCTGGAAAGCCTGCGTCAGTGGGAGAAGGACAACATCACCGCGACGATTCAGGCGGTGGTCGAATCGCTGGAGTTGAAACTGCGCGATGCGATGCCGCTGATGTTTGCTGCGATCACCGGGCAGGCGAGTTCGGTGTCGGTGCTCGATGCCATGGAAATCATTGGCCCGGACCTGACCCGTTATCGTCTGCGTCAGGCGATCGACCTGCTGGGCGGCGTGTCGAAGAAAGAAAACAAAGAGTGGGAAAAGCTGCTGGGCGCGATCGCCTGATTGCTTTTGCTTCTCTATAGGAGCTGCCGAAGGCTGCGATCTTTTGATCCTGCCTTCGGCGCTTCTCCCGAATTTACGGGGGGAGGGCGGTAAGTGATTGTTATGCCGACGAAAAACTTTGAAAAATTTCAAAAATAAGTTTGACAGGCTTTCGATACGCCCTTAAGATTCGCCCCGTCCTCAGCGATGACATCAACGATGAGGGGCTATAGCTCAGCTGGGAGAGCGCTTGCATGGCATGCAAGAGGTCAACGGTTCGATCCCGTTTAGCTCCACCAATTTACACTTCGAAGCCTGGCCACACCGGCTCCGAAGCGATCAACACTCAGCGTTGATCAGTTGTATAGAAGGGTTTGCGTCCCCTTCGTCTAGTGGCCTAGGACACCGCCCTTTCACGGCGGTAACAGGGGTTCGAGTCCCCTAGGGGACGCCAGTTTTACAGAAGCGATGTTGCAAAATGTCGCTCCGCCGAGAGGCGAAAAATCCGGGGCTTTAGCTCAGCTGGGAGAGCGCCTGCATGGCATGCAGGAGGTCAGCGGTTCGATCCCGCTAAGCTCCACCAATTTACAAGTTCAAGGTCTGGCCACACCGGCCTTGAATCGATCAGATCTCAGCACTGATCAGTTGTACAGAAGGTTTGTGTCCCCTTCGTCTAGTGGCCTAGGACACCGCCCTTTCACGGCGGTAACAGGGGTTCGAGTCCCCTAGGGGACGCCACGATTACCCGCTCTGCGGGATTTTATAAGGGTCATTCAATTATTGAATGGCCCTTTTGTTTGTCTGGCGTTTGGCCAATTCTCCTTTTTCCTTACACTGTGCTTCAGACCAGCGGTCATATCCTTGACTTGCAGAATATTATTATGCGAATAATATTCTAGTCGTAATATTCGGAGGCAACGATGAACGATAAAAAAGCTCAAACCCGCGAACGCATCCTCAAGGCTGCCAGCGCCGCACTGATCCAGCGTGGTCCGGCTGACCCGAGCGTGGGCGAAGTGATGGGCGCAGCCGGCCTGACGGTTGGCGGCTTCTATGCACACTTCGAAAGCAAGGACGCGATGATGCTCGAAGCGTTCAAGCAGCTTCTCGGTCGCCGCCGCGACCTGATTGCCGACATGGATAGCGAACTGACCGGTGAAGAGCGCCGCGCCCTGGTCGCTGCGTTTTACCTGTCGCGCAAGCATCGTGATTCCAGTGACGCGGCATGCCCGATTCCCGCTTCGATTGGCGAATTGGGTCGTTTGCCGGAATCGTTCCGCATAGCGCTGAACGAACACCTGGAGTTGATGATTGCGCAGTTGGCGTCCAGCCCCGAGGACACCGACAAAGCTTTAGCCGATGTGGCCTTGATGGTGGGTGGTCTGGCCCTCGCAAGAGCGCTCGGCCCGGGAGATTTATCTGATCGATTGCTGCGCGCTGCCAAGTCGGCGGTGCGTTGACCTGAAGGCAACACGCCTGAGGAGAGAGCGATGAACACGTTGAAGTGGGTTCGTGGCGTTAATGGCACCTTGGGCTGGATTGCACCGCAACGGGTGGCAAGCAAAATGCGTCTGGCGTTCATGACGCCACGGTCGCTGCCGCTGCGCGATTGGGAGCTGCCGCTGCTGGCCAGCTCCGAACGCATCACTTTGCGCTTCGGTCTCTCGGCGCTGCGCTGGGGCCAAGGCCCGACAGTGCTGCTGATGCACGGCTGGGAAGGGCGGCCAACCCAGTTCGCCGCGCTAATCACGGGACTGGTCGATGCCGGTTATACCGTTGTCGCGCTCGATGGTCCGGCCCACGGGCGTTCGCCCGGGCGTGAAGCCAATGTCGTATTGTTCGCTCGGGCGATGCTCGAAGCGGCCGCCGAGCTGCCACCATTGCAAGCGGTCATCGGTCATTCCATGGGCGGCGCCAGCGCCATGCTCGCCGTGCAACTGGGGCTGCGCACCGAAACCCTTGTCAGCATCGCCGCGCCTGCGCGAATTCTTGGTGTACTGCGCGGTTTTGCTCGCTACGTCGGCATGCCACCCCGGGCTCGTTCGGCCTTTATTCGTCAGGTCGAACAAGATGTCGGGATGCGCGCCGCCACGCTCGACGTTGCCCATTATCAACTGGATATGCCCGGCCTGATCGTGCATGCCGAGGACGACAACTTTGTCTCGGTCAAGGAATCGCAACTGATCCACGAATCCTGGTTCGACAGCCGCTTGTTGCGCCTTGAAGGCGGCGGGCATCAGCGTGTGCTGGCCGACCCGCGCGTGGTTGATGGTGTGTTATCACTGCTGGCCGGCCGCAGCCTTCAGGCGCGCCAATCGGCGTGAGCTCCGTTACACTGCCCGGGTTGAATCATTGACCGGGAGTGGGGCATGGGCTGGGATCGGGCAACGCCGTTTACCATTGATCTGCAAGTAGGCGCCGAGGACATCGACGGGTTGGGCCACGCGAACAACGCGGTGTACGTGACCTGGCTCGAGCGCTGCGCCTGGCGCCACTCGCAGCGTCTGGGCCTGGATCTGGTCGAGTATCGGCGACTGGATCGGGCGATGGCGGTAGTGCGCCACGAGATCGATTATCTGGCGGCGGCCTATGAAGGCGACGAGCTGCAATTGGCGACCTGGATCGTTGATTGGGATCAGCGCCTGAAAATGACCCGGCATTTCCAGCTCAAGCGCCCGAGCGACAACACCACGCTGCTGCGCGCGCAAACCACGTTTGTCTGCATTGAGCTGTCCACGGGCAAGCCGAAGCGCATGCCGGCCGAGTTCATCGAAGGTTATGGTCCCGCGATCCTTGCCACAGCCTAACCCGATCCCTGTAGGAACTGCCGAAGGCTGCGATCTTTTGATTTTGCTGTTTGCAGATCAAGATCAAGATCAAGATCAAAAGATCGCAGCCTTCGGCAGCTCCTACAAGGGATCTGCGGATGTTTGCGATATCCAGTAAACTGCCGCACGTTTTTCTTCAAGTAGTGTTTTCCCATGCAAATTGCTCTGGCGCCCATGGAGGGATTGGTCGACGACATCCTCCGCGACGTGCTGACCCGCGTTGGCGGCATCGACTGGTGCGTGACCGAATTCATTCGGGTCAACGATCAGTTGCTCACCCCGGCGTACTTCCACAAGTTCGGCCCCGAACTGCTCAACGGCGCCCGTACCGCGTCCGGCGTGCCATTGCGCGTGCAATTGCTCGGTTCCGACCCGGTATGCCTGGCGGAAAACGCTGCCCTGGCCTGCGAACTCGGCTCCGAAGTGATCGACCTCAACTTCGGCTGCCCGGCCAAGACCGTCAACAAATCCCGTGGTGGTGCGGTTCTGCTCAAAGAGCCGGAACTGCTCAACCAGATCGTCGAGCACGTGCGCCGCGCAGTACCGGCACACATTCCTGTCACCGCAAAAATGCGCCTCGGTTTCGACAGCCCGGACGGTTCACTGGTCTGCGCCACAGCGCTGGCTGAAGGTGGCGCCGAGCACATCGTGGTTCACGCCCGAACCAAGATGGACGGCTACAAACCGCCAGCACACTGGGAGTGGATCCCGCGCGTGCAGGACGTGGTCAAGGTCCCTGTGTTCGCCAACGGCGATATCTGGAGTGTTGAAGACTGGCGGCGTTGCCGCGAAATCAGTGGCGTCGAAGACATCATGCTCGGTCGCGGTCTGGTGTCGCGCCCGGATCTGGCCAAGCAGATCGCTGCCGCCCGCGCTGGCGAAGAAGTGGTCGAGATGACGTGGGCCGAGCTGATGCCGCTGATCCAGGACTTCTGGCTGCAAGCCAAAGCGCAAATGACTGCGCGCCAATCGCCGGGCCGTTTGAAGCAATGGCTGGCGATGCTGACGCGCAATTATCCCGAGGCCACCGAGCTGTTTACCGTCCTGCGCCGTGAGACCGAGCCGGATCACGTCTCGCGTTTGCTCGGTCTGCCGGTCGCCGAAGCTGCCTGAAAAAAATCTGCAAATAGTCTCTTGAAATCATTTCAGCGGTCCCTATCTAAGGGTTACGCGATGCCGAATTCGGGTCGCGGAGTTAAAAAACCTTGCTGATTGTTTTCAGGAGATTTGAACCATGAGTACTGCATTTTCCCTCGCGCCACTGTTCCGTTCCTCGGTAGGTTTCGACCGTTTCAACGACCTGTTCGAAACTGCCCTGCGCAACGAGCCAGGCAGCAGCTACCCACCTTACAACGTCGAAAAGCACGGTGATGACCAGTACCGTATCGTCGTTGCCGCCGCCGGTTTCCAGGAAGATGACCTGGAGCTGCAAGTCGAAAAAGGTGTACTGACCATCAGTGGCGGCAAGCGTGATGCCAACGAAGGCGTGACCTTCCTGCACCAGGGCATCGCCCAGCGTGCGTTCAAGCTGTCCTTCCGTCTGGCCGATCACATCGAGATCAAGGCCGCCGATCTGAAAAACGGTCTGCTGAGCATCGACCTGTTGCGTGTGATCCCGGAAGAAGCGAAAGCCAAACGCATCCCGATCAATGGGGTGCAGAAGCCGGCGTTGCAGCACTGAGTCATGTGCCGCAACACAATCGTCTGAACAGACGATGAGCCGCTGAATGAAGGCCCCGATACGTCGGGGCCTTTTTTGTGCGCGCAAGAAAACCGTTGTTCGGCTTTGCCGCTGGCGGCGGTTTCTCTACAATCCGCGGCAGTTTTGCCGACCCCCATTCCTCACCGGTCGGCCTGGAGCCTTTTTTCATGGACGAGATTCAACAGCGCTGGCTGTGCGCCCTGTCTGCGCCAATGGCGGCGATCAATACCGGCGCCAGCTACGACGACCCGGCCTTCTGCAACGATCGCTACATCGATCTGCAGGACAGTTGGGGTATCGATGATCGTGGGCAATTGTTCGACATGCTCGAACGGATGACCGACGACGGCCATGCCAAACACCTCAGCGCGGCCTATCTGGCGTGGCAACGTTGTCTGCCGACTGAATGGCAGGCCTTGCTTGAAGATCTCTCCCCCCGTGAACGGGTCCTGCATGAGTTTGCCTGCCGCACGTTCGGCAGTTGCGGGCCGGGCGGGATATTGTCCTGGGACTATGGCCGCATGGGCTTTCTCTTGCGTTGCGCGGTGCGCAATCAGTGGATCGACCTGGACGAAAGCAATTGGCTGCACAGCCGATTGGCCCTCAGAGCGCAATTTCACTACGGTAGCTGGATGGCGTATTTCGATGGCTTTGTGGTGGGCCGGACCTTCTGGTCCTGCCTGAGCGCCAGCGACGATGAGCTTGCGCGTGAGCTGGACCGACAAGGCGCCAACCCCCTTAACCTGCGGATTGCCCGTGGGCTTGCCGAGAACATTCCTCAGTTCCTTGCTGATTTGCCGTGGCACATGGAAATCGATTTGCCGTCACGCCCTGCATCGCTCAAGGAGTTCGACTGGTCATGAGTTGCTGGATCCGCCTGGGCATCGAGCCTACTAACGACGAAACCCTGATTCGCAATGCTTACCGCGCACGTTTGCCAGCGCATCACCCGGAGACCGACCCGCAAGGCTTCCAGGCGCTGCGCGCGGCGTACGAAAACGCCCTGCGTCTGGCGCGTGAGGACGAGGAAGAAGAGCCCGAGGACGAGTACGAGTTTCAAGCCTCAGAACAGACTGTCGTTGAGGTCCCTCCAGTGTTCGGCGATTTTTGCGAGCTGCTGGATGATCCCGCGCGCCGGTTCAATTTCGCCGCGTGGCAGGCCTTTGTTCGAGGGCTGGATGAGCTGTCGCTGGACGTGCTCGATGAACTCAGCTGGCCGCTGTACCACCGGATGGCCGACGCCGGTCCGTTGTCGTACCGCTGCGCGAATCTGTTGGCCAAGCGTATGGCCTGGGATCAACAGTTGCTGGATCTGGGTTTCGACGATGCGCATCAGGTGGGCTTCTTTCTCCAGCGAATCGAATCGCCGGATCCGTTCGATACGGATCTGATGAGCGCATGGTCAGAGGCCGCCCAGACTGAATCGCTGTGGTACGCCCGTAGCCTCGACTTCATCTTCAACCAGCGTCCACTCCATGAGTTCGCCGACTTCGCCAGTCAGCACACGTGCCTGCCATTGCCAAATGATGCCGCGTTCCTCAAGCGGCTGCTGGTGCAGTTCACTCAGGCAGGCATCGGCGTGCCGACATTTTTGCAGGGCTGCGTCGAGCAGCAGCTTGCAGCACCGGATGATGTCGACTGGCTTTACCTGTTGGCCTGTCAGAGCAGTCTGCTCGGGCGGGACGATCAGGCATTTCCTTGCTGGATCCGGCTGTGGAACGAGCATCGCCATCCGATGGCGGAAAGTCGTCTGCTGGAGCTGTGCGCCAAGCGCCAACCGACTTTTCTGCCGCTGTTGATTCAGGCGTTCGATCGCCTGCAGGGCATCTCTGGGTGGTCAGACGATCTTGCCGATGACTGCCAAGTGTATGGCCGTCCGTCACAACATCCCGAGACGCTGAATCGTTGGCTGGGTGTTGGGCGGTTAAAGCTTGAGGGTCTTGCGCAAAGCTTTGTCGATTGGCGCATGAGCGGTGATGAGCTGCCATTGCTTGCGCAATTGCTGGGCGAAAATGCCGACAGCCGATTACTGCATCTGTACCGCCACGCCTGGGCGCTGCATCGCGGTGATACAGCGTTGTTGCAGCAGATTGTGGATGCACCGCTGCCGATCGATGCCCTCGAAAGCCTGGTGATGAGCGGGTTCAAATATCAGGCTAGGCAACACCTGCGCTGGCTGGGCGAGGCACCGATTGCGCTGGCCATGAGTGCTTTCAGCGAAGCGGATTCAGGTGCACGGCCATTGCCGCAGGTGCTGACCGACGGCGAGCCGCACAAGGTCTGTCGGCTGTGGCTGCGTCGCTTGCGGCCTTACAACGACGCTGCGCTGGAACGAATCGCCGAAGCGTTCAAGTTGGCTGCGCTCAAAGACGACTGCGACTTGTCCGAACTCGATTTGATTCTGCAGTTGAGCCGGCGCGGTATTCAGTTGCCACCGGTCGGGCTGGGTGAGGCCACCTGGGAGTGGCACGCTCAGACCTTGTTTTTGCTGGCGTTGCTGGACCAGCCCGAACGCTGGCTGCAAATGATTGATGTGCAGTGCCTTGAACGCCTGCCATTCAATCCGGCTCATCCTTTGAGTCGACTGCAGCCACTGCTGCGGCGCTTGTTGCGCGAGCAAGGCAATTGCAACGGTTTGCTCGGATGGCTGCAAGGCAATGACCCGGTGCACGGCTTGTTGGTGCAGCAATTGTTCAGCGTACAACAGGCACTCGACAGTGTCCGGTTGCCGGCCAATACCCTGCTTTACACCTGCCTCGAAAGTGATCGAGCGGCATGTGGCGACGATTTGCTGGGTTTGATGATGTTCTGGGGCGTGCTCTATCACGACCCGAGCCTGAGTGCCGAGCAGCATCGCGCATTGCTGCAATCGATCGCGGCGATCAGTTGTGAAGACGACTGGTTCGAAGGCTTCCGCGACGGTTTGATCAAAGGCGAACCGGTGTGGCCGCCGCGCAAAGTGCTGACGGATTTTGGCGTCGACAAACTGCTGGCGTATGAAGCGCTGGATGCGCTCAAGGGCTTGATTCGTTATGGCGCTGCCGGCGTGCCGAAAACCCGGGTCCTGCGGCAGTTGCAACAGGGCAAGGACGATTTGCAGAACAGCGTCGGCCTGCGCCTGGCCTTGTGCGCGTTATTGTCCTGGTCGGAACGATTACTGCTGGCGAAAAGCGATGTTCAGCCGGTACCGGCGACAGCGATCTGGCGCTTGGGATCGCGGTTGGGGCGCAAGGCTTTTATCGCTCAGGTCTTGGGGTGTGTGGTGATTGCGCCAGTGGCAGGGTTGATCAGTGGCACCACGGGCGCAGGCATTCTTATCCTGCTATTGGGCGTGCTGCTGGTGTTCGGCGCCATTCTGCGTCGATTGCACGACATGGGCAGAGGCATTCCGACGTTGTTGATCTTCATGGCGCTGACGCCGTTTTTGCCATTCCTGCCGTTGGTGTTGTTCGGGCTTGCCGGTGACAAGTTGCCCAACCGCTATGGTGTGCCGCCGGACAGCGGCGATACCGAGATGCTGTCGGGCGGCCTGCAGGCTGCATTGCGGCGACTCAACGGCTAGAGGCGCAGTTGATCCAGCGCCTTGTTCAGCTCTGAGCGATGGCTGGCAATCTCCGAGGGTTGCTGGCCGGCGAGCACGGTAGTGAAGTTGTGCAGCCACTCGGCAATGTGCTCGCGTTGCGTGCCGAGGCTCTGCATCCATGCCCGCTCCAGACGAGCCAGCAATGTGCGGTTGGGCAGTGCGTCGCGTGGATGGACCTTCAGCGTCGACAGCCGGTTATGGCTGTCGCGGCGCGCTTGCTCATCCAAACCCGTGGGGCTGCGGTCGATGCTGTGACTGTGGCGCTCGCCGGTTTCGAGCAGGGTGACGTCCACCTCGAGCAAACCGTTGATGTCATAACTGAAGCGTACATCCAGCGCCTGGATGTGCGCGGTGGGCGTCAAGGTGACATCGAAAGCATCAATCAGAATGTTGTCGCACACCCACGGCCGCTCACCCTGATAGACCGCGATGCGCAGCAGCGCCTGCTGAGGATGGGTGGTGTAATAGCGTTCCACCCGTGACGTCGGGATGATGGTGTTACGTTCGATGATCGGCGAAAACGCTCCGTCGATGTCTTTGCCGCGGATGGTCTCGATACCCAGCGTGTACGGGCAGACATCCGTCAGAATCAACTCCTCAACCGCCCCGTCACGTGCTTTGCACGCCGCTTGCGTCGCCGCCCCCAGCGCAACAATGGTATCCGGATCAAGATGCCGGTAAGGCAGGCGCCCGAACAGCGTCGCGACCATCTGCTGCACCGCCGGCATGCGCGTGGCGCCGCCGACCAGCACCAGGCTGTCGAGGTCGCGAGGTTTGAGGCGAGCGTCGCGCAGGGCTTGTTCGATCGGCGCGCGCAAACGGGCCAGCAGCGGCTCCCAGATTTTCACCGCAGCCGTTTCGTCCAGCGACCATTCGAGCGTCTTGTCGCCATGGCTCCAGCTCAGAGGCTGAACACCTTCAGCGAGTTTGCATTTCAGTTGCTCCAGCGCGTCGCCGAGGCTGGCCATGCTTTGCGCATCGACCATGGCCGGGGTCAGTTGCCAGTGCTTCAGGCAGGCGTGCAACAGTGCGGCCGTGAAGTCTTCGCCGCCGAGAAAGTTGTCGCCGGTGGAGGCGTGCACTTCGATCAGCGGCAAAGCGTATTCCAGCACCGTAACGTCGAAGGTGCCGCCGCCGAGATCGAAGATCAGCGTGCGTTCGAATTTCTGCTCATGCAGCCCGTAAGCCATGGCGGCAGCGGTCGGCTCGTTGATCAGGCGTGTCACCGAGAGCCCGGCCAGTTCGGCGGCAAACAGCGTGCGTTTGCGTTGTTCGTCACTGAAATACGCCGGCACGGAAATCACCGCCTCCGACACCGGGTAGCCGAGAAAGGCCTCGGCGTCCTGCTTGAGTGAGCCGAGCACCAGCGCTGACAATTCTTCCGGACTGAACTGACGTGCACCGAGCTGAACTTGTTTATCGCTGCCCATGAAGCGCTTGAACGCTGCAGCGCTGCGTTCCGGGTGCGTAGTGAGGCGGGCGCGGGCGGCTTTGCCGACCAGAATCGTGTCGTCTTCATCGAGGCTGATCACCGATGGCGTCAGCACATCGCCCAGAGCGTTGGGAATCAGGCGGGCCTGACCGTCCTGCCAGACGGCGATCAGACTGTTGGTGGTGCCAAGGTCGATGCCCAGCAGAGCCGGGCGGGGGAGGGATGCATCCTGCATGACAGATCTCGAAACGGCGCAAAAACCGCGACCCTACAGGTTGCCGCAAACCGTGGCAATTGCGCTTCTGTTGCAACGTGCAGCGGTTAGGGCAGGAGCTTTTTCAGATCCTCCAGCGCAACCGGTCGACTGTGCAGATAACCCTGATACAAATGGCAGCCCAAACCTTGCAGGAACGCCAGTTGTTCGGGGGTTTCCACACCTTCGGCAATCACCTCCAGCTCAAGACTGCGCGCCATGGCGACAATCGCGCGAATGATCTCGGCATCGTTCGGGTCGGTCGTCGCATCACGAATAAACGACTGATCGATTTTCAGCGTGTCCACCGGCAGCCGCTTGAGATAAGTCAGTGACGAATAACCGGTGCCGAAGTCATCCATTGCAAAGCTCACGCCGAGCTTTTTCAGGCGGCGCATTTTGCTGATGGTGTCTTCCAGATTCTGGATCACGATGCCTTCGGTGATTTCCAGTTTCAGCAGCGAGCAGGGCAGGCCATGGCTGCTCATGCTGTGCTCGATGCGCTCGACGAAATCGTTCTGGCGGAACTGTCGCGGGCTGATGTTCACGCACAGGCTGAAATTCAGCGGGTCGACCCGTTTCTGCGCGATCAGTTGTTTGAAGGCATTGCAGGCTTCGTCGAGGATCCAAGTGCCGACTTCGAGAATCAGGCCGCTGTCCTCCAGCACTTTGATGAACTCGGTAGGCGACTGCGCGCCCAGCTCCGGGTGATTCCAGCGCACCAGCGCTTCGGCACCGATGATGCGATTGTCGCGGGCATCCACCTGCGGCTGAAAGTGCACGTTGAATTCACCGCGCGACAGCGCCAGGCGCAAGTCGGTCTCCATGCGCAAACGTTCGCTGGCGGCTTTCTGCATGGTGTTGTGATACATCTGCGTGGTGTTGCGCCCGGAATCCTTGGCCCGGTACAGGGCAATGTCGGCGCGCTTGAGCAGGTCAGTCGGGGTCGAGCCGTGATCGGGAATCAGTGCCACACCAATACTCGGGGTCACTTGCAGACGCTGGCCGTCGAGGAACATTGGTTCCGAGAGCAATTCGCGCAGGGTGTCGGCCAGATTGCGCACCTGCACGCTGACTTCGTTACGCGAACCTTCGAGCCCGCTGAGCAATACCACAAACTCATCGCCACCGAGGCGCGCGACCGTGTCTTCCATGCGCACGCTGGCTTCGAGCCGCGCGGTGATGATCTTCAGCACCGTGTCCCCGACCGGATGCCCGAGCGAGTCGTTGATGTGCTTGAAGTGATCGAGATCGAGAAACAGCAAGGCGCCGCGCAGATTGTGGCGCTTGAGCAGGGCGATCTGCTGGCTCAGACGATCCATCAGCAAGGCGCGGTTAGGCAGGTTGGTCAATGGGTCGTGGTAGGCCAGATGGCGAATCTGCGCTTCGGCGTTTTTCAGCAGGCTGACGTCCCGCGCGGTCAGCAGCAGGCACGCGGTTTCATTGAGCGTGATCGGCTCGACCGAGACTTCCACCGTCAGCATCTCCCCGCGCTTGTTGCGCCCGAGCATTTCCTGATGGTGCACGCGGCCCTTGATCTGCAGTTCGGCCAGTAGCGCCGAACGTTGTTTTTCCTCGGCCCAGATACCGACCTGATAAACCGTTTTGCCCACGACCTCTTCAGCGCGGTAGCCAGTGAGACGGCAGAAACCGTCGTTGACCTCAAGATAACGTCCGGTGTCGCGCTCGGTGATGGTGATCGCGTCGGGGCTGGAGTGGAACGCCTTGGCGAATTTCTCTTCACTGGCTTTCAGCGCCGCTTCCGAGCGCTGCTGCTGGGTAATGTCGCGCAGAGTGGTGACGATGCAGGGTTGATCGCCGACGCTGATCTGCCGACTGGAAATCACGCAGGTCAGCGACTGGCCGTCCTTGTGCTGAACGATGATCGCGACGTTGCTCAAACCTTGTTCGCGAATCACCCGTTCAATGCGTTGCAGGCTTTTCGCCGAGGCGTCCCACAGGCCGATTTCTTCGGCGGTGTGGCCGATGACATCGGCGGCGCTCCAGCCGAAGGTTTGGGTAAAGCTGTTATTGATTTCGATGAACTGGCCACTGTCCTGGCGAGTCACGCAGATCGGGTCGGGGCTGACCTGGAACAGCGTGGCGAATTTCTCTTCCGAGGCCACCAGCCGCTGTTCACGTTCGACCTGATCGGTGATGTCGAGCAACGTGCCGGCCATACGCAACGGCGCGCCATTGTCGTCACGGTAGAGGCGGGCGCGGCTTTCCAGATAGCGCGAGCTGCCGTCCGGCAATTGCACGCGATAGGTCAGTTGATAGTTGCCCGCCGGGCCTTCGCGCAGGCTGCGGTAGGCGTCGCGCATGCTGTCGCGCTCTTCGCCGGGCACGCCCTCGAAAAACTCATCGAATGATTCATGAAATGGTTTGGGTTCCAGGCCGTGCAATTGCGCCGCCCGGGCGGAGCCGTAGAGCATGCCGCTGGGGATGTGCCAGTCCCACGTGCCGAGCTGTGCCGAGTCCAGCGCCAGATCGAGGCGTTCCTGGCTGTCCTTCAAGGCGTGTTCGGCAGCTTTGCGTTCAGTGGTGTCGAGGAACGTGCTGAGCAGATACGGCTGACCTTCAAGTTCGACTTTCTGCGCACTGAGAATGCCGTCGTGAATCTGCCCGTTACTGGCGCGAAACTGCACCTCCATGCTGATCAATTCGCCCTTGGTGTTGGTTTTCTTGACCAGTTCGGCGCGTTGCTCCGGATGCACCCACAAACCCAGTTCCAGGGTGGTGCGGCCGATGGCGCTCTGCACTGGCCAGCCGAACAGGCTTTCGAAATACTGGTTGGCCTCACTGATCAGGCCGTCTTCCTGACGGGTCAGCAGGACCATGTTCGGGCATAGGTGAAAAAGTGTCGCGAAACGTTTCTCCGAACTGCTCAGGGCCTGTTCGCGTTGGCGCTGGTGGGTGATCTCACGAATCACCCCGATCATTCGGGGGCGGCCGTTTTTATCCGGCAGCAGGCTGCCGCTGATCTCCAGCCAGTGCAGGCTGCCGTCAGGCCAGCGGATGCGGTGGTGCATCGCTTGTTCCAGCGGCGCCCCGGCAATCACCGCGTGGAAGGCGCGGACGGTTTTTGCGCGGTCTTCCGGCGGCAGCAGGTCGAGGTATTCCAGATCTTCGGGCAGCGGTTGCCGTGGATCGAAGCCGAACAAGGCCTGGGTGCCGCGTGACCAACTGATCTGCCCACGCTCGATGTCCCAATACCAGGCGCCGAGCCGTGCGCCGTTGAGTGCAGCCAATAATTGCGGCGCACTCTCCCAGCTCTGCTCGGAATGACGCGGGTCAATCGCCTGGATACGCGGCATCGGCGGAATTCGGTCAACAGATTTCGGCATTGTGGACAGGCCTTGAGCTGATGGTGGCGTTAGGCACAGGGGCAGCGGCTCTATAGGAGTAGCACAAGTTGGCCTCAAGTCCCTGGCAGATCGATTTGTGCATCCAGCAATGCCATAAAGGCTCTTGCCGCATTCGATAGCGTCCGTTCGGTGTGCACGATATAGCCTAGCTGGCGACTGAGCTGTATGCCCGGCAATACGATGCTCGCCACCTGCTCATCGAGCATGGTCCGAGGCAAAACACTCCAGGCCAGGCCGATCGAGACCATCATTTTGATGGTTTCCAGATAGTTGGTGCTCATGGCGATGTTCGGCGTCAGGCCTTGGGCCTCGAATAAACGTTGGACAATGTGGTGAGTGAAGGTGTTGCCACCGGGAAAAACCGCCGGATGACCGGCAATGTCCGCCAGACTGACGGCGCCGTTATTGATCAGCGAGTGCTCCGGGGCAACCACGAAATCCAGTGGGTCGTCCCACACCGGCGTGGCTTTGACCAGTGCGTGAGGCTCCGGCGCGAGGGTGATCACCGCCAGTTCCGCGCGGCCGTGGAGAATTTCTTCGTAGGCCACTTCCGAATCGAGGAACTGAATATCCAGCGCAACCTGTGGGTAACGGCGGGTGAATTCCCTCAAGAGTGGCGGCAAACGGTGCAAGCCGATGTGGTGACTGGTGGCCAGGGTCAGGCGCCCGCTGACTTCACCGGTCAGATTGGTCAGGGCGCGGCGGGTGTCATCCAGCACATTGAGAATCTGATAAGCCCGCGGCAGCAGGGCGCGGCCAGCCTCGGTCAGACCGACTTCACGACCCAGTCGGTCAAACAGGCGCACCTTCAATTGTTGCTCCAGCCCGGCGATGCGTTTGCTGATCGCCGGTTGCGTCAGGTGCAAGCGTTCGCCCGCGCCGGAGAAGCTGCCGGTCTCGGCAATCGCGATAAAAGCGTTGAGGTTGGCCAGATCCATGTTCGTATTCCAGTTGGTTATCCAAAGCATAAAAAATATGAATTTGAGTTATTTAATCTAACCCCATAGGATCGGCCTCACAAGCCAAAGGGTTATTGATAAGCCCAGGGCATAGAAACAAGCTGATGAGGAACCGTCTGATGGCCGGCAAAACGCTCTACGACAAGCTCTGGGATTCGCATTTGGTCAAGCAGCGCGACGATGGCTCGGCGCTGATCTACATCGACCGTCACATCATTCACGAAGTGACCTCGCCGCAAGCCTTTGAAGGCCTGCGTCTGGCCGGGCGCAAGCCTTGGCGCATCGATGCCAACATCGCGACTCCGGACCACAACGTACCGACCACACCAGAGCGCAAGGGCGGCATCGCAGCCATTGCCGATCAGGTTTCGCGTTTGCAGGTTCAGACCCTCGACGACAACTGCGATGAATACGGCATCGTCGAGTTCAAGATGAACGACGTGCGCCAAGGCATCGTCCACGTGATCAGCCCGGAGCAGGGCGCGACTTTGCCGGGCATGACCGTGGTCTGCGGCGACTCGCACACCTCGACCCACGGCGCGTTCGGCGCTTTGGCGCACGGTATCGGCACCTCCGAGGTCGAGCACGTGCTCGCCACCCAGTGCCTGGTCGCCAAGAAAATGAAAAACATGCTGGTGCGCGTTGAAGGGCAATTGCCGTTCGGCGTGACCGCCAAGGACATCGTTCTTGCGGTGATCGGCAAGATTGGCACCGCCGGCGGTAACGGCCACGCCATCGAATTCGCTGGCAGCGCGATCCGCGACTTGTCCGTTGAAGGCCGCATGACCATTTGCAACATGTCCATCGAAGCCGGCGCCCGCGTTGGCCTGGTGGCTGCGGATCAGAAGACTGTCGATTACGTGAAGGGCCGTCCATTCGCCCCGAAAGGCGCCGAATGGGACATGGCCGTCGAAGCCTGGAAAGATCTGGTTTCCGATGACGGCGCCAAGTTCGACACCGTGGTTGAGCTCGACGCTGCGCAGATCAAGCCGCAAGTCAGCTGGGGCACTTCTCCAGAGATGGTTTTGGCCGTTGACCAAAACGTGCCGGACCCGGCCAAAGAGATGGATCTGGTCAAACGCGACTCGATCGTCCGCGCCTTGAAATACATGGGTTTGACCGCCAATCAGGCGATCACCGACATTCAGCTGGATCGCGTGTTCATCGGGTCCTGCACCAACTCGCGGATCGAAGACTTGCGCGCTGCGGCAGTGATTGCCAAGGGCCGCAAAGTCGCTTCGACCATCAAGCAGGCGATCGTGGTGCCGGGCTCGGGTCTGGTCAAGGCTCAGGCCGAGGCCGAAGGTCTCGACAAGATTTTCCTCGAAGCCGGTTTCGAATGGCGTGAGCCGGGTTGCTCGATGTGTCTGGCGATGAACCCGGACCGTTTGGAGTCCGGCGAGCATTGCGCCTCGACCTCCAACCGAAACTTCGAAGGCCGTCAGGGCGCCGGTGGCCGTACCCACCTCGTCAGCCCGGCCATGGCGGCGGCGGCAGCGGTGAACGGTCGTTTCATCGACGTTCGTGAATTGATTTAAAGGAGCGCAGCATGAAAGCTTTTACCCAGCACACTGGTCTTGTCGCGCCTTTGGATCGTGCCAACGTCGACACCGACCAAATCATTCCGAAACAGTTTTTAAAGTCGATCAAGCGCACCGGTTTCGGCCCGAATCTGTTCGACGAGTGGCGTTACCTCGATGTCGGTCAGCCGTATCAGGACAATTCCAAGCGCCCGCTGAACAAGGACTTCGTCCTCAACGCCGAGCGTTATCAAGGCGCCAGCGTCTTGCTGGCCCGCGAGAACTTCGGTTGCGGCTCCAGCCGTGAGCACGCGCCGTGGGCGCTGGAAGAATACGGCTTCCGCAGCATCATCGCGCCGAGCTATGCCGACATTTTCTTCAACAACAGCTTCAAGAACGGCTTGCTGCCGATCATCTTGAGCGACGCCGAAGTCGATGAGTTGTTCAAGCAGGTTGAGGCCGAGCCGGGCTATCAATTGCAGGTCGATCTGCAAGCGCAGACTGTGACCCGTCCGGATGGCAAGGTGTACAGCTTTGAGATCGATGCGTTTCGCAAGCATTGCTTGTTGAACGGTCTGGACGATATCGGTTTGACCTTGCAGGACGGTGATGCGATTGCGACGTTTGAGGCCAAGCATCGGGTTAGCCAGCCGTGGTTGTTCCGCGACGCATAAGCAACTTTTGAATTGATGCAGTTCAGGCTGGCCTCTTCGCGAGCAAGCTCGCTCCCACAGGGGAATGCATTTCAAGTGTGGGAGCGAGCTTGCTCGCGAAGGCGTTAGTCCAGGCAATAAAAGGCTAAAACCCAGAAGGATGTGACCATGACCAGCACCGCCCAACACACTCAGGTCGTACAAAAGCAATTCGGTGAACAGGCCGCCGCCTACCTGAGCAGCGCCGTTCACGCTCAGGGCACCGAATTCGCACTGCTACAAGCTGAGCTGGCTGGGCAGGGCGACGCCCGGGTGCTGGATCTGGGTTGCGGCGCCGGTCACGTCAGTTTCCACGTCGCACCGCTGGTCAGCGAAGTGGTCGCCTACGACCTGTCGCAGCAGATGCTCGACGTGGTCGCCGCCGCGGCCGTTGATCGCGGTTTCTCCAACATTGCCACGGTCAACGGTGCCGCCGAGCGTCTGCCGTTTGCCGATGGCGAGTTCGACTTCGTGTTCAGCCGTTATTCGGCGCATCACTGGAGCGATCTCGGTGTGGCTCTGCGTGAAGTGCGCCGGGTGCTGAAACCGGGCGGTGTGGCGGCGTTTGTTGATGTGTTGTCACCGGGCAGTCCGTTGTTCGACACTTACCTGCAAAGCGTCGAAGTGCTGCGCGACACCAGCCATGTGCGCGATTATTCTGCCGCCGAATGGCTACGGCAGGTCAGCGAGGCCGGTTTGCACGTGCGCAGTACCACGCGTCAGCGCCTGCGTCTGGAGTACACCAGCTGGGTTGAGCGCATGCGCACACCCGAAGTGATGCGTGCCGCGATCCGCAAGTTGCAGCAGTCGATGGGCAACGAAGTGCGTGAATATTTTGAGATTGATGCCGACGGCTCGTTCAGTACAGATGTAATCGTATTGATGGCTGAGCGATAAGAATTTTTCCGGGCGTGCCTGAGATGGCGCACCGACTGAAGACACGAGGAAAGCATGAGCAAGCAGATTCTGATTCTCCCAGGTGATGGCATTGGTCCGGAAATCATGGCCGAAGCGGTCAAGGTGCTGGAGCTGGCCAACGACAAATACAGCCTGGGCTTCGAGCTGAGCCATGACGTGATCGGTGGCGCCGCCATCGACAAGCACGGCGTGCCGCTGGCCGATGAAACACTCGACCGCGCCCGTGCTGCCGATGCTGTGCTGCTGGGCGCCGTCGGTGGCCCGAAATGGGACGCCATCGAACGTGACATCCGCCCTGAGCGCGGCCTGCTGAAAATCCGTGCGCAACTGGGCCTGTTCGGCAACTTGCGTCCGGCGATCCTTTATCCGCAACTGGCTGACGCTTCTAGCCTGAAGCCGGAAATCGTCGCTGGTCTGGACATCCTGATCGTCCGTGAGCTGACCGGTGGTATCTACTTCGGCGCGCCACGCGGCACCCGCACTCTGGAAAACGGCGAACGTCAGTCCTACGACACGCTGCCGTACAGCGAAAGCGAAATCCGCCGCATCGCCCGCGTCGGTTTCGACATGGCCATGGTCCGTGGCAAGAAGCTCTGCTCGGTGGACAAGGCCAATGTGTTGGCGTCCAGCCAACTGTGGCGTGAAATCGTCGAAGAAGTGGCCAAGGATTACCCGCAAGTCGAACTGAGCCACATGTACGTCGACAACGCCGCCATGCAACTGGTGCGCGCGCCGAAGCAGTTCGACGTGATCGTTACCGACAATATGTTTGGCGACATTCTGTCCGACGAAGCGTCGATGCTCACCGGTTCCATCGGCATGCTGCCGTCGGCCTCGCTGGATTCCAACAACAAGGGCATGTACGAGCCTTGCCACGGCTCGGCGCCGGACATCGCCGGTAAAGGCATCGCCAACCCGTTGGCGACCATTCTGTCGGTGTCGATGATGCTGCGTTACAGCTTCAATCTGCACGATGCGGCCGATGCCATTGAAAAAGCCGTTAGCGTTGTGCTCGATCAAGGCCTGCGCACCGGTGACATCTATTCGGCCGGTTGCAGCAAAGTCGGTACGCAGGAAATGGGCGACGCAGTAGTCGCCGCGCTGCGGAATCTGTAATCTCTCGGGCCCGCTGCGAAATTCAATACAAAGCAGCGGCCCACTTTTCAAGAAGGTGTAGTTGCGATGAAACGTGTAGGTCTGATCGGTTGGCGCGGGATGGTCGGTTCCGTGCTCATGCAGCGGATGCTGGAAGAGCAGGATTTCGATCTAATCGAGCCGGTGTTTTTCACCACGTCCAACGTCGGTGGCCAAGGCCCGTCCGTGGGCAAGGACATTGCTCCGCTCAAGGACGCTTACAGCATTGATGAGCTGAAGACCCTCGACGTGATTCTGACCTGCCAGGGCGGCGACTACACCAGCGAAGTGTTCCCCAAGCTGCGCGAAGCCGGCTGGCAGGGTTACTGGATCGACGCGGCTTCGAGCCTGCGCATGAACGATGACGCGGTGATCATTCTCGATCCGGTCAACCGCAAGGTCATCGACCAGCAGCTCGACGCGGGCACCAAGAACTACATCGGCGGCAACTGCACCGTCAGCCTGATGCTGATGGGCCTGGGTGGTCTGTTCGAAGCCGGTCTGGTTGAGTGGATGAGCGCCATGACCTATCAGGCGGCATCCGGTGCCGGCGCGCAGAACATGCGTGAACTGATCAAGCAAATGGGCGCGACCCACGCCGCTGTCGCCGATCAACTGGCCGATCCGGCCAGTGCGATCCTCGACATCGATCGTCGCGTGGCCGATGCCATGCGCAGCGAAGCGTACCCGACCGAAAACTTCGGCGTACCGCTGGCTGGCAGCCTGATCCCGTGGATCGACAAGGAACTGCCGAACGGCCAGAGCCGCGAAGAGTGGAAGGCCCAAGCCGAGACCAACAAGATCCTCGGCCGCTTCAAGAGCCCGATTCCGGTCGACGGCATCTGCGTGCGCATCGGTGCGATGCGTTGCCACAGCCAGGCGCTGACCATCAAGCTGAACAAAGACGTGCCGATCGCTGATATCGAAGGGCTGATCAGTCAGCACAACCCTTGGGTCAAACTGGTGCCGAACCAGCGCGAGATCAGCATGCAGGAGCTGAGCCCGACCAAGGTCACCGGCACGCTGAATGTTCCGGTGGGTCGTCTGCGCAAGCTGAACATGGGTTCGCAATTCGTTGGTGCGTTCACCGTCGGCGACCAACTGCTGTGGGGCGCGGCCGAACCGCTGCGTCGCATGCTGCGGATTCTGCTTGAGCGTTGATTGCTTGAAGTAATGAAAGAGCCCGTGCCTTGTGAGAGGTGCGGGTTTTTTTATGCCTGATGGTTCTCGGGCGTCTGGTCTGGCCTCTTCGCGAGCAAGCTCGCTCCCACAGGGGAATGCATTTCAAATGTGGGAGCGAGCTTGCTCGCGAAGGGGCCGGTGCAGGCGCCGCAAATCCCCGGCAGAAATTGCCTGTGCGCCAGTCACCCGGTAAAGTGCCGCTCCCCCCGTTTCGCCAGAGGCTCGCACCATGACCCAGACCCTAGATATTGCCGTGATCGGCGCCACCGGTACTGTCGGCGAAACCCTCGTACAGATTCTCGAAGAACGCAGCTTCCCGGTCGGCAACCTGCACCTGCTGGCGAGCAGTGAATCGGCCGGCAGCTCGGTGCTCTTCCGCAACAAGAACGTGCGTGTTCGCGAAGTCGACGAGTTCGATTTCAGCAAGGTCAAACTGGTGTTCTTCGCCGCCGGCCCGGCGATTACCTTGAGCTACGCCGCCCGTGTCCACGCTGCCGGTTGCTCGCTGATCGACCTGTCCGGCGCCTTGCCGGCCGATCAGGCGCCGCAAGTGGTGCCGGAAGCCAACGCCGCAGTGCTCGCCGGATTGAAAGCACCGTTCCAGGTCAGCAGCCCTAGCCCGTCGGCCACTTCACTCGCCGTGGTACTGGCGCCGCTGCTTGATCTGCTCGACCTGCAATCGGTGCATGTCACCGCCAATCTGGCCGTTTCAGCCCAAGGTCGCGAAGCCGTCACCGAACTCGCGCGGCAGACCGCCGAGCTGCTCAACATGCGCCCATTGGAGCCAACCTTCTTCGATCGGCAGATGGCATTCAACTTGCTGGCTCAGGTCGGCACGCCCGACGCGCAGGGTCATACGCTGCTGGAAAAACGTCTGGTTCGCGAGTTGCGTCAGGTGCTGGCCAAGCCTTTATTAAAGATTTCCGCAACTTGCGTTCAAGCCCCGGTGTTTTTTGGCGATAGCCTTAGCGTGACCTTGCAGTCAACGTCGGCTGTCGACCTGACAAAAGTCACCGCTGCACTCGAAGATGCGGCCGGGATCGAACTGGTCGAGGCCGGCGATTACCCGACTGCGGTCGGTGACGCGGTAGGGCAGGATGTTGTCTATGTCGGTCGCGTGCGCAGCGGTGTCGACGACCCGGCGGAACTAAATCTGTGGCTGACGTCAGATAACGTACGCAAAGGTGCGGCCCTTAACGCTGTGCAGGTGGCTGAATTGTTGATAAAAGACCTGCTGTAAAAGATACTTGGCAACAATTTGTCGACTGATTCTAGGTGAGCGCTATGCTTGCCCAGATTGCTTGATAACGTGTCACCCTCCGGGACTTTCCGGGGCATCAAAGAAATGATCGCGCGCGACATCTGTCGTCGTCGCGCGCAATGCCTTACGGCAGCGGTATTCAACATCTTCTCGCTGGCCGAGGAACGTTCAAACAAAGGATGAGGCTATGGTTCAAGTTCGCAAACTGGTGTTAGCAATAGCGGCCGCCTCGGCGCTGTCCTCCGGTATGGCGCATGCCCTCGGGCTCGGGGAGCTGACCCTGAAGTCGACCCTGAACCAGCCGCTGGTGGCTGAAATCGAGCTGCTCGACGTCAAGGATCTCACCGCTGCCGAAGTGGTGCCGAGCCTGGCTTCACCTGAAGACTTTGCCAAGGCCGGCGTCGACCGCCAGGCCTTCCTCAATGATCTGACATTTACCCCGGTACTCAACGCCAGCGGCAAAAGCGTGCTGCGCGTGACATCGAGCAAGCCGCTGTCGGAACCGATGGTCAAATTCCTCGTGCAGGTGATGTGGCCGAACGGCCGTCTGCTGCGCGATTACAGCGTGCTGCTCGATCCGTCGAAATTCTCGCCGCAGACCGCTGATGCCGCCGCACAACCGGCGCCGTCGCAGACCATCGCAGCGCCGACCACTGGCGCTACGCACCCGACCCAATACACGACCACGCCGCGCGACACCCTGTGGGAAATCGCCGCGAAGGCGCGTACCGGCGGCTCGGTGCAGCAGACCATGCTGGCCATTCAAGCGCTGAACCCGGATGCGTTCATTGGCGGCAACATCAATCGCCTGAAAACCGGTCAGGTGCTGCGCCTGCCTGATTCCGTGCAAAGCACTGCGCTGCCACAGTCTAAGGCGATTGCCGAAGTCGCGGCGCAGAACGAAGCCTGGCGCTCGGGCCGTCGTTATGTGGCCAAGCCAGGCACCGGTCAGCAGCAACTCGATGCGACCAACCGTGGTCGCGGCAATACCGGTGCAGCACAGAACGCCCAGGACAATCTGAGCCTGGTTTCCGCTGAAAGCGCCAAGGCGCGCGGCAAAGGCCCGGCGGGTGACGCCAAGGCGCTGAGCAACAAGCTTGCGGTGACTCAAGAAAGCCTCGACACGACCCGTCGTGATAACGAGGAACTGAAAAGCCGTATGTCCGATCTGCAAAGCCAGATGGACAAGCTGCAAAAACTGATCGAGCTGAAAAACAATCAGCTGGCGAAACTGCAAGCTGAAGGGGCGGGCGCTGCGCCAGCCGCCAACGCTGCTGCACCGGCGGTGCCTGCGATCACGGCTGAACTGGCTGCCACGCCGCCAGCCACTCCGGCAGAAGCGGCGCCGACGCCAGAGTCTGCCATTGCGCCGCCGGCTGAAACGCCAGTTGAGCCAGTAGTTGCGCCGAAGCCGCCGGTCGATGAAGAGAAAACCTTCAATGAGCTGCTGACCAACCCGATCCTGCTGGGGCTGATCGGTGGCGGCGCTGTGGTTCTGCTGCTCCTGCTGTTGTTGCTGGCGCGTCGCCGCAAAGCTCAGCAGGAAGCCGAGAAACATCTGCGCATGGCCCGTGCCCTGTCGGAGGAGCAAGAGTTCTCCGCCGAGCAGGATCTGCCGGAAAGCAGCTTCGAAGGTCTGGAAACCCCGGCGGCGAGCGTCAAGCTCAACACCCCGGCACCTGCACCTGCTCCGGCCCCCGTAGTGGCTCCGGTAGTCGCCCCGATCGTGATGGCCGAGCCGATTGCTGCGCCGCTGGTGGCGCCGGCCGCCGAGCGTTCCGATGACGTGCTCGACAAGGCGCAATCGCACATCAACGCCGGTCGCCTGAATCAGGCAGCCGCGCTGCTGGAAGAGGGCGTCAGCCTGGAGCCGCAGCGCAGTGATCTGCGTCTGAAACTGATGGAAGTTTACGGTCAGCAGGGCGACCGCGATGCGTTCGTCGCTCAGGAACGTCAACTGGTGGCCAATGGCGACAACTTCGCCAAGGTCGAAGAGCTGAAAAGCCGCTTCCCGGCCATGGCCGTCGTCGCTGCGGCGGGTCTGGCCGCTGCTGCCGTGGCTGCCGAGCTGGACGCGCAATACGTCAAGGATCTGCTGCTGGATGAGCCTGAAGTGCCTGAGCCGGCGCCAGTGGAAGACGATCTGGACAGCGCGTTTGATCTGAGCCTGGACGATCTCGACAACATCACCCCGGTAGAGCCTGCGCCTGTGGTTGAGCCTGAAGCGCCGGTCGAGCTGGACGAGTTCCCGTCCGACGATGACCTGAGCTTCGAATCGGTGCTGCAACAGCAGACTGATATCAAAGAGAACCTGGATGATCTGTCGGACTTCGACCTGGATCTGGATCTCGGCGCCGAACCGTCGCCAGCCACCTTGGCTGAAGACGACTTCCTGCTGGATCTGGACGAGGGCGTGAAGGATCTGTCGCCAGTCGAGCCGCCAGTCGTGGCTGACGTGCCGCAAGACGATCTGGAACTGCCGGCCGATTTCGATCTGTCGCTGGCGGACGAGATGGATTCCAACCCACCGGCCGAGCCTGATGCGTTTGCCGCCGAGCTGGACGACGTCAATGCCGAGCTGGATCGTCTGTCGCAAACCATTGCCGAACCGACCTTCACCGAAGCCGATGCGGCAATCGGTGGTGATCTGGGCGAAGACGATTTCGACTTCCTCGCCGGCACTGACGAAGCTGCGACCAAACTCGATCTGGCTCAGGCTTACATCGACATGGGCGACAGCGACGGCGCACGCGACATCCTCAACGAAGTGTTGACCGAGGGTGACGAGAAGCAGCGTGGCGAGGCCAAGGAAATGCTCTCGAACCTGGCGTAAGTCCAGCGGTAAACAAACAACGGCAGCCCAGTGAGGCTGCCGTTTTTGTTCGTGCCGGGTCCAGTAGTGTCTGATCCAGCGCTTTCGCGAGCAAGCTCGCTCCCACATTTGGAATGCATTTCCTCTGTGGGAGCGAGCTTGCTCGCGAAAGCGGTGTTACAGGCGACAGAGAACGCTCTGGCATCCCTGAACCACAGCCTTATAATGCCCGCCTTTGCACAAACAGCAGGCTGTCCCACCTTGGCAAACATAGATAACCCGGTCGCCGAAATGGCCCCCGACGGCTTTTACCGCGTCGCGCTGGGCGTTGAGTACAAAGGCTCGCGCTACAGCGGCTGGCAGCGTCAGCTGACCGGTGTGAAAACGGTGCAGGAAGAGCTCGAAAAAGCCTTGTCGAAAGTCGCCAACGCGCCGGTTTCCTTGCAGTGCGCCGGGCGCACCGATGCCGGCGTGCATGCCTGCGGACAAGTGGTGCACTTCGACACCACGGTCGATCGGTCGCTGAAGGCTTGGGTCATGGGCGCCAACATCAATCTGCCCCACGACATCAGTGTCAGTTGGGCGCGGGTGATGCCGGCGCATTTTCATGCGCGCTTCAAAGCCATCGCCCGGCGTTATCGCTATGTGATCTATAACGATCAGATCCGCCCGGCGCATCTCAACGAAGAAATCACCTGGAACCACCGTCCGCTGGACGTCGAGCGCATGGCCGAGGCCGCGCAATACCTGATTGGCACCCACGATTTCAGTGCGTTCCGTGCCGGCCAGTGCCAGGCCAAGTCGCCGATCAAGAAGATGCATCACCTGCGCGTGACCCGTCACGGCAAGATGATCGTGCTCGACATCCGCGCCAATGCCTTCCTGCATCACATGGTGCGCAATATCGCCGGTGTGCTGATGACCATCGGTGCCGGCGAGCGCCCGGTGGAGTGGATGAAGGAAGTGCTGGAAAGTCGCGAGCGCCGTTCCGGTGGCGTTACGGCGCATCCTTACGGTCTGTATCTGGTGCAGGTCGAGTATCACGATGAATTCCCGTTGCCCGAGCGTTTTATCGGGCCACATTTCCTTACGGGATTCTCCGAACTTGACGGCTGACGCCCTTGAGCGCTTTTGTTACCATCCGGGACTTTCCCGGTTTTTGCCTCGGAGTTTTTCTCGATATGTCAGCCGTTCGCAGCAAGATCTGCGGGATTACCCGCATAGAAGATGCGCTGGCCGCCGTTGAGGCCGGGGCAGATGCGATCGGGTTCGTGTTCTACGCCAAGAGTCCACGAGCGGTCACCGTACAGCAGGCGCGGGCGATTATTCAGACATTGCCGCCGTTCGTGACCACCGTGGGTCTGTTCGTCAACGCCAGCCGCTGCGAGTTGGGGGAAATCCTCGATGCCGTGCCGCTGGATCTGTTGCAGTTCCATGGCGATGAAACTGCTGAAGATTGTGAAGGCTGGCATCGTCCCTACATCAAGGCGTTGCGGGTCAAGGCCGGTGATGACATAGCGGCTGCTGTTGACGCTTATCCCAGCGCCAGCGGTGTTCTGCTCGATACCTACGTTGAAGGCGTGCCGGGCGGAACCGGTGAGGCGTTCGACTGGTCATTGATTCCGCAAGGTTTGAGCAAGCCGTTGATTCTGGCCGGTGGTTTGACCCCGGAGAACGTTGCAGACGCCGTGGTTCGGGTGAAACCGTACGCGGTAGACGTCAGCGGTGGGGTAGAGGCGAGCAAGGGCATCAAGGATCACGCAAAGATTCACGCGTTCATCAGCGCGGTACGCAAAGCGCCATATTGATGTGACGGCTGGCAGTCTGCCGCCGTCCATCAATGCACTTGCACAAAGCAGGCGCGGCTGAGGGTTTCTGGATCGCACGCAGGTCATGTTCAGCGCTGATCGTGGCAGTCCGGAAACCATCGCCACACACATGAATTTAGCTGAAGGGCATACGCGGGGCTGCGAACCAGAGCGTTCGGGCCGCCGGTACTGGAGAAAGAAAGCATGAGCAACTGGTTAGTAGACAAACTGATCCCTTCGATCATGCGTTCCGAGGTCAAGAAGAGCTCGGTCCCTGAAGGTCTGTGGCACAAATGCCCGTCTTGCGAGGCGGTGTTGTATCGTCCAGAGCTGGAAAAGACCCTGGACGTTTGCCCTAAATGCAACCACCACATGCGCATCGGCGCACGTGCGCGCATCGACATCTTCCTCGATGCCGAAGGTCGCAACGAGCTGGGCGCCGACCTGGAGCCGGTTGACCGTCTGAAATTCCGCGACGGCAAGAAGTACAAGGATCGCCTGACCGCTGCACAGAAGCAGACCGGCGAAAAAGACGCGCTGATCTCCGTCAGCGGCACCTTGCTGGGCATGCCAGTGGTGGTTTCGGCCTTTGAATTCGCCTTTATGGGCGGTTCCATGGGCGCCATCGTCGGTGAGCGCTTCGTGCGCGCCGCCAACTACGCCCTGGAAAACCGCTGCCCGATGATCTGCTTCGCCGCCTCTGGTGGTGCGCGCATGCAGGAAGCGTTGATCTCGCTGATGCAAATGGCCAAGACTTCGGCTGTGCTGGCGCGTCTGCGTGAAGAGGGCATTCCGTTCATCTCCGTACTGACCGACCCGGTCTACGGCGGTGTTTCCGCAAGTCTGGCGATGCTTGGCGACGTGATCGTCGGTGAGCCGAAAGCCCTGATCGGCTTCGCTGGCCCGCGCGTTATCGAACAAACCGTACGTGAGAAGCTCCCGGAAGGCTTCCAGCGCAGTGAATTCCTGCTGGAACACGGCGCGATCGACATGATCATCCACCGTCAGGAACTGCGCCCGCGTCTGGGTAACCTGCTGGCACAGATGACTGGCAAGCCGACGCCGAAATTCGTCGCCGCGCCAATCGAACCGATCGTGGTTCCACCGGTACCTGCTGGCCTATGACCGAGCGCACCCTTGGCGAATGGCTCGCCTACCTTGAGCAGTTGCATCCGTCGGCCATCGACATGGGGCTGGAGCGTTCGCAACAGGTAGCGTCCCGCATGGGGCTGGGCCAGCCGGCGCCTCGGGTGATCACGGTCACCGGCACCAACGGCAAGGGTTCCACCTGCGCTTTCGTGGCTTCATTGCTGCGCGCGCAGGGCCTGAGCGTTGGTGTCTACAATTCCCCGCACCTGCTGCGTTATAACGAGCGGGTGCAGATCAATGGCGTCGAAGCCACTGACGCACAGCTGTGTGAGGCCTTCGCGGCGGTCGAGGCCGGGCGCGGCGACACTTCCCTGACTTACTTCGAAATGGGCACCCTCGCGGCGTTCTGGCTGTTTCAACAGGCCGGGCTTGATGCGGTGGTGCTGGAAGTCGGTCTGGGTGGGCGTCTGGACACGGTCAACGTGGTCGATGCCGATATCGCGCTGGTCACCAGCATTGGCGTCGATCACGCTGATTATCTGGGCGACACCCGCGAATCCGTGGCTTTCGAGAAAGCCGGAATTTTCCGTCAGGGCAACCCTGCCTTGTGCGGCGATCTGAATCCTCCGCAACCGCTGCTCGACAAAGCGCGTGAACTGGCTTGCCCGTTCTTCTTGCGTGGGCGTGATTTTGACCTCGGCATAACTGATCAGCACTGGCAATGGCGCGGCACCGATGCGCAGGGTCAAGTGGTTGAACTGCGTGACTTGCCGCTGCTCGATCTGCCGATGGAAAACGCCGCGCTGGCGTTGCAGGCGTATCTGCTGCTCGGTTTGCCGTGGGATTCGCAACAGATTGTCGCGGCGTTGCAGGCCACTCGCGTGGTCGGGCGACTGGATCGCCGCTCGTTCGAGTGGAACGGCAAGCGCCTGAATCTGTTGCTGGATGTGGGTCACAACCCGCACGCCGCCGAGTATCTGGCTCGTCGTTTGGCTGCGCGGCCACCGGTCGGCAAGCGCCTGGCGGTGTTCGGTCTGCTGGCCGACAAGGATCTGGATGGTGTTGTCGGCGAATTGAATGCTAGTGTCGAGCATTGGGCCGTTGCGCCGCTGGATTCGCCGCGCGCACGTCCAGTGGCCGAATTAAACGCTGCATTGCAGAACCTTGGCGCTGCGGTCACGTCTTACGACAGTGTTGCCGCCGCCCTGGAAGGGCAGTGCGCCGTGGCTACCAGCGACGACGAGATTCTGTTGTTCGGATCATTTTATTGTGTCGCCGAGGCCCTTGAATGGCTGGCCCGGCGCTCCACGGAGGAAGCGGCAAATGGCTTTGCTGGATAAAGCGTACAAGCAACGCATGGTTGGCGCTTTGGTGCTGGTTGCGCTGGCGGTGATCTTCCTGCCGATGCTGTTTTCCCGTCAGGACGAGCAGCGTCAGGTGACCGTTGAAGCGCCGGCAGCTCCGCAAGCGCCTGCCATGCCACAAGTGCAAATGGAAACGGTGGCCGTGCCTGAGCCGCAAGCCTTGCCGCAGGAGCCAGTGCCAACGGATGAAGAAGTCGCCGAAGACACGGCGCCTGCTGCGCCCGTCGCACCGGCGCCGACGGCTCCTATTATGATCACCAAGCCTGTTGCGCCGCCTGCAGTGGCCAAGCCGATTCCTGCACCTGCCCAGCCGATTACTGCGGCGTCGAGCAAGCCTGACACCACGCAAAGTCGGGTCGATGCCAACGGCCTGTCGGTGAGCTGGTCGGTGCAACTGGCCAGTCTGTCGAGTCGTGCCAGCGCTGAGAGTCTGCAGAAAACCCTGCGCAGCCAAGGCTATAACGCTTACATTCGCTCCGCCGATGGCAAGAATCGGGTGTTTGTCGGCCCGTTGATCGAGCGTGCCGAGGCTGATCGTCTGCGTGATCTGTTGGGCCGTCAGCAGAACCTCAAAGGGTTTGTCGTGCGCTTCCAGCCTGAGCGCGGCTAAAAACTATCACCTCGATTGAAATGCACTGACAATCGCAGCTTACCGAGAGGCATGCGCTCTGCTAAAATGCGCCGCCTTATCCGTCTGTAGGCTGCACTGTGCCATTTACCTGGGTTGACTGGGCGATCGTTGCAATCATCGCCATCTCCGCTTTGATCAGTTTGAGCCGCGGCTTCGTCAAGGAAGCATTATCGCTGGTGACCTGGATCATCGCAGGAGTCGTCGCCTGGATGTTCGGTGGCTCATTGTCCGAGTACCTCGCCGGATACATCGAAACCCCATCGGCTCGCGTGATCGCGGGCTGTGCCATCATGTTTGTCGCCACACTGATCGTGGGCGCAATGATCAATTATCTTATCGGCGAGTTGGTTCGCGTCACCGGATTGTCCGGGACCGATCGATTCCTCGGCATGGCCTTCGGCGCTGCGCGTGGCGTGTTGCTGGTGGTCGTGGCGGTCGGGCTATTGAGCCTGGGGCCGGTACAGCAGGACGGGTGGTGGAAAGAATCACAGCTCGTACCAAAATTTCTATTGGTCGCTGATTGGTCCAAAAACCTGATTCTCGGGTGGAGCAGTCAGTGGCTTGCCAGCGGAATCAGCGTACCCGCTGATATTCCGTTCAAGGAGCAACTCTTGCCGTCGGCGAAAACGCCTCAGTGAGTGTTGTTCAGTTCAGATCCATTAAGTAGGGGTTGCGTCGCATGTGTGGCATCGTCGGTATCGTCGGTAAGTCGAACGTCAATCAGGCGCTGTATGACGCGCTAACCGTGCTCCAGCACCGCGGCCAGGACGCTGCCGGTATCGTCACCAGCCATGATGGCCGGTTGTTCCTGCGCAAGGACAATGGCCTGGTGCGTGACGTCTTTCAACAGCGTCACATGCAGCGGCTGGTCGGCCACATGGGTATCGGCCACGTCCGTTACCCGACCGCGGGCAGCTCGACCTCGGCCGAAGCTCAGCCGTTCTACGTCAACTCGCCTTACGGCATCACCCTGGCGCACAACGGTAATCTGACCAACGTTGAGCAGTTGGCCAAAGAGATCTACGAATCCGATCTGCGTCACGTCAACACCAGTTCCGACTCGGAAGTGCTGCTCAACGTGTTCGCACATGAGCTGGCCCAGCGCGGCAAGCTGCAACCGACCGAAGAAGACGTGTTTGCCGCGGTGACTGACGTGCACAACCGTTGTGTCGGTGGTTACGCCGTTGTGGCGATGGTGACCGGTTACGGCATCGTCGGTTTCCGTGACCCGCATGGCATCCGTCCGATCGTGTTCGGGCAGCGTCACACCGACGAAGGCGTCGAGTACATGATCGCCTCGGAAAGCGTTTCGCTGGACGTGCTCGGTTTTACCCTGATTCGCGACCTGGCCCCGGGCGAAGCGGTCTACATCACTGAAGACGGCAAGCTGCATACCCGTCAATGCGCGACCAACCCGTCCCTGACGCCGTGCATCTTCGAACACGTCTACCTGGCGCGTCCGGATTCGATCATCGATGGCGTGTCGGTCTACAAGGCCCGTCTGCGCATGGGTGAGAAGCTCGCCGAGAAGATCCTGCGCGAGCGTCCAGAGCACGACATCGACGTGGTTATCCCGATTCCGGACACCAGCCGTACCGCGGCACTGGAGCTGGCCAACCACCTGGGCGTGAAATTTCGCGAAGGTTTCGTCAAGAACCGTTACATCGGTCGTACCTTCATCATGCCGGGCCAGGCGGCGCGCAAGAAATCGGTACGTCAGAAGCTCAACGCCATCGAACTGGAATTCCGCGGCAAGAACGTGATGCTGGTCGATGACTCGATCGTGCGCGGCACCACCTGCAAGCAGATCATCCAGATGGCCCGCGAAGCCGGCGCGAAAAACGTCTACTTCTGCTCCGCCGCTCCGGCAGTTCGCTTCCCGAACGTCTACGGCATCGACATGCCGAGCGCGCACGAACTGATCGCACACAACCGTTCGACTCAGGACGTGGCGGATCTGATCGGCGCTGACTGGCTGATCTATCAGGACCTGCCTGACTTGATCGAAGCGGTCGGCGGCGGCAAGATCAAGATCGAGAACTTCGATTGCGCAGTGTTCGACGGCAAGTACGTCACCGGCGACGTCGACGAGGCGTACCTGAACAAGATCGAACAGGCGCGTAACGACTCCTCGAAGATCAAGACCCAGGCGGTCAGTGCGATCATCGATCTGTACAACAACTGAGTTTCTACCGGCCCTGAGGGGCCGGTTTTGTATCTGACTTTCAATTTTCGCGAACAGGGCAAGGAGTGACAGCATGAGTCAGGAATGGGATGCCGGTCGGCTGGACAGCGACCTCGAAGGCGTAGCGTTCGATACCCTGGCCGTACGTGCCGGTCAGCACCGTACGCCGGAAGGCGAGCACGGTGATCCGATGTTCTTCACCTCCAGCTACGTGTTCCGCACGGCTGCCGATGCGGCCGCGCGGTTTGCCGGCGAAGTGCCGGGCAACGTTTACTCGCGTTACACCAACCCGACCGTGCGCGCGTTCGAAGAGCGTATTGCTGCACTGGAAGGCGCCGAGCAAGCCGTTGCCACCGCCACCGGCATGGCGGCGATCCTGGCGGTGGTGATGAGCCTGTGCAGTGCTGGCGATCACGTGCTGGTCTCGCGCAGCGTATTCGGTTCGACCATCAGCCTGTTCGAGAAGTACTTCAAGCGTTTCGGTGTGGAAGTCGATTACGTGCCGCTGGCTGACCTTTCGGGTTGGGACGCGGCAATCAAGTCGAATACCAAGCTGCTTTTCGTCGAATCTCCGTCCAATCCTTTGGCTGAGCTGGTCGACATCACCGCACTGGCTGAAATCGCCCACGCCAAAGGAGCGATGCTGGTAGTCGACAACTGCTTCTGCACGCCAGCGTTGCAGCAGCCGCTGAAAATGGGCGCAGACATCGTCGTGCACTCGGCGACCAAGTTCATCGACGGTCAAGGCCGTTGCATGGGCGGCGTGGTTGCCGGTCGCAGTGAGCAGATGAAAGAAATCGTCGGCTTCCTGCGCACCGCCGGCCCGACCCTGAGCCCGTTCAATGCGTGGATCTTCCTCAAGGGTCTGGAAACCCTGAAACTGCGGATGAAGGCTCACTGCGCGAACGCCCAGGAACTGGCCGAATGGCTGGAGCAGCAGGATGGCATCGAGAAGGTGCATTACGCCGGTCTCAAGAGTCATCCACAGCACGAGTTGGCCCAGCGCCAGCAAAAGGGCTTTGGTGCGGTGGTGAGCTTTGAGGTCAAGGGCGGCAAAGAGGGCGCCTGGCGCTTTATCGATGCCACCCGGTTGATTTCGATTACTGCCAACCTCGGTGACAGCAAAACCACCATCACGCACCCGAGCACCACCTCTCATGGTCGTCTGGCGCCGCAAGAGCGTGAAGCGGCGGGCATACGTGACAGCCTGATCCGCATTGCGGTCGGTCTGGAAGATGTGGCGGACCTGCAGGCCGATCTGGCGCGCGGTCTGGCAGCGTTGTGATCGAGTTGTCTACGCCGACAGCGGGCACCCATGGCCGCGTTGCGCTGGTCACGGGGGCCGCGCGCGGTATCGGTCTGGGGATCGCGGCATGGCTGATCAGCGAAGGCTGGCAGGTCGTGCTGACCGACCTGGATCGTGCGCGCGGTTCGAAAGTAGCGAAGGTACTGGGCGAAAACGCCTGGTTCATCGCGATGGATGTTGCCGATGAGGGCCAGGTCGCGCTCGGCGTTGCCGAAGTGCTGGGGCAGTTTGGTCGCCTCGATGCGCTGGTCTGCAACGCGGCGGTCGCCGATCCGCACAACATCACTCTGGAAAGCCTCGATCTGGCTTACTGGAATCGCGTGCTGGCGGTAAACCTCAGTGGGCCGATGCTGTTGGCCAAGCACTGTGCGCCATACCTGCGCGCGCACAACGGTGCGATCGTCAATCTGGCCTCGACCCGTGCACGCCAGTCGGAGGCGGACTCCGAGGCGTATGCGGCGAGCAAGGGTGGCTTGTTGGCGCTGACGCATGCGCTGGCGATCAGTCTGGGGCCGGAGATTCGCGTCAACGCCGTCAGTCCGGGCTGGATCGATGCGCGTGATCCCTCTGCGCGTCGGGCCGAGCCTTTGGCCGATGCCGATCATGCTCAACATCCAGCGGGCAGGGTAGGGACGGTTGAAGACGTAGCGGCGATGGTAGCCTGGTTGCTGTCGAGGAATGCCGGGTTTGTCACCGGGCAGGAATTCGTCGTCGATGGCGGCATGACCAAGAAGATGATCTACAGCGAATAAATCGCGTTCTTTTTCTGAATTTGCGTCGAATGGACTGCCGTCTTCACGAGAAAGCACGCTCCCGCATTTGGAATGCATTCCCCTGTGGGAGCGGGCTTGCTCGCGAAGGCGGTCTTGCAGGATGGAAACAATTTCGTCTTTTTTAGAAAAACTTCAATCCTGCTATTGACTTAGGTTCGCTACCTGCGTAAATTTCGCGGCCTCGGAGATGCAAACGGGTGATTAGCTCAGCTGGGAGAGCGTCTGCCTTACAAGCAGAATGTCGGCGGTTCGATCCCGTCATCACCCACCACTCCCGAGACACTTGCGTAAGCAAGAGCGTAGGCTGAAAGTGCCTGCACCGACGCGCAGCGGTAGTTCAGTCG
>NZ_VCNJ01000057.1 GCF_005938625.1 Pseudomonas fluorescens
ACTCGGCCTATTGAGTGGTGAGGAGCGGGTGTTCGGCTTTGGATTTGTGGTGGATTTTCCCCTCATCGGAACGCCGCCCGCCCAGCCCTCTCCCGAGGGAGAGGGGCCGATTTGTGGGCTTTTCAGAACCTGAGTTCAATTCGGTATTTCACGTCGGCGTAGCTCTCCCAAACACCCCGATCAGTCCTCCTAATCTCATGGATATGGGGCCGATTTTTTTGCTGTTTTGAGCCCGAGTTCGACGCGGTATCGCATTTCGGCGTACCTCTCCCAAACACCGCGATCAGTCCCCTCTCCCTTTGGGAGAGGGTTAGGGTGAGGGGCTTGTGATCTTCCTTTGGCTTTGGCTTTTGCTTTGGCTTTGGTTTTTGCTCTTTTGCCCCTTCGGCAGGCCGAGCGGAGGTGTTCATCCGGGGGTAGGCGCGCAGCGCCGTGCGGCGCAGCCGCATTCATCGAGAGGAGGTGCAGCGAAGCAAACCGTAGGCGATGCCCCCGGATGGACACCGTAGCGAGGGAACACTGAGCCTCAGCGAAGTGCCGTACGCCGGGGCAAAGCCTTTTGGGTTACCTTTTCGGCGTTTGGAAAAGGTGACTCGCTGTAAGAGCGAAACCGCCAGCGGCAGCACCCGCAGCAACGGATATGCCCCCAAAACCAAAACTCAACGCCCATTGACCCACCCTTAGACGATGCGTAGCCTTGCGCTTTCGAGGTTCTTCGGCCGTTGCCGAAGCTAAGAAGGGAACGCGGTCAATGCCGCGGCTGCCCCCGCAACTGTGAACGGTGATGTTCGCTGCCACGCCACTGCCAGCTCAATCGATGAGCCTGCGGGAAGGCGCAGCAAACGCCAGGCTTAGCGCCTGAACGCCGTCAGCCAGGAGACCTGCCTCGTCACAGATTCTCAATTCAACCGGGCGGGGTGATCCGGTGGCGAACTCTCCGGGCACGCACGCGCGTTGCCGGTTCTCGTCCCGTATGCCCGCCGCTTGCCAAAGGGCATACCGATGAAAACACTGGCCAAACTCCCCGTCACCATCGTCACCGGCTTCCTCGGCTCGGGCAAAACCACGCTGCTGCGACACATGCTCGATAACGCCCAGGGCCGTCGTATCGCGGTGATCGTCAACGAGTTTGGCGAGCTGGGCATCGACGGTGAAATCCTCAAGCAATGCACCATCGGTTGCACCGAAGAAGAAGCCACCGGCCGGGTTTACGAGCTGGCCAACGGCTGCCTGTGCTGCACCGTTCAGGAAGAGTTCTTCCCGGTGATGCGTGAACTGGTCGCGCGTCGCGGTGACCTCGACCACATCCTTATCGAAACCTCGGGCCTGGCCCTGCCGAAACCGCTGGTGCAGGCCTTCCAGTGGCCGGAAATCCGCAGCGCCTGTACCGTTGACGCGGTAATTACTGTGGTGGACAGCCCGGCCGTGGCCGCTGGCACCTTCGCCGCGTTCCCGGATCAAGTCGATGCCCAGCGCAAACTCGATCCGAACCTCGATCACGAATCGCCGCTGCACGAACTGTTCGCTGACCAACTGGCCAGCGCCGACCTCGTCATCCTGAACAAGGCCGACCAGACCAGCCCGGAAGATCTCGCTCGCGTACGCGCTGAAGTCGCCGAAGAGCTGCCACCGGCGGTGAAAATCATCGAAGCCAGCAATGGTCGTCTGCCGCTGGACGTGTTGATCGGCCTCGGCGCCGGTTCCGAAGAACACATCGACAGCCGCCACAGCCATCACGATCACCACCATGGTGAAGGCGATGACGACCACGATGACCACGATCACGACGCCTTCGATTCGATCTCCATCGAACTGCCGCAAGCCGACGAAAGCCTGCTGCTCGACGCCCTGACGCAACTGGTGGTCAAGCATGGCATCCTCCGTGTCAAAGGTTTCGCCGCCATTCCGAACAAGCCAATGCGCCTGCTGATCCAGGGCGTGGGCACGCGTTTCGACAAGCATTTCGACCGTCAGTGGGGCGCCGATGAAGCGCGCGTCACGCGTCTGGTGTTGATCGGTCAGGAACTCGACGCGGCGCAACTCGAAGCGCAACTGCGCGCCGCGCTCAGCGTTTAAACCATGCACCTGCTCAGGACCCAGCCCGGCGGTTTCGTTTCGGATGACAACATTGCCGACCTTGGACAGACCCCCGCCGAGCTGGTGATCCTGTGCAGCGGCGACTCCAGCCTGGCGCTGCTCGCCGAAGCGGCGCAGCAGTTGCCGGAAGATTATCCGAGCCTGCGTCTGGCCAATCCGATGCAGGTGCAGAATCACGCCTCAGTCGATCTGTACGTCGACGAAGTGCTGCGTCATGCCAAGGTAATTCTGATTTCGCTGCATGGTGGCATCGCCTATTGGCGCTATGGCGTCGAGCGGCTGGTCGAGCTGTCCGAACGTGGTGTGCAGCTGATTCTGGTGCCGGGCGATGACCGGCCTGATCCGGAGCTCAGCGACTTGAGCACCGTCAACGCCGAGGATCGCGACCGCCTCTGGCAATTCTTGCGTCAGGGTGGCTTGGGCAATGCGCTGGATTTCTTCCGCTGCATGGCCAACCGTTGGCTCGCCCGCGATTACACATGGGATGAGCCGCAGACCCTGCCGCGCACGGCGATTTACCACCCAAGCAAAACCAGCGCCGCACTGAGTGACTGGCAAGCCGAATGGCTGCCGGAAAACCCGGTTGCGGCGGTGTTGTTTTACCGCTCGCATTTGCAAGCGGCGAACACCGCGTTCATCGATGTTTTCTGCCAGCGCTTGCAGGCGGCGGGGTTGAATCCGCTGCCGATCGCGGTGGCCAGTCTGAAAGAACCCGGCTGCCTGGCGGTGGTCGAGGATTGGCTGGATGAAGTCGAGGCGGGGGTGATTCTCAACACCACCGGGTTCGCTCAGTCCAGCCCGGAAGCGCCGCATCTGCGGCCGTTTCGCCGCAATATTCCGGTGATCCAGGCGATCTGCGCGCAGGACAACGAGCCCGGCTGGCGCGACAGCGAGCAGGGCCTCGGCCCGCGCGATCTGGCCATGCACATTGCCTTGCCGGAACTCGACGGGCGCATCATCAGCCGGCCGATCAGTTTCAAGGATCTGGCCTGGCGCAGTGAGCGCAGTCAGTCCGATGTTGTCTGCTACCGTGCACAACCCGAGCGCATGGATTTCGTCGCCGAACTGGCGCGGCGCTGGATCGATCTGGCACGGGTGCCGAATGGCGAAAAACGCATCGCGCTGATCCTCGCCAACTACCCGACCCGCGACGGACGCATCGGCAACGGCGTCGGCCTCGACACTCCGGCAGCGGCGCTGAACATCCTGCGCGCGTTGCAGGCTGAGGGTTATCCCATTGCGGCCGAACTGCCGGACAGCGGCACTGAGTTGATCCAGCAATTGCTCGGTGGCGTCAGCAACGATCTCGACACGATTGATCTGCGACCGTGCCAGCAAAGTCTCGCCATGGACGCTTACCTGACGATGTTCAACGCGCTGCCCGAAGCCAATCGCGCCGCTGTGGTTGCTCGATGGGGAGCGCCACAAAACGACCCGATGTGCCGCGACGGGCGGATGATGATTGCCGGCATTCGCTTCGGCCTGACCTTCGTCGGCATCCAGCCGGCGCGCGGTTATCAGGTCGATCCGAGCGCGGTCTATCACGACCCGGATCTGGTGCCGCCGCACGGTTATCTGGCGTTCTATTTCTGGCTGCGCAACACCTACGGCGCGCACGGCGTGATTCACGTCGGCAAGCACGGCAACCTCGAATGGCTGCCGGGCAAAGGCGTCGGTCTTTCGGAAAACTGCTGGCCGGATGCACTGCTCGGGCCGCTGCCGAACATCTATCCGTTTATCGTTAACGATCCGGGCGAGGGCGCCCAGGCCAAGCGGCGCACACAAGCGGTGATCATCGACCACCTGATGCCGCCGCTGACCCGCGCCGAAACCTACGGCCCGCTGCGCAATCTGGAACTGCTGGCCGACGAGTATTACGAAGCGCAACTGCTTGATCCGCGCCGCGCCCGCGAGTTGCAGCGCGACATTCTGCAATTGGTGCGCGAGACGCAGATCGACCGCGAACTGCAACTCGATGCCGGGCTGGACAGCGACGCCGATGCGGCGATCTGGTTGCCGCGTCTCGATACGTATTTGTGTGATCTGAAGGAATCGCAGATTCGCGACGGGCTGCACATTTTCGGCGAGTCACCGACGGGGCGATTGCGCATTGATACGTTGTTGGCGTTGCTGCGTATTCCAAGAGGGGACGGCAAAGGCGCGCAATCGAGTCTTCTGCGCGCATTGGCCAAAGCGTTCGAACTCGGATTCGATCCGCTCGATTGCACCTTGGCCGACCCATGGACAGGCCCGCGCCCCGAAGCACTGCAATCGCAAAGCGACGAAGTCTGGCGCACCGCCGGCGACACCCGCGAACGCCTCGAACTGTTTGCCACTGAACTGATTTCCCAGTCACTGCAATCCCCTTGTAGGAGTGAGCCTGCTCGCGATAGCGGAGTGTCAGTCGCTGAAGATTTACCTGATCCACCGCTATCGCGAGCAGGCTCACTCCTACAGGAACCGCGTTGGGCGGAGGTCAGCGCAATCATTCAGAATCTGCGGGAGGTCGTCGCGCCACGTCTGGACGCCTGCGGCCCCGCCGAAATGCGTGGTCTGCTCGACGCCCTCGGCGGTCGTTTTGTGCCCGCCGGCCCCAGCGGCGCACCCAGCCGTGGCCGCCTCGACGTCCTGCCCACCGGCCGCAATTTCTATTCCGTGGACGTGCGCAACCTGCCGACCACCACCGCATGGCGCATCGGTTTCCAGTCAGCGACGTTGATTCTTGAGCGACACCTGCAAGATCACGGTGATCACCTGCGCCAGCTCGGTTTGTCGGTCTGGGGCACGGCCACCATGCGCACCGGCGGCGACGACATCGCTCAGGCGATGGCGTTGATGGGCGTGCGTCCGGTGTGGGCGACCGGCAGTCAGCGCGTCGATGATTTCGAGATTCTGCCGCTGAGTCTGCTCGACCGTCCGCGTGTTGATGTCACGTTGCGCGTTTCCGGATTTTTCCGTGATGCCTTCGCCAATCTGATTCGCCTGTTCGATGCGGCGGTGCAGGCAGTAGCGGCACTGGACGAGCCGGACGACCTCAACCCATTGGCGGCCAAAGTACGAGCCGAGCGCGAGGCACTGCTGCAATCGGGCCTTGATGAGGACACCGCACGGCGTCAGGCCGGTTGGCGGATTTTCGGCGCCAAACCCGGTGCCTATGGCGCAGGTGTGCAGGGCGCCATTGATGGGCGTTTGTGGCAGAGCCGCGACGATCTCGCTGAGGTTTACCTGAACTGGGGCGCCTACGCCTACGGCGGTGCCGACGAAGGCACCGCTGCGCGCGAGCAATTCGTCCAGCGTCTGAGCCAGGTGCAAGCGGTGCTGCAGAATCAGGATAACCGCGAGCACGACCTGCTCGATTCCAATGACTATTACCAGTTCCAGGGCGGCATGCTTGCTGCCGTGGAAACCCTGCGTGGCGAGGCGGCGGCCAGTTATCACGGCGATCACAGCCAACCGGATCTGCCGAAGATTCGCACCTTGAAAGAAGAGCTGAACCGGGTGATTCGCTCACGGGCGGCCAATCCGAAATGGATCGACGGGGTCAAGCGCCACGGCTATAAAGGCGCGTTCGAGATGGCGGCGACGGTTGATAACCTGTTTGCGTTTGATGCCACTACGCAGTTGATTGATGACCACCAATACGCTTTGCTGGCCGATGCTTATCTACTGGATCCAGCAACCCGGGAGTTTGTTCGCGAGCATAATCCGCATGCGCTGCGGGACATGACTGAGCGCATGCTGGAAGCGCAACAGCGGGGGATGTGGCAGGAGCCGGGGGCTTATAAAGAGGCGTTGGAGAATCTGCTGCTGGATATAGAGGAAGATGTGTAGGCGTTCAAAAGCTACCCTCACCCCAGCCCTCTCCCAGAGGGAGAGGGGGCCGATCGGTGTCGGCTTTGAATTTTGAGTTCAACTCGATAATTCAGGTCGGCGTACCTCGAAAGAACACCTCGGTCAGTTCCCTCTCCCTCTGGGAGAGGGCTAGGGTGAGGGCCACCCGGACTGACACACCACCACACCACACCAAGAACACCCACGACCACGACAGAGAAAACCCAAATGACCGACACCCCGCATTTCCCGCTCTCCGCCGTGGTCGGCGCCGATGACCTGAAACTCGCCCTGTGCCTCACGGCCATCGACCCGAAAATCGGCGGTGTGCTGATCGAAGGCCCGCGTGGCATGGCCAAATCCACGCTGGCCCGTGGCTTGGCTGATTTGCTCGCCAGCGGTCAATTCGTCACCTTGCCGCTGGGCGCGACTGAAGAGCGCCTGGTCGGCACCCTCGACCTCGATGCCGCCCTCAGCGAGGGCCGCGCGCAATTCTCACCGGGCGTGTTGGCCAAGGCTGACGGCGGCGTGCTCTATGTCGATGAAGTCAATTTGCTGCCTGATCACCTGGTCGATCTGCTGCTCGACGTTGCCGCCAGCGGCACCAACCTGATCGAGCGAGACGGTATTTCCCATCGGCACTCCGCGAAATTCGTGCTGATCGGCACGATGAACCCGGAAGAGGGCGAGCTGCGTCCGCAGTTGCTCGACCGCTTCGGCTTGAACGTTGCCCTCAGCGGCCATACGGCACCGACTGAACGCGGGCAGATCATTCGTCGGCGACTGGATTTCGACAGCGACCCGCAAGCGTTCTGTGCACAGTGGGAAGCCGAGCAACACGCTCTACGTACTCGCTGCGAAAACGCTCGCGCTGCCTTGGCCAACATTGCGCTGGACGATGCCGCACTGGCGCAGATCACCGAGCGTTGTTTTGCCGCCGGCGTCGACGGCTTGCGTGCCGATCTGGTCTGGTTGCGCGCTGCTCGCGCCCATGCGGCTTGGCGCGGCGCTGAGGAGATTGGCGAAGAAGACATCGACGCCGTGGCCGAGTTTGCCCTGCGCCATCGGCGGCGCGAGCAGCCGGCATCGAATCCACAGCCACCGGCGCAGTCGCCGGTCGAGTCTCAGGCCACGCCAAGTGAAGGCCAGGGCCAGTGGGGCGACCTGCCGGCGCCCGCGCTTGCCACAGGCGCTCGCCGTGAAGTGCCGAGCTGGCCAAAAAAGCCCTAGGCATTCGCCCCCGATCCGACGCGGGGGCGAATGCCAGACCCCGCGCCGGACGTCTGGACAACGGACGCCAGGGCAAGCGCCATGCCGCCCGCAGCGGCGCGGTGAACTGGCCGGGCACGCTGCTCAATGGGCGTCCTCGGGTGAGGGAAGATCTGCTGTTTCAACTGCGCACACGCTCGCCGCATGAACTGTGGCTGGTCATCGTCGATGCCTCCGCTTCGACGCGACGCCATCACGCCTTGAGCGATGCCAAAGGTCTGCTCGCGCAACTGTTCGATGACGCCTATCGCCAGCGCGCGCGCCTCGCATTGTTGACGGCAAGTGGCTCGGCGCCGAAATGGCAGGTGCAGGGGTTGAAGGCGTCCAGCGGTTTGCGCGTCTGGCTGGAGGCTCTGGGTGCAGGCGGTGGCACACCGTTGCTCGCGGCGCTGGTGCAGGCCGAGCATTGGCTGGCGGTGCGGCGCAAGCGTTTTCCTGCCGAGCAGCAACGACTGTTGGTGGTAACGGATGGGCGTCTGAAGCAGTGGTCAGGATTGCCGGCACTGGCGTGTCCGGGCTTGTTGATCGATATCGAGCGTGGGCCGATTCGGTTGGGGCGGGCGCGGGATCTGGCTTCAGCGTTGAGTGCAGAGTATCGACATATCGATGAGCTGATTTCTCTCTGATACCTTCTGTGTCTGGTCGGGCCTCATCGCGAGCAGGCTCACTCCTACATTTGGAATGCGTTCCCCTGTAGGAGTGAGCCTGCTCGCGATTGCATCAATCCGGTCTTGAGCCGAACAACCAAAACCCGCATCCCTGCTCTATGCTGCACCCAGCCAAATCACAAGGAGTGAGCGATGCGCGTATTGGTCAAAAATCCTGCGGACGATTTCCGCGTCAAAGCCTACGCCGGCACCAACGGCGTGCTGCTGGCCATGGACCTGGCCGAGCCCCGTCGCAAAGGGCTGTTGGGTTTCGCCATCGAAAAGCAGCAGGGCGCCAAACCCTGGTTGTTCCTGTTCAACAGCCTGACATTCCCTGGCAAGGCGCACACGTTTCCCCAGTTCCACGCTACAACGAGCGATACCGCGCCGCTGCAGAAATTTCGCTGGGCGGATTACGCGGTCAATCCGGGCATGACCATCCACTATCGCGTGCACCTGGCCTACGGCACTGCCGATGCCGTGCAGTTGGGCGAGTCGCTGGAGCTGTCGATCACTTCCGATGACGGTCACCCGAGCAACCAAAGCGTGATATTCAATCGAGCCGTTGCCGCCAGTCAGGCATTCCAGCGCAAGTTTCCCGACCTCGACGCGCAGATCAGCGCCAACAAAAACATGCCCATCGAAGCCTGGCCCGATGCGGCCCGTCAGTGGCTGGAGAACGGCTTGCTCGGGCGCTTGCTGGGTTTTATCGAGCGCGCCGTCGATGGCCAATGGGCGCTGGACATTGCCATCTACGAGTACCAGCTACAGGCGATCATCGATGCGGTGAACGCGGTATTCGCGCGGGGCGTGCAGGTGCGGGTGCTGTATCACGCCCGGCCGGATGACGAAGACACCACGATCAACGAAGCGAGCCTGGCGGCGCTGCCCTCCGCGAGCAAACGCGGGCGAGTGACTCATAACATCTTTCACGACAAATTCATCGTTCTCAGCCGCGTCGCTGCCAGCGGTGAGCATCAGCCTGAAGCGGTTCTGTGTGGCAGCACCAATTTCACCGCCAACGGCGTCTACCGGCAGGCCAACGTGGTGCATGTGCTGGACGACGAATCGGTTGCTGCCAGTTACCTGCAAACGTTCGAGCAGATTTGGCTGCAGCCGGATGATGTCGGTGCTACCCGCGACTGGATCACCAAGCACAACCCGATGAATCCGCAACAACCGCTGTTCGTCGGTTTTTCACCGCGTACCGGCGGGGCTGACCTGGAGGCGTTCGTGAAGATCATCAGCGCGGCAAAAAAGGACGTGCTGTTCGTCACGGCGTTCTCGCTGCCGGACGCGATTCTCAACGCGTTACTTGGCCAGCCCCACGACGACATTTTGCGTTATGGCCTGCAAAACACCGCCAGCCGCATCACCGGGTTTCACGCCGACCGCAGCGCCGAATTCGCCGCCACTGCGTTGCTCAACACCGGGCTGGAAGGCTGGTTGCGCGAGAACATGAAAGGTCAGAAAGGCAACCTGCTGGTGCACACCAAAGCGGTGGTCACCGATTTCACCAGCGATTCGCCGACGATCATCAGCGGCAGCCACAACCTCAGTGCTTCGGCCAGCAATGGCAACGATGAAAACTACCTGATCATTCGTGGCGACACCGATCTGGCGGATCGTTACGGGCTGGAGCTGTTGCGATTTTACGAGCATTACCGGTTTCGCTATTTCGCGAAGAAACTGGCGTTGAAACAGGTGAACCCGTTAGCGGTGGATGACCGTTGGACCAATGATTACTACATCGAAGGGGATTTGCGGCAGCTGTCGCGGTTGCGCTTCGCTGGCCGCTGACACCGTACTGTAGGAGCTGCCGAAGGCTGCGATCTTTTGATTTTAATTGTAAAAAAGCAAGATCAAAAGATCGCAGCCTTCGGCAGCTCCTACAGAGGTATTCGGTGCTGATTACAGATTTTGAAATGATTTGCCGCTGTAGGAAATGTTCCCAAAGCCTGTACGCTCCAAGGCCATTTTTCATTCAGGATCTACATGAACACCCTCTCGGAGCCTCCCAGTCGCACCTTCCCCTCGCGCCATGGCGCGGTCTTGACGCACTCGCAGCATCCAGTTTTCCGACATCCGACTATCGTTGTTAACGCGGCCCCAGAGCCTTCGCGTTGCGCTTTGCCGTGTCCGGCAGCCTGAATTAACCGAGAGAGATAGAGACGTTTTATGGAATGGTTAGCGGATCCCACGGCCTGGTTAGGCTTGTTGACTTTGATCGTGCTGGAACTGGTACTGGGTATCGACAACCTGGTGTTCATCGCAATTCTGGCGGACAAACTGCCACCGCATCAGCGTGACCGTGCGCGGATTATCGGTCTGTCGCTGGCGCTGATCATGCGCCTTGGTCTGTTGGCGAGTATCTCCTGGCTGGTCACCCTCACTCAGCCGTTGTTCGAGGTGTTCGACAAGAGCTTCTCGGGCCGTGACCTGATCATGCTGTTCGGTGGTGTGTTCCTGTTGTTCAAGGCCACCATGGAATTGCACGAACGCCTTGAAGGTCACGTCGGCGAACGCACGACCAACAGCGCTTATGCCTTGTTCTGGCCGATCGTCGCGCAGATTGTGGTGCTTGATGCGGTGTTCTCGCTCGATGCGGTGATCACGGCCGTGGGCATGGTCGATGAACTGGCGGTGATGATGATCGCGGTGATCATCTCGATTGGCTTGATGATCGTCGCCAGCAAGCCGCTGACGCGCTTCGTCAACGCACACCCGACGGTGATCATGCTGTGTCTGGGCTTCCTGATGATGATCGGTTTTGCCCTGACGGCCGAAGGTCTGGGCTTCCACATTCCGAAAGGCTATCTGTACGCCGCCATCGGTTTCTCGATTCTGATCGAAGTGTTCAACCAGATCGCCCGGGCGCGACGCAAACGTTCGATGCAAGGCCTGCGACCGATACGCGAACGTACTGCTCACGCGGTCATGCGCTTGCTGGGCGGGCGCAAACTGGCGGCGGAAGAAGTCGGTGAGGAAATCTCCGACCTGCTCGACGACGGTGACGCGCCAAGTGCCGAATTGTTCGACCGTCGCGAACGGGTGATGATCAGCGGCGTACTGCAACTGGCCGAGCGGCCGATTCGCGGACTGATGACGGTGCGCGCCGATGTCGACACGATTGATCTGGCCGATGATCGCGAGGCAATTCGTACCCGCTTGATGCACTCGTCCTACTCGCGTCTGCCGTTGATCCGTAACGGTGCGGTGGATGAGCCTTTGGGCTTCGTGCACAAGAAGGAGCTGCTCAAGGAATACCTGGCCGGCGTCGAGCCGAATCTGGAACATCTGGCGCGCAAGACCATCAACCTGCTCGACAGCTATTCGATTCTCAACGCGCTGGAGCAGATGCGCGCGGCCTCGACGCACATTGCCTTCGTGGTCAATGAATTCGGTGATTTTGTCGGTGTGTTGACCATGACCGATATCCTCGAATCGATTGCCGGCGAGTTGCCCGACGCCAGCGAAATCGAAGGCCCGGACGTGGTCGAGGAGCAGGGCGGGTTTATGGTCAGCGGTGCGCTGAACCTGGCGCGGGTGCGCCAACGCACCGGGTTTGGTGCGCAGCCGACCGAGGACTATCAGACCATGGCCGGGTTAGTGATGAGCCTGCTGGATCGTCTGCCGGTCATTGGTGATCGTCTGGAACTTGAAGGCTGGCAGATGACGGTCAAAGCGGTGGAAGAGCGGCGGGTGACGCGGGTGTTGTTGGTGTGTACTGCCGCGTAATACTTGAGTTATCTACTCACTGTGCCGGCCTCTTCGCGAGCAGGCTCGCTCTCACATTGGAACGCGTTTCAAATGTGGGAGCGAGCCTGCTCGCGAATGCTTGGGTTCAGGCATCGCAGTATTCACTGATGAACAATGTAGCGATCCTTCCTGTTCCCACCCAACTGCGAGAAACATCTGACGGACAACGCAGAAACGTCGCTGGAAATCACGTGGTATCGTCAAATGGACTGACGTTAAGACCTTCAGGGAGTGCTATTTTAGGTGCTACTAAAAGTACTTCAGGAAGCACCTTTATGGCGCATATCGTTCTTTCCCACGTAGTAGCGAGTATTTCCGAATTAAAAAAAATCCGATGGGCACCGTAGCTGCTGGAGGTGGACGCTCCGTAACGATTCTCAACCGAAATGAACCAGCGTTTTATTGCGTACCTGCCAAAGAATACGAGGCAATGATGACGCGTCTTGATGATCTGGAGTTGATCGCGCTTTGCAAGGAGCGAGAAAGCGACCCCACCATCAAGGTCTCGATAGATGACCTATGAGCTGGAGTTTTCTGAAAAGGCCTGGAGAAAATGGGAGAAGCTGGGCGCAGGTCTGCGAGATCAGTTCAAGAAAAAACTGGCGGAGCGGCTGCTTAATCCGCATGTACCCGCGGATCGGCTCAAAGGCCTGGGTAACGCATACAAAATAAAGCTGCGAAGCGCCGGGTATCGCATGGTATCGCGTCAAGGATGAAGTATTGGTGGTCACGGTGATAGCCGTTGGCAAGCGAGCGCGAGGCGAAATCTATACAAAGGCTGCCAAGCGCTGAAATAGATTTCCAAAGGACGTCCGTTGCCTGACACGCTGGATTTATCCCCTGGCACCGAACAGGGATCTCCACCACGCCACGATTCGCTCTAGAGTGTTTATCGATTTTCTAGTATCCAGACTCATTAGCGTCAGACTGCCAAATTGTGCGGCGGCGACGCCGATTGCTCCGTCTGTGTGGAGTCTGACCGTGGCTCCGGTCGTGCCAACTGGCGCGAGGATCCAGTCGGTTCGCACTTGCCAGTTTGGATCGTCTGTCAGCGCCAACTCAAGTTCGTCGCCAGCAGGATGTAGCGTCAATATCACGCGCGCCGTGGAGCCGGATTCAGTCTTCATTCTGGCGGACAGCGCATATTCTTTGGCTTCAGATTGGAAAATGACGTCCTGAATGATGTATCCGGGTGAAGTGATCTTGCAGTCATCCTCGTTGAATTTCACGTGCTCTGGATGGCTCACGGACCAGTCTTTTTCGCCTTCGTAGAACTCGCCATTCCTGATCAAATTCGTCATGTCCTATCTCTCCCTGATACTTTTTGGTTAACGCTGCTTCGGAACCTTCAGCCTGTTCAGTACTGACTCCGCAGACGCGCACGTGCAACGGTGCGCAAAGTGCGAAGGGTCTGCCGCAGCCAAGGCAGATCATGCGTTTGTTTGCGGACGGCAACGGGCGCTTTGGTCTTGCCAATATGCTCGGCGAAATCCCGTGCGAGGGTTTCTTCGGTGCCGATGCCTTTGAGTTTTTTCACCAGTCTGCCGTTCTTGTAAAACAGCACGGTGGGCGTCCCGGTGACCAGCGGATGGCGCGGGGACTCGCTGGTATTGAGCATGTAGATATTGGCGCGATGCCGGTACGGCTCGGCCGTCTGGCGAAAAATCGGCCCGGCCCATTCACAGGCGGGGCAGTGTTCGTTGGCGAAATACAGGATCACCGGGCGCCAGGTTTTCAGGACTCTGCGGTAGGTGGGCGGCAAAGTAGCGAGAGGGATATTCGCGCTCATCAGAATCTCATTTTCAATTGTGGCTGTATCTCTTGACGGTAATCCAGCAAGGACCGCACGCCTACTGTCAGAGTTGACAGGTGTCACGCGCATTGTTTTGTGTCATGCGCCCCGCAATGTGGCGCGAATACCCGAGGTGTGTAGCTAACGGTAGCGAGTCTTCATGGCGTCTCTGGTAACAGCGTGATTGTCTTTTTCTGCATCTCTTTGATTTCGAAAACTTTTAATTCCACTACTGATTCCCCAACAATCCTGTGGCACACTTTCTGCTGTCTATTCCGTAGTAACAAACCGTGTTCCGGTATAGCGGAATAAACACCATTCTGGAGTGCTTGCCATGCATCGCCGTCCTTCGTTGTTCAAAGCGTGTGTTTTTGTTCTTGCGGCTTCGTCCGCTGTCATGGGCCTGGCCCAGGCAGCCGACAGCAAGCTCGACAGTGTTCTGGCCCGTGGCAAATTGATTGTCGGCACTGGCAGCACCAATGCGCCGTGGCACTTTCAGGGCGCGGACGGCAAGTTGCAGGGCTTTGATATCGACATCGCCAGAATCGTCGCCAAAGGTCTGTTCAACGACCCGAGCAAAGTCGAGTTCGTCGTACAGTCGTCCGATGCGCGGATTCCCAATCTGCTCACCGACAAAGTCGACATGAGCTGCCAGTTCATCACCGTCACCGCCAGCCGTGCGCAGCAAGTGGCGTTCACGCTGCCGTACTACCGCGAAGGCGTTGGCCTGCTGTTGCCGAACAACAGCAAGTACAAGGAAATCGAAGACCTGCAAGCCGCCGGCGACAGCGTCACCGTGGCGGTGCTGCAAAACGTCTACGCCGAAGAACTGGTGCATCAGGCCTTGCCGAAGGCCAAGGTCGATCAATACGACAGCGTCGATTTGATGTATCAGGCGGTGAACTCCGGTCGTGCCGATGCCGCTGCCACTGACCAGTCATCGGTCAAATATCTGATGGTGCAAAACCCTGGCCGCTATCGCAGCCCTAGCTATGCGTGGAGCCCGCAAACGTACGCGTGTGCGGTTAAACGCGGCGATCAGGATTGGCTGAACTTCGTCAACACGGCTTTGCATGAAGCCATGACCGGCGTGGAATTCCCGACCTACGCCGCCTCGTTCAAACAATGGTTCGGTGTAGATCTGCCTTCCCCAGCCATCGGTTTCCCAGTCGAATTCAAATGATCCCGTGAGAGTGGGGCGATTAAAGTCGCCCCGCTCAAGGTACTGCTGACCATGAACTATCAGTTGAACTTTGCCGCCGTGTGGCGCGATTTCGACACCTTGCTGGCGGGGCTCGGTCTGGGTCTCGAACTGGCACTGGTGTCGATCGCCATCGGCTGCGTGATCGGCCTGCTGATGGCGTTTGCCTTGCTCTCCAAGCATCGCGCCTTGCGGGTGCTGGCTTCGGTGTACGTCACGGTAGTGCGTAACACGCCGATTCTGGTGTTGATTCTGTTGATCTACTTTGCGCTGCCGAGTCTGGGGATTCGGCTGGACAAGATCCCTTCGTTCATCATCACGCTCTCGTTATATGCCGGGGCATACCTGACCGAAGTGTTCCGTGGTGGTTTGCTGAGCATCCCCAAAGGGCAGCGCGAAGCCGGGTTGGCCATCGGCCTCGGCGAGTGGCAGGTCAAGGCTTACGTCACCGTACCGGTGATGCTGCGCAATGTGTTGCCGGCGCTGTCGAACAACTTCATTTCGCTGTTCAAGGACACCTCGTTGGCCGCTGCGATTGCGGTGCCGGAGCTGACCTATTACGCGCGCAAGATCAACGTCGAAAGCTACCGGGTGATTGAAACCTGGCTGGTGACCACGGCGTTGTATGTCGCGGCCTGTTACCTCATTGCCATGCTGCTGCGCTACCTCGAGCAGCGTCTGGCAATCCGCCGATAGGAGGCTGCGATGTACGAATCTCCCAGTTGGTTACATGAATTGTGGATTGCGCGCGAGCCGCTCTGGCAGGGCTTTTTGACCAGTGTGCAAGTGTCGGCGCTGGCGATCCTGCTCGGCACGATGCTCGGCGTGGTCGCCGGTCTTGTGTTGACGTACGGCAAGTTCTGGATGCGCGCACCGTTTCGGTTTTACGTCGACCTGATTCGCGGCACGCCGGTGTTCGTGCTGGTGCTGGCCTGCTTCTATATGGCGCCGGCACTCGGCTGGCAGATCAGCGCGTTTCAGGCCGGGGCCTTGGGGCTGACGCTGTTCTGCGGTTCGCACGTTGCCGAGATTGTCCGGGGTGCACTGCAAGCGTTGCCGCGCGGGCAGATGGAAGCGAGCCAGGCCATCGGCCTGACGTTTTATCAATCCCTCGGCTACGTGCTGTTGCCTCAGGCTTTGCGGCAAATCCTGCCGACGTGGGTTAACTCGTCCACCGAAATCGTCAAGGCTTCGACCTTGCTCTCGGTGATCGGCGTCGCCGAATTGCTGCTCAGCACCCAACAGATCATCGCCCGGAACTTCATGACCCTGCAGTTCTATCTGTTCGCCGGTTTTCTGTTCTTCGTCATCAACTACGGCATCGAATTACTCGGCCGGCACATTGAAAAACGGGTGGCCCTGCCATGACTCAAGCTCAAGTTTCTCCACAGAATCAGGCGTTGCTGGACATCCGTGGCCTGCACAAACAGTACGGCGCAGTCGAAGTGCTCAAGGGTGTCGACCTGAGCATGCAACGCGGCAACGTGGTGACGCTGATCGGCTCCAGCGGATCGGGTAAAACCACGCTTCTGCGTTGCGTGAACATGCTCGAAGAATTTCAGGGCGGACAGATTCTGCTCGACGGTGAATCCATCGGTTACGACGAGGTCAACGGCAAGCGCGTTCGGCATGCGGAAAAAGTCATTGCCCGTCACCGTGCGATGACCGGCATGGCGTTCCAGCAGTTCAATCTGTTCCCGCATTTGACCGCGTTGCAGAACGTCACCCTCGGTCTGCTCAAGGTGAAGAAAATGCACAAGGACGAAGCCGTGGTGCTCGCCGAGAAATGGCTGGAGCGCGTTGGCCTGCTGGAGCGACGCAATCACTTTCCTGGCCAGTTGTCCGGTGGTCAGCAACAGCGCGTGGCGATCGCCCGAGCGATTGCGATGAACCCGAGTTTGATGCTGTTCGACGAGGTCACCTCGGCACTCGACCCGGAACTGGTCGGCGAAGTGCTCAACGTGATCAAGGGCTTGGCCGAGGACGGCATGACCATGTTGTTGGTGACCCACGAAATGCGTTTCGCCTTCGAGGTCTCGGACAAAATCGTTTTCATGAATCAGGGGCGAATCGAAGAGCAGGGGCCTCCCAAGGAGCTATTCGAACGCCCGCAATCGCCGCGTCTGGCTGAGTTTCTCAAAAGCACGCGGTTTTAATTTTTCGTTTTGTAATCAGGAGAAACACCCATGAGCATTACGCGTTACGGCACCGGCAGCACTGCCGCTGGCGGCCAGCCACGGCCATTCGCTCGCGCTGTTGAAGCGGATGGCTGGCTGCATGTGTCCGGCCAGGTACCGGCAGTGGATGGCGAGATCATTGTCGGCGGTATCGTCGAACAGACCCACCAGACCATGAAGAACCTGATCGCGATTCTCGAAGAGGCCGGTTATGGCCTGGAAGATGTGGTACGTGCCGGCGTGTGGCTGGACGATCCGCGTGATTTCAGCAGTTTCAACAAGGTTTTCGGCGAGTACTTCAAGCCGGAACATGCACCGGCGCGGGCCTGTGTGCAGGCGAGCATGATGGTCGATTGCAAGGTCGAAATCGATTGCATTGCGTACAAGAAAAAAGTTTGAAAAAACACACTGATCGTCCCCACGCTCTGCGTGGGAATGCCTCACGGGACGCTCCGCGTTCCAAGGGACGCAGAGCGTCCCGGGCTGCATTCCCACGCGGAGCATGGGAACGATCATTAGCGGTAAACTCCCGGCGACTTTGAATGGGAACCACTGAAATGACCGAAGACACCATCAAACGCCGGGCCCGCGGTCTGGACCGGGCGTTCGATATCCTCGATTTCCTCAAGGAAATCGGTCAGCCGCTGCGGCCGAACGACATCGCCAACGGCATCGGCAGCCCGAAATCCACCGTCTACGAACTGGTCGCCTCGTTGCTCGAACGACGGATTCTGGAACCGGTGGGCAAGGACGGTCATGTCTATCTGGGCCGGCAGTTGTACTTCCTCGGTCAGGCGCATTTACGCCACTTCGACCTTAGCCGCGAGGCCGATCATGCCTTGCAGGAGATCGTCAGCCAGACCCATGAAACCGCGCAGATGTGCCTGCTCAACGGCCGTAAATACACGGTGGCACTGATGAAGGAGGGCGAGCGGCATTTCCGTATTTCCTCCGACATCGGCGAAAACGCCCCCATCCCGTGGACGGCTTCCGGACGCCTGCTGCTCGCGCACTTGAGCGACCAGCAAATCATCGACCTGATCGACGAAAACGACTACATCCTGCCCGACGGCGAGCGCTTGCCGCTGGAGCGTTTTCTGGCGGAGATCCGTCAGGCCGGCATCGATGGATTTTTCTCCTTCGACAGTGTCGCCGACACCTTCACCCATTGCTTCGCCGCGCCGGTCAAAGACCGCAATGGCATCGCGATCTGCACCTTGTGCATCGTCGCCCCACGGGCCGATGCGAAGAACAATTACAACGACTATCGCCGGGTACTAATCGAGAGCGCCAACAGCCTCGCCCGGCGAATAAACGAATAACGCGGCTGCCTGCTGCCGCGAATGAACGCGAGGAGTTTGACCATGACGACTGCCATCAATACTGCTGTGGAAAAGGGCGACGCCGCCATCGGCGCGCACCTGGTGCGTGACGTCAGCCTGCCGGCGCTGGTGCTGCACCGCGAAGCGCTGGAGCACAACATTCGCTGGATGCAGAAGTTTGTCAGCGACAGCGGTGCGGAGCTGGCGCCCCACGGCAAGACCAGCATGACGCCAGCACTGTTCAAGCGACAGCTCGACGCGGGCGCGTGGGGCATTACCCTCGCCAGCGCCACCCAGACCCGCGCCGCTTATGCCCACGGTGTGCGTCGAGTGCTGATGGCCAACCAATTGGTCGGCACACCGAACATGGCGCTGATTGCCGATCTGCTCGCCGATCCGACCTTCGATTTCTATTGCATGGTTGATCATCCGGACAACGTCGCCGATCTTGGCGCCTACTTCGCCTCGCGCGGCGTGAAGCTCAACGTGATGATCGAGTACGGCGTGGTCGGCGGCCGTTGCGGTTGCCGCAGCGAGCAGGAAGTCATCGAGCTGGCCAAAGCGATCAACGCGCAACCGGCGCTGGCGCTGACCGGTATCGAAGGATACGAAGGCGTGATTCATGGCGATCACGCGGTCAGCGGCATCCGTGAATTCGCCGCATCACTGGTGCGGTTGGCTGTGCAGTTGCAGGATAGCGGCGCTTTCGCCATCGCCAAACCGATCATCACGGCGTCCGGTTCGGCCTGGTATGACCTGATTGCCGAATCGTTCGAAGCGCAGAACGCCGGTGGCCGCTTCCTCAGCGTGTTGCGTCCGGGCAGTTACGTGGCGCACGACCACGGCATCTACAAAGAGGCGCAATGCTGCGTGCTCGACCGTCGCAGCGACCTGCACGAAGGCCTGCGTCCGGCACTGGAAGTCTGGGCGCACGTGCAGTCGCTGCCGGAACCCGGTTTTGCGGTGATTGCCTTGGGCAAGCGTGATGTCGCGTTCGACGCCGGTTTGCCGGTGCCATTGCTGCGTTACAAGGCGGGCGTGGTGCCGGCGCTGGGCGAGGATGTCGGTGCCTGCAAGGTCACGGCGGTGATGGATCAGCATGCGTTCATGACAGTGGCGCCGGGCGTTGAGTTGCGCGTGGGTGACATCATTTCCTTTGGTACGTCGCACCCTTGCCTGACGTTCGACAAGTGGCGTGTGGGGTTGTTGGTGGATGAGCAGTTGTCGGTGATCGAAAGCATGAAGACCTGTTTCTAAGACTTGGACCGAGTTGCGGCCAATCGCTGGCAAGCCAGCGATGAGGCCAGACCAGACACCCGCGCATCAACAGAGACAGCACAAGATGAACACCCTCAGCCCCCTGGGCCCGAACATTCCACGTATCGCCCTGATCGGCGAATGCATGATCGAACTGCAGCAACGCGCCGACGGCAGCCTGCAGCAAAGCTTCGGCGGCGATACCCTGAACACGGCGGTGTATCTGGCCCGCGCAATGGGCGAGCAGGCCCTGGTCGACTATGTCACCGCATTGGGTGACGACAGCTTCAGCGACGCCATGTGCCAGATATGGACCAGCGAAGGCATCGGTCTGGATCTGGTGCAGCGTCTGCCGGGTCGCTTGCCGGGCCTGTATTGCATTCAGACCGACGCCAATGGCGAGCGTCGCTTCCTTTACTGGCGCAATGAAGCGGCAGTACGTGACTGTTTCACCACCCCGGCTGCCGCGCCGATTCTCGCGGCGTTGCCGGATTACGATGTGCTGTACTTCAGTGGCATCACCCTGGCTGTGCTCGGCGCATCGGGCCGGGAAAAACTGATCCAGACCTTGATCGAAGCACGGCAGCGTGATGCGCGCATCGTCTTCGATAACAACTTCCGGCCACGGTTGTGGGCTTCTGTAGAAGACGCGCGAGCGGCGTATCGCAGCGTGTTGCCTTACGTTGATCTGGCGTTGCTGACCGTGGATGACGAGCAGGCGCTGTTCGGTTTCGCCGATTGCGAAGCGGTGTTTGCCGCTTATGCGCAGTTCGGCACGCCGGAAGTGGTGCTCAAGCGTGGCGCCGAGGCGTGCCTGATTCGCTGTGATGGCGAGACATTTGAAGTGCCGGCGCAGAAGGTCGAGAAGGTGGTGGACACCACGGCGGCGGGGGATTCGTTCAGTGCGGCGTATCTGGCCAGTCGCTTGCTCGGCGGAAGTCCGGCGGAGGCTGCCGAGGCGGGGCATCAGTTGGCGAGCCGGGTGATTCAGGTGCCGGGGGCGTTGATCCCCAGACCCTGAAATGCAATCCCTGTAGGAGCTGCCGAAGGCTCGGGCCGCGATCGGACGATCTTTTGATCTTGTTTTTCAAGATCAAGATCAAAAGATCGCAGCCTCGTTTCACTCGACAGCTCCTACACAGCTCCTGTGAGGAAAGTATTAATCGCGGTAAAACACCTGCACCAAGTGATACCCGAACTTGCTCTTGATCGGCCCATGCACCGTGCGCAACGGCTTCTTGAAAATCACCGCATCAATCGCCCCGACCATCTGCCCCGGCCGCACTTCCCCCAGATCGCCGCCGCGCTTGCCGGATGGGCAGGTGGAAAATTTCTTGGCCAGCACATCGAACGCTTCACCCTTGGCGATACGTTGTTTGAGTTGTTCGGCCTCTTCGGCAGTTTTCACCAGAATGTGGCGGGCTTGGGCTTTCATCGTGCGGTACCTGATAACGGGGTGACGGCGGGGCGCGGATTATGCCTCAAGTCACGGGGTTTGGCTGATCATCGTGCGGATCTTGCTGGCCAGCAGCTCAATGGCAAACGGTTTGGCGACCATGTCCATGCCGTCCTCGAGAAACCCCTGACGCTCGGCGGCTTTCTGCGCATAACCGGTCATGAACAACACCTTGAGACCCGGCCGATGCTGACGGGCGATTTCCGCCAGTTGCCGACCATTCATGCCAGGCAGCCCGACATCGGTGACCAGCAGATCCACGCGCAGATCGGACTCCAGCAGGGGCAGGGCGGTCTTGGCATCTTCGGCTTCGTAGGCTTGGTAACCCAACTCCCGGAGCAGATCGAGCACCAGCATGCGCACTGCCGGGTCATCTTCGACGACCACCACGGTTTCGCCAGTCGTCGTCGCCGGCACTTGCTCAAGGGGCACGATAGCCGGCCGTTCCGCCTCGACGCCTTGCAATCGCGGCAAATACAGACGCACGCAAGTGCCTTGGCCCGGCAGGCTGTCGAGGCTGACGTGTCCTCCGGACTGCTGGGCAAACCCGTAAATCATCGACAGCCCCAACCCGGTGCCTTGGCCGATGGGTTTGGTGGTGAAGAACGGATCGAAGGCCTTGGAGCGCACGGAGGGCGTCATGCCGGTGCCGTTGTCGCTGACCGCGAGCATCAGGTAGTCGCCGGCCTTGACCGGTTCGAGCGTGGTGATATCGCTGCCGTCGAGATAGACGTTGGCCGTTTCAATCAGCAACTCGCCACCCTCGGGCATCGCATCACGGGCATTGATGACCAGGTTGAGCAGGGCGTTTTCCAATTGGCTGACGTCGGTGCTGACGGGCCACACATTCTCGGCCAGACGCAGGGTGAGTTCGATCGGATCGCCCTTGGTGCGACGGATCAGATCTTCCAGCGAATGCACCAGTTCATTGACGTTGAGGGTTTTGCGATCCAGCGATTGGCGTCGCGAAAACGCCAGCAAACGATGGGTCAGCGCCGCCGCACGGTTGGCCGACGACACGGCCGCTTCGGTAAAACGACCGATCTCGTCCGCCCGGCCATTGGCAATGTAGCGCTGCATCAGATCGAGACTGCCGATGATCCCGGTGAGCATGTTGTTGAAGTCGTGGGCGATGCCGCCAGTCAGTTGACCGACGGCCTCCATCTTCTGCGCGTGGCGCAAGGCATCTTCGGCGCGCTCGCGTTCGAACATCTCGTTCTGCAAACGCTGGTTGGCTTGCGCCAATTGCTCGGTACGGGCGCTGACCCGTTCTTCCAGGGTCTCGTTGAGATTGCGCAAGGCTTCTTCGGTTTTCTTGCGCTCGGTTTCATCGATTACAAAGATATAGAAACCGTTGACGGCGCCGTCCGCACCGTAACGTGGAAGGTAATTCATCAGCGCGTGGCGACTGCTGCCATCGCGGTGCGGGGTGTAGAGGCTGAATGAGCACGGTCGGCCGGCCAGCGCCTCGGCAATGTAAGGCAGGCGCAGGAAATACGCTTCTTCACCGATGACGTCGCGAATCGTGCGCCCGTAGAGTTCCTGCGGCGTGAGGCCGTACCAGTCGAGATAGGCCGCGTTGTTGAGGCGAAAACGCTCCTCGCGGTCGACATAGCTGATCAGGATCGGCATGGCGTTGATGATCAGTTGCAGCTCGGTCTGGCTCTGGCGCAAAGCTTGTTCGGTGTGTTTGCGCTCGGTCAGATCCAGCGCTGCCCCGAGGAAACGCACGGGCCGGCCATGGTGATCCTTGTAGCAGCGCCCGCGCGCGAACACCCAGCGCACCTCGCCATCGCCTTGCTGCAAACGATATTCCTCAGCGTATTCGGTGCCGTAGGTGATGCAGTGTTTGATGCTGCGCGAGACCATCGCGCGGTCTTCCGGGTGTACGCCCTGCAAGTAATCGCTGATTGGCAACTGGCCGGCGAGGCCGGGATCGACGCCATGTAACTGAGCGAAATGGGCATCGGCGATAAAGCGATCTTCGCCGATGTCCCAATCCCAGGTGCCGACGGCGTCGGTGGCGGCCAGGGCTAGTTGCAGGCGTTCTTCGGTTTCGCGTTGGGCCTTGAGGCTTTCTTCGGAACGTCGTTGCAGTTCCAGAGCGATGCGTCGGCGTTCGTTGGTTTCGATGGCAGTGACCAGAATTCCGGCGACTTGCGCGGTTTCATCGCGGATCGGGCTGTAGGTCAAATCCAGCCAGAAGTCCGACTCCTTGCCTTCGCGCTGCAGGGTGAAGCGTCTTTCACTGTAGGTGCGTACCTGGCCTTGTAGGACGGCGCTGTAAATCGGGTCGGTAAAGTCGCGAAGTTCCGGCCAGATCTGGTGCGCTGGCTGTCCGAAAGCGTTCGGATGCTTGTGGCCGGCGAGCAGGGCAAAGCCATTGTTGTAGATCTGCGTGAGTTGCGGCCCCCACAACAGCAGCATCGGCATCGGCGAGTGAATCACGATGTCCACCGCCGTGCGCAGGCTCTGCGGCCAGCTGCCGGCAGCGCCCAGCGGGCCGCGGCTCCAGTCGGTGCGGGCGATCAGTGCCTGAGCGTCGTCGGTGTTCGGTACAGCATTCATTACATCAGTCCTGAGCGTGGTTCGGTGAGGCGGCGTCTATCATTGTTGCAGTTGATCTGCGCCAGGCGCAGGCCATTGTCTGTTCATTGAATGCTTCGCGGGTGCTTTTTGCCATGGAAATCGATGCACTGTTGTCAGTTTTGTCCAATAAAAACGGTTCGGATCTGTTCCTGTCCACGGGCGCACCGCCCAGCGCGCGGGTCGACGGCGTGCTCACGGCGTTGAGCGAGCAGCCTTTCAAGATCGGTGAAACCGCCGCCATCGCCGCCTCCCTGATGGACGCCGAGCAACGACGGGAGTTCGACCGGGATCTGGAAATGAACCTGGCGATTTCGCGAACGGGCATCGGCCGCTTTCGCGTGAACATCTTCAAACAGCGCAACGATGTATCGATCGTGATTCGTAACGTCAAACTCGACATCCCGCGTTTCGCTGACCTGAAACTGCCGCCGGTACTGCTCGACACCGTCATGCTCAAGCAAGGGCTGATCCTGTTTGTCGGCGCCACCGATTCGGGCAAGTCGACTTCGCTGGCGGCATTGATCGACCACCGCAACCGCCATAGCACCGGGCACATCATCACCATTGAGGACCCGATCGAATACATTCATCGCCACCAGCGATCGATCATCAATCAACGTGAAGTCGGGGTCGATACGCGCAGCTTCCACGCCGCTTTGAAAAACACCCTGCGTCAGGCGCCGGATGTGGTGCTGATCGGCGAAATCCGCGACCGGGAAACCATGGAACATGCCTTGGCATTTGCCGATACCGGGCATCTGGTGCTCTCGACGTTGCACGCGCACAACGCCAATCAGGCACTGGAGCGGATCATCAACATGTTCCCGGAAGAACGACGGCCGCAGTTATTGCATACGCTGGGCAATAATCTGAAAGCATTTATCTCGCAGCGGTTAGTGCGCACTGTTGATGGGCAAAGGAGGGCGGCTGTCGAGGTGTTATTGGGTACTCCGACGATTGCTGATTCGATCCGCCGCAATGAGTTAGGCGAATTGAAAAGTATCATGGAGAAATCCGCAGAGTCGGGCATGCAGACCTTCGATACAGCACTGCTGCAGTTGGTCGAAGAGCGTGAGATTACAGTGGACGAGGCGTTAAAAAATGCAGACTCGGTGAATAATTTAAGGCTTGGTATAAAGCTGAAAGTCGAGTCCATAGGGAGTGCTGATATGTCTACAGGTGATTGGGGTCTGGTGGAGTAAGTTGCTGTGGTGATGTCGAGCAATATCATTAGGTTGGGGGTGATTGAAATGTGGGCTTGTATTTAATGAGTTGAAAGTTTTTCTGTTTTTATTAAGTTTGGCTTGCTGTTCTAAAAGTCATAATTAATAAACAGAGTCTGATATGAAGAATCGATGTGGTTTGAACAAGATGTCCGGGTTGGTTGCTGTCGATAATGTGCGTTGCTCTGCTGCAGATGAAGCGGAGCGAAGGGTGTTGACCGGGCAGTTGAAGAAGTTCAGGAGCGAAGTGCAAGAAAATGACGTGGTTGATATGTCGAAACTTAATGAGTGGGTTATGAGGCTGTGGCCAGAGTCCTCTTTCGGACGCTTGCAGAAACCCGCGAGTGAAATGCTTGAAGAGCTGATGAAGCTGAAAAATTCAAACCTTTACAGCAGGGTGACGTCTTCGGGAGAGTTTCACGTATATGCGTTTGAAGACGGCTGGGAAGATGTGACGCCCAACATTAAGTATGATGCTGAAGCAAGTATTAAGCTTGAACGAATAGCTGCGATTGCCATGGAACTCGGCGGCTTTGTTCACCTTGATAACACAGTGCTGCTCTCGCAATGGTTAAGCTTTCACGGGTTCAACGTACCGGATGACAGGGCAAAACTAGATAGTTTGATTGGCTTTCTTGAATGGAAATGGCCTGAGGCAGATAACTTTGCTAACTATTGGGAGCAGATAACAGGTTTCAATGATGAATCGATCGCCTTGACGCCGCTTCAGTGTGCCGAGATTCGTGCGTTGACTGAAAAAAAGGTTCCAGCGGGTGAGAGCTTGCTTGGCAGTATTTTTAAACGGGTCAAGCCATATAATACAGTTACTGTTGATTGGAATAGTGCGAATGAGGTCATAGCGATTTTGCTTCGCCATTCCACCTCGCAGCAACTTGCCAGGGAATATGTCGAGGCATTGGGCTGGTGGGGGGCAACAAAATCCCAATTAGTTGATGAAGACGACCTTGCGCAGGTTTTACTGACCGCTATTATTTTGCAATCGGATCCTTCGATCGGGATAAGCGGAAAGCGTAATTGCATTGGGGGTTTTGATATTTACGATCCGGGTTCAATGGCTGACAAGCCTTTGTATACGCTTCGTGAAAATTTTGAGGCCTATCTCGTTGCAAAGGGTCAGTCGCACTCGATCGTTCCCTTGATTTCTCATTTGCTGTTGGCTCACGTGGCCCCCGCACTCTTGGTGAAAAACCTGCCGGCGGAACTTTATGTCGGCTCGATAGGCTGGGTGACTTTTTGCCAAGCGCTAAATTTTGTCGAGGTCAATCGAAGAGGGGCCTCTCGCTTCATGTCTTATGAGCAGATCATGAAGTTCGCAAATATGGAGACGGTTAGTCCGGTACTGGGGCAACTTCAGGGTATTGCTGCTATCGACCCTATCATTGACTGGGCATTGATTAACGAGGTTATCACTCATGAAAATCTGAAGACCTCTGCTACTGCTGCGGCCCAAAGTGCCCTGGATGCCTATAAAGCTCATGTCGATGCAATGGTCTTGGGAGTCAAGGCATTTGCGGCGCCCCCACCTAATCGAAAACGATTGGCGATGACTGCCTTGAGGCAGGCAGTGCCCAATTGTGATTTTATCGAAGAACCGCTGTTACGCTCGGAAACCTTCTCCGCGATGAGGGTATCGATGCTTGACCTGCATATCGAAGGCTTATTGACATCCGCGACATGGGATTGGAATAAAGAACCCAATATATTTAATGCCTATCCCGAGCTATTGCTGTTGCCTCCCATCAAGCCGATGTTCGAAGCGGAATTGACCAATTATCACAAAAATATTCATAAAGCCATTGGTTCGAATATCAAATTGGCTATAGCCGGAATGCCACGTGCCGATCGGGAAATATTTGCTTCCAGCAAGGTCACTTTTTTTACTGTTCGGCCCTCGGTCGCCGAGCTGTACTATCCCTCATCGAGTAATTACAATCTGGTTGGTGTGGCTAATAAACCACCTAAAAATATCGAGGTTCAGTTAAAGAAGGATCAAGCGGTAGGGCGGTTTGGCGTGATCATGATAGCGTCATACGGCAATAATCAGACTTTGTGTTATGAAATGTTCACCTTGCTGGGCGAGTGCAGAAGGAATGACGAGTTAGGCGAACTGATTGTCTACACTCAGAAAATGAATATGCCCGGCAGGGTAGAGTACAAAGGGAAACTTAATGATGCATTTTTTCCTTTGCCCGCAACGCATAATGTGCCAACTGATTTCGATAGCTACATTGTCGGGAAAAAACCTGTCCGGAATGCTTCAGGGATCATGGTCATAGAAAAGCTCGGCTCTGTCCCGGCGCCGACATCCAAGACGAAAACAGCGCGTAATTCTTATCAGTTTTTTGTCAGTGAACATATCGAGAATATTGCCCGGTTTGTAGTGGAAAACAGACCGTTGGGCAGTCTTCAGGATTTCACGGATGTATTTACCGAGTACACAGATAAAGAGCGTACAGCTAATACATATAAAGAGGTGTTGACCTATATTGTTGATTTGTGTGTTCCATTCAAAAAGTGCATCGAGGATTTGGCGTCTGGAAATAGAAATCAGGTTGTTGACGGAATTTATGCATGTACGATGGATGCTATCGGTATATTTTTTACTGTATTGGGTGCGCCGACGAAAATTTTGCAAATCGCAGCCAAGACAGTATCACTGACCGCAAAAATCGGCAGCCTGGTCAGGTTTGGCATTTCGCTTACGGTTTCCACCTTCAACCCGATTGATGGATTACCGACTGCGGGCTACCAAGCGTCCAAAGCATTGTTTAAGAGTGTCATGCATTTAGGCGTGTCGGGAGCGAAAGTGGTGGAAGCTGCGGTTGTCCAGATGGGCAGGTTGACTGGTACTGCGCAGGAATTTCACAAACTGGCGAGTGCTGCAGATCTGGGGCTTGGTAAGTGGCGGCCCTTGGCAAGCACGGCGGCAGCTTTGAATGTTTGCGCCATCAATAAAAGTAGTCAGTGGTTTGCGGTCAATCGTTTGGGTAAACCATGGGGGAAGCGACTGGTTAATTTCGATCTTCAACAGAAATTCAGTTTGCCGCTGCTACAAAAGCCGATACCGAATACTTTCACGAGTCATATTATAGAGCGCAGCTTGACAGCAGCCCGCTTGAAAATTGACAACGCAATTGATGTGCTGCGGTCTCCCGCCTTGAACTTCAAAACTGACCTCGCGATTGGGCTGTTTTTGGGCAGTACTCCGGCTGCGCGTGACGGCTTATCGAATTTGTTAGGTGCAATCAGGCTGGATTTTGGCGGCATTTCCGCGAGTAACCTTTACCTGGACGTTTTGAAAGTCGATGACAGCGTCATCCATGTAAACCCATTCGATTATGGTAAGTGGAAAAATGCGGGTGCGCAGGAGAGGAAGCATCTGCAGTACATGACGGTCAATACGATCAACTTCAATCAGCGATTCAGCTTGTCGGGTTATGGCGAAATCGCGGATGACCTCATTCATGAAATGACACGGGTTACCCCTGCAAAGACCAGTCTGATCACAGCTGAAAGTGCGACTATCGATGGCAAGATAGGCTTGGATGTTGCGCCCTTGCTAAACCTGGCGAAGGGGCGCCTGCGGCGAACGGAGATGAGCGGCGCTGACGATTTCCACAACAGCGCTCAAGCGCTTGCCAATGCGGACTCGCTAGCGCTTGTTGTGGCATTGCTCAGTCTGTTGAAAACGGACGAAGCCCGGTTTTCGGTGACCGTCGGCGTCATGCTTGCAGCAATTAACGCCAGTGCGAATCAGCCGATTACGGGTGAAATTGTGGTCAGTCTGAACTAAAACTGTGCAACGCGAGTTTCATCTTTGAATGACCTCGGTCGCGCCCAGCTCCGGCCGATCCCGAAACTGCTCCAGCGCTTCGGGATTGGCCAGTGCATCAGTATTTTTCACCGGCCGTCCATGCACTACCTCGCGCACGGCCAATTCGACAACCTTGCCGCTGATGGTGCGCGGAATGTCTGTCACCGCCACAATCTTCGCCGGTACATGCCTCGGAGTGGTATTGGCGCGGATCACCTGACGGATGCGCTGCTCCAGTGCTTCATCCAGTTCCAGCCCTTCGCGCAACCTGACAAACAGCACAACCCGCACGTCATCCTGCCACTGCTGACCGATGGCAACGCTGTCCAGCACTTCAACGACTTTCTCAACCTGACGGTAGATCTCCGCCGTGCCGATGCGCACACCGCCGGGATTGAGCACTGCATCCGAGCGGCCATGAATCAGCATCCCGCCATGAGGCCGTTGTTCGGCGTAATCGCCCTGTGCCCAGACCCCGGGAAACAGGCTGAAATACGACTGCCGCAGTTTTGCTCCGTCCGGGTCATTCCACAGACCGATCGGCATCGCCGGGAAGTGTCGGGTGCAGACCAGCTCGCCTTTCTCGCCAGTCACCGGCTGCCCGGCGTCGTTCCAGACTTCAACCGCCATGCCCAGACTCTTGCCCATGTTCTCGCCGCGCCGCACGGCGCTCATCGGGTTGCCATTGACGAAGCACGAAACGATATCGGTGCCGCCAGACATCGACGCCAGGCACACATCGGGTTTGAAGTCGCGATAGACGAAGTCATAGCTTTGCGGTGATAACGCCGAACCGGTGCAAAGCAGCGTCTTCAGGCTGCCCAGATCATGACTATCGCGTGGCCTGACGCCGCTGCTCTCCAGGGTCGCGAGGAACTTGGGGCTGGTGCCGAACACACTGATGAGCTCGTCGTCGATCAAGTCGAGCAAACGCTGGTTGTCCGGGTGAAACGGCGAGCCGTCATAGAGCACCACGGCGCTGCCGACCGCGAGCGCCGAGACCAGCCAGTTCCACATCATCCAGCCGCAGGTTGTGTAGTAAAACAACCGATCTCCCGGGCCGAGATCGCAGTGCAGGCCGTGTTCCTTGACGTGCTGCAGCAGTACACCGCCAGTGCTGTGCACGATGCATTTCGGCACGCCGGTAGTGCCGCTGGAATACAGCACGTACAACGGATGGTTGAATGGCACCGGGACAAAGTCCGGTTCGCCTCCGGCTTGATAAAAGTCATCCCACAAGCTCACTTCGGCGCGAGTCTGGTAAGCCTCGACATGGGCTTGCGGCTGGGCGTAAGGCACGATGATCAACTGCCGTAGCGTTGGCAGCTGTTCGAGTATTCCGTTGATTTTGTCGGTCTGGTCGATCGTTTTGCCGGCATAGCGATAGCCTGCACAGGTGAGCAGCACTTTCGGTTCGATCTGGCCGAAGCGGTCGATCACGCCGTGGGTGCCGAAGTCCGGCGAGGAGCACGACCAGATCGCGCCGAGGCTGGTAGTAGCGAGCATCGCCACCAGCGTCTGCCAGGTATTCGGCATGCACGCGGCGACGCGATCACCGAGGCCAACACCGGCAGCTTGCAGGCTCGCTTGAAACCCGGCGACGTGCTCGGCGAGCTCGGCCCAGGTCAACTGCTCGCGCTGGCCATTCTCCGCCACGCTTATTACCGCCACAACATCGTCGCGACGACGCAGCAGGTGTTCGGCGAAGTTCAGCGTGGCGCCGGGAAACCACTCGGCGTCGGGCATGTTCGGCCCTTCACGCAACACAGCATCGGGCTGGGTGTGAAAACGGATATCGAAGAAGTCGACGATTGCCTGCCAGAATTCCGCGCGCTGTTCGACGCTCCATTGGTGCAGGGCAGGGTAGTCGTCGAGTTTCAGCGAGTGGCGCTCATTGATCGCACGGCGGAAGGTGTCCATGCGCGAATTGGCGATACGGTTGGCGTCGGGTTGCCAGAGGATGTCGGACATTGCTTGCCTCTTGTTATCGGATTACAAAAATTCCCTTGTAGGAGTGAGCCTGCTCGCGATAGCGGTGTATCAGTTAACTGTTACGGGTCTGACACACCGCTATCGCGAGCAGGCTCACTCCTACAGGGGCGCAGCATTACTGCGCGAGCCAGCCACCATCAATATTCCACGCCGCCCCACGCACCTGGCTGCCGGCCTCGCTGCACAGGAACAACACCAGTTCGCCCAGATGCTGCGGTGTGACGAATTCCAGCGACGGCTGTTTCTCGGCCAGCAAATCATGCTGCGCCTGCTGCGGATCGACACCCTTGGCCGCTCGGTCATCGATCTGCTTTTGTACCAGCGGGGTCAGCACCCAGCCCGGGCAGATCGCGTTGCAGGTGACGTTACTGGTGGCAGTTTCCAGGCCAACCACTTTGGTCAAACCGATCACACCGTGCTTGGCGGCGACGTAGGCCGCTTTGCCGGTCGAGCCGACCTGGCCATGCACCGAGGCGATATTGATGATCCGCCCCCACCCTTTGGCGCGCATCCCCGGCAGGCTCAGGCGCGTGCTGTGAAACACCGAAGACAGGTTGATGGCGATGATCGAATCCCAACGCTCGACGGGGAACTCTTCCACGGCGGCGACATGCTGGATGCCCGCGTTATTGACCAGAATGTCGACACCGCCGAACTCGCGTTCGGCGTAGGCGATCATCTCGGCAATTTGCGCCGGGTCACTGACATCCGCCGGATGATGGCCGACCTTGCCGCCGAACCGGGCGACCTCGGCGATGACTGTCGAGGCATCACCAAAACCGTTGAGAATCAGGTTCGCGCCAGCCTTGGCCAGGCTCAGTGCGATGCCCAGGCCGATGCCGCTGGTGGAACCGGTAACCAGTGCGGTCTTGCCGGAAAGAGTCGTCATGAATACCTCACACAATGCCAGTGGCGTAGAAAGTGCCGATCACTACGAAAACCGCCAGGGTCTTGATCAGCGTAATACAGAAAATGTCTTTATAGGCTTCGCGGTGGGTCAGGCCCGTCACCGCGAGCAAGGTGATGACCGCGCCGTTGTGCGGCAGGGTGTCCATGCCGCCGCTGGCCATTGCCGCCACGCGGTGCAGCACTTCCAGCGGAATGTTCGCCGCGTGGGCCGCGCTGATGAACTGCTCGGACATTGCCGCCAGCGCAATGCTCATGCCGCCTGATGCGGAACCGGTGATACCGGCCAGCAGCGTCACGGTGATGGCTTCGTTGACCAGCGGATTGGGGATCTGTTTGAGCCAGTCTGCCAGCACCAAAAAGCCCGGCAGCGAAGCAATCACTGCACCGAAACCGTATTCCGATGCGGTGTTCATTGCCGCCAGCAAGGCGCCGCTGACTGCGCTTTTGCTGCCTTCGGCGAGCTTGCTGCGAATGGCCTGAAAGCCGAACGCCAAGACCATCAGAATGCCGACCAGCAAAGCGGCCTGCACCGCCCAGATCGCTGTGAGTTTGGCGATTTCGGTGGTGACCGGCGTGGCCATGCCCGGCAGGGCGAGGCTGTGGGTCTTGCCGTACCACTGCGGAATCCATTGGGTGAACAGCAGGTTCATGACGCCCACTGCAAGCAGCGGCGACAGGGCAATCCATGGGTTTGGCAATTTCAGGTCTTCAGCGGTTTCCGGCTCGTTGCGCAATTCGGTGCCGTAGCCTTCACCGGCACGTTGTGCCTTGTTACGTTGACGCTGCAGAAACAGCATGCCGGTGCAGAACACGAAAATCGTGCCGATCACGCCCAGCCACGGCGCCGCCCATGCGGTGGTATTGAAGAACGTGCTGGGGATGATGTTCTGGATTTGCGGCGTGCCGGGCAGGGCGTCCATGGTGAACGAGAACGCGCCGAGGGCGATGGTCGCCGGGATCAGCCGCTTGGGAATATTGCTCTGGCGGAACATCTCCGCTGCAAACGGATACACCGCAAACACAACGACGAATAGCGACACGCCGCCGTAAGTGAGGAGGGCGCAGACCAGCACGATCACCAGCATCGCCTGTTTGGTGCCAAGCAAGCGAATGGCGGCGGCAACGATCGAGCGGGAGAAGCCCGACAGTTCGATCAACTTGCCAAACACGGCACCGAGCAGGAACACCGGGAAATACAGTTTGATGAACCCGACCATTTTCTCCATGAACACCCCGGTGAACGCTGGGGCGACGGCAGAAGGGTCGGTGAGCAGGACCGCACCGAGGGCGGCAATCGGGGCGAAGAGGATAACGCTGTAGCCACGGTAGGCGGCCAGCATCAGCAGCGCCAGGGCTGCCAAGGCAATGATCACACTCATGGTGTGTCTCTCCAGAATTGTTATTTTTGTGGGTGGAACAGGTGTGGGAGAGGCTTAAGCGAGATCTGTGCCAGATATCCAAGATATTGAAATATAAGGATATTATTGATCAGGTTGAACGGCTTCCAGGTATTTCGTCTCGTTTTAGAGACCGAGTTAAGCCGAAAAGATCGCAGCCTTCGGCAGCTCCTACAGTGCGGACGCGAATTTCCCCTGTAGGAGCTGCCGAAGGCTGCGATCTTTTGATCTTCAACCAATTCATCTACATAAGGAGATCGTTGTCTCTGTTTAGAGATTCAGGCAATCCCTAACGCCACCATCTTCTTGTACAGCGTCGACCGCCCCAGCCCCAGTCGCGCAGCCGCCTCCGGCACTTTACCCGCACATTGCGCAAGAGTTGCCTGAATCAGTTGCCGATCAAATCGCTCCCGCGCTTGCGCGTAAGTCTCGGTCGTCAATGCTTCAGCCGTCGGCGCCAGCGCACGTTCAACCGGCGTCAACGTACCAATCGCCGCACGAATATCCTGCTCTGTGAGCATCAAGTCATCACTGAGCAGCGCCGCCCGCTCCAGCACATTGCGCAGCTCGCGAATGTTCCCCGGCCACGCGTGTCGCCCGAGCAGTTCCAAGGCATCCCGGTGCAGTTCATGCTGGCTGCGCAGCTCTTCCAGAATCGCTTCGCTAAGCGCAGGCAGATCATCAAGACGCTCACGCAATGGCGGTACCTGGATCGGTAACACATTGAGGCGGTAGTACAAGTCGGCGCGGAATTCACCGCGTTTGATCGCCGCTTGCAGATCGGTCGAAGTCGCGGCAATCACGCGAACGTCACTCTGAATTACCTCGTTGGAACCGACTGGTTCGAATTCCTTTTCCTGCAACACGCGCAGCAGTTTGCTTTGCAAGGGCAACGGCATGTCACCAATCTCGTCGAGAAACAGCGTGCCGCCCTGGGCGATCTGCAACTTGCCGGTGCGGCCCTTGCGATCGGCGCCGGTGAATGCGCCGGGCGCCGTGCCGAAAAACTCCGCCTCCAGCAATGCTTCGGGAATCGCCGCGCTGTTGATGCTGACGAACGCTTTGTGCGCCCGTGGCGAGGCGCTATGAATGGCTTGGGCCAGCAACTCTTTGCCGGTGCCGGTTTCGCCGAGCAGCAACACCGGCGATTCGGCGCTGGCACTGCGTCGGGCACGGCGTTTGACTTCGAGGCTGGCGGCGCTGGTGCCGATAAAGTGGGCGAAGTTGTATTTGGTCTGCCGGGCGCGCAGCAGGGAGCGGGTCGAAGCCAGTTCTTCCTGCATGCTCAAATAACGTTTGAGCATCGGCGACAGGGTGCGCAACTCGTCGAACAGGGCAAATCCGATCGCGCCGATCACCGTGCCGACGTCGTCATGGATCGGCAGGCGCATCACCACCAACGGCTCTTTCGGGGTGTCCTGCATGTCCAGAAGAATGGGGCGACCGGTACGCACGACTTCGCGCAACAGACTGCCCGGGATCACGCTTTCACAGGGCTTGCCGATGGCACCTTCAGCCGATTCAAGCCCGAAACGCCGGGCGTAACGTTCGTTCATCCAGACGATGTTGGCATCGCGGTCGACAATCACCGTGCCTTCGCTGGATTGCTCGATGATCTCGAACAGCGAACGGATCGCCAGGGTGCGAACCCGTTGGTAGTCCTTGAGGCTTTCGGTGGTGTTCATCTGACGGCTGATCCGGAATTTGGGTTGTTGATGCGGGCCTCTTCGCTGGCTTGCCAGCGATGGCCGCAACTCGATTTCAAGTCGATCGGCAATTATGCCTACCCCGGATGCGCCGCCGCCAACAGCTCTTTGGTATATGGATGCTGTGGCGCATCAAACACGTCATGGCTGGCGCCACGCTCGACCACTTTGCCGTCCTTGATCACGATCATGTCGTGGGCCAGAGCGCGCACAACCGCCAGATCGTGGCTGATGAACAGATAGGTCAGACCGTGTTTTTCCTGAAGCTGGCGGAGCAGGGCGACCACTTGTTTTTGCACCGTACGATCCAGCGCCGATGTTGGCTCGTCGAGCAGGATCAGCGCCGGTTTCAGCACCAGTGCCCGGGCGATGGCAATGCGTTGGCGCTGGCCTCCAGAGAATTCGTGGGGGTAGCGATGGCGACTTTGCGGATCGAGGCCGACCTCTTTAAGCACGCGGATGACTTGCTCATCGCACTCGTCAGCGCTCGACTCGCAGTGCACTTCCAGGCCTTCGCTGATGATCTGCGCCACGGACATGCGCGGGCTGAGGCTGCCGAACGGATCCTGAAACACCACCTGCATCTGCCGACGCCACGGCCGCATCTGTTTCTGATTGAGACCGTCGAGCGCCTGGCCCTGAAAGCGGATACCGCCTTCGGAGTCGAGCAGACGCAGGATCGCCTGACCCAGCGTCGACTTGCCTGAACCGGACTCGCCGACGATGCCCAGCGTCTTGCCACGCTGAATACTCAGGCTGATGCCATCCACCGCACGCAGGTACTGCTTGCGCTGGAACAGCCCGCCGCCGACGACAAACTCAACCTTCAGGTCGTCGACTTCCAGTACGTTCTCGCGCTCATCGCGGGGCAGGGCTTCGCCTTCGGGTTCGGCGTTGAGCAGCACACAGCTGTAAGGATGCTTCGGCTCGGTAAACAGGGTTTCGCAGGGCGCCTGCTCGACGATTTCCCCGGCCTTCATCACACACACGCGCTGGGCGATACTGCGCACCAGATTTAGATCATGACTGATCAGCAGCAACGACATGCCCAAGCGTTGTTGCAGGGACTTGAGCAGCAGCAGGATCTTGCGCTGCACCGTCACGTCGAGCGCCGTGGTCGGTTCGTCGGCGATCAACAGCTCCGGTTCGCAGGCCAGGGCCATGGCGATCATCACCCGTTGCCGTTGCCCGCCAGAGAGTTGATGCGGATAGGCCTTGAGGCGTTCCTTGGGTTTCTGGATGCCCACCAGACCGAGCAGTTCGAGGATGCGCACCTGCGCCGCTTTGCCACCGAGGCCACGGTGCAGCAGCAGGGTTTCGCCGATCTGTTTTTCGATGGTGTGCAGCGGATTGAGCGAGGTCATCGGCTCCTGAAAGATCATCGCGATGCGGTTGCCGCGCAATTCGCGCAAAACCTTGGGATCGGCGCCGATCAGTTCCTGTCCGCGATAGCGAATGCTGCCGGTGGTTTGCGCTTCGCTTTCCGGCAGCAATTGCAGAATCGAATGGGCAGTCACCGATTTGCCTGAGCCCGACTCGCCGACCAGCGCCAGACACTCACCGGGGCGTATGTCCAGGCACAGGTCGCGCACTACGCTCTGGCCGTGGAAGGCAACGTTGAGGTTACGGATTTCAATCAGGTTGTCAGTCATGGCCACGCTTCAGGATCGAGGGTCGAACGCGTCACGCAACGCTTCGCCGATGAACACCAGTAAAGAAAGGATCAGCGCCAGGGTGAAAAACGCCGTCAACCCAAGCCAGGGTGCTTGCAGGTTCTGTTTGCCCTGACCGATCAATTCACCCAGCGAAGCACTGCCGGCAGGCATGCCGAAACCGAGAAAATCCAGCGCGGTGAGGGTGGAAATCGCCCCGGTCAGAATGAACGGCAAGTAGCTCAGTGTCGCGTTCATCGCATTGGGCAGAATGTGCCGGAAGATCACCTTGCGATCGCTCAGGCCTAGCGCACGGGCGGCTTTGACGTACTCCAGGTTGCGTCCGCGCAGGAACTCGGCGCGCACCACATCCACCAGTGCCAGCCATGAAAACAGCGCCATGATCCCCAGCAGCCACCAGAAATTCGGCTCGACGAAACCGGAGAGGATGATCAGCAGGTACAACACTGGCAGCCCCGACCAGACTTCCAGCACGCGTTGCCCGAGCAAATCGACCCAGCCACCGTAGTAGCCCTGCAATGCACCGGCAGCGATGCCGATCAGGGCACTGACAAAGGTCAGCATCAGGGCAAACAGAATCGACACCCGTGCGCCGAAAATCACCCGTGCCAGTACATCCCGCGATTGATCGTCTGTGCCCAACCAGTTGACCGACGTCGGCGGGCTCGGCGCCGGTTTGTTGAGGTCGTAGTTTGGCGTGTCGTCACTGAATGGAATCGGCGGGAACAGCAGCCAGCCACCGTCCTTGCGAATCAGGTTCTGCACATAGTCGCTGCGGTAATCGGCCTGGAACGGCAGTTGTCCGCCGAACTCCTGCTCGGTGTGTCGCTTGAACACCGGGAAGTACCACTGGTCCTGATAGCTGACGACCAGAGGCTTGTCATTAGCAATCAACTCGCCACCCAGTGTCACCACAAACAGGCCGATAAACAGCCACAGCGACCACCAGCCACGGCGGTTTTTCTTGAAGCGTTCGAAGCGCCGACGGCCCAGAGGCGAGAGCTTGAACATCAGGCGTTCCTCGCAGCGAAGTCGATACGCGGGTCGACCAGCGTGTAACACAGGTCGCCGACCAGTTTTATCAGCAGGCCGAAGAGGGTAAAGATGAACAGCGAACCGAACACCACCGGGTAATCCCGCGAAACCGCGGCTTCGTAGCTCATGCGCCCGAGGCCGTCGAGGGAGAAGATCACTTCGATCAGCAAGGAACCGGCGAAGAACACACTGATGAACGCCTGCGGGATGCCGGACACCACCAGCAACATCGCATTGCGAAACACATGACCATAGAGCACGCGGCGCTCGCTCAGGCCTTTGGCCCGCGCGGTCACCACGTACTGGCGCGTGATCTCATTGAGAAAGGAGTTTTTCGTCAGGATGGTCAGCGTGGCGAAACCACCGATCACCAGCGCCGTCACCGGCAGCACCAGGTGCCAGAAATAGTCGGCGACTTTGCCGAGAGTCGACAGCGATTCGAAGTTATCCGACACCAGGCCGCGAACCGGAAACCAGTTCAGCGACTTGCCGCCGGCAAATACCACGATCAGGAACATCGCAAATAGAAACGCCGGCATCGCGTAACCGATGATGATCGCTGTGCTGCTCCAGATATCGAAGTGACTGCCATGGTGCACAGCCTTGCGTATCCCTAGCGGGATCGATACCAGATAGGTGATCAGCGTCGCCCACAGCCCGAGGGAAATGGTCACAGGCATTTTTTCCAGGATCAGATCGGTGACTGTCGCGCCACGAAAGAAGCTCTTGCCGAAATCCAGTTGCGCGTAGTTCTTCAACATCAGCCACAAGCGTTCGTGGGCCGGTTTGTCGAATCCGTACTGTTTTTCGATGTCCTTGATCAGTTGCGGATCGAGGCCGCGACTGGCACGTGAAGTGCCGCTCATGGTTTCGCTGGCACCGCCTCCAACACTGGCGCCGCCGATCCCTTGCAGGTGGGCGATGGCCTGCTCTACCGGGCCGCCGGGCGCGGCCTGAATGATCACGAAATTGACCAGCAGAATGATCACCAGCGTCGGAATGATCAGCAGCAGGCGCCGCAGTATGTAACCCCACATCAGTGCGGCCCTCCGGGTCTGCCACGGGAGATTTTCTCGGCCGTCATCTGTTGATTGGTCAGTGGGGTGCTGCTGATTTCCCACCAGCTCTCGATGGCTTCGTCATTGCTGGCTTGCACCGAAGGTATGCCAAAGCGGTTCCACCACACTGTCGACGTGCCCGGCGGATAATAGTTGGGAATCCAGTAGTAATTCCATTGCAGTACCCGGTCCAGAGCATGGGCGTAGTGCAGCATGTCGGACTGTGTGGATGCGCGGATCAGACCGTTGATGAGCGTATCCACTGCCGGGTTTTTCAACACCATGTAGTTGTTCGCGCCCGGGTCATTGGCCGACGCCGAGGCGAAGTAGTTGAGCAACTCGCCCCCCGGCGAAGTGCTGACCGGGTAGCCGGTGACGATCATGTCGTAGTCGCGGCTCATCAGCCGGTTGACGTATTGCGAGGAGTCGATACGGCGAATGTTCAGGTCGATACCGATCTGTTTCAGCGTGCGTTTGTACGGCAGCAGCAAGCGATCCATACCGTTCTGGCTGACCAGGAAGGTGAAGCTCAGCGGCTCGCCTTGCGCATTCACCAGTTGATCGCCATCGGGTTTCCAACCGGCCTGTTCGAGCAGTTCGAGGGCTTGCAACTGTTTATCGCGGATCAGGCCACTGCCGTCGGTTTTCGGGGCCTCGAAGACTTTGTTGAAGACTTCGTCGGGAACCTGACCGCGCAGCGGCTCGAGGATTTTCAGCTCCTGCGCATCGGGCAGTTCGCTTGCCGCCAGTGGCGTGTTGGAAAAGTAGCTCTGCTGGCGGATGTACATGCCGCGCATCATCTGCCGGTTGCTCCACTCGAAGTCCCAGAGCATGGCCAGGGCCTGGCGCACACGGCGATCGGCGAACATCGGTTTCTGCAGGTTGAACACAAAACCCTGGGCTGACTGTGGCGCCTCGGTGGCCAAGTGTGCTTTTTGCAGACGCCCGTCGCTCAGTGCGGGGCTGTCATAGCCGATTGAGTAGCCGGTGGCCGAGAACTCGCGGTTGTAGTCATAAGCGCCCCCGCGCAGCACTTGCCGGGCGACATCGGTATCGCCGAAGTACTCGATGCTGAAATGGTCGAAATTGTAGAGGCCGCGACTGACCGGCAAATCCTTGCCCCACCAGTCAGCGTTGCGTTCAAAGGTGATGCTGCGCCCCGAATCGACTTTTCCGACTCGATAAGGGCCGCTGCCCAGTGGTGGTTCATAGCCGCCACCCCCGGCGAAATCGCGGCTCTTCCACCAATGCTCGGGAAATACCGGCAGGGTCGCGATGTCCAGTGGCAGGGTGCGGTTTTCATTGCTCTTGAAGTCGAAACGCACGGTCAACGGGCCTTCCACTTCGACGCCTTTGACGTCAGCAAACTGGGTGCGATAACGCAGGCTGCCTTGGGTCATCAATAAATCGTAGGTGTAGCGCACGTCTTCGGCGGTAATCTCTTTGCCATCGGCGAAGCGCGCCTTGGGGTTGATAAAGAACCGCAGTGACAGACCATCGTCCGAGCGTTCCATCTTTTGCGCGACCAGTCCGTAAACCGTGTACGGCTCATCCAGCGAACGCTGGGCCAGCGGCGAATAGAGCAAGCCGTCGATCTGAGTGACGCCGATGCCTTTGTCTATATAAGGAAGAACATGATCGAAGTGGCCGATCTCGATGGCCGAGCGGCGCATCGTCCCGCCCTTGGGCGCTTGCAGGTTGGTGTAGTCGAAGTGGCTGAAACCGGCAGGATACTTGGCGGGTTCGCCATAAACGGTCAACGCGTGTTGCGGTGCGGCGTTCGCGCCGGCGGTGCCCGTCAGCAGGGCGAGGGCGGTGAGCATCAATGTGGGGAAAACCAGTCGCATTGTCAGCCTTGGAACCGGGAAATCGATAAGCGCAAGTTTTACGCGAGAGGCGCGTCAGTCGCCAGCCGTATATGTAACTGAAACACAACGGCCCACCAGAAGGCGGGCCGTTGGTGAGCAATCAGGCGCGGATCAGTCCTGACGGCTGGTGACTTCGAGCAGGTGATAACCGAACTGAGTTTTCACCGGACCTTGCACGACATTGATTGGCGCGCTGAAGACCACGGTGTCGAATTCCTTGACCATCTGGCCAGGACCGAACGAACCCAGATCACCGCCCTGACGGCTGGACGGGCAGGTGGAGTTGGCCTTGGCGACTTCGGCGAAATCAGCGCCGCCTTCGATTTGGGCCTTGAGTTCGTTGCACTTGTCTTCGCTGGAAACCAGGATGTGGCGGGCAGTGGCTTTAGCCATGGGGAAACTCTCCAATCTATTTCAGTAAAGTGTGGAGCCTACCGGATTCAGTGGGCGAATTCTCGGCAAAGTTCCGTTCGGTTGTCCGTGGCTTTGGTCAGATATTCGCGGCGCGCAGACGTTCGGCGTGTTCCACGTACAGTTCAATCGGGTCGGGCAGGGTAGTGATGGCGCTGGCTGTGCGGCGCAGGCTGCTCAGATGGTCCAGCGGATAGTCGGAGCGGATTACCTGCCCCAAGTGCGAGCTGAAACGGCCGACGAAGCCATCATTCTGCTGTGTCTCGGTCATGAAGTATTGCGATAGCGCATGGCAAATGCTCTGGGTCGGATCGAGTGTTATCGGGCTGTCTGCGGGCAGGACACCGCTCCAGGAGTAATAGCGCACACCATTGACCTGTTCCGGGCCTTGTCCGCCCCAGGTGCTGGGCAACCCCTGCGGAAACCTGTCGTTGAAATCGCCCACGCCTTCGGTCGTCAGCGCATTCAGCGCCGCCAGTGCGTTTTGTGGCAGCGCCACACTGCCACTGAGCAACGAAAGAAAATTGCCAAACAGTGTCGCGACATTTTGTGCGACCGCCTCCGGCAGTCGTCCGGGCACCAGTGCCTTGCGCAGAAAATCGGCCAGCTCCGAACCGTGGTTCGGACCGCTGACGGAAGTCACCGAGGCTACGGCGTGTGGCGCAAGCGCCGCAGCGTATCGGGCAGCCAATGCTCCCTGGCTGTGCCCGATGAGGTTGACTTTTTCGGCACCTGTGCCTCGCAGAACACGATCAATCTGTGCAAGCAGTTGCTCACCCCTTGTTTCGTTTTTATGCGTGGCGGAAAGGTGGGGAACAAACACTCGGCTGCCGGTCGTTTTCAGAGCGTCCTTTACATCATGGAACAGCTCGAAATGACCGATGCGCTCGAATCCGAACAGGCCATGTACCAACAGGATGGGATAGCGAGTTGAAGCATTCCGTTGCATGTTCTTACCTTTTTCACAGAAGTTCATCGGGGAATCCGGTGGCCACTCTAAAACACTCATCCCGTTGAAGAAGTAAGAAGAGGCTTCTCTTGGCCGTTGAATCTGGACTAGTGGCTGTAAGAATTTTCAGATACTTATGAAATCCGAATCGGAAGTTGAGGACATCTTTCGCTTGGTTGAGGGCGATTTTGCTCAGTTTGCCTACCCGGCTGGAGGCGTTTGCCGGGTGTCTGCGGCGGCTCGGGCTGACATCGAAAATGTCGGGAAGCGCGTTGAATGTTGGCTGTCGACGCCGTCCATGAACGCGGCGTTTTTCCAAGGAATGGAGCCACCAATGAACATGCACGAAGTCGAGTTTTGCTACCGGACGCGCCACCCCGTCACTCCCTGTGTATCGAGCGAACTACTGCCCGCAGCGACCCTTGATTATCCGGGGGGGACGGTGCTTGATCCTTCGCTGCGCAAGGTTGTTGTCCGTATCGCTCCTTATGTAAACATGACCTGTGGCGACCAGTTGCTATTGAGTTGGGAGGGGCTGGATATAGAAGGCTTCGTCTATCAGCATGAAATGGTGCGCTATGTCAGCGAAACTCAGGTCGGCAAGGATGTCATTTTCGTTATCAAAGACATGCACATCGCCGCACTGGACGGCGGTTCGCTGGAGGTTTACTGGAAACTGCTCAGTGCGAGCTCGTCAGTCCCAGCGTTATCTGCACGCGTGCAATTGTCTGTGGGAGATACACGCCCGAAGTTGCTTGCACCAATTGTCGAAGGGGCGATAAGGGGAACGCTGGATCCGGAGCGAGTGACGGAAGGCACGCTCATCGTGCTCCAGCCTTATGCCCGAATGGCGGCGGGGGATCGGGTCACATTGCTGTGGGGCGCTGAAGCAGTGCCTGCAACGTTCAGCGACAGCCTGAAGGTCGAAACCTTCGCTGTCGCTGACGTGTTGTCATTTTGGGTTGACGGGGCGCACATCGCTGCACATCTCGGTGGTGAGGTGTCAGTGCGCTATCGAGTGGAGCAGTCCGGTGGCGCGGTTCGAGAATCCGAGTCGGCAAGAATCCTCGTCAGTCCGTTCCTGCGTGGTGAGCTGGATGCTCCCGACGTGCTCGAAGCTGAAGATGGCGTGTTGCTGAAAGAGGATTCGATCGATGGAGTCACCATCGTGATCGGTAATGCACAGACGCAGGAAGGTGAGCTGGTGTATCTCAAGTGCGACGGAGATCTTTTCAATCACCGGGATGACCGTGAAATTACGCGGGAAACGGCGGGAAAGCCGCTGATCTTCATAGTGCCGCACCGATTCTGGCGTGAGCACCATGGCTCGACCGTACGGGTAGCCTACACAGTTGAGCGTCTGGACGATGTCAGTCAGGAATCTGCTGCTACACCAGTGCGAGTAGAGGCGTAGCGGAACCGACCAGCCCTCCGGTTTGCCATAAGTCCGCAGGGTTGGTCTGGAAGTCAATCTCTGGCGTGCTCGGCGAGGCGCTGGGCGGCGGCACGCAGCAAGTGTTCTGTTGCGCTGAAACCGAGGCAGCCATCGGTGATTGAAACCCCGTAGCGCAAGGATTCGGTCAGCGGTTGGCAACCTTCGAGCAGGTGAGATTCAATCATCATGCCGATCAGAGCGCGATCACCTTGCAAGCGTTGCTCAAGCACTTCGTTGAAGACGCCTGGCTGACGCAATGGATCCTTGCCACTGTTGGCGTGGCTACAGTCGACCATGATTCGGCTCGGAATCTTCAGTCTGTCCAGGTCAGCGTGGATTTTTGCCACGCTCTCGCGATCATGGTTCGGCCCTTTATGGCCCCCGCGCAGGACCAGATGAGTATCGGGGTTGCCTGGTGTTTGAATGACGGCCGGGTGCCCTTGGCTGTCGACGCCGAAATGCCGGTGCGGATGGGCTGCCGAACGCATGGCGTCAACCGCAATGGCGGCGCCGCCGTCGGTGCCATTCTTGAAGCCCACCGGCATGCCAAGTCCACTGGCCATTTCACGGTGGATCTGCGATTCAGTGGTACGCGCGCCAATGGCCACCCAGCTCAACAGGTCATCGAAGTACCCGGCAGCCATGGGTTGCAGCAACTCGGTGGCCACCGGCAAGCCGAGGCGGATCATTTCCAGCATCAGCTCGCGTGACAGGGTAAGGCCGCCCGCCATGTCATCACTGCCGTCCAGGTGCGGGTCGTAGGCAAGGCCTTTCCAGCCGACCGTGGTACGCGGTTTTTCGACGTAGGCGCGCATCACCAACAGCATTTCGCCGCTGACTTCTTCAGCCAGTCGAGCGAGTTTGCCGGCGTATTCAAGTGCGGATTGCGGATCGTGGATAGAGCAGGGGCCGACGATGACCAGCAGACGTTGGTCCTGACCATTGAGAATGGCGCGAACCGCCTGGCGATGGGCGGCAACTTGCTGGCTCAAGGCATTGCTCAGGGGCAATTGTTGCTTGAGTTGCAACGAGCTGGGTAGACGCAGAGTCAATGCTTCGTTGGCAGGGTTCAGGGTGGACAGCGGCAGAGCAGAAACGGACGAGTTCATATTCGGTTTTCCTGGGCTGGCGGCGGGTGCTTCCCGCTCGCTCGGCCCTACTGGGGTGTTCGACAGTTGGCCGTATTGGCTACGTGTGTGTGCTTGCCACCTATAGGTGACCGATCGGAGGCGGCAGGCTGTCCCGAGCGGAAGCTGGTAAATCGCCAGGCGCTAAAGCTGTCGTAACGGTAATAAGTGGCGTAGTTCATTTCGTGATTCCTCAAAGTGTCTGGTGTGTTGCTGAAAAATTCGGGGCTGAAAAAACAAAACCCCCGGTCGGGAAGCCGACCGGGGGTTGAGAATTCTCTGGTAGGCGACCCGTTGTTATGGGCGCCGTTTAGGTATCAGGCGCGCCAGTGGCTAAACCAATACCCAAAATAAAAGCTGACCGGAGCACATACGTCATTCACCCGGGCAGCCGCAACCGAGCGCAGTGCGCTGGCGGTAAGAAGCTGTGAGAGGGCGTTGAGCATGGTCTGTCTCCAATGAATGGGCCGAGCTTACTAGAGGCCGATACGCCTCAGCAATCAGAAATTGCTATCGCGTCATCAACAAAAGGCCTATTGCCAGGGTCACGCAAGAGTGGCGACACTCTGCGTTTTGCCTGATTACCAAGGATGAACCGTGTCGACACTGACCATTGCTGCTGCCCAGACGATTTCCATTGCCGGGGATCTTTCTGGAAATATTACCCGGCACAGTCGCTTGATTGAGATGGCGGCGGAGCAGGGCGTCCAATTGCTGGCTTTTCCCGAGTTGTCGTTGACTGGCTATGAAGGAGAGGTGGCGGCAGCTCTGGCAGTTGCCCCGCAAGATGGCGTGCTGCAACCCCTCAGGGATTTGGCCCGAGAGCTGGGTGTGACTGCCGTTGTCGGCATACCGATCAGGCTCGAGGACAGTAACTCGGTGCGTATTGGTGCTCTGGTCCTGGGCGCTGATGGTTCGCTCGGTGTGTACAGCAAGCAGCATTTGCACGCTGGTGAGGAGCTTGTTTTCGCCCCCGGTTTTGGCGGGCCGTGCCTGAACATCGGCGAGGAAGTGGTCGCGCTGGCGGTGTGCGCCGATTTCACCCATGCCAGTCATGCTGCTGCGGCAGCAGAAATGGGCGCTGGCTTATACGCCGCCGGTGTATTGATCAGCGAGAAAGGTTATGCAGCCGACACCGCCATACTTCAGGGCTATGCCCGGCAACACTCGATGGCTGTGCTGATGGCCAATCACGGTGGGCTGACTGGCGGTTGGCAGTCCGCGGGACGCAGTGGTATCTGGGCTGAAGACGGTTCATTAATCGTCGCAGCACCGGGGGCGGGCGACCTTTTGGTGGTCGCCCAGCGTAGTGACGGTGTTTGGCAGGGGCGAGTTGTTCCTGTTGTGCAGGCTCAATGATATTCCGGTTACGGCTTGCTGTTCTGGACGATCTGTCGTTTGCCCGCGATCTCACCTGTCAGAACATGCTGCGCTATTTCATTCATCATGAACTGTTGTGGCAGGACGAGGCGTTTGACGTGGCGTGGTCGGGGCGGCAGAACTGGCTGATAGTGCACGGTAATGCGCCAGTGGGCTTTCTCAGCCTCAGCCGGGATGTGCGCGCGTTGTACATTCGTGAACTGCAGATTGCTGAAGCGTTTCAGGGGCGGGGCGCAGGTTCTTGGGCGATTGATCAGGTTATCGACTTGGCCCGCAAAGAAAGACGCCCCGCTTTACGCCTGACCGTATTCGACAATAATCCGGCGAGAAACTTGTATGAAAGAAAAGGACTACAGGTGCAGGGTCGGGACGAGTGTTTTCTGCGAATGCAGCTTGATATAAGTACACATGTGCTCTGAAACCCACGGCCGGCAAGCCCTCTATGATGAATTGAAACTTTTTAAATGACGCTTTCTGCTAGGTCTGTGGGGTACTTTTTGCTAAGGTGTCCGGCATCCCAATATGACCATATCGCGAGGTGTCTGCTTGATTAGGGTGCTAGTGGTCGATGACCATGATCTCGTTCGCACAGGCATTACACGTATGCTGGCCGATATCGATGGCTTGCAGGTGGTTGGCCAGGCCGAGTCCGGGGAAGAGTCCCTGATCAAGGCCCGAGAGTTGAAGCCCGATGTGGTGCTGATGGACGTCAAGATGCCTGGCATCGGCGGCCTGGAAGCCACGCGCAAACTGTTGCGCAGTCATCCGGATATCAAGGTGGTCGCAGTGACGGTGTGTGAAGAGGATCCGTTCCCGACACGCTTGCTGCAGGCTGGTGCTGCGGGTTATCTGACCAAAGGCGCGGGTCTGCCGGAAATGGTTCAAGCCATTCGCCTGGTGTTTGCCGGCCAGCGCTATATCAGTCCGCAGATTGCCCAGCAATTGGCGATCAAATCCTTTCAGCCGTCCAATGATTCGCCCTTCGACGCCTTGTCCGAGCGGGAAATTCAGATCGCGTTGATGATTGTCGGCTGTCAGAAGGTACAGATCATTTCCGACAAGCTTTGCCTGTCGCCGAAAACCGTGAACACCTACCGCTACCGTATTTTCGAGAAGCTTTCGATCAGCAGCGACGTCGAGTTGACACTGTTGGCGGTTCGTCACGGCATGGTTGATGCCAGCCTCTGACCATGACTGAAACATTCGATTCCGGCGCGTTTCTGTCAACAGTCAGCGGACGCCCGGGCGTCTACCGCATGTTCGACAGCGATGCGCGTCTGTTGTACGTGGGCAAGGCCAAGAACCTGAAAAAACGCTTGGCCAGCTACTTCCGCAAAACCGGTCTGGCGCCCAAGACTGCAGCGTTGGTCGGGCGCATTGCGCAGGTCGAAACGACCATCACCGCCAACGAAACCGAAGCGCTGCTGCTTGAGCAAACGCTGATCAAAGAGTGGCGCCCGCCGTACAACATTCTGTTGCGCGACGACAAATCCTATCCCTACGTGTTTCTGTCCGACGGGCAGTTCCCGCGCCTGAGCATTCATCGCGGGGCGAAAAAAGCCAAAGGCAAATACTTTGGCCCCTATCCGAGCGCCGGCGCCATACGCGAAAGCCTGAGTCTGCTGCAAAAGACCTTTTTCGTTCGCCAGTGTGAAGATAGTTACTACAGGAACCGTACCCGTCCATGTCTGCAATATCAGATCAAGCGTTGTAAAGCGCCTTGTGTCGGGCTGGTCGAGCCCCAGATTTATGCCGAAGACGTGCGTCACTCGGTCATGTTTCTTGAGGGGCGCAGTCACGCACTGACCAACGAACTGTCGACAGCGATGGAGGAGGCCGCGATCAACCTGGAATTCGAGCGAGCTGCCGAATTGCGCGATCAGATCGCACTGCTGCGTCGGGTCCAGGATCAACAGAGCATGGAAGGCGGCACGGGGGATATCGATGTCATCGCGGCATTCGTCAACCCGGGCGGAGCCTGCGTGCATTTGATCAGCGTGCGCGGCGGACGGGTGTTGGGCAGCAAGAATTTCTTCCCGCAAGTCGGAATCGAAGAGGACGTGTCGGAAGTCATGGCCGCGTTTCTTGGCCAGTATTTCATCAGCAGCCCTGAGCGAGATTTGCCGAGCGAACTGATCGTCAACGTGGTGCATGAAGATTTTCCGACGCTGATCGAAGCGATCCATGAGCTGCGTGGCCGTGAATTGGCCATCAGCCATCGGGTGCGTGGTACGCGTGCACGCTGGCAGCAACTGGCTGTGACCAACGCAGAACAGGCGTTGGGCGCGCGCCTGGCCAACCGTCAACACACCGCAGCGCGGTTTGAGGCTTTGGCTGAAGTGTTGAACCTGGATGAGCCGCCGCAGCGTCTGGAATGCTACGACATCAGTCATTCCAGTGGTGAAGCGACGGTTGCGTCGTGTGTGGTGTTTGGCCCGGAAGGCGCGATCAAGTCCGATTACCGGCGTTATAACATCGAGGGTGTCACGGCGGGTGACGACTATGCCGCCATGCATCAGGCCCTCACACGACGCTTCAGCAAACTCAAGGAAGGCGAGGGCAAGTTGCCGGACATCTTGCTGGTGGACGGTGGCAAGGGTCAGCTGTCGATGGCTCGAGATGTTCTCAACGAGTTGGCCGTACCGGATCTGATTCTGCTCGGTGTCGCCAAAGGCGCCACTCGCAAGGCGGGCTTCGAAACGTTGTATCTAAATGATGCGGCGCACGAGTTCACATTGCGTGGCGACTCGCCCGCGCTGCACTTGATTCAACAGATCCGCGATGAGGCTCACCGCTTCGCGATTACAGGACACCGCGCACGGAGAGGCAAAACCCGCCGTACGTCAACGCTGGAAGGCGTAGCGGGCGTTGGGCCAACCCGACGTCGCGACTTGTTGAAACATTTTGGTGGATTGCAGGAGCTGTCTCGTGCAAGCATCGAAGAGATCGCCAAAGCCCCGGGGATCAGTAAAAAGCTCGCAGAGTCGATTTATGCGAACCTGCATAGCGAGTAGAATGCCCCTTCACCTCGTAGCCAGTTGTGCCGATGAATATCCCTAATCTGATTACCGTTCTACGCGTCCTGCTCATCCCGATCTTCATTTTGCTGTTCTACCTCCCTTACCAGTGGAGTTACATGGCCTCCGCCTCGGTGTTTGCCTTTGCGGCAGCGACGGACTGGCTGGACGGTTATCTGGCCCGTCGTCTGGAGCAAAGCACTCCGTTCGGTGCGTTTCTCGATCCGGTCGCCGACAAACTCATGGTTGCGGTGGCACTGGTGCTGCTGGTCCAGGAGCACGGCAATCTCTGGCTCACTCTGCCGGCTGCTGTCATCATCGGTCGCGAGATTGTGGTTTCGGCCTTGCGCGAATGGATGGCCGAACTCGGCGCCCGTGCCCACGTAGCCGTTTCGAATCTCGGTAAATGGAAAACCGCCGCGCAGATGCTCGCGTTGGTAATCCTGCTGGCCAATCCAAAGGATTTCAGCTTCTGGGTTATCCTGGGTTACGCCTTGCTGATGGTCTCTGCTGGCCTGACATTGTGGTCGATGGTTCAATACCTTCGCGCTGCCTGGCCGCACCTGAAGACCGATGTTGAAAAGAAATAAAACTTTTTTGAATCAAGGGGTTGACGGAGCTTCTTAATTCTATAGAATGCGCATCACCAAGCGGGAATAGCTCAGTTGGTAGAGCACGACCTTGCCAAGGTCGGGGTCGCGAGTTCGAGTCTCGTTTCCCGCTCCAAGTTTAAAACGCATTTGTTGTTGTGCTACTGATAACAAATGTTTTGAGGCCGAGTAGCAAAATGGTTATGCAGTGGATTGCAAATCCACCTACGCCGGTTCGATTCCGACCTCGGCCTCCACTATAAACAAGCTCCGTAGATCCATGATTTACGGAGCTTTTTTATTTGCACTGCGCTGCAAGATTTAGTCTTGAAAAACGGCCTTTGCGAACTTGCTTCACTGGGAAGTGATGTATATATTTCCCGCTCTGCTGTTCAAGTTTGATCCTGTCAGGATCGCGACGTTGCAGTAGAAAACAGCACCGCGCTACCGCCCGAATGGCGAAACTGGTAGACGCATGGGACTTAAAATCCCCCGCTCGTAAGGGCGTGCCGGTTCGATTCCGGCTTCGGGCACCATGAATATCAAAGGCCTGCATGAGTTTTCTCATGCAGGCCTTTTTTTGTGCCTTTTTTATGCGGGGCTAAACGAACGCCTGCCCGCTAAAACCCCGAGGCAAGCGCTGAAGACCGGCCATTGCTGTCAACCGTTCGATCCATTCTGCGCGCCAGTCTGTTGCGCTGTGTGTGGTTTTGCCCTGGCGGGACATTCTTCGGGCCGCGTTGCGCTGATCCTTTCGTGCCTGTTTGTAGGCATCGGTATTGCGGCAACTGCGGCACTTCACACGATTGAGCTCGCGGCTTGCCGAAAGTTGCTCGCCTTTATGTCCACAGGCCAGATGCCCGTCGACGTTGAAATGGATAACCATAACCGTCTCCTTTGCGACATGTATGAGTTTTGACAACTCACGGACTGCACCGTTCGGCATCCGGCCCAGGCACAAACACTCGCACGCGGGCGGGTGAGTGAGGTGTTTTGCTACGAAGTCATTGCAGGGAGAATAAACATCACAGCCAGACGAGCACGCGGTGACCCGTGTGTCACCGCTTGAGAGGCATATTTCGATGTAGCAGGTTCAACGACGTTATCTGAACCGAGGCAGTGGCCGATCAAGGGGCTTGAGCGCCGACAGCGTATTGCGAATCAGCGGAGCATCCTTCTCGATGTCGTTCAGCCGGTCACGGATGCGCAGGGCGGTCGGGTGTCCGCCTTGGTGGTCGACCCAGTCGGCGATCTCTTTGCAGGCGGCCGCGAGGCGCGCTTGTCGAGCGTCGAGCAGGGTGAGGAGGGTGGTGATGGACTCTTTTTCGGACATGGAACACCTCCGTTCTATGAAACCTGAGCTGCAGCAAAAAGCCCGCGTGTTGCGAGCCTTCTGCCGTGGGGTGCTGCTCCTTCAGCTGGTTTCAGTATAGACCCGCTTCTGATTGGCATCAGCCGGACGATTCGCGGGCCGGTAGTGGGGAACTGACTGCGTTGAGACGCTTGCATTCGCGCTGCGCGTCTTCCTCGGCGTCGTAGCCATCGCCGATGAAACCGCCCGTGCGCGTGTCACAGATGCGATGCCAGCCAATGGCTTCTGCGGGATCATGCTGGCTGTCACCGGCGCGTCGGCCGTGAATGATGATCTTGTTGCAACGCTTCACGACGAAAATGTCTTCCATGGCGTCACCGCAGCTGATTCGTGTCACATCAACTATAGAAGCCCACGGCAATCGTGCAAAAAATACACCGTTCAGCTCGTCGGTTGCCAGCGCCAGCCCTCGGAGTGCCAAGTCAGACAATGGCTTGGGTTTAACGCGTGTAGAAACGCCTGATCGTGGGAAACCACGACAATCGCTCCAGGAAATGTCTGCAAGGCGTGTTCGAAAGCTTCCACCGAAGCCAGATCAAGATGATTGGTGGGCTCATCCAGCAGTAGTAATTGCGCGGGTGTCTGGCGCCACAGTGCCAGCGCAAGTGCAGCTTTCAGGCGTTCGCCACCACTGAGTGAGGCGCAAGGCCGAGTGACACGCTGCGCATCCAGTTGCAGCTGAGCGAGGTAACTGCGCAACGTGCCTTCGCTCAGGGGCGTGTGCTGTGCCTGCAACTGATCGACAATGGAGGAGTGGTCATCCAGCAATTTCAGCTGTTGATCGAGAAAGGCAAATGGCACATGCGTGTTGCACTCGCCACTGACGGGCGACTCTTCGCCTGCGAGCAATTTCAACAACGTCGATTTGCCACAACCGTTGTGCCCGCTGACAGCAATACGCATCGGTCCTTGAAGGATGAGATCAAGTCGCGTGCTGGGCGCATCGACCGGCAACCATGGCAAGCACGCGTCGATCAGCGTGCACACCCGGCGGTTACTCGGAACCACACTGCCCGGTAGATTGATCAGCATGCCGTCGTCCGCCAGCACATTGGCGTACGCCTCACGAACGCGCTCATCCAGATCGGCCTTGCGTGCCTGATGGCCGACTTTTATGTGCCCCATGATGTCCCGCGCGGCCGCTTTCAACGCGGCCCGTTCGAACCCAGAGACGTTGGCAGTTTGCGCATTGCGCCGGCTGCCGGCCGCATGGCGCTGAATCGTGTCGTGCTCGCGTTGCAGTCGCGTGCGTTCGCGCTGACGCTCTATACGGGCCTGATCGAGCTGCGCCTGCGCCGCTTGTTGATGTACCCGGCGATGCTCGGCGAATTCCGAAAACCGTCCGCTGAAGACGCTTGCCCCCAGAGGCGTAAGTTCGACGATTCGCTGCATGTGCTCCAGCAGTTGCCGGTCGTGGCTGACGATAATCAGGCCACCATGCCAGCGTTCAAGCCAACTCATCAGCCACTGCCGACCGGCAGAGTCGAGGTGGTTGGTGGGTTCGTCGAGGAGAAGCAACTGCGCCTGACTCAGCAGTGCACCGATCAAGGCAATTCTGGCTTGTTGGCCACCGCTGAGATTTTCGGTCAGATCCGTCGCGGTGATATCGGTCAGCCCGGCCTCATCGAGCATTTGGCGCAAACGTTCCGTCAGATCCCAGCGTTCGCCGATGAGATCGAAATCTTCGGTTGTGGCATAACCGAGTTTCAGTCGATCCAGTGCGCGGAGCACCGTGGCTGTTCCAGTCGCGTCAGCTACGGTTTGTCCCTGTGTGGTGACGAAGGTTTGGGCGACATAGTGCGCGGACGCTGAACGTACCACGCTGCCGGAGTCAGGCTGCAAATCCCCGGCAATCAGACGTGCGAGCACACTTTTGCCGACGCCATTGCGCCCGACGATAGCGGTCGGTTGACCATCAAGGTTCAGGTTCAGGTTTTCGAAAAGCGTTGCACCATTGGCAAACTGAAAACCCAGTTGATTCAGGGAAACGAGTGCGGCTGTACGCGAGACGTGAGTCATCGGCACCTCCAAAAAATGTCGTGGACACTGACAAGCACCGAGAGGGCGTGTCGCGATTACATTTTTAGAAGGCTGGGTTGTTCACTTCTGCGGTCGTCCGGAGGGTGAGAAGGTGGCTAGCCTAGACGACGCTGTGCAGCGGATCAAGGCACGTCGGTCATTTCGCTCATTCGCTCAAGAAACATCGCCAACGCCACTTCCTCTGCACGCAAGCCCTTGCGCACGCGCGGACGGGGCAGTTCAGCGAGGGCGCCGAGCATGAATTTTTCTACCACGGCGGGGTGGATGTAGCATTTTCGGCAGACCGCTGGGGTGTTGCCCAACTGCTTGGCGACGCCTTTGACCATCTCCACCACATGCCGTTTGGCTTCCGTCTCGGACTCCCATTGCAACTCGCGCAACACCGCCAAGGCCAACGCGCTGCCCGCCCAGGTGCGATAATCCTTGGCGGTGAAATCGGCGCCGGTCAGGGTTTGCAGGTAGGTGTTGACGTCGGAAGAGCTGACGGTGTGACGTTCGCCGTTTTCATCCAGGTACTGAAACAGGTTCTGTCCGGGAATCTCCAGACAGCGCTTGATGATGCGCGCCAGGCGTCGATCCTTGACGGTGATCTGGTGTTCGATGCCGCTCTTGCCGCGGAACTGGAACAGGATCGCGCTGCCGTTGACCTCGACATGTCGGCTACGCAGGGTGGTCAGGCCGTAGGAACGGTTGTCACGGGCGTATTGCGTGTTGCCAACGCGGATCAGCGTGGCATCGAGCAGGGTGATTACCGTGGCCATGACCTTGTCGCGACTGAAGCCGGGCGCCGCCAGTAGCGCTTCCAGTTGCTTGCGCAATTTCGGCAACGCCAGACCGAACTCGCGCAGCCGCGAATATTTGTCGGCATCGCGCACTTCGCGCCAGCGAGCGTGATAACGATATTGCTTGCGGCCACGGGCATCACGGCCGGTGGCTTGCAGATGACCGCGCGGGTCGGGGCAAATCCACACGTCGGTATAGGCTGGCGGTACGGCGAGGGCATTGATGCGTTTGATTTCGTCCGGATCGCTGATGCGCTGGCCGGACGGTTCGAAGTAGCTGAACTTGCCACGCAGTTTTTTGCGGGTGATACCGGGCTGGGTGTCATCGACGTAATGCAGGTCGGATGGCAATTCGGCGATCAACTCGGTGTCGGGCATGGCGGTTTCCTTCGATGGCGAGGCGTTCTGTACAACGATTGACCGCACGCTATTGCCGTCGTGCCGAATGATTCAGGCGAGGACCGCGACCGCTTTGATCTGCGCCCATAATTGCTGGCCCGGGTGCACGCCCAATTGATCTCTGGAATAGCGCGTGATGCGCGCGAGCAGCGGGGTGCCGCCCGCATCGATACGAATCAGCACGTGGGCGGCGTTGTCGGCCGACTGCTCGCTGACCACCGTCACCGGCAGTCGATTGAGAATGCTGCTGAACTCGCTATTCTGCAGGGTCAGGCTGATATCGCGGGCATGTACCTTGCAGCGCAGGGCCTGACCCACTGCCATTGGCGCGTGCGTCACCCGAATGCTCATCTCGGTCGCCGGCAATTGCAGGCTCAGTAATTGGTAGTCCGCATCGTAGGCACAAACCTGGCCTTCAATGATCACGCCTGCGTCATCGCCCATCGCCATCGGCAGATCCAGACGTGCGAGGGTTTCGCCGATCGGGCCGCTGGCCAATGCTTTGCCTTCGCTGAGCAACACCAGGTGATCGGCCAACCGTGCGACTTCATCCTGGGCGTGACTGACGTACAGCACTGGAATGTCCAGTTCGTCATGCAGGCGTTGCAGGTAAGGCAGGATTTCACCTTTGCGCTGACTGTCGAGCGCCGCCAGTGGCTCATCCATCAGCAACAGTTTCGGGCTGGTCAGTAACGCTCGGGCGATGCCGACACGCTGGCGCTCGCCTCCCGACAAGTGCTGCGGATGACGTTCGAGCAAATGACCGATGCCCAAGAGTTCGGTGGCCTGCGCCATGTCGACCCGACGCTGCGACTTGGCAATGCGCTTGAGGCCGAATTGCAGATTGGCCAACACCGACAGGTGCGGAAACAGACTGGCTTCCTGAAACACATAGCCGAGCGCACGTTTGTGCGGCGGGACGAAAATGCCGTTGTCGCTGTCCTGCCAGACTTCGTCGTTGATCCGGATAAAGCCCTGTTCGGCGCGCTCAAGTCCGGCGATGCAACGCAGGCAGGTGGTTTTACCTGAGCCGGAGTGCCCATAAAGCGCAGTCACCCCGCGGCCCGGCAAGTTCAGGTCGACGTCGAGGCTGAAACCCGAATAGGCAATGTTCAAACGTACATCGATCATCAATCAGCTCCAGCCTGCGCGAGTCTTGCGGCTGGAGTACAACGCCAGCAACACCAGAAACGAGAACACCAGCATCGCCCCGGCCAGCCAATGCGCCTGTGCGTATTCCATCGCTTCGACGTGGTCATAAATTTGTACGGAAACTACGCGGGTCTTGTCGGGAATGTTGCCGCCGATCATCAGCACCACGCCGAATTCACCGACGGTATGCGCGAAACCGAGGATCGCCGCCGTGACAAAACCGGGGCGAGCCAGTGGCAGAATCACGCTGAAAAAAGTGTCCCAGGGATTGGCGCGCAGGGTAGCGGCGACTTCCAGTGGGCGGGTGCCGATCGCTGAGAACGCGTTTTGCAACGGTTGCACCACGAACGGCATGGAATAGATCACCGAGCCGATCACCAGCCCGGTAAAGCTGAAAGTCAGGGTGCCCAGGCCCAGCCATTGGGTGAATTGGCCGAGAAACCCGTGCGGGCCCATCATCAGTAACAGGTAGAAACCGATCACGGTCGGGGGCAGCACAAGGGGCAGGGCGACGATCGCCCCGATCGGGCCGCGCAACCACGAACGGGTGCGCGACAGCCACAGGGCAATCGGAGTGCCGACAACCAGCAGGATCGCGGTGGTCAGGGACGCCAGTTTCAGGGTCAGCCAGATCGCCGCGAAATCGGCAGTCGTCAGCGACATTTAGAGCTGATAACCGTAGGACTTGATCACTGCAGCGGCTTTCGGGCCTTTGAGGTATTCAACCAGGGCCTTGGCGGCGGCGTTGTCTTTGCCTTTGTTGAGAATCACGGCGTCTTGTTTGATCGGGTCGTGCATGCTGGCAGGGACGATCCATGCCGAACCGCTGCTGACTTTGCCGTCCTTGTAGATCTGCGACAGGGCGACAAAACCCAGCTCGGCGTTGCCGGTCGAAACGAACTGGTAAGCCTGAGTGATGTTCTGACCTTCAACGATCTTGGCTTTGGTGGCTTCGGTCAGCTTGAGCTTTTCCAGCACTTGCGTAGCGGCCAGACCGTAGGGAGCCGCTTTCGGATTGGCGATGGACAGGTGCTGGTATTCGTTCTTTTTCAGCACCTCGCCTTTTGCATCGACATAGCCTTCTTTCGCCGACCACAGCGCCAGCGTGCCGATGGCGTAGGTGAAGCGCGAACCTTTGACGGTGTCGCCTTCTTTTTCAAGTTTTTCCGGGGTGGTGTCGTCAGCCGAGAGGAACACTTCAAACGGCGCGCCGTTCTTGATCTGGGTGTAGAACTGGCCAGTGGCGCCATAGGCTGCGACCAGTTTGTGGCCGGTGTCTTTCTCAAAGTCGGCGGCGATGGCCTGGATCGGTGCAGTGAAGTTGGCGGCTACCGCTACCTGGACTTCATCAGCCTGAGCAGCGCCGAAGGCGAAGGTCGCCAGCAAAGCGGCCAGGCAGGTAGGGGCAAAACGTGAGGCACGAATGGTCATGTAACAGCTCCGTTGTTGGCGTGTGCACTGGGCAGTTATTGTTGGAGGTGGACTGCGCCGATGCGAGGGTGTATTCGCTATATAGAGAAATATATAGCGAAATGCCGCCAAACGGGAAGCGTTGGTTAAAACCAGAGTGAGGATGCTTGGGCCTCAGTCTTTCCAGCGTCACTGGCGAGTGAGTTTTGCCAATGCACCTTCGGCCAATTGCCGGGTCAGTTCAGCACTGCCAATGTCTTTGCCGAGAGTGAATGCCTGACCGGCCCAGAGGTTGGCAAACGCGGCTTCGTTGATCGCTCGCAACGGCATCAGCGCACCACCGGCCAGAGGAAATGCCGGTGCCTTCGGCGACATCGGACCCAGTTCACGCATGATGCGGTTGAGAATACCCCGCGCTGGTCGCCCGGTGAAGATATTTGTGATCGCCGTTTCGCTCTCTTTGGCGGTGCGCAGCGCTTTGTGGTGAGCGGCGCTGACTTTCGCTTCCGGGGTGAACAGATAGGCTGTGCCGACCTGTACTGCCGAAGCGCCCAACAGGAACGCCGCCGCCACACCGCGAGCATCGGCAATGGCCCCGGCAGCAATCACCGGCACTTCCACCGCATCAACTACCTGAGGCACCAGGGCAAACGTGCCGACCTGACTGCTCAGATCATCACTGAGAAACATGCCGCGATGGCCGCCGGCTTCGTAGCCCATGGCGATAATCGCGTCGCAGCCGTGCTGTTCCAACCAGATCGCTTCATCAACAGTGGTGGCCGAGGAGAGAATTTTCGCCCCGGTTGCCTTGACGCGGTCGAGCAGGGATTTCTCTGGTAGTCCGAAGTGGAAGCTCACGACCTCAGGTCGAAATTCTTCCAGCACTGCACAGGCCGCCGCATCGAACGGCGCCCGGTTGGACACCGGCGTCGGTGCAGCGAAATCGGCACCCAGTTCGCGGTAGTACGGCTCCAGCAGCTGCTTCCAGTCACGTGCGCGTTGCTCATCGGCCGCCGGTGGCTGATGGCAGAAGAAGTTGACGTTGAAGGGCTTGTCGGTGTGCTGGCGAATGGTTTTCAGTTCTTCGCGCAATTGCTCAAGACTCAGCATCGCCGCCGGCATCGAACCCAGTCCACCGGCATTGCAGACGGCGATGACCATGGACGAATTCGTCGCACCGGCCATAGGGCCCTGGATGATCGGCAATTCAATACCGAGCAGGTCAAGAATGCGGGTGTCTGGCCATTGGCTCATTGAAGCTGTTCTCCGAACGATGAAAGGCAGAGCCGGTTTTCTATCAGCAAAACCGGATCCGCAGCCAGTCCGAAATTCAGAACAACCCGTGCAGTTTTTCAGCGTCGATGGAATCCGCCGCCACCGCCACCACCGAACGAGTGATTCATGAATTGCGAGGAATCGTGAAAATTGTTGGTGCGCTGGTTGCCGAAATTGCGTGCGGCGGATTCACGGTTAAGGTTCTGCAATTGGGCATTGTTGTTGACGGGGGCAGTGCGAGTCGCGCCGCTCCCGACCATCGATTGCCAGCCATTATCGGTCTTCTTGTACACGTTACCGTCGTGTCCCGCGTAGACGTTGTCGCCCACATGTGCAGCGCCGCCATTGCGCCCTCGAACGCCGCCATATCGAGTGGTGTCGCCGGTGTTGGGGTTGTACACGGCGCCGCGATTGGCGGTGACTTGCGCGCCGTTGCGCGCATTGCCGGCGGTAACGCGTTCGCCGGCAATGGCGCCCCCATTCGGTCCAACTGTCACGCCACTGCGCCCGGCTGCGTAGTTGCCGGTGTAGACGTTGTGCACGGCACCGCGTTGACCGGCAGCCGCGACGCCGGTGCGTGAGTTGTAGGAAGCGCCGACCTGACCGGCCCAGCGATTACCGGTCCAGGCGTTGTACCCAGCGCCCGAGCGACTGACCGTCGCTCGATCACCCCACTGATGGTAGATATTACCGGTGGTCCCGGCCCAGCCACCTGGACCCCAGGCCACCGCGCCTCCGTGATAACCGTAAGCGGCTCCACCCCAAGCCAGTGGCGCCGGATACAAGTGCGGTCCCCAGGCGTAACCCCAGCCGTAATTGCCCCACCACGGGTATGCGCCCCAACCCCAGCCCATCGCCACAGTGCTGCCGCCCCAGCTCCAGCCGAAACCGAAACCGAAGGTCCAGCCCGTCCACGGCGTATAGCGAATGGCGACACCGAAACCGTAAGTCACCGGCGGGCCATACCAGACGCTGCCCACCCAAGGCGTGTAGGGATAACCGGTGCCATACACCACGACGCCTGTGGCCGGATCCAGATTTGAACCCTGATAACCCGGTGTGTAGCCGACCACCACAGTATCGCCGCTGGACTCGTAGACTTTGACGTAGGTGAGGTAATGCATGGGCGAACTCGGCGGGATCGAATAGATCACCGCCGGCACAGAGCTGGCCACAACCCAAGGACCATTCACGGTAGTGGCGGTGAACCAGATACCGTTTTCCACCGCGTACCAACTGTCGTTATCGACACGGATGATGGGCGTTGCGCTGTTGACCACATATTGCAGGGTGGTGGTGTTGATCGCTTTGAGTTGCGGCTCGCCATCGAACTGTGGCGCGGTCATTTTTACTGCGCTTTTCTTGATTGCCGACGTCTGCGGAATAGTCGCGGCAATGGCTGCTTCTTTGGCTTGCGGGGTGCCGGCGACCGAAGCTTTGACGTTTTCCTTCGGGCTGTCGTCGGGGATGTTGGCGAAATCTGCCGGCAGCTTGTCTGCCGGGGTAAACGTCCACGGGCCATTCATTTCAGTGGCGCGAAACCAGCGTCCGGAGATCAGCACATAGCTGTTCTGGTCACCGATTTCCTTGAAGATGTGCCCGGTGGTATTGGTGACATACAGCAAGCCTGTGCCCTGAATCGGCGACCATTGCGCCGCGCCGTCAGTGACCAGCAGTTCGGTGGGCGTGGTTGCGACGAAAATCCTTGGCTGTGGTGGTTTGGCCAGACTGGGGATCTTGTCTTTCGGGTCGCTTTGCCCGGTCAGCAGATCCACTTGCCGGCTCTGAATGGCGGCCTGCTTGGCTTTCTCCAGTTCCGCTGGTGGTGAGGCCATACGCGTATACGCGCCATTGATCTGGTCAGAGACCATCCAGCCATCGAAGACGTGCAGGTAATGTTTGCCCTGTGCGTCCTTCAACAACAGCGGGCGAGTGTTGATCACCCGTTGCAGCGCCGTGCCATCTACCGGCCGGTAGGCCGCATCGCCATCTATATAGACGAGCAGGGCGGGTACGTCGGAACTGATGATGCTCGGCGGGGTGTTTTCCAGTGGCGCGTTGTCAGCTTTCTGTTCTGCCGAGAGTACGCCGACAGCAGCTTCGAGTTGATCCAGCGAGATGGTCTTCTTGCGGTTATCGGCGTCCTTCTGCAGAGCTGCGATCCAGGTGTCGGCTTGACTGGCATCAGCCGGGAAGTCGGCTTTGAGGATCTTGTACTGATCCAGCGCGACCCAGCGCGTAGCCTTGTCGACCAGCGTATGCGCGCTGAATTGCACGATCCCGTAGGTGGACTTGCCGTCGGCAGCGGTGGCTTCGACGGCTGCGCGGGCGTTGAGGGTGTAACCGTCCCAGCTGTCGAGTTGCGGTTGATACACCGTCAGTTTCGCCTTGCCGCTGGTGATGACTTGCGGCCAGGCCGGCTCGCTCGGAGCCTCGGTGACTGGTGCCGCCCAGGCACTGCCGAACGTCAGCAGGCACAGCATCAACATCGCGAACAGCGAGCGCGGGTAAGACATTGTCAGCTCCATCGACAAACCGGTTTCTGAAGAAATACGGCGAAACCACGACCGTCGAAAAAGCATAGTCGCCCGCCATGGAAATACTTGGTGGATTCGCCGATTGGCGCAAAGTCGAATGTGGCAGGGTGTTGCGATGTGGTATTTCAAGGCACGACATTCTGAAAACAGCCATGCGAGGCAGTCATGTTCAACGCCATTGTGATCGACAAAGACGACAGCGGTTATCGCGCCAACCTGCAGCAAGTCAACGAGGAGCAGTTGCCCGAAGGCGATGTCACCGTCGCTGTTGCGTACAGCACGCTGAACTTCAAGGATGGTCTGGCGATTACCGGCAGCAGCCCGGTGGTGCGCAAGTTTCCGATGGTGCCGGGGATCGACCTGGCGGGCACCGTAGAAGCCAGTTCGCACCCCGACTATAAGGTGGGTGATCAGGTGGTGCTCAATGGCTGGGGTGTCGGCGAAAATCACTGGGGTGGTCTGGCGCAGAAGGCGCGGCTCAATGGCGACTGGCTGATTCCATTGCCCGAAGCCTTTACGGCGGCGCAAGCCATGGCCATCGGTACGGCGGGCTATACGGCGATGCTGTGCATCCTGGCGCTCGAGCGTAATGGCGTGACGCCGGACCAGGGCGAAGTGCTGGTGACGGGCGCCAATGGCGGCGTCGGCAGTTTCGCCATCGCGCTGCTGAGCAAACTTGGCTACAGCGTCGTCGCCTCCACTGGCCGCGTCTCTGAGCACGAGTATCTTCAGCAATTGGGCGCCGGCGAAATCATCGACCGGGCAACGTTGTCAGCGCCCGGCAAACCGTTGGCAAAAGAGCGCTGGGCCGCGGTGATCGATTCGGTCGGTAGTCATACTTTGGCCAATGCCTGCGCCAGCACTCGCTCTGAAGGCACGGTCGCGGCATGTGGTCTGGCGCAAGGTATGGATTTCCCGGCTTCGGTTGCCCCATTCATTCTGCGCGGCGTGACCCTTGCCGGCATCAACAGCGTGACCCAGCCAAAGGCTCGCCGTCTGGAGGCGTGGGATCGTTTGGCCAGGGATCTGGATTTCTCGTTGCTGGCATTGATCAGCCATGAAATCGGTCTGAGCGAGGCCATTGATGCGGCGCCGAAGTTACTCGCCGGACAGCTTCGCGGGCGGGTTGTGGTGGACGTCAATCGCTGACAGCTGCCGACGAGGCGGGACGTCCGCTCAGGACGTCGTCTCGCGCTCCAGCAACTGACGCTTGCGCTCGACGCCCCAGCGATAGCCCGAAAGATTGCCATCGCTGCGCACCACGCGGTGGCAGGGGATCGCCACCGCCAAACGGTTGGCCCCGCACGCCTGTGCCACCGCACGCATGGATGTCGGTGCGCCAATGCGCTGGGCAATCTCGGCGTAGCTGGCTGTATGACCCGCCGGGATTTCCCGCAGCGCCTGCCACACGCGTTCCTGAAACGCCGTGCCACGAACGTCCAGCGGCAGGTCCAGGCCAAGCGCCGGCGCTTCGATAAATCCGACGACTTTCGCGATCAATTGCTCGAAGCCGGTGTCGGCGCCGATCAGGTTGGCTTTGCGAAACTGATCCTGCAGATCGCACACCAGTTGATGCGGATCGTCACCCAACAGAATCGCGCACACGCCACGCTCGCTTTGCGCCACCAGAATCGCTCCGAGCGAACATTGGCCCACGGCGAACCGGATGTCGTTGTTCTTTCCGGCAGCGCGATAGTCCCCAGGTTTCATACCCAGCAAATGATCCGCTGACTCATAGAAACGGCTGTTGGAATTGAAGCCGGCGTCGTACAGCGCATCCGTCACCGAACCGCCGTCTGCCAGGCGCTCACGGACTTTGCGCGAGCGATGGGCTGTCGCGTAGCCCTTGGGCGTCAAACCCGTCGCGGCTTTGAACACGCGATGGAAGTGAAACGGACTCAGTCCGGCGGTTTGCGCCAGTTCATTCAGTGCCGGCAAGCTCTCGGCCGATTCGATGTGGCGGCAGGCAATGGCGACGGTTGCGGCATGCTGCGCGGCGACATCACTCTGATCCTTGGTGGCTCGTTTGCTCGGCCGATAGCCGGCAGCCTCGGCCTGTTCAGCGGTATCGAAAAACTCGACGTTCTGCGGTTTCGGCAAGCGTGAGAGGCTGCTTGGGCGACAGTAGATGCCAGTAGTTTTCACCGCGTAGACAAATTGCCCGTCCGCCCGAGAGTCTCGGGCGATCACAGCGGCCCAGCGTGGATCGTTTTCAATCGTGAAGGTGGACGAAAGCGTTTTCATGAGGGGGTATCCGTTGACCTGTTTGATTCAGGTTAACCAGCGTCGCAAGGCACAACACTCCGGGCCTTGCGGTCAAACTTTTGCGGGTTATCCGGCCACGCGAAAGGTCAGATTGATCCGCTGTTCACCCAGACGTGGATGCCGACCCTGCTTGATCGGCAACACACCGTGATAACGCAAGCGATCAACGCCGCCCCAGACCACCATGTCGCCATGCAGCAAGGCAATGCGCTGGCTCTTGTCGCTGCGATTGAAACCACCGAAGAGGAACATCGCCGGCAACCCGAGTGACAACGAAACGATCGGTGCGCTGTAGGCCTTTTCGTCTTTGTCCTGATGCAATGACATCTTGGCGCCGGGGACATAGCGGTTGATCAGGCAGGAATCGGCGTTGAAGTCAGCAAATCCGGTCTGTGCCGCTGCCGAGTGCGCCAGCTCCGAGAATACTTCCGGCATCGCTGGCCATGGCAAATCACTGAGCGGATCGACGCCTGAATAACGGTAACCATGGCGATCAGTGATCCAGCCCAATGGCCCGCAACTGCTGGTGCCTACTGACATGCTGAATCCGCCCGGCGTGACCATGTGGCGCAATGGCGCCGCGGCAAGAATTGCATCCAGTGCCGGCAGGATCTGCTCGATCAGCGGCAGGGCGAAACCATGCAGCACCCACGATTGTTCGCCAATCTGCTCGGTGCGAGGGCGTTGTTCGGGTTCATGATCGGCGAACAGATCGAAAGTATTCGGTTGCATGGTGGTCAGGTGGCGTCGTGAAAGATGATGCCTAGGGTATGCCTTTTTCCACTGTGCAGGCGACTGACGCCGTGGCGCATCGTCACCCGATAATCACCGCGCACGCCTTTGGCCGGGCGCTGGTTGACGGCAAAGATCACCGCGTCACCTTTCGTAAGGTCCAGCACGTGCGGTCGGGATTGCATGCGCGGGCGCTGCTCGGTGAGCACGAATTCTCCTCCAGTAAAGTCTTGCCCGGGTTCTGACAGAAGAATCGCCACTTGCAGCGGGAAAACCGATTCGCCGTACAAATCCTGATGCAGGCAGTTGTAGTCCTGCGAGCCATATTGCAACAAGAGAGGGGTAGGGCGTATCTGGCCGACAGCATGGCAGCGCTGAAGAAATTCGGCGTGGCTCGCCGGAAAGCGCTCGGGCAGGTTCATGCGTTCGTACCAGCGATTGGCCAAAGACACCAGGCGCGGATACAACGCGCAGCGCAGGCGTTCGACCGGTGTCGGCAGGGGATAACGAAAGTATTTGTACTCGCCGCGACCGAAACCGTGGCGGGCCATGATGACCTGCGAGCGAAACGGTTCGGTCTGCGGATACAGCCCACTCAATTGATCACAGGTTTCGGCCTGCAGCAGCGAACGGATGATCGCGCAGCCGTGCTGATCCAGTTGCTGCTCAAGGCTTGCCCAGTCGAGCGAATCCAGCCGGGAGGGTGACATCGACATGCGGACTCCTTGACTCATGGTCGAAGAAAGTCAGTCTAGGCAGGGCCTCGCGGCAGAACACTCCGCCGCTTGCGGTCGAATTCCTGTCGATGCTTACAGCGCTTTGCTGACGGCGATGTCGCTGATCACGTCTTCAGATGAGCCGTGAAGCGCATCCAGAGCAGCCTTGGCTTCTTCTTCAGTGCCGTTTACCAGTTGCGCGAACTCGAAGCGGCGTTCACCGTTGAGTTTGTACTTGATGACGTATTTGGTCGTTTGGGCCACGGTCATGCATTCCTTTCTGGTTGAGCGGCGTGTCTCAGCTGAGTTTGGTGCTGGAACGACGGATGATCTTGATCGAGTGGGTCAGGGTCGGCTTGCGCGTGACGCTGATCGGCCGACGGTTGACGGTGTCGATGGTGATGTTCCAGAAACCGGTGCTCGGCGCGGTGATACGGGCCGGAAAAGTGTCGAAGGCGCCGCCGTGATAGGTGTGACGGCCGCCGTTCTTGAAGCTGCGGAAGTTGGCGTCGTTCATCAAACGGATGTTGCACATTTGCGAGCATTGAATGACGACGATGTCGTCTTCGTTGAGGTGTTCGCGCTGGTGAATGAATTTCATGGGCGCCTCCAGAAGGGCTTTTTCTACAAAATCAAAACGATAGCTTGTAATTGCGCGCAGTTTATCAGCCCGCACGGGTTATTATCTGGCCGTCGGGCGTTGGTTTGACAAATTTGAACAGATATTCGCAATCGGATGCGGGTTAAATGCAGAAGGCCCCGGAGAAAAACGGCATTTGTGCTGTCGGACGGTCTTTAACGGAGGTTTTGTATGAAGTGGGGTGTGGTGTGTCTGCCGTTGGTTTTGGCTGTGGGTGGTTGTGCGAGTGTTTCGGAAATCAATGAAACGCTGCCGACCGTGAGCGTAATCTCCGGCAAGAAACCCCATGAATATGCCCAATGCCTGGCCGAGAAGCTGGCGGACAGCCGCGGTGCGCTGCAAATGCAGCCGCACAAGGACGGGGTTCGGGTCATCGTCCCGGGTAAATTTTCCACCGGCGCGGCAGCGGTATTTGATATCGAAGATCGCTCCGGCGGCAGCAGCATCAAGTTGCATGAGCGCATGTCGAATGTGCCAGTGCGTCCGCGTGATGTGCGAAACGCTGCCAATGCGTGTATTTCCGGCTGATAGACTGACAGTCATCAGCACCGATGCCGTCGCAGTCATGCTGTGACGGCATTTTCATTTCTGGAGTTGCGATGAAGCGAGAGCAAGTACGGGAGCGCCACGTAGAGGGCCTGATCTCTGCCACCCATGTCATCCAGAACCCGGCGAATCCGGGGGAGTGGATCGTGTTTTTCAAGAAGAGCGCCGGCCGCAGTTACTTTCTGGTGGACGATAACGACGAAGTCGAATCCTTCAATCGTCTCGACGATCTGATCGAAGTCGTGCGCGGACTCGGAATCAAATTCGCCGAAATTCATATGTAAGGTCTATTTGCAGACCACAACAACGCTGCGGTTTTTGTAGTTGCCGACATCGACGCCCAGGGTTTTGTCGCTTTCCTTCGGCTGTGGCGTGCCGTCAGTGCCAACGATGCGATAACCAGTACCTGCGCAAGACGCATCGGCCTTTTCATAGCAGGTCGCCCAGGAATTGGCTTCGCCGGAGCAATCGATCGACAGCCCTTGCTCGCCGTTGTTCAGGTACGTGGGTTGAGAGGTGGCACAGCCAACCAATGCCAATAGCGCAATCAGTGGCAGGAATTTTTTCAGGGTCATGTTCATGGTCTTCAGCGAAGGGGACTAGACGCTCTGACAGCGCCGGTGTGAAAAGGTTATAGCGTTTGGCCACTTGTTTGTACGTGGGCACAAAAAAGCCCTGCTCAAGGCAGGGCTGGGGCATATCGCAGCAGATCAGTCCTGATCTTTGCCACGGCGCTTGGCTGATGCCGGAGTGTCCGTGAATACGGAAGCAACATCGGTCGCCATTTGCTCGCTGTCGAAAGGCCCGGCGATGTGCTCGCCATTGGTGGTGGTCAGCGTCCACTTGCCGTCTTTCTTGTCGATCACATACCCGTTGATGATTTTTACCGCGGCCATCTATCTGTCTCGTTCGCTGGTTCAAAGGCGCCATGATACCGCCAAATGCTGGCATTGGGGGGCGATGAGCGTATGGTAATCCGGATTGTCGACAGCTTTGAGCTACGCTGATCTGGCCGCGCCCGGATGTCGATGGAACTATCGGCGAGAATATTTCTCTATGTTGGCATCGGTTAGCCAGCGCGGGGCATTGTAAGGTGCACGCCGCCTGATTAGACTGCGCCGAAACTCGTACACACAGCCCTTTCAAGGACTTATATGATCAAGAAATGCTTGTTCCCAGCAGCCGGTTACGGCACTCGCTTCCTGCCAGCGACTAAAGCCATGCCTAAAGAAATGCTGCCGGTGGTAAACAAGCCACTGATCCAGTACGGCGTTGAAGAAGCTCTGGATGCCGGCCTGACGGAAATTTCCATCGTGACCGGTCGTGGCAAGCGTGCTCTGGAAGACCACTTCGACATCAGCTACGAGCTGGAAAACCAAATCAAAGGCACCGACAAAGAGAAATACCTGGTCGGCATCCGCAAACTGCTCGACGAGTGCTCGTTCTCCTACACCCGTCAGACCGAAATGAAAGGTCTGGGCCATGCGATCCTGACTGGTCGCCCGCTGATCGGTGACGAACCGTTCGCCGTGGTCCTGGCGGACGACCTGTGCGTCAACCTCGAAGGCGACGGCGTACTGACCCAGATGGTCAAGCTGTACAAGCAGTTCCGCTGCTCGATCATCGCCATCCAGGAAGTCGATCCGCAGGAAACCAGCAAGTACGGCGTGATCGCCGGCGAGATGATCCGCGACGACATCTACCGCGTGCACAGCATGGTCGAGAAGCCAAAGCCGGAAGATGCGCCGTCGAACCTGGCAATCATCGGTCGTTACATCCTGACCCCGGACATCTTCGACCTGATCGAACAGACCGAACCAGGCAAGGGCGGCGAAATCCAGATCACCGACGCCCTGATGAAACAAGCCCAGAACGGCTGCGTCATGGCCTACAAGTTCAAAGGCAAGCGTTTCGACTGCGGTGGTGCTGAAGGCTACATCGAAGCAACCAACTTCTGCTTCGAGAACTTCTACAAGACTGGCAAGGCTTACTAAGAGCGCTTGATTGGTCAGTAGCGACTTTGCACTGCGTCATTCGTGTAGGTCAAAAAAACGCCCCGACTGGTTCTGGGCGTTTTTTTTTCGCTGGAAAAAGTTCGCTTCCAAGCGAAAAGGGTCGAAAGTCGAAGGAAATTTCCGAGTTGTAATATGAAACAAATGAGTAATTGTCAGCGCGTTTGATCGCTGTTGAACTCGTCAATCCTCGCCACGGATGTGCGCAGGTAAAACTTTCGCGACTGTCTGAACACGTCAGCGGAATCAAGATTGCAGCATAAGGAATTTGTCGGTGCCGCTTACTCATCAGGTTACACATACCAAAGCAAAATCTACGCGCTGGTTCGGCCTCGGCGTGTTGATGTTGCCAGTGCTACTGGTAACCGTTGATAACACCGTACTGGGTTTCGCATTACCCAAAATCGCCGAAGCTTTGCGCCCAAGTGCCAGTCAACAACTGTGGATGATCGACGCCTACTCGTTGGTGCTCGCCGGACTGCTGGTGTCCATGGGAAGTCTGGGAGATCGGGTCGGGCACCGCAAGTTGCTGCTTATCGGCTCGCTCGGATTTGCTGTGGTATCGGTGCTGACCGCCTATTCCGAGACGGCCTTGCAGTTGATTATCGGGCGTGCCTGCATGGGGATTTTCGGGGCGATGCTGATGCCTTCCACATTGGCATTGATACGTTCGGTGTTTGAGGATCGAGAGGAGCGCAGGCTGGCTGTCGCGATCTGGGCCACGACATTGACCGTCGGTTCGGCTCTGGGGCCTTTGGTGGGCGGAGTGTTGCTGCAGTTCTTTGATTGGGGCGCGATTTTTCTGTTGGCGGTACCCGTTCTGATTCCGCTGTTGGTGTTGGGTCCGCTATTGCTTCCTGAGTCGGAGCGTGATGCATCTGGGCCGTTGGATCTGATCAGCATTCTTCAGTCGATGGCCGCCTTGGGTGGCATCGTTTACGGCATCAAGCATGCCGCCAGTGAAGGTGTTGACGGGGTCGTGCTGGGGGGCTTTCTGGTCGGCGTATTGGCAGGCTGGATGTTTGTCCGGCGCCAGTTACGTCTTCCTGTGCCGCTGATGGATATGACTCTGTTCCGCAACGGGACTTTCAGCGGGTCTGTTCTGATCAATTTGATGAGTCTTGCGTTCCTCGTCGGTTTTGTTTTCTTCACCACTCAGTTTTTGCAGATTGTCCTGCAGATGTCGCCTTTGAGTGCGAGCCTGGCGTTGGTTCCGGGCCAAATCATGGCGATTGTGGTTGGAATGGCGGTGGTGCCGGTCGCGCAGCGTATGCCTGTGCATATGCTGATACCGGTCCTGATGGCCTTCGCTGGTGCGGCGTTTTTGCTGGTGGCCAGCATCGGCAGCAGTCTCGCGGTGTTGGTAGCGGCGTTTGCATTGTTGAATGTCGGAGTGGGCGCTATTGCGACGGTGTCCAATGACGTGATTTTGTCGGCCGCGCCTCCGGCAAAGGCAGGTGCAGCTTCCGCCATCAGTGAAACGGCCTATGAAGTGGGCGTGGTGTTGGGGACGACTCTGCTCGGCGGCCTGGTCACGGCCTACTATCGTACTGGCCTGCAGCTTCCAGCGTTTTTGAGTGATATTCAGGCGACGCTGGCAAGTGAAACGCTGTCGGGCGCTCATCATGTGGCGGCCGGTTTGGCGGGTAATCAGGCGCAACAATTAATGCAGCAGGCGGGAAGTGCATTTGAAGGCGGAATCGAATTGGTTTCTTGGGTCGCCTTCAGTCTGGCGCTTATGGCGATTCTGATTGCTTGGTGTACGTTGCGGTTGCCAAAAGTTGAATCGGCAGAATGTCATTGATCAAAAGCTGAAGGTAAAACTCCACGGTGTTGCTGATCTACATGCTGTAGAGACTTGCTCAATAACCGTCTGCAGGTATGCTGATCCCCTGCCGAGGAGATAGAAATGGCCTACGATTTTGACCTTTATGTGATTGGTGCCGGTTCCGGCGGTGTGCGTGCTGCGCGTTTTGCGGCCGGGTTCGGCGCGAAAGTGGCGGTGGCGGAGAGCCGTTATCTGGGCGGGACCTGTGTCAATGTTGGCTGTGTGCCGAAGAAGCTGCTGGTGTACGGCGCGCACTTCGCTGAAGACTTTGAGCAGGCGTCCGGTTTTGGCTGGAGCCTGGGTGAAGCGAATTTCGATTGGGCGACGCTGATCGCCAACAAGGATCGCGAGATCAATCGCCTCAACGGCATTTACCGCAATCTGCTGGTCAACAGCGGTGTGACCTTGCATGAGGCGCACGCGAAGATCGTTGGTCCGCATGAAGTCGAAGTGAATGGCGAGCGATATACCGCGAAAAACATTCTGATCGCCACTGGCGGTTGGCCGCAGATTCCGGAGATTCCGGGGCGCGAACACGCGATCGGTTCCAATGAAGCGTTCTTCCTGAAAGAGCTGCCAAAGCGTGTGCTGGTGGTTGGCGGCGGTTACATCGCGGTCGAATTCGCCGGGATCTTCCACGGCCTGGGTGCGAACACCACGCTGCTGTATCGCGGCGATCTGTTCCTGCGCGGTTTCGATGGTTCGGTGCGCAAGCACTTGCAGGAAGAACTGACCAAGCGTGGCCTGGATCTGCAATTCAACGCCGACATCGCGCGCATCGACAAGCAGGCTGACGGCAGCTTGAAAGCCACGCTTAAAGATGGTCGAGAGCTGGAGGCGGACTGCATTTTCTACGCCACCGGCCGCCGCCCGATGCTCGATAATCTCGGGCTGGAAAATACCGATGTACAGCTCACGGACAAAGGCTTCATCAAAGTCGATGAGCAGTACCAAACCAGCGAGCCATCGATTCTGGCGCTGGGCGATGTCATCGGTCGCGTGCAACTGACGCCTGTGGCGTTGGCGGAGGGCATGGCCGTGGCGCGACGCCTGTTCAAACCAGAGCAATACCGTCCGGTGGATTACAAGATGATCCCGACAGCGGTATTCAGCCTGCCGAACATCGGCACGGTCGGTTTGACCGAGGAAGAAGCGCGCGAGGCTGGTCACGAGGTGGTGATCTTCGAAAGCCGTTTCCGGCCGATGAAACTGACCCTGACCGAGTGTCAGGAAAAAACCCTGATGAAGCTGGTAGTCGACGGCAAGACCGACAAAGTCCTCGGCTGCCACATGGTCGGCCCGGACGCTGGCGAGATCGTTCAGGGTTTGGCGATTGCGTTGAAGGCTGGCGCAACCAAGCGTGACTTCGACGACACGATCGGGGTGCACCCGACGGCCGCCGAAGAATTCGTCACCATGCGTACGCCGGTCGGCGCTTAAGCGTCTTTCGGTTTGGCTGAGTCTGGCGCTGCCGCAACGGTAGCCGCCAGACGCTGGCTTTCTTCCAGGCTTGCTTGAGCCTTGTTCAATTCTTTTTCCAGAGACTGGTTGAGCAGCGCCTGCTCCTCGACGCTCTGTTTGAGTGTCTGGCTTTCCAGGGTGGCTACGCGCAAGCGTTCCTGGAGGAGGGTGCGCTCACTGTCGACGCGGGTCGCTTGTTCGAGCAGTTGATCCTGACGCTGGTTGCTCTGCTTGAGCTGATCTTGCATCAGGCTCAGTTCGCGCTGCGTGCCACGGTTTTCCGTGAGCAGGCGTTCGTTGTCGCGGTGCAGTTGCGTGATTTCGTCCTGACGAACCAGTGCGCTTTGCTGCGCCTGACGCAGTTCGGCCTGAATCTGCTGCACTTGCGCTTCGTGACGGCTCTGTTCCTGCTCGCGCTGCTCTTTGCTGGCGTTGCGGTAGTGCTCCAGTGCGTCACGGGCGTGCAGGTGTTTTTCTTCCAGCGAACGGATCTGTTCGTCCTTGTCCTGCAGGCGCAATTCAAAATCGGCCAGTGCTTGATTCAGACCGGCGTTACGCGTTTGTTCGGTCTGCAGCATTGAACGAGTGTTGTTCAGGGCTTCGGACTCGCGCTCCAACGCTGCGCCTTGAATATCGTGCTCTTGCTCCAGCTTTTCCAGAGCCTGGCACGTTTGTTTCAGCTCCGACTCCAGTGCTTCGCGCTGCTCTTCAAACTGCTCGCGAGCCTGTTCGATAGGCTCTTGCGCCTGCTCTTTGAGGCGTTGGGCGAGGCGCGAGACGAGGGCGGCCAACTCGTCATCGATAGGCTCTGCCGAGGCTTCAATGGGCTGAGCGCCGTCGTCCAGCTCTTTCAGGTAGCGATGGATCGTGGTTTTTGAGCCGGTGTTGCCCATTTCAATGCGTACTGCATCGATGCTCGGGTGTTCGCCACGGGCGAGGATCGCTGTGCGCGCGATCTGCACAAGGGCTTTGGTAATGCCGCCACGGGCCATGTGAACTCCTACGGTTACGTACTGTGGTACATGCCACTAAAGTACGCAGTGTACCATTCAGAAAATAAAGGTAAACCTTTGATAATAAAGACACGGGATATACTGGTATTACCCAGTGTCAGACGGCAAAATGCGTTTCTGCATCCCTGTATCAGTACGCCAGCGAGAAAACAGCCCATGAGCGATCTGGATCGCTATCTGCAAGCCGCCACCCGTGACAACACCCGCCGTAGCTATCGCGCGGCCATCGAGCATTTCGAAGTGAAGTGGGGTGGGTTTCTGCCGGCGACCGCCGATAGCGTTGCGCGGTATTTGGTGGCGCACGCTGAGGAGTTGTCGATCAACACGCTGAAGCTGCGTTTGTCGGCGCTGGCGCAATGGCACAACAGCCAAGGGTTTGCCGACCCGACCAAGGCGCCGGTGGTGCGCAAGGTGTTCAAGGGGATTCGCGCGCTGCACCCGGCACAGGAGAAACAGGCGGAGCCGCTGCAGTTGCAGGATCTGCAGCGCGTCATCGATTGGCTTGAGCATGAAATACAAACCGCGAGAGAGCAGCAGGACCGCCCGTTACTCCTCAAGGCTTACCGTGATCGCGCCTTGATTCTGCTGGGATTCTGGCGTGGCTTCCGCAGTGATGAGTTGTGTCGCTTGCAAATCGAACACGTGCAGGCGCACGCAGGGAAAGGCATCACCTTGTATTTGCCACGCAGCAAGGGTGATCGGGAAAACCTCGGCCAGACCTATCAAGCGCCGGCGCTGCTCAAGCTCTGCCCGGTGCAGGCCTACATCGACTGGATCACCGAGGCGGCGCTGGTGCGTGGCCCGGTTTTTCGCAGCATCGACCGCTGGGGCAATCTGAACGAGGAGGGGCTGCACGCCAACAGCATCATTCCTCTGCTGCGCCAGGCTTTGCAGCGCGCCGGTATTGCTGCCGAAAACTACACCAGCCATTCCCTGCGCCGAGGCTTCGCCACGTGGGCCCATCAAAGCGGCTGGGATCTGAAATCATTGATGAGTTACGTCGGCTGGAAGGATATGAAGTCTGCGATGCGCTATGTTGAAGCCAGCCCATTCCAGGGGATGGCTCGGATTACGGATAAACCGGCTACGTCTTAGAGATCGTTTTCTTCTATTAATACAGTCAGCTAATAGCGAAAACAAATCAGCAGCATCAGGTTTGCCAATGAGCCATCCGTCGAGTGAGTGGGTAGGATTCACCCATCAACTTCATAACCCCTGACGGAGAGTCATCAATGCCTATCATCAACAGCCAAGTAAAACCGTTCAAAGCTACCGCATTCAAAAACGGCGACTTCGTTCAAGTCTCGGACGCTGACCTGAAAGGCAAGTGGTCGGTCGTGTTCTTCTACCCAGCCGACTTCACCTTCGTTTGCCCAACCGAGCTGGAAGACCTGGCTGACAACTACGCTGCGTTCCAGAAGCTGGGCGTAGAGATCTACAGCGTTTCCACCGACACCCACTTTGCCCACGCTGCCTGGCACAACACTTCGCCAGCCATCGGCAAAATCGAATACACCATGATCGGCGACCCGACCCACGCCATCTCCCGCAACTTTGACGTGCTGATCGAAGAAGTTGGCCTGGCTGACCGTGGCACCTTCGTGATCAACCCTGAAGGCCAGATCAAAATCGTTGAACTGAACGATGGCGGCGTCGGCCGTGACGCTTCCGAGCTGCTGCGCAAGATCAAGGCTGCTCAGTACGTTGCTGCTCACCCAGGCGAAGTCTGCCCAGCCAAGTGGAAAGAAGGCGAGGCCACTCTGGCACCGTCCCTGGATCTGGTCGGCAAGATCTAAGTCTGTGACACGCAACTCAGGGCGGTACGCCGCACCTTCTTAAGTACGCTGCACCGCCCAATAAAAATGCCCGGGCGAGATTCGCTCGGGCTTTTTTTCGCCTCAAATAAAGGAAATCGCCCGTATGTTGGACGCCAATCTTAAAGCCCAGTTGAAATCGTACCTGGAACGGGTCACCCAGCCGATCGAGATCGTTGCCTCCCTCGACGACGGTGCGAAATCCCGTGAAATGCTGGAACTGCTGAAAGACGTTGCCAGTCTTTCGAGCCAAATTACCTTGATCGACAGCGGTGACGATGCACGCAAGCCATCGTTCTCGATCAATCGCCCGGGCGCTGACATCAGTCTGCGTTTCGCCGGCATCCCGATGGGCCACGAGTTCACTTCGCTGGTGCTGGCCTTGCTGCAAGTCGGCGGCCACCCATCGAAAGCCAGTGTTGAAGTAATCGAGCAGATTCGCTCGCTGAAAGGCGAGTTCAGCTTCGAGACGTACTTCTCGCTGTCCTGCCAGAACTGCCCGGACGTGGTCCAGGCGCTGAACCTGATGGTCGTCCTCAACCCGAATATCCGCCACGTCGCTATCGACGGCGCGCTGTTCCAGGACGAAGTCAACGATCGCAAGATCATGGCCGTGCCGAGCATTTACCTCAACGGTGAAAACTTCGGTCAGGGCCGCATGGGCCTGGAAGAGATTCTGGCCAAACTCGACACCGGCGCGATCGAGCGTCAGGCTGAAAAGATCAGCGCCAAAGAGGCCTTCGACGTGCTGGTTGTCGGCGGTGGCCCGGCCGGTGCTTCGGCAGCGATTTACGCTGCACGTAAAGGCATTCGCACTGGTGTTGCGGCTGAGCGTTTTGGCGGCCAGGTGCTCGACACCATGGCCATCGAGAACTTCATTTCCGTACAGGAAACCGAGGGGCCGAAACTGGCCACGGCGCTGGAAGAACACGTCAAGCAGTACGACGTCGACATCATGAACCTGCAACGCGCCGACAAGCTGATCCCGGGCAAAAACGGCGAGCTGCATGAAGTCCGCTTCGCCAGCGGCGCGACCCTCAAAGCCAAGAGCGTGATTCTGGCGACCGGTGCGCGCTGGCGTGAAATGAACGTGCCGGGCGAGCAGCAATACCGCAACAAAGGCGTGGCGTACTGCCCGCACTGCGATGGTCCGTTGTTCAAAGGCAAGCGTGTTGCAGTGATCGGCGGCGGTAACTCCGGTGTGGAAGCGGCCATCGACCTGGCCGGTATCGTGTCTCACGTAACGTTGCTGGAATTCGACGTGCAACTGCGTGCCGACGCCGTATTGCAGCGCAAATTACACAGCCTCAAGAACGTTACTGTGATCACCAGTGCGCAAACCACTGAAGTCACCGGTAATGGCGAGAAGGTCAACGGCCTGCGTTACAAGGATCGCAACACTGATGAGTTGCGTAGCGTCGAGCTGGAAGGGATTTTCGTGCAGATCGGTTTGCTGCCGAATACCGACTGGCTCAAAGGCACCATCGAGCTGTCGCCACGTGGCGAGATCATCGTCGATAACCGTGGTGAAACGTCGATTGCAGGCATTTTCGCTGCCGGCGACGTGACCACTGTGCCGTACAAGCAGATCGTGATTGCGGTGGGCGAGGGGGCCAAGGCTTCGTTGAGTGCATTTGATCACTTGATCCGCACGTCCGCTCCGGCTTAAACGTCCTGGCAGAAATGAAAAAACCCGTGAGCGATCACGGGTTTTTTATGCCTGACGCAAAAGATCGCAGCCTGCGGCAGCTCCTACAGGGATTGTGTAGGAGCTGGCGAAACCTGCGATCTTTTTACAGCGGGGTTGGCTGAATGATCTCGACCCAGTAACCATCCGGATCCTTGATGAACGCCAGGCTTTTCATGCGGCCATCGCTCAGGCGCTTCTGGAAGTCGCAGCCCAACTCTTCAAAACGCGCACAGGCCGCGACGATATCCGGCACCGAAATGCAGATATGACCAAAACCACGCGGATCGGTATTGCCGTTGTGATAGGCGAAATCTGCGTCGTTCTCAGTGCCGTGGTTGTGAGTCAGTTCCAGAATGCCTGGAATCGACTTCATCCACTCGGTACGAGCAGCGGCGTCGGCCGGGATCTGTGCCTTGTCGACCAGCGCGAGGAAATACAAGCTGAATTCCGCTTCCGGGAAATCACGCTTCTCAACCAGCGAGAAACCCAGTACGCGGGTGTAGAAGTCCAGGGATTTGGTGATGTCTTTGACACGCAGCATGGTGTGGTTGAAGACGAAGTTACGGGTTGCGCTGTCTGGTGTGGCGGTGACGCCGGGGAAAGTGTTGAGTTCGTGCAGGCTCATGGGCCCTCCAATAACTATGGGCGAGTGAATGGGCGCAATGATACGCATGCCTGCCGGCATCGCCAAATGAAAGGGCAGACTTGCCCTGCGTGCGGGCGAGCCTCAGACTTTACCGCTCAATCTGCGAGTGCGTCCGGCAATGATCCGACTGTTCAAATCCCTGTTTGTATTTTCTGCGTTGTCGCTTGTGGCTGTCTGCGCGTCAGCGGACGAACCGAGCATTACCTGGCCGGCCGGCTGGGAAGTCGAGGCACTGCCTGAGACAAGTGCCCAGGTTTCCCGCCAGCGTGCGGTGAAGAATGACGCCGATGGCAATCAGGTCATGGTGATGGAATTGACCATGACTCAGGTTGAGAAGGACCATCAGGTCAATTTGCAGGGCGTGCTGCTGGAGATGCGCAAGTCGATACAGAAGGACTTCTTCCAGGGTGGCTATCAAAGTGTCTGCAACAAAGTGCATCCGGCCAAGCTGGGTACTTTGTCGGCACTGGAAACCACTTGCACGATCACCGAAAACGGTCGGCATGTGTTGTCGCAAACCTTGGTGGCGGCGGTCGAGGCGGACAAGGCTTATGTTCTTTCCTACGCCGGACAGGCGGAGGCTTATAAGGCGAGCGCAGACGAGATAGTGGCGCTGAGAAACAGCTTGAAACTTTAAGTCGCTGTACTCTTCACGGCTTGATTAGATACCCGAAGGGATTAAGCACAAAGTTTAACGAAGGGCTGCGATCGCAACATTGCGCAGCAAAATGTTTAGCTTTCTGACTCAGCAACGTTACAGAAAAGTCGAAAATTGTTAGATGAAATTCATTTCATTTGTTAGATATTGTCAATAAAAAAGCCCTGCATCATACAGGGCTTTTTTGTTGGCACGGGATTAACCGCGCAACCAGGAATCCACGGTGGCTGCACCGTATTGTTCCTTCCAGGCTTTCAGGCCGCGGTGGTTGCCGCCTTTGGTTTCGATCAGTTCACCGGTGTGCGGGTTGTGATAAACCTTGACCACGCGAGCGCGGCGGGTTTTAGGCGCTGCAGAGGTCTGCAGACCGGATTTTGCCGGGTTCGGATCGAGGATGGCGATGATGTCTTTCAGGCCTTTGCCGTAGTGTTTCATCAGCCCCTGGAGCTTTTCTTCGAATTCGATTTCTTTCTTGAGCCCGGCATCGTTCTTCAGCGATTCCAGCTGCTTGAGCTGTTCCTGAAGGGCCTTTTCAGCTGCACGAAATTCAGCGAGTCTGGACAATATCTTTACTCCAATAGTGTGTTTGGCTGATACCAACCGCAAACAAAGCTATAAGCCAAGAGCCTTGAAGCGACTCGGTGATAAATGGCTCACCTGCCAATCTTGCTCAGGTTGAAAAAATTGTAGTAGTTAATGCGCCAAGAGTAAATCCTGATGTTGTCTTCATGTAACAACTGCGGTCTTTTGTATCAATTTGGTGCGCCTGATCGGGACGCTCGTCTTAATCCGGCTTAGTTAATGGTGAGTTAATGCGCTGATGAAGTCCGCCGCCGGCATCGGTTTGCCGAACAGGTAGCCTTGCAGAAAGTTGACGTGATGTGCGGTCAGATAATCGGCTTGCGCCTGAGTTTCGACACCTTCGGCAACAATACCCAGATCAAGCTTGGCCGACAGTTCGATAATGGTGTCGAGAATGTGTCGGGACAGCGCATCGATGCCGATCATGGCGACGAAACTCTGATCGATCTTGAGGAAATCCACATTGAATTTGCGCAAGTAGCCGAGGCTTGAGTGACCGGTACCGAAGTCGTCAATCGCGATCTTCACGCCCAGTGCATGGAGTTGCTCGAACAGTTGGCGGGTGATGTCGGTCGGCTCGATCAATTCGCGCTCGGTCAGCTCCAGCACCAGGCTGACGCTGTCGGGCGCGAACGCGGCGAGAAACGTTCGGCAGTCCTCCACCAGCTCCAGGTCCTTGCAATGGCTGGCGGTGATATTGATACCGATATGAAACGGCGAGGTGAACGTTGGTGACAACGGCCCCAGCAGCGCTGCGGTTTGTTGCATCAGTGCGCGAGTCATCGGCACGATCAACCCCGAATGCTCGGCGAACGGAATAAACAGATCCGGGCGCACCAGGCCTTCTTTGGGGTGAGTCCAGCGCATCAATACTTCGGCTCCCGACCATGCCTTGCTGTCGCCATGCACCACGGGCTGAAAGTAAGGAATGAACTCGCCTGCCTCGAGCGCCCGGAGCATCTCGTGGCTCGGAGATGTAGAGCGCTTCTGCAAGACATGGCCGATGGCCCCCGACACCACACCAAAAAAGATCAACAGACTGAACAGCGGCGGATATTCATCGGCCATGTAGCGCCAGGTTTCGCCCTCGGGAAACCCCGCAGAAACGCTGAACGCATAACGCGAGGAGTCCAGCGTGTTTTGCGCTATGGGCAACGCGGGCAGGGCGCCGGTATGTACTTTGCCGTCGGCCGACAGCCAGTTGTCGCCCACTTGCAGCACCAGCAACATGTGCCGGCCGATCAGACGCAACATGTTGCTCAGATGGTAACCGTCCAGTGTCGTCAGGGCGCCGCCGCGACCTTCGCTGAGCCGGTAGACCAACAGGGCGGTGTTGGGTGTGACGGGGTTGCCATTCATCAGCCACAACTTGCCCTGGTTGTAGTCACCCGCGTTGACGGCTTCCTTGAAGTTGCCAAACAACGAGCTGCAATAGAGGTTGTCGTCCCACACCAGATTGGTCGAGCGTACAAACGGGCGGCGGGTCACCTGCTCGCGCAAGGCGAGTTTGACGTTCTCGCAGGTCTGGCCGGCCAGTGGCAGCAATTCACGGGCGGCCTGGGCGGTGTTGTCGAGCATCAATTCGAATTGGCCCAACGCCTCTTCGGCAGTCTGTTGCGAGCCTTGTTCCAGCGTGCGTTCGGCTTGCATATAAAGAATCGCGCTGCCCAGCAATACCGGAAGCAAGCCGCTGAGCAGTGTGAAAACGATGCGGGTGCTGCGTTTGCGGCGGGGTCTGACGGTCAACGGCATGGGCGCATCCTGTCGCGGTGGAGTGGGGCTCTCGAATGCAGGCCGGACAACGGCGCGCCGCTGAAAATCAGATCAGCCAGAGGGGAGGATAGATGGCTGAAGGCGCTTGCGCCGCTCATCAGTGCTTCATTCGCGTTGCCACCTCGATAAAGGCCAGAGTAGCGGGTGACGCCTGACGCTGATCAAGAACGGCAAGTCCGACCTGACGCTGCACGGCGGGCAACAACGGCTTCTTCACGTAACGAGGTGAGGCGTCGTCCGGCAAAGACCCTTCGGCAACAATCGTGATGGCGTCACCACGGCTGACCGTGTCGAGAGTGCTGAGCAGTTGCGAGCAGCGATAGCGAATGTTCGGCTGCAAACGCGCGGCCGTGAACAGCCGCGATACCAGTTCCGAAGAACCAGCCTCAGTAAGCACGAAAGGGGCGTCGCACAGATCCTTGAGACTCAACGCCGACCGCGCTGCCAGGGGATGATCCAAAGGGAGCAGGGCAACCATCTGATCTTCGAGCAAGGCAAATGTGTCGAAGCGCTCTTCGGGCAACACCACAAAACCGATGTCGATCCGCCGCTCTTCCAGCCATTGAGTCACTTGCCGGTCCGGACCTTCATCGATGTGCACTTCGATGCCCGGATGCGCTTCTCGATAGCGTCGCAGGATGTTTGGCAACAGTTTGATCGACGAGGTGGGCCCGAACGAGCCGATGCGCAAGGTGCCGCTTTTCATGCCACGCGCATCGGCGGCTTCCTGACGCAAGGTGTTGGCCAGACCGAGCATGGCGCGGGCGCGCAGCAACAGTTGCTCGCCGATATCGCTGAGCTCCACTGACGATTGGTGCCGACGCAGCAACTCAACGCCGAGCTCCTGCTCCAGCGACTTCATCGCGTGGGACACCGCCGACTGCGAAATCCCCAGCCGATGCGCGGCGAGGGTGAAACCGCGCAGTTCGGCGACCAGCGAGAAGATCTCCAGTTGCGTGAGGGTCATGAGTGTTTGCTCATTTTACGATGACAGGGAATGAGGTGAATGATACGGCATTCCGCACATTCTTTGGTCTGGAGCGTCATGCGCAACGTCGAGCAACTGCACACAACATCATCCGACATACCCGTTTACCTGACACTGGCGGCGGTCACCATGATCTGGGGCGGGACCTTTGTCGCCGGGCGTTTTCTGGCTGGCAGCCTGAGCCCGATATTCGCCGCTAGCCTGCGCTTCTTGCTGGCCAGTGCAGCGTTGCTCGGCTTTTTGTGGCTAGCGCGGATCCCCTTGGCGCGGCCGAGCCCACGGCAGTGGCTGCAACTGACGCTGCTGGGTTTTTTCGGGATTTTCTTCTACAACCTGTGCTTCTTTTACGGCCTGCAATATATCAACGCCTCGCGCGCCTCGTTGATCGTCGCGTTGAACCCGGCAGTGATCGGTCTGGCCTCGTGGTGGTTGTTCAAAGAGCGCCTGGGCCGGATGAGAGTCGCCGGCATCGCGACCTGTATTGTCGGCGCCGGTCTGGTGATCGTCAGTCGCAATCCGCAGTTACTGGCTGCAGCGCCTGATGCATGGATCGGTGATCTGTTGATTCTCGGCTGTGTGCTGGGCTGGGGTGTTTACTCGTTGTTTTCCCGTGAACTCAACCAGACGCTGGGGCCGGTGCAGACCGTGACGTACTCGATCCTGACCGGCACGCTGATGTTGTGGATTCTGGCGGCCGTACGCGGCGAGCTGAGCTGGAGTGCGCTGAATAACCTTGGTTTGCCGCAATGGCTGAGTCTGATCTACCTCGGCGTTCTCGGCTCGGCGCTGGCCTACATCGGCTACTACGATGGCATTCGTAAAATCGGCGCGACGCGCAGCGGCGTGTTTATCGCGCTCAACCCATTGACGGCGGTCATCCTTGGCGCGCTGCTGCTGGGCGAGCAACTGACGCCGGCCATGTGCCTGGGCGGTGCACTGATCCTGGGCGGCATCTACCTGTGCAACAAACCCCTTGCAGCGGGCGCAAAAAAGCGGATTTTATAGAGAGAGCAGACAAGCCTATTTACGCTGTGTAGAATCGGGTTACGCATACAATAATAATCGTCTTCTGGCAGCAGAAGCCTCGCCCGCAAGAGCCTTGGGTCGACAATGAAGATATTCGGGTTCCAACTGATCTATGGTGACTTCCTCGCCCGCAGTGTGCGTGGCATCTCCTGCGCGCCACCCGCCGACCTCGCATGACTGACAAATAACCCTGGTTAATTGATAAGAAATGATGAGGCGCCACCATGGCAGATTTATACGAAAACCCAATGGGCCTGATGGGCTTTGAGTTCATCGAGCTCGCATCGCCGGTGCCGGGCACCCTGGAGCCGATCTTCGAGATCATGGGCTTCACCAAAGTCGCGACCCACCGCTCCAAGAACGTGCATCTGTACCGTCAGGGCGCGATCAACCTGATCCTCAACAACGAACCGAACAGCGTCGCGTCGTACTTCGCGGCCGAGCACGGCCCGTCGGTTTGCGGCATGGCATTCCGCGTCAAGGATTCGCAAAAAGCCTACAACCGTGCACTGGAACTCGGCGCTCAGCCGATCCACATCGAAACCGGCCCGATGGAGCTGAACCTGCCGGCGATCAAAGGCATTGGCGGCGCGCCGCTGTACCTGATCGACCGTTTTGGCGAAGGCAGCTCGATCTATGACATCGATTTCGTGTTTATCGAAGGCGTTGATCGCAACCCGGTTGGCGCTGGCCTGAAGATCATCGACCACCTGACGCACAACGTGTATCGCGGTCGCATGGCTTACTGGGCGAACTTCTACGAGAAGCTGTTCAACTTCCGTGAGATCCGTTACTTCGACATCAAGGGCGAATACACCGGCCTGACCTCGAAAGCGATGACCGCACCGGACGGCATGATCCGCATTCCGTTAAACGAAGAGTCGTCCAAAGGCGCGGGGCAGATCGAAGAGTTCCTGATGCAGTTCAACGGTGAGGGCATCCAGCACGTCGCGTTCCTCACCGATGACCTGATCAAGACCTGGGATCAGTTGAAGAAAATCGGCATGCGCTTCATGACTGCGCCGCCAGACACCTACTACGAAATGCTCGAAGGCCGTCTGCCAAACCACGGCGAGCCAGTTGATCAGCTGCAATCGCGCGGCATCCTGCTCGACGGTGCCTCGGAGCAGGGCGACAAGCGCCTGCTGCTGCAGATCTTCTCGGAAACCCTGATGGGCCCGGTGTTCTTCGAATTCATCCAGCGCAAGGGCGATGATGGTTTCGGTGAAGGTAACTTCAAGGCACTGTTCGAATCGATCGAGCGTGATCAGGTGCGTCGTGGTGTACTTGCCACAGAGTAATCGGCCACTGAAATGAAAAAATCCCGGCCTGCAGCGATGCAGGGCCGGGATTTTTTTCAAGATCTTTTGCTTTTAAGGACGGCGTTGCCGCGTCAGGTGTTTGAATCCTTCGAAGACCAGCACCACAACCGCCAGCCAGATCGGAATATACGTCAGCCACTCCCCGGACTTGATGCTCTCACCGAGCAACAACGCCACACCGAGCAGCAACACCGGCTCAACATAACTCAACAAACCAAACAGACTGAATGGCAGCAAACGGCTGGCAATGATATACACCACCAATGCCGACGCACTGATCAACCCGAGCAACGGGATCAGCCACATCAGCCCCGGGTATTGATCAAACACGCCAAAGCCTTGCTCGCCACCCTGCACAAACCAGTAGGCGACTGGCAGCATCAGTGTCATGTCGATCCACAAGCCGCCGAGGTGGTCGGTCTTCAAGTATTTGCGCAGGACGAAGTACAGCGGGTAGCCGATCACGACCACCAGTGTCGCCCAGGAAAATCCACCGACCTGATACAGCTCGTTCAACACCCCCAAAGTGGCGAAGAACACCGCGACTTTCTGCAGATACGACAGACTTTCGCCATAGGCAATACGTCCGGTCAGGACCATCGCCAGCGGCAGCAGGAAATAGCCCAGCGAGACGTCGAGGCTGTAGCCGTTGAGCGGCGCCCACATGAACAGCCAGAGTTGCACACCGAGCAGAGCGGCCGAGACGATCAACCCGGCGACCAGTTTTGGCTGTGCCGCGACCATCCGAATCAGCTCCAGCACCCGCCGCCATTCCCCGGACACCAGCATGAACACGGTCATGCACGGCACGGTCAGCAGCATCCGCCAGCCGAAAATCTCTACGCCACTCAACGGTGTGAGCAGCGAAGTGTAGTAATACATGACGGCAAACAGCACCGAGGCTGAAACCGATAGAGCGATACCTTTAGACAAACTGTCCTCGCGGGGGTTGATGGTCAAACGGGGCGCGAAGGATACGTGGTTTTTGTGCTGAATATTGGCCGGATGCTCAATATTCTTCACACGCATTCCCTCGCAGGAGCTGCCGCAGGCTGCGATCTTTTGATCTCGCCTTATAAAGTCGACATTACTGAGCAACCTTCAATGGATTGCCAAAGCGCATGAGGTACATCTCGCCGAACTTGTACGAGGCATAATCGGTGATATGCCCAATGTCACGATAGACTGGCAAACCGTCGACGGTGGTCATGCACGCGTCGTCTTTGCATTGCACGATTTTCGGATCTATGACGATCAAACCGGGGTATTCGTTTTTCAAATCATTGAACAGTTGTTCCAGCACCGGCTCCTTGGCGCCTGACCACGGCGCCGTCGCGCAGAGGCTGCTTTGCTCGGCACTGCCCATCAGCCCGCGCAACTTGACCTGTTGCAGCAGGCACGTGTTGATCCCTGCAGGCATGGGCAGGGTGTTTTCCAGAAAGACCGGCGTAGCACCGGATTCGACAATGATATCCAGGGCCTTGCGGATCGCTAGCCCGAGGCGTTGTCGCGACAGTTCCGGACTGCGCGGGTCATCCAGCTTCGTGACGATGTCATGGTCGAGATAGGCCTCCCAGAACTGACCCACGATCACATACTTGAAATGCTGCTTCGCAATCATGTCGTAATAACGCTGAGCGGCGTCGTGGCATTTTTGATACAGCCCGTTTGTGTATTTATTCACGTCGTAGAGGTAGATCCCGGGCAAGGCCAGGCACGCCGGGTAGCCCTGCGTCAGTACGGCAAGATTGGCATCCCTGGCCAGCGTTTCAACAAAGCCCCAGTAATGATTCGAAAACGAATCGCCCATCAGCAATATTTGCGGTGCGGCCTGCGCGCCGCCCGCAATACAGCCAGGATCGGCGCCATCGCTGACACCCAGGCATCCTTCCCGATTGGCCGGAACAGATGCTTTCAAGCCATTGAACACGTTGTTGTAGCCCTGGTTGAAGCGGTTCGGCCAGCCTTCCTGTCTGACGCCGGCAGCGTGGAGCAGCGACAGGCCGATAGCCGGCACGATCATCAGCACGACCAGAGTTTTGGCAAAGCCGAGCCTGGCCTTGCGAAAGCGGTTTTCGATCAACACATAGCAGAGCCACGCCGTGACGAATGTGCAGACGAAGTAAACGATCGTCATCGGCGGGGTGAGCGCGATGCCCATGTAATTCATTACCGCCAGGATCGGCCAGTGCCATAAGTACAAGGAGTACGAGAGCGTACCGATAAACACCAGCGGTTTGAACGCCAGCAGTTTCGAGGTGATGCTGGCATCGCCAACACCCTTGAACAGCAAGGCTGCCGTAGCGAGGCACACGGCAATGGCGTGGTATCGCGGAAAACCCGGCAGGATATCTTCCAGGGTGGCGCAGTAGATGATCGTCACCAGCGAAAGCGCGCAGACCAGCGTGGCGCTCAGGCGATTGAGCCTGAACGTGTCCGTGCCGAAGATGACCGCACAGGAGCCAATCATCAATTCGAAAATTCGCGCAGTGAAGAAGTAGTAGTTTTTATCCGGAGCGGAGTAAGACAGGTACAGCGCGAGCGCCATGGCCGCCAGGGTCAAGCCGAGTACCGCCGCTTTGAAAGCGCTTTTCGCCAGATAGCGGTAGAGCAACCAGAGGCCCAGTGGCAGCGCCAGATACCACTGCCATTCGATGGCCAGCGACCAGGTGTGCAGCAGTGGCAGACTGGCCGCATCGGGCGTGGCATATCCCGTTGTGACTTTGGCGAAGTACTGGTTGGAGATGATCAGCGACGTGTACTTTTCGCTTTTGAGAGAGTCGACATAGTCATCGGGCAAGTACAGCAGCGTTGTGATTAACAGCGTTACAACCAGCAAGGCAATGACGGCCGGTTGCAGGCGCCAGATTCGACGCGTGTAGAACCCCGAAAAAGTGAACGTGCCGTTGTTCAGCGATTTCATGATGATCGCGGTCGTCAAATAACCCGAGATCACGAAGAAGATATCGACGCCAATAAAACCGGACGGGAAAAACGTCAGGCCGCCGTGGAAAATCAACACCAGCAACACGGCGATTGCGCGTAGCCCGTCGATATCCGCACGGTATTCAATCGAGGGTTTGCGATCGCCGGCGGTCGCGGTCGATGCCGGCGAAGGTAGCTCTTGCAGCTTTTTATCGGCAAACCATTTGAACAGCAGCCCACGCAAAGGCTTTCTGGATACCTCGACAGGGCGATTGTGCATGCATAAGTCCTTGGCTGTTTCCGAGCGATCAATCAATTGATTCCATTTGATCGCGCTTGAATCGATGAACAAACAGCCGAGGGTGTCGGCTGTCGAACGGACAGGGGAAAGCTCACGTCAGGTACGGTTTACGCCCCGACACAAAATGGCTCACATCGTTGAACCCCGGTGTCGATGAATGCCCCGGTGTCACCAGTGAGTCGATAAACGCTTCATCCTCTGCCGTGATCTTCACCGCCTGCGCTTTGGTGTAGGCATCCCATTGCGCCTCAGTGCGCGGCCCGACAATCGCTGACGTTACCGCGCCGTTGTTCAACACCCAGGCAATCGCAAACTCAACTATCCCGACGCCGCGCTGCTCGGTGTACTGCTGAATCTGCTGGGCAATGCGCAGCGATTCCACGCGCCATTCGGTTTCCAGAATGCGCTTGTCCTGACGCCCGGCGCGGCTGTTGGCGTCCGGTGTGGCGTCCGGCGCGTACTTGCCACTGAGCACGCCGCGGGCCAGCGGACTGTAAGGCACTACGCCAAGGCCATAGGTTTGCGCCGCTGTGATCTGTTCGGTCTCGGCCTGGCGGTTGACGATGTTGTACAACGGCTGGCTGATCACCGGGCGATCAACGCCGAGGTTGTCGGCGACGCGAATCACTTCGGCAATCCGCCAGCCGCGATAGTTCGACAAGCCCCAGTAGCGAATCTTGCCCTGACGGATCAGATCGCCAATCGCCGACACGCTCACCTCCAGCGGCGTGTTGTGGTCTTCGCGGTGCAGGTAATAGATGTCGAGATAGTCAGTGCCGAGCCGGGACAGGCTGGCATCGATGCCATTGAAGATGTGTTTGCGGCTCAAACCGCTGCGATTCGGCACGCCGTCCACCGGGCCGAAACCGACCTTGGTCGCCAGCACCCACTCATGCCGATGACGGGCAATCGCTTCACCGACGATCTCTTCGGAACGGCCGTTGGTGTAGACGTCGGCGGTGTCGATGAAATTGATGCCCTGATCCCAGGCCTTGTTGATGATGCGCAGCGAATCATCTGCGCTGGTCTGCTCGCCAAACATCATCGTGCCGAGGGTGAGGGTGGACACCTGCAAGCCCGAGTGACCGAGTGTGCGAAAGCTCATGCCGAAATCCTTTTGTCGGTGGGAAAGGGTTAATCAAATACCAGAAGCAGGCGATGCGGCAAAGTGAATTATTGGCTCAATCCTGCACAGCGCTCTTGCAGAAATACCTGCAACACCCTGACCCGTTCCGACACTTGCACCCGATGCGGACACAGCAGATTGAACGGCGCACTTTCACCTTGCCAATCATTGAACAACGTCACCAACCGCCCGGCGCGCACGTCTTCGGCGATATCGAGCCAGGCTTTGTAAGCGATTCCATGCCCGGCCAGCGCCCAGCGGCGGGCGACTTCGCCGTCGTCGCTGAAGTAGTCGCCGTGGACTTCGACTTCCAGCGTTTCATCGCCGCGACTGAAGCGCCAAGTGTTGTAGGGACTGCCGTTACGCAAATAGAGCAGGGCGCTATGCTCGCTCAATTCGCCGGGACGTTGCGGGGTGCCATGAAGCGCCAGATAGTCAGGACTGGCGCAGGCAACCCGCCGGTGTTGCGGCAGAATCGGTAACGCCACCAGCGTTGAATCGCTTGGCACGCCAAAACGCAACGCCACATCGACGGTCTCGCGAAACAGATCGGCATGCCGGTCGTTGAGCAGCAGCTGCAGTGAAATATTCGGATGTTCGCGTTTGAAATCGTCGAGCCACGGCAACAACACGTTGCGTCCGAAGTCCGACGGCGCAGCCAGTTGCAACACGCCGCTCAGCCCTTCGTTTTGCTGCTTGATTGCCTGTTCGCCCTCGGTCAGCGCCGCCAGTGCCAAGCGCACGCTTTGCAGATAACAGCGACCTTCTTCAGTCAGACGAATACTGCGCGTGGAGCGTGCGAACAAGCGGATGCCGAGGCGGGTTTCCAGGCGCTTCAACGCAATACTGGCGGCGGCTGGCGTCAGCTCCAAGGCACGAGCGGCGGCGGAGATGCTGCCGGCGTCGGCGACGCGGACGAAGATCTCCAGATCTAGAATCGAGCTCATTGCTAAAAATCCTTTAAAGATCTTTGCGTTTTTGCGGGATTTTTCAGTGATTGGCAAGGGCAGATACTGCAATCAGTCAACAATCGCAGGAGAGGCGCATGACCTGGACATTCGATCATCTGGCCTTCAATACCGCTGACGGTCAGACCTTGCAGGACGATTTCGCCAAGTTGCTCGGGCTCAAGCCGGGCCGGCGGCCGCCGTTTCCGTTTCCGGGGCGTTGGCTGTATCAGGATGAACACGCCGTGGTGCATGTGATCGAGCGGCCGCTGCCCGATGACACTGAACTGAGCCACATCGCGTTTCGTACTGATGAGCCAGCGGAAACGGTGTTGCAGCGGGTGCGTGACAGTGGATTGCCGTATCAATTGGCGCAGGTGCCGGGCGAAGGGATCACGCAGATTTTTGTGCAGATGCCGGGTGGTCTGGTGATTGAGCTCGACGCATTAGAAGCCCCTCACCCTAACCCTCTCCCAGAGGGAGAGGGGACCGACCGAGGCGTTTGAACGAGGTACGCCGACGTGCAATACCGAGTCGAACTCAGGTCTTGAAAAGCACCAAAATCGCCTCCCTTCTCCCGAGTCGAACTCAGGTCTTGCAAAGCACCAAAATCGCCTTCCTTTCCCCGAGTCGAACTCAGGTCTTGAAAAACCCGCAGATCGGCTCCCTTTCCCCCTCGCCCCCCTGGGGGAGAGGGCTGGGGTGAGGGGGAAAAGATCTCCAGAACACCACAAAAGCCCAGCCGAAACCCCAATAAAAAACGACCCTGAAAAGGGCCGTTCTTCCAGCCATCAAAAACTCAAGCGCGCAACGTTCGCGTCATGCGCAACGCCAGCAAACTCCCGCCAACAATTACACCTGCCAGCAGATACAACGCCGCATCCGTCGACCCCGTGCTGTCCTTGACCCAACCCACCAGATACGGGCTAAGGAAGCCAGCCATCTGCCCCATCGAGTTGATCAACGCCAGACCACCGGCCGCAGCGCCCGCGCTCAACATGGCCGTCGGCACCGGCCAGAACATCGGCAGGCCAGTCAATGCGCCCATGGTGGCAATGGTCAGACCGAGAATCGCAATCGCCGGGTTCGCCGCAAAGTTAACGGCGATCACCAGCCCGATCGCGCCCATCAGCATCGGCACCACCAAGTGCCAGCGACGTTCCTTGCGCAAGTCCGCCGAGCGCCCGACTACCAGCATAAACACCGCCGCTAGCAGATACGGAATCGCACTCAGCCAACCGATCACCAGGTTATCGTTGAAACCGAGGTTCTTTATGATCGACGGCAACCAGAAGTTGATCGCGTACACGCCGCTCTGGATGCAGAAGTAAATCAGACCGAACGCCCAGATCGCCGGGTTCTTGAACACCGCCAGCAGTGAGTCCGACGTGGTTTTCGGCTTGTTCGCCAGGTCTTCAGCCTGATCCGCCTCTAGCACCGCACGCTCATGCGGGCTCAGCCACTTGGCGTTGGCGAAGCTGTCGCTCAGGAGGAAATAGGCAAGGGCGCCGAGGATCACCGTCGGAATGCCTTGCAGCAGAAACATCCACTGCCAGCCGGCCAAACCACCTTGCCCTGCGGCGAAGTGATTGAGAATCCAGCCAGAGAACGGGCTGCCAAGCAAACCGGACACTGGGATCGCCGACATGAACAGCGCCATGATCCGCCCACGGCGGAAGGTCGGGAACCACTGCGAGAGGTACAACACGACGCCCGGGAAAAACCCGGCTTCGGCCGCGCCGGTGAACAGGCGCAGGGTGTAGAACTCGGTCGGGGTGGTGACGAACAACAGGCAGGTCGACAGCGTGCCCCAGGTGATCATCATCACGGCGATCCAGCGCCGTGGGCCGAATTTGGTCAGGGCCAGGTTACTCGGCACGCCGCACAGCACGTAGCCAATGAAGAAAATCCCGGCCCCTAGGCCGTACACGGTTTCGCTGAATTTCAGTGCATCGAGCATCTGCAGTTTGGCAAATCCAACGTTGACCCGGTCGAGGTAGTTGAACAAGTAGCAGATGAAAATGAAGGGGATCAAACGCAGGGTGATGCGTTTGTAGACGGCGTTTTTATCGTCATCGATGGTCTGGGTAGCTGCGGCGCTCTGCGACATAGCGGCTCTCTCTTTATTATGATTTTTTGCGATGCAAAGGGTAACGTTGATCGCCCCGAGAGTCTCGGTCACCTTTGGCCGGATTGTCTTTGTGCCTGAGCACAGGGTTTGCCGCCAGACCCTGTGCGGGTGAACAACTACCTGTGCCATAAATCAAGGATTGCCGCCGCTATGTTCGAACTCGATCACGACCTCGCCCAGGACATCGTCGACCGGGCCATGGCCATTTTGCCCTACAACGTCAATGTCATGGACAGCCAGGGGCTGATCCTCGGCAGCGGTGAGCCGGAGCGCATCAACACCCGTCACGAAGGTGCGCAACTGGTGCTGGCCAACGGTCGCGTGGTGGAGATCGACGCGCAGACCGCTGTGCATTTGAAAGGCGTGCAGCCCGGGATCAACCTGCCGCTGTTGCTCGATCAGCGCTTGATCGGTGTGCTCGGCATCACCGGTGAGCCAGAGCAGTTGCGCACGTACGCCGAACTGGTGCGGATGACCGCCGAAATGCTCGTCGGCCAGCGCAATCAGCAGGCCGAGCAGCAATGGCGGCGCCAGCGTTGCGATGATCTGCTGGCGTTGCTGTTAAGCGAGGCGGGGGACTCGCCGCGACTGGTCGATGAGGCACAGCAGTTGGGGCTCAAACCGCAATTGACGCGGGTGCCGTATCTGTTCGAGCTGGGCCTTGAACATGGGTCGGGGCAAACCGTAGAGGCGCTCAGTGCCTGGCTGATGTCGCGTTATCCGGACAGTTGGTGCGTGAGTTCGGCGAAGTCGTCACTGCTCTGGTGTCGGCCGGCGAGTCAGCACGTCGAGCATGATCGCCTGCTGGAAAAACTCGATGGTCTGGGCTGGAAGGTTCTGCGCATCGCCGTAGGCGGGCAGGCCGATGGACTGGCGGGGCTGCGCCGTTGTTACCGACGAGTCGGTGATTTGCTCGCCTATGGCCGAGAGGTGCTGCCGCACTCGCGTTTGCTGACGCTGAACCGCTATCGGTTGCCGGTGATGCTGTGGCGCCATCGCAATGACGATGCACTGGACGAATTACTCAAACCGTTGCGCAAGGTGATCGCCAAGGATGGCAACGGCCAGTTGCTGGCGACGCTGCGCAGTTGGTGTGACCACGACGGGCAGAGTCAGGCCTGTGCGGATGCGTTGGGGATTCATCGCAACAGCTTGCGTTATCGGATGGAGCGGATTGCCGAGTTGAGTGGGGTTGATCCGCTGCGGCTCGATGGGATGCTGGCGCTGTATCTTGGGGTGCAGCTGCTGCCACAGACTGATCCGGGTTAATTGGGCGTCTTCAAAGACGCCATCGCGAGCAGGCTCACTCCTACATTTGGAATGCATTCCCCTGTAGGAGTGAGCCTGCTCGCGATGGCGACGGTACGGTCACCGCAGAGCTTTTTGTGAAAATGAACAATAAACGCCCCCGCCACTTGTGCAGCGGACCGGCGTCAACGCGCAGGCAGACTGGCAGCATGAGGGGCATTGCAACCGGAGAATTCGCATGAAGATCGTCATCGCCCCCGATTCGTTCAAGGACAGCCTCACTGCCCAAGGCGTCGCCGAAGCCGTTGCCCTCGGCCTCGCTCAGGTGTGGCCGCAGGCAACGATGGTCAAATGCCCAATGGCTGACGGCGGCGAAGGCACGGTCGAATCGATTCTTGCGGCCTGTGAAGGTGAACTGCGCCGCACCCGTGTGCGCGGCCCGATGGGGGCACCGGTCGATGCGGCGTGGGGCTGGTTGCCTCACAACCACACAGCGATCATCGAAATGGCCGAGGCCAGCGGCCTGCAATTGGTACCGCTCGGCCAACGCGATGCCTGCATCAGCAGCACCTTCGGTACCGGCGAACTGATTCGCGCAGCACTGGATGCCGGCGCGCAACGGGTGATTCTGGCGATTGGCGGCAGTGCGACCAATGATGGCGGCGCTGGGGCAATGCAAGCGCTGGGCGTGAAGTTACTCGATGCGCAGCGTCAGTCGCTGGTGCCCGGCGGTCTGGCGTTGGCGCAACTGGCGCAGCTGGACCTGGGCGAACTCGACCCGCGTCTGGCGCAGGTGCGTTTCGATATCGCTGCTGACGTCAACAACCCGCTGTGTGGCCCGCACGGTGCGTCGGCGATTTTCGGCCCGCAGAAAGGTGCATCGCCGGCGCAGGTGCAGCAACTCGATCAGGCGTTGGGGCACTTCGCCGAACTCTGCGCACAAGCGTTGGGCAAAGATGTTCGTGACGAACCGGGCTGCGGTGCGGCGGGTGGTCTTGGGTTTGCGGCCAAGGCTTTTCTCGGTGCGCAATTTCAAGCCGGGGTCGAAGTGGTCGCCGAACTGGTCGGCCTCGCCGAAGCCGTTAAAGGCGCCGACCTGGTAATCACCGGGGAAGGGCGCTTCGATGCCCAGACCTTGCGCGGCAAGACACCATTCGGTGTTGCGCGGATTGCCAAACAGCAGGGCGTACCAGTGATTGTCATCGCCGGAACGTTAGGTGAGGGCTATCAAGAGCTTTACGAGCACGGCATCGATGCGGCATTCGCCGTGACCAGCGGCCCGATGACGCTGGAGCAGGCCTGCGCCGAAGCACCGCGCCTGTTGCGCGAGCGCGCCACGGACATCGCTCGTGTCTGGCACATGGCCGCGAAATCCTGAGCAAATCCTGTAGGAGCTGCCGAAGGCTGGGATCTTTTGATTTTGCTTTTAAAAGCTCAGATCAAAAGATCGTCCGATCGCGGCCCGAGCCTTCTGCAGCTCCTACACAAAGAGATTAACGGTGTTTCATCGATGTAACACCCTGAAAAATAATTGCCCTTGACCCGCAATCTTCCTAAAGCCTGGCCGATACAGCTAACAGGCGCGCACATAACTTCCTAAAACAGTGACGCCGGACTGAGCCCGCCCCCACGGGTCAGTGATGACGCATGGACGCTCGTAGTTTCTATCTTTCGAGAGCTCAACTATGTCCCTGCGTAACCTCAATATCGCGCCCCGTGCCTTCCTCGGTTTTGCCTTTATCGCCTTGCTGGTGATCGTGCTCGGCGTGTTCGCCGTCAATCGCATGTCGATCATCCGTCAGGCCTCCGTCGAGATGGATTCGACGCAACTCCCCAGCGTGACCCAGCTCAGCGTGGTGACTGAAAACGTTCTGCGTCTGCGGATTCTGTCGTTCCGTGTGCTGGTCAACCGCGAAGCGGCCGGTTTGCAGGAGGCGCAGACCCGCATCGGCGTTCTGGTCGACAAGGTTCGCGCAGCGCAGGCCAGTTACGCCGCATTGCCGGCCGGTCCGGAAGAACAGGCGTTGTACCAGAGCTTCGCGACCACACTGGACAACTACCTGCAAGCGCAGAACCAGATGATGGAGCTGTCCCGTCAGGACAAACTCGACGAGATGCGTACCCTGATCAACACGCGGATCAAGGACGGCACCGACCAGATGGGCGAGCAGCTCAACAAACTGATCGCGATCAACGCCGCTGACGCTAAAGCTGCGTCGATCCAGGCCGGTGAACACTACGACAGCGCCATCACCGGGATCATTATTGTCGCCGTGGTGGCGGCGCTGGCCACCGTGTTGCTGGCCTGGCTGCTGACCCGCAGCATCGTCACGCCGCTGAACCGCGCCGTGCAGGCCGCGCAAACCATCGCCAGCGGCAACCTGACCAAAACAATCGAAATCGACGGCAAAGACGAACCTGCCCGCCTGCTCGAAGCGCTCGCCGCCATGCAGAGCAACCTGCGCAAAACCATCGAGCAGATCGCCGGTTCCGCCACTCAACTGGGCGCTGCCGCCGAAGAACTCAGCGCGGTGACTGAAGAAGCGTCCCGTGGCTTGCAGCAGCAGAACAACGAAATCGAACAAGCCGCCACCGCCGTCAACGAAATGACCGCCGCCGTCGAAGAAGTCGCGCGCAACGCCGTGTCGACTTCCGAAGCCTCGAACCAGTCGACCCACGCCGCCCGCGAAGGTCGTGATCAAGTGGTGAAAACCGTTGACGCGATTCAGACCATGACCCACGACGTGCAGAACACCGCGCAAATGATCGAAGGTCTCGCCGCTCAGGGCCGCGACATCGGCAAAGTGCTCGACGTGATCCGCGCCATTGCCGAACAGACCAACCTGCTGGCACTCAATGCGGCCATCGAAGCGGCGCGCGCCGGTGAGGCTGGGCGTGGTTTTGCGGTCGTGGCGGACGAAGTTCGGGCATTGGCCCATCGCACCGCGCAGTCGACTCAGGAAATCGAAAAAATGGTCGCCGGCATTCAGAACGGCACCGGCGAAGCGGTTTCCTCGATGCAGCAAAGCAACCAGCGCACCCAGTCGACGCTGGAAATGGCCCGCGCGGCCGGCGTGGCGCTGGAGCAGATCACCCAGTCGATCCATCAGATCAACGAACGCAACCTGGTGATTGCCAGCGCCTCGGAAGAACAGGCGCAAGTCTCGCGCGAGGTCGACCGCAACCTCGTCAACATCCGCGATCTGGCCACGCAATCGGCCGCCGGGGCCAATCAGACCAGCGCTGCGACCCACGAACTGTCGCGTCTGGCGGTGGATTTGAACGCCATGGTGGCGCGTTTCGTGATTTGAGATACGGTGAAGGCTGGAGACCGCGCAATCAGGAGACGTACATGCGCTATTCAGCCTTGACCCAACGAATCGCCGGCGAGGGGGCAGCCGCCTGGCAGATTCACGACCGAGCGCTGGAGTTGCGCGCCGAGGGTGTCGATATCCTGCTGCTGAGCATCGGCGATCCGGATTTCGACACGCCTCTGCCGATTGTCCACGGCGCGATCGACAGCTTGTTGGCCGGCGATACCCATTATTCCGAAGTACGTGGCCGTTTGGCGCTGCGCACGCTGATCGCCGAACGCCATCGTCGGCGCAGCGGCCAAGCGGTGGAGGCCGACCACGTGATCATCATGCCCGGCGCGCAATGCGCGGTGTATTCGGTGGCGCAATGTTTGCTGGATCCGGGCGATGAAGTGATCGTTGCCGAACCGATGTATGTCACCTACGAAGGTGTGTTTGGCGCTTGCGGCGCGACGGTGGTCCCGGTGCCGGTGCGGCCGGAAAACGGCTTTCGCGTTGACCCGCTCGATGTCGCTGCGCGGATCACCCCGAAAACCCGCGCCATGCTGCTCAACAGTCCGAACAATCCCAGCGGCGCGAGCCTGTCACTGCTGATCTGGCAGGAACTGGCGGCTCTGTGCGTGCGGCATGACTTGTGGCTGATCAGCGACGAGGTCTACAGCGAACTGCTTTACGAAGGTCAGCACGTCAGTCCGGCGAGCTTGCCGGGCATGGCTGAACGCACGGCGACGATCAACAGCTTGTCGAAGTCCCACGCCATGACCGGGTGGCGCATCGGCTGGATGATCGGACCGAAATCGCTGGCCGGGCATTTGGTCAATTTGTCGCTGAGCATGTTGTTCGGGTTGCCGGATTTTGTGCAGAAAGCCGCAGAGATTGCGCTGCAGTCAGACCTGCCTGAAGTGACGCAAATGCGCGAGGAATATCGCCTGCGGCGGGATCTGGTCTGCGAACGTCTAAACGGTTGTCCGGGGCTGTATCCGATCCGCCCGGATGGCGGCATGTTTGTGATGGTTGATGTGCGCCAGACCGGGCTCGGCGCCCAGGCGTTTGCCGAGCAGTTGCTCGAGGGTTATGGCGTGTCGGTGCTGGCTGGTGAAGCGTTCGGGCCGAGTGCGGCAGGGCATATCAGGATTGGTTTGGTGCTGGACCGGGTGAAACTGGCGGATGCCTGTGCGCGGATTGCCTTGTGTGCGGCGCAGCTTTTACAGGCGCGTAGTGCCTGACACTGCACAGATTGATCGTTCCCACGCGCAGCAAAGGAATGCCTCAAGGGACGCTCCGCGTTCCAGCTTCCAGAAGGGACGCAGAGCGTCCCGTGCTGCATTCCCACGCAGAGCGTGGGAACGATCAGGTCTCAGCCCTGCCAGGCTGATGGGTTTACCAGATTCGCCGGCTTCTCTCCCTTCAGCGCCGCCAACAGATTCTCCACCGCACAGCGCGCCATCGCCTCACGCGTCTCATGCGTCGCCGAACCCATATGCGGCGTCGCCACCACATTGTTCAACTGCAACAGCGGCGAATCATGGTTCAACGGCTCACGCTCAAACACATCCAGTCCCGCCGCCCGAATCCGCTGGTGACGCAGCGCATCGATCATCGCCGCCTCATCGACTACTTTGCCCCGTGAGATATTGATGAAGATGCTTTCCGGACGCATCAGCGCGAACTGTTCAGCGCCGATCAACCCTTCGGTCTGAGCCGTCAACGGCAAGGTCAGGCAAATGAAATCGGCCTGCTTGAGCAAGTCTTCAAGGCTGCGATAGTGCGCATCGAATCGCGCCTCGACCGCCGGTTTGCGCGACTGGCTGTGATAAATCACCGGCATGCCAAAACCGAAATGCCCACGTTGCGCCAGCGCCTCGCCGATACGGCCCATGCCGATGATGCCCAGCGTCTTGCCATGCACATCGGTGCCGAAATGCGCCGGGCCGATGTTGCGACTCCATTGCCCGCTGCGCACCATGTTCGCCAGCTCGACCACACGCCGGGCGGCGGCGAGGATCAACGCAAAACCAGTGTCAGCGGTGGTTTCGGTGAGCACGTCCGGGGTGTTACTGAGCAGGATCTTGCGCCGGCTCAGGTAATCGATGTCGTAATTGTCGACGCCCACCGAGACGCTGGCGATGGCCTGCAGCTGCGGCGCCAGATCGAGCAACGCAGCATCGAGCTTCAGGCTGGCGCCGAGCAAACCGTGAGCACGGGGCAGGGCATCACGCAGTTGCATGAGGCCGTCGGCGTCAAGGCTGTCGATCAGTGTCACGTCGCAGTGTTCTTGCAAACGCGCCATCAACGCCGGCGAAAGTTTCTTGTACAACACAACCTGCTTTTTCATCGCAATGTTCTCTTCAATTCAGGGATGCGCCGGCACCGGGCGTGGCGCAGCGGCTTGGGGCACGACGCGATCACTGGCGCCGGGCTTGAGAAAAATCGTCAGCACCACTGACAGCAGCAACGCGCCGCTCATCAACAGGTACGAAGCACCGGGCGAACCGGTGGAACTGTTCAGGTAACCGACCAGGTACGAGCCGCCGAACGAGCCGAGCGCACCCATACTGTTGATCAGCGCCATCGCGCCACCGGCGACGTTGGCCGGGAGAATTTCCGGGACGATGGCAAAGAACGGCCCGTAAGGCGCGTACATGCAGGCGCCAGCAATCACCAGCAATGTGTACGACCACCAGAAGTGCTCAGCGCCCAGTGCGTAAGAGCCGTAGAACGCAATTGACGCGATCAGCAGCGGTGGCCAGACGAAGCGTTTGCGCTTCTGCAACTTGTCCGAACCCCACGACACCACGAGCATGCCGATCACCGCCGCCAGGTACGGCAGCGCCGACAGCCAACCGGCTTCGATCATGTCCATTTGCGCACCGGCCTTGAGAATCGACGGCAGCCACAACACGAAGCCATAGACGCCGATGCTCCAGCAGAAAAACTGCAGCGCGAGAATGATCACCTTCGGCGAACGGAACGCCTCGGCGTAGTTCTTCACCGCTTTGATGCCGACCTGCTCAGCGGCCAGAGCGCTTTCCAGATCCTGCTTCTCCTGATCACTCAGCCACTTGGCCTGGGCCGGACGATCATCGGCCAGACGCCACCAGATAAACGCCCAGATCACCGCCGGCAAGCCTTCAATGATGAACATCCAGCGCCAGCTGAAATGCTGCACCAGATAGCCCGAGACCACCGACATCCACAGCATCGTTACCGGGTTGCCGAGGATCAGAAAGGTGTTGGCCCGTGAGCGTTCGGCACGGGTGAACCAGTGGCACAGATACACCAACATCGCTGGCATCACCGCCGCTTCGACCACGCCAAGCATGAAGCGGATGACGATCAGCCAATAGGCGTTGGAGACCACGCCGGTCAACGTCGCAAGGCCGCCCCAAAGGATCAGACTGACGAAGATCAGCTTCTTCACGCTGTGTTTTTGCGCGTAGATCGCGCCCGGCACCTGGAAGAAAAAGTAACCGAGGAAGAACAGCGCGCCGAGCAGCGATGACAGGCCCGGGGTGATCATCAGGTCGGCCGCCATGCCGGACGCGGCGGCGAAGCCGTAATTGGCACGATCGAGATACGCCAGGCTGTAGGTGATGAACACGATCGGCATGATGTACCACCAGCGGCGGGTGGCGAGGGTTGCGGTTTTCATGGTCTTGCTCCTGAGCTTGTTGTTTTTGTCGCAGCAGGTTCAAACAACTTCTCGTTCCCACGCTCTGCGTGGGAACGCCTCTAAGGACGCTCCGCGTCCTCTGTGACGCGGAGCGTCACGGTATGCATTCCCACGCTGGAGCGTGGGAACGATCGATCAAGTTCTGCCCGGGTCGGCAACCCCTCCATATCCCCGCGACTCTGCACCGCGCGACTGCCAATCCAGTTCGCCCGCTGCACCGACTCGGCAAAACTCTGCTGCTCAAGCAGGGCACTGATCATCCCCACCGCAAAACCATCACCGGCACCAACCGTGTCGACGACATTGGTCACCGGCACACCAGCGACAAATCCCGACGCCAGATGCGTTCGGTAATAAGCACCTTCAGGCCCGAGTTTGATCGCCACGGCTTCGGCACCCTGATCGAGATAAAACGCCGCAATGTCCGCCGGGTCTTCGAAACCGGTGAGCAAACGACCTTCGCTCAACCCCGGCAACACCCAATGAGCGAGGCTGGCGAGGCGGTTGATCTCGCTGATCATCTCGCGCTCGCTGGCCCACAGGCTCGGGCGCAGATTAGGGTCGAACGAGACGCTACGCCCGGCGTTGCGCATGCGCGTCATCAGCTCGAAGGACATCTCCCGCGCCGAGGCCGACAGCGCCGGCGGAATGCCTGTGGCGTGCAGGTGACGGGCGCTCAGCAGACTTGTCGTGATCGCCTGTGGCGACAGATGACTGGCCGCCGAACCGCGCCGGAAATACTCGACTTGCGGGTCACTGCCATCGTCGTTGCGCGATTTGAACTGAAAACCGGTCGGGTGCTGTTTATCCACCTCGACGTGGCTGCAATCCAGACCTTCCTTGATCAAGGTCTCGACCACAAAACGCCCGAGTGAATCATTGCCAACGCGGCTGAGCCAGGCGACGTTGAAACCCAGGCGCGACAGCCCGATCGCGACATTGCTGTCGGCCCCGGCGATACGCTTGTGAAAGTGCTCGACCGCCGCCAGATCACCGGTCTGCTCGGCGACCAGCATCGCCATGGTTTCGCCGAACGAAAGAATATCGATCTCAGACATGAGCAGGCTCCAGACGCGATTGGCCGAGGCGGGCGAGGGCGGCGACGTGCTCGGTGGTCAGTTGCACCAGGTCATCGCCCTGCAACGGGTATTCGGCCGCGCGCATAACGCCTTGGGCCATGTGCCGCAGCAGTTGTTCCCACAGATGCAGGTCACTGACCGTCGGTGGCACCGCCACCAGTTTGCCGTCCGGCCGGCGGGCCACGGCTTTGCAATGCACGTAACCGACGTGGCGGCCCAACAGGCGCGCAGCGTTGGCGGCGGACTGGTCTTGCCACTGCCAGTTACCGATGTCGAAGGTCATCTTGATCGGCAAGTTGTGCTGCTCGACGGCGGCGAAGAAGCGCTGAAACGGCTCGATGCGACCGCCGTGCAAAGTCTGGTCGTTCTCCACCAGCAACTGCACCGGGCTGAGCTTCAAGCGTTCGGCCAGGGCTTGCAGATCGTTGGTGTCGGTGAAGTAGCCGAGAGAAACCTTGAGCCACTTTGAGCCGAACGCTTCGGCCTGTTGCAGCGCGGTGATCAACTCGGGATTCGGCTGCGCCTGACCGGCCAGCCACAGTTCGGTGGGTGAGGAATAGATGCTGAGCAGGCCCAGCGCTTGGGTGGCCTGCGCCAGTTGCGCGGGGTCTTCACGTGTCAGCAACTCCTCGCGCCATTCGATGCGGTTCGCTCCGGCGGCAGCCAGAACATCGATAAAAGAATCCTGCCCGCGCTGACGCACAAGCTCGGCGCCGTAGCTGGACAAACTGATGGAAACGGCGGGTTTATTCATTGTTATTGACCTCTGAAACCGGTTTCATTTTTGTTCAAAAAAATATCAGTGAAGGAGGGTTTGTTCTTGCGGGCCTCTTCGCGAGCAAGCTCGCTCCCACAATGGAATGCGATCAACCTGTGGGAGCGAGCTTGCTCGCGAAGGCGTCAGATCAGACACCACCAACTTCACGGGTCGACCCACGCTCAACCAGCACCGGCGCAAAATCCACCACCCGCGCCACCTCATCATCCCCACGCAAGCGCTTGAGCAAACACTCAAACGCCCGCGCGCCTATCTCCTGCGTCGGCTGAGCCAGCGCGGTAATCCCGCTGCCCACCAGCGGATACCAATCCAGATCGTCCAGGGCAATCAGCCCGACATCCTCGAACAGCCGACAGCCAATCTGGCGCAAGGCAGTCGTTGCGGCCAGCGCCGCCACGCCATTGGCGCAAAACAGCGCTTTTGGGCCATTGCCGGGTGTCTTTAAAAAGGTCAGAAGTTGCGCGTTCAGATCATCGCCGGTTTCCAGCACAGCCCCGGTCACCCCCGAACGCTGCGCAATCTGCGCGTGAAAACTGTTGACCCGCTCGATCCGTGAACTGGTGCCGTCATAGGGTTCAGTCACCAGCACCAGATCCCGGTAACCGCGCTGCTGCAGATGCGTCAGCGCCATCTCCACCGCTTGCGGGTTGTTTAGCCCAACCATGTCGCTGACGAGCCCGTCGACCTTGCGATCCACCAGCACCAGCGGCATCTCGCGGCGCAGCTCGTGCAACTCGTCACGGTGATGGCCCAGCGTGTTCACGATCAGCCCTTCGATGTTGTAGGAGCGCAACAGCGCCAGGTGCTGGCGCTCCTGCTCGTCATCGCGGTCGGTGTTGCACACCACCAGGCTGTAGCCGTGCGCCCGGCAAGCGGTTTCCACCCCGTGCATCACGGCAATCGAATAAGGGTTGCGGATGTCGGCGACGAGCATGCCGATCAGGCGCGTGCGCCCGCGTTTCAGGCCGCGAGCCATCTGGTTGGGGCGGTAACCGAGTTCGGCGATGGCTTGCTCGATGCGCTGGGCAATTGCATCGGAGAGCAGGGCGCGATCATCGCCGATGAAGCGCGACACGCTGGCCTTGGACACGCCGGCGTGTTCGGCGACGTCGAGCATGGTCACGCGGCTGCGCTGGGCGGTGGAAAAGTCGTTCATCACAGTAGTTCTTGTTTTTGGATTGATTTTCGAAGTGGCTGAAACCGGTTTCAGATAACACCAAACCTCCTATCTTCGTCAAGACGCACCTGTTGCTGGCAGAGGTATACAACCGGCGAATTCCCGACGAGCGGTCGCTTCCCCTGTCAGATCTGACAGTAGGCGGAACTCATTTTGAAGCGCCTAATGAAATTCATTGCTGTTGCAAACCGATTCAAGTCAGGTACGTCAAATGACCGATCAAAAAACAACAAACCCAGCGGCTAGCAGAGGCACTGATCCCATTGGTGTGTTTGATTATGACCCCCCAGTAGTTATTGAAGTCGATGCAAGTGGAGTCATTCTTCCCATTGCCCATCAGAATGGTTTGACCGTCATAGTACCGAGATGGCCTTTTCCGGCTCCTGTTGGATCACCGAATTTTCTTTATATCTATTTAGATGAGAAAGAGGTCTTTCAGCAAAATTATCCAAGCCCACTGACCGAGCCAGATTATCGGCCGATCATTGCACCCGAGTTCTTCGCAGTTGATGGGACGTACCGCCTGCATTACGAAACCATCACAGACGGGAATCCCGCTTACTCAGGTGACAAATTTCTTATCGTTAGACGCAAACCACCTGTTGTATTGGATGAGCCCGTTTTTCCCAGTGCAAATATATGGGGGTATTTGAACTGCACATCGACTCCGTTGCTATGGGAAAGAGTGATCGTGCGTATTCCAGTTCCTACTTCGATTGAGTGGCGTGAAGATGATGAAGTGCGTTTAGGGTGGGTCGGGTATGCAAGTTTGAACGGTTCCGGTCCAGCGTTGTTTACCCACGAACTGAAGAAGACATTAATCCGCCAAGAGGTGGTGACAGGATTTGATTTTTGGATAGTCGACTATGAGCAATATGTAAAGCCTTTGGAAAAAAATGCTTCGGCGTTGGCGGTCTATTCGATATTTCGTAATGGTGTGCCTATTGCGGCTTCCTCTCCAGGGCTGGTTAAGATCGACAGGAAGATTCCTGGAGAAGATTACGCTTGTGGTCCTTGATTGAGTTGGATAGTAGTTTTGAAACTTGCTTGATTGGGCTGTTTTTTTTGCTGGCATCGTTCATAAACGGAAGGAGCTGTTAACATGACAACTGATATTAAGTTAAGTGCTGTACAACAGGTCGCGGAGAACTCTCGGAAAGAACTCAGGCTAAAACGTCTGAACGCAAATGGCGTTCTGGCCGATTCGCAAAAACCTGTGGTTGTGGGTGTGGCAGATGGTGGAGTAGTGCCTGTTACGATATTGAAAAGCGCCGCGGCACAGGCGGGGACTACAACAGTTGCACGCCAGCCCGATCTTCCCATTACGGTTACTGTTTTCGCATGGGAGTTTCCGAGTGACAGAGACGAAGTAGTTATCGAGGGCTATGCCTTTCAGGAGGGTATCGACGACCCGGATGCTCCTGATAGCTGGGCATGGGTGGAGTGGCTGCGTCAACCGGCCCCCCCTGTTTCCGGCCGGCCTACTCAATGGAATGTCACGTTGCCTGCGGGCAGGCTCACGGATATTCTCACGACGGGTTCTGCCTCACCTACCCAGTGGAAAATCCAAAGTTCGGGACAACTGGACGGCAACCCTCAGTACTCTGAAATCACCACTTGTTTCGTGGATACTTTCGCTCCTTTCCACAACAAGGGCGATGTCCGTGTTCTGGCACCCACCCGAGTGGACTTTCCACTGGCTGCGAACGCTAAAATTGATACGGCCTATCTTGAAACCATTCGAACTACCGGGATGGAGTTCACGTTGCCGGTCACAGATGGCAAGTGGGATATTAAAGCTACAGATAAATGCTTTATTTACTTGAGCCCAACGCTAAGGCCTACACGTCAGCTCACCCCGACTTTGACTGTTGATCCTGTACCAGCGGATGGGAAGGTGTCTATCCCGATGCTGGACATCAGTAAACTGGCAAACGGTACCGTGTGGCTGATCATGGCCTATGAAGATGCGGCGGGCAATCGTAGTGCAGATATGCTGGCGTATAGTCGAGTCGTTGAGTTTGTTCCCCTTCCTGTACCTGCTGCGCCGATCATCGATGCTGCCAACACTGCCGGCGATAACACGATCGACCTTGCCGATGTGCGATTCTATGAACCTAACGGTGTGCCGATCAGGGTTCTGCGCCCTCTGAATACGCAGGACACAGACAAGGCAACCGTATTTTTCGAGAATTTTGAAACCATAGATCTTGATCCTCCTATTCAAGATTTTGGAACAAATACCGAATTGACCTTCAGGATCAAATGGACTGACTTGAAAACGATTTACGCCTCTCTTGCTGGAGGTGATCCTGATGTTCGTGAAGTTGGTACGCGCGTGTTGTGGACCTGGATGCGGGGCATCACGCCAAAAGACTCTCCGGCGGCAACACCCGACCTGGATTTTTCATATCCAGGTGAGGAAAATGTGGATGAACCTGATGAAGTCAATAAATCTCTGGCGAAAGTGCAACTGCGTGGGGTCGACAAGATTCTCAATACGCTGAACCCGCCTGATCTGATTACAGATCCAGAGGTCATCATTCCATTACCGGCCACCGAACCACTGGGTAACGACGTTGTTTGTACCTGGTATTACAACGGCATTGCCGTCAATGAGTTTTCACCAGAAGGCCTGACGGAATATAAAAGTACCTTGCCCGCTCAGAGAGTTGTTGATGGTGGGCCAGGGGACAAGATCACCTATTGGAGCTTCTCGTATATCGGCGGGATCAACCGTCAACGGTGTCTGGACGAAACGGTGACGGTGACAACTGTCGCGAAAGAAGTGCCTGAGCCGGTCATTGACAGGTTGTTCGACAACGGCACGATTATCAACTGCCCAACCGTTGGATTCATCCGAGGCGTCAAGCCACCTCTGCCGTTTTTGACTTTCAGGGTCGCGGCGAATCCTGTTCTGGCTGGCTTGCAAAGCATTACCGCCCATTGGGTCGGGACTACTGATGCTGGGGGGCAATCGCCAATCGCTGGTACCGAGCAAGATGTGATTATTGCTGTAACCGGAACCGAAGCCACGACGGGCATCACGGGTCAGATCGCGGAATATCTGACCAAGATTGTACCGATCCAGACGCGCCCGGATCCCTTCCCTGTACCTGCGCCTGCCATTACTTATGCATCACTCAAGTACACGGCGGTATGGACCGATGGCACTCGAGCTACTTCGAACGCTACGGTGAAGATCGTTTCTCTGGTCAATGGGAACCGTGAGTTCTGTCATGAGGTGAGGTGACTAGAGGGAGAGTCAAGAGAACCGGGTCTGATTAAACGGGAGGCATGAGAAATGCCTTCCCGTTTGGTTTTTTCAACGGCGCAGATTTTTCTTTCAGCAGTTAAGGATTAGTCCTACAGAAAAGCGAGAACTTGGTCTGTAGTCTTCCGGCCATTCTGAGGGAGGAAACTTTAATGGGAAGCCCCCAAAGTTATCCTTATAGATTTATTTTCGGGTGGTAATTCTCATGCCTTTGCATTGTTTTGACAAAAAGCTGATGGCGGGTCGTGCAGGAAAATTCTGGTTTCTCGCTTTTTCCGTATTGTCCACATCGATGGCTCATGCTCGCGCCATCATCACCGATGAAACGATCAATAACGGTGCGCCAGTGGAGGACTTTATTATTGGTCAGGGTGCTACGTTGACCGTGAATAATGCTGAGACATTAAATATTTCTTCGAATGCTTCAAAGCTGGTTGTTAATGCCGGAACCTTGCAAGATATTCGAGCAACTAACGGTTCGACAGTGACGCTTGATCGTGCCACGGTCACGGCGCGTGCAAATCAGCCGGCTGTCACCATTACCAACTCAACCGCTGTCATCACAAACAGCACGATTACCAGTGATACCACTGGGCTGCAGGTTGGGCGTATACCTAACGCGCCTCGTGAGACAGTGGTGTCCCTGATTGGAACTACGGTTACCGGCGGTATAGAAGCAGCGGTCGTCAGCGCGCAAACTACACTTAACCTGACCCGTTCGGATCTGATTTCCAATGGCGCCAATGGTTATGGCTTACGCTTGGCCAGCGGAGATGTCTTTGCACAAGGCGGTAGTATTGTCGGTGGAATGAATGGCATTTTGTTGAGCGGGGATAATTTTGTTGATCGTGCCAATACCCTGGTATTGGATGGCACGCGCGTATCGGGAGGCAGCGGTGCCGCCATTGCTGTCGATAGTGCAGGGCGTTCGATTGTCACTAACGTACACGTGCGCAATGGCGCCGAGAAAAAATGTCTGTGAAAATAATTAATCCAGACGCTATCGTAAAAGCCACTCTTGAATATGCCAAATATGATGATTACATGCAGATTTGGACGGGTGACACGAAAGTTTGGAATGGCCCTAACGGTAATTTTCCTCCTGAAACAGGCGGGCCATGTGAGCTGTCTACTGAATGGCAAGATAACCTCGATATCGACGTTACCAGACACTTCAAAGTGAACGGTGACGTAGATTTTAAAACCCGAGTTTCGGTGGGCGACAAAGGGGAAGCCTACGCGAGAATAAAGCTGCTTTTTGATCCAAGTAAAGCTGTGATCCAAGATGAGTATTACGACGAAGCTGCAATTGCAGCGGCTACCCAGATAACTGACGGATTCTGCTCAGCCCAAAGTCTTACCTGCACTGACATGCCTACGGTTACAAATGGGTGCACTTCTATCAACGGCGTACAGGTGTGTGAAAATCATTTAAAACCATCGCCATTACCAGGCATCAGTCCACTCTGTCGGCAAGTTTCATTTAAGTCTGAATGCAAATTTTACCAAGGTGACATGGAGTGCTTTGTTGACGCTAAAGGGATCAGGCGCTGTCCCACAAATAATGGAGGCAATCTCAACTCATGTAAAAAATACGAAGATGACCCGAAATGCGGTTTCATTGAACAAAAATGTGTCGGTGGAGCTCAGGGTAAATCTGGTGCATGTGCCGTCTTTGAGGAAGTCTGGGACTGCGGTGTTGATGTGGATGTTCCCAATCAGCAGGCAGATACCGTTTACAAGTGTGACGGTCCTGTACGTTGCGCAGGGGGCGAGTGCTACAACCCGACCTATGACAAAAGCAATGACTTTTCCAAGGCAGTGGCAGCATTACAAATCGCTCAGTCAGCGCAGCACGACATGGACTGTACTGGAGATGACGGCATCGAGAACAACCGCTCCTGCGCTTTGTTCAAGGGCGAACCGATGGAGTGCAAAAAAGCAGTGGGCGGATGGGTCAATTGTTGCGAGAACCCTGGCGGAATCTCTCTGGCTGATTACGTAAACCTCACGATCAAAACCTATTCCTTGATGGAGGCAACAGGCAACTTCGAGATGACAAAACCCGTCTACGGTGCTTGGAACCAGTTGAAGCAACCAATCATTGACGGTATCAACTCGGCGTGGCGCGCAACCAGCGATTTGTGGGCGTCAATGACTGACTCAGGAATGGCGGCAACCGATCTGGTGGCTAAAGGGGCAGAGCAAGGAATTATCGCCACGTTCAAGCAGACCCTGATGAACAAGACCGCGGAATGGACGGCGCAGACATTTGGAGCCCAAGCTGCTAACGCCGTGTTTGTCAGCGAGGCGGGTGGTCAGTTTGCCCAAACGGGTGCAGACGGTACTGTCACGACGGGAGGAAACGCAGCGCTCGGCCCACTGGCACAGAACATCGCCATGGCCGCTAACGTCATCATGATCATTTACACGATCTATGTTTTGACCGAGATTCTTGTAAACATTATCTGGGAATGCGAAGAAAAAGAGTTTGAGCTCGGCGCGAAAAAGGAACTCAAGGTGTGCCATTTCATCGGCAGCTATTGCGCCTCCAAAACTCCGCTGGGTTGCATCGAGAAGAGAGAGTCCTACTGCTGCTTCAACAGTCCGGTTGCCCGCATTCTCCAGGAGCAGATTCGTGCCCAGCTTGGGACAAATTTCGGCGAGGCAGAGAACCCGTCCTGTGACCCGATACCGATCGCGGCCTTGGACAAAGTGAACTGGGACAAAATCGACTTGGGTGAGTGGATTGGCATTTTGCAGACCACGGGTAATTTTCCAAACGTGAACACCGTTAATCTCGACAATCTGACAGGGCAGGGGAGCAACCTGAACGTTAAAGGAGACCGGCTCGACACGCTGAAGCGAAACGAGCAGCGTCTTCAAGGTATCGACGCAGACACCCTGAGACACGAAGCCGAGACCCAGGGGTGGTCTGAAGTTAAATAGCCAAGGCAAAAGGTAAAAATAAACGGGCTTCGCAGCTAATGCCGATCAGTTAAGCC
>NZ_VCNJ01000058.1 GCF_005938625.1 Pseudomonas fluorescens
GGTGGGTATTTCAGACCTTCCTTAGGCAGTTTAGTGCGCCTCGATAGATAGAACGCTATTTATGTGGAATAGAAAATCAACTACATCTGATGCCTTTAGTTTTTTGTCCGCTATGACGGGCAGCCGTCGTTGATCTGACCCCGAGCGGCAATCTTATGAGTTTCTGACTCAAGGGCAAGCGATTGACGGCACGCCTATAAGCCGTTTTAGACGGATGCCTTTATCCCATAATGGGTTGGAGGAGACGCGCCTGTTGGACTCACTCTAGGCGCGTCCATGCCGATACTGTGCGCCGAGTGGATGGGACGGACGCAGCACTCGCTCATACCTTGCCTGTTTTTATCCTGTGACCTCCAACCTGCAGGCCCTGGCCCATTCAAGGTGATGTCGTCCCCTATGCGGTATCGAGCCCCTAATGTCTTCACCCGCGACGTTGGCAAACGCGTGAAGGGACCAAACCCCATGGCGGATCAAAGCGGCGATTGTAGCGTCGAAGGCCGCCTTGCCCAACGATTATTGAATACTACCTGCTTCTGTCCAGCCGCCCCCCAATCCTTTGTACAAGGCGATACGATTGGTCAGTTGTAACAGCCGTGTCTTTATCAGGTTTTGTTGCGCGGTCCGCCATTGGCGCTGCGCATCCAGGACATCCAGATAGCTGTTGACCCCGTCTCGATAGAGCAGCTCGGCCAACTCGGTGCGTTGCGACTCATTCGCGGCCCATTGACGCTCCGCGTCCAGCTCGGCAGCAATGGCCTTGCTCGAGTCAAGCGCATCGGCCACCTCGTGAAAAGCGCTCTGGATGGTTTTTTCGTATTCGGAGATGGCTGTTTTATGTTGCGCCCAAGCCAGATCCAGTTGCGCCACATTGCGTCCGGCATCGAAAATGGGCAACTGCAGATCCGGCGTGAAAGACCAGCTGCGCGCATTACCCAAGGTCAGGGCACTGAGTTGAGGGCTGCTAAAGCCCAATAATCCAGTCAGCGAAATTTTCGGCAAAAAGGCGGCACGAGCGGCCCCGATATTAGCATTGGACGCTTTGAGTCTGGCTTCCTGCGCCCGAATATCCGGGCGCCGCACGAGCAGCGCGGAAGGCAGGCCTGGCGCGATGGAGGCGATGACGCCGGCATCGTCCAGCGACCCGGCCTGCAACCGGGATTGATCCACGCGGGTACCGACTAAAAACTCCAACTGATTGAAGGCCACATTGCGTTGCCGAAGGACCGAGGCCTGCTCGGCCTCAGCGGACAGCACCAGACTTTGGGCCTGTTGCACCTCCAACTGACTGGACACCCCCAATAGACGGCGCTGGCTCACCAGCGCGTGGGAACGACGGGCAATGGCCAGTGACTCGTCGCTCTGGCGCTGAAGCTCCACACTGGCCAGCGCTTCGAAGTAAGCCTGCGCCACCTGCGCAATCAACGTGGATTTCACGCTGAGCGCCTCCTCAACACTGGCCGTGTAAAGCTCATTGGCGGCCCCTTTAAGATTACGCAAGCGCCCCCACAAATCGAGTTCATAGGCGTTCAAGCTCAGGCCCAATTGACCGTGTTCGGCAACGCCACTGCCCCCATACGGCGCATCGGCTTTGGAGACCCGTTGTCGTTGGGCTTGAGCGGCCAGCGAGAGGTTGGGATAAACATCCGCTCGCTGGATCTGAAACTGGGCCCGTGCTTCGTCCATGCGGTTGACGGCAATACGCAGGTCCCGATTGTTGTCCAGCGCGGTGCTGATTAACGTCTGCAGATAGGCCCCCTGAAACACCGACTGCCACTGCAGGTCAGTTGGGGACTCATGATCGGCGCTTGAGCCTGCGCGCCATGACGGCGCCACCGGCAGCGCAGGACGCACGTAGTCAGGCTCGAATGAACAACCGACCAGCGCCAGGCAGCACACCGTCACACATAGGGACAATCCGGGGTTCATGATACTCAACTCAATAACGGACTTAACGTTGTGCCAGCAACGCGTTGGGAATTTTGATGGGCATGTCTGCCGCCGAGCGTTGGCGATGGAAATAGGCCTCCATCCGGGGCAGGTAAAACCAGTTTTCCGGTGACTGACGGATGAACCGCTCCAGCGCCACCATGCAGCGCTGACTCATGGGTTCGAGGTCGCCGGCCTCAACCCAGTCGAACAGGTGAAATTCGCTGGCCTGACCCGGTATCACGCGGTGACCGGCCAGGAGCACATTGAACTGCAGCTTGGACGCTAAAAATATAGGGCCTTTCACAAACTGTGCGTCACGCGCTAAAAACCGCCCCGAGACGGGAGCCCCGAAATGCGTGGCACCGATACTCACCGGCAGGTCGTAGAAGATGACAATGCGCTTGCCCTGGCGAGCACCCCGAACAATGGCCAGAGCGACCTTGGGGTCCTTGACATCCTTCACCTCAACCGTGTGCCCAAAGGCCTCAAGACTTTTCATCGAGCGCACCGTCATCTCATCGGCGAACGCCAAGATCGGAATGATGAAATGCGTGGCAACCGGTGTGTGCGCGACAATCTTGGCGACCGCCATCCAGTGCTCCCCCGTGTGCGTCAACAGCACCAGGCAAGGCTCGTCCTGCGAACGCTGAAACAGTGCCTGGGGGTCGACCCAGAGGATGTTATCTAGGCGTTCGCGTAACTGAGCGGGCGCATGAATCTCATACAGGTATTTATTGATTTGCCGCTGCAACTGGATGGCCATATAGCGTCGGGCCGCGTCATCACACTGCATTTGATCGTAATCAAACAGGGCCAGGTTTTGCCGGCACAAGCTATAACCCGACCCACGCCAGCCTGGCGGTAGCCAGCCCAGTACACGAGGGAGTGTTCGGTACAGCCCCTGCATCGGCGCCCAGCGAAAAAGCGGCGCGATGCCTTTGATAATCCATTCGGCGACCCAGTATTTGGCCCTCAGACGAACCAACCGCACCTGCCAGAGCCAGTTCAGGTTTTGCACCATCACGTAATCCTCAATTAAACGCTTACAAGCGCTGCAGCTCGCCATCGATCATCTGATAGCCCACGTCACACGCCTGCAGCATCACCGGATCGTGCGTCACGATGACGCACAGCATCGGGAGCGTTCTAAGGCTGTTGATCACCACGTCACGGGATTCGTGATCCAGGTGCGAGGTTGGCTCATCCAGCAGCAAAACGTCCGGCTTGCGATACAATGCCCTAGCAATGAGCAAGCGCTGCTTCTGGCCGGAGGACAGCTGCACGCCAGCGGTGCCTAGTAACGTGTTAAAGCCGCTCCCAAGTTGCAGAATGCTGTCGACCAGCCCGACCTGCTCGACGCAGGCCTGAAGATGTTCGCCATCGACGTGGTCGGCATCCATCAGGATGTTGTCAATGACCGTGCCGTCGATGATTTCATCGGTGGCCGTGACATAGGCGGTACTTTGCCGGTAGCGGCGCAGACCAAAATTGGCTATCGGCATCCCATTGACCTTGAGCTCGCCGGACTCCAGCGCATAGAACCCCGCCAGCACTTTCAACAAGGTGCTTTTACCAAAGCCTGAACTGCCATAAATGGCCACTTTTTGCAGACGGTTGACCTGCAGTTGTAGCGACTTCAGAACAGGCCGCTCGAACGAGCCGTAACGAAACACCCCCGCTTGAATCTCCAGGTGACGAATTTGTTCACGGTTCGCGAGCGCGGAGGAGGCGTAAACGTTCACGCCCACCTCTTCGGGCGCTTCATCGATAATATGTTCGGCCCGATCAAGGTCTACCTTGATCAGGCGCAGCGACATGTACCGATCCACTGCCTTCAGGACAGAGTCCATGAAGAGGTCCTTGTACAGCACAAAGGCAAACAGGTCGCCAATGCTATTGACCCCCTTGAGCACGGCCAAGGCGCCCAGACCGCTGACCAACAGGGACTGGGAATGCGAAAGGCCGGTATGCACGACTGTGTTCATTTCCTGCATGCGGCTGACATCGGCTCGGGCAATTTCCGTTTCGGCCTGGCGGTTGCTCCATAACGCCAGTTTGGAGGCCTCGTAGCCATACAGCTTCATCGATTGCACGGCCCCCAGCACATCGAACAACACCGCATTGCGCGCGGTTTCGGCTTCGATGGACACTTGGTGCTTTTTTTCGATAATCGGCAACATCACCAAACGAAAAACACAAAAGGCCAGGCACAACGCCAGGGATAAACCCGCCAGCTTCAGGTTGATCAACCCCATCAACACCAGAAAGACCACGGCAAAAATGCTATCGATGGCCATGTCTATCCTGCCGGCCGTGAACTGTATGTAAGCCTGATCAACGGCTTGCGTGCGGCGCAAAATATCGACCGGTGAGCGACGCTCAAAAAAAGGCACGGGTAAGCGCAGCAACCAGGCGATGACCCCGGTCGAAAGGTCCTGGGTCAAGGCCACACGCAGGCGTGCATTGAGTGCGGTGCGCAGCCAGGTGGCAATCGTTTTGAAAAAGAACAGCCCGGAAAAGATATAGAGAATCAGGTATAGGAAATCCGGATCATTCTTGGCCACCACTTGATCAATCGTCAGGGAAAACAGCTTGGGTGCGGCGATCGCGCCCAAATTGATCACAACGGCCAACAACGCCATGGGAATCAAGTAGCGATACAGCCAGGCGTTGTTTTTAAGGATGCCGGTAAAACTCAGCCGAGAGCTACCCTTGCCTTCTTGACTGCGCTGAAAGCCCAGGCCCGGCACCACTTCCAAGGCAAAGTTGCTGAATAACGGTAGCGCCGCTTCCCAGCTGTAAAAACGCCGCCCTACCGCGGGATCGACAACGTTGATGCCTTTGCTCGTGACTGACTCCAGCACCACAAAGTGCATGTTGTTCCAAAACAAAATGGACGGTGTCTTGAGTTCCTTGATGTAGTCGAGCGTAAGCTTCAACGGGCGGGTCGCAAGCCCCAGCGTTTCCGAGACCTTGATGATCTGATAGAGCGAAATGCCCCCCAGCGCCACACTGTAGTCCTGACGCATTTGCCGAAGTGTGGTCTCGCGCCCGTAGTAACTGGCCACCATGGCGATCGAGGCCAGACCACACTCGGCGATTTCATCTTGCAGAATCACTGGGATGCGTTTGGCAAAAAATCGCGACGCAACGCCAGGCTTATGCTGAGCATTACGTTCTGTCATTTGGATTCACCCACCGGTGCCTCACGAAATTCGGATAGATAGTCGGGGTTGCGCTGCATGCCTTTCACCACGGGTAAAAACAACCATTCAAACAAGTTCAACTCTTCGTGCTTGAGAGAGGCTTTAACGGTCATGCCGTCACGTAACCACGCTTGCTGGATTTTTGTCGAAGCCTTGGGAAAATCGAGCTGCACTTCGACCAGGTAGGTCGGTACAGCACTCTGCTCGTCATGAGGCGTGCCCAGAGGCGAGTCGACCAACGTACTGGAGGGTGTTCTCAGGATGTGGCCCTTGATGACGCCGTAACGTTCATAAGGAAAGGAGTCGATACGCACCACCACCTCGGTACCGGGCTCGGCGAAACCGATGGAGGAGGCTTTCACATCCAGCATGACGGTGGGGGCCACAGGTTCCGGCGTGCGCGTCCGAATGAGCATGAGCGGATTGCCCGCCTCGGCGCGCGCGCCCGCAAACACCGACGTGGCATCGATCTCACCGTCGACGGGAGAGAGCAATACATATTCTTGCGCTTTTTTCAGTGTATCAAGGCGCTCCAACAGATCCTGCTTCTGACTAGCGAGAGTACTCAAACGTGTGGATCGCGAATAATCGGCATCACTGTCACGTTGTTTTAATTCCAAGATTTTTTGCTGTACCGTGCTCTGGTCGAGCTCGTTGTTCACCAGCTCCTGAAGCGCAGACTCGTGGCGGGCAATCACTTCATGCAACGCCGCCTCAGACACCGCGCCCTGCTTGGCGAGGCTCTCATAGTGTTGGCGCTCCCGGACGGCAATGTCGACGCGATATTGAATCGACTGATAGATCTTGCTGTTGAGGTCTAAGCTTTTGCTGACCTCGTCGAGCTGCAGTTTGAGTAGGTTTTTTTCAACGTCATAAGACGCCTGAGCTTTTTGCTCATCAGCGCTCACCTCCACCAGCAGCGCTTCGACACCTTTCACATTGTTGGTTGAACCCGACTTGCCGCCGCGCTCACTTAACGTATCGGGATCCACGTTACGGATGCGCAGCAAGGGTTGATTCTTATGGATGATCGCTCCGGGCTGCGCCAGGACCTCTTCAATATAACCGGCGCGTTCACTGCTGATTCTGAGCACGTCACGGGTGATCACACGCCCCGTCACTTCCTCTTTTTCCGCGTAGCGACCTATAAAAAGTATGATCAATGCCGTAAGAAAAAACGCGCATACAACCCAAGCTAACAAAAGAGGTGATAACGCCGACCGCGGCGAGACCTTTCCGACATCAAGCATACATGTTCCGTTATTGATGGAAGGTAGATGACCCACTGATGAGAGCGACTGGCCAAGCCAGCAATAGGTCAACGGCATTTGGACGCGAAATCACATCGTGGTTGTAAAACAGAGTGTCCTTGCCGGGTAGGATTAATAATGCGCGTAGAATATGCAGCACAAGCATATTATCTCTCGTTTTGAACCGCGGGGCGCTATATCACAGCGCTGACTTTATCCGTGTCCGACAGGCATGGCGATCCATGCTGGGAAGATCGTATAAGCGAGTAAATACTCCATAGGCCGCTGTAGAAATACTCTCACAATTTTCCTCGCAGCAAGCACTCAAAAATTATCATTTGCAAATATAATATGAATTATTAAAGTCGGACTGCCAAGAAACATGATTTAACTCCCCCGCCTGTAGCGCACTGAGTTCATGCCCACAAAGATAGAGCTAAGCCGCAAGCGATCAACGGGCGCGCAAGCATCGCAACAGCCATTAGCGCAAGGCTGGTGCAGAGCTCGATGCAGTTACTCCATCCAAGTTGGGATGCGAACTCGGCATCCGCACGCTTTAGATTGGTGGCGCCCACTCATCATGATATGAATTAAAGTTATCAAAAAACACATTAGGCGCTAGCGCGTGAAATAAGCCTTAAATGATTTGACTCAACCAAGGCACCGAGATAGCTTTTCATGGCATTGAGCGGAAACGCGAAGGCAACATACTTAATAAGGAAACTTACCATGCAAGAAATCACTATTAAAGAGACCCAAACTGTTTTTGGTGGCCAAAGCTTTGGCCAAGGCTTCGGCGCCGGTCTTCTCCTTTCTCTTGGCCCTCTGGGTTATGCTATCGGCTGGGGAGCCTCAGGCAACACCGATCCTAATAAATGGCAACTTTGCTAAAGGCTGAGTTCGCCTTTAGATAAGGTTGGGGGATTGAAAGATCCCCCAACTTGTTGCAAGTACACAAACGTGAGCGGCCCACCGGCCTAGTGTCCTGAGCGGTTAATTTAACAATCTATTTTCAATCGCACCCAGCTTTGCTTTATGCACCGAACTGATGATGTTTTCAGCCGTTTTGTTCCACTTGAATGGTTTTGCTGAGCGCTCATTGTGAGCCTCGATGAATTGACGAATGCCCGTATTCAGCTCCGCGACGCTGGTAAACACACCCCGCTCCACGGCGTTCAGCCAGGAGGCTCTGGTCTGCGTGAAGTGCAGTTGAAGCGTGGATGGTCCTCCAAACACTGCTTGATCACGGGAGTCTAGGGAAGGTCTGAAATACCCACC
>NZ_VCNJ01000059.1 GCF_005938625.1 Pseudomonas fluorescens
ACGCCGACATGCGATACCGCGTTGAACTCAGGCTCTAAAAAGCAAACAAATCAGCCCCTCACCCCCCAAGAAAGAGGTGACTGACTGAGATGTTCGGGAAAGCTTCGCCGACATGCGATACCGCGTCGAACTCAGATTTTGAAAAGCCCAAAAATCGGCCCCCTCTCCCTCCGAGAGACGGCTGGGCGGGCGGCGTTCCGATGAGGGGCAGCTCCAACACAAATCCAAAGCCGACCACGTCCCGCTCTTCACCACTCAATAGGCCGAGTGTCAGCTCGCCTGCTCTTGATCTTGATCTATAAGGCGACGTCGGAAGGCTGAGTGGAGGGATTGATCCGGGTGTGGGAGCGTAGCGACCGTTTGGCGAAGCCAAACACAGCGGGAGTAGGTGCAGCGAAGCAAACCGGAGACGCTGCGCCCGGATCGATCCCGCAACGAAGGAACCCCGAGCCCCAGCGAGCGGGCCGCACGTAGGAGCAAGCCTTTTCGGTTACCTTTTCGGCGTTTGGAAAAGGTGACCCGCCGTCAGGGCGGAACCCTAAGCCGCCGTTACCGCAGCAACGGATATGCCCCCAAAACCAACCAAGAAAATGATCACCCCAACACCCGCTCCAACGCCCGACTCAAAGTTTCATGCACCCGCAAAACATCAGGCATCACCGAAGCCATCCGCAGCAAATCATGCGTCAGCCCCGGACAATGCTCAACCTCAACACTCAGCCCCTGCCCCCGCAATTTGTCAGCATAAGCCTGACCCTCATCAAACAACGGATCAAAACCCGCCAACAACACGATCGCCGGCGCCACACCCCGCAGATCCTCCGCCAACAACGGCGAAAAGCGCCAGTCCAGATAATCTTCCGGACTGCGGGCGTAATGCTGATAAAACCAGTCAAGCGTATCGTTCTCCAACAGATAACCCTCGCTGAACAACAACCGCGAATCGTGCACGCGCGAAGCGTCGGTCACCGGATAGCACAACAACTGTGCCTTGGGTGCGATGGCCACGGTATGCGGTTGCACCACCGCCTGAATCGCCAGCACCGTGGCCAACGTCGCACCGGCACTATCGCCACCAAACGCCACGCGCGAGGTATCAAGACCAAGGCTCACGGCGTTTTCCGCCAACCACGACAAAGCGTCTTCGCCATCCTCCAGCGCCGTTGGAAAACGATGCTCCGGGGCCAATCGATACCCGACCGACAACACCGCACACGGCGTCCGCTGGCAAAACTCGCGGCACACACCGTCGTGAGAATCGAGGCTGCCGACGACAAAACCACCGCCGTGGAAATACACCAATACCGGCATCGGCGAGACCGCAGCGCTTGGGCGATACAGACGCAATGCCAACCGCGCACCATCACGCGCCGACGTATCGATTTCGCTGACCAACAGGTCTTCAGGTGCCGGCCAGCGCAGTTGCGCGGTGGTCTGCTCGAAAGTCGCGCGGGCCTCGCTCGGGGTCATTTGGTGCATGGCCGGCAGGCCGGCGTCCTGGCTGTCTTGGGCCAGGTCGAGGAAGGCTTCCAGATCAGGGTGTAAAGACATCGCTAAAATCCTTGTATCGGCAAAAAAAGGGGCGCGCCTCGGCAGCGCCCCCTCGAGATGACTGAACGTGCGGCGATCAGCCCACGCGTGCCATGCAATGCTCGACCAACGCCTCCAGCTCACGCTGGTAATCGCTCATCAAGGCATCCATAGTGCCGGCGCGATAACGCTGGCTGCTGTAGATGCAACGCAAGGCCAGCTGACCGTCATAGACCTGGCCGACAATTTCCAGCCAGTTACCCAGATTGGCTTTGAGGCTGTAGTTGTCACCGGTCTCTTCCAGCGCCGGCACCAGCAAAGCCTGCTCGTCGAAGCTTTGGTCGAATTGCCCCAGGTAGTTGAAAGTGACCCGCGCTTGCGGTAGCTCGGCCAGTTGCCGCGACACCTCAGCCCCGGCCAGATGACGCAGCACGCCATAGCCGATGCCTTTCTGCGGAACCGCCGCCAACTGTGCCTGCACATTGACGATCGACTGACCGATGTCGTCGCTGTCCGGGCGCAAGCGCACCGGGAACATGCTGGTGAACCAGCCGAGGCTGCGGCTCAGGTCGATCGACTCGAACAGGTCTTCACGACCATGGCCTTCGAGCAGAATCAGCGCCGACGGTTGTTGACTCCAGCGGCACAGGGCACGGCTGAGCGCCGACAACAGCAGGTCGTTGATCTGCGTGCCGTACACCGCCGGGGCCTGTTTGAGCAGTTGTTCAGTGTGCTCACGGGACAGCTTGAGCCGCGCCTGCGCCTGCTGACGCACGAGGTTCTTGCCGCGCAGGTTGTCGCACGGCAAGTCGACGCCTGGCTGATCCAGCTGCCCCAGCCAGTACGCCAGTTCCTGCTCGGCAATTACTGGCGCCTGCGCCTGCAAGGCCTCGGCGAACGATCGGTAACTGCTGCTGCGAATCGGCAATTTTGGCTGCAGCCCTTGCACGCAGGCCTCATACGCCACTTTCAAATCGTCGAGCAGAATTCGCCACGACACGGTGTCGACCACCAAGTGGTGAATCACCACCAGCAGGCGCGCCTGGCCATCCGGCAAGGCGACATGCATCACCCGCCAGACCGGCCCGTCGTCGAGTTTCAAGCTGCGCTGGGCGAGGTTGGCCAAGGCTTCGACCTGCTCGCTGTTGTCCGCCTCGCGGCGCCAGAGCAACGCTTCACCCTGTTCACTGAGGTCGCAGTAACGCTGCAACCAACGCCCGCCTTCGTGGGAGAAACGCAGGCGCAGCGAGTCGTGATGTTGCTCGATCCAGCCCAGTGCCTGCTCCAGTGCATCGAGGTCCAGCGGCTGGCGTGCACTCAACAGCAATGACTGGTTGTAGTGATGCGCCTCGGCCATGCCTTCGGCAAAGAACCACTCCTGAATCGGCAAGAGATTGAACAAGCCCTCGGCGGCCACGTGCGTGACGTCCGTCTGTGGTTGTGCGGAGCCCTCCTTCGCCGCCTCCTGCTCAACGATGCCGGCGATGGTCTGATAACGCATCAGGTCGCGCAGCTTGAGGTCCATCTGCAACGTCGGGTGGTTTCTGACGCGGGAGATCACCTGCAAACTCAGAATCGAGTCGCCACCCAGCTCGAAGAAGTTGTCGCTGATGCCAACCTGCTCGACCTGCAACACCTGCGCCCAGATGTCCGCGAGCAAGGCTTCCTGCTCGTTGCGCGGAGCCAGGTATTGCTCGGTTTTGAACTCAGGTTCCGGCAGCGCCTTGCGATCGAGCTTGCCGTTCGGTGTCAGCGGGAAAGCACTGAGGCAAACGATCTGCGCCGGCACCATGTATTCCGGCAGCGAAGTGCGCAGGCCCGCCTTGAGCTCATCGCCGATGTCTTCACCGGTCGCGGTGACCACATAACCGATCAGTTGCTTGCCAGAGGCATTGTCGCGGGCGATCACCAGAGCATCGGTGACCGACGCCAATTGGCGCAGACTGGCCTCGACTTCGCCCAGTTCGATGCGGAAGCCGCGCACCTTGACCTGATGGTCGATACGACCGATGTAATCGACCACGCCGTCGGCGCGCAAACGCACCAGATCGCCGCTGCGATACAAGCGTTCGCCCGCCGCGAACGGATTCGGCACGAAGCGCTCGCAGGTCAGGTCAGGACGGCCGTGATAACCCCGGGCGACGCCATAGCCGCCGATGTACAGCTCACCGGCAAAGCCTGGCGGCAGCGGGTTCAGATCCTCGTCCAGCACGTACAGCGAGCGTGCGCCCACAGCTCGGCCGATCGGCGCATATGCCGCTTCGCAATGCTGGCTGACCGGGACTTTCCAGAGCATCGGCGTGACCACGGTTTCGGTCGGGCCGTAGCCGTTGGTGAAGTACTGCGGACGCAGCGCAGCCTTGACCTGCTCGAAGGTCTGATCCGGCACCGCATCGCCGCCGAAGCAATAGATGCGCACTGGCGGCGGCGCGATACCGCTGGCCGCCGCGTACTCGGCCAGTTGCTTGAGATAGGCCGGCGGGAAGCAGGCAATAGTGATGCCGTAATCATGCAGCGCCTGATAGGTCTGCTCCGGCGTCCACAGGCAACCGTCGCGAATCACCAGACGCCCGCCGCTGTACAAGGTGCTCAACCAGCGCTCATGGGCGCCGTCGAACGCGAACGACATGAAGTGCAGCTCGCAGCTGCTGGCGTCCATTTCGTACAGCTCGGCGATGGCCTGACAGTGCATGCTCAGCGGGCCTTGCGTCACCGCGACGCCTTTCGGTCGGCCGGTAGACCCCGAGGTGTAAACCAGATACGCCAGACCCTGCTCCTGCACCCAGCGTTCGGGAGCGTGGTCAGCGTAGCGGCTTTCGTCGAGGTGATCGATTTCCAGACGCAGCAGGCCTTGCGGCGCTGGCAACGTGCTGCGCAGGCTGCTCTGGGTCAGCAACAGCGCCATGCCCGAATCTTCGATCATGTACGCCAGACGCTCCGGCGGATACTCGATGTCCAGCGGCACATACGCCGCACCGCTCTTGAGCACGGCGAGGAAGCTCACCACCATTTCCAGCGAACGCGGCAAGGCCACGCCGATCACCACTTCCGGCCCTGCACCGTGTTCGATCAGGCAGTGTGCCAGACGGTTGGCGCGTTGCTCGAGTTCGGCATAGGTCAGGTTCATCCCGGCGCATTGCAGCGCGATGGCCTGCGGCTGCTGTTGCGCGTGACGACTGATCAGTTCCGGCAGCAGCGCCGCTTGATGCGTGTGCGCCGGTTCAGCACTCCAGGCCTGCGCCGCTTGCCATTGCTCGTGGCTCAGACGCTGCAAATTGCCGAGGCGTTCGTACGGCGCCGCCATCATTGCGGCGAGGGTGTTTTCCATGGTCTGGCGAATACCGACAACGGCCTCGGCGCTGAAATGGCTGCGCAGGTACAGGTATTCGATCGACAACTCGTCACCGAGCATCACCGCCAGGTCCATCGGCACGTTGGTCACGCCGTGGCCGATGGATTTGCCGAAGGTCAGATCGGTGTCGTTTTCTTCCTGCAAGCGATCGTCGATCGGGAAGTTTTCGAACACCACAATGCTGTCGAACAGCGCCTGACCACCGAGGCTGGACCAGCGCTGCACATCGGCCAGCGGCGCCTGGGAGTAATCGCGAATATCGAGGTTGTAGGCCTGTACATCGCCCAGCCAATCAGCCAGACGCTGATCGGCTTGCGGGGTCTGAATGATCGGCAAGGTGTTGATGAACAGACCGAGCATGTTGCCGACATTCGTCAGACTTTCCGGACGCCCCGACACCGTGGCGCCGAAAGTCACCGTCTGCTGCCCGGTGTAGCGTTGCAACAGCAACAGCCACGCGCCTTGAATCAAGGTGTTGGGGGTGATGCGCAGGTCGCGACAGAACTGCAACAGCCGCGCGGTCTGCGCTTTATCCCAGTTCGAATAGATCGCATCGTGACCGGCGACATCGGCGCTGTGGCGCGGGTGCATCGCCTGGCTCAGTGCCGTCGGTTCGTTGACCACCGCCAGGCGCGCCTTCCAGAACAGTTCCTGGGCGTCCTGATCCTGCGCCTGCAGCCAGGCGATGAAGTCGCGGTAGCGACCGTTCTCGCCGATGATTTCGCCCTTGGAGTAATACTGCAGCACCTCGCCGAACAGCCGCGAACTGCTCCAGCCGTCCATCAGGATGTGGTGGCTGGTCCAGATCATCTGGTACTGATCGTCGCTCAGGCGCAGCAGGGTCACCCGCAACAAACGTGCATCGGCCAGATTGAAACCGAGCGCGCGATCATCGCTGGCGAACGCGGCAATCCGCTCTTCGCTGGTCTCCTGGTCACGCCAATCAAGCACCTGCATTTGCAACGGCGCATGGCGATGCACCACTTGCAACGGTTTGGCCAGGCCGTCCTGCCAATGGAAACTGGTGCGCAGAATCGCCTGACGGGCGATCACGAACTCCCACGCCTGGCGGAAGCGCTCCACGTCCAGGCCCTTGATCGGCAGGCTGACCTGTTGCACGTAAAGGCTGCTGCCGTTATCCGACAGCGTGTGGAAGAGCATGCCTTCCTGCATCGGCGACAGCGGGTAGACATCCTCGATCATGTCCGCCGGCACCGGCAACGCATCGAGTTGCGCCTGATCGAGTTTGGCCAACGGATAATCCACCGGAGTCTCGTCGGTTGACGACTCGAGCGAAACCACAGCGGCGAGTTTCTGCACGGTCTGCTGCTGGAACAGGTCTTTGGGGGTGAAGCCAATCCCCTGCTGACGCGCGCGGCTGACCAGTTGAATCGAGATGATCGAGTCGCCGCCCAACGCAAAGTAGTTGTCGGTCACGCCGACCCGCTCGATCTTCAGAATGTCCTGCCAGACTTCGGCCAGTTGCTGCTCCAGCGGCGTCGACGGCGCGACGTATTCACGTTGCGACTGGCTGACGTCCGGTGCCGGCAAGGCCTTGCGGTCGAGTTTGCCGTTCGGTGTCAGCGGCAACTGCTCGAGGAACAGCCACTGCGCCGGCACCATGTATTCCGGCAGATGCGCCTTCAGCGCGGCCTGTAACGTTTCACGCAAGTCGTCGAGTTGTTCGAGGCTGAGGCCGCTATCACTTGGCACCACATATGCGACCAGTTGCTGACCACTGTGGCCATCCACCGCCAGTACCACGCCTTCGCGCACGCTGTCCTGAGCGAGCAGACGCGCTTCGATTTCACCCAGTTCGATACGGAAACCGCGCACCTTGACCTGATGATCGATACGACCGACGTATTCGATCCGGCCGTCATCGCTGAAGCGAGTCAGGTCGCCGGTGCGGTACATGCGCTCGCCGCTGGTCGAGAATGGATTGGGCACGAAACGCTCGGCGGTCAGCCCCGGGCGGAACAAGTAGCCACGGGTGATGCCGTCGCCGGCCAGATATAGCTCAGCCGCAACGCCCAACGGCGCTTGCTGCAATTGACCGTCGAGCATGTACGCCGTGGTGTTGACCAGCGGCCGGCCGATGTTCGCCAGACCACCGAGTTCGCGGCGGGTGCAGGTCGAATAGGTGGTGTCTTCCGACGGCCCGTACAGGTCGTAGACATGTGCCACCGCCGTCTCGCGGTAGAGCGTGTCGACCAGGCTCTGCTTCAACGGCTCACCGGCGAGGTTGATGATGCGCACGCCCGGCGGAATTTGCCCGCTGCGTTGCAGCGCGGCAATCGCCGACGGCACGGTGTTGATCAGGCGCACCTGATCGCGCTCCGGCAAGTCCGGCAGTTCCAGGGCATTACGTGCCATGACGATCGATCCGCCGCGTGCGAGGGTGACGAAAATCTCCCACACCGACAGGTCGAAGCACACCGACGTCGACGCCAGCACACCTTGCAGATCGTCTTCGCTGTAGATCTCGGCGGACCAGTGAATCAGCGCCTGCACGTTGCAATGGGCAATGGCCACGCCTTTCGGCTTGCCGGTGGAGCCGGAGGTGTAGATCACGTACGCCAGATTGGCCGAATCACCCCGCGCAGCAAGATTGTCCACAGACTGCTCGGCAAATGCCGCACCGCCCGCCTCGACCAGCACCACGTGCGCATCGGTCTGCGGAAGTTGCGCCAGCAGCGATTGCTGCGTCAGCAAGACTTTCGCCTGACTGTCGTCGAGCATGTAGGCCACGCGATCCGCCGGGTAATCCGGGTCCAGCGGCACATAGGTGCCACCGGCCTTGAGCACCGCCATCAGGGCGATCACCAGTTCCGCCGAACGCGGCATCGCCACGCCCACGCGGATTTCCGCGCCGACACCCAGCGCCACAAGATGATGAGCCAACTGGTTGGCGCGTTGATTGAGTTCGGCATAGCTCAGGGTGACGCCGGCATGACTCAGTGCCAGTGCCTGCGGATGCGCCGCCACGCGAAGCTCAAAACTCTGCGAGATCAGTCGCTCAGCCGGATACGCAGCCTGATTGGCGTTCCATTGCGCCAGGGTCTGGCGTTCGGCGAGCGGCAGCAGGCCAATTTCACCAAGCAGACGCTGTGGCGCCTCAATGAACTGGCGCAGCACTTCTTCCAGGTGCCCTGCCAGACCCAGCACGCTACGTTCGGCAAAGTGCTCGGTGAGGTAGTTGAAGTCCAGGTTCAGGACGTCGCTGGCCCCGGCGATCAGGGTCAGACCGTAGTTGGTTTGCTCGCGGTGCTCCAGGCCGCCAAAACCCAAACCGCCCGGATTGGCTTCCAGCGCTTCGGACACCGGATAGTTTTCAAACACCAGCAAGGTGTCGAACAGCGCTTCGCCACTCAGTTGGGCCAGACGCTGGATGTCCTGCAACGGCGTCTGCTCGTAGTCGCGCAGCAACAGGTTTTTGTCCTGCACGCTGCGCACCCAGTCGCCGACGCTGAGCGTGGCTTGCGGGCTGGCGATCACCGGCAAGGTGTTGATGAACAGGCCCAATTGCTGCTCGATACCCGGCAGATCCACCGGACGCCCGGACACCGTGGCACCAAAGGCCACCGTGGCCTGGCCGGTGTAGCGCTGCAATACCAACAGCCATGCGGCTTGTACCAGGCTGTTGAGAGTCACTTGCTGCTGACGGGAGAAACCGTTCAGGCGCTGAGTGAAGGCTTGGTCGAAATGCAGGCGATGCATCTGTTTGCCCGGGCCCGGCACCGTTTGCCCGTGGCAGGCCGAGGCCAGTCGGGTCGGTTCGTCCAGTGCGGCCAGTTGTCCGCGCCAGAAATCCTGCGAGGCGGCTTTGTCCTGACCTTGCAGCCAGACCAGGAAATCACGGTAACGACCCTGCGCGCTTGGCACCGGTTGACCGGCGTAATCCTGCAATACCTCGCCGAACATCCGCGAGTTGCTCCAGCCATCCATGAGGATGTGGTGACAGGTGAAAATCAGCCGATGGCGATCATCGGCGGTGCGCAACAGGCACAAGCGCAACAGCGGCGGGTTCTGCAGATCGAAACCGCGCTCGCGATCCGCCTGCGCCCGCGCTTCAAGCACGGCCGGCAGATTCGCCACACCACGCACGTCGACTTCCGGCATTTCCAGGGTCAACTGGCGATTGATCACTTGCAGCGGCGCATCGAGACCATCCCGGCCCCAGATAAAACCGGCGCGCAGCACTTCATGACGATCCACCACGCGTTGCCAGGCTTGCTGGAAACGCGCCACGTCGAGGCCGTCAATATCCAGCAGCATTTGATAGACATAGGCACTGGCATCGGCGTCGTACAAGCTGTGGAACAGAATGCCTTGCTGCATCGGCGCCAGCGGATAGATGTCCTCGATGCGCTGGGCGGCCATCGGCAAGCTGTCCAGATGTGCCTGGGACAACCCGGCCAACGGCACATCCGACGGCGTCAAACCGCCACTCGGGTGGTTCAGGCAATGGTCGATCAACTCACCCAGCGCCACTTCATACGCGCGGGCCAACGCGTTGATGGTCGCCTCTTCGAAGACATCGCCACTGTAAGTCCAGGTCAAGCTCAGTTGGCCCTGATAAACCCGGCCATCGATGGTCAGCCAATTGGCCATCGGCGCGTTTTCATCCTGGCCGGCGCCCTTGTCTTCGGTGGCCGGCACCCACAGGGCGCCTTCGTCGAAGTTATTGTCGAACTGGCCGAGGTAGTTGAACGTCACCTTCGGTTGCGCCAGACCGTTCAACGCCGCTTGCGACTCGGCGCTGCCCAGATGACGCAGCAAGCCATAGCCGATGCCCTTGTTCGGGATCGCGCGCAGTTGCTCCTTGATGCCTTTGATCGAGGTTTCCAGACTGGCGTCCGGGGTCAGGCGCACCGGGAACATGCTGGTGAACCAACCTACCGTGCGGCTGAGGTCGACGTCCTCGAACAAGTCTTCGCGACCATGACCTTCAAGCTGCACCAGTGCGCTGTCGGTGTTGGTCCACTGACATAGCACACGGGCAAGCGCGGTCAGCAGCAGGTCGTTGACTTGGGTGCGATAAACCGCTGGCGCCTGTTGCAGCAACTGGCGGGTACGTTCGGCGTCGAGACGCGTATCGACACTGCGCTCGAAACGGTTGCTCAACTGGCCCTGTGGATTGTCCAGCGGCAGGTCGACCGACACATCGCGCAGTTGCCCGCGCCAGTAATCCAGTTCGCTCTCCAGTTCAGCGCTGCGGGCATGCTCCTGCAGACGCTTGCCCCAATCCTTGAACGCGCTGGTCTTGGCCGGCAGACGCATAGCCTGACCGCTGCTCAGTTGTTGATAAGCACGTTGCAAATCTTCGAGGAGGATCCGCCACGACACGCCATCGACCACCAGGTGATGGATCACCAGCAGCAGACGCTGAGTGGCGTCCGGCAAATCGACCAACACTGCACGAATCAGCGGGCCATCGAGCAAATCGAGGCTGCGCTGCAAGTCCAGGCACAGCGCTGGCAATGCCGCACTGTCGTCCAGCGTGACCGTGCGCAGCAAGGCATGCGCCTGATCCGCAGGTGCATGGCGCTGTTGCCAGCCGTCGTTGGTTTGCTGGTAACGCAGGCGCAAGGCGTCGTGGTGGCGTTGCAGCTGCAACAGCGCCTGCTCCAGCGGCGCCGCTTGCAGCGCGCTGGCCGGGGTCAGCAGGATCGACTGGTTCCAGTGGTGCCGCGCCGGAATGTCACTGTTGAAAAAGTAATGCTGGATCGGCGTCAGCAGCGCGTCGCCGAGCACTTCGCCCTGCTGCATTTGCACCGCGTCGCTCTGTTGCGCGACGGTCGCCAGACGTTGCACGGTCTGGTGCTGGAAGATGTCTTTGGGGGTGAAGCGAATGCCCGCCTGACGCGCGCGGCTGACCACCTGAATCGAAATGATCGAGTCGCCGCCCAGCTCGAAGAAGTTGTCGTTGAGGCCGACGCGCTCAACCTTCAACACGTCCTGCCAGATCTCGGCCAGACGCTGTTCCAGTTGGTTGCGCGGCGCGGCATAGACTTCCTGCACCTGCGCGACTTCCGGGTGCGGCAGTTGTTTGCGATCGAGTTTGCCGTTGGCCGTCAGCGGCAGACGCTCAAGGAACGCCCAACTGACCGGGACCATGTAGTCCGGCAAGGTCTCGCGCAAATGCGCCTTGATCGAATCGCGCAGTGCGCCCTGCCCCTCGGCGTCCAGCACTTCGTTCGCGACAATCCACGTCGCCAGTTGCTGGCCGCTGATACCGTCGACCGCCAGCACCACGGCTTCACGCACGTCGGGGTGCTTGAGCAGTTGCGCTTCGATTTCGCCCAGCTCGATACGGAAACCACGGATCTTCACCTGATGGTCGATCCGTCCGATGTACTCGATCACGCCATCGCCGCGCAGCCGCGCCAGGTCGCCGGTGCGATACAGGCGCTCACCGGCCTGCGGATTGAAGGGGTCGGGAACGAATCGCGTGGCGGTCATGCCGGCCTGATTCAGGTAGCCCCGGGCCAGACCGGCACCGGCGATGTACAGCTCACCGATGCAGCCTTGCGGCACCAGGTTCAGCGCGCTGTCGAGCAAGTACCACGACAGGTCGACAATCGGCTCGCCGATCGGGCTGCTGTGGCTTTGTTGCAGATCGGCCATCGACAACGGCCGGTAAGTGACGTGCACCGTGGTTTCGGTGATGCCGTACATGTTGATCAGCGTCGGCGCGCGGTCGCCGAAACGCTCGAACCACGGGCGCAGGCTCTGCACTTCCAGCGCTTCGCCGCCAAACACCACGTAACGTAGAGAATTGGTGCGCGTCGACTCGCTGGCGACCTGCATCAATGGCTTGAACGCCGACGGCGTCTGGTTCAGCACGGTGACATTTTCATCGCACAGCAGCGTGTAGAAATCTTCCGGGGAACGGGTGATGTCATGCGGCACCACCACCAGTTTGCCGCCATACAGCAGCGCGCCGAAAATCTCCCAGACCGAGAAGTCGAAGGCGTAGGAATGGAACAGCGTCCAGCTGTCCTGCGGGCCGAAATCGAACCAGTGCTCGGTGGCGCTGAACAGCCGCATGACGTTGCCGTGCGGCAGCAATGCGCCCTTCGGTTTACCGGTGGAACCGGAGGTGTAAATGACGTACGCCAGACTGTCCGGCGTGGTCAGGCACAGCGGGTTGGTTTCAATACTGTGTTCTGGCGACTGATGCAGATCGAGGCACGCCAGCCCCGGTGGCACCGGCAGTTGCGCGAGCAGATGACCCTGGGTCAACAGCAGATCGATGCCGCTGTCCTCGATCATGTAGCTCAAACGATCATCCGGATAACCCGGATCCAGCGGCACATAAGCACCACCGGCCTTGAGCACGGCAAGAATGGCGACAATCATGTCCAGCGAACGCTCGACCGCCACACCAACACGCACATCCGGGCCAACGCCACGCGCGATCAGCGCATGCGCCCACTGGTTGGCGCGGCAATTGAGTTCGGCGTACGTCAGGCGTTGTCCGTCGTACGTCACGGCGACCGCGTCGGGATAACGCTCGGCCTGCGCTTCGATGGCTTGATGGATGCACTGTTCCAGTGGTTGCTGGACGCGCTCAGGATTCCACTGCGCGAGTAATTGTTGCTGCTGGCCGGCGTCGAGCATCGATAGCTGGCCGATGCGCTGCGTCGGCTCGGCGACGATGGCCCGCAACAACGCGTTCCAGTGTTGTGCCAGTCGTTCGATGGTCGCCGCGTCGAACAGATCCGTGGCGTACTTGAGCACAGCTTCGATGCCGTGCGCCTGTTCGGTGGTATTGAGGGTCAGGTCGAACTGCGCGGTCTGGCTCTGCCACTCCAGCGGTTCGATGTTCAGGCCATTCAAACGGGTTTCTACACTCGCGCGGCGTTCGGCCTGATGGTTGAACATCACCTGGAACAGCGGACTGTGGCTGAGGCTGCGGCCCGGCTCCAGTGCTTCAACCAGTTGCTCGAACGGCAAGTCCTGATGGGCCTGCGCTTGCTGCGCGGTCTGTTTGACCTGACGCAGCAGATCGACAAATGACATCTGCCCGTCGATATCAGCCTTGAGTACCTGAGTGTTGACGAAGAAGCCGATCAGCCGCTCGATCTCCACCCGGCCACGGTTGGCATTCGGCACGCCGACGCGGATGTCGGTCTGACCGCTGTAACGGTGCAACAGGGCCTGGAACGAGGCCAGCAAGACCACGAACAGGGTGACGTTTTCTTGCCGGGCGAACGTCTTGAGCGCGTTGCTCAGCGCCGGGTCGAGAATCAGGTTATGGCTGGCGCCGGCAAAGCTTTGCTCGATGGAACGCGGGCGATCCATCGGCAGTTCCAGCACTGGTTGCTCACCGCCGAGTTTCTCTTGCCAGTAAGCCAGTTGCCGCTCTTGTTCACCGGCCTCCATCCACTGCCGTTGCCACAAGGCGTAGTCGGCGTATTGAATCGGCAACGCTGGCAGACCGGCGTCGTGACCGAGATTGAAACCGGCGTAAAGCTGCACCAGTTCCTCGATCATCACTTGCAGCGACCAGCCATCGGAGACGATGTGGTGCAGGGTCAGCACCAGCACATGGTCATTCGGGGTGACTTGCAGCAGCGCTGCGCGCAAGAGCGGGCCGTGCTGCAGGTCGAAAGTTTTCTGGCTCTGGGTCTGCACGAACGCCTGGATCGAGGCATCCGCGTTGTTGGCCAGCTCAGCGCTCAGTTGATGAGTCTCCAGTGCAAAGGGTCCTGCGGGCAGGACCACTTGCAAGGGTTGCGCGGTTTCCTGGGAGAACACCGTGCGCAAGGTTTCGTGTCGTTCGATCAGCGCCTGAACGCTGCGCTCCAGCGCGCTGACATCCAGCGGACCCTGCAAACGCAGGGCCGTCGGAATGTTGTAGGCCGCGCTGTGCGGCGCCCACTGCCAGAGAAACCACTGGCGCTGCTGAGCGTAGGACAGCAGCAACGGCTCTTCAGCCGTGCGCTTGAAAACCGGGGCAATGTCAAAGAGGTTGACGCCTTTCTGCTTGAGCAGAACCGCCAGAGCCTTTCTTTGCTTAGCCGAAAGTTGTCCTACCGACTCGATTAACTCTTGCACGCGTTTTTCCCTCTCAAGAAATCAGTTTTTCCAGATCATCGAGGGATAGACGTTTGAGGGCCTCCAGGGATTTAGCCAATTCATCCTGAACGGGCGACATTTCGACGCGCAAGGCCTCGATTCGCGCGCAGAACGCCTTGAGGGTGTCGGTTTCGAACAGCTCCTTGAGCGGCACCTTGTCGCCCAGACGCTCCTTGATCCGTGTTACCACCAGCGTGGCCAGCAACGAGTGCCCGCCGAGCTGGAAGAAGTTGTCCGCGAGGCCCACCTGCTCGACCTCCAGCACTTCCTGCCAGATCGTCGCCACCTCCCACTGCAAATCGCTTTGCGGCGGCTGATAGTGTTGCTGCGTCGGGCCCTCGCCCAAGGCCATCAGCGCCTTGCGATCGAGCTTGCCGTTGGGGGTTAGCGGGATGGCGTCGATCAGGTGCAAATGGCCCGGCACCATGTGCGCCGGCAAGCGACTGGCCAGTGCGTTGCGCAAGCGTTCCGCCAACACCGTTTGATCAACCACTGCCTGCGCCGCCACCACGTAGGCGTGCAGGTTTTTGCCGGCGGCTCCGTCCTGAGCGAGCACCACCGCTTCACGGATGTCGTCCTGCTCCAGCAGTCGCGCTTCGATTTCGCTGAGTTCGATACGGAAGCCGCGAATCTTCACCTGATGGTCGGCCCGGCCGATGTACTCGATGTTGTCATCACTGCCCTGGCGCACCAGATCGCCGGTGCGGTACAGGCGCTCGCCGTTGCCGGAGTATGGGTTCGGCACAAAGCGTTCGGCGGTCAGCGCTGCACGCATCAGATAACCCCGGGTGACGCCGGCACCGCCCAGATACAACTCGGCAGGCACGCCGCTCGGCAACACTTGCAACTGGCTGTCGAGCAGATAGGCCACGGTGTTCGGCAACGGCCGGCCGATGTTCGCCTGCCCCTGCGGGGTGCGCCGAGTGAAGGTCGAATAGGTGGTGTCCTCCGACGGCCCGTAAAGGTCGTAGACCTGTCGCACCGACGTGCTCGCGTACAACGTGTCGACCAAGCCTTGCTTGAGCGGTTCGCCGGCCAGATTGATGGTCGCGACTGAATGCGGAATCTGCCCGGCACGCTGCAGCGCGGCAATCGCCGACGGCACCGTGTTGATCAGCGTGACCTGTTCGCGGGCCGGCAAATCGGCCAGCGCCAGCGCGTTATCCGCCAGCACCAGGCAACCACCGCAAGCCAGCGTGACGAAGATCTCCCAGACCGACAGGTCGAAGCAGATCGACGTCGAGGCCAGCACGCCGCGCAGTTGTTCTGCGCGATAGACCCCGGCCGACCACTGAATCAGCGCCGACAGGTTGCCATGGGTGATCGCCACGCCTTTCGGTTTGCCGGTCGAGCCCGAGGTGTAGATGACGTACGCCAGATTCTGCGCAGTGACGCTCACCACCGGTGCCGTTGTCGGGAACGCACTCAACGCGCCCTCTTCCACCAGCAGCACCTGCGCGCTCAAGGTTTCAGGCAACAGCGCCAGTGCGGCCGGCTCGGTGATCAGCACGGCGGCGCGGCTGTCATCGAGCATGTGCAGCAAGCGTTCCTGCGGGTAATCCGGATCCAGCGGCACATAGGCACCACCAGCCTTGAGGATCGCCAACAGCGCCACGAGCATGTCCGGCGTGCGCCGCATGCACACCCCGACCCGCACCTCTGGCCCGACGCCCAGCGTTTGCAGTTTGTGCGCCAGGCGATTGGCCCGAGCATCGAGGCTTTGGTAATCGATCTGTTGTTCGGCAAACAGCACCGCGTGTGCCTGCGGCTGACGCTGCACCTGCGTGCCGATGTGCTCCAGCACCGTGCGCGCGTCCGTGGCCATGACGTCGGCCTTGCCCCAAGCGATGGCCTGTTGACGCTGTGGCTCTGCGAGCAATTGCAACGCACCCAGCGGCTGCGTCGCATCGGCGAGGAACTGCGTCAGCAGGCTTTGCAGTTGCGCGCTCAAACCGCTGATTGCCGTTGCATCGAAACTGGCCCGGTCGTAACTGATCCCCAGACTCAGCTCACGCCCGGTGACCGCCACCAGCGTCAGCGGGTAGTTGGTCTGTTCCTGACGACGAATCGCCGAGAACGTCAGACCGGTGGCCGGGCCCTGTTGCAGCGCTTCGGCCATCGGGTAGTTTTCGAACACCAGAATGCTGTCGAACAACGCGCCGTTACCCGCACCGGCCCAACGCTGAATGTCGTAGAGCGGCGTGTGTTCGTGCTCGCGCAGGGCCAGATTGACGTCTTGCACCTGTTGCAGCCACTGGCTGACGACGATCTCGGCGGACGGCGCCGCGACCACCGGCAAGGTATTGATGAACAGGCCGATCTGCTGCTCGACACCCGGCAAATCCGTCGGACGCCCGGCAACCGTGGCGCCGAACGCGACGTGGTCCTGCCCGGTGTAACGCTGCAACAGCACCAGCCATGCCGCTTGCACCAAGGTGTTGAGGGTGACTTTCTGCTCACGGGCGAAGCGGTTCAGTTCCGCCGTCAATGTTTCGCTGAATACCTGTTCGTGATCGGCGTAACCGCTGGCCGCGTGCTGGCCGCCCGACAAGGCACTGGCCAGACGCGTCGGTTCATCAAGATCAGCGAGGGCTGTCGTCCAGAAATCCCGACTGGCCTGCTGATCACGCTGACCCAGCCATTCGATGTAATCGCGATAATGCCCCTGCCCGACCGCCGGGGTCATGCCGGCATAACGTTGCAGCACTTCGCCGAACAACTGCGACGTACTCCAGCCGTCCATGAGGATGTGGTGGCAGGTATAAATCAGGTGATGCGTGGCCTCGTCCGTGCGCACCAGCGTCACCCGCAACAGCGGCGCGCCGGTCAGGTCGAAACCGCTGGCGAGGTCTTCGCCGGCCAGTTGATCCAGGGCGGTACCGAGGTCATGGCGACCACGCCAGTCCTGCACGCTCCATGGCATCTGCGCATTCTGACGCACCACTTGCACTGCGGCGGCGGCATCCTGTGGCCAGACAAAAGCCGTGCGCAGGATCTCGTGGGCATCAACGGTTTGCTGCCAGGCCTGACGGAAGCGGTCGGCGTCGAGGTGTTGCACATCGACGCGCAATTGGTTGGTGTACGCCGGGCTGTCCGGATCGTTGACGCTGTGGAACAGAATGCCCTGCTGCATCGGCGACAACGGATAGAGGTCGACGATGTCGCGGGCCGGGATCGGCAGTGCCGAGAGTTGCGCCTGGGTCAGGGTTGCCAGACTGAAGTCCGACGGCGTCACAGCCGCCTCGCCACTGTCGCAGCAATGCTCGATCAGTCGCTCCAGTTCGCGCCGGTAGGCTTCGGCCAGCGCCGCGACGGTCTCTGTGCGATACATGCCGGTGCCGAAGGTCCAGGTCAATTCCAGCTCACCACCGTAGACCTGACCGTCGACACTCAACCAGTTACCCAACGGCGCGGCCGCGTCCTGGTTGGCGCCAGTGCTGTCACCGCTCGGCACAAACAACGCGCCGGCGTCGGCGTTGAACGCACCGTCGAACTGGCCGAGATAGTTGAAGGTCACGCGCGGCTGCGGCAATGCCTGCAACTCGACGGATCGGCTCAGGTAACGCAGCACACCAAATCCGATGCCTTTGCCCGGCACCGCACGCAGTTGTTCCTTGATCGCGCACAGCGACGCACCCGGCGTCGATTCGGGGGTCAGGCGCACCGGGAACAAGCTGCTGAACCAACCCACGGTGCGGCTCAGGTCGATGTCGTCGAACAAGTCTTCACGACCATGACCTTCGAGCTGAATCAGTACCGAAGGCTGTTCGCTCCAGTCACACAACACCCGCGCCAGTGCCGTCAGCAGCAGGTCGTTGATCTGCGTGCGATACGCCGCTGGCGCCACTTTCAGCAGCTTGTGCGTCAGCGCCTGACTCAAACGCGAGCTGGCCCGGGCCGCCTGCTCGCGGGTCTGGGTGTCCTGCGGGAAATCCCGTGGCAGTTGTGCGTCGCCCGCCTCCAGGGTTTGCCGCCAGTAGGTACTCTCAGCGGCCAGCGCTGCGCTTTGCCCGTAACGGTGCAAATGCTCGGCCCAGGTGTGCAGCGAGCTGCTTTTGCCCGGCAAGACCAGCGACGTGCCCGCCGCCAGCGCAGTGTAAGCGTGCTGCAGGTCTTCGAGCAGAATGCGCCACGACACGCCATCCACCACCAGGTGATGGATAACCAGCAACAGGCGTTGCTCGGCGTTCGGCAGGTTCACCAGCACCGCCCGCACCAGGCGTCCTTGTTGCAGATCGAGACTGCGCTGGGCTTCATCGGCGAGCGCCGGCAACGCGTCCACGCTGCTCAGTTCGCGCACCCACAACAGCTGCGGATCACGCTGGGTCTGCGGCATTGCCTGCCACACGTCGCCGGACGCCTGGAAATTCAGCGTCAATGCGTCGTGCTGTTCGATCAGCGCTGCCAGCGCTGTGCGCAGATGCGCGGCGTCGAGCGGCGTGGTCGGCTGCAACATCACCGACTGGTTCCAGTGCTGACGCTGGGCAATCGCGGTTTCGAAGAAGCGTGCCTGAATCGGCAACAACGGCAACGGTCCGCGAGCGACCGGTGCCGCAGCCGCGACAGGTTTGGCTTCGATCAGCTTGGCCACCGCAGCCAATTGGCCGATGGTCTGTTTTTCGAACAGTTGCTTGGGGCTCAGCTTGATGCCTTGGCGTTTGGCTCGGGCGATGATTTGCAGGCTGAGGATCGAGTCGCCGCCCAGTTCGAAGAAGTTATCGGTGCTGCCCACGCGCTCAAGCTTGAGCACATCGGCCCAGATCGCCGCCAGTTTTTCTTCGACTTCACCCACTGGCGCGACGAAGTGTTGAGTGACCACCCCCGGCACCGGCAACGCACGTTTGTCGAGTTTGCCGTTGGCGGTCAGTGGCAGTTGCTCGAGCAGGACAATCTGCGCCGGCACCATGTAGTCCGGCAGGCACGCCTGCAACTGCTCGCGCAACGCCTGCGCCTGCGCCTGCAAGGTCAGACCCGCCACCGGCACACACCACGCAACCAGTTGCAGACGCGTCGGGTCGTCATCCAGTGCCAGCGCCAGCACCGCCGCTTCGCTGACGCCGTCAAGGCCCAGCAACACCCGCGCGACTTCCGCCGGTTCCACGCGATAACCGCGCACCTTGACCTGATCGTCGGCACGGCCGATGAATTCCACCGTTTGCTGACGATTGCGGCGTACCCGGTCACCGCTGCGGTACACCCGCGCACCCGGCGCGCCGAATGGATCGGGCAGGAAACGCTCAGCCGTCAGCCCCGGCTGGTTCAGGTAGCCCAGCGCCACGCTGTCACCACCGATATACAACTCGCCGGCCACCTGATCGGCAACGTTGTTCAGCACATCGTCGAGCACGTAAACGTGAGCGCCGGCCAGTGCGCTACCGACCGGTACGCTGCGCGTCAGGGTCAGATCACCGACTTCATGGGCCAACACGCCCACCGTGGTTTCGCTCGGCCCGTAGTGGTTGATGATGCGACAGCCCGGTTTGAGCTCGCGCACGCGCTCCACCAGTGCTGGCGAGCACGCCTCACCGCCGACGATCAACGCGTGTTCCGGCAGCACGTCAGCAGCCCGCGAGGCCTGCAGCAACGCGGCCAGATGGCCCGGGACGATCTTCAGCACGCCCACTTGATGCGTGGCCATGTACTCGGCAAACCGGTCCGGATCGAAGCCCAATTCTTCCGGCAAGACATGCAACAGGCGTCCCGAACACAGCGCGCCGAACAACACGGTAAAACCCAGATCCGCAGCGATGGTCGAGACCAGCGCCATGCTGGCGTCCGTTGTCGGCGCCAGTCGCTCCAGCACACCGCGCACATAACTGCCCAGCGCGCCGTGGCTGACCAGCACGCCTTTCGGTTGCCCGGTGGAACCGGAGGTGTGAATCACATACGCCGGTGATTGCGCGCACAGCGTCACGGCTGGACAAGTGTCCGGCATTGACTGCCACTGCTGCGCTGCAAAGGCGATGCCCTGACAGCCGTCGACCGCCAGCCCGGACACACGCGCATCGCCTTCGGCGCACAACAGCAGCCGTGCTTTCGCAGCGCCCAGCATCTGCTGCAAGCGTGCGTCCGGCGCTTTTACGTCCAGCGGCATGTACACCGCGCCAGCCTTGAAGATCGCTAGCACCGAAGTCAGCCAGTCCAGCGAACGCTCCATCAGCACCGCCACCGGTTGGCTGTCGCGCACGCCTTGCGCGCGCAAATGATGGGCCAGACGATTGGCCGCCTGATCCAGCGCTTGATAACTCAAGGCCTGATTCAAGTCGCGCGCGGCCAGTGCTTGAGGCTGGCAGGCGACTTCACGATCCCAGTGCTGCAACACCAGCAATGCAGGTGTTGCAGGTGCGTCAAGCGCGGCCGGCGCGAGCGTGGCGATGCTATGAAGTGGTGCTTGCGGTGCTTCCAGCAACGCGCTGAACAGACCAAGCAAGGCCGGTACGAAAGCCTCGACCGTTTCCGCCCGATAGAGATCGCTGGCATAGGTCATCTGGCCGTGAATCAGCGTGCCGTCATCGGTGATGTCCAGCGCCAGATCGAAGTGGGTGCCGTCCTTGTCCAGCGGATACTCGGCAACGGTCAGCCCTGGCAGGGCCATCGAACGCTGCTTCTGCATGCCGACGTTCTGGTTGAACTTGGCCTGGAACAACGGGTTGTGGCCCAGCGTACGTTCGGCGACCAACTCGTCCACCAGTTGTTCGAACGGCAGCTCTTGATGCGCTTGCGCACCGAACGAGGCTTCACGTACACGCGCCAGCAAATCCTCGAAACTGCCGCGCTCATCCACCTCGCATCGCAGCACTTGGGTGTTGACGAAAAAGCCGATCAGCCCTTCGACTTCAGCGCGACCACGGTTGGCATTCGGCACGCCGACGCGAATGTCGCGCTGCCCGGCCTGCCGCGACAGGAACAGCGAGAACCCGGCCAGCACCAGCATGAACAGACTGATGCCCTGGCTACGGGCAAAGGCGTTGAGTTGCAGGGACAACGGCGCACCGAAATCAAAACTCAGGGTCTGGCCCTCGAAGCTTTGCGTCAGCGGTCGGGCAAAGTCCGGCGCCACTTCCAGCAGCGGATGCTCTTCACCCAGTTGCTGGCGCCAGTAATCGAGTTGACGCTCGCCCTCGCCAGCCTCCAGCCAGCGGCGCTGCCAGATCGCGTAGTCGGCGTATTGCAGCGCCAGCGCTGGCAATTGCGGTTCGCGTTCGAGGCTGAACGCCTGATAGCACTGGACGAATTCCTTGACCATCACGTCCATTGACCAGCCGTCAGAGACGATGTGGTGCATGCTCACCACCAGTACAAACTCTTCGTCGGCCATTACAAACAGACTGGCGCGCAGCAGCGGCCCGTGGCGCAAATCGAATGGTCGCGCGGTGACGGTCTGCACCTGTTGCGCCAATGCTTGCTCGCGCTCTGACAGCGGCAGCCCGGTCAGGTCAATGCGTTCCACGGCCAGAGGTTGCTGACCAAGGATCACCTGATGTGGCTGATCACCGTCAGTCTGGAACACCGTGCGCAGGACTTCATGGCGCGCCACCAGATGATCGAAGGAGCGCTGCAGCGCCGCTTCGTCCAGACGCCCGTTCAGGCGCAGACCGGCGGCCATGTTGTAGGCGGCGCTCTGCGGTTCGAGTTGCCAGAGAAACAGCAGACGCTGCTGAGCGAACGACAACGGAATCGGCGCGACATCGTGACGACTGACCGGCAGCGGCAACAAGCTGAAGTCCTTGCCGTCTTCGCGCAGCTTGGCCAGAAACAGCCGACGCTGTTCCAGCGGCAAGCCGACGAACCTCTTCGCGATACGTTCCGCCATTGTGCCGCTCATACTTCTTCTCCTTCCAAAGCATTCATGAACTGATCCATATCGGACCAGTCGTCGTTCGTTTCGCCGTCAGCCAGTTGCGCCAGCACCCCCGCCAATTCACCCAGCAGCGGTTTCTCGAACAGGCTGCGCAGCGGCAGCACCACGCCCTGCTGACTTTTCACCCGGGCAATCACTTGCGCGGCCAACAGCGAGTGGCCACCCAGTTCAAAAAAGTGATCGTCCAGACCCACCCGCGAAACTTGCAGGACATCCGCCCAGATCTGCGCCAGACACCGCTCGGCGTCCGATTGCGGGGCGCGATAATCGCCCTGCAACTGCGCCGGGTCCGGCGCTGGCAAGGCCTTGCGATCGAGCTTGCCGCTCGGTGTCAGCGGCAGGTTCGCTAGCAACAGCAGATGGCCCGGCACCATGTAGTCCGGCAGATTGGCCTGCAGCGCCGCGCGGATTTGCTGACGGAACGCCGCTTGCGTCGCCGCGCTTTGCAGCACGGCCGGATCGCTGACCACGTAGGCCACCAGTTGCAAGCCACCGCTTAGCGGAACTGCCAGCACCACCGCTTCGCGGATGCCGGGGCATTGCTGCAGGCGCGACTCGATTTCGCCCAACTCGATGCGGAAACCGCGAATCTTCACTTGATGATCGACCCGGCCGATGTACTCCACGGCTCCGTCAGGGCGCAGCCGCGCGCGGTCACCGGTGCGATACAGGCGCAGGCCATCGGCGAACGGGTCGGCGATAAAGCGCTCGGCGCTGAGGATCGGCTGGCGGTGATAACCACGTGCCAGGCCCGGCCCGCCGATGTACAACTCGCCCACCGCGCCTTGCGGCAGCAGGTTCAAATCATCGTCCAGCACGTACAGGCGCCGCGCGTCGAGACCGTGGCCGATCGGGATGCCGCGCCACGACACGGCGTCCGCCGTCAGCGCGGTGCAGTCGTGAATGGTCGAAACCACCGTGGCTTCGGTCGGCCCGTAAGTGTTGAGCAATCGCACATGGCCCAAACCGGCCTGTTGCCACAGGCGCAAACCGTCCACTGCCATCGCTTCGCCGCCGACGTGAATCTGCCGCAGCGCACCGAAACCGCTCGGTGGATTAGCGGCATATTCCTGCACCAGCCAATACCAATAAGCAGCCGGCAAGTCGGCCAGGGTGATGCCGTGTTCGACAATCACTTGATGCAACGCCGCGCTGTCCCACAACCGCGCATCGCGCAGGACGACTGCGGCGCCATGGCACAGCGGCGGGAAAAACTGCTCGACGAAGCCGTCGAAGCTGCTGGTGGCGAATTGCAAAACGCGGTCGCCTTCGCGCAGGTCGCTGTAATCGATGGCGCGGGCGATGAACTCGCTCAACGCGCCGTGACTGACCGCGACGCCTTTCGGGCGGCCGGTCGAGCCTGAGGTGTAGATCACGTAGGCGAGGTTTTGCGCTTCGACCGTCATCGACAGATTGTCGGCGCGATCACTCTCGGTGAGCTGTTCCAGGCACAGGCAATCAACGCCACCAAGGTCCGGCAGGCTGGCGAGGCTTTCGCGATCGGTGAGTAGCAGTTTCAGGCCACTGTCATCGAGCACATGGCGCAAACGTTCGGCCGGGGTTTGCGGATCCAGTGGCACGTAGGCGCCGCCGGCCTTGAGCACCGCCAGCAACGCCACTGCCAGCTCCAGCGAGCGCCCCAGCGCCACGCCGACCAGCACGTCAGGACCGACACCGCGAGTGCGCAACTGATGGGCCAGACGATTGCTGCGGGTGTTCAACTCGGTGTAGGTGAGTGACGGCGACGGTTCGGTCGCCAGAATCACCGCCGCTGCCTGCGGCGTGCGCGCTACTTGCGCCTCGAAGAGGGTCTGCACACTGGCGAAAACCGGTTCCGCCTCGGTGGCCTGAATCAGCTGTGCACGTTCGGCCTCCGCCAGCAGTTCGATTTCGCCGACGATTTGCTGCGAATCGCGGCACACGGACGCGAGGATGTTACGCCAATGCCCAGCCATCGCTGCAATGGTCGCAGCATCAAAAATATCGGTGGCATACGTGAACGCCGCGAACAACTGCTCGCCCTCCTCGCGGGTGTCGAGCATCAGGTCGCTGGTGGCGGCATGTTGACGACCGCTGCCGGCCAGTTGTTCTTGCGTCAAATAGCCCACCTGCAAACCGGACTCAAGTTGCACGTGCTGCAAGTCGGTCACCAGCGGCTGGTGGTTGAACATCACCTGGAACAACGGGTTGTGGCTTTGGCTGCGCGCCGGTTGCAAGGCTTCGATCACGGCGTCGAACGGCAGATCCTGATGAACCTGCGCGCCGAGTGCCGCCTGACGCAAGCTCTGCAACAGATCGGCAAAGCGCGTTTGCGCGGTGACTTCGCTGCGCAGGATCTGCGTGTTGACGAAGAAGCCGATCAGCCCTTCGGTTTCGCTGCGGGTGCGGTTGGCGATCAGCCCGCCAACGCGAATATCGGTCTGGCCGCTGTAGCGATGCAACAACGTTTTGAACGCCGCCAACAGCACCACGAACAGGGTCACGCCCTGACGTTGCGCGAGGCTCTTCAGCTCTTGGCGCAGCGCCGCATCGATGACCGTTTCCAGGCGCGCGCCCTGATGACTGGATCGCGCCGGATAGGCACGATCGGTCGGCAGCTCAAGCACCGGATGCTCGGCGCCCAATTGCGCACGCCAGTAATCCAGCTGACGTTCGCGCTCACCGGCCTCCAGCCAACTGCGTTGCCACAGCGCGTAATCGCGGTAATGCACGGTGAGTGCCGGCAACGACGGCTCGCGCCCTGCTACCAGTGCGTCGTAGGTGCGCATGAACTCATCGATGAGAATGTTCATCGACCAGCCATCGGCGATGATGTGGTGCAGAGTGAGCAGCAATACGTGTTCCTGCTCGGCCAGGCGCAACAGGCGCAGACTGAGCAGCGGGCCGTTCTCAAGATCAAAGGCCTGACCGGCTTCCGCCATCATGTGCTGCTGCGCCAGCGGCCAGCGCTGGGCTTCGGGCACTGCACTGAGATCGGTGATCGCCAGTTTCAACGGCTGCGGTTCGGCGACACGCTGAAATGCGCGCTCACCTTCCTGACCGAAGGTGGTGCGCAAGCATTCGTGTCGTGCCGCCAGCAGACTGAACGCCTGCTCCAGCGCCTGCGCTTGCAGATCGCCCGTCAGGCGCACCGCCATCGGCAGGTTGTAGGCAGCGCTGTGCGGGTCCAGTTGCCAGAGAAACCACATCCGCTGCTGGGCATACGAAAGTCCGTCCCGCTCGGCGACGCCGACACAGGCAGTCATGGGCAGCTGCGCAAAATCGATGCCCTCACGGGCCATGCCGGCGAGGAACAAACGGCGCTTGTCCTGTGGCAGTTCGATAAAACGACGGGCTAGTTTCTGGGCGTCTGCGGCATTCATGCATGGGGTCCTTGCTGATCGGCGGCGTGACCAGGAGACCCGGTCGTATCAACAAGAACGAATGACAAACGCGATGATTTAGCGCACTGGCGCAACAGCGGCTCGACGGTCACCCCAGCAGGCGCACAAATGCCGAAGCCGGTACAAGACCGGCTTCGGCAGTTTTACCATTGCGCGTGAGGATTATTCAGAGCGGACCCTGTGAATGCCCTTCAGCCATGGCGACAATCACTTTGCGCGGGCCTTCGAACGGCGAACGCGCGTGCGCCGAGAGCATGTTGTCGAGCATCAGCACATCGCCCTCCTGCCAAGGGAAGCTGATCGCGCACTCATCGAGCACCGCGCGGATCTGCGCCAGCACCTCGTCTTCAATCGCCGAGCCATCGCCGTAATACACGTTACGCGGCAAATCTTCTTCGTCGACGATATCGAGCAGGCTTTCGCGCACTTCCGCTTGCAGGTTGGAAATATGAAACAGGTGCGCCTGATTGAACCAGACGTTGTCGCCGGTCACCGGATGGACTGCCACCGCCTGACAGGTCTGGCGGGTGCGCAGCTCACCGTCGTCCTTCCATTCGCAGACAATGCCGTGGGCCTTGCAGTAGGCTTCAACGACTTCGCGATCTTCAGTGTTGAAGACGTCTTCCCAAGCCACATCCAGACCATTGCCGAAGTTGCGCACATACATCAGCCCTTTGCTGACAAAGCGCTCGCGAATCGCCGCCGGAATCCGCCGATACACTTCACGACTGTCGGCGATCGGCGTTTCGCCACCGGACTTGGCGGCGATCATGCTGTAGAACCAGATCTTCATCGGCCAATCGCGGGAATAGGCCTGCTCGTTGTGCAGCGGAATGCTCTGGTGCGCCGGGTATTCCGTGGAGGTGTACACGCCCTGCGTCACGTTGGTGCGCGGCGTCGAGCCGAACTCATAGTTCAACAACGGATGGCCGAAACTGGCTGCGAACTGACGAAACTGTTCGGCGCCGTTCAGACGGAAGCCACGGAACAGCACCCCGCCGTCGTGCAGTAAATGTTCGTCCACCAGCTCTTTCAATTCATCGAACACCGCCAGCAAGTCGGTGTCCGCATCGGTCGCTTCTACCAACAACGGCAAGCGCCCCCGCTGCGGCAGCAGTGGCCGAACGGAAAATCCCACAGCAACAGCCATGACTGGCCTCCTGTAATCACTCGATAGGTGAACCGCGCTAAAAGGCCGGCGCCGCTGCCTGTGCATGACGGCGTTGATGAACTTCCAGATGGGTCTTGATCGTGCGAATGACCCGGGCTTCGTGTTCATGAATGAAGAAATGCCCACCGGTCATCATGTCCACGGAAAAACTGCCCAGGGTTTCCTTGCTCCAGCCGATCAGTTGCTCGGTGGTCGCGCGGTCTTCCTTGCCGCCCAGCACGTGCACCGGGCAATTGAGCAAGGGCCGCTGCGCTGGCGTGAAACGCCCGCACATCATGAAGTCGGCGCGCAGCACCGGCAGGGTCAGGCTCATCAGCTCTTTGTTGGCCAGCACTTCTTCGCTGGTGCCCTGAAAAGTGCGCAGTTGATCGATCAATTCCTCATCGCTGCGCGCTTCGGCAAAGCCGCGATCGTAGTCACTGCGCATCGTCGGCGCGGCCGTGCCGGAGGCGAACAATGCCACCGGCTCCGGGGCACCGAGTTCACGAAACGCGTGTGCCAGCTCGCACGCCAGCAGCGCACCAAGGCTATGCCCGAACAGCGCATAAGGCGTTTGCAAGCCGGGCTGGTGCTCGCGGGCCAATTGGCGGGCCAGCGCACGCATGTCGATTTGCAGGGGTTCGTCGAAACGGGCACCGCGCCCGGGCAATTCCACCGGTTGCAGGTGCAGCCACGACGGCAGTTGGCGCCGCCAGCGGCTGTAGACCATGGCGCTGGCGCCCGAATAGGGCAGGCACAGCAGTGTCAGCTTTGTCACCGCGTTTACCTCAATAGGGTTATCTGTAAAAGAGAACGGATGAGGTAGCGCGGGAATTAGTCGGTGAGCCGATCACTTCAGATGACGGAAACTCTGCACCGCCGATGCGAGGACTACCGCCCCGGCAGCAATCGCCAGCCAGAACCCGCTACGGGCGCCGAAGGCATCGACCAGCGCGCCGGCGCCAGCAGCCCCCATTGCCACACCAATACTCAAACCGGTCACCAGCCAGGTCAGGCCTTCGGTGAGCTTGGCCGGCGGCACAATGCGTTCAATCAACGCCATCGCCACAATCAGCGTCGGCGAGAAGAACAACCCGGCGACGAACACGGCCACCGACAATCCAAAGATGTTGCTCGCCAACAGCAGTGGCAACGTCGTCACCGCCGTCGCCACCCCTCCGTACAAAAACAGTTGCGGCAACGGCAACTTCGAGCGCATCGCACCGAACGCGATACCGGACAGAAATGAACCGATACCGTACACCGACAACACAATACTCGCCGCTGCGGGTTGTCCCTGTTGCTGGGCGAACGCGACGCTGACCACATCGATCACGCCGACGATGACGCCCATGGCGGTCATCAACAACAGCAGCCATTGCATGTCCGTGGAGCGAATAATCGAGCCTTGATGGTGTGGCTCATGCGGATGCACCGAGGGTTCGGTGCTGCGCTGGACGACAAACGCAGTGACGCCGACCGCCAGCATCACCAATCCCGCCAACGGCCCGGCCTCGGGAAACAGCGTTACACACAATCCAACCGACAGCGGCGCACCGACAATAAAGCAGACTTCGTCGAGTACTGACTCCAGCGCATACGCAGTCTGCAATTGCGGCTGACCGCGATAGATTTCCGTCCAGCGCGCCCGCACCATTGCCGACATGCTCGGCATGCACCCGGCCAGCGCGGCGAAGATAAACAGCGTCCAGTTCGGCGCCTGCAACCGCGTGCACAGCAGCAACAGCAGCAGTGCCCCGCCGCCGATCAATGCCGATACCGGCAGAATGCGTCGCTGCCCATAGCGGTCGACCAGGCGCGATACCTGCGGCGCGCAAAACGCTGTGGCCAAGGCAAAGGTTGCCGCCACCGCACCGGCCAACGCATAACCACCCTTCAACTGCGAAAGCATGGTGATCACACCGATACCGGTCATGGAGATCGGCATGCGCGCGATCATTCCGGCCAGCACAAAATTTCGTGCACCGGGGGCGTTGAATAATTCGCGGTAGGGGTTTGCCATGGGTTGCAGCCTCAACTAGGGCCGCCAAGTTGCCATAGGGTCGGGTGTCGGGGAAGCGAGGAATTGTTGGTGGAATGTGAAGGCCCTTTCGCGAGCAGGCTCGCTCCCACAGGAGGATTTGTGTACGACGCCGATCCTTTGTGGGAGCGAGCTTGCTCGCGAAAGCGTCGGCGAAAACACTACAGCCCTTTCTGCCGAATGAACTCTCACTATTGGCAACCGGTCAGCTATGTAGGCCCTCACTCAAGGCGCGACCCCGCATGCACATCTCCCTCACCGGACAAGTAGCCCTGATCACCGGCGCCAGCTCCGGCATCGGTCACGCGTGTGCCAAAGCCCTGGCCGCAGCCGGCGCCGCAGTAGTCATCAACTACAACCGGCAGGCAGAACCAGCCGAGGCACTGGCCCGACAGATCATTGCCGATGGCGGCCAAGCCATCGCCATCGGTGCCGATGTCTCGAAGGAAAACGAAGTTGAACGGCTGTTCGCCGAAACCCTCGACACCTTCGGTTCGCTGGACATTCTGGTGGCCAACTCGGGTATGCAAAAAGACGCGCCCGCTGTGGATATGTCGCTGGACGACTGGAACGCGGTGATCGGCGTCAACCTCACCGGGCAGTTCCTCTGCGCCCGCGCTGCCCTGCGGATTTTCAATCGCCAGGGCGTTCGTGAAGGTGTGTCCCGCGCGGCCGGCAAGATCATCCACATGAGTTCGGTGCACCAGCGTATTCCCTGGGCCGGGCACGTCAATTACGCCGCGTCCAAGGGTGGTGTCGATCAGCTGATGCAGACCCTTGCACAGGAAGTCAGCCACCAACGCATCCGCATCAACGGCATCGCGCCCGGGGCGATTCGCACGGCGATCAATAAAGACGCCACCGAAGGCACTGCCGGCGAGAAGCTGCTGGATCTGATCCCTTACGGACGCATCGGCGAAGCTAAAGACGTCGCCAACGCCGTGGTCTTTCTCGCCTCGGATGCCTCCGATTACATCGTTGGCACCACCCTGTTCATCGACGGCGGCATGAGCCTCTATCCGGAGTTTCGCGGCAATGGCTGAGCATCACCTGGAACGACAAAGCCCGATCGACGCCCACGGCATCATCGGCGACATGCGCAGTGCAGCACTGGTCAACGACCGTGGCAGTGTGGATTTTTTCTGCTGGCCGGAGTTCGACAGCCCGTCGATTTTCTGTTCGTTGCTGGACACACCGGACGCGGGGATTTTCCAACTTGCCCCGGACTTGCCTGATGCCCGCCGCGAGCAGATTTACCTGCCCGACACTAACGTTCTGCAAACCCGCTGGCTGAGTGAGCGCGCGGTGGTCGAAGTCACCGATCTGCTGCCTATCGGAGACAGTGACGATGCCCTGCCGCTGCTGATGCGGCGGGTTCGTGTTGTGAGCGGCTCGGCGACTTTCACGATGCGCTGTGCCGTGCGCCACGATTACGCCCGAGCCGACACCCGAGCAGAGATGGATCAACAAGACGTGACGTTCAGCGCTGCTGGTCAACCGTCACTGCGCCTGGCTTCGGACCAGCCAATGCAGATTGACGCGCAAGCGGCGGTGGCGCAATTCACGCTCAAGCAGGATGAAACGGCGGCGTTCATGCTCGGTGCGACCGATGATCCACGATTCGCCGAAGGCGCCGGACACTTGTGCATGGAACGCACCCTGAAGTTCTGGCGCGACTGGATCGGTCAGTCGATTTATCGCGGACGCTGGCGGGAAATGGTCCATCGCTCCGCCCTCGCCCTAAAGCTGCTGACCTCGCGCAAACACGGTGCGATTCTCGCCGCCGCCACCTTCGGTCTGCCGGAAACACCGGGCGGTGAACGCAACTGGGACTACCGTTACACGTGGATCCGCGATGCCTCGTTCACGGTGTACGCGTTCATGCGCCTGGGCTTTGTCGGCGAAGCCAATGCCTATATGGGCTGGCTGCGCGGACGGGTCAGCGATTGCCACGGGCAACCGATGAAACTGAATATTCTGTACGCCATCGACGGGCAACAGGAATTGCCGGAAACCGAACTTGATCACCTGTCGGGGCACGGTGGCGCGAAACCGGTACGCATCGGCAATGGCGCGTACGATCAGATCCAGCTCGACATCTTCGGCGAGCTGATGGACGCGGTGTATCTGGTCAACAAATACGGCGACGCAATTTCCCACGAAGGCTGGAAACATGTGCGAGAAGTGGTCGATCAAGTCTGTGAGACCTGGCAGACCACGGACGTAGGCATTTGGGAGATGCGCGGTGAGCAACATCACTTTCTGCACTCGCGGCTGATGTGCTGGGTGGCGCTGGACCGGGCGATTCGTTTGGCCTCGAAACGCTCGCTGCCCGCACCGTTCGCGCAGTGGGACCAGACCCGGCAGGCGATCTACGCCGATATCTGGGACAACTTCTGGAACGAAGAGCGCGGGCATTTCGTTCAGTACAAGGGCGGCACCGCGCTCGATGGTTCGATGCTGTTGATGCCGTTGGTGCGTTTCGTCAGCGCCAAGGATCCGCGCTGGCTGTCGACCCTTGCGGCCATCGAAAAGACCTTGGTGCGTGATGGCATGGTTTACCGCTATCGCAATGACGACAGCAATATCGATGGTCTGGCCGGCACCGAAGGCGCTTTTGCTGCGTGCTCGTTCTGGTATGTCGAATGCCTGGCTCGCGCCGGGCAGGTGGAAAAGGCGCATCTGGAGTTTGAACAACTGCTGCGTTACGCCAACCCGCTCGGGTTGTATGCCGAAGAATTCGACAGCCATGGCCGGCATTTGGGTAATACGCCGCAAGCGCTGACACATCTGGCGTTGATCAGCGCGGCGAGCTTTCTGGATCGACGTTTGAGCGGGGAAAAGAGTGAGTGGCAGCCGTAATGTTCGCCAGTGACTGTAGGAAATAGCCCATAAAACGATGACTTTGTAGGATCCCTGTGGCGAGGGAATGTATCCCCGATGGGCTGTGAAGCAGCCCCAAAACCACCCGACTCATTCATCCAGAAGTACCGGAGCTTCTGAGTTTTGGGCCGCTGCGCAGCCTAACGGGGATACATCCCCTCGCCACATTTGGGCACACCTGCGGACTACAGCGGCTCAACATCCCCCACTTCAACCCTTCCCCGCAACTTGCACTTACACGCCGAAATACCCTGTTGCCAGCTGTTACATCCGCCCCTACCATCCACCGCAACGGGCACAGCGGAGCTGTCCAATAAAACCCGAATTCAAGGAACCAGAATGAGCCAGCACGTCCAGCGCACCATCGACACGCCCCTTCGCAGCGGCCTGACCCGCACCCAGCTCTGGGAAGCCGCGGACAAAGGCCTGATCAAATGCTGGGAAATCGGCCGCCAGCGCGCCACCCGCTTCCCCGACCTCGCGCAAAAATGTCTAGCCGGCGAACTGCCCGTGCTCGGCTGGAAAGGTGGCGTGAGCCGCAGCCTGAAGAAAAACGAGAAATATGGCTCGCTGAAATATCTGGCGCAGTGGCAAGGCTTGCGTAGTGAGGATCTGGATATCGATTTGAGTGAAGAGCGTTCGCTGACCTGTTCGCGGACGAAGATGCTGGTGACGTTTACACCGGATCGCAGCATGTATTTCAATCAAGTGGCGGAAGCCGAATTCTAATCTTTGAACCCATGCCAGATAGGGAGTCGAAAAAATGGCGAAGCTTCGAATTGACTTACACAAGGACGTACTTAACGAAAAGTACATTCTGATTTTGACAGCAAACAGTATTGAAAAAGCCGCACTTAACAAAATATTAAGCTATCGAAGTGATTGCGAAATAAACATGAAACATCGCGGCTGCTCGATAGGAAAAATCAACAATTTCAATGTTATTCACATCACTGGGACAAGCGGAATTTCCTCTCCAGACTCGATTTCCCGATTGGCTATAGAATTTCTCAGTAAGGAAAGATTCCCCACCCCTAAAGCAGTCATCCTTTTTGGATTTTGCTGGGGCGTTCCAGAGAAAACATGGATTGGTGATACGCTTATCAGCAACAAAATAATGTCATTTAACAGCCGTAAAGACGAGCCTCACGGCGTGACCTACAAGCCCGAAAAATATATAAGTTCCCTAGCTATTCCAGAAAGCCTTTTAGAAAATTTTACTCCATTAATATATAAAAGATTACTCGGCACTCTAGCCAGCCTCGAGTCTCTAATTTCAAATGGCGCCGACCGTGACAAGATCCTTAAATACGATGATGAAATCATCGGCGGCGAAATGGAAGCATTCGGAATAGTGCCTTCGCTGGATCAAATACCATGGCTCATTGTAAAAAATGTATCCGACTATGCGTGCAAAGACTTCAGCCGAGTTGGGCAAGAAAAATCCGCTCAGACTGGCGCAGAGCACCTACCAAAAATCGTCTCAAAAATCGTAGAGACTAATGAACTGGATATATTTCCCACAGAAAAAGATCAACTGCATATTGATGATATTCTCACGGGAAATGCTTTAGCCTTACGAAGAGATCATCGAAGCTCAGATGAACTAAATGATTATTTAAATGACATTATCGGTCCACTCCTGGCATACAAGCTCGAACGCTATAGTTCAACCGTTGAATACGAAAAAACATTTCCAAGAGAAATGTGTCGAATGATTTTGGAAATAGTGCAAAATTCTTTCAGACATGGAGGTTCGACACGCGCCACTATTTCTCTCAGCCATTCAAAAATAACAATTGAAGAAGACAAAGCATCATTTGATATTAGAACCATCTCCGGGACCAATGGTGGCGCCCAGACATGGATAAACCGGATAGAACCAAAATACATAAAAACCAACCAAGTAATCTACACAAAAAAAGGAAACGCGCAAACTTTTCACTTACCCCGCGTGCACCCGGGCTTCAGGAAAATTGTTTTAGAATGCACAGCAACCATAGTACAAAAAACCATCCGCAGCGGCTATGCACAAGAAATCTTCGAATACAATCGGGACTGCGAGTCGATATTTTTCGATGCGACTAGGACAATGATGATGTCTAGAGCACTCTCGATAACAGACGAGCTATCAAAAATATTATCCGAAGGAAAAACGGTTTATCTACTATGCGAAGACTACGAACTGGAAATGTACCAAAATTTATTCAAGGAAAAGCATCAATCATTGAAACTACTCACAAAATAGTAGCCACCAGTAATCGATAGATGTAACTACAAACTCCCACAGTAATAAAAAACTCAGTAAACTGCCTGAATTTTAGAATTACTGACCGAAAATCGCTCTCGATAAGCCTGCGGCGTTACGCCAATAGCGCGCAGGAAACTGCGGCGGAGAGTTTCCTCACTGCCAAACCCGCAATTGGCAGCGATGCGTTTGACCGGTAAACCAGTGTCGCTGAGCAATCGGCGCGCCGTCTCGACACGGATCAATTCGATCGCCCGCGCCGGGGTCTGGCCGGTGTCGGCGCGGTAGTGGCGGACGAAACTGCGTTCGCTCATGCCGGCCTGCTCGGCAAGGGTCGGGACGCCGAGGTCGCAGGTGAGGTTTTCCGCGATCCACGCGTGCAACTCATCAAAGCGATTGCCCTGATTCTGCAACGACAACGTCACGCTGAATTGTGATTGTCCACCGGGGCGTTTGAGGAACACCACCAGATGCCGGGCGACATCCAATGCGATGTCGCTGCCCAGATCTTCTTCGACCATTGCCAATGCCAGATCGATGCCAGCGGTGACACCCGCCGAGGTCCAGACAGGGCCGTCGTTGATGAAGATCGGATTCGCTTCGACGTGCAAATTCGGATGTTGCTGCGCCAGTTGCTCGCAGCGCGTCCAGTGGGTGACCACGCGACGGCCATCGAGCCAGCCGCTGGCCGCCAGCAAAAAAGCGCCTGTGCAGACCGAGGCCACACGGCGACATTTGGCGGCGTGCTCGCGTACCCAATCCACCAGAAGCACATCTTCAGCCGCCGGATAAATGCCCCAGCCACCGGCGATGATCAAGGTGTCGCTGGCCGCGTCCGGTAAAGGCTCGGCCAACACCGCCAGACCCGCCGACGACATCACCGCCCCGCCACCGCTGGCAATCACGCTCGGCGCATACGGGACTGGCAATCCGCGCTGACGGGCGAGGTCATTGGCCGAAGCAAACACCTGCAACGGCCCGGTGACGTCGAGGATCTGCATGTTGGCGAACGCGAGTACGTGGATGGTTTTGGGCATTTGGCGTAATTCGTGGGGATATTGGCGTATACGCCAGAACCTACGCGCCTACAGTGAAGCCGTCCACCCCTTTTCATGGAGCAAGAACGATGACGCTGCAGATCGGTTTTCTGTTGTTTCCGCAGGTTCAGCAACTCGACCTGACCGGGCCGTACGACGTGCTCGCGTCGTTGCCGGACGTACAGGTGCATCTGATCTGGAAGGATCTGATGCCGCTCACCGCCAGCACCGGTCTGTTGCTGAAACCGACCACCACATTCGAGGATTGCCCGTGTCTGGATGTGATCTGCATTCCCGGTGGCGGCGGTGTCGGGCCGTTGATGGAAGACGCGCAGACGCTGGACTTCATCAAACGCCAGGCCCTTCAGGCGAAGTACGTGACATCGGTGTGCACCGGTTCACTGGTCCTCGGCGCGGCGGGCCTGCTGCAAGGCAAACGCGCGACCACGCATTGGGCGTATCACGATCTGCTGCCGACGCTGGGGGCGATTGCCGTGAAGGATCGGGTGGTGCGTGACGGCAATCTGTTTACCGGTGGCGGGATTACGGCGGGGATTGATTTTGCCTTGGTGCTGGCTGAAGAGTTGGTGGGGGCCGACGCGGCGCAACTGATCCAGTTGCAATTGGAATATGCGCCGGCGCCGCCGTTCAACTCGGGCAGCCCGGAGACTGCGCCGGGTGCAATTGTCGATGAGGCACGTTTGCGGGCGGCGCCATCGCTGAAGTTGCGCACGGAAATTACCGAACGTGCTGCCGCGAAACTTAACCTGCACTAGATCCCACGCCAAACGCAAAACCCTGTAGGAGTGAGCCTGCTCGCGATAGCGGTGGATCAGCCAACATCTGCGTTGAATGACACACCGCTATCGCGAGCAGGCTCACTCCTACAGTTGATCGGGGGTTGCCGCAGGTTCGCGCACTGTCCCGCTTTGCCGCCACACCTTCACTTGTCCCCACGCCCCCACCCGTGTAGAAAGCCCTTCCACAAATTTGCACAGGGACTTTCGATGAAGGCTTTGCCATGGCTCTATCTGGCGCTTCTCAGCCTCGGTTACGGATGGTCACTGAGTTATGGCCACCTCGGCTGGCTCGCTTTGATTTCCGTGGGGCTGCTGGTATTCGCAGGCTTTGCCGTTCGCCAACAACAGGTGCCGGTCGCCCGCTTTCTCGGCCATGGTCTGTTCATCGTGCTGGCTTTGGCGCTGGCTCTACACTGGCTGCCGGGCTTCGCCAACGGGCGCGCCATCGATCCGCAGCGCTTCACCGACAACGCCGTGCCGTTCTCGATGTACCTGAACCTCGATAAACCGCTGATTGGCTTCTGGCTGTTGCTGGTCTGCCCGTGGATTGTCGCGCGGCGTTCGTTGCGCCTGAGCGTCTACGCCACCGCCCTCGCCCTGACGCTGAGCGCAGTTCTGGCCCTTGGCGGCGCGCTGTTACTGGGCGTGATTGCCTGGGCGCCGAAGTGGCCCGATCAGGCGTGGCTGTGGGTGCTGAACAACCTGCTGCTGGTGACGTTGGTCGAAGAAGCGCTGTTTCGCGGCTATATACAGGGCGGCCTTAGCCAGCGCTTCAAACACCTGCCGTACGGCGACAACCTCGCCCTGCTGCTGGCCTCGCTGCTGTTTGGTCTGGTGCATGCCGGCGCAGGCTGGACCTGGGTGTTGCTGGCAGGCCTGGCGGGCGTCGGCTATGGTCTGGCCTACCGTTTTGGCGGGCTCGGCGCGGCGATCGCCACGCATTTCGGCCTGAACCTGCTGCATTTCGGCCTGTTCACCTATCCGATGCTCGCTGGCTGAAGCAAGCGCCGTTTTGCGACGCTGTGCTGATTATTGAAAAAAAATTTCAATAAAAAGCTGTCACCGCCGACAACCTTTCAAAGCCTTGCGGATTGAAAAACCATGCGTAATAACCAGCCCATTACACAACGCGAACGGACTTTCCCGGCTCAGCAGCGGTTGATTTCCACAACCGACGCCAAGGGCGTGATCACCTACTGCAACGACGCTTTCGTCGAAATCAGCGGGTTTTCGCGTGAGGAACTGATCCGTGCGCCGCACAACCTGGTCCGTCACCCCGACGTCCCGGCTGCGGTGTTTTCGCACATGTGGGGCACACTGAAACAAGGCTTGCCATGGATGGGCATTGTCAAGAATCGCTGCAAGACCGGTGACCATTACTGGGTTAACGCCTATGTAACACCGGTGTTCGACGGCAATCAGGTGGTCGGTTACGAGTCGGTGCGGATCAAACCCACCGCCGAACAGATCCGCCGTGCCGAAGCGCTCTACCAACGCATCAACCAGGGCAAGTCGGCGATCCCTTCCACGGATAAATGGCTGCCGGTGCTGCAGGACTGGTTGCCGTTCATTCTGGTCAGCCAGTTGAGCTTCATGATCGGCGCGACCCTGAACTCGCAGTGGGGCTTCGCCCTCGCCGCCGGTTTGTCGGTGCCGCTGGGCCTGATGGGCCTGCAATGGCAGCAACGCGGGCTCAAGCGCCTGCTGCGTCTGGCCGAGCAGACCACCTCCGATCCGCTGATCGCGCAGATGTACACCGACAGCCGTGGCGCCCAGGCGCGTCTGGAAATGTCGATCCTCAGCCAGGAAGCACGCCTGAAAACCTGCCTGACCCGCCTGCAGGACACCGCCGAACACCTGACCGATCAGGCCAAACAGTCCGACGCCCTGGCGCACAACAGCTCCAGCGGTCTGGAACGTCAACGCGTGGAAACCGAACAGGTCGCCACCGCCGTCAACCAGATGGCCGCGACCACTCAGGAAGTGGCGAGCCACGTACAGCGCACTGCTGACGCCACTCAGGAAGCCAATCGCCTGACCGGTCGCGGTCGTGACATCGCCGGCGAAACCCGCGAAGCCATTCAGCGTCTGTCGGTAGTTGTCGGTGAAACCGGCCTGACGGTGACCCAACTGGCCAAGGACAGCGACGAAATCGGTGGCGTGGTTGACGTGATCAAAGGCATCGCCGACCAGACCAACCTGCTGGCACTGAACGCTGCGATCGAAGCCGCGCGTGCTGGCGAGATGGGCCGTGGTTTTGCCGTGGTGGCAGATGAAGTCCGTCAACTGGCGCAACGCACCAGCGAATCGACCGGGCAGATTCATGCCTTGATCGCCAAGTTGCAGCAGACGGCTTCGAGTGCCGTGCAGACCATGGAAGCCGGGCATCGTCAGGCGGAAGAAGGTGTGGCGCGAGTGCTGGAAGCGGATCAGGCGCTTGTTGGTATTAGTGAAGCGGTGGCTAATATCACCGACATGACCACGCAGATTGCTGCGGCGACCGAAGAGCAAAGTGCGGTGGCTGAAGAGATCAGCCGCAACATCAGCAATATTTCGGAGTTGGCGGATCAGACGTCGGAGCAAGCGCATAACTCGGCTTTGCTGAGTGAAGAGCTGACCAAAACGGCGAATACGCAGTACTCGTTGGTGGAGCGGTTTAACCGCTAACAGCAAAAAATCGCAGCCTGCGGCAGCTCCTACAGATAATCGGTGTAGGAGCTGCCGCAGGCTGCGATCTTTTTGACGTTGGAAACCCGGACGGCGAAAGCTGTCCGGTTTTATTGGTTCCGGGATTGGTGACGTCTGGCACACCGCGCATCACTGGGAATAGAGAGTTTTCCCGTTGACGTTTTCCGCCAGGACCAGCAACGGCTGACTGGCCAACAGCGCCGCGAACGACGTGCACACCAGATATTTCATGCGCCTGGATAATGTAGTCAACAGGTCATCCATGACAGGTCTCTCGCATTAGAGCGCGAGACGCTAGCTTGTGGGGCTGTGCGTGTGTCCAGCGAGTTTTCCGATGCGCACTTCCACGTCCTGGCAGCAGCTGAATTCAGGCGCCGGAACTCGATCGCCGCAATAGTGGCACATTAATATCCACCACCCCTTCAGAATTCCTGCATGCGGACGACAACCTCCGCAAGTCCGTTTCTTGTTGTGAGTCCTTCATGAAGAAGATCGCTGTCCTGATGTTCGCCGTTCTGTTCCTGGCCGGATGCGCCAACCAGAAATTCAAGCCCGAATACCGTACCCAAATCCACACCGTGAAAATCCTCGCGGTGTCATGGAAACCCCGGGAAATGAGCTATATGGGACGCGAACAAGCATGGGGCGCCGCCATTGGCGCGGGCGTCGGCACCGGCGTAGGTCTGGCGGCGGGCGCTGGCAAAATCGGTACAGCGGCACTCGGCGGTGCCGGTTTTGCCGCTGGTTTGAAGGCCGGCGACTTGGCCTCCATGTCGACCGTCGATGCGATCCTGTACAACATGGAAACCGCCAACATCAACCTCGGCGACTTGGTGAAAACGAGCTTCGAAGAAAAACTCGCCGCCAGCGGCCGCTTCAAAATCGTCGGCGACAACGAACCGGCGGACGCGCAGATTGAACTGACCGTATTCAACTGGGGCTTCGCCCTGACCCAGGGCTTCAGCAGCGTGGTTTACCCGACCATCGCGGTCAACGGCGTGATGAAGCGCGGCGACGAGTTGATCTGGCAGCGCAACGAGCCGATCACCGCGTTTAACGGCGCCAACACCTACGGTTATGAGCCGCTGCGCTATCGCACTGAACCGGAACTGGTACGCACCGCGTTGACCGGTGTTTCGCAGATTGTCGGCGACTATCTGGTCAAGGATTTGAACGAGTAAGGGTGATGGCGCTGCGCTGAGCCCAAGCAGAGCTATATGAATCGTAATGCCTCTTTCAATCGATCCCCCGGAGAGTTCCGTGCAGCGCATCATTCTTTGCATCAGCACATTGCTGCTGGCCGCTTGCGTCACCCAGCCCAAAAATACCGACCGCCAGGCAGTGTTGCTGGCCCAGCCGTTGACACCCAACAGCCTGATGCGTGAAGGCGACGTCATCAACTTTCAGGTGATCGAGCCGCGCGATCCGCAATCCGTGGTGGTACAGCGCTTCCAGTACTCGGCGGCCTGCAGCACGGCGCAGATCAACGAAGTGTATTCATTCCTGTTGATGCGCCACATTTATCCGGGCAATCCGGGCCACTATGCGCCGGCGAGGGCGTTGCCCGAGCGTTACCACGCCACACTGCTGAACAACCGCGACTTCCTCCAGGCATGCAAAAACCTGCCCGTCGCCGATTGGCGCAAAGTGGCGCAAGACGACACGGGTCGTTGGTTGCTGGTCGATAAAAACAACCTGCAAAACAAGGCCGGGCAAGTCGATGTATGGATGGCCTACGACGAGCCGAAAACCCGCCTCAACCTGGTCAATAGCGCACCGTTCACCCAAACTCGCGAGCACTACACGTACGATTGCGCTACACGCAATTCCACGCTGCTGGCCCGCTATTTCCTCAACGCCGACAACCAGGTCACCGACGGCAAAATCGACATGTTCCCCGAGACCAAAGCGATCACGGCGTCCGAGGCGGACAAGTCAAAAATGGTTGAACTGGTGTGCAACGCACCAACGTCAATCGCCAGCCTGCCGGCGCTGACCCGACGCAGCAAAGCGGCGGTAGATGCCAACGCTATCCCCGACATCAACCCGAACGTGCTGAAAAGCATCGAACAGCTGCACCTGCCGAAACCACTCAAGACCCTGACTTACCTGGACCTCGCCGGAACCGCCAGCAATAGCAAAAAGAGCTGGCCGGAACGCACCGAATACTTCATTTCCACCGATCCGGTCACCCAACAACTGAGCATTGACCATAAGAGCGAAAACCTCGTCGGCCATCAAATCAGCTGGCGCGGCCTGCTCACCCTGTCCGGTCGGGAACAGGCCAAACTGTCCCGCAACACCCTTGTGATCGACAATTTGAGTTTCCGAGGTGATTGGCAGCAAATGCGCGTCGGCAGCCAACTGGGCTACACCCGCCAAGGCAGCATCAACAGCAACCTGATCGGCTCGCTGGGGGAAGAACCGGTTACCGTGGATTGCACCGTCGACAGCGAGTCACCCGCCAAACTGCTGAACCCGGCGTTGAGTGGTAACGCCAAAGCGATCAGTTGCCGTGATCAGCGCAAGAGCTTGAAGCCCGTGCCGATGGATCATTATTACTATCTGGTGGATTACGGTTTTTTCTATCACGCTAGTACGGATAAAGGCGACGGGATTGCGGTGGATATGCACGTGCAAAGCGTGAAGTAGGCGGCGACGGGACGCTGAAATAGCGCAGCCATCCCGCGTCGCCCTTTTTACACTTGAAAGCCCGGCAAGCGAGCGCTTCCGGGCCTTTTGTTTGTGATCTGGGATTTTTGGGGGCTGGCAGATCGTCATCGCGAACAGGCGAAGGCCTATATTGGATCTGCGGTGATCACAGGTTTATGTACCCGGTCACGATCCCCTGTAGGAGCGAGCCTGCTCGCGATGAGGCCTTCTCTGCCGACGACGATCTCACTCAAGCAATGCAGACACTGCCTACAACTGCGCCAGAATGAGCCGACTGGTGCTCGTTGAGGCCAGGTTCTATTGTTTGCCGGTCGCTACTCAATCACGCAGGCCAGCCCGCATGAATACACACTCCACCCGAAAACCCGACAAACAGAAATTTTGTGAAGAACTGACATTCCTTGATGTTCGGCAAGCCGCGCGTGATGGGCAGAAAGTGTTCGATGAATTTGTGATCACTGGCAGGCTTCCCACTACAAAGTAAATTAAAAGATCGCAGCCTTCGGCAGCTATTCACCGATCACGGTAGGAGCTGCCGAAGGCTGCGATCTTTTGATCGTGGAAGCCCGGAAAGCGAAAGCATTCGGGCTTTTTTATTGCCTGTCTGAAATTGATGTCGCTTGTCATACCGTTATCGCGAGCAGGCTCACTCCTACAGGGGGTCGTTGTCGGGCTCACAATCTGTGATGACCGCAGATCCAATGTGGGAGCGAGCCTGCTCGCGATGAGGCCATAACAGCCAGCGAAATTACTGAGGCAACTTCAGCTTATCCAACAGTCGATTGACCAACAGTTCGTTGAGCATGATCACCTGTTGCAGCGCCAGCAGCGGCTTGCGTTCCGGGCCGCCTATTGAGTTGGCGATGTTACCGGCCATGGCGTGGGCGTATGAAAGCGACTCGCTCGCCTCGACCAGCAGGGTTTCGTCGTCCAGCGTAGGGTCGACGAGATAGACGGGGCGAAACTTTGGCGAGTTTGGCGGAGCCGCCAGGGCTTCGGGTCGGAGGTAGTAGTCGAGGGCGCGGTCGGTTGCTTCTTTGATCTTTTGCGGGCTGAGCGCTGGGTCGTGGGGGATTGGATCGGTGGGTGGTGGGTTTGGTGTGATTTTGAACATGGATGAAACTCCTATCGCAGTTTAAGGAGCCATCACTCTCGCTACCAAACGAGTGGGTGGTGGCCATACGCGGGTTGGTAGACCGGCTGCAATAGGAACCCGGCGCTCACGAGTGAGCCCCACGCATGACCACCATTGAACTGGGCCTCTACAAAGAGACAGAACAGGGTGTTGCCACACGGCTATTACAGACGGGCTACCAAACCCGATCACTGATTTGCAGTGACAGGCAAACGATATAGCCCGGCCCATAGCCGTGTAAGCCGGCGGATTCTGGCGTACGCGTAGGTAACGGCGCAAGGTGTTGTAGGCCCTGCGGCGTAACGGATTGTGTGATTTAAACGTGCTTACAGGATTGCGTTTACCGACAGAAAAATCCGCAAATGCCCTGTTCTTTTGATGGTGTCTGTCAGACCGCTTTCGCGAGCAAGCTCGCTCCCACATTTGGACCGGATGCAATCAGTTAGAGGTTGGTCGACTCTTAGGCCGCCATCGCGAGCAGGCTCACTCCTACAGGGGATCGTTGCCGGGCACTCAATCAGTGATCACCGCAGATCCAATGTAGGAGTGAGCCTGCTCGCGATGAGGCCATAACAGCCAGCGAAATTACCGAGGCAATTTCAGCTTATCCAACAGTCGATTGACCAACAGTTCGTTGAGCATGATCACCTGTTGCAGCGCCAGCAGCGGCTTGCGTTCCGGGCCGCCGATTGAGTTGGCGATGTTACCGGCCATGGCGTGGGCGTATGAAAGCGACTCGCTAGCCTCGACCAGGAGGGTTTCGTCATCCAGCGTGGGGTCGACGAGATAGACCGGGCGAAACTTGGGCGAGTTTGGCGGGGCCGCCAGGGTTTCTGGTCTGAGGTAGTAGTCGAGGGCGCGATCAGTCGCTTCTTTTGTCTTTTGAGACTCAAGCGCTGGGTCGTGAGGGGTTGGGTCTGTGCCCGGAGGGTTTGGCGTGGCTTTGAACATAAATATCTAATTCCTGAACAAGGGCCGCGACCGTTCTCTACTAAAAGAAGGGTGGCGGCTGTGCGCAGGTTAGTAGACCGGAGGAATTAGCAAGACCGGCGCGCTCGAAAGCGCCCTGAGCACAGCCACCATTGAGTACAGGCAAATGCGCCTGACTTAATGGGACCTATGCACTTACTAAAACCATACGGGCTACTAAACCCGACCACTGATGGGCAGTGGCAGGCAAACGATATAGCCCGCGCTATGGTCGTGTAAGCCGGCGGATTCTGGCGTACGCGTAGGTAACGGCGCAAGGTGTTGTAGGCCCAGTGGCGTAACGGGTTGTGTAATTTAAACGTGCTCACAAAATCATGTTTACGCACAGGAAATGCCGGACAGAGAGCGGTTCAAGTTTTTATCGTGTCAGCGAAATAGCCCCTCACCCTAGCCCTCTCCCGGAGGGAGAGGGGACTGACCTGAGGTGTTCGGGCGAGGTACGCCGACGTGAAATACCGGGGCGAACTCAGATTCTGAAACAGATCAAAAGCCCCTCACCCTAACCCTCTCCCAGAGGGAGAGGGGACTGATCGAGGTGTTTGGGCAAGGTACGCCGACGTGCGATACCGAGTTGAACTCAGATTCTGAAAAGCTCAAAAATCGGCTCCCTCTCCCTCCGGGAGAGGGCTGGGGTGAGGGGAAAATCCACCACAAATCCAAAGCCGAACACCCGCTCTTCGCCAATAGGCCGAGTGTCAGCTCGCCTGCTTTTGATCTTGATCCACGGGCGACGTCGGAAGGCTGAGTGGAGGGATTGATCCGGGGGTGGGAGCGCAGCGACCGTTTGGCGCAGCCAAACACAGCGAGAGGAGGTGCAGCGAAGCAAACCGTAGGCGCTGCGCCCGGATCGATCCCGCAGCGAAGGAACCC
>NZ_VCNJ01000060.1 GCF_005938625.1 Pseudomonas fluorescens
AGCGCTGTCGATCTTGTCGAACTCAACTACGGCCGAACCGAAAACTTCGGAGCAGACGCGAGTCAGAGCAGCGGTCAGAGTGGTTTTACCGTGGTCAACGTGACCAATGGTCCCAACGTTGACGTGGGGCAGGGAACGATCAAATTTTTCCTTAGCCATCGATATCACCCTCAACAGAAGAAATTAGACAAACAATATCAACCATTAAAACAAAGGCAGATATTTTCATATCTGCCTTGTTATATGGAGCTCTTGAGCGGATTTGAACCGCTGACCTCACCCTTACCAAGGGTGTGCTCTACCAACTGAGCTACAAGAGCGAAACACTTTGCACAACCTGCAAACTTGGAGCGGGTAGCGGGAATCGAACCCGCATCATCAGCTTGGAAGGCTGAGGTTCTACCACTAAACTATACCCGCGGAGCCTGCAGCTCACGCTTAAATCTGGTGGAGGGAGAAGGATTCGAACCTTCGAAGTCGTAGACGTCAGATTTACAGTCTGATCCCTTTGGCCGCTCGGGAACCCCTCCTAATCAGGCCGGCATTCTATACTATGCCAAACCCCTGTCAAGCATTTTCTCATTTAAAAACCTGAGGTTAGCTGCGTTGACACCGCCTCACTTTGAATTCCTGTTTAGGTCTTCGCTGTGGAGCGGGCGCCATTCTATGCAAACTATTCAGCAGGTGCAACCCCCTCACACAGCATTATTTTATGTTTTAACTCATTGAATTCGTTGGAAAGGTTTTGCAACTGCACATCCCCCAGCAAACGCTGGCCCTGAGGCGAAACAGACAACCAATAACCAGCCCCAGATGCATCCTTCGTCGAAGATTTTACATCAACCCCCATTTCAGCCAGTCGCTGCTGGAGCGCTGAAATCGATTCCTGCCGAGAAAAACCGCCAAGGAAAAGACACTGTTGACGACGCTCCTCCTGCCCGTCCCGAACCTCACCCGTCGTTTCGCTGAGCAAGCGAATGTCTTGCTGGGAACCTCGATACAAACTAAGAGGCGTTACATCCTTCGCCCGCAAGGGCGCCTCCTGCTGATGCCAGACATAATAGAAAACATTAAGAACAAGAAGCAGGAGAAACAACCAACGCATACAAACCTCAGGAAAAAGGACACGCCATAGCCAACCCCACAAACACCAGATCAGGAACGACTCGAGCTTCGGGCGAGACACCCGCAACCAATTCAGCATCCCCGCCAGTGATAAAGACCATGAAGTCTTCCCCCCAGTAGGAACGCGCCATTTCCAACTGCGTCAATACGAAACCCTGCAACATCAATAAACACCCTCGCTCCACGGCCTCAACGGTGGTACGCCCAGGCGCACTACTGGACAGCGCGCGCTCGGCCGCAAGATCTCCATAGCGAATATTACGGGTATGCGTACGTAGCTGATTTCGCATCAAAGGCATTCCTGGGCAAATAAAACCGCCCAGATGTTCACCATTCGCAGCAATAAAATCTGCAGTTACCGCCGTACCGAAATCAAGCACCAGGCAAGCACCACCCGACGCTAGATGAAACCCGCCAAGCATGGCCAGCCATCGATCCAGCCCTAGACGCTCGTAATCTTCATAACCATTTTTGACACCGGACATTTCACGAGCGGGCTTCGCGCACACCACCGAAATATCGAACTCGCACTCGATAGCACGGATCAAGGCATCAGTCTCCTCTGCAGTCCTGACACTGACCACGCGACACTTACGAAGCGCAAGCCCATCGAGAGCTCTCAAACTGTCAAGCAACGCGAGATCAGAGTCGACAACCCCTTCGAAAAATACAGCGTCGAGCGCAAACTTCAGCACTCGCCACTTAATAAAGCTGTTCCCACAGTCGAGCTCAAGAATCATCACGCAACCTTAGGCTGAGCTCGCCGCCACTAAAGACTTTTTCCACGCCATCCACCTTCAGCCGCAGCGCACCCTGACAGTCGATTCCGAGCACAACACCATCTATCTGACTGGAACCCGCAATCAATGACACAGAGCGATCTTGCCACAAATGATTTGCCTCCCATTCCGCCTGGAGAGCCGAAAAACCGATCATCTGATGGCGCTGGATATAATCATTTAACTGCTTACCAAGCTCAGCCACCAAGGCATTGCGATCAGTGTTTCTACCTGACTCAAGCCGAATCGACGTCCATTGCTGATCGACATCGTCGGCCTCCTGCATGTTCACGTTGACGCCAATTCCCAGCACTACATGGCAAACGTCTGCCGGATCTCCAACGAGCTCAAGGAGAATGCCGGCAATTTTCTTGTTACCCACCAAGACATCGTTAGGCCATTTCAATCCCGCACCCGGCACTCCAAAATTTCTCAGAGCCTGCAAGACAGCCAACCCCACAACAAGACTCAAGCCCTCGAGCTGGCGCATTCCGCCATCAATGCGAAGGACAAGGCTGTAATAGAGGTTTTCTGCAAAGGGACTCACCCATTTACGGCCTCGTCGCCCACGCCCAGAGACTTGCCGCTCCGCGAGCACTAAAAAGGGCGCCAAACTTCCTTGGCCAACCGCGCGCAAGGCTTCAGCATTTGTCGAGTCGACCGAATGTAGAACAGTAACCGGCCAACCGGGCGCCATTGCCGACAGTGTCCGAGAATCGAGCAACGTCAATGGCGCAGCCAATTGATACCCCCGCCCTCGAACTTTATGGATGGACAAGCCAAGCTCCGCCTCAAGCTGCTGAAGCTGCTTCCACACCGCACTTCGACTTATTCCCAGGGCGGCCCCCAGATCCTGACCAGAATGGAATCGACCATCTTTCAGGAGGTTCAACAACGTCAACATGCAGGTCTCGCCCTCACAATGAGCCCCGAATAATAGCCATGACCCGGGCTGTTGCATAGAAATCAAGCAGATGCTTTTCCTGCGGGCAAAACAAAACCCCAACTGCTTTCGCAATTGGGGTTTCGGAATTTAATCTTGACGATGACCTACTCTCACATGGGGAAACCTCAAA
>NZ_VCNJ01000061.1 GCF_005938625.1 Pseudomonas fluorescens
ACAGCGAGAGGAGGTGCAGCGAAGCAAACCGTAGGCGCTGCGCCCGGATCGATCCCGCAGCGAAGGAACCCCGAGCCCTAGCGAGCGGGCCGCACGTAGGAGCAAGCCTTTTTGGTTACTTTTTCGGCGCCTGGAAAAAGTGACCCGCCGTAAGGGCGGAACCCTAATCAGCAACACCCGCAGCAACGGATATCCCCCCAAAACCCCAAGAGCATGGCCGGCCCAAAGGCCGCCAAGCCCAAAGCGTCAAAGCCGAAAATGCCCAACCATCCCGCGCAACTCACCCCCCAACTGCGCCAGCTCAACACTTGAAGCCGCATTCCCGCGCATCGCGATCGACGACTGATCCGCACTCGCACGAATACTCGTCACACTGCGATTGATCTCCTCCGCCACCGAACTCTGCTCCTCCGCAGCCGCCGCAATCTGCTGATTCATCTGCTGAATCAACGATACCGCCGCCGCAATACTCCCCAGCGCACTCTCGGTCTGCAAAGCATCACTCACCGCCAGCTTCACCAACTCCCCGCTGCTCTGAATCTGCTGCACCGAGGAATCCGCCGCCGAGCGCAAAGCGCTGACCAGCCGTTCAATTTCCTCAGTCGATTGTTGCGTGCGCCGAGCCAGTGCGCGCACCTCATCGGCCACCACCGCAAAGCCCCTGCCCTGCTCCCCGGCCCGTGCCGCCTCGATCGCGGCATTCAGCGCCAATAGATTGGTCTGTTCGGCGACACTTTTGATCACCCCCAGCACCGTCCCGATATTCTGGATTTCCGCACTGAGACTTTCGATGCTGGAACTGGCTGACGTCGCCGAATCAGCCAACTGCTCGATGCGCGCCATGCTCTGGCGCACTACCTGCTGCCCACTCTCGACCTTGTCATCCGCCGTCTGCGCGGCCAGCGCCGCCTCTTCGGCATTGCGCGCAACGTCATGCACGGTAGCGGTCATCTGGTTCATCGCCGTGGCGACCTGCTCGGTTTCTTCCTTTTGGCTGCTGACCTCAAGGTTGGTCTGCTCGGTGACCGCCGACAACGATTGCGCCGAACTGGCCAGTTGCTCGATCCCCGCCTGCAAACCACTGACGATGGTGCTCAGACCCGCGCCCATCTGTTGCATCGCCAGCATCAACTGACCGATCTCGTCGCGCCGGGTCACTTCCACCGTTGCACTCAAGTCGCCGGCAGCAATCTGCTGCGCGACCTGAATCACGCTGCGCAATGGCGCGACGATCAGTCGAGTGATCAGCCACGCAGCCAGCAATCCGACCAACAGCGCCAGCGCCGATGAACCAATGATCAGCAGCGAGTTTTTCGTCAGTTCCGCCTGCATCGCGCCGTCTTCAGCGACATAAGCCTGATTCACCCGCTCGACCACTTGGTCGGCACGCTGGTGCAATTGTTCGTAGACGGTTTTTTCCTGCGCGAGCAACCCGGTGTACTCAGCCAGCTTGTCGTTGAAACCGGCAATGTGCCCGGAGACTTCATTGAGCACGGTCAGATAACCCTCGTCCTTGACCGTGGCTTTCAGTTCTTCTGCCTGCGTCTGGGCCTGTGCGGCCTGTTCGATATTGCCCTTGCCGGCACTGTCGGCATCGCCCTTGCGGCTTTGATCGAGGCGAATCCGCGCTTCGTTCATCGCTTGCAGCATCAATCGCGAAACCTGACTGACCTGACTGGCCTGCTCGATGAACTGGGCCCCATCCTTACCCTCGGTGTCCTTCAAGGTATAGGCACCATCATCGGCTAGCCCTGCCTGCAATACATCAAGGTTGTTGGCCACACTGGACACCGACCAACTGGCCATTTCCAGCGCGAGGTCCTTGGCCTGAGTCAACGAGACAAACTCATCAAACGCCTTGCGATAGGCGCCCAGCGACTGCTGCACATCATTCATGACCGGCACATTCGCCGCCGACTGCGCCTTGAGCTGATCAGCCAGAGCAACCAGTTCGTCGACGCCCTTACGCAGGGCATCGGCCGTCTTCGAATTGCCCCGCAAGGCATATTCCTGCTCGAGCAGGCGCACCTTGAGCAGGCCACTGTTGAGCGAGGACATCTGTTTCAGCCCGTCGAAACGCTGACTGATGGTTTGCAGGGACCAAACGCCGATGGCCGCCACCAGCGCGGTGAGGAGCAAAACCAGCACAAACCCGATACCCAGTTTTTTTGCCATACCGAGGTTGGCAAAACGTCCTTGCATGGCCGAAATCATTGCGCGTAGTCCCCTGCCATTGTCAGTAGAGCGAAGAGTCGCAACGGCCATCCACCGGCACAAGTCTCTGGCGTCGGAATAATGGCAAAAAGCTACGCCCGCGTCGTTTTCAGAACGCTTGAGGTCGATCCGAACCGGTGTGGCGAAAAAACTGCCGGGCGCGTGGATCACACGCGTAGGCGACGTTGATGCGCAGCCAGTCGCTCGACTCGCCGCTGGGGCTGAATGCATCAGACGCTGACAGCAACACACCGCAGCGTTGAGCCTGCCAGCGCACCCGAATCTGATCGGCCATACGCGAGCGCGCCCAGATGAACAAGCCACCCGCAGGCTTGCCGAAAACCTCCCAATCGGCGTCCTCCAGCGCCTGCAGTGCGGCCGCGCGATCGGCATTCAGGCGTTGACGCTGACGCTGCACCAGTTTGCGGTAAGCGCCACTGACCATCAGACTGGCCAGCACTGCCTCGGTGAACCTCGACGCACCCAAGCCGCTGATCATCTTGACCTGCGCCAGGCGCCTGACCATGTCGCTGTCGGCGCAAACGAACCCGACCCGCAAGGAACTGCTCAGCGTCTTGGAAAAACTGCCCACGTAGATAACTCGGCTCTCATCGTCCAGCGCCGCCAGTCGTGTACCGTTACCGGTATGCAAGTCTGCGTAGACATCGTCTTCGATCAAGCGCAAATCGTAGGTCTTGCTCAGTTGCAGGATGCGTTGCGCCACACTCGGCGACAGGCAACTTCCGGTGGGGTTGTGATGATGGCTGTTGATGAATAACGCGACAGGCCGAAACTGTTGCAGCAACGCCTCCAGCGCTTCGATATCCGGCCCGTTCGGGGTTCGACTCACCTCTAGCATACGCACGCCATGCAGACGCAGCAGATCAAACAGCGGCGCGTACCCCGGTGTTTCGACCACCACGCAGTCTCCGGCCTTGAACAAGGTGCGCACGATCAGATCCAGCGCATGGCTGGCACCGCCGGTACTCAGCAACTGCGAGCTGCGGGCCTCGATACTGAACAGCTTCAGACGTTTGACGATCTGCTCGCGCAACGCTGGAAGCCCCAGGGGTGTGCTGTAGTTGAACAGGCTGGCCATGTCGGTGCGCGCCACCTCGCGCAGCGCATAGCTGAGATCGTCAGGCTCGCGCCAGCTTTGCGGCAGACCACCGGCCCCCAGTTTCAAGCCGCCTGCGGCCTCGCAGACTGCATCGCACCAGGCAAACCGGCCCTCGAATGGCGCCAGTTCATCCTCTGCACCCAGCATCGCTGGCGCGGCAGCGACAATGAACCCGGTGCCTTGGCATGAACTCAAAACACCCTGCGATACCAGCCGTTCACACGCCTCGACCACACACGACTGGCTGAGCAGATTGCCTCGAGCAATTTGCCGAACCGAAGGCAAACGGGTAGCTGGCGGCACACCACTTTGCAGGATCCACTCCGTCAGTCCGTCAACAATCTGCTGCACGACCGGCACCATTGCCTGTCGATCAATTCTCAATTCCATGAGCAAGCAAACTCCTGTCCGTTTTGCTGGCGGCAGTAAATCACAGCCGCGCCGGACAGGCTGTGCGACAACGCCGCCAAAAGCGACCGTTCTAACGGTTTGATACACATTGTTTAAGGGGCTTCACGGAACTGAGCGTGATCCATAAAAAAGCCCGCAACGAATGCGGGCTGTTTTTCTTGCGCGTTTTCAGAACGCGGTGACGCCGCCGTCCACTGCCAGCGAGTGGCCGGTGGTGAATGCCGCACCGTCGCTGCACAGGTACAACACAGCGCTGGCGATCTCCTCCACTTTGCCGATGCGCCCGACCGGGTGCATGGCATTGGCGAACTCGCCCTTCTTCGGATCGGCCTCATAGGCACGGCGGAACATGTCGGTATCGATCACCGCCGGGCACACTGCGTTGACGCGGATTTTCTTCTTGGCGTATTCGATGGCCGCCGATTTGGTCAAGCCAATCACCGCGTGCTTCGACGCTGCGTAGATGCTCATCTTCGGCGCCGCGCCCAGTCCCGCGACCGAGGCGGTGTTGACGATCGCCCCGCCGCCCTGCGCCAGCAACAGCGGCAGTTGGTACTTCATGCACAGCCAGACACCTTTTACGTTGACGCCCATGATTGCGTCGAACTCATCCATCGAGCCGTCGGCCAGTTTGCCTTTTTCGATTTCGATGCCGGCATTGTTGAAGGCGTAGTCGAGACGGCCGTAGGTGTTGATGACCTCGTCCATCAGATTCTTCACTTCGCTTTCGACGGTCACGTTGCAGCGCACGAAGGTCGCTTCGCCGCCGGCTGTACGAATCAGCGCCACCGTGCCCTCGCCCCCCGCCGCGTCCAGATCGGCGACCACCACTTTCAGGCCTTCGGCGGCGAACGCCTGCGCAGTCGCGCGGCCGATGCCGTTGGCCGCGCCAGTGACTACGGCAACTTGACCGGAAAACGTCATGCTCATTGTTGTGTCCTCGGAGGGATAGATGCAGGGGATTTGCAGCATAGCCATTGAGGTATGAGGAGCGTCAGCACTATCCAATGGCTGTTTATGTGCCCATGCGTCGCAGTGATAAAACCGTCCCGGTGATCATCACTGCACTGGATCGGCGTGCATTCGCCGCATCAGCCAACCTTGCGCCAATGCTGTCGAGGGTCTATCAACAAAGCTTCATTCCGTTCGAGTGCCTGCCATGACCAACCAGACCAATCGCCAGTTCCTGCTCGCTAAACGCCCGGTGGGTGCGGCTACCCGCGAGACCTTCACCTATCAGGAAGTACCGGTCGGCGAACCGGTGGCGGGCCAGATTCTGGTCAAGAACGAATACCTGTCTCTCGACCCGGCCATGCGTGGCTGGATGAACGAAGGCAAGTCCTACATCCCCCCGGTCGGTATCGGCGAAGTCATGCGCGCGCTGGGCGTAGGCAAAGTCATCGCCTCGAACAATCCTGGGTTTGCCGTCGGCGACTACGTCAACGGCGCCATTGGCGTGCAGGATTATTTCCTCGGCGAGCCGCGAGGTTTCTACAAGGTCGATCCGAAACTCGCACCGCTGCCGGTGTATTTGTCAGCGCTGGGCATGACCGGCATGACCGCCTACTTCGCCCTGCTCGATGTCGGCGCACCGAAGGCTGGCGACACCGTGGTGTTGTCCGGCGCTGCGGGTGCAGTGGGCAGCATTGCCGGGCAGATCGCCAAGATCAAAGGTTGCCGTGTGGTTGGCATTGCCGGCGGCGCCGACAAGTGCAAATTCCTCATCGACGAATTGGGCTTTGACGGTGCCATCGACTACAAGTCCGAAGATGTCGTAGCGGGGCTTAAACGCGAATGCCCGAAAGGTGTGGACGTGTATTTCGACAACGTCGGCGGTGACATTCTTGACGCCGTGCTCAGCCGTCTGAACATGAAGGCGCGCGTGGTGATCTGCGGCGCGATCAGCCAGTACAACAACAAGGAAGCGGTCAAGGGGCCAGCCAACTACCTGTCGCTGCTGGTCAATCGTGCGCGCATGGAAGGTTTTGTGGTGATGGACTATGCCGCGCAATACGCCAGCGCCGCGCAGGAAATGGCCGGGTGGATGGCCAAGGGGCAGCTCAAGAGCAAGGAAGATATCGTCGAAGGCCTGCAGACCTTTCCGGAAACGCTGATGAAATTGTTCAGCGGCGAGAACTTTGGCAAGTTGGTGCTGAAAATCTAAAATCACCACAAAACAAATGTAGGAGTGAGCCTGCTCGCGATAGCGGTGTGTCAGTCAACATTAACGTTGTTTGACACACCGCTATCGCGAGCAGGCTCACTCCTACAGGGTTTTGCGGTGCCTGATCAGGCGATTTCGGCTACAACCGACGCCAGCGCCTTGGCCGGATCCGCCGCCTGGCTGATCGGACGGCCAATCACCAGATAATCGGAACCGGCATCCAGCGCCTGACGCGGAGTCAGAATGCGGCGCTGATCGTCCTGCGCGCTGCCGGCCGGACGAATCCCCGGGGTCACCAGTTGCAGCGACGGATGCGCGGTTTTCAGTGCCGTGGCTTCCAGCGCCGAGCACACCAGACCGTCCATGCCAGCCTTTTCGGCCAGCGCGGCCAGACGCAGCACTTGCTCTTGCGGCTCGATATCCAGACCGATACCGGCGAGGTCTTCACGCTCCATGCTGGTCAGCACGGTCACGCCGATCAGCAACGGTTGCGGGCCGCTGCGCTTGTCCAGCTCTTCACGGCAAGCGGCCATCATGCGCATCCCGCCGGAGCAGTGCACGTTGACCATCCACACACCCATCTCGGCAGCGGCTTTCACGGCCATTGCGGTGGTGTTGGGAATGTCGTGAAATTTCAGGTCGAGGAATACTTCAAAACCCTTGTCACGCAGGGTGCCGACGATTTCGGCGGCGCAACTGGTGAACAGTTCCTTGCCCACTTTGACCCGGCACAGCTTCGGGTCCAACTGGTCGGCCAGCTTCAGTGCGGCGTCACGGGTGGGGAAATCCAGGGCGACGATGATAGGAGTCTGGCAGGCGGACATGAATGGGCTCTCAGGCAGGTCGAAATCGGCGCGCATTGTAGCGGAACCGGCAGCGGCGCGGCACCCGATGATCGGTAAATCGTCGCGCCGACCGTGATCAGCATAGCGCTCGCTGCTATTGTGTCGACTCCGATACACAACCGACACGCCAGCAACAAGCACCCGCGCTAGCCTCGCCAGCCGCAACACGTCCTTACATCAGCACTTCCCGCCTCACGGCCGGACGCCTATGCTGAAACCACAACCTCGCAGCCCATCTTTTGTGGTTGGCGGCCTACCTGGCAGACGAACAGCCTCATGCACAACACCCAAATGACCGCGACGGATGAGCCTAAAGACGATAAGCGCTGGAGCATTCGTGCGCTGATCGTCGACGATGATGTGCCGATCCGCGAGCTGATGATTGACTACCTCGCGCGCTTCAATATCCACGCCAGCGGCGTCACCGACGGTGCGGCAATGCGTCAGGCGCTGCTGGCCGAGCATTTCGACGTTGTCGTGCTGGATCTGATGCTGCCCGGCGAAGACGGCTTGTCGCTATGTCGCTGGCTGCGCGCCGAATCGGACATACCGATCCTGATGCTCACCGCCCGCTGCGAACCGACCGACCGCATCATCGGCCTGGAACTGGGCGCTGATGACTACATGGCCAAACCGTTCGAACCGCGCGAACTGGTCGCGCGCATTCAAACGATTCTGCGTCGGGTGCGCGATGACCGTACCGAACAACGGGCCAACATTCGTTTCGACAACTGGCGCCTGAATAGCGTGCTGCGTCAGTTGATCGCCGACGATGGCTTGGTGGTGCCGCTGTCCAACGCCGAATTCCGCCTGTTGTGGGTGTTTATCGAACGCCCGCGCCGGGTGCTCAGCCGCGAGCAATTGCTCGACGCGGCCCGTGGTCGTTCGATCGAAGCGTTCGACCGCAGCATCGATTTGCTGGTGTCGCGTCTGCGCCAGAAACTCGGCGATGATCCGAAAGCCCCGCAGTTGATCAAAACCGTACGCGGTGAGGGTTACCTGTTCGATGCGCGGGACATCGGCTGATGCGGGCGCGCTTCGACACGCTGTTCGGTCGCCTGTTTGGCGTGCTGTTCGTGGCGATCGTCCTCGCGCATCTGCTGGCTTTCACCTGGTTCCATCTCTACGGCCCGCCCCCGCCTCCGCCACCTCCTGAGTTCTCCCAGGGCGCCGACGGCCAACCGATGGCGCAGGACCCGCGCTACCCGCCACGGCCACCGCGTCCATGGTTCGGTGGGCCGGTGGTGCCGCTGACTTTTCAGTTCATCACGCTGATGATCGCGGCGTGGTACGGCGCCAAACTGCTCAGTCGCCCGATTCAGCGCCTGAGCGACGCCGCCGAACGCCTCAGCGAAGACCTCGACAGCCCGCCGCTCGACGAGTCCGGCCCACGCGAAGCACGACAAGCGGCGCACACCTTCAACCTGATGCAACGGCGCATTCGCGAACAGGTGCAGCAGCGGGCGCGGATGCTCGGTGCCGTGTCCCACGATCTGCGCACACCGTTGTCACGCCTGAAACTGCGCCTGGAAAACATCAGCGATGAAAAGCTGCAAGGCCAGATGCGTCAGGATCTGGACGACATGATCGGCATGCTCGACGCCACCCTCACCTACCTGCACGAACAGCGCACCAGTGAAGCGTTGCAATTGATGGATGTGCAGGCGCTGGTCGAATCGCTGTGCGAAAACGCTCAGGATCAAGGCGCCGACGTACAGGTCAGCGGCCACTGCACACCGTTGCCGGTACAGCCGATGGCACTGCGTTCGTGCATCAATAACCTCATGGACAATGCCCTGCGTTATGCCGGCCAGGCACGCATCGAATTGCACGATCAGCGCGAGCAACTGCTGATACGCGTGATCGACCACGGCCCGGGTATTGCCGAGGACAAGCGTGAAGCGGTGTTTGAGCCCTTCTATCGACTGGAAGGCTCGCGCAATCGCAACTCTGGCGGTGTGGGGCTGGGGATGACCATCGCTCGCGAGGCAGCGCTGCGTCTGGGTGGCCAACTCAACCTAGAAGAAACCCCCGGCGGCGGCCTCACTGCCGTCATTCGCCTGCCCCGCCCCTGAGAAACACACAATCCACTGTGGGAGCGAGCTTGCTCGCGAAAGCGCCGGCTGATTCAAGATCGAAGTTGACTGTACCGACCTCTTCGCGAGCAAGCTCGCTCCCACAGGGTTTTATGGTGTTTATTCAGTCTGTGTACCAACCGGTACAAACCCCACATACCCCCGACAACTTTCGCCCTGACGCTGCATAAGCCGGTACACCCACCGGTTTTCCATTCCAGGGAGTGAGTCCGATGATCGGTAGCGTCAGCAACTACACGAGCTATACCAGCACCAGCAGCACCTCTACGCAAAACGCCCGCAGCCAGCAATTGCAAAAAGAACTCTTCGCCAAACTCGACAGCAACGGCGACGGCGCGGTGGACCAGGACGAACTGAAAAGCGCTCTGTCGCAGAAGTCCGACGACGGCCTGCTGGTCAACCTGAGCAAACAATTCGGCGATCTGGACAGCGACGACAGCGGCAGCCTCAGCGCCGAAGAAATGACCGCCATGGCGCCGCCTCCGCCACCGCCACACGATCAAGCACCAGACACCGACCTCGCCGACGCCCTGATCAGCGCCCTCGACAGCGATGGCGACGGCGCCATCAGCAGCGACGAACTGAGCAGCGGCCTGACCAGCGCCGGCAGCACCGCCGACAGCAACGAACTCTTCTCCGCCCTCGACAAGAACAAGGACGGCAGCGTCAGCCAGGACGAACTCACTGCCAGCCTGACCCCGCCACCTCCACCACCACAAATCAACAGCGACGAACTGTTCAGCCAACTCGACGCCGATGGCGACGGCAGCGTGACCGCGACAGAACTGAGCAGCGCATTGCAAACCAGCAACAACAGCACCGAAACGACCAGCGCCGACACCAGCGCCGCGCTGCTCAAGGTGCTCGATAGCGACAGCAGTGGCGGCGTGAGCAGTGATGAGCTGAAAGCGGCGTTACAGGCGGGCCGTGAACGACCTGACGAAGAACAGACCGCTTCGACACAGAGCACTACTGAAGCGCTGAACCGCATGATTGCCAATTTGAGCAAGCAGTATTCGCTCGATAGTGCAGCGCCGGTGGGCAAGTATTTGAATGTGGCGACTTGAGTCGACGACATTATTTGCCGCGGAAAATCAAAAGCCCCTCACCCTAGCCCTCTCCCCGAGGGAGAGGGAACTGATCGAGGTGTTTGGGAGAGCTGCACCGACGTGAAATACCGAGTCGAACTCAGATTCTGAAACAGATCAAAAGCCCCTCACCCTAACTCTCTTCCAGAGGGAGAGGGGACTGACCGAGTTGTTTGCGAGAGCTACACCGACGTGCGCTACCGCGTTGAACTCAGATTTTGAAAAGCCCGAAAATCGGCTCCCTCTCCCTCGGGAGAGGGCTGGGCGGGCGGCGTTCCGGTGAGGGGCAAATCCACCACAAATCCAAAGCCGACGACGCCCCGCTCTTCACCACTCAACAGGATGAGCGTTAGCTCCTGCAGCTCTTGATCTGTAGGGCGACGTCGGAAGGCTGAGTGGAGGGATTGATCCGGGCGTGGGAGCGCAGCGACCGTTTGGCGAAGCCAAACACAGCGAGAGGAGGTGCAGCGAAGCAAACCGTAGGCGCTGCGCCCGGATCGATCCCGGAGCGAAGGGACCCCGAGCCCCAGCGAGCGGGCCGTACGTAGGAGCAAGCCTTTTGGGTTACCTTTTCGGCGTTTGGAAAAGGTGACCCGCCGTAAGGGCGGAACCCTAAGCCGCCGTTACCGCAGCAACGGATATTCACCCAAAACCCAAAACCACTAGCGCCGCTCCTCAACCCGCCCCTGACTCTTACTCCAATCCGTCAACAAACTATAAGCAACCGCCAACAACGTAGGCCCGATAAACAACCCGATAAACCCAAACGCAATCAACCCGCCAAACACCCCAAGCAACACAATCACCAACGGCAAATTCCCCCCGCGACTGATCAGATACGGCTTGAGCACGTTGTCCACGCCACTGATGATGAACGTCCCCCAGATCCCGAGAAACACCGCCATCCCATACTCACCCTTCCACGCCAGCCAGGCCGTCGCCGGCACCCACACCAACGGCGGCCCCATCGGAATCAGACTCAACAGGAAGGTAACGATCCCGAGCACCAACGCCCCCGGCACCCCGGCAATCAAAAACCCGATCAACGCCAGAACCGCCTGCGCCGCCGCGGTGCCGATCACCCCGTTGACCACGCGCTGCACCGTACCAGCCACCAACTCGATGTAATACCCGGCACGATCACCAATCAAGCGCTCCAGCAGACTGTGCACAAACGCCGCCAGCCGAGGCCCGTCACGATAGAAAAAGAACACAAAGACAATGCTCAACGTCAGCTCGAGAATCCCGCCGCCGATCTGCGCACTGCGCGCCAGCAGCCAGTTACCGACCTGCCCCAGATAAGGTTTGATCGACACCATCAGCGCGGCGCCCTGCTGATCGATGCTGTTCCACAGCCCGACCAACCGCTCCCCCACAAACGGCACAGTCCCCAGCCACACCGGTGCCTCCGGAAGACCATCGACCTGCACATCCTTGATAAACGCCGTGGCATCACGCACATGATCCCCTACGTTGAACCCCAGCCAGACCAGCGGCGCGGCCACCAGCAACATCCAGCCCAGCGTCAGAATACCCGCAGCCAGCGACTCACGGCCATTGAGCCAACGGGTCAGCAGGCGCATCAGCGGCCAACTGGCAAACGCCAGCACCGCGCCCCAGAACAGCGCCGACCAGAACGGCGCCATCACCCACAGGCTGGCGCCAAACAACACCAGCAACAGGATCTGCACCAGCAGGCGATCGTTATTGAGCATGTGAGGTCTCGAAAAGGTCAGTCAGGCAAAGAGTAGGCGAACACGCCGCGCGTGCTCGCCTGAAACAGCTTAACGCAACAGATCGATGCGCAGGCCAGAGCCTTCGACACTGCCGGTTTCCATGCGTGCCGCACGCACGCCCTGATTTATCAGCGCCTGGCGCCAGGCTTCGGCCTTGGGCCCGGACACCGTCACGCGCAACGTCGTGTCGAGGTTAAGACCACGGGAAATCAGGCGTAGCCAGGTGTCATCAGGCTCATTCACCCGATCAGGAAAATCCAGCTCACCGGTGCTTTTCAGTTGACGCAACAGGGTCGCCGAGGTCGGCAGCAGTTCACCCAGCGGTGCAACCGCCTCGAACTGTTCGACATGCAGATAGGCTTTGCGATTGCCGCGAGTGATGCTGTATAGCGCCACCAACGTGTTGTCACGTGGTGCCGCCAGCCTCAACAGCAGGTAGGCCTGCTGCTCGTCAGCACCATACAGTTTGGAATTACCAAACACCTCGTTGGCCCACAGGCTGCTTTCGCCGCAATCACGGGCCTGACACCAGAACAGCAATTCGGCGTCCTGTTTTTGCAGGGCTTCGCGAGCAGCGGTGAAGGCTTCGGTGGCGGAGTGTTCGGGCGGCAATTCGTAGGTCACCGAAGTGGTCTGGCCACGGGCGGTGACCTGGCCGTCGAAGCGCAGTTGCCCGCTGATCTTGCGGATCGAGCCCAGCGGATAGATCCGCTCCAGTTCAACCGGAGGGCGATAGTCGACGATCTGTGCATCGGCCAGACGCGGCACGATCTGCAGATCCTGACTGCCCGGCACATCGGCGGCGAATGAAACGGTACTGAAACAGCACAGTGCCAACAGACTGAGTGACCGCATAGTCAGGCTCATCGGATCGGCATGACTGAGTAATTCGAGGTCGCAGCGGTGTAAAAATCCATCGTGGTTGTCTCCCATTTCAACCCGACCAGCCTCGACAGTTGCCCGCAGCAAGTCAAGGAATGGCGAAGAACCGATTGAAACAGTCTGCGACAAGGTCGGCCCCGGCCTCATCGTTCAGATGCAAATGGTGCCCGCCCGCCAACTGTTCCCGGCTAAAGGGTAGACGTTCCAGGAGCTCGGGATGTTTGGCCAGCATGCCCTCAGCCGCGACCACCAAGTGCGCCGGGCAACTGACTCGAAGCGCGAACGCCATTGCTTGTTCCTGAGTCAGGCGCAGCGGCGATGGCAAGGTCAGGCGATTGTCGGTGCGCCAAGTGTAACCACCGGGCACCGGCATCAGCCCGCGCTGAGCCAGCAATTCAGCGGCCTCACGGCTGACTGCGACCAGACCTTTCATGCGCGCTTCGATAGCGCGGTCGAGGGTGTTGTAGACCGGTTTGCGTTTCTCGCGCAGATCCAGTTGCGCTTGCAGGGCCATGCCCATACGTTCGGCGGCGTTTTCGCCTTTGTCTGTAGGAGGAATCACGCCGTCAATCAGCGCCAGATGGCTGATGCGATCCGGCAACGAACCCGCCAACACCATCGAGACAATGGCGCCCATCGAATGCCCGAGTAGGCCGAACCGTTTCCAGCCCAGTTGCTCGGCGACTTGCAGCACGTCATGGGCGTAGTCCCACAGCGCATAGCCGGCGCCGTTCGGCCGATGCCCGGAATGCCCGTGCCCGGCCATGTCCAGGGCAATGATGCGCAAACCTTTGAGCCTGGGTGCCAGACGGGCAAAGCTGTTGGCATTGTCGAGCCAGCCATGCAGCGCAATCACCGGCACACCGTCCTCGGGCCCGAACAAATGCGCGGCCAACTCGATATGCGGCAGGCTCAGGCGCACTTCTTCAAAGGTCGGGCTCATGCACAATCCTCGTCCTGACGGTTTTCCCAGCGGGTAAACAGCGTCTTCAACAGCCGTGCGGTGTCCTGCGGCCGTTCGAGTGGAAACATGTGGCCACCGGGCATGCTCAACGCCTCGCCCTGGGCCAGACGCGAAATGAAACGGGTGTGATGGCGCATGACCACACGACTCTTGTGCCCGCGCACCACCGCCAGCGGCACCTGTAATTGACCGGTACGACCAGGACTGGTGTGCGGCACGCCGCGATAGATGCTGATCTCGGTGGCCGGATCAAAGCGCAGGCGCAGTTTGTCGCCGACCTGGTGCAAACCGTGTTGCAGGTAGGCATCGAAGCATTCCGGATCGAAACCACGGAACAGTGTTTTGCCGGCGAAATAGCTACGTGCGCTGTCGAGATCGGCGAACTCTTCACGCCGGCCAAGGGTACGGCCAGCCGGGGTCAGCTTGTCGATGAAGCCAAAACGCTTGGCCGCGCGGATCACCCACTGATCGGTGCGAGTCAGCACCGGTGAATCGAGCATCACCACGCCACGATACAGCTCAGGGCAACGCAGCGCCGCGTGCAAATGCAGGACGCCGCCGAAGGAATGGCCAACGCCCCACACCGGTTGATCCTGCTGCTGCAAATGGTGGATCAACTCGTCGACGAGGTTGTACCAGTTGTCGTCCGCCGGATAGCGCGGGTCATGGGCGTGCTGCTCCAGATGCGCAACCCGGTACTCGGGCGCCAGCGCCGCGAACAACTTGCCATAGGTGCCCGAGGGAAACCCGTTGGCGTGGGCGAAAAAGATCGGTTGCGACATGCGGGCAAATCCATGAGCGGGAAACGTGGCGTTGATTGTCCGTAAGACCGCGCCTTGGAGCAATGACCGTAACTGCCAGGAATGATGACAGTCGCGCCACGGCTATACCTGATCCACCGCCATGAAAGTGTGGGTTGTCAACTGTCAGTTCTGTCAGTTGACAGTTGTCGCGCGCGGCCCGATAAGAAACTCATCCTCATTGACCCGATTGCTGACCCCATGACGCACGCTCATACACCTGCCATCCAGGCGTTCGACCCGCGCGGGCTGGTTCTGCGACATGTGAGTTACCACCGTCGCGACAGCATCTCGGCGCCTGAGGGTTACATTACTCAACAGGTTCATGATGAAGCCGGTCGTACGGTGCTCCATCGCGACCCCAGACTCTTCCTCGAGGACATGCCTGCCAACCAACGCAATGTATTCAGTCTGTCGAGCGCCGTGCTCCTGAGCGAAAACACTGACGCCGGCTGGCGCTTGCGCCTCAACGCAGAAGACGGCATTCACCTTGAAGGCTGGGATCAGAAGCGCAACCACAGCCGTACCCGCCATGACGCCCTGCGGCGTCCGAGCGCTACGTACGAGCAATCAGAGGGTGAACCTGAGTACTGCACCGAACGTTTTACTTACTTCGAAGGCACAGGGGAAGACGGCCATAACCGTTGCGGCCGATTGATTCGGCATGACGATACGGCAGGCACCCTGCTTTTCTCTGACCTCACAATGAGCGGCCAACCTCTGCAACTGAGCCGTACTTTCAACGCTGAACCCCGCTGGACCGTGGACTGGCCGGAGCTGGAAGCCGATCGCGATGTATTTCTGGAGCCCGGTCCCGCCACTACCCGATTCGGCTACAACGCCATGAGTGAATTGATTGCCCAGATTGACGCAGTGGGCAACCGGCAAACGCTCCTGCAAGATCGGGCAGGCCAATTGAAAGCCACCCTTTTGAAACTGGCCAGCGACACCGACAGCCAGCCACTGGTCAACGACATCCGCTACAACGCCTCCGGCCATCTGGAGCATCAGCGAGCAGGCAATGGTGTAGAGTCCAGCGTGACGTTCAGTATTGATGACGGGCGCCTGCAGCACCTGCTGACTCGCACTCCCAATGGGCCGATCCTGCAGGATCTGAGCTACGAATATGACGCGGTCGGCAATATCACCTGCATCAGCGATCGTGCGGGTGCGGCCACCCATCACCGCAACCAGCGTACCGAAGCGATCTGCCGCTACCGTTACGACAGCCTCTCGCGCTTGATCGAAGCCAGTGGCCGGCAGATTCGCAATGCACCCGGCGGGCCACAGTTGCCGGAATTCATTTCTCCGGTCGATCCGCAACAACTGGAAAATTACACGCGTACCTACACCTATGATCCCGCCGGCAACATGCTGCTGATGGAACACCGTGCGGCCAGTGGCAACCGCACCGAGCGCACGGTTGTCGCCAGTTCGAGCAATCGCAGCCTGCCGGAGAAACCCGACGGCCAGCTCCCCGGCGAAAAAGACATCGCTGCCGCTTATGATGCCAATGGCAACCGCGTGGCTCTCCATGACGGGCAAGCTTTGCAGTGGGATCTACGCAACAGATTGAAGCAAGTCGATCATGTGCTCCGGGAAGATGAGCCGGATGACATCGACTATCACGTGTATGCCGCTAATGGTCAGCGCCAGCGAAAAGTCCACGGGGCTTACACAGGGACGTTGCAACGACTCAGTGAAACCCGTTACCTGCCGGGACTGGAAATCCGCACCGACCCGCAACAGACGGTTCACGTCATCACCATCAAGGCCGGCCGTGCGACCGTACAGGTGCTGCATTTCGAAACAGAACCACCGCTCGATATGCCCCGGCTTCAGCAGCGTTATAACTTCACCGATCACTTGAATTCCAGCGCAGTGGAACTGGATGCCCAGGCACAGATCATCTCGCAGGAAAGCTACTACCCCTACGGCGGCACCTGCTGGTGGGCAGGACGCAGTCAGGTCGAGGCGAGCTACAAAACGCTGCGCTATTCGGGAAAGGAACGGGATGCCAGCGGATTGTATTATTACGGTTTCCGTTACTACGCGCCGTGGCTTCAGCGTTGGCTCAATGCAGACCCGCTTGGCGTGCAGGACGGGCTCAATCTGTTCGCCATGGTTCACGGCAACCCGATCGGACACGTGGATTTTCAGGGGCTGATCACCGTCAGAGAGGGAACCGGCGCGGCGTTAGCCACCTTTGCCCGTGATGGGTTGAGTGCCCTGGCGGGAGGCACCGTTCGATACTTTGCCGCGCAGGGCATGCAGCAATGGGCATCAGACAACCCCGACTCGGCGCCCGACCCCGGGGTCAACCTGGGATTGACCATCGCCGGCACCTTGGCCGGCGCGCTCGTCGGCGGCGCCATGGGCGTCGGGGCAGGCAGCCGGATTGCCAACAGTCGCAATCAGAGCCGCACGGTACAGACCCTCATGGCGGGTGTCTTTGGCCTTGCGGGCGCCGCAGCAGGAGCGGCGGCCCCGCTGTATGCGTATCTGGCCGACCGGGAAGCGCTGAACCTCACCGCCATCGGTATTCTTGCGAGCATGCCGGGGAACCTGACGAGAGAAGCCGGCCAACGCACGCTCGCCAACATCGGCGCCAGTGTCACACTTGCCCCGTCAGGCACCACAGCGGTGTTACGAGCTGTGCCTTATGCGGCGCTGCTTTTCGCAGGCGGCGCCGGCAGAACAGAGATGGCAGCCGGCGCTGGAGTCGCTGCCAGCGCAGTCGTAGAGGGCCTGAACGGTATGTCCATCACGGCGATCCATTCATTGCGAGGTGGTGCATACCGTCTCCCGGAACAACATCAGCTGTCGATGCCGAACGGGGTGGAATTGCTATACGGCGCAACGACGCGCACCGCCGGAGCAATGGTGACCGCCTCGCTGACATCACTCGCCGCGCCGTTGACAAATGCTATCGACGATCCAGTACGGACAGGTGTCGTCGCCAGTTTCAGTGCGCACACCGAGGCCCGGACTTACTTGGGTCAACACGTGCAGCGCGGCGCTTTCGAACTGTACAGGGCCAATGACGCAGACTTCACCCTCGACCAGTTCACGGCCGAAAACAGCCTCTGGAGGAGTTCAACACCTGACAGCTATCATCCCGAGATGCGCAGCGAGATTGATCTGCCCATGAGAGTACTGGGGCGGTGAAATAGCACCTGATTTATTGCGAAGGTGGCGTCTGCCCCAGCGGCACCACCGCCATGGTCAGCCGCGACACGCAACTGGCCTTGCCTTCATCACTGGTCAAACGGATATCCCACACATGCGTGGTGCGACCAATGTGAATCGGCTTGGCCACCGCCGTCACCCGGCCACTGCGCAAGCCGCGCAAATGGTTGGCGTTGATTTCAAGTCCTACGCAGTAGAACTTGCTGGCATCGATGCACAGGTAACTGGCCATCGAACCAACGGTTTCCGCCAGCACCACCGAGGCGCCGCCATGCAGCAAACCGTAGGGCTGGTGGGTGCGATGGTCGATGACCATGCTCGCGGTCAGCGATTCTTCGTCGAAAGCTTCGAAGCGGATGTCGAGTACTTCTCCGATGGTGTTCTTCTGGATTGCGTTCAACTGCTCGATGTTCGGAGTGGTTCGCCACAAGCTCATCGCTGACTTCCTTTGTTGTTTTATTGGTCGCTCAATCCTGCCACAGCACCGCCTCGCTGCGCTCGCTCCATTCTTCAAAACGGGCGCCATAGGTGTCTTCGATGACATTGCGCTTGATCTTCAAGGTCGGCGTGAGAAAGCCGTTTTCCACCGCCCAGCTGTCCTTGACCACCACCAGACGGCGCAGGCGTTCGTGCTTATCGAGTACGGCGTTGACCTCTTCGAGAAGTTTTTCCAGGCTCGAATGCAGACTCGCTCGCCCCTCCTCCTGATTGACCGTCGACAGCACACACAACCCGAGCGGTGCGCTCAAGCCGTCACCGACCACGCAGACCTGTTCGATGCGTGAATGCACTGCCAAACGGTTCTCGATCGGCGCCGGGGCGACGTATTTGCCCTTGCTGGTCTTGAATATCTCCTTGAGTCGGCCAGTCAGGCGCAGGCGCCCTTCGGCATCCTGCTCGCCCTTGTCGCCGGTGCGCAGAAAGCCATCCTCGGTCAGGGTCTCGGCGGTCTTCTGCGGCTCCTTGAAATAGCCGAGCATGTTCGCCTGACTGCGCACCTGCACCTCGCCCGACTCATCGATGCGCACCTCGACGTCCGGGCACGGCTTGCCGATCCAGCCTTGTTTGTATTGCCCCGGCAGACAGATGTGCGAGTAGCCACAACCCTCGGTCATGCCATAGACCTCAAGCACGTCGAGACCAAGCCTCTGATACCAGGCGAGCAATGTCTGCGGGACCGGCGCGGCGCCAGAAAGCGCTACGCGCAAAGCATCCAGCCCCAGCCCCGCCAGCACTTTGTGCCCGACCCGTTTGCCAATAAAAGGCAGGCCGAGGAGAAAATCCAGACGCTTCGCCGGGATCTTGCTGTACACGCCCATCTGGAATTTGGTCCAGATGCGCGGCACGCCGAACATCGCGGTCGGCCGCGCTCGCTTCAGATCGGTTATGAAGGTGTCGAGGCTCTCGGCAAAGAAAACCGTCTGCCCGGTATAGATCGAGGCCAACTCGACGAACATTCGCTCGGCAACGTGACACAGCGGCAAGTACGACAGCAGCCGGTCGTTCTCGTTGAGACCGAACAGTTGTGTGCCACGCGTCGTGGCGAAGCCGAGATTGGCGAAACTGTGCATGACACCTTTGGGCAGGCCGGTGGTGCCGGAGGTATAAATGATGGTTGCCAGTTGCTCGGCGGCCGGGCGCGGATCGTCCTGAATCGGTGAGCTGCGCTGCAAGTCTGCCCAGCCGAAATCGAAATCCCCGGGCGGGTGCAATGGCAGGCTGATGGTCGGCAGATCCGCCGGCACGCCGTTGGACATGCCCGGCCAGTCGTCGAGCTTGCCGATAAAGGCCAGGACGCTTTCCGAGTGATTGAGCACTTGCGCGACGGAGTCGGCGGTGAGGTTGGGATACAGCGGCACAGAGACGTGCCCGGCCATCCAGATCGCCAGGTCGGCGATGATCCAGTGCGCGCAGTTTTTCGAGATCAGGGCGATGTGGCTGCCTTGCGGCAACTCGCGGGCGCGCAACCAGTGCGCAGCGCAGCGAGCCTGATGGCCGACGTCAGCCCAGCTCAGCGTTTCGATCTGACCGCCGCCGCTGGGCTGCACGAGGAAGCGCTGGCGTGGGTGCCGGGCTTCACGTTCGTAAAACACGTCCAGCGGCAAACGGAAGGCGGCAGACATGCGACTCGCTCCTGTTTTTTGGGTCTGGAGCAAGCGTAGTCAACCAAGCAAGTGCTTGGTTGGAAAATTCAAACAAATAATTTCATGGGTTGGCAGAAACCAATGTGGGAGCGAGCTTGCTCGCGAATGCAGTGTGTCAGACACATAAAGAGTGAATGACACGCCGCTTTCGCGAGCAAGCTCGCTCCCACAAGGGATCAGCGTTACGGATGTTTGAGGCTGTTGAGGGTCATCGAGCCGATCAGCAACTCAGGGCTTTCCAGCTCAGCCAGGCCGGCAGTACTGACCTTCTCCGGCGGATGCCCGGCGCCATGCTGCAAATAGCTCAGCAGATTGCCCACCAACGGATTGTGGCTGACCAAAAGCACATTGCTCACCGACACCAGTTGATCGGTGACCTTGTCCGGATCAACTTCCGGTGTCAGCCACTCGACCGTGCGGATTTCCGGCTCGAAACCCAGCGCTTCGCGAACAATCTGCGCGGTCTGTTGCGCACGCAGATAAGGGCTGGCGTAGATCGCCGTCAGCGGCTGGCCGATCAACCGGGCGGCGCTGCTCAAGGCTTCTTTGCGACCGAGCTCGGTCAGTTCCCGTTCGGAGTCGGGGCACGAGCCGTAAGGCACGGCTTCACCGTGACGCAATACCCAGAGTTTCATAGCTTGGGTTCCTCATCCCGGACCGGATGCGGTGCGGGGGCGACGGCGTGCGGCGCTTCACCTTCCGGGGTACGCGGCGTTGGCCAGTCGGCGAACGGCCACGGTTTCTGGTCGCTATGGAAACTGCCGAAGCGGCCGATCTGCGCCAGAAACTGGCTCAGGCTATCGCCGAAGTTCATCAGGCTGGCGCTCGGGGCGCCATAGATCAAACGATAGATCAGTTGCACCAGCACCACCGCGCCGAGGATGAACTGCGCCACTTGCCAGACCAGCACGTAAACGATCATCCACAACACGCGCAGGAGGATGGATTCGTACTTGGCTTCGGTTTTCGGATCGTTCATGGCTTGCTACTCCCGGCTCACTCAGTTGAAACCACTGGTGGAAATAAAATCGACGTCGGTTTTCGGTTCGGCCCGCATCAGTAGACCGATCACCTGCTCCAGCGTGCGTCCTTCGAACAGGATCGCGTGCAGCCCGGCGACCAGCGGCATATAGACGCCGACTTCCTGGGATTTGGCCTTGAGCACCTTGAGGGTGTTGACCCCTTCAGCGACTTCACCGAGGCGCGACACCGCTTCGTCGAGACTCAAACCCTGGCCGAGAGCGAAGCCGACCTGATAGTTGCGGCTCTTCGGCGACGAGCACGTCACGATCAGATCGCCAACACCGGCCAGACCGAGGAAGGTCATCGGGTTCGCGCCCTGATTCACCGCAAACCGGGTCATCTCGGCAAGCGCGCGAGTGATCAGCATGCTCTTGGTGTTCTCGCCCATTTCCAGCGCCACCGCCATGCCGGCGATGATTGCGTAAACGTTCTTCAACGCGCCGCCCAGTTCAACACCGAAACGGTCGGCGCTGGCGTAAACGCGGAAGGTGCGACCGTGCAGCGCGGCTTGCACGGCTTTGCACAATTCTTCGTCTTCGCTGGCGACCACCGTGGCGGTCAGTGCGTGCTCGGCGATTTCCCGCGCCAGGTTCGGTCCGGACAACACGCCGATCCGCGCCTGCGGGGCGATTTCTTCGAGAATCTGGCTCATCAGCTTGAAAGTCTGTGCTTCGATGCCCTTGGTCAGGCTGACCAGCATCTTGCCGCTCAGGCGCTCGGCGTGGGCGGCGAGCACCGTGCGCAATGCGCTGGACGGCAGTGCGACGAAGCACAAATCACAGGCGTCGAGGGTTTCCTGCAGGTCGGTGACAGCGGTCACCCCCGGCAGAATCTTGATGCCTTTGAGGTAACGCGGGTTTTCGCGATTGACCCGGATGGCCTCGGCCTGCTCGGGGTCACGCATCCACTGCCGGACTTGATGGCCGTTCTCGGCCAAAAGATTGGCCACGGCGGTACCAAAACTTCCGCCTCCCAGGACCGCAATCGGGCGCTGTTCAGTCATATGCAATCCGTTAATCCATACCAGTGGCGATGCCGGCATTATACGGGGCGGCCAACGCGCGGCCAGCCCCAGCAACAATTACCGACACTTGTAGGAAGAAGACCAATAAAACCTAGGAAAATGCCTGCAACGTGACTGGAAAAGTCACTGCCCTCGGTTAACATGCGCGCCAATTCTTCGCTATCAAGGTTGTGTCGTGTCTTTTGGTTCTTCGTCCCCGCGTTCGTCCGTCTTACTGGCGCTGCTGTTCAGCCCGCTGGTGCTGGCGGACGACCTGTTCATGGACAACGAAGCACTGCCGCAGGTGCTGACCGCCACGCGCCTGAAACAGACACCGGCGGAAGTGCCCGGGAGCATGACCGTACTCGACAGCGAACTGATCAACGCCAGCGGCGCGCGCGACATCAGCGAACTGCTGCGGCTGGTGCCGGGGATGATGGTCGGCAACATCAGCGGCAATCAGGCGGCGGTCAATTATCACGGCACCAACGCCAGCGAAGCGCGGCGCATGCAGGTGTTGATCGATGGCCGCTCGGTGTACCGCGCCGGTTTGTCCACGGTGGACTGGAGCGATATTCCGGTGGCCATGGAAGACATCGAGCGCATCGAGGTTTTTCGCGGCCCGAACACCGTCAGTTATGGCGCCAACGCGTTGATGGCAGTGGTCAACATCATCACCCGCCACCCGGCGGACAGCCACGGCACACGCCTGAAGTACAGCCGTGGCCAGCGCGGTATCAATGACTTTTATGCCAGCCAGGGCACCGGCTGGAATGGCGGTGACTTGCGCCTGTCGCTGTCCGGCCAGGAGGATGACGGCTTCGACAGCGATCGCACCGGCGCCGATTACCGTGACAGCCGCCGCTTGAACCGTTTCAGTCTTGCGGTCAGCCACACCCTCAGCGATAACCAGAGCCTCGACTGGCAGGTCAACGCCAAGGACGGCACCAACCAGCGGCCCTACACCTACCGCCCGGTGTTCTCCGGGATTACCGCCGCCGGGAACAATTCCGACGTGGTCGCCAAGGATTACGCCGGCTCGGTGCGCTGGAACCTCGACATCAATCCCGAACACAGCCTTTATATACAAGGCTCGGCGCAACACTGGGATCGTCAGCAAACCTGGCGCGCCTGCGATGCCGAGGTATCGTTCAGCCCGGAGTTGACGCAACTGTGGCAGCTCAACCCGAATTACACCGAACGTCTGGCGCGCAATATCACCCGTTTCACCGGCCCCGGCGCTGAGCCCGGCACCCCGCAGGAAATGGCTCTGGCCAATCAGGTGCTTGATCAATGGCGCAACGGTGCCAGCCGGACCTTGTGCGGCGATATTGACCAGAGCGCCCGCGAATCGCGCTACGACCTTGAATTGCAGGACACCCTCAGCCTGTCCGACAGCCTGCGTCTGGTCAGCGGCATGAACTATCGTTACGACCGCGCCGACTCCGAGACCTACTTCAATGGCACGCTGGACGACACCACCTGGCGCGCGTTCGGCCAACTGGAATGGCGTGCCACGGAACACTGGCTGTTGCAGGGCGGCGCGATGTTTGAAAACACGCAACTGACTGGCAGTTCGCTGACGCCGCGATTTGCCGTCAATTACCTGATCAACCCGCGACATGGCCTGCGCGCGGTGTACTCAGAGGCGATCCGCTCGCCGGACATGTTCGAGAACAATGTGAACTGGAGCTATCAGGTCAGCAATTTGCGGCCCTCGGCCTACGGCCAGTCTTCAGCGCGCTACTTCGTCAAGACGCGAGGGCCCGGCGATCTCGATCAGGAGCACATGCGCTCGCGGGAACTGGGCTACAACGGCTATTTCGCCGAACTGGGCCTGGCCCTGGATGTGAAGCTGTTCTACGACGAGATCACCGGGATGATCAGTGAGCCGCTACGTAACAACCAGTACATCGCGAGCAACGCCAACAGCTCACGTTTTCGTGGCACGGAAACCCAGCTCGACTGGCGCGTGAGCCTGGCCGACCGTTTGCGCTTCACCTACGCCTTTGTCGATGCCGAGGCGAGCAATCCGCTGGATCAGCAATTCACCTCGCGTAACAGCGGTTCGGCCGGTTGGCTGCGCGATTGGGGCCACGGCTGGAACAGCGCCCTCTTCTATTACGGCGACAACGCACTCAACGGTTACCGCTTCGAGCGGGTCGACACGCGCATCGCCAAACGCATCGCGCTGGGCAAAGCGCAGCTGCAACTGGCTGGCGTACTGCAACAGCGCCTCGATCATGAGCCGACCACCTTCGTCGACAACAATTACGATGAACGCCGGGTGATGTACTTCAGCGCCGAGCTGGAGTTCTAGGATGCGCTACGGGCCGTCACGGAAGATGCCAACTCTGGGCCACTGGCTGGCCGGGCTCTGTCTGTTTGTGACCGCATGGCTGCACGGCGTTGCGGTGCAGGCTGCCGATATTCTGTTGACCGGTGCCGAGGAAAGCCCCGGCGTGCAAGCGTTCGTGCAGGCACTCAGCGAATTGCGCCCGACCGACAACGTGCGTTTCCAACCGCTGGCCAGTTTGCCCGCACCGGGCAAACTGCCCACCAGTCTGCGCCTGATTCTGCTCGATCTGCCGAGTCTCGACTGGCGTCTGCAAGAGTCCCAAGGCCCGGCGACGCTGGTACTGCGCATCAGTCGTCTGCAGGCTCGCCAGCGTCTCGGCGACACGCAACCGGCACATCTGAGTTTGCTGTGGAGTGATCCGCCGCTGAGCCGCCAGTTACAGTTGATCCGGCGCATTCTGCCCCAGGCCCGGCGGATCGGCGTGCTGTTCGATGAGCACAGCGAATTCCTCCTCAAGGAACTGAATCTCGCCGCCGCGCCGCTGAACCTGCAAATCGTCAGCCAGCGCTGGGACAACACCCACGACAGCCGCCCCCTGCAAACCGTGCTGAAGAACAGCGACGTGCTGCTCGGTCTCGACGACCCCGATCTGTACAACCCGAAAACCGCGAAAAACCTGCTGCTCAGCAGCTACTCACGGCAAGTCGCGCTGGTCGGTCCCAACATTGCTTTCGTCCGCGCCGGCAGCCTGGCCAGTACGTACAGCGATCAGAACGACTGGCTGGCGATGCTCGATCAATTACTCGACCAACCCTCGGCCAGTTGGCCGCGAACGCTCTATCCCGCGCGTTTTAAAGTCTCAAGTAATGCGCAGGTCGCTCGTTCACTCGGTATCGAACCGTTGAATGAAGCGTCTGTCGCCAGCACGCTGGCTGAAGGAGAACACCGCCCATGAGTTTCCGTCGCCGTTGGGACATCAATACCCGCACCCAGCTGATCAGCCTGGGCCCGGCGTTGTTGCTGACCCTTCTGTTGATCAGCTTCTTCACCTTCGTGCGCATTCAGGATTTGCGTCAGGAGCTGAACCACACCGGCCAACTGATCGCCAACCAACTGGCACCCGCCACCGAATACGGGGTGATTTCCGGTAACAACGAAGTGCTGGAAAGCCTGCTCAAAGCCACACTGGCCACGCCCAACGTGCGTTTTCTTGAAGTGCAGGACAGCGCCAACCGGATTCTGGTCTACGTCGAACAACCGGCGGCAGCTCACAGTCGGCCGCATCAGGTCGAAGTGTTTCAGGCACCGGTACGCTTGCAACGCATCGCCCTGCACAACGATTTCTTCCAGGACGGCAAAGTCAGCAATGGCGCGACCAACGAGGACTACCTGGGGCGGGTGATCGTCGGTCTGTCCAACGATGCCTTCAGCCAGCGCCAGCAGGAAATCCTGCTCAAGGCCGGGATTCTCGCGCTGTTCGCCCTGCTGTTTACCTTTGTCCTGGCGCGGCGTCTGGCCGGTAGCCTGTCACAGCCGATTCGCGACATCGGCGACGCGGTCAAGGCCATTCAGGACGGCGACTATAAAACACCACTGCCGATCGTCGATGACACCGAACTGGGCGCACTGTCGCAGCACATCAACAACCTCGCCCAGGCGCTGGAACAGGCCAGCCGTGAGCAGCATCAAGCCATGGCACAACTGATCCAGACCCGCGAGGAAGCGGAAAAGGCGAACAACGCCAAGTCCGACTTTCTGGCGATGATGAGCCATGAACTGCGCACGCCCATGAACGGCGTGCTGGGCATGCTGCAATTGCTGGAAACCACCGAGATGACCGAGGAGCAGGTCGAATACGCCGCCCTCGCCTCGGAGTCCACCGAACACCTGCTGAAAGTCATCAACGATATTCTCGACTTCTCGCGCATCGAACGTTCGGAGCTGGAACTGGAGCACATCCCGTTCAACCTCGCCGAGCTGATCGGCGCCTGCGCGCAATCGTTCCAGCACAGCGCGGTACAGCGAGGGCTGGCGCTGAACCTGCGGATCCCGGACGACATGCGCGGTTTGCAGGTGCAGGGCGATCCGACGCGGATCCGGCAGATTCTGGTCAACCTGGTTGGCAATGCGCTGAAATTCACCGAACAGGGCCGGGTCAGCATCGAGGCGCAGTGGCAGTCGCTGGATCACGAATTGCTGTGGTTCACCTGTTCGGTGCGTGACAGCGGCATCGGTATTTCTTCTGAAAGTCTGGAGTTGATGTTCAACGCCTTCCAGCAGGCCGACAGTTCGATTTCACGGCGTTACGGCGGCACCGGCCTCGGCCTGCCGATCGCCCGTACGCTGGCCGAACGCATGGGCGGCACCTTGCGCGCGCAGAGCGAAGAAGGTCGCGGTTCGGTGTTCACCCTGGAAATTCCGCTGGCACTCTATAAGCAGGCGCTGCCGCCACTGGCTGCGCCGCGTGCACTGAATGGCAAAGAGCATGGTGAAGGGCGCAATGTCTTGCTGGTCGAAGACAATCCGGTGAACCAGACAGTTATTGAAGCGATGCTGCGCAGTCTGGGCTTTACTGTCAGTGTTGCCACCGATGGTGCACAAGCCGTGCGCAGTGCCGAGGGCAGCGACTTTGAGGTGATTCTGATGGATTGCCGTTTGCCGATCATCGATGGCTACGAGGCTACCCGGCAGATCCGGCTGCTGCCCGGACGCAGTGAGGTGCCGATCATCGCGCTGACCGCCAATGCCTTGCAGGGCGACCGTGAAACCTGTCTGTCGGCGGGCATGAACGATTATCTGGCGAAGCCGTTCAAACGTAATGATCTGCAGCAGATTCTGCAGCGCTGGGTGTCGTAGTGTGGGCCTTTCGACCATCTGCGACTGGCGTGAAAAGCGAAAGTGCGGCAGTCTTAGGCACCCGAACGAGCCTCAAAAGAGGCTTGAATAAAAATTTCAGTGCACAAGTGTACATTCATGTCCTTGGTGCTGTGACTTTCACCACAACGCAATAGTCTATGAGTAGGCTGCCGGTTCGAGGCATGAACGCTTTGAACGGTCGGGAAGATTTGCCCCACCTGCCGCATGGGATTATTGAGGAGCTCGCATGACCAAACAAAACGCCTTTACTCGGGATGATCTGCTGCGCTGCAGTCGCGGTGAGCTGTTCGGCCCAGGTAACGCGCAACTGCCCGCCCCGAACATGCTGATGGTCGATCGCATCACCCTGATCAGCGAAGAAGGCGGCAAGTACGGCAAAGGTGAATTGGTCGCCGAGCTGGATATCAACCCTGATCTGTGGTTCTTCGCGTGCCACTTCGAAGGCGATCCGGTGATGCCGGGCTGCCTGGGTCTGGACGCCATGTGGCAACTGGTCGGTTTCTTCCTGGGCTGGCAAGGCCTGCCGGGCCGTGGCCGTGCGCTGGGTTCGGGCGAAGTGAAGTTCTTCGGTCAGGTCCTGCCGACCGCCAAGAAAGTCACCTACAACATTCATATCAAACGCGTCCTCAAGGGCAAGCTGAACCTGGCCATTGCCGATGGTTCGGTGACTGTCGACGGTCGCGAAATCTACACCGCCGAAGGCCTTCGCGTCGGCGTGTTCACCTCCACTGACAACTTCTAAGGGTTATTCGCATGCGCCGCGTCGTTATCACTGGTCTGGGCATTGTTTCGTGCCTGGGCAATGACAAAGAGACCGTCTCCGCTAACCTGCGTGCAAGCCGCCCTGGCATCCGGTTCAACCCGGAATATGCTGAAATGGGTCTGCGTAGCCAGGTTTCCGGCTCCATCGACCTCAACCTTGAAGAGCTGATCGATCGCAAGATCTATCGCTTCGTCGGCCACGCAGCGGCTTACGCCTACCTGGCCATGAAAGACGCCATTGCTGACTCCGGCCTGACCGAAGAGCAAGTGTCCAACCCGCGTACCGGCCTGGTGGCTGGTTCCGGTGGTGCTTCCACGCTGAACCAGATGGAAGCGCTGGACATCCTGCGCGAGAAAGGCGTGAAGCGCGTTGGCCCATACCGCGTAACGCGGACCATGAGCAGCACCGTTTCCGCTTGCCTGGCCACCCCATTCAAGATCAAGGGCCTGAACTACTCCATCGCTTCTGCCTGCGCCACCAGTGCTCACTGCATCGGTACCGCCATGGAACAGATCCAGATGGGCAAGCAGGACATCGTTTTCGCCGGTGGCGGTGAAGAAGAGCACTGGAGCCAGTCGTTCCTGTTCGATGCCATGGGCGCTCTGTCCAGCAAGCGTAACGACACCCCGGAACAAGCTTCCCGTGCCTACGACAAAGACCGTGACGGTTTCGTCATCGCTGGCGGTGGCGGCATGGTCGTGGTTGAAGAGCTGGAACACGCTCTGGCTCGTGGTGCGAAAATCTACGCGGAAATCGTTGGCTACGGCGCGACCTCCGACGGCTACGACATGGTTGCCCCGAGCGGCGAAGGCGCGATCCGCTGCATGCAGATGGCGATGTCCACCGTTGATACGCCGATCGACTACCTGAACACCCACGGCACTTCGACTCCGGTCGGCGACGTCGCGGAAATGAAAGGTGTGCGTGAAGTGTTCGGCGACAAGGCACCTGCAATCAGCTCGACCAAGAGCCTGTCCGGTCACTCCCTGGGCGCCGCTGGCGTTCACGAGGCGATCTACTGCATGCTGATGATGGAAGGCAACTTCATTGCCGGCTCCGCCAACATCGACGAGCTGGACCCTGAAGTGGCCGATCTGCCGGTGCTGACCAAGACCCGCGAGAACGCCACGATCAACACCGTGATGAGCAACAGTTTCGGCTTCGGCGGCACCAACGCCACGCTGGTACTGAAGCGCTGGGAAGGCAAGTAATTCCCCCCGCTTGAGCCACACATAAAAACGCCCCGACTGGTTCGGGGCGTTTTTTTTCGCCTGCAGAAAACCTCATGACCAACACAAATCCCCTGTAGGAGTGAGTCTGCTCGCGATAGCGGTGGATCAGCCAACAGCGTCGGTGACTGACACTCCGCCATCGCGAGCAGGCTCACTCCTACAGCGGCTGCGGTGTTCTGGAGATGAAACTTCTGTCATGAAACTTTGCGCCCTGCGACCGAATGTCGCGGATTACGCGGGCTGCAGCACTGTTGCAAAAAACGCAACAACACCTTGCACAAATCAGCCGTTTACTTAGCAAGCTAACAAATCATATAACAGAGTCCTGCACACGCCTTGCTGCAGATAACTTGAGATTTGGAGCTAGCAGATGACTGTAAAAGTAACTGAACGCGACGATTCACACATGTCCCACGAAGGCGTAGCCGCCGGTATCCGCATCTGGGATGTGCATCAACAAGACTTGCTGGTCGGCATGTTCCACAACGAGATCGATGCCCACAACTACAAGGCCGAACTGGAAGTGCAAGAACAGCAGCGGGATCTGAAATCCGCCTGATTCAACCACAGCATTGAAAACGACAAACCCCGCCATGAGCGGGGTTTGTCGTTGTTACAGCTTTATCGATTTACCACATCAGATCATCTGGGATCTGATACGCCGCGTACGGATCGTCCTCGGTGCTGACCTCTTCAGTCTGCACGTTGAGCTGGACGATGCGCTGTGGATCGCGCTCCTGGATCTTCAGGGCCGCTTCACGCGGGATCACTTCGTAGCCGCCGGCATGGTGCACGATCGCCAGCGAGCCGCTGCTGAGCTTGTTGCGCATCAGCGTGTTGACCGAGATGCGCTTGACCTTCTTGTCGTCGACGAAGTTGTAGTAGTCCTCGGTGGTCAGCTTCGGCAGACGCGAGACTTCGATCAGTTGCTTGACCTGAGCGGCACGCGCCTTGGCTTCGGCTTTCTCTTTCTGCTGACGGTTCAGTTCCTGGTCACGCTTGACCTTCTCGGCCATGGCTTCCTGGGCTGCACGCTGCTGCGAGTCATCCAGCTCGATCTGACCTTTGTGGGCCAGACGCTGCTGCTTCTGCTTGTCCTTGCTGACCTGCTTGGCCTGCTTTTGGTTGACCAATCCTGCTTTGAGCAACTGGTCGCGAAGGGAAATACTCATGGGACTTACTCACTTGGGCAGTTGCTCAGCCGCAGCCGGGCACATTCTTTTCCTGACGTTTGGCTTCACCCCACAGGGCGTCCAACTCTTCGAGGGTGCAATCTTCTATGGGACGGTGGGTGTCGCGCAATGCCTGTTCGATAAATCGGAAACGTCTTTCAAACTTGCCGTTGGCACTACGCAGCGCGGTTTCCGGGTCGACCTTCAGATGCCGAGCCAGATTGACCACGGAAAACAGCAGGTCACCGATCTCGTCGGCCACGGCGACGGGATCATTTTCCGACATGGCTTCGAGGACTTCGTCGAGTTCTTCGCGCACCTTGTCGAGCACGGGCAAGGCGTCTGGCCAGTCAAAACCGACCTGCCCTGCGCGTTTCTGCAACTTGGCCGAACGCGACAAGGCCGGCAGCGTTGCCGGCACGTCGTCGAGCAGTGACAGTTGCTCGGGTGCGGCGGACTTCTCGGCGCGTTCTTCGGCCTTGATCTCTTCCCAGCGCTGCTTGACCTGTTCTTCGCTCAGGTGCGGCACGTCTAGCGGTGCATACAAATCGCCCGTTGGAAAGACATGAGGATGACGACGGATCAGCTTGCGGGTGATGCTGTCGATCACCCCGGCAAATTCGAAGCGCCCTTCTTCCTTGGCCAACTGGCTGTAATAGACGACCTGAAACAGCAGATCGCCGAGCTCACCCTGCAGATGATCAAAGTCGCCGCGCTCGATGGCATCGGCCACTTCGTAAGCTTCTTCGAGGGTGTGCGCAACGATGGTCGCGTAGGTTTGCTTGATGTCCCACGGGCAACCGTACTGCGGATCGCGCAGACGGTTCATCAAGTGGAGCAGGTCTTCAAGGCTGTACATCATTTATCTCTCACCACAAAACCTGTAGGAGTGAGCCTGCTCGCGATAGCGGTGTATCAGTCACCATTAATGCTGACTGACACGGCCTCATCGCGAGCAGGCTCACTCCTACATTGGTCATCTTCAAGGCGTACGGTTACGCCGCGTTTCGATGATGTTCGGCAACTGCGAAATCCGCCCGAGCAACCGCCCCAGCGCATCCAGCCCCGGGATCTCGATGGTCAGCGACATCAGCGCGGTGTTGTCCTCTTTGTTCGAGCGGGTATTGACCGCCAGCACGTTGATGCGCTCGTTGAGTAGCACTTGCGAGACGTCACGCAGCAGCCCTGAACGGTCGTAGGCACGGATGACGATGTCCACCGGATAGGTGAGCACCGGCACCGGCCCCCAGCTGACCTGAATGATCCGCTCCGGCTCGCGCCCGCCCAGTTGCAGCACCGAGGCGCAGTCCTGACGGTGAATGCTCACGCCACGGCCCTGGGTGATGTAACCGACGATCGCGTCGCCCGGCAGCGGCTGGCAGCAGCCGGCCATCTGCGTCATCAGGTTGCCGACGCCCTGGATCTGAATGTCGCCGCGCTTGCCCGGTTTGTAACCGGTGGCTTTGCGCGGAATCAGTTCCAGCTGTTCGTTGCCGCGTTCCGGCTCGACCAGTTGCTGCGCAAGGTTGACCAGTTGCGCCAGACGCAGGTCGCCGGCACCGAGTGCGGCGAACATGTCTTCGGCGGTTTTCATGTTGGCCTTGTCGGCCAGCTTGTCGAAATCCACCGCAGGCAGACCGAGTCGGGCCAGTTCGCGCTCGATCAAGGTTTTACCGGCGGCAACGTTCTGGTCGCGCGCCTGCAATTTGAACCAGTGGACGATCTTCGCCCGCGCCCGCGAGGTGGTGACGTAACCGAGGTTGGAGTTCAGCCAGTCGCGGCTCGGCGTGCCGTGCTTGCTGGTGATGATCTCGACCTGCTCACCGGTCTGCAGGCTGTAGTTGAGCGGGACGATGCGCCCGTTGATCTTCGCGCCACGGCAGTTGTGACCGATTTCGGTGTGCACGCGGTAAGCGAAGTCCAGCGGCGTCGCGCCTTTCGGCAAGTCGATGGCGTGACCGTCCGGAGTGAAGATGTAGACCCGATCCGGTTCGATATCGACGCGCAGCTGTTCCGCCAGACCACCGATATCGCCCAGCTCTTCGTGCCACTCGAGGACCTGACGCAGCCAGGAGATTTTCTCTTCGTAGTGGTTCGAGCCGGATTTGACGTCGGTGCCCTTGTAGCGCCAGTGCGCGCAGACGCCGAGTTCGGCTTCTTCGTGCATCGAGTGCGTACGGATCTGCACCTCAAGCACTTTACCCTCAGGGCCGATCACCGCCGTGTGCAGCGAGCGGTAGCCGTTCTCTTTCGGGTTGGCGATGTAGTCGTCGAATTCTTTCGGGATGTGCCGCCACAAGGTGTGGACGATACCCAGCGCGGTGTAGCAGTCGCGCATTTCCGGCACCAGCACACGCACCGCGCGCACGTCGTAGATCTGGCTGAATTCCAGACCCTTGCGCTGCATTTTGCGCCAGATCGAGTAGATGTGTTTGGCGCGGCCGCTGATGTCGGCATCGACGCCGGTGGCCTGCAACTCATCCTTGAGCTGGGTCATCACGTCGGCGATGAAACGCTCGCGATCAAGCCGTCGCTCGTGGAGCAACTTGGCGATCTGTTTGTATTGATCCGGTTCGAGGTAACGGAAGGACAAGTCCTCCAGCTCCCATTTGATGTGACCGATGCCGAGGCGATGCGCGAGCGGCGCATAGATGTCGAAAACTTCGCGGGCGACACGGTTACGCTTTTCATCATCGGCGGTTTTTACCGCACGGATGGCGCAGGTACGTTCGGCGAGTTTGATCAGCGCAACACGGACGTCGTCGACCATCGCCACGAGCATTTTGCGCAGGTTTTCCACCTGCCCTTGCGTGCCCATGACCATCGATTGGCGCGGACTGAGGCTGGCGCTGATGGCCGCCATGCGCTGCACGCCGTCGATCAGTTTGGCCACCACCGGGCCAAAGCGCTGGCCGATGGCCGCGAGCTCAATCTGGCCTTCGCGTACGCCGCGATACAGGACCGCCGCGACCAGCGAATCCTGATCGAGCTTGAGGTCGGCGAGAATCTCGGCGATTTCCAGGCCAGTACTGAAACTGCCGGAGCCTTCGGCCCATAGATTCTTCTTGGCATTGGACTGTTGTTCGGCCTCGCGAGCGAACTCGCAGGCTTCCTTCAAGGCTTCGCGATCCAGTGCCAGATCGACACTGACCGCGTGATCGAGCCAAGCCTCGAGATTGATACTGCCGTCAGTGTTGATCGGCTGGTGTGCTCTCACCTGTACCATCTTGCTTTACCTTCCCTACGACGCAGATTCAATGCGTCAAATCGCTGATCCTTATTGCCCATTTGCGCTCGCGGGGCTAAAGCGAGCGCTGCGCGGACAGATCAGACGGATTCAGACGAGCCATCCTGGCTCGCTTCAAATAACGCCATGGCCTCGACATGTGCCGTCTGAGGAAACATATCGAGAATCCCGGCACGTTTTAACCGGTAGCCCTGCTTGATCAATTCGACCGTGTCGCGCGCCAGAGTTGCAGGGTTGCACGACACATACACCAACCGTTTGGCACCCAGGATCGCCAGCTTGCGAACCACCTCGAAAGCACCGTCACGCGGTGGGTCCAAGAGTACCGCAGAAAAGCCGTTTCCGATCCACTGGGCATCGGTCAAAGGCTGGGATAAATCGGCTTGAAAAAACTTTGTGTTATGCAAATTGTTACTAGCGGCGTTGGCTGAGGCGCGATCGACCATAGTCTGCACACCTTCGACCGCCACCACTTCGCGCACGGCTTTGGCCAACGGCAAAGCGAAGTTGCCCAGGCCGCAGAACAGATCCAGCACGCGCTCCTCGCTACGTGGCTTCAGCCAGTCCAGCGCCTGTGCCACCATCGCTTCGTTGACGCCGGCATTGACCTGAATGAAGTCACCCGGTCGGTACGCCAGATCCAGATCCCATTGCTCCAGGCGATAGCCCAGCGACTGGGTGGCATCGACCGGTTGCGGTTCGCCTTCGCCATGCAGCCACAATTGCGCTTCATGGAATTGGCAGAAGTCCTTGAGAATCGTCAGGTCCGCTTCGGACAACGGCGCCATGTGCCGCAGCAACACCGCCAGCGACGAGCCGCTGAACAGCTCGACATGACCCAGCGCTTGCGGCTTGCTCAACCGACGGAGCATCTCCGGCAAACGGGTCATGATCGGTTGCAAGGGCTGTACCAGCACCGGGCATTCGCTGATCGCGACAATGTCCTGGCTGCCAGCGGCACGGAAACCGACTTCGAGTTTCTTCGCTTTCATGTCCCAGCGCACCGCGATGCGGGCGCGACGGCGATAGCCGAATTCGGGACCGGTCAGCGGCGCTGCCCACTCTTCAGGTTCGACACCGGCAACGCGCGACAATTGCTCGGCGAGCATGCGCTGTTTCAGGGCAAGCTGTTCGCTGTGGGGCAAATGCTGGACGCTGCAACCGCCGCAGCGTCCAGCGTGCTGACACGGTGCCGGGCGACGCAGTTCGCTGGCCTTGAACACGCGTTCGGTGCGCGCCTCGACCACTTTGCCGTGGGCGCCGAGCACCCGCGCTTCAACCTCTTCACCGGCAAGGGCGCCGAGGACGAACCAGGTTTTGCCTTCGAAAAACGCGATACCACGACCGTCATTGGCCAGGCGCTCGATGTTCAAGCGCTGCTTTTTGCCGGTGGGGATTTGCGCGGCCTTGCTGCCGCCGGTGGGCTGGAAGCGCAGGCCTCTCTCGTGCTTGGCCATCAGTTGGGCGCGTCGAAAATGCCGGTCGACAGGTAACGGTCGCCACGGTCACAGATGATCGCGACGATCACCGCGTTTTCAACTTCTTTGGACAGACGCAGCATCGCTGCCACCGCACCGCCCGAGGACACTCCACAGAAGATGCCTTCTTCGCGGGCCAGACGACGGGTGACGTCCTCGGCCTCGCTTTGCGCCATGTCGACGATGCGATCAACACGATCAGCCTGATAGATCTTCGGCAGGTATTCCTGCGGCCAGCGACGGATACCCGGAATGGCCGAGCCTTCCATCGGTTGCAGACCGACGATCTGCACGCTGTCGCTCTGCTCTTTCAAGTAGCGCGACACGCCCATGATGGTGCCGGTGGTGCCCATCGAACTGACGAAATGGGTGATGGTGCCCTGAGTCTGGCGCCAGATTTCCGGGCCGGTAGTGGTGTAGTGCGCTTCAGGATTATCGCCGTTGGCGAACTGATCGAGCACCTTGCCACGGCCTTCGGCTTCCATACGCTGGGCGAGGTCGCGCGCGCCTTCCATGCCTTCTTCCTGGCTGACCAGAATCAGCTCGGCACCGTAAGCAGTCATTGCCGCTTTACGCTCGGCGCTGGAGTTGTCCGGCATGATCAGGATCATCTTGTAACCCTTGATCGCAGCGGCCATGGCCAGCGCGATCCCGGTGTTGCCCGAGGTCGCTTCGATCAGCGTATCGCCGGCATGGATCTGCCCACGCAATTCGGCCCGGGTGATCATCGACAGCGCCGGCCGGTCCTTGACCGAACCCGCCGGGTTATTCCCTTCGAGCTTGAGCAATAGGGTGTTGCTGGTAGCACCGGGCAGGCGCTGCAAACGCACCAGCGGCGTGTTGCCGACGCAATCGGCGATGGTTGGGTACTGCAGGGTCATGGCGTATTCGCAATCCAGACGTGCGGGGGCGCCTATCATACCGGCAAACCTGCGCAGGCCATATCACGCAAAGTGCGGTGCTTATGGTTTATGGGAATAAGCAGCGGTTAGTCGCTATTTTCTGCTGGCGCCGTATCCATTGCATAAAACTCATGCAACTTGGCCTGCAGCAATTGCTTATCCGGCAGACAGGTTTGATATTCCGCTATCAATGCGGGCGAAAGACTGCGATTGAGTGCGTACTCGACGACCTCATCTTCCTTGCTTGCACACAGCAGGACTCCGATGGCCGGGCTTTCGTGAGGCTTGCGGACATTGCGATCCAGCGCCTCCAGATAGAAATCCATCTTGCCGAGGTATTCGGGCTCAAAACGGCCGACCTTAAGTTCAATGGCTACAAGGCAGTTGAGCCCTCTGTGAAAGAACAGAAGATCGAGTGAGAAATCCCGACCGCCGACTTGCAGCGGATATTCGGAACCGACAAAGCAGAAATCGCGACCGAGTTCGATCAGGAATTCCTTGAGGCGAGATAGCAGGCCTTGGTGCAGATCGGTTTCAGAGTGAGCGCCGGGCAGATCGAGAAATTCGACCATGTAGGAATCACGGAATATCTCGAGAGCTTCGGGATGATTTTGTTTCAGTGCGGCGGAGGCTTTTGCAGGATCGGTGACGCTTCGCTCAAACAAAGCAGACTTGAATTGGCGTTCCAGTTCGCGCTTCGACCACTGTTCCTGAACGGCCATTCGCAGGTAGAACCCACGCTCTTCCGGGTGTTTGCTTTGGCTCAAAATGATCATGTTATGAGTCCACGGCAATTGTCTCACCAGTGGTGAGACAATTGGATCGTCCCGATAGGTTTCATAAAACTGGCGCATTCGGAACAGATTTGGTCGGGTGAAACCACGCAAGCCCGGTTGGGTATACGCCAGATGTGCGGCCAGTTGAGTTATGACCGAATCGCCCCACTCCGCCTGCTCAATCTTACGACTGATATGCGCCCCCACCTGCCAATAAAGCTCAATCAGCTGTGTATTGACCGCTTGCATGGCCTTATGTCTGGAACTGTGAATCAGCGCGAGCACTTCGTTGAAACGTTCGCCATCCGGGCTGCCAGTAACGCTGGATACAGTCATGCGCAATTCCTTGAAGATCAGGTGAAGCACGAGCCTAACCCCTTCAGGAAGCTTGAAATGACCGCCGATGCAACTTGGGAAATGTCGTACAAAAAAAGGCGAGCGCTCCCGCAAAACCGGAGGATTGGCCACCCGAGCGGACTATATCGCGAGCAGGCTCACTCCTACAGGAGATCTGCGTTGTTCACACAATCTGCGGCGAACCGAGATCCAATGTGGGAGCGAGCCTGCTCGCGAAGGCGTCAGTCGGCGAGACACCATCATCCGCCGCCAACCGCAGATTCAACCGCAACCCCGCCCCGCCATTCTCCGCCCAAATCCTTCCGCCCTGACGCTGCACGGCATTGCGCGCGATGCTCAGCCCCAAGCCAAAACCGCCATCACCGGGCCGCGAGCCGTCGAGCCGGGTGAACGGTGAGAAGATCCGTTCAAGATCCCCTTCCGCTACGCCGCCGCCCTGATCTTCCAGCCACAGATGCCAGAAATTGCCATCGCGCCGTCCGTCAAGACGCACAATCCCGCCCTCGGGCGAATGCCGAATGGCGTTGCGCAAAATGTTCTCCAGCGCCTGCGCCAGCGTATTCAGGTTGCCACGCACCCAGCACGACGCCTCGACCGAACACTGCAATTGCAGACTCGGCCAGCCGCTTTCATAACAGGCGTTGTCCGTGAGCATTTCCCACAGGGCCTGAATCTGGATCGCCTCGTCGGGCAATGGCGAGCGCTCGGTGTCGAGCCAAGCCAGTTGCAGGGTTTCTTCGACCAGCCGTTGCATTCCGTCAACTTCACGACCGATGCGCTCGCGCAGTTGTACCAGACCCTGTTCGCTTTCACTGGCGACACGCAAACGGCTCAATGGCGTGCGCAATTCGTGGGACAGGTCGCGCAGCAACTGCTGTTGCAAAGCAACGGTCGATTGCAGACGTTCGGACATCGAATCGAACGCTCGCGCCAGCTCTCCAAGTTCATCCGGGCGCTGGGTAATGCCGCTCGACAACCGCACATTCAACTGGTCGGCGCGCCAGGCGTTGGCCTGTTCGCGCAGGTTGTTCAGTGGCACAACCAACAGGCGATAGAGACCGACGCACAGCAACAAGGTGAACAGGCCCGGGATCACGCCGTTAGTGATAACGCGCCAGAACAGCCGATATTTGCCCGGCAGGAAACGCTCGGGTAGCTCGATCACCAGGCTGCCGGCAGATGGTTCTTTGGGAAAAGGCACACGCAGCCACGGTCGGCCCTGTTTGTGAATCGGCCAGTCGAGACCACGCAAGAACGTCAGGTGCTGGATTTCCTGCTCATTCAGCGGATCGCTGCTCAGCGACTGCAAGTTGCCGCCGATCACGCCGACCCAACTGGCTTCGCGCAACTCCATGCTCTGCAACCAGTCATCGACACCGCTGCGTCCGCCGTGCTGCCACGCTTGTTCCGCTTGCGCGGCATAACGGCTGAGCGTGCCGCGTGCTTCGTCGGAGAGGAACTGGTTACGCTCCTCCATATAACGGCCCCACGACCAGCTCAGCCAGATCATCAGCAGACAAAATGCGACCAGCAGCAACGCCAGTTTCCAGAACAGCGAATGCCGCCCCGGCAATTCAGAGCGTTTCATCAGCCGCGCTCAAGACGTAACCCTTGCCCCAAACCGTGCGCACTTCACGCTCGGTGTAACCGATGGCTTTGAGTTTGCGGCGGATCTGGCTGATGTGCATGTCGAGACTGCGGTCGTGGGCCGCGTAGCCACGCTGCAAAACGTGCTGATAAAGGAAGGCTTTGCTCAGCACTTCCTCATCATTACGGTTGAGGGTTTCCAGCAAGCGGAATTCGCTGCGGGTCAGCCCGGCGGCTTGCTCGCGGAAAAACACGTCGCACTGTTCGTCATCGAACCTCAGCGTACCGGCTGCTACGGGCATCGCAGGCGCGGCCGGGCGCCGATCCAGCGCAACCCGGCGCAGGATCGCTTCAATACGCACATGCAACTCGGCCATGCTGAAGGGTTTGGGCAAATAGTCATCGGCGCCCAGACGGAAACCGCTAATGCGATCCGCCTCGGCACCGAGGGCCGACATCAACAGCACCGGTGTTGAATGACTCTGGCGCAATTGCGTCAACACATTCAAGCCGTCCATGCCCGGCAACAGAATATCCATCAGCACCACGTCGAACGGCTGGCGCGTGGCGATGCGCAGGCCTTCCTGGCCGTTCTGGCACCAGGTCACCTGAAAGCCGCTGCGGCCCAGATGTTCGTGAACATAGGCGCCGAGTACCGGATCGTCTTCGATGGAAAGAATGCGTGGCTGGCCGGAAACAGGAGTCATGAGTATCTGCAAGTAATTCTCAGTTGAGAGTGATTATTCAAGATTGCCAAGGATCGGGCAACTCAAGGTTGGCCCAGCCGACAAACGAACACCGGGCCCTGCCCCACCACAAGTGCATTTTTCCGGAGATTGCCTGCGAGCAAATCGCTACACTGCGCCCATGTCGCGTGCCGGATGCACGCATGAGTCAACAGATCAGCGGGATGCAGGAGATAGGCGTGCTCAAGAAACTGGGAATCAAAGGTCGCGTGTTGTTGCTGACCTTGTTGCCGACCAGCCTGATGGCGCTGGTGCTGGGTGGCTATTTCACCTGGACGCAGCAGTCCGACTTGCAGAGCCAATTGATGCAGCGCGGCGAAATGATCGCCGAGCAGCTGGCGCCGCTGGTAGCCCCCGCCATGGGTCACGGCAACAGCGACCTGCTGGAGCGCATCGCCACTCAGTCCCTTGAACAACCGGACGTGCGCGCGGTGACCTTCCTCGCCCCGGATCGCTCACCCCTGGCCCACGCCGGACCGACCATGCTCAATCAGGCGCCCAGCGGCGACAGCGCCCATTTGCAACGGCGCAGCGGCAATGACGCGACGCGTTATCTGATGCCGGTATTCGGCAAGCACCGCAACCTCGCTGGCGAACTGATTCCGCAAGAGTCCGACCGCTTGCTCGGCTGGGTCGAACTGGAGCTGTCACACAACGGCATGCTGCTGCGCGGTTATCGCAGCCTGTTTGCCAGCCTGCTGCTGATTGCCGCCGGTCTGGCGGGCGCGGCCCTGCTGGCGTTGCGCATGGGCCGCACCATCAATCGTCCGCTGAGCCAGATCAAACAAGCCGTCGCGCAACTCAAGGACGGCCACCTGGAAACACGTTTACCGCCACTCGGCAGTCAGGAACTGGATGAACTGGCCTCGGGCATTAACCGCATGGCCGGCACTCTGCAAAATGCCCGCGAAGAGTTGCAGCACAGTGTCGATCAGGCCACCGAAGACGTGCGCCAGAACCTGGAAACCATCGAGATCCAGAACATCGAACTGGATCTGGCGCGCAAAGAGGCGCTGGAAGCCAGCCGGATCAAATCCGAATTCCTTGCCAATATGAGCCATGAGATCCGCACGCCGCTCAACGGCATTCTCGGCTTCACGCATCTGTTGCAGAAAAGCGAACTGACCCCGCGCCAGCTCGACTATCTGGGCACCATCGAAAAGTCCGCTGACAGCCTGCTCGGGATCATCAACGAGATCCTCGACTTCTCGAAAATCGAGGCCGGCAAACTGGTGCTCGACCATATTCCGTTCAACTTGCGTGACCTGTTGCAGGACACCCTGACCATCCTCGCCCCCGCCGCGCACGCCAAACAGCTGGAACTGGTCAGTCTGGTCTATCGCGACACGCCGCTGTCGCTGGTCGGTGACCCGCTGCGGCTCAAACAGATCCTCACTAACCTGGTGAGCAACGCGATCAAGTTCACCCGCGAAGGCACCATCGTTGCCCGGGCCATGCTTGAAGAGGAACACGAAGACAGCGTGCAACTGCGCATCAGCATTCAGGACACCGGCATCGGCCTTTCAAACCAGGACGTGCGCGCGTTGTTCCAGGCCTTCAGTCAGGCCGACAACTCGCTGTCGCGCCAGCCGGGTGGCACCGGTCTGGGGCTGGTGATTTCCAAACGCCTGATCGAACAGATGGGCGGCGAAATCGGCGTCGACAGCACGCCGGGCGAAGGCTCGGAATTCTGGATCAGCCTGAGCCTGCCGAAAACCCGTGACGACGCCGAAGACTTGCCGGCCGCGCCGCTGCTCGGGCGCCGCGTGGCGGTGCTGGAAAATCACGAACTGGCGCGGCAGGCCTTGCAGCATCAACTGGAAGACTGTGGCCTTGATGTCACGCCGTTCAACACCCTCGAAACCTTGACCAACGGCGTCACCGGCGCGCACCAGACCGATCAGGCGATCGATCTGGCGGTCATCGGCATCACCAGCAACGACATGTTGCCCGAGCGTTTGAATCAGCACATCTGGGACCTCGAACACCTCGGCTGCAAAGTGCTGGTGCTGTGCCCGACCACCGAACAGACGCTGTTCCATTTATCGGTACCGAACCCGCACAGCCAACTGCAAGCGAAACCGGCCTGCACACGCAAATTGCGCCGCGCCCTGGCCGATCTGGTCAACCCGCGCCAGCCCCGCAATGAGCCGGGCGAACCGCTGTCGAGCCGTGCGCCGAAAGTGCTGTGTGTCGACGACAACCCGGCCAACCTGCTACTGGTGCAAACCCTGCTCGAAGACATGGGCGCCAAGGTGCTCGCCGTGGAAAGTGGATACGCGGCGGTCAAAGCGGTGCAGAGCGAGTCTTTCGATCTGGTGCTGATGGACGTGCAGATGCCGGGGATGGACGGCCGCCAGAGCACCGAAACCATTCGCCAGTGGGAAAGCGAGCGGCACTGCACGCCGCTGCCGATCGTCGCCCTCACTGCCCACGCCATGGCCAACGAAAAACGCGCACTGCTGCAAAGCGGCATGGACGACTACCTGACCAAACCGATCAGCGAGCGGCAACTGGCGCAAGTGGTGCTGAAATGGACCGGCCTGGCCTTGCGCAATCAAGGGCCGGAGCGGATCAGCGACAGTGCGGCGGGCAATAATGAACTGCCGGTGCTCGATCACGAAGAAGGTTTGCGCCTGGCCGCTGGCAAGGCTGATCTGGCGGCGGACATGTTGGCCATGCTGCTCGCCTCCCTGGAAGCCGACCGCGAGGCCATTCGCACGGCGTGCGAAAACCGCGACCAGAACGCATTGATCGAACGTGTCCATCGCCTGCACGGTGCCACCCGTTATTGCGGCGTACCGCAATTGCGTGCGGCCTGCCAGCGCAGCGAAACCCTGCTCAAGCAGGACGACCCCAAGGCCGTGGCAGCGCTGGAAGAACTGGAGCGCGCGATCAATCGGCTCGCGGCGCAAGCGAAGATCAGCGCCTGATCCACGGCAATGTCGATCAACGCCAGCAACGCTAAAATGAGCTCGGGTGATTCAATCCGTGTCGATGTTCCAGGAGGATTCCATGCGCACGCTCGTTTTCAGTAGCCAGACCTACGACCGCGACAGCTTCCTCGCCGCCGATTGCCCGGCGGGTGTCGAGTTGCAGTTTCAACCAGCGCGGCTCAGCCTCGATACGGCGGCGCTGGCCGACAAACATCAAGTGGTCTGCGCCTTCATCAATGATGACCTCAGCGCGCCGGTGCTCGAGCGTCTGGTCGCTGGCGGCACACGCCTGATTGCCCTGCGATCGGCGGGTTACAACCACGTCGATCTGCCCGCTGCGAAACGTCTGGGACTGGCCGTAGTGCGCGTCCCCGCCTACTCGCCGCACGCGGTGGCCGAACACGCCGTGGCGCTGATCCTTGCTCTCAACCGTCGTCTGCACCGCGCTTATAACCGCACCCGTGAAGGCGATTTCAGCCTGCATGGCCTGACCGGTTTCGATCTGGTTGGCAAAACGGTGGGGATTGTCGGCACCGGGCAGATCGGTGCGACCTTCGCCAAGATCATGCACGGCTTCGGTTGTCAGTTGCTCGCCTACGATCCGTTCCCGAACCCGGATGTACTGGCGTTGGGCGCACGCTATCTGAGCCTGCCGGAACTGCTCGCGCAGTCGCGAATCATCAGCCTGCACTGCCCGCTCAACGAGCAGAGCAAACACCTGATCAACCGCAATTCACTGGCGCACATGCAGGCCGGCGCAATGCTCATCAATACCGGTCGCGGGGGACTGGTCGACACCCCGGCGCTGATTGACGCCTTGAAGGACGGCCAGCTCGGTTATCTGGGCCTGGATGTCTATGAAGAAGAGGCGCAACTGTTTTTCGAGGATCGTTCTGACCTGCCCTTGCAGGACGATGTGCTGGCGCGCTTGCTGACTTTTCCGAACGTGATCATCACCGCGCATCAGGCCTTTTTGACGCGTGAAGCACTGGGCGCAATTGCCGCGACGACCTTGCACAACATCGCGACCTGGGCGGCGGGAACGCCACAGAACCAGGTCGAGGGCTGAGATTTTTTCAGCTTATTTCGGTGAAAGCGAGGACGCCAGAATCAGCAACGCCAGCCAGCCGAAGCCAAAAAAGCGCTGTTTCATCGAGTGGCCGTTGCGCAGCAGGAACCAGACGAAAAACATCGGCAGCAGGAAGATCATGATCTTCAGCCAACCTTCCACCGGACGACTGCCATCGGCGTTGGCCTGCTCGGTAACCGTTTGCTCGGTTGGCTGCTGGCGCCGACGCCGCGCGGCGGCCGGCATGACTTTCGGTAAAGGTTGCGGTTCAGGCGCTGGAGCACTGACTTCGGGCACAGCCTTGTTACGCGGCAGGCTGCCAAACGAGATTGTTGCAGCCTGTACCGGCGCGGCTGCGGTCTGCGCGTGTACTGCTTGCTCCGCCATTGGAGCCCCACAATGAATGCACGCGTTGGCTTCGGAGCTGATGCTCTTCTTGCATTCATAACATTCGATCAGCGCCATGTTCCGTTCCTTCAGAGTCGAGGCCGGCAGTTTGCCATGAGCGTCGCCTCAATTGAACCTGATCGAAGGTCACACGCGCGCATCATCCTGCAATCAAGCCCGTGCTAGCATGTCGCGCATATTTGGAGGACCCATGGTCGAACACGATTTCCGCTATACCCTGATGAACCCGCAACACACCCTCACCGAATGCCGCGCCCTCGTTCCGGGCCGCTATCAGGTCACCGGCAACGGTGGCTCGATTCGTATTGGTGACGCGCTGTTGGTCACCCTCAAAGGCAGCAAGGACTTGTCCATGCGCCTGACCGTTGAAACCGTCCGCCACCTGATCAATCCGCCGGGCCAATGGACCGCGATGACCACAGGCCCGGTGTTCGGTGAGCTGGCGATCCACACCTGGCAGGTCAATTGCGACAGCTGCGCCAAAGAGCTGAGCTTCGAATTCGCGGTAGACGCCAAACTTGGCAAAGCCGCCGAAAAACCGGCAGCCACCGCGCGCATCGCCGAACTGGGCTGGAAAACCGTTGGCGACAAGCACTTGTGCCCGAAATGCCAGGAGCCTGCGTGATGAAACGCTTTGCCCTGACCGCTATGGTCGGTGTGGGTCTGGTGGGGTGCGCGGCAGAGCCAGTGCAACTGCAGCAAAACCGCAGCTACATTCTGGAGTGGATCGGTGAGCGGCCGTTGATGGATTACAGCCATCTGACCGTGACCCTTGGCGATGATGGCCGCGCTTACGGCAACGGTGGCTGCAACCATTGGTTCGCGCCGTATACGCTGGACGGTGACAAGCTGACCTTCGGCAAGATCGGCAAGACCCGCAAGCTCTGTGCACCAGCGCTGATGGAACAGGAACAACGCTTTCTGCAGGCGCTGGAACATGTCGAGCGCTGGGACATCTCGCCGATCGAGCAGATGCGCTTCTGGCCGGCTGAAGGAAAGCCGTTGCGCTGGTGGCTGGAAGAGGGTTAAGCCTCAGGCCGCCAAAGCCCTCATCGGAACGCCGCCCGCCTAACCCTCTCCCAGAGGGAGAGGGGACTGATTGGGGGATATTGGGGAGCTACGCCGACCTGAAAGGTCTTCATCGAATCCATAATCGACTGGGTCTTTTAGGTCGGTGAGTCGGCCGATGCCCTCACCCTAGCCCTCTCCCAGGGGGAGAGGGGACTGATTGGGGGATATTGGAGAGCTACGCCGACCTGAACGGCCATCGCCGAATCCATAGTTCGACTGGATTTTGCTTTGGCGCCCCCATAATCGACCTGATCTTGCTTTGGCGAATCTACAATCGACTCGATCTCTCAGGTCGATGTACCTCGCCAGACACCTCGGTCGGCCCCCTCTCCCTCTGGGAGAGGGCTGGGGTGAGGGGCTTTTGACGTTACTTGGTCGCCTGCAGAGCCTCAAGCTTGGCCATCACCCCCGCCGCCGTCTGCTCCCCCATCAACTGCTCACGCACCTTGCCCTTGTTGTCGATGATGTACGTCACCGGCAGCGCCTCACTGCGCGGCAACTCGAACAGTTCCGCCGGATCCTGCGCCAGCACGGTGAACTTGATGCCGAGCTTTTCGCTGGCGTCTTTCAGTTCCACACCCTGCACGTTGTCGAAGTTGACCCCGAACACCCCAACGTTCTTGCTCTTCAGTTCATCAGCCAAATGATTGAGTTCCGGGATTTCAGTCCGGCACGGGCCGCACCATTCGGCCCAGTAGTTGAGCACCACCCATTGTTTGTCCAAGCGCTCGGACGCAACCTTCTGGCCGTTCTGGTCAATACCGTAATCATTGCCGCAGCCCCCCAGCATCAACGCCCCGAATATCGTCAATGCCGCTGCCAATCGCCGTGTCATGTCGTGTTCCTTGTGAAAATTTGAAGGCGCCTGCGACCCATTGCCTCCGAAGGTTCTGGATTGCGCGCTGCACAGTTAGAATAGCCGCCACTTTACGCCAGAAGCGACCCGCCATGACCGATCTGACGCTTTATCACAATCCGCGCTGCTCGAAATCCCGCGGCGCGCTGGAGCTGCTTGAAGCCCGAGGCCTGACCCCGAACGTCGTGCGTTACCTCGAAACCCCGCTGAACGCCGCGCAAATCAAAGCCCTGCTCAGCAAGCTCGGGATCAGCGCACGCCAGTTGCTGCGCACCGGGGAAGATGAATACAAAATGCTTCAACTGGCTGACGAAAGCCTCAGCGAAGCGCAATTGATCGACGCCATCGCTCAGCACCCGAAACTGATGGAGCGACCGATTCTTGAAGTCGGCGACAAAGCCGTCATCGGTCGTCCACCGGAAAATATTCTGGAGTTGTTGCCGTGAGCGCGCCGTACATTCTGGTGCTGTATTACAGCCGCAACGGCTCGACCAACGAGATGGCCCGGCAGATTGCCCGCGGTGTCGAGCAGGCTGGTCTCGAAGCGCGCTTGCGCACCGTGCCGGCAATCTCTACCGAGTGCGAAGCCGTGGCCCCGGCCATACCGGACGAAGGCGCGCTCTACGCCACCCTCGATGACTTGAAGAACTGCGCCGGCCTCGCCCTCGGCAGCCCGACGCGTTTCGGCAACATGGCCGCACCGCTGAAATACTTCCTCGATGGCACCAGCAACCTGTGGCTGACCGGCGCGCTGGTCGGCAAACCGGCCGGCGTGTTCACCTCCACCGCCAGCCTGCACGGCGGTCAGGAAACCACGCTGCTGTCGATGATGCTGCCATTGCTGCACCACGGCATGCTCATCACCGGCCTGCCGTACAGCGAGTCGGCGTTGCTGGAAACCCAGGGCGGCGGTACGCCTTACGGTGCCAGTCATCACGCTGGAGCTGACGGTAAAAAAGGCCTCGATCAGCACGAAGTGGCGCTGTGCCGGGCGCTGGGTCTGCGCTTGGCCAAGACTGCGCAGAAACTGGAGGGCTGACAGTGGCGAAAAAGCCGAAAGTCCTGCCCTCGGTCGAGTGGCTTGAGCCGCGCGTGAAAGCGATGCGGGTTGTCAGTCTGCTGAGCTTTTTTGCCCTAGCCGGTCTGCTCGCGGCCTACTACCTGCTATTCGCCGATCTGCACGGCGCGCGGCCATGGGTGATTCTGCTGGTCGAGCTGATCCCGTGGATTGTTCTCGCACCGGCGATGATCATGGGTAGCGCACGAGGCCATTCGTGGATGTGTTTTGTGGTGAATCTGTATTTCATCAAAGGCGCACTGGCGGCGTATGACCCGAGCCGGCAGTGGTTTGGTGTGCTGGAGATGATCGCGAGCCTGGCGGTGTTCTGCTCGGCGCTGTTGTATGTGCGGTGGCGGTATCAGTTGAATCGCAAACTGGCTGGCGAAGGCGAGATCTCCGTCGCCTGATAGAAAAAGATCGCAGCCTTCGGCAGCTCCTGCATTCGATCGTTCCCAGGCTCTGCGTGGGAATGCATCCAGAGACGCTCTGCGTCTCAGGGACGCCGAGCGTCCCGGGCGGCCTTCCCACGCGGAGCATGGGAACGATCGGATTGACTCAATGGTTGACGGTGTACGCGAGCATCATCGATATCTGGCTCATCGCCCGTCCGCCGCTCTGCTCATGCCACTGGTTGAACGCATCCTGCACAATCGCCAGATCGCGCAGACTGGTCGGCACCTTGTCGACGATCTTCTGCGCGTTCAGCGCTGCAACCACGTCGTAACTCGGCACAAACGTGTCCTTGCCGACCATGCGCAAAAACCGTGGCGCCGACAGCCCGCCCAATTGATGACCGTGCTTTTTCAGGTACGTCCACAGACCGACGATATCGGTCACCGGCCAGTCGGCGATCAGCGCGCCGAAACTGCCCTTCTCTTTCTCGACATCAAGAATGAACTGCGCATTGCGCGGCACGCTTTTCAGTTTGCCGAGGTGGCGGATGATCCGCGCGTCCTGCATCAGACGCTCAAGGTGTTCGGCACTCATCAGCACGACTTTTTCCGGGTCGAACTTGAAAAACACTTCTTCGAACGCCGGCCACTTGGCGTCGACCAGACTGTGCTTGAGGCCGGCGCGAAATACGCGCAAAGCCATGGTCGAGAGGTAGCGGTCGTCGCTGATCTTGCGCAGTTGCGCCGGGGTCTTGGGAACGGGCAGATGGGCTTCCAGTTCAGCCGCCGAACCGAAACGGTTCAAGCAGTATTCGTGCAGCCACTTGTAATCGCGCATGCCCTCTCCCGGGAATTGAAAATGAAATTTTACCTGTGAACACAAAATACTGTGGGAGCGAGCTTGCTCGCGAAAGCGGTCTGTCATTCAACATGGATGTCGGCTGACACGACGCCTTCGCGAGCAAGCTCGCTCCCACATGGATCGGGTTTACAAGTTGACGACGTTAACGAAGCGCGAAGCCGCGGTCTCGTCGATCTTGAGGCTGGTGAAGTCGAACAGGTTGCGGTCGGCCAGTTGCGACGGGATCACATTCTGCAGACTGCGGAAGATGCTTTCGGTTCGGCCCGGGGTTTTGCGTTCCCAATCCTGAAGCATTTCCTTGACCACCTGACGCTGCAGGTTTTCCTGCGAGCCGCAGAGGTTGCACGGGATGATCGGGAATTCTTTCAAATCCGAGTAAGCCTGAATGTCTTTCTCGTTGCAGTACGCCAGCGGACGGATTACCACGTTGCGGCCGTCATCGGCGCGCAGCTTCGGCGGCATGGCCTTGAGGCTGCCATTGAAGAACATGTTGAGGAAGAACGTCTCGACGATGTCGTCGCGGTGATGACCGAGGGCCATTTTGGTCGCGCCGATTTCGTCGGCAAAGGTGTACAGCGTGCCGCGACGCAGACGCGAACACAGCGAGCAGGTGGTCTTGCCCTCCGGAATCAGTTCCTTGACCACCGAATAGGTGTCTTTCTCGACGATGTGATGCTCGACACCCAGCTCTTTCAGATAGGCCGGCAGCACATGCTCGGGGAAGCCCGGCTGCTTCTGGTCCATGTTCACCGCGACGATCTCGAACTTGATCGGTGCAACCTTCTGCAGGTGCAGCAGCACGTCGAGCATGGTGTAGCTGTCCTTGCCGCCGGACAGGCAGACCATGACCTTGTCGCCATCTTCAATCATGTTGAAATCGGCGACCGCTTCGCCGGCCAGGCGGCGCAGGCGCTTTTGCAGTTTGTTCTGGTTGACCGTAAGAGTGCCCATGACGCGAAATCCGTGAGGTGTGACGAAAGGCCGGCATTTTACGCAAAAACCCCGGCGTTGTGGGCACAGGTTGTCACGGCCAGCCAACAACGCGTTAACAGACCCCGAGGCGATTACCCGCCCTGTTTACAGCGCGATTTGCTCTAACCCCCTAATACCTGTGCGGTTAAGTCCTTTCTATACTGCGACATAAGGTCGCACACAATCTGAAGACCTGTATTTGCTCGGCCACCTTGGCCCGTAGGCGCTCCGTTGGGGGGCGATGGCAATAACAAGAGGAGTGACTGGCATGATCCATCACGTAGTGGGACTTTTTACCCACCCCGATCAGGAATGGAAGGAAATCCGTGGCGACCAAGAGGAAAGCATCAGCCACATGTACCTCACCCACACGCTGATTCTGGCGGCAATCCCCGCCATCTCGGCGTTTATCGGCACCACCCAGGTCGGCTGGGTGATTGGTAACCGCGCGCCGGTGATGCTCACCGTTGAAAGCGCGATCTGGATGACCGTCATGTCTTACCTGGCGATGCTCGGCGGCGTCGCCGTGATGGGGGCGTTCGTGCATTGGATGGCGCGCACCTATGACGCTAATCCAAGCCTGGCTCGTTGCGTGGCTTTTGCCACTTACACGGCGACACCGTTGTTTGTCGGCGGTCTGGCGGCGCTGTATCCGCATATGTGGCTGGGGATGATCGTCGGTACGGCGGCCATCTGCTACACGGTTTATCTGTTGTACGTGGGGCTGCCGACATTCATGAATATTCCGTCGGACGAAGGTTTTCTATTCTCAAGCTCAGTGCTGGCGGTGGGTTTGGTGGTGCTGGTCGCCATCATGGCGTTCACCGTGATTGTCTGGGGGCTGGGCGTAGGTCCCGTTTATACCAACTGACTCGACAGGCTGAATACAGGCCGCCGCAAGGCGGCCTTGTCGTTTGGAGAATGACCATTCGGCAGCTCGATGATTCGCAAGTCTGCGGCGTTGCGGCATACTCGACGCCTCTGGAGATCCATCAAGCATGCCCGAGCAACTCAATACCCGCGTCGAAGACTGTTACCAACTCGCAGAATCCTTTTTCAAACGCTCATTCCCTCGTCCTGTTGTCAGCCTCAAGCTGCGCGGACAAAAAGCCGGTGTCGCGCATCTGCACGAGAACCTGCTGCGCTTCAATCCGCAGCTGTACCGGGAAAACGCAGAACACTTCCTCAAGCAGACCGTGGCCCACGAAGTCGCGCACCTGATCGCCCATCAGTTGTTTGGCGACCGTATCCAGCCCCATGGCGAGGAATGGCAATTGATCATGCGCGGGGTTTACGAACTGCCGCCGGATCGCTGCCACACCTATGCAATCAAGCGGCGCAGCGTGACCCGCTATATCTATAAATGCCCGTGTGCGGACAGCGATTTTCCGTTTTCGGCGCAGCGCCATAGCCTGGTGCGGCAGGGGCGGCGGTATTTGTGCCGGCGCTGCCGGAGTACCTTGGTGTTCAGCGGCGAGATGCGCGTCGAATAGTCAGTCTTCTATTGCCTGTTGTGGCCTCTTCGCGAGCAAGCTCGCTCCCACCTTGGAATGCATTCTCCTGTGGGAGCGAGCTTGCTCGCGAAAGGGTCGGTACAGGCACTAAAGAATCACTTTGGATGAACGCAATTCAGCAATCCGCTCCACACTGAACCCAAGCTCCCCCAACACCTGATCCGTATGCTGCCCCAAAGCCGCGCCAACATGCCGCGGTGCCGGCAACGCTTCGGAAAACTTCAACGGACAGGCCATCTGCGCCTGCGTCGTGCCATCCGCGCGCGGCACCTGCGTCACCAGCTCCCGTGCCTGCAACTGCGGATGGCGCACGGCCTCACCCAGACTCAATACCGGCTCGACACACGCATCGATCCCGGCAAACATCTCGCACAATTCAGCAAAGTCATGCTTTTCGAACTCGACCGTCAGTGCGTATTTCAACGCCCGCTGCTGCTCGGGCTTTGAGGACAAGCCCTGCGCCGCCAACTCCGGCCGCCCCAACGCCGCACACAGTTGCTGCATGAACCCCGGTTCCAGACTGCCTACCGACATCCAGCGTCCGTCTCTGGATCGGTAGTAGTCGTAGAAACTGCCGCCATTGAGCATCTGATCTTCCCACTCAGGCTCTTCACCGCACGCCAGATACCCGGCCCCGGCCATGGCGTTCAGGCTGAACGCGCAATCAGTCATGCTCACATCCAGATGCGTGCCCTGCCCGCTCTGCTGCCGCGCAATCACCGCCGCCAGCAAGCCAATCACCCCGTGCAACGAACCACCGGCGACATCCGCCACTTGCATGCCCAGCGGCAACGGCCCGCTGTCGGCGCGGCCGGTGTAACTGGAAAGCCCGGCCAGCGCCAGATAGTTGATGTCATGCCCGGCGCGATCCTTGTACGGCCCGGTCTGGCCGTAACCGGTGATCGACACATAGATCAGCTTCGGGTTGATCGCCTTCAGCGCTTCATAGCCCAGGCCCAGGCGCTCCATCACACCGGGGCGAAACTGCTCCAGAACGATGTCGTGATCGGCCAGCAGTTGCTTGACCACTTCCAGTGCTTCGGGCTGTTTCAGATCCAGCGCCAGGCTGCGTTTGTTGCGATTAAGGTAAGCATGACTGGCCGACACTCCGCCATCATGCGGCGGCAATACCCGCAGCAGATCCAGGCGCGTCGGTGACTCGATGCGCAGCACTTGAGCCCCCATGTCCGCCAGCAACAACGAGGCGAATGGCCCCGGCAGCAATGTCGAGAAATCGAGGATTTTCAATGAGGCCAGCGGTGCGGACATGGGCGAACTCCTTGGGCGATGCACTCAGCCTAGGCAGCGATGCCGCGCACGGCAATCACCGCAAATGTCAGCGGGTGTGACCGTTACGCTCAAACAGCAGGCAAGAAAAAACCCGCCGAAGCGGGTTTTTCATGAAGCGAGGGTTACTTGACGCTGCTAGGTGTCGGGCCTTCAGCCACACCCAGGTCATCTTCCGGACGGGTATCAGCGATACCACGACCGCCCGAAGCCAACTCGGTTTGCAGCGTGTCGGTGTCCAGCTCTTTCACCCACTTGGCAACCACGATGGTCGCCACAGCATTACCAACGAGGTTGGTCAGGGCGCGGGCTTCGGACATGAAGCGGTCGATACCGAGGATCAGCGCCAGGCCGGCCACCGGCAGGTGACCTACTGCCGACAGGGTCGCTGCCAACACGATGAAGCCCGAACCGGTCACACCGGCTGCGCCTTTGGAGGACAGCAGCAACACCACCAGCAGGGTGATCTGGTGAGTGATGTCCATGTGCGTGTCGGTGGCCTGAGCAATGAACACAGCAGCCATGGTCAAGTAGATCGCGGTACCGTCGAGGTTGAACGAGTAACCGGTCGGGATCACCAGACCCACTACCGATTTCTTCGCGCCCAGACGCTCCATCTTGATCAGCATGCGTGGCAGTACCGATTCCGACGAGGACGTGCCGAGGACGATCAGCAGTTCTTCACGGATGTAACGGATCATCTTCAGCACGCTGAAACCGTGCATGCGCGCGATGGCGCCAAGGACGATGAGGATGAACGCCAGGCAAGTGATGTAGAAGCAGATCATCAGTTGACCCAGCTGCACCAGCGAACCCACACCGTAGGCACCGATGGTGAAGGCCATGGCACCGAAGGCACCGATTGGCGCGAGCTTCATGATCATGTTGATGATGTTGAACATCACGTGGGCGAAGCGATCGATGAAGTCGAGGATCGGCTTGCCGTAGGCACCCAGGCGATGCAGGGCGAAACCGAAGATCACCGAGAACATCAGCACTTGCAGGATGTCACCGGTGGCGAACGCGCCGACGATGGTGGTCGGGATCACGTTGAGCAGGAAGCCGACAACGCTTTGGTCAGCGCCGGCCGCTACATAAGAAGCGACTTTCGAAGCGTCGAGGGTGGCGACGTCGATGTGCATGCCGGCGCCCGGTTGCACAACGTTGACCACGACCAGACCGACCAGCAGCGCGATGGTCGAAACGATTTCGAAGTACAGGAGTGCGTAACCGCCGGTCTTGCCGACCGACTTCATGTTCTGCATGCCGGCGATGCCGCTGACCACGGTGCAGAAGATGATCGGGGCGATGATCATTTTGATCAGCTTGATGAACCCGTCACCCAGCGGCTTTACCGCCACGCCGAACTGCGGGTAATAGTGACCGAGCGCGATACCGATAACGATTGCGACGATCACCTGTAGATACAGGGATTTGTACAGTGGCTGACGAGTCGTCATTGCAAGTGTCCTCAAGCGTCCCGCGTGACAACATCCATCTGTTGACCGCGAAACCTGAATTGCGAACCCTCCTGCACTGGAGGGATTTGTTGTTGGAGCAGCATTTCCCATCAGGGCGAAACGCACGCTTCTGTGGCTTGTATCGCAAACGTCGTGCCACTTTGGTGCGATTGCCTGCAAGCCTTTTGATATCAGGGATTACAGGTGAATGGATGTCACCATTCGGTTACTCAAGTGTGGCGGATTTCCGCCAACTCGCCGCTTCTCGTCCTACAATTTGGCGGAAATCCGCCTTGTCGATGCGTCCAGCCCGCCGCTACCATCCGGCGCCTGAGGAAGGATCTGCCGCTTATGCGCGAACGCACCATCGCCAGTCATTTTGCCCGTGCCGCCCTCGGAGGCGCACGCCGCGTGGGTTTCGATTACTCGGGCCTGCTGCTGCAGCTGGGCATCAGCCCGGAATTGCTCGACGAGCCCCGCGCACGCATCGCCCCGGAACAATTCACCCGGTTGATTCAGGGCCTGTGGCTGGCGCTGGACGACGAATACCTGGGTTTCGGTAATGCGCCGAGCAAACCCGGCAGTTTCGCCATGATGTGTCACGCCTCGATTCACTGCCGCAATCTGGAGAAGGCACTGCAACGCGGTTTATTGTTTTATAGCCTATTCCCTGAGGCCCCGCGCCTGAGCCTGACGCGCGAAGACGAATGGGTGCGTTTGAGCCTCGACGATTCACGGTTATGGGATCCGGATCACTTTCTGACCGAGAGTTTGCTGGTGATCTGGCATCGTTTGGGCAGTTGGCTGATTGGCCAGCGGATTCGCCTCGAACAGGCCACTTTCAGCTATCCGCGCCCCGAACACGGCGCCGAATATGACCTGCTGTTCCCTTGCCCGCTGACCTTCGGCACCGATCAAAGCAGCCTTTTATTCCACAGCCGCTATTTGTCTATGCCGCTGTTGCAGGACGAACGCACCCTCAAACACTTCCTTGAACGCTCCCCCGCCGACCTGCTCTCACGTCCCGATGATGGCGACAGCCTGAGCAGCCGCCTGCGTCGTTTGCTCAATCGCGACAGTGCGAACTGGCCGGATCTGGAAGCGGTTGCAGCGCATCTGCACATCAGCCCGCAAACGCTGCGCCGGCATTTGCGTGAGGAAGGCACGAGCTTTCAGGAGTTGAAGGATCAGTTGCGGCGGGATATCGCCATTTATCATTTGGGCCGGGCGGATCTGTCGTTGCAGCAGATTGCCGAGCAGTTGGGGTTTTCCGAACCGTCGGCGTTTCACCGGGCGTTCAAGAAGTGGACGGGGCTGACGCCGGGGGCCTATCGGGCGCAGGAGCTGTGAGGCGCTACATCAAAAGCCCCTCACTGTAGAGA
>NZ_VCNJ01000062.1 GCF_005938625.1 Pseudomonas fluorescens
CTTCCATCAACGTTACTCGGCTGCTGTGCAGAAACAGATCGCGCTGGACCGCATCATGGTCGGCTTCCACGGCCTGAAAGCCGCTGCGCAGACTGATATCGCCGCTTATCCAATGCTGCAGGACGTGAACAAAGGCTGGCTGCAGCAACTGCGCGAGCAAGCCCCACAGCAGGTACTCAAGGAAGGCAAAACCGCTGGCAAAGTAATCCTGGGGCAGGGCGGTGATTACGCCAACCTTGACGCCCTGGTGCACGACACCAAACAGATGGTGGACGAGCGTCTGCGCGACGGTGGTGACCTGATCGCCATCATCGGCACTGACCTGTTGGCGGCCGACAAGGCCAAGCTGTACGCCAAACAGGGTGATACACCCACCGAAAAAGAACGCATCGAAGAGGCCCAGGTGATCGCCACTTACGGTGGTCTGCCAAGCTTCAGCGTGCCGTTCTTCCCGGTCAACGGCGTGCTGGTCACCAGTTGGGACAACCTGTCGATCTACTTCCAGGACTCCAGCTGGCGCAAGCAAACCGTGGACAACCCGAAACGCTCCCGCGTCGAGGATTACAACAGCCGCAATGAAGGCTACGTGATCGAGCAGCTGGAGAAAATCGCGCTGACCGAAAACGTGGAGCTGGTGAAGTGAGCCTGGCTCTTGCCCACAAGCGCCGCACGTTGGCCCTGGGAAGCGCTGCAGTGATCGCTGCTGCAGCGGCACCGCTGGCGTATTCGCCGGCGGAAGCTTTGAGCAGTCCGGCCAATGCCAAAAAACACCTGCTCCTGCAGGAAGCGGCAATGGCGCAAGACTTGGAACGCCTGAGCGCGATCAAAGGGCTGGCCGGACGCCAGGCACTCAAGCGTGAGGAACTGCTGCCCAAGTACCAGGACTTCATTCAGCGCTACATGGATTCGGGTCTGGTGATGCCAAACCCCGTCCTGGTGCAGGTGATGGTCTGGCTGTTCGACACCGAGCAGTTCGAAGACGGCCTGGCACTCGCGGACTTTGCGATCGGGCAGGGCCAGGAGATGCCCGAGCGGTTTAAGCGCCGCGACGTGCAAACCTTCGTTGCGGACGCCGTGATCGATTGGGCTTACGCCGAGTACAACGCGCAGCGCAGCCCGGAACCGTACCTGTCCGATCTGTTGCCGCGTGTCGACGGTGAATGGGAGCTGACCGAACAGATCCCGAGCAAGTACCACAAGTTGATCGGCATGCGCGCCATGGAGGCCGAGCAGTGGGAAACCGCGCTCCAGCATCTGGAACGCTCCACCGAGCTGTATGCGAAAGCCGGCAATGAGACGCGCATAGCCAAATGCCGCAAGGCGATCGCCAAACAAACCCCCGCCGTGACCGGCGCCCAATAACCGACTACCCCCCCAGCGGGGAACTGTGGACGTGTGTCTGCCATTCATGGCCAGCCCCACGGAAAACAGTCTCCCCGCCCTATTTGAGCGGCCAGCCATGAGCTTTTCCGGGAACCCCACCACCTTTGTGGAACAGACGATTGAGAACGACGGTTTCTGGCCGAACCTCTCCGTGTCCGAGTTCCAGAAAGGCTACCGCCTGCCGGCGGAGTTCCTGGGCACGTTGCTGGTCGACGCCCTGAGTATTGCCATGGCCGAGGTCAATACAGACCTCGCCAAGCTCAAAAGTCGCTGGCAGATCCTCGGCATTGCCAACGTCGAAGCGGCCGAACAGTCGACGCCTGAACGTGCGTTGCAGGTCAGCTTGTACAAGCGTGCCGTGTATTGCCGCGCCAAGGCCAGCGCCCTGCCTCAATTTGCGTCAGTTACCCGCCGCGAAAGCGCCGAGAACACCGCCAAGGAAGCGCCCGAGCTTAAAGAAACCTTCTTGGCATTTAGCCAATCCGCCGTTCGTGCCTTGCAAGGCCGTGGCCGCATCACGGCGGCGCTGCTATGACCAAGCTGCAAGGACTGACCGCCTACTTGCGGGAACGCCGTTTGGTCGAGCCTGAACAGCTCGACAGTTTTACCGAGCAGGTGAAACTCATACTGGTCTGGAAACCGGACGTGGGCGGTATGCATCTGGGCGACATGCACTATCGCGCCGTGATCGTCCTGGAGCGCTTCGCCGACCATCCGGCGCGCCTGATGGCGTTGGTGGGCAGTTGGCTGGAAAACCACGACGCCAACCGTGACCGCCACGAACTACCGGCGCCGGAATTCCTTGTGGAACCTTTGGATAACGATCTGTTCGACGTGGAAATCACGCTGGAGTTTGTCGAGCTGCAGTTCCTGTCCGAAGATCCGGCCGGCGAGATCGATGCCTTCGGCAAGACCTGGGCCTTTGTCCCGTTTGATCTGTGGATTGCAGAGCGCGGCGAGGTGGCCACCGATGGCCGGGCGTAGCACGTTCGAACTCGACATTCGCGGACGCTTGGGCGTTCGCGAACAACTGGCTTTGCTGAGTCTGCCGCCGCAATTGCGCCGCCGACTGCTGAACCAGGTTACCAAACGCGTGCGGACGATGAGCCGCAAGCGCGTGCGCGAACAGAGGAACTTGGACGGCACACCCTTCGCCCCGCGCAAGGGCGACGGTAAGGGCAAAAAGAAAATGGAAGCCGGCCTGGCCAAGTTGATGGTGGTCACCCGGGTAAGCGCTGATGAGGCGGAACTGGGTTGGAAAAACGCCCTGACCCGATGGGTCGCCGCGCAGCAGCACAACGGCGTCAGTGAGCGCCGCACCGCGCAGCAGATGCGCCGATGGAACAAGACCCCACCGGGTTTGGCAGCAACCGACAAGCAAGCCAAGCGTTTGCGGCGGTTGGGCTTCCGTGTGCGCCAAGCCGGCAAAAAGACGCTGACCCGGCCGTCGGTGGCGTGGATTCAGGAGCATGTGAACTACGCCAAAGCCGGTTTGCTGATCCGGATCCTCGACGACCAGCGCAGCGAAACCACCGGCGCGCAGAGCTGGGAAATCACGCTGCCGAAACGCCAGTTCATCGGCGCCGAAACTGAGCGCGAAACCAATCTCCTGATTAACCAGGTGTTGCAACAAATTCTAACTTCACCCCGCTAACGAGGCACTGCATGGCACTCGGTCAAGTCACCGTCGACAATCTCAATCTAGGCCAGGGCGCCGTGACAGAGGTTGAGCGTTACTTTCTTTTCATCGGCCCCGCCGCCAAAAACGTCGGCCAGATCATTGCGCTGAACACCGACAGCGATTTGGACGCCGCCCTGGGCGTCCCGGCGAGCGATCTGAAAACCCAAATTACCGCCGCTCGCTTGAACGGTGGTCAACGCTGGGCCTGCATGGCGGCGCCGATCGGCCCCGAAGGCGATTGGGCCACCGCACTGCAGAAAACCCAGCAACAAGGGTTGTCAGTGGAAGCGGTCATCGTCACCAAGCCTGTCGCAAAGGGGGATGAACTGTCGGCCATGAATGACGCGGCCGTGGCCCTGAACAACACCTACGGCCGTCGTGTTTTCTTTCTGGCAAGCACCGCCGGCATCGCCGTCGATCAGACCTGGGCGCAGTACCTGAGCGAGCAAAAAGCGTTGGTAGCGGGTCTGGCAGCGCCGCGCGTTTCACCGGTGCCGCAATTGCACGGTAATGACCTGGGCGTTCTGGCTGGCCGCTTGGCCAATTCGGCAGTCAGCATCGCTGATAGCCCGATGCGCGTGGCCACCGGCCCGGTGTTGGGGCTTGGCGACGTGCCTATTGATAGCGAGCTGATTCCGCTGCCGTCCGCTGTACGCAGTGAACTGGATCGGGCGCGGTTCTCCGTCACTCAGACCTACCCAGACTATCCAGGCGTGTACTGGGGTGACTGCAACATGCTGGACACCCCAGGCAGTGACTTTCAGGTCGTGGAATACCTGCGCATCACCGACAAGGCCGCTCGCCTGATTCGCCCGCTGCTGATCCGCCGTGTCGCCGATCGCCGCTTGAACAGCACGCCCAACAGCATGGCGGTGAACACCAACCAACTGATGGCCCCGCTGCGCGCCATGGCCAAGTCCGTCAAGTTCGCCGGCGAGGTGTTCCCCGGTGATATCGAGCCGCCGAAGGATGGCGACCTGGTGCTGGAATGGCTCAGCAAAACCAAGGTCGCGGCCTACATCAAGCTCAAACCCCTCAACTGCCCGAAAGACCTCACGGCGAACATTGCCCTGGATCTTTCCACTGACAAAACGGAGTAACGCCCCATGGCAAAGATTGGTGGCAAGAACTTCGACGTGAGCCTGGGCGATCTGTCGCTGCACGTCGAGAGCTGCACCCTGGACATCACCGACAACTCGGCTGTGGCCCAAACCCGGGGCGTGCCTGACGGCTACGTGGAGGGTGACGTGGCCGCTGCCGGCGAACTGGAGCTGGACAGCTCCAACTTTCAGTTGCTGATCGATGCGGCGCGATCGGCGGGCAGCTTTCGCAAGCTCAAGCCGTTTGACGCGGTGTTCTTCGCCAAGGCCGGCGAAGACGAGGAACTGCGCGTGGAAGCCTTCGGCTGCAAGGTGAAGATCTCCAGCCTGTTGTCGATCGACCCGAAAGGTGGCGAGAAAACCAAACACAAGGTGCCGTTTGACGTCACCAGTCCGGACTTTATTCACATCAACGGCGTTCCGTACCTCGACGCTACCGAGATCGAGGGGATCCGTTAATGGTGGATTGGTTCGACCGCGCCCAGGAGCTGGAGCAGCGCCAACGTGACCAGGCGATCAAAGCCCAGTTGCTAATAACTGTGCCGGTCGGGCCGAGCCTGACCCATTGCCAGGACTGCGACAACGAGATCCCGCCGGCGCGGCAGGCACTGGGCGGTAAAACGCGGTGTGTCCCGTGCCAAACGGGCTTTGAGCAGAGTAAACGCTGATGACGACTGACGCCACACGCCTCGGAACGCTGGAACAGAAATTCGCTGTCTTCGAACACCGGCTGAGCGAGTTGGAAGACCGCCACGAAACCGTGCCAACCCGCGTGACCAAACTGGAACAAGGGTTTGAACATATGGCCGGGCAACTGTCGGAACTGAACGCTGGCCAACAGACCCTCACGGTCGCGGTAAACGACATCGGCGCCAAGGTCGGCCGCTTGCTGACCATCCTCACGCTGGTCGGTGCCGTGCTGCAAATGGTCGTGCCGGCACTGTTGCGAGTGTGGTTCCCATGAGCCTGCGCGGCAGGATTACGGCCGGTGTAATCGCGTTGGCCAGCGCTCCGTTGGTGATCTTCCTGGGCACTTGGGAAGGCCGTGGCCAGAACACCGTCTATGCCGACAAGTTGGCCAGCGGACTGCCCACTGTCTGCAAGGGCATCACCCGACACACCAGCCCGTTCCCGGTCGTGGTCGGTGACTACTGGTCGCCCGATCGTTGCGCGGAGGTGGAGCAGCTGGTGATCCGCAAAACCCAGCTGCAGCTGGCCGACTGCATCACCAACCCGGACGTGGCCCAGAACACGTTCAACGCCTTGACCAGTCACGCGCATAACGTGGGTGTGCCCAGCACTTGTGCCAGTCGGGCGGTGGCGTTGATCAACGCCGGCCGCATCGCTGACGGCTGCAGGGCGTTGGCTTGGGCACCGGACGGCAAGACGCCCGTATGGGCGTATGTGACCGACGCCCAAGGCCGCAAGCACTTTGTTCCAGGCTTGCACAACCGCCGGCTGGCTGAAGTAGAGGTTTGTCTGAAATGACGATTCCACCGCTACGGCTCGCGCTGATCGTGATGCTGATTACTGCCCTGGTGCCCTTGTATTGGTTCATCCGGGTTGTGGATCAACGCGATGAAGCGCTGAAAGACCTGAAAGACCTGAAAGGCCTGAAGTCGGAGGTCGTCGGGTTACGTGAAGCGGCACGCATCAGCGGCGAAATGCTCGCCGAGCGGGACGCGATCGACCAACGAAACACCAAGGAATTGACCGATGCACTCACTGAAAACGAGCGCCTGCGCCGCGCTATTGGCGATGGCACTGGCCGGTTGCATGTCCGCGCCACCTGTCCCGCCGCCGGATCTGTGCCCGCCGCCGGCACCGCCCGCGTGGCTGATGCAGGACGCGCCGAACTCGCAGCAGACGCTCGACCGGATTATTTCACCCTCCGTAATCAGCTCGCCCTAAGCCGGCAAATGATTCTCGGACTGCAGCAATACGTCCGTGGCGTGTGCCAGCGATCGCCAGCGCACCAGGACACCACTTTTCCCAACCTCAACAAGAGATCTACCCCATGAGCCAACAGAACAACACCGAAATCACCCTGGAAGTCGGCGAACAGGAATTCACCTTCAACCTGACCCCGGCTGACGTCACCAAGTATTTCAACGCCCTGACCCAAACCAACAAGGTCGCCCCGGGCAACAACCTGTTGATGACCACTGTGCTGCAGGAACAAAAAACCGTGCTGAAACCCCTGCTGGGCAATCCGGTGATGGTGATGCAGCTCGCCGGCGCGCTGCTCGAGGAGTACGCGCCCAACGTTGAGGTGATCGTAAAAAAGCGCTCGAGCACGCTGAGCGCCTAAGCGAAAACGGACTGGGCCAGTTGATGGCCCTGACGAACCGCTGGCTTCCTGGTGCCGAACCCACGCCCGAGGCGATGGGGACGGCCAAGTGGCTGGAGGACGAACACTGGAGACGCATGGAGTTTGCCGTGGCTAACGGCATCGCCCTTGCGCTGAACGGGTAACGACTTTGGCAGACCGTAGCGCCAGCCTGGCTTTCATTCTCAGCTTGCAGGACAAGGTCACCGCGCCCCTGGGCAAGGTGAAAATGGGCTTTTCCGAGCTGGCCGATCAGAGTGAACAGCACATCAAGACGATCGGCCTGGGCATGGCCGGCGTGACCGCTGCTGTGGTCGGAATTCGTGAGTCCATGGAACCGGCACTGGAGGTCAATCGCGCCCTGGGTGACGTCCGATCGTTGGGCGTGGCCGAGGATGCGTTGTCGGCCCTCAATGCCAAGTCGCTGCAATTCGCCGTGAGCTACGGCGAGAACGCCAAGGATTTTGTGGCCTCGGCTTACCTCATCGAGGGCGCCATCAAGGGACTCGCCGGCAACCAGCTCGCCACGTTCACCAACACCAGCAACTTGCTGGCGAAGGCCACCAAGTCCGATGCCGAAACCATGGGCGAGTACGTTGGCACGCTCTACAACCTACAGAAGTCCCAGGCGGATGCGATGGGGAAGGGCGCGTGGGTGGAAAAACTGGGCGGGCAAACGGCGTTGGCTGTGCAGTTGTTCCGTACCAGCGGCGCGGCGATGAAAGACGCCTTCAAGGAGGCCGGCGCGATCGCCACCACATCCGGCGTCGACCTTGCCGAACAGATGGCGGTGATTGGCACGCTGAGCAGCACCATGGAGGGCGGCGACGCCGGCGGACGCTATAAGGCGTTTTTCGAAAACATCGGCGCCGCATCGGAAAAGCTCGGCATGCAGTTCACCGATCAGCAGGGCAAAGTCCTGCCGATGATGGCGATTCTGGACAAGCTGCAGGCCAAGTTCGGTGACCTGACCAGCGCCTCGGCCGGCGCCAAGTTAATGGAGGCCTTCGGCGGCGAAGGTGCCCAGGTGATCGGCGCGCTGGCCAAGGACACCGATCGACTGCGCAACGGCATCGAGCAGTTGGGCAAGGTGCGCGGTCTCGAAAATGCTGAGCAGATGGCCCGGGCCATGGTCGATCCGTGGCAGCAGTGGGCTTCCCTAGTCGAGGTCATGCGTGTGGTGTTTGGCCAGGTACTGATCCCAGTGCTGACGCCGTTCATGAACAAGATGGTCGATATCGGCAAAACCCTGGTGCGTTGGTCGCAGCTGTTTCCCAACATCACCCGGGTGATCGGCATCACCGCACTGACCATCATGGCGATCGTCGGCGCCATGTCGTTGCTGACCGTCGTGGTCGGTGTTGCACGAATGACCTGGCTGGGCCTGGTATCAGTGTGGAAGGTCATCCAGTTGCTGAACCTGCGCACG
>NZ_VCNJ01000063.1 GCF_005938625.1 Pseudomonas fluorescens
ACAACTGATCTTCGCTGTTGCGGACCAGGGTGATGTTTTCGATGGCGTCGTAGTGGAACAGTCCGACTTTAGGCAACGGATAGCTGTGGTCGCGGCCGTCGGCGCTGTAGAACGTCAGGCCATCGTCCACGCAGTCAAAGCGCGTGGTGAATTCGTTGATCCAGCGCGCGCCGAGTTCGCTCTGATCGTAGGCGTCGAGGCGTGAGTTGTAGGTGCGCGTCCATTCGATCGGGAAGGGGCCGGGCAGGCTGAAATCGGTATGGCTGAGGCTTTCAGAGCCTATGGCGAAATTGATACTGCGCCCCGTGCTGGCGCAGGCGCAGTTTTTTTTCGGCTCGGGTGCGTGAGTCGCCGAAGCCTGTTGGCCGTTGGAGGCCAACTGCCCCTCGGATGCCGTACGCTTCGCCTGACCGGTCTTGTCCGGGTGGACCGCGGCGTTCTGCCCATGGGCATTACGCTTGCGCCACAAGGTCACGGCACTGGAGAGGATCAGCAGCAACCAGCCGATCGAGTTCTGCACCGACTCATCGTCGAGCTTGCTCAACTGCGTGCGCAGTTCCGGCCCCATCGCCCGCAGTTTTTTGGTTTCGTCGGAAACGGTTTTTTTGAAGTCGTCGGGGACGAGGTTTTGCGCCACGCTGTTGGCCAGGCCTTTGCCTGCCGACTTCAGGGCGCTGTTGGCAGCCCCAAAAACATTGCTGAATGACGCCAGCGGATCATTCTTGAATTGATCGGCTGCGGCGCTCGCCTGGGCGCTGGCTGCATTCAGATCACCTTTGGCATCCAGATTGCCGAACGCCACCGCTTCGATGCCTATTGCAATCTGATCAATGATTTCTTCGCCGAGCTTGCCAGCGTCCGCCAAAATGCCCGGTAACTTGCCTTTGGCTTGCTCAACAAAATCATCAAGCGTGCCGATAATCGAGGCGTTCAGGTGACCGACCAGCACCTCGATCACGGAAGTGCTGAGCAACACCTTGCTGCTGGCCCTCATTTCCTGACGCACCAGAAACAGCGTCGGGCGCAGGGTCATCCGCGCCGC
>NZ_VCNJ01000064.1 GCF_005938625.1 Pseudomonas fluorescens
TTCGGGTTCCGATGACTGGCGCGCTCCAGTCGTTTAATCGCGGCTGACAGTTGTACCGCCCCGGCCGGCATCGCTGGTCGGGGCGCACTCACTTTTAAAGAATTTTTGCCAATAGCCCCTTGAGGGGCTGTTGCGCGTTGCAGCACTGCGCGAGGAACAAGGGATGTTCTCACCGGCCAACCAGCCTCATTTCAACCTGACCGTCGATGGCGGCGATAGCGACTTTCAAGTGCTGTCGTTCACCGGTCGTGAGGCCCTCAACACGCCGTTCGAATTCGAGCTGGAACTGGTCAGCGAAAAGGCCTCGATCAACCTTGAAAGCGTGCTGCACAAACTGGCGTTTCTTCAGCTGTCGCCAACCGGTACGGGCATCCACGGGCTGGTCTACAGCATCGCTCAGGGCGAGGCGGGCAAACGCCTGACCCGCTACAAGATTTCCCTGCGCCCGCAACTGGCGTACCTCGCGCATCGGGTCAATCAGCGCATCTTCCAGCAGATGACCGTGCAGCAGATCATCAGCCAAGTGCTGGAAGAACACGGCATCCTTGCCAGCGATTACCACTTCCAGCTCAGCGCGATTTATCCCGAGCGCATTTATTGCGTGCAGTACGACGAGTCGGACCTGGATTTCATCCAGCGCTTGTGCGAGGAGGAGGGGATTCATTACCACTTCCAGCACACGTCCAGCGGCCACAAACTGACCTTCGGCGATGACCAGACGGTGTTCCCGAAACTCACGCCAGTGGCCTATCAGCAGGACTCCGGACTGGTCGCCGACAAACCGGTGGTCAAGCGCTTCGGCCTGCGTCTGGCCACGCGCACCAGCCGCACCACGCGGCGTGATTACGACTTCGTCAAACCGAAAATCGAGCTGGAAAGCGACGCCAAAAGCAGCGCCCAACCGGACCTTGAGGATTACGATTATCCGGGCCGTTTCGTCGATCGCGAGCGTGGCAAGCACCTGGCCAATCGCGCGCTGGAACGGCATCGCAGTGACTATCGTCTTGCCGAAGGCAACAGCGATCAGCCGATCCTCGTCAGCGGGCATTTCCTCGCCCTGACCGACCACGCCAACCCGACGTGGAATGACCTCTGGCTGCTCACCGAAATCTTCCACGAAGGCAAACAGCCTCAGGTACTCGAAGAGTCGGTGACCAGCGACACCACCGACAACAAGGACGATTTCCACCAGGGCTACCGCAACCGCTTCAGCGCCATCCCGTGGGACGTGCCGTATCGTCCGCCGCTCGATCACCCGAAACCGAAAGTCCTCGGCACGCAAAGTGCGGTGGTTTGCGGCCCTGAAGGCGAAGAGATTTACTGCGACCAGTACGGCCGGGTGAAGGTGCAGTTTTTCTGGGACCGCGAAGGCAAGCACGACGACATGACCAGTTGCTGGATGCGCGTCGCGTCGAGTTGGGCGGCGGAAACCTTTGGTTCGATCAACATTCCGCGTGTTGGCATGGAGGTGTTGATCACCTTCCTTGAGGGCGATCCCGATCAGCCGCTGATCACCGGTTGCCTGTACCACGGCGCCAATCTGCCGCCGTACAAACTGCCGGATTTCAAGACCCTGGCCACGGTCAAGAGCAAGGAATACAAGGGCAGCCGCGCCAACGAACTGCGCATCGACGACACCACCAGCGAGATCAGCATCGCGCTGCGCAGCGACCACGGTGCGAGTGCGATCAACCTCGGTTACCTGACCCATCCGCGTCCTAGCGGTGGTCAGCCGCGCGGTGAAGGTTTTGAGTTAAGAACCGATCGCCACGGTGCCGTGCGTGCGGCGGCCGGTCTGCTGATCACCACCGAGCCACGCCCGAACGAATCCAAGCACCACAAGGACCTGCCGGAAACTGCCGAACGCCTCGCCACTGCGAGCGATCAGCAAGATGGATTCGCCGTTCAAGCGAAAGAGTTGCAGGCCCAAGAGGCCGGCGATCAGGACGACGTCGCCAAAGCGCTGCACGCCCAGCACCAAGGCGTACTCGGCAGCGGTCCAGCCAACCTCACCGCCAACGAATTCCCCGAGTTCACCGAGCCGCATCTGGTCCTCGCCAGTCCCGCCGGCATTGCCCTGACCACGCCGCGCTCCAGCCACATCGCCACCGGCGAACACCTGGCGCTTAGCAGTACCGGTCACACCAGCCTGTCGATCGGCAAACGCCTGCTGGCCAGCGCCAGTCGTGGCATGCGCCTGTTCGTGCAAAGCATGGGATGGCGGCTGGTCGCGGCCTCCGGCGACATCGACGTGCGCGCGTTGAAGGACAGCATCAACCTGCTGGCCAAACTCAACATCACCGCCAACGCCGACCGCATCACCATCACCGCCAAGACCGAACTGGTGATTCAGGGCGGCGGCAGCGCCACGACCTACAACGCCGGCGGCATCACCCACGCCACCAGCGGCCCGTACACCGCGCACGCGGCGAACTTCGCCTACACCGGCGCGAAAAGTCTCGCCGGGGTATTCCCGGAACCGCCGAAACCGGGCAAGGGCAACCTGGAATTGTTCAACCAGTACGCCGGGCGACAAGGCATCAAGGAAGGCGATTACGAAGTCATCGATGCCCTGGGCAAAAGCATCAAAGGCAAGCTCGACGGCAAGGGTTTCGCCAGCGTCGCCGGCGCCGCACCGGGGCCTGCGCGGGTGCTGTTCGGCAAGGATCCGGCGGACACCTGGAGCGATGGCAGTTACATCGGCAAGCCGGAGTGGCCGTTGAATCCGCCGGGGGCCGAAGACGTGCCGAGCCAAGTGCAGGCGATGGTCGCGCAGGTCTTGCCTAGCAAGAGCTGGGAGATGTTGGAGAAGGGTAAGGACATGGCGCAAACAGGGATGAGTGCGATGCAGACCGCGCAAGGTGCGATGCAAACGGCGCAGCAAGTGAAAGGTGTGGTGCAGGGCGGTGTGGCCGGGTTGCCGAAATTGGCGAGTGCGGCAATGCCGAGTGCTTCGGGGCTTCTAGGGGCGGCAAGCAAGGCGGGCAAGTTGCCGAGCCTGCCCGCACCGAGTCTGCCAAAACCTTCCTTGAAAACCCCGGGCCTGTTGGCGGGTGAGATGCTGTCATGACGACTGAAGTAGCTGCTGTAAAACGTGAACCTCAGGTTGCCATCGTTCCATTGAATGCCATTGACATTCAGGACGTCGCCAGCAGTGCGGCAACCTTCGATGCTTGGCTGCAATCGGCTACGGATGGCGTGGTCACGCTTGATCGAATCAAGAACTACGCCGGCTTCCTGCCGGTGGTGGGCAACATCATGGCGCTGGTCGATGCGCTGGGTGACATCGTCACCCTGTCGAACGCCAAGCAACGCGACTTGCTCGCTTGGGCCAGTCTTGGCATCAACCTGATCGGCGTCTTGCCGTTGCCGCCGTCGATGGCCGCGGCGCGGATGACCCTGCGC
>NZ_VCNJ01000065.1 GCF_005938625.1 Pseudomonas fluorescens
GGCCGGGCGAACTTCACTGTTCAATCCGCGGTGCCGCTGAAAGGGCTGGTGACATTGGATATCGGCTACAACGAAGGCACGTTGCAACGGCACTTTATCGGTTACGTCGAGCGCTGCACGGCCGCCAACGCGGTCGAACAGGTGCTGTTCTGCCGGGAGCTGGCTGCGGTGCTGGCCAATCCGATGCCGATGAATCTGCGTCACGTGGATCTGCGTGCGGTGCTGGCCGAGATCAGTGAACAGACCGGGTTGCGCTTTCGTGTTCCCGATCGGCCTTATGCCGGCGTGAAGGCGCCGTACTTCTTCAGCCTCGCCGCCGGTTACCAGGCGATGGACAGTCTCGCCCGAGTGTTCAGCATTCCTGACTTCACCTGGCACCAGTTGGGCAACGGCGAAGTGTTTGCCGGCAGTTGGGCCGACAGTTTTTTCGGCGCCCGTGCGCCGCTGCAAATCCCCACGGAGCTGTTTGACGGCTACCAGGGCAACCAAAGCGCGATGGTCGCGGCCCTTCCCGGGTTGCGACCAGGTGCAACGATCAACAACGGCGAGCGTATCACCACGGTGGCGCTCGCCAATGACCAGATGGCCATTCAATGGACGATGCAATCCGCCGCGCTGTAGAGCGCCAATTCCCCGAACTCACCGGTGGTTACCACCTGCCGCGATTCGCCCGGGTGGTCGCCGTGGCCGATGCGCCGGCGAACGCCGGACTGTGCGACGACTTTCGCCCGCGCTACGCCGTGGACATTGAAGTGCTGGGCCCGGACGATGAGCCGGATCCAGCCATGCCGCCGCTCACTGGGGTGCCGTTGCCGGTGGTCACCGGGGGCGAGGAGATGGGGTTCTATGCCTTTCCGGAGGAAGGCACGCGGGTGGTGGTGTGCTTTGCCTACGGCCTGCCGAACAAGCCTTACATTCAATCGATTTTGCCGCACGGGCTGAGCCTGCCCAAGGTGCCGAAAGGCGACCAGGTGTGGCAACACAGCGGCGCCGCCCAGCAGCGCGTCGACGCCGACGGCAACTGGCTGCGCCAGACCGATGGCAAGATCCGCGATCAGGCGATCGAGCGCGAAGTCGAAGCCCTGGACAACCGCGAGCAGTTCCAGAGCCATACGCAGACCATCGATGACCACTCGACCGAGTCCGTGGGAGGTGTAAAAACCATCGAGGCGCTGGGCGCGCTCAAGCTGCTGTCGGGTGGATCGGCGAGCCTGGCGGCGGTGGATGATTTGCACCAGGCGACCGGACGGGATCTGAATCTGGTGGTGGGGCAGACGCACAATGCCACGGTGGGTGGCGATCTGCAGGAACGGATTGAGGGGTTACGGCGAAGTGTGGCGGGGAAGAGCCAGCTGCTGCAAGCGCCGAAAAACTGGATCGGTTCGGAGGCGGTGAATCTGTTCCAGGTGGTGGGCGAGGTGCTCGATCTGATTCAGCAGATGAATGCTCAGTTGGCGGTGCACACGCACCTGCCCGGGCCTATTCCGAGTCCTGCCGATGCCCAGGCCTTTACTGAAAAGGCGGCCATCGCGTTTGCACGGTCCGACACGTTGAAGTCGATCACTCTATAACGGGCGGCGGCCGCAAAAAATTGAGTGCTGGGATTTGCAGCGCCTTTATCGAGGTGCTCAACCCAAACGACGCAGGGGGTTGGAGCGGTGAGAGGCGCTGCGAGGGGAACGGTGAATGCAGCGCCTCGAGAGGAGGGGCTAACGTGCTGCAAAAAAAAGCGTGGGGCGAGGGTCGCCACTTCACAGTGAACACCCTCAGCCCCACGCGGGGATCCGAAAGGTTAATGCCCAGAACCATGCGCGAATTGACGCATGACGTCGGTATCTCCGACTGCTGGCCTTTATGATGGCCTCCAGAATAAAACACTTTGTGAACATGAAGTCTTCTTGGGTGCGTAAATGACCACCTCATTAGAAATCCTATAATTTACTAATGTCGGGATTTCATCCGCCAATTTTTTACTGTCGCAATTGACATTCGCCGATATCGAATATGCCGGTAAGTGAAAGCAGACCGAGCGGGATTGTCACTGATCGAGATGGAGCGGGCCGACATCTTTATGTCAACCATTTTTATACCTTGTTGCTGCCTGGCCTTAAACTAGATGGCGACATAGATTAAACAACTGCGCCTAGCAGGTAAAACTATTCAGGAGGGTGCTTCCGGCCTTCCCTGGCCAAAAATAAGCACTATTTTAGAGGTACGTAATGGTGGCCTTCAGACTGGTTTTCCACGTCGTGGTATTGGTAACCGGATTGGTGAAGTTCACTGTGATGTTGTCGCCTTGGGCTACGCCGAGGCCGTAAGTGCCAGCGTAGTACTCAGCTGAATTCCCAAATCCAAACGCTAGTTGTTGGTTATCATGTGTATAAGTAGCAGTTCGTCCGCTAGCAGTATTTAGTTGGGCAAGCAAGACATTAGCGGAGTACGCTCCAAGCGCTTCGTTCCAAGCGGCAGCAATTGAACCTAATCCCAAGGATCCAGCTGCCGAGGGGGACTGAGCGACTGCACCGTACAAGTCAGTTCCACCGCTTTCGGTATGTGTTGACTGCAACGCGACATTTCCATTCCCCGATACCAATACAGCTCTGATGCCTCCAACTTTAACCTTCATGCTCATACTGCCCAGTACGGTCGTGCCGTCAGCGGCGGTCACTGGGAGGGTGATGGTGCCCTTGCCGCTGTTACCGGTTGTGTCCCACAACGGGGTCACCGCTGCGCCGGTAGCAGTCGTTAAGGCAATCTGTGGGTTGACCCCTGCGTTTCCTGGATTACCTATGGTTGCCGCCGTGGTCTGGCCCACCAGCAGTGGTAGGTTGGAGGCCACTGGAATGGTCATGGTCTTGTAATTATTAGTCAGCGTGGTGACGTTTTAATCAAGGACAATGGCATCGCTAGTAGCCCACTGCCAGAAGTTAGTGGCGTGCGGCACGACAATATCGCCGCCGATATCCACACTGCCCGTAAAGTTGCCATCGGTGAAGTTCAGAGCCGCCATGGCATTGCAGGAGAGCCCAAAGGCTGTTGCCGCCACTGCCATATAAAGTGTATTAATTTTCATGGTTGAATTTCCTTGAATTAAGCCAGAAGACAGCCAGCTACACTCCAATTCAACATTCTTTGCTGATACATCTCCGCTACTTCGCTGGCCCACTGCTGTAAGCATTTCAGTTAAGTGATTACGCGATCAGAGATACGTCACCGTCATTTTCAGCGGTGCTTTCCAGATAGTAGAGGTGGTAACTGGGTTGGTGAAGGTCACGACGATGTTGTCGCCTTGGGCGATGCCGAGGCCGTAAGTGCCAGCATAGTAAGTATCAGGGGCACCAA
>NZ_VCNJ01000066.1 GCF_005938625.1 Pseudomonas fluorescens
GGATGCGATGGGGAAGGGCGCCTGGGTGGAAAAGCTTGGCGGGCAGACGGCGTTGGCCGTGCAGTTGTTTCGCTCCAGCGGCGCCGCGATGAAAGACGCCTTCAAGGAGGCCGGCGCGATCGCCACCACATCGGGCGTCGACCTTGCCGAACAGATGGCGGTGATTGGCACGCTGAGCAGCACCATGGAAGGCGGCGACGCCGGCGGGCGCTACAAAGCGTTTTTCGAGAACATCGGCGCCGCATCGGAAAAGCTCGGCATGCAGTTCACTGATCAGCAGGGCAAGGTCCTGCCGATGATGGCGATTCTGGACAAGCTGCAGGGCAAGTTCGGTGATCTGACCAGTGCGTCGGCCGGCGCTAAGTTGTTGGAGGCTTTCGGCGGTGAAGGCGCCCAGGTGATTGGCGCGCTGGCCAAGGACACCGATCGTTTGCGCAACGGCATCGAGCAGTTGGGCAAGGTGCGCGGTCTGGAGAACGCCGAGCAGATGGCCCGGGCCATGGTCGATCCATGGCAACAGTGGGCGTCCCTGGTCGAAGTCATGCGTGTGGTGTTTGGCCAGGTGCTGATACCGGTACTGACGCCGTTCATGAGCAAGATGGTCGATATCGGTAAAACGCTGGTGCGCTGGTCGCAGCTGTTTCCCAACATCACCCGGGTGATCGGCATCACCGCACTGACCATCATGGCCATCGTCGGCGCCATGTCGTTGTTGACCGTGGTGGTCGGCGTTGCACGGATGACTTGGCTGGGCCTGTTATCGGTGTGGAAGGTCGTGCAGTTGCTGAACCTGCGCACCGTTGCCGGCTTTGTCCTGCAGAAACTGGCGATTCTGGCTTACATGGCCGTGATCTACACGCTCAGCGCCGGTCTGGCACTGGTGCGTGGCGCCATGCTGCTGTGGCAGGGCGCGATCTGGCTGGTCAACGCGGCGCTGCTGGCCAACCCGATGGTGTGGATTGTGGTCGGTGTTCTCGCCCTGGTGGCCGTCATTGTCGCGGCGGTTCACTACTGGGACGAATGGACGTCCGCCCTGATGAACACGGCCGCGTTCCAGTTCGTCGCTGACAAGCTGCAGAAGCTTTCCGACTGGTTCAACTCCATGGGCGGTTGGTCAGGCATGGCCAAGGCCGCATGGGACAGCATCGTCGGCATTTTCACCAAGGCCGTAAACGGCGTGATCGAGCTGCTGAACAGCATCCCGGGCGTGAACATCGAAGCGCGTTTCGGCGGCATGCCTGAAGTGCCCGGCGTCGATGCCGCGACCAATGCCGCTGACACCGCCAACGCCGCGCAGAAAGCCCAGCAAACCATCAACGCGGCAATCCCCAGCCTTTCGCCGGCGCGCCCTTCGGCGGTGCCGCCCGGCGGCTTGCTGACCAGCATCCAGAACAACAACAACAGCCAAAACAAGGGCACGCATGTGGAGAACGTGAATATTCACACGGGCAAAGCCATGACCCCGTTGGAGATGGAAAACATGGTCGCCATGGCGGTCGGCGGATGAGCGAGTACGTAGACCTGTTGATCGTCAACAACGACTTGGCACTCGACCCGTCACACCAGCCGCTGCTGGTCGATGACCGCGCCTGCATCGCCCAGGACATCGCTCACATGATCCGCGACAGCGGGTTGTTGGTGACGCTGGTCGCTGAGCGCGATCGGCTACGGCAGCGCGACTGCATCCAGCAACTGGAATTGCTGGTCGAGAACGATCAGCGCCTGGTGCCCGGTACGGCACGCATCACCCAGCAGGAGCCAGGCGTGTACCTGGTCACTGCGAAAACCCTGAAATTCGGTTCGATTGAGGTAAGTCTGTGAGCCAAGTCGATTTTAAAAAGGTGATCGCCGACGCCGGCATCCCGACCACCGAGGCCGGTTTGAAGGCGGCGTGGGAAAAGGAGGTTGAAGCCCAGGGCGCGAAGGTGGCCAACACCAGCAGTTATTCGCCGTTCTGGCGGGTGATGACCGCGCTGGTGACCAAACCGGTGTTGTGGCTGTTGGACTTTCTGTGCCTGACGGTGCTGCCGAATTTTTTTGTGAAAACGGCGGTGGACGCGTGGCTGGACATGCTCGCATGGGCGGTGAACGTCGAGCGTAAAGGCGCCACCAAAGCCCGCGGTAAATTGCTGTTCACCCGCGCCTTACCGGACGGCGTCATGGAGCTGGAAAAAGGTATTGTGGTGCAGTCTGCCGCCATCAACGGCAACGTGTACCAATTGATTACCACGGCGCCGGCGACGTTCATCGCGGGCCAGCTGCAGCTGGAAGTCCCGGTGGAGGCGATCGAATCCGGCAGTGGCTTCAACCTCGCCCCGGGTTACTACGCCATCCTGCCAGTTCCGGTACCGGGCATTGTCCAGGTGGTGAACAAGGAGGGTTGGCTGGATTCGCCAGGTGCGGATCCGGAGCCAAACGACCAGCTGCGTTTGCGCGTGCGCAACCAGTTCTCGGCGGTGAACCAGTGGCACACCGACGCGGTGTATCGCGCCATGATCTCGGCCTTCCCGGGCGTTCGTCCGGACGGCGTTTACTTTGAACACGGTGCACCGCGTGGGCCGGGCAGTGCAAATGCCTACGTGCTGTTCGACGCTGGTGTGCCAGCGGTGACCTACCTGGAGCAAATCAATTCGCACATCCGCGACCTGGGCAACCACGGCCACGGTGATGATCTGTTGGCCATGGTCATGCCGGAAGTGCCAGTGGGTGTCGCGATGAGCCTCTGGCCGCAACCGAATTTGAGCGCCGAGCAAATCGACTCGCTGAAGGGTGAGATCGAGCTATTCATCCGGGCAGCGTTCCGAGAAAGCACGCCCCGCGACTATCAACCGACGCTCACTTATCCCCAGTCGCGTTTCAGCTTCAGTCGGCTCGCGGAGGAACTGCATCAGCAGTTTGCTGATATCGCCTCACTGCGGTTTGCCCCCGGCGTCGACGTCGTCAGTGGTCTGAACATCCCCCGCCTGACGTCGCTAAAGGTGAACCTGCAATGATCAAAATCAAACTGCCGTTCTGGCTCGGTGGCACCGTGCTGTCGAAGCTGGTGGCCGCTGCACAGGCGTGGTGGGAAACCGTCACCGGTTGGCTGCGCTGGCCTTACTCGCAGATTGATCCCGACACCTGCCACATGAGCATTCTTGAACTGTGGGCCTGGCAACGCGACGTGACGCGCTTTCAAGGCGAACCGGAATCCCTGTTCCGGCTGCGTGTGAAATACGCCTTTATCAACTCCGTCGACGCCGGAAGCACCGCCGGCTTGAAACGCATTTTTGAGCGCCTGGGCGTGGGTTACGTCGAGATCGAGGAACGCCAGCCCGACCGCGATTGGGACGTGGTGCTGCTGAAGTTTAGCAACGCTCAACTGTCGCTCAATCCCGAGCTTCTGCGCGTGCTGATTCAGCAATACGGCCGAACCTGCCGGCGCTACGACTTCGTCACCATCACCCCTGTGGGGCTGCAAATCGCCCTGATCGACTTCAACGACGACCAGCAAACGCTGGTCGCCAGCCTGTAGGAGCGCACCGTGAGCGCCAGTATTACCTTGGCCGGCGAAAGCCAGATTGCCCTGAAGCAAAGCCAGAAAAAACCGCTGATCGTCAGCAAATTTATCTTTGC
>NZ_VCNJ01000067.1 GCF_005938625.1 Pseudomonas fluorescens
GGATGCGATGGGGAAGGGCGCGTGGGTGGAAAAGCTCGGCGGGCAAACGGCGCTGGCTGTGCAGCTGTTCCGTACCAGCGGCGCCGCGATGAAAGACGCCTTCAAGGAGGCCGGCGCGATCGCCACCACATCCGGCGTCGACCTTGCCGAACAGATGGCGGTGATCGGCACGCTGAGCAGCACCATGGAGGGCGGCGACGCCGGCGGACGCTATAAGGCGTTCTTTGAAAACATCGGCGCGGCGTCGGAAAAACTCGGCATGAAGTTCACCGATCAGCAGGGCAAAGTCCTGCCGATGATGGCGATTCTGGACAAGCTGCAGGGCAAGTTCGGTGATCTGACCAGCGCGTCAGCCGGGGCCAAGTTAATGGCGGCCTTCGGTGGCGAAGGCGCCCAGGTGATTGGCGCGCTGGCCAAGGACACCGATCGATTGCGCAACGGCATCGAGCAGTTGGGCAAGGTGCGCGGACTGGAGAACGCCGAGCAGATGGCCCGGGCCATGGTCGATCCGTGGCAACAGTGGGCGTCCCTGGTCGAGGTCATGCGGGTGGTGTTTGGCCAGGTGCTGATACCGGTACTGACGCCGTTCATGAGCAAGATGGTCGACATCGGTAAAACCCTGGTGCGCTGGTCGCAGCTGTTTCCCAACATCACCCGGGTGATCGGCATCACCGCATTGACCATCATGGCCATCGTCGGCGCCATGTCGTTGTTGACCGTCGTGGTCGGCGTTGCGCGGATGACCTGGCTGGGCCTGTTATCGGTGTGGAAGGTCGTGCAGTTGCTGAACCTGCGCACCGTTGCCGGTTTCGTCCTGCAGAAACTGGCAATCCTGGCTTACATGGCCGTGATCTACACGCTCAGCGCCGGCCTTGCCCTGGTACGCGGCGCCATGCTGCTGTGGCAGGGCGCGATCTGGCTGGTCAACGCGGCGCTGCAGGCCAACCCGATGGTGTGGATCGTGGTCGGTGTTCTCGCCCTGGTGGCCGTCATTGTCGCGGCGGTCTACTACTGGGACGAATGGACGTCCGCCCTGATGAACACGGCTGCGTTCCAGTTCGTCGCTGACAAGCTGCAGAAGCTATCCGACTGGTTTAACTCCATGGGCGGTTGGTCAGGCATGGCCAAGGCCGCATGGGACAGCATCGTCGGCATTTTTACCAAGGCCGTAAACGGCGTGATCGAGCTGCTGAACAGCATCCCGGGCGTGAACATCGAAGCGCGTTTCGGCGGAATGCCTGAAGTGCCCGGCGTCGATGCCGCGACCAATGCCGCCGACACCGCCAACGCGGCGCAGAAAGCCCAGCAGACCATCAACGCGGCAATCCCCAGCCTTTCACCGGCGCGCCCTTCAGCGGTGCCGCCCGGCGGCTTGCTGACCAGTATCCAGAACAACAACAGCAGCCAGAACAAGGGCACACATGTGGAGAACGTGAACATTCACACCAGCAAACCAATGAACCCGCTGGAGGTGGAAAACATGGTGGCTATGGCGGTCGGCGGATGAGCGAGTACGTAGACCTGTTGATCGTGAACAACGACCTGGCACTGGATCCATCCCACCAGCCGCTGTTGGTCGATGACCGCGCCTGCATCGCCCAGGACATCGCTCACATGATCCGCGACAGCGGGTTGTTGGTGACGCTGGTGGCCGAGCGCGATCGGCTGCGGCAGCGCGACTGCATCCAGCAACTGGAACTGTTGGTGGAGGACGACCAGCGCCTGGTGCCGGGCACGGCACGCATCACCCAGCAGGAACCAGGCGTGTACCTGGTCACTGCGAAAACCCTGAAATTTGGTTCGATTGAGGTAAGTCTGTGAGCCAGGTCGATTTTAAAAAGGTGATCGCCGACGCCGGCATACCGACCACCGAGGCCGGTTTGAAGTCTGCATGGGAAAAGGAAGTCGAAGCCCAAGGCGCGAAGGTGGCCAACACCAGCAGTTATTCGCCGTTCTGGCGGGTGATGACCGCGCTGGTGACCAAACCGGTGTTGTGGCTATTGGACTTTCTGTGCCTGACGGTGCTGCCGAATTTCTTTGTGAAAACGGCGGTGGATGCGTGGCTGGACATGCTTGCTTGGGCGGTCAACGTCGAGCGTAAAGGCGCCACCAAAGCGCAAGGGAAATTGCTGTTCACCCGCGCCTTACCGGACGGCGTCATGGAGCTGGAAAAGGGCATTGTGGTGCAGTCGGCCGCCATCAACGGCAACGTGTACAAACTGATTACCACGGCGCCGGCGACGTTCGTAGCAGGCCAGCTGCAGCTGGAAGTACCGGTGGAGGCGATCGAATCCGGCAGCGGTTTCAATCTCGCGCCGGGTTACTACGCTATCCTGCCGGTGCCCATCCCCGGCATTGTTCAGGTAGTGAACAAGGACGGTTGGCTGGAATCACCAGGTGCGGATCCGGAACCGAACGACCAGCTGCGTTTGCGCGTGCGCAACCAGTTCTCGGCCGTGAATCAGTGGCACACCGACGCGGTGTATCGCGCCATGATCTCGGCCTTTCCGGGCGTGCGTCCGGACGGCGTTTACTTCGAACACGGCGCACCGCGTGGCCCGGGCAGCGCGAATGCCTTTGTGTTGTTTGATGCAGGTGTGCCGGCGGCGACTTACCTGGAGCAAATCAATTCGCACATTCGCGACCAGGGCAACCATGGCCACGGCGATGATCTGCTGGCCATGGTGATGCCCGAAGTACCCGTGAGTGTTGCGATGACGCTCTGGCCGCAACCAAATTTGAGCGCGGAGCAGATCGACACGCTTAAAAGTGAGATCGAGCTATTCATCCGCGCCGCGTTTCGGGAAAGCACGCCCCGCGATTATCAGCCGACGCTGACTTATCCCCAGTCGCGTTTCAGCTTCAGTCGCCTCGCGGAAGAATTGCACCAGCAGTTTGCCGATATCGCCTCATTGCGGTTTACACCTGGCGTCGACATCACCAGCGGGTTGGACATTCCGCGCCTGACTTCGCTGAAGGTGAACCTGCAATGAACAAACTGAAACTGCCGTTCTGGCTGGGCGGTACCGAGCTTTCAAAGCTGGTCGCGGCTGCACAGGCGTGGTGGGAAACCGTCACGGGGTGGCTGCGCTGGCCCTACTCGCAGATCGATCCCGACAGCTGCCACATGAGCATCCTGGAGCTGTGGGCCTGGCAGCGGGACGTGACGCGCTTTCAAGGCGAACCGGAATCCCTGTTCCGGCTGCGGGTGAAATACGCCTTTATCAACTCGGTCGACGCCGGCAGCACTGCAGGCCTGAAGCGCATTTTCATGCGTCTTGGCGTGGGTTACGTCGAGATCGAGGAGCGCCAGCCCGACCGCGATTGGGACGTCGTGCTGCTGAAGTTCAGCAACGCTCAGTTGTCTTTGAACCCTGAACTGTTGCGCGTGCTGATCCAACAGTACGGCCGCACCTGCCGCCGTTATGACTTCGTGACCATCACCCCCGTGGGGCTGCAAATCGCCCTGATCGACTTCAACGACGACCAGCAAACGCTGGTTGCCAGCCTGTAGGAGCGCACCGTGAGCGCCAGTATTACTTTGGCCGGCGAAAGCCAGATTGCCCTGAAGCAAAGCCAGAAAAAGCCGCTGATCGTCAGCAAGTTCATCTTTGCCAACATCCCGCAGCTCAACCCGGAAAACCCAGTGGATCGAGCCGCCGGCAAA
>NZ_VCNJ01000068.1 GCF_005938625.1 Pseudomonas fluorescens
TGTATGCGAGGGTAAAATTTCTTCGGGCCCTCAGCTATTCACCCCCTTAACAGGGGCACAGCTTTGCGACGTGTAGCCCATGATGGCTGACTACGTTAAATTTACAGGCAGAATGTTTTGGTGAGGCCACAGGCCTGACCAAAGCAATTTGCTTCAAGTATCTCGCTCTGTCGTCATGGTACGACTTGGCTAGTAAGTGTCTGGTGATCACTCAAAACAAACACCCACCTTCCTACGACCCTTCGGGACACACCGTCCCGTTGGGGCTGGCGTGTCTCTTTTTCTGGAGATACACCATGCAATTTGATGCTCAAATCCCGCTGACTTCGTTTGGAATCCAAGCTCCTGTAAGCGTGCCCGGCTTTGCGCCTGGTCATGCCCATATGGACTTTGTTCCGAAAGTGTCTAGCGGCTACAAGTTTCGCCGTGAGCTTCTTCGCGGTCTTCTGGCCTGGCTCAGTGATCCATCTGATGATTCGCTGTCTTTGGTCGGTCCAACAGGATCGGGCAAGACCTCGATGATTCTTGAAGCGGCTGGGCGTCTCAACTGGCCTGCACTGCAGACCAATGCCCACAGCCGTTTGGAGTGGCCAGAGCTAGTCGGTCACCACTCCCTCACAGTCGAACCAGCCACTGGTGACCAGAAAATGGTCTTTGTGGATGGTCCATTGACGATGGCAATCGAAAGAGGGTTCATCTTCATTCTGGATGAAATGGACTTTCTTGATCCGTCGACCGCTTCCGCGCTAAACGCGGTGTTGGAGGGCCGTCCACTCGTGATCGCTGAAGATGGCGGTCGCATAATCCATCCTCACCCCAACTTCCGCTTCGTTGGCACATCCAACACTGCGGGGCAGGGTGATGATACCGGCCTGTACGGCGGTACCCAGCAACAAAACCTTGCAACGATGGATCGCTATCGAACTTTGCGGGTGTCCTACATGGATCCGGCAGACGAAATAGAGGTGTTGCAAGGTGTGTTGCCCGGTGTGGATGTACGTGTTCTGGAGCCCTTCATCAAGGTTGCCAATAAAATCCGCGCTCAATTCATTGGGTGCGATCAAGAAGAGCGAAACCGTATTGTCGCAAATGCAAATCCTGGAGTTGCAGGATCCGCGACCGCCGATGATCGCGGGCAGTTAACCATAACCATGAGCACCAGAACCTTGGTGCGCTGGGCGAAAATGCAGGCCGGGTTGTCGAAGACACGATGCGAGTCGCCACTGTATGTGTCGATGAGGCAGTCGCTGACAAACCGCGCAGATTTTCTTCAGCGGACGACAATTCATAAAATTTGCCAAGAGGTTTTCGGCGATCAACTCTGGAAGGAAACTGAGGCATGAATCACGTCAACTGGGTGGCAATGAATACTCAGGAAGCGTTGGACGCAATGCCACTTTTTCTTTCAGGTATGGGAGAGGACGAAGTCGAGTTAAGGGTTTACGAGGAGCTGGCGCCTGCATGGGCCGAGCTAGAGCTTGACCTCCAGGGCTTCGGCTCTGGAGAGATTCTTCTCGAGAACCGTGCTCAACGACTGAAGCTCATCCTTTTGGTAAAGCTTTCGCAATTATTTACGGCTAACGGCACCGAGCTGGTGCTGTTCTCTAGAGAAGATGGCGACGAAGGAGTCACCCTCGACTCAAAGCAGATCTGTTCGCTGTTCATGGTGCCAAACCCTTCACTTGGCTCAGATGAGCAGCTGTACCTTGATGCACTTGAGGCGCTAGGCGTAATAGCCAAACGCATCAACCTACAAGCAGCTTTTGCTGAAACCAAAGTCCCTACTGGGGTTTGGTTTTAGCTCAAACCTAAACCCAGCGGGGTGTCTCTACCCCGCAAGGGAGGAGCACCTTTTTCGGAGATGCTCCATGAAAATTCAAGACGTAAAAGTCCTACAAGAAGTTCTGCTCTTCGGTTTGGATATCAGTATTTGGTCCGGTCGTAAGAAGCTCAAACCCGAAGACCTTGGCGTTGTAGATCTTCCCCCCGAGCAGTTGGTCAGCTTGGGTTCGAAACGGATCTGTGATCCTGAAACAACCAAGGTGTTCGATCGGCTGAAGCGCCGCGCGATTCGCGCATGTGAAGAAGTCGGAGTTCGATTTCTCGGTGGTTATGCGGTACCTGTTTCTAGGTCCGTTGAACTGGCAGATAAATTGGACGTGATTGAGCGTGAGTTTGTAGATGCGCGCTCAGTGTTCTGTAAGGACTACGACAAAAATATCAAGGAATGGCTTGCCCAGGACTGGATCGTTGCAAATCCTAACTTCAAAAGCGCGCTAGAAATCGCAATCACGCCTGTAGGGGTGGTTGAAAGTCGCTTGGGTTGTCATTACACGGCGTGCCGGTTGGCGCCCGCAGGTGGCGATCAGCCAATCCTCAATCGAGGCTTGGAAAAGGAGGTTAGCGGTCTTGCTGGCCAGCTGTTCCGTGAAATTGCGCAAGCAGCTCGCGAGGCATTGGAAAGCAGCTTTTTGGGCAAACAGAGCATTGGGCAGCGTGCGGTCAACGCACTCAAGAAAATGCAAAGTAAGCTCGCAAGTTTGTCGTTTCTAAATCCTCAGGTCGCAACTGTCGCTCAGACGTTTGACGATGTGTTGATGCGACTCCCCGACAAGGGAGACGTTGAGGGACAGGATTTTCAGCTGGTATTGAGTCTGATGATGAACCTGTCAGATGAGACGAAAATCCTTGAACTGGCCAGGGGGTTTCATGCGGCCTCAATGGGCGTGCAAATGGCTGATGACGAACCGGAGCTTGAAACGGAACCTCCGGTTCAAATCGAGGCTGTTGTGGATAGCAATGCTCTGATTGAACCGACCTCTAATGTTCAAGAGGTGATTCCCGTAATGCCTGTAAGCGCAGATCCTCTGCCGATCATGTATTCGGAAGCTGCTGAAGAATGGGCTCACCTGAGCCAGCCATCAACGACGCCAGTCGAAACAAAGGCTGCAGAAGTGGTAGCTAGAGAAGAAACCATCACACCTACGATGACTGATCCGGTAGTGGCCCCTACGGCGCCACCGACACAGTCGCAATCAGTCGTATGGTTTTAAAACCAACCCTAACGGGGCATACCGCCCCTTTAGGGGTGGTGTGTCACCTGCTTTTGGAGACGCACCATGAAAACTTTAACCAGCGCTATGCCAATCGTTGCACGTGCTCTTGCTGACAACTTGGGAGTGAAGCTTCGGTTTGGCGGTGATATCGCAAGTACCGATGGCAAGGTCATTAACTTGCCGAACATCGATCCTGATGATGTCAAAGGTGCAGAGATCGCCTACGGGTATTTAGCTCACGAAGCATCACATGTGAAACACACAGACTTTAGTCTTGATGTTTATGGTGGTGCAGAGCCGTCCCCGATTGAGAGTCGAATGACCAACCTGGTCGAAGATCTTCGGATCGAACAGCTCATGATGAATGAGTATCCAGGTAGTCGACGTGATCTTGATGCTTTGGCTGTTCACTTGTTCAGAGGTACTGACATTCGGCAGAACAGTCATCCAGCTGCAATTTTGCTGAATGGACTCCTGTTGAATGGATGTGCCAGGTACCTCAGGCAGCCGATTCGCGACGAAGCCGATCAAGCTCTTGTGGCTATGGTTGACGTCTTGGGAAAAGGCAAAACGACCAAAGTCATGGGATTGCTAGGTGCCAGCGTTGGTGGTCTTTCATCGACGGCTGAATCATTCGGGCTTGCAAAGAAACTTCTCTCAGTACTTGAAGAAGAGCCCGAGGAGGATGAACAAGACACATCGGACAATTCTGATAAGCCGGATGATCAATCTAGTGGAAATGCTGAACCGAAGCCAACCGCGGATCCGGGTAGTTCATCCGAACCGAGCAATGAGCAAGGTGATGACGGCGAAGATTCTTCTACGACATCTCAGCAACAGGCAACTGATGATCCGCAAGCTGGTGACATGTCGTCCTTCGACGACAACCTCATCCAGCAAATCTTAAATGCTACTGACGCAGATCTGCAGGGTGTTATATCGGACAAGGGTCAAGCGGCCTCAGAGCTTTTGAGATCGCATGCTGACTACAGCCAATCGACACCTGCAGATCTTCATGATGTTCCAGCCAGACAAAGTGACTTTAGCGACCAGATTGCCGACAAGGCGTTTGAAAGCGCGATGGGTCTACGTGCTGTGCTGAATGGATTGATGCAGGGGGTTAGAAATACCAGACCTTCACTGCGCCGTACTGGCAGGTCACCTGATAGCACTCGGATCGCAAGGCTGATGGTTGGGGATAGCCGAATTTTTCGGCATAAAGACCCAATCGTCAAAACCAATGCGGCCCTCCAAGTGCTTTTGGATAACTCGCCATCGATGCAGAGCACGATTCGACAGGCAACCGTGGCTGTGGCGTCCTTGTTACAAGCGATGGATGGCCTACCGGGAGTTAATCCTGCTGGTTATCGGTTTCCAGTAACCGTCAACGGTCGACTGGGTATCGCGCCGATTCTCAAACACGGAGAGATGTTCCAGAAAGCGAGGCGTGATGGACGGTTCGCTGTGAGCGTTGAAGGCTCCACGCCTTTAGCGCAAGCGCTTTGGACTGTGTCATCGCTTCTGGTGCGGCAACGTGAGGATCGCAAGATTCTCATTGTGGTGACCGACGGTGATCCTGACGACGTTACGTCCGCAACTGACATTATCGAACGATGCCGCAATAGCGGTGTTGAAGTGCTCGGTATTGCAATGGGGACGCAAAGCTCGAACTTGAGAGTGTTGTTTGGAAGCAACTACCGCTATATCAGCGGAGTGAGCGACCTCCGACAGGCTTTGTTTGAGCTCGTGCAAAACGTTTTGACAGCAAAAGTGGCCTGACACTTGTCAGCCATAACCCAGTGGGGGGAGCGCCCCACTGGGGCTGCTACCTCTGCTTAATCTGGAGGTGCAGCATGCAAATGAGTTTTTTTGAGGCGCCATCGGAGAGTGAAATTCAACTCGCCGTTCTGGCCAAGGTTCCGCAGCGTCGGCGCCGAGATCAAGCCGATGTGGAACAGTTTTCGTTCCTAGACATTCTGGCCATGCCAGAAGATATTTTCATTCGGATCAACTGGTCCGATGCAGATATCCAGGTGATGTACGACCGCATCCTTCGGGATGCACTACAAACAGCTCTGGACCGCCGTGCTAGCGTTGAAATGAGGGAGGAGATCTGGAGTTGGATCAACGATGATTCTCTCCGTCCTTTCAGTTTCAGAGCCTGCTGCGCGTTAGGGACAGCTATGACTGAGTGGGGCGTCATCGATCATGATGCCCTTCGCAGCAACATAGCTGGGATGGAAAGAAGAACCCATCGAATGAGAGATGAAAAAGCGCGAAGTCAACTACGTAGACAGGTCGCTTAAATCCACCCCCCGTAAAACGGGGGTGGTACTTCCAGAATACTTTGTTGGGCTGGTTCCATGAGCCTGGCCAACAAAGATTTCTGGCTCGGTCGCTGCGCGATCGGGTTTGAAATGTGCGTGGTGAGCACTTGAAATAAACACCCACACACCAACCCAGCGGGGTAAGCCCGCTTGGGGCTTTTCTCCGCGAAATCCTGGAGAAAAGTATGAGTCCGATAATGGTCGCTGCGCGCCTTCAGGGCGACGCGAAGGTCACACGAAAAGCGTGGTCAACCTGCGGAGTGGTAAAGGTTCACTTGTGGGAGCTTTCCACCGGTGAGGTCATCATCCTTCGTAACGTGGGCGGTGCTTTTGAAACGCCATCAAAGCTCAATCAAAGCTTCGATGAACTCGTAAATCGTTTCCGAGAGAAAACGCAGAATCGCGTATTCACTCCCGACATCATTCATTGACTAAAGGCCACTTGGCCAACACTAAACCCATGCAGGGGCCATTCCCTGCTGAGGCATGGTCCTTCAAAAACTGGAGCGCACCATGTTCAATTCATCAGTCGTATCGTTTCCCGATCGGGGCCCTTGGGGCAAGTCCAATTACCGCGGCAACTGCACTGGTCATATCGTCAAAGGATTTGTTGAGTCCTACCAGCGCCGAAAAGATGGTCTTGTTATCGATCCAAGCGTTGGCGGCGGTACAAGTGCTGATGTGGCTCGAGATCTGGGGCTGCGATTTTTTGGGACTGATCTGCATCAAGGCTTCAACCTGCTTGTCGACGACCTCAAGTCACATGTTGGCGAAGAGGCACATTTGGCATGGTGGCATCCCCCGTACGCCGGAATGCTTCAGTACAGCGGTGTTGAGTGGGGTGAGCCAAACAAGTGGGATATGTCCCGGATGAGACTCCCGGACTTTACAGAGGCCCTGGAGCTTGCCGTGATGAACATTCACGACGCCGTTGAACGCGGTGGCGTGTATGGAATTCTTATGGGCAATCTGCGGAAGGGAGGAGAGTACTTCAACCTTTCGTCGCTCGTTGAACGGGTTTCCCCTGGACGTCTAATCGATGAGGTAATCAAGGTTCAACACAACTGCGTCAGTGACTCCAGAGAATATCGGGGCCGCTTAATCCGGATTGCTCATGAAAAACTATTGGTTTTTCGTAAGCAGCAGGAGGCGTTGTTCTTCCTTGCCACTATCGAAAAACGCGCGGAGGCCATGGTCAATATCACTTGGCGTGCCGCTGTTCGACGAGTACTGCAGGGGGGCAAGGTGCTGCATTTGAAAGAAATAAACGCAGCCTTAGAGCCATACGCACAGACCAGGAACAACCAACATTGGGCCGCGAAGATTCGTCAGGTCCTGCAGAACGAAGTCTTCTTTGAACGAGTAAAGCCCGGCGTGTATCGACTGGCTTCTTGATTTAAATCTGAAAGGCCACCTCACGGGTGGCAATCCCTTACAGGGGGCGATCTCCCTGTAAGGGGAGGTCGTGCCTCCGCAATCTGGAGCATGAAATGACGACCATTATTAACGCGAAAATTGGTGAGGCTCGCCAGAAACCTTCAATCTGGATGGAAGGCCAAAAGCTTGCTCACGGAGGTCTGCGGATCGGAGATAAGTACACAATTCGATCTGATAAAGCCGCTAGGCGCCTGGAGCTGGTCGCAGTACCCGCTAACTTTGTCGGCAGCACATTCACTGTCTCAAAGCGCGAGCGTAACGGGACGGTGCATCCGCTCCTTCAACTGCGCAGTGATGAGATACGCCAGGTGTTTGAGGATGACGAGAAGGTCCGGATTGCGATTCGAAACGGTCGTATTGTCATAACGGCATTGCAACTGCAAACCAAAATCCGTGAACGACTCAAACGTCTGAAAGAAAAACTGGATCGCGGCGAAAAACTTGCCGTTACCAGTTTATTTCACGGTGGAGGGGTGCTCGATCGGGCCATCCACTCAGGGCTACTGCGAGCTGGGGTTGGTTCTTTTGTGCAAGTGGGTGTTGAGTTAGAAGCTGAGTACCTCAACGCATCGTTGCGCAACAATCCGGATATTTGGCAAGCGGACTCTATTGCGATTTGCTCCGATATCAGGGATGTCAGCCTTGAGGGGAACGTTCCCCAATGCGACATTTTGACAGGGGGAGTGCCTTGTACAGGGGCTTCAAAAGCGGGAAGGGTCAAGAACGATTTAGAGTTTGCAGAAGAGCATGACAGCGCTGGTACGTTGTTTTTTGACTACCTGTCATGGGTGAAAGCAACCAATCCTGCCATCGTGGTTTTGGAGAATGTGCCTGAGTACCAGACCACTGCCTCAATGGCGGTAATTCGAAGTGTTTTAAAATCGCTGGGATACGTGCTCAACGAGAAAGTGCTGGATAGCTCTGATTTCGGCGCGCTTGAGAAGCGAAAACGAATGGTGATGATCGCCTATACCCCTGGTCTGGGAGATCTTTTGTCGTTCGATAATCTCAAAGTCCACAAGGTGCGAGAGGCCTCTATCAAAGAGATCCTTGAGCCGGTTCCGTTGGATTCAACGCGTTGGAAGCCATACACATATTTGTCTGAGAAGGCGATCAATGATAAGGCGGCTGGCAAGAACTTCGGACTTCAGCGATTAACAGGAGATGAGAACGGATGTGGAACGATTGGTCGACACTACTTTAAGGGGCGATCGACTGAACCCTTCTTGATTCACCCTGAAAACCCTGACCTGTTCCGGCTGTTCACGCGGCTTGAGCACACACGATTAAAAACAATACCTGAAGTTCTGACGGAAGGAGTCTCAGAGACGACAGCACACCAAATAATGGGGCAAAGCGTTGCCTTCATACTTTTTGAATCGATAGGTGAAGAAATGGGCTGCTCGATGTTCAGAACAGACAATGAATCACCAGCTATTCCCGATTCATTAAGCCCCAACTTAGCAAGCCTCGATGCTGGTCATGATTATCCAAAAAATCTTGACTCGGCATTCACGATGCCGCCCCCCATAGCGGCGGTTTCTACTCAGCAAATGTTGCTGTAGAAGCGTTTCGATGCTGTAATATCTGTGGCCTTTCGGGGCCACAGTTTATCGAGTCTTCTTCCGCGAAAACGACGTCGACGAAAGCAGATTCTTGCGTTTGGCCTTGAGGCTGATCGTTTGATAGTGACTGGTGATCACTCAAAACAAACACCCACCTCTCGCATTATTTCAAACCCACAGGGCTACCACCCTCTGGGCTGGTTCGCCCTGTTACAGGAGCGTCCCATGTCCTCGCAGAAGATTCTTCTTCTTTCTCACGAAAATCAGGCTTTGCTCGTTTCAACCATTTTTCAAGTTGCGCAAACTTCTGATAATGATGGTCGAGTTAAAGCGCTTCTTGATCAGCTCCAGGCTGAGAACTCAATGACAGAAATGTTGAAGGCCGCGAAAGAAAACGGTCTCGACTTCAGTCAGTGCGTTCGAGAGTTTGGAGAGGATGTTGAATCGAATGCCTTCGCGGTAGCCGCTCAAAATCGATACTGCCTAGGTTCAAGTGACAACATTGAAATAGATTCACACGCTGTTATTTCTGAAACCGAAAGCGGTGCCTGGGTATCTGCCTGGCTCTTCGTAAAAAATTCAGAGGCGTGTTTATCCACTTATTGAAGAACCTAAACCATCGGGGCTTAACACCCCTATGGGGTGTAGCTACCTCTAATCAGGAGAAACACCATGCGTTTTCAACAATTCGATAGCGCTGTACCTGCAACCTTCGTTCACCAACTGAAAGATTTTTCTCTGGAAGAATCTCCGCTGGCAAGCAGAATTCGTTTGATGAATGAATCTGCAGCTCGCGAAAACGAAGAGATTAATAAACGACGTTGTGAGATTCAGCAGCGTGCCGCGGCAATTAAAAGCCAAGGCTCATTGCGATCTTTTAGTCGTACCAATGATGCTCCGTGTAAGCAGTTGCCTGCTCCCGTGCGCGTCAAGGCTTTACCCGGCCGTTCCGAAGAACAGAAGCTGTGGGATCGCGTATTAAGTGAAACCGCACCTGAAGTTGAGCACAACTATCAGGAGCTTGACAGCGAGTCTCTGCGCGCGGATATGGAGGCTTACGAGCAACACTTCCAAAACTGCGCTGACACTGCCCCGGAAATCGATGTGTGGGCTGATGCGTTGAAAGGGGAGGTTACGTCCTTTGGTGCTTTTCCATACAAGCATCAAAAAGGCGAAAAAATTAGTTATATGATTCGCCTCGGCACCCTTGAGGTATGGGGTGTGGATTTGGAACGGTGCATGGTTGAATATGACATTGATATTGGTGACCAAATCGCCCTCAAGCGAATCGGAAAGGTTCCCGTACAAGTCATGCAGAATGTCATCGACCAATTTGGCACTGTCATTGGAGAAGAGCCAGTCATCGTCGATCGCGTGAGTTGGATTGCGAAGCGGCTGTGATTAAATTAAATCCCGCACAGGAGGGCAACCCCCTGTGCGGGGGTTTTTAAATTTTCGAGTCTATGATTTACGGGTTTTGCTGGTTATTCTTCTAGGCAGTCGCGTTACAAACAGATCATTGACTGTCGCCTTGAGGCAACAGTTATTGAGCAGGCTGCTGACCTGAGAAAAAAAACAGCCACCTAAACTACCACTCTGGGGGATTCTACCCCTTTGGGGTCGTATCCCCTGAATTGAGGATACGACATGAAACTTTTGGACTTTGCCGCTGTACAAGCAGTTGAGTTGTCTACTGCACACATCACGAAATATGATTCTGAGTGCCTCACCCGATTCGCCGCAGATTATGCGTCGGGAAGTGAGGACGCGCCTTATGTGTTTGATACCAAGCATGGTTTCCTGATCATGATTGGCGTTCTCACAGTGGCCAGAATCAAACTGGCACCGATCAGCAAAGAGCTTACGGAGTTACTTGATTCCGCCTTGGATGAAGGCCTCCTGCTTCTCGCCTTTGATTCGGATGGAAACAGACACGAGGAGCTTACTAGTTTCGACTGGTAAGCAAGATGGATTTATTAAACGATTCGTCGCTTAACAATTCACCTGTTTGGGAATTACCAAAGGTAGCTAGCTCGGAGACGAGTTATGGCAGACCGAGAGAAGCGCGGACTGGCTTTAGTTACTCGGTGAAAAATACCTTTACTGGTCAAGAGTTAAGAATCACCGCTCCAACGGTAATGCTTGCAGTTGCTCATGCATTTTTGGCTGATTGCGGCGCACCAAGGAGCATCGAATACACTGAACGCATTAACAATCAAATCATTGATCACCGATATTTTGTCCGGTGTGGAAACTGGTTTGCTGACGAACGCACAATTCTATAAATCTGTTATCTGCTTTTTGTAGATATCTCGAAGCCTATTGGCAACCCATTGGGATTTACGTCCCTATGGGCGAAGTCCCGCTCAAAGGAGTAGGACATGCAGCCAATTCAAGTTTTTGCCCGTAAGGAACCTGACGCTAGTGGTGAGACAGACAATTTTGATGTTGTCTTTTACAAAGATGTATATTGTAAGGAATTTGTTACCAGGGTTCCGTGGTACTACAAAGAGATCATGCCTAAGCAAAACGAACGTAAGGTTTTCCTTAACTGTTATGAATGGCACCTGCTATGGCGCCCAACTGTTTACAAAACACAAGGAAATGAGGTCGCTAAGACGTCTATAGCGGCATGATTAAACCCGCAGGGGAGCACCCTGTTGGGGTCGCTCCTTCTGTTAATTTTAGCAAGGAGCGAAAAATGAATACTGCAGAATTTATTTATGTTGGTGATGCCCAGCTTCAACACGTTTTATCTACTCTTGTGAGCCAGAACGCCTGGTTTCAATTCGAGCCACGTCCGTTTGAAGAGTGGGCAATAACTGTGAAATCTGAGCACGCTCCACGTATGCCACTCGTTTTTTATGTCGAACACGATGGCGAGACGTGGAGATCTGTATTTCCACCGCATCTAGAGAAATTCTCGAATACACATTCAACGTCGTCGGAGGCTGCTCAGTGGATCAAAAACCACGCCGGATTTGATGCAGACGTAAGAGTGCTGAATCAGTTCAAAAAAGCGTTTAGGTTTTCGCTCCTGGATAAGGTTTACGACATTCATGCCAACGATTACGATCAAGCGGTCGTATTTGCGGTAGCCGAAAATAATCAATTTCAAGAGCAAGTCTATACTTGCGTTGAAATAAGCGAGGTCGCAGATCTCGTACAACTAGAGCTACAACACGCAATTCCATATGGATTTAGAATCCATTTCGACCATGCGACCTTATCTGGCTTCAGGATTTGTCAGAATTCATCGGGTGGGTTTGTAGCTGAAGAAATGAGGTATGGAGCAGTTGAGCAAGTATCAGAAGAAATGTCTTTTTCGGACGCGCTTGCTTGGATTAGCACCATGCTATCTGGGTTTAAAACTTGGGCAATTTGGCACAATGTTTAACTCTCAGAGGTGATGTTCCTTAGCCTTTAAATCCTCCCCCTCTTAGGGGGAGGATTTAAAGGTGATCTGGCTTAATGATTCTG
>NZ_VCNJ01000069.1 GCF_005938625.1 Pseudomonas fluorescens
GGGCGACGTCGGAAGGCTGAGTGGAGGGATTGATCCGGGGGTGGGAGCGCAGCGACCGTTTGGCGCAGCCAAACACAGCGAGAGGAGGTGCAGCGAAGCAAACCGTAGGCGCTGCGCCCGGATCGATCCCGGAGCGAAGGAACCCCGAGCTCCAGCGAGCGGGCCGCACGCAGGAGCAAGCCTTTTTGGTTACTTTGAGGCGTTTGTCAAAAGTGACCCGCCGTAAGGGCGGAACCCTAAGAAGCCGTTACCGCAGCAACGGATCCACCCACAAAATTGACTAAAATCCCCGAGCCATGCTCTCCTACACAACTTGTTACGGGTGCCCTTCACAGGGTGAAACGGGAAACCGGTGAATCATGTGCTTTACTCAAGCCCATGTCAGTCCGGTGCTGCCCCCGCAACGGTAAGCGAGCGAAGCGTCAAAACCACTGTGCCCGTGCGGCATGGGAAGGTGACGCTTGCAGGTCGGCCTGACGCCAACCCCTCGTGAGCCCGGAGACCGGCCCGCAACACACAGCCCGCACCTTGTGCGTCGCTGAACATAACAAACCCGCGGTGGGCGGGCGCTGTTCGAACCTCTGCGAGCCCGACCCGCAGGGGTTTTCATGCGCTCGATTCACCCACTGACATTCCAGAGGGAAGCGCCATGTCGATCATCAGCAGCACCGGCAGCAACACGGACAAAATTTCCAGCACCGCCACCCTGAGCCAACGCCTGACCGCCGCGATCTTTGCGTCGATCCTCGGCGCCAGCCTGGTCTACTTCGCCGGTTTCTCGCACATCGAAGCGGTACACAACGCCGCCCACGATACCCGCCACAGCGCCGCGTTCCCGTGCCACTGAGACCTGCCGACATGATCAAGCGTATTGCGCAAACCGCAGGTTTCACCGGTCTGCTGGCCGCCCTGCTCCTCACTCTGCTGCAAAGCTTCTGGGTATCTCCGCTGATTCTCCAGGCCGAGACGTTCGAGAAAGCCGAGCCTGTTGCAGAAGTTCACGAACACGCCGCAGGCACCGCTGCGCACACCCACGACGCCGAAGCCTGGGAGCCGGAAGACGGCTGGCAGCGCGTGGTCTCGACTACTGGCGGCAATCTGGTGGTTGCAGTGGGTTTCGCCCTGATGCTCGCAGGCCTGTACACCTTGCGCGCCCCGACCAAAACCTCGCAAGGCCTGCTCTGGGGCCTGGCCGGTTACGCGACATTCGTACTGGCACCGACAATGGGCCTGCCACCTGAATTGCCGGGCACCGCTGCCGCTGATCTGGCCTCGCGCCAGATGTGGTGGATCGGTACTGCCGCTTCGACCGCCGTCGGCCTGTCGCTGATTGCGTTCAGCCGTCACTGGCTGATGAAAGTCCTCGGTGTGGCCATCCTTGCTGTCCCACACGTCATTGGCGCACCGCAGCCGCAAGTGCATTCGATGCTCGCGCCGGAAGCACTGGAAGCCCAGTTCAAAATTGCTTCGCAGTTGACCAACGTGGCGTTCTGGCTGGCCCTGGGCCTGATCAGCGCCTGGTTGTTCCGCCGCAAAAGCGATGGTCAATACCACGCATGACCGATGACAGCACAGCGCCGACCTTTGTAGTCGGCCTGGGCTGCCAGCGCGGCTGCCCGGCCAGCACGCTGCGCGCACTGCTCGATCAGGCGTTGCAGGCACATCGCATCGACCTTGAAGCGGTCAAGGCCTTGGCCAGCATCGACTTGAAGCGCGATGAGCCGGGTCTGCAAGAACTTGCTGCACAACTGGCCCTGCCCTTGCTGTACTTCAGCAGCGAGGAATTGGCCAGTTATCAGCAACGACTCAGCCACCATTCGCAAATCGCCTACGAACGCACCGGTTGCTATGGCGTGGCGGAAAGTGCCGCGCTGGCTCTTGCCGAACAGCTCATTCAGGCACCGGCAAAACTGCTGATTTCCCGGCAGAAATACGCTCAGGCTACGTTGGCATTGGCCGGCGCGGCGTAAAATCCCGATAATCCCCGCCATTGATCATGAGCGTTGTTCATCTGCAACGTGGTCGTGCCCTCTTTTACTCAGGATTCAAAGATGACCGTCTACTTCATCGGCGCCGGCCCCGGCGACCCGGAATTGATCACCGTCAAAGGCCAGCGACTGATCCGCAGTTGCCCGGTGATTATCTATGCAGGTTCGTTGGTGCCGGCGGCGGTGCTCGAAGGGCATCACGCTGAGACGGTGGTCAACAGCGCTGAGTTGCACCTTGAACAGATCATCGACCTGATCAAAACCGCGCATGCCAGAGGTCAGGATGTGGCGCGAGTGCATTCCGGCGATCCGAGCCTGTATGGCGCAATCGGCGAGCAGATCCGTTATCTGCGGGAGCTGAATATTCCGTTCGAGATCATCCCGGGAGTGACGGCAACGGCAGCCTGTGCGGCGTTGCTTGGGGCGGAGCTGACGCTGCCGGATGTGTCGCAAACTGTGATTCTGACCCGCTACGCCGACAAGACCGCGATGCCGGCAGGCGAAGAACTCGGCAGTCTGGCGCAGCATGGCGCGACCATGGCGATTCATCTGGGGGTCAATCATCTGGACAAAATCCTGACCGAGCTGCTGCCGCATTACGGTGCCGATTGCCCGATCGCGGTGATTCACCGGGCGACGTGGCCGGATCAGGATTGGGTGGTGGGAACGCTGGCCGATATCGCCGGGAAGGTTGCGGCCAAGGGGTTTCGGCGTACGGCGTTGATTCTGGTTGGGCGTGTGTTGGGCAGTGAAGTGTTCAGCGAGTCATCGCTGTATCGCGCGGGGCATGCCCACCTTTATCGCCCTTGAAGGCCCCTTCGCGAGCAAGCTCGCTCCCACATATGGAATGCGATCAAATGTGGGAGCGAGCTTGCTCGCGAAGGCGTCGGTACATTTCATCCATAAAAAACTCACCCATAAAAAAACGGCGCTCACGGGGCGCCGTTTTTCATGTCCGCAGCGAACGCCTTAGTAGTAGGCGTTTTCTTTCTGCGTGTGGTCGGTTACGTCGCGAACGCCTTTCAGCTCGGGAATGCGCTCGAGCAGCGTGCGCTCGATGCCTTCCTTCAAGGTCACGTCCGCCTGGCCGCAGCCCTGGCAACCGCCACCGAACTGCAGAACGGCGATGCCGTCTTCAACCACATCGATCAGGCTGACCTGACCGCCGTGGCTGGCCAGCCCCGGGTTGATTTCGGTTTGCAGGTAGTAGTTGATACGCTCGTTGACCGGGCTGTCGGCGTTGACCATCGGTACTTTGGCGTTTGGCGCCTTGATGGTCAGCTGGCCGCCCATGCGGTCGGTGGCGTAGTCGACGACGGCGTCATCGAGAAACGCTTCGCTGAAGTGATCGATATAAGCGGTGAAGCTTTTCAGCCCCAGCGCGGTATCTTCAGGTTTTTCTTCGCCCGGCTTGCAGTAGGCAATGCAGGTTTCGGCGTACTGGGTGCCAGGCTGGGTGATAAAGACGCGGATGCCGATGCCCGGGGTGTTCTGCTTGGAGAGCAGATCGGCCAGGTAATCGTGGGCGGCGTCGGTAATGGTAATAGCGGTCATGGAAACTCCTCGCAGGCTTGGGCGCAGTTTACGCCAATCGTTGCGCCGGACAAAGTCCTAGTATTTTTGTCGGGAAAGATTCTCGTCCGCCCCGTTGTCGATCCGCGCCTTGAGCCAGCGATAACTGCGTTTTTCCACCCATTCGTAGCTCAGCCAAGAGCCGACGCCGATGGCCAGCGCACACACGACAAACATCAAATACGGGTTGATGCCGTAGCGCCGGGCCAGATACCCGCCTGCCGACAACACCAGAACGTGCATCAGATACACCGAATATGAGCAATCGCCGAGCAGCTTGAGGACACGACTGCGCTCGACATAACGCTCCAGCGCGATACAAGCCATCACCAGCACCGCACTCGGTACACCCCAGTTGAGCAGCCTCGGCGCCGGTGCCAGATGATAAATCGCCAGCAACGCCGCAACGATGGCCGCCAGCGGCAGCCACAGTCCCGCACCGATCCAGCCCCGGCGATAAAGCATGCCGATGCCAATCCCCAGCAGAAACTCATAGACGATGTCCGAACGGTAAAACTCGCTGATCCAGCCAAACCCGGTCCACGCCTGACTCACTGCAAACAGCAACGCCGCGACTACCAGCAGGCGCACCTGCAAGCGAAACAGCAGCGCCCAGGCGAACAGCACGTAAAACAGGATTTCGTAATTCAGGGTCCAGCCGACATTCAGCGTTGGATAGAAGCCGTAGCCGCCGGGGTTTTCAGTCGGAATGAACAGCAACGACAACAGCAGATGCCCCCAATCCACGCTCTGGTCCGGCAGCAACGGCTGGGCGAACACCACCAGCAGCGCCATCAACAGCGTATACAGCCAATACGCCGGGACGATGCGAAACAGCCGATACAACAGAAAGCGCGCCGGTGGCAGCGGTTTGTGTTCAGTCGAGAGGAAAATCACCAGGCCGCTGATGACAAAAAACACATCGACGCCCACTGCACCTTTATCGATGAACAGTTGCCCGATGGGACCGCGTGCTTTGAAATCAAAGAAAATCTGCATGAAGTGATGGCAGACCACCGTCCACGCGGCCAGCGCACGCAGGGCTTGCACTGAAATCAACATCTGCCGCTCCCGTCCTCACCCTCAAATCCACCTCAATCCCTGTAGGAGCTGCGGCACGCTGCGATCTTTTGATCTTGATTCTGAAAGATCAAAAGATCGCAGCCTCGTTTCACTCGACAGCTCCTACAGGGGATTTGTGTGTTACCTGAAGCTGTGACAGTCGGCCAATCTGAATCGATCAAAGATTCTCGTAGCGGTTCATGTCCAGCACGCCCTCTTCCACCGGATCGGTTTCGTGGATGTACTGACTCAAATCGTGGAAATAGAACCAGAATTGCGGATGACTGCGGCGAATTCCCCAGCGTTCGACGATTTTCTCGAAGCGGTTGGCATCCTTGGCGTTTTCCATCGCATCGACAAACGCCGGCACCTGATCGGCCGGGACGTTGAAGATGAAGTTCGGATAACTGCTGAGCACGCCCGGGTAAATGGTCAGCGTGTCCAGCCCGGGCTGATAACGCAGCGACTCGCCCAACAGGAACGCCACGTTACTGTGCGCGCGGTTGCGCAGCAGGCTGTAGACCTCTCGTTTGCCGCTGGCGGTTTCAACGCGCAGCATGCTGGCTTCCGGCAGTTGGTCGATGACCTTCAAGCCGGCGGCCGGGCGCGAAGTCAGGCGACTTAACGCCTGCTCGGCGTTTTGCAGCGCCGGGTCGATATTCGGCCGTGAGCAGTAAGCGCCGTCGCAACGGTTGATCGGATCGGGCCGCGCATTGAGATCGCCGTAACGCGCCAGCAATTGCATGGCGAAGTCGTATTTCGGGTCTTTCTCATCGAGCTTAAGCGCAGTCGGTTTGTCGTCATCGATTGACTCGTAATCGAGCCACATCTTGAACTGGCCGCTGCTCTGGTACCAATCGTCGAGGAAATCCTCACGAGAGTCGGCGGGCATCAGGCGCAAGAAGTTCTGCTCAGCGCCGTTACGGATCAGGTCGAAATACAGGCGGGTCTGCGCCTGATGCGAGACGTTGCCGAACACATCGAAGTTGACTGCCAACTGGTAATACGTGCGCTCCAGCAGCGGATAGTCGAACAACCACATTGTCTGCGGCACCTCGCCGATCAGGCCTTTGGTCACCGAAGCACTGTCGAAGTGGCGGAAAATGCTCAGCAGCGCGTTGTCATTGCCGGCCCACAGGGTCGACCAGCTCGGCGCAGGCACATCGGCGTAGCTGTCGCGTCGCAACGCCTCGTACTCGTTACGTTTGTTGCGATAGTTGTGCCAAAGGCTCAACACACTGCCTACATCGTCGTTCTGCCCGGGCATGGCCAGCAGCGGCGTGGCCTGACCGCGATAGTTCGGATCAGTAATATAGAGGTCGTGTTCCGGTGCCTGGAACAGTGCCCAGAAGTTGTCGCGGATCACGTCGGTCGCAATCTGCCCACGGCACACCGGGCCGCGAATAAAGGTGCGGACGAAGTATTCGGCGTTGTCGAGCATGAACTGATAACGCGCCTGCGCCGGAATCGCCTCGAATGTCGCGAAGGGATTGGCACGGCTCTGCGGGCCGTAACCCGGCAGGGCATTGACCTGCCAGTTGCCGCTGTAAAACAGGCTTTTCACCCGCGCCATCTTCGCCGCGCTCAGCGGATAGGTGATGTGGGTTTTATGCACAATCACACCTTGCACCGGCCACAAACGGTAATACACCTGAGTGCCCGGATCGTCGTTCGGGCGGCGAGTGGCGATAAGGTCGATCGGCTGCCCGCTCGGTGTGCGCGAACGCACCCACTGGAAGTAATGCCCTGGCTCGCCGTCCTTGAAGTAGATGTGCGCGAGGTACCAGTGCTCGTACAACCAGCGGCCGACCAGGCTTTGCCGCGCGCCGGGCATGTTGAGCAGGTTCTCCCACTGGACGATTTGCAACGCCTCCTTGGCGCTCGGCGCCAGGCCTTGCTCGTCAATCGGCGCACCTGACGCCAGCCAGCGCTGCAGCGTCTGATATTGCTGATCGGTCAGCCCGGTGACCGCCAGCGGCATGCCTTCTTTCGGATGAGCGCCGGCGTAGCCTTCGAACTCGGCGGGCAGCGCGCACATGTTCTCGCGATTCAGGCCCAGCACGATGTCTTGCGGGAGTTTGGCGTTCGGTGTCAGCGGCGTCTTGTGCCCGAGTTCGAGCATGCGCGCCATCAGCGCCGCCTGACTGCCCTGCGCGTCGAGCACTGAATAGAAGTCTTTCTGCTGCCAGGCACGCTTGCCAAAGGCGTCGTAGAACAGCCGAGTGGTCGGTGCCGCTTGTGTGCGCTCGCCATCGTAAACCGGCATCTTGCTGGCGCCACGGGCCGCGCCCTCGCCACTGCCCAGATTCAACTGGCAAGCCGAGTCGTAGCAGGCATGGCAGGCCACGCACTTCTCGGTGAAGATTGGCTGGATGTCGCGGACGTACGAAATCGACTGAGAAATGGCAGGCACAGTCGCTGGCTCTTGCGCCACGGCGCCCCAGCTGAGAAACAGCAACACAAAACCAATGACGCGGTAAGACATGCTGCTGATCCCGATTGTAAAAAAACGCCGCGATTCTACAGTATGACGCTCGTACCAACATGAGCGATATTCATGCAAAAGCCCCACGTGCTCTAAAAGCGCACAGGTTTGCTATGATCCCGCTCCTTCGTAATGGTCTTTCCGAGTAGTCCAAATGTCCGATCGCAGCGTCCGCCTTCAAGCTCTCAAGCAAGCTCTCAAAGAGCGCATCCTGATACTCGACGGCGGCATGGGCACGATGATCCAGAGCTACAAGCTCGAAGAACAGGATTATCGCGGCAAACGCTTCGCTGACTGGCCGAGTGACGTCAAGGGCAACAACGACCTGTTGGTGATCACTCGTCCCGACGTTATCGGCGGCATCGAGAAGGCCTATCTGGATGCCGGCGCCGACATCCTCGAGACCAACACCTTTAACGCCACGCGTATTTCCATGGCCGATTACGGCATGGAAGAGTTGGCCTACGAGTTAAACGTAGAAGGCGCACGTCTGGCGCGCAAGGTCGCCGACGCCAAGACCGCCGAGAACCCGGCCAAGCCGCGTTTTGTTGCCGGCGTGCTCGGCCCGACCAGCCGCACCTGTTCGCTGTCGCCGGACGTCAACAACCCCGGCTACCGCAACGTCACCTTTGATGAACTGGTGGAAAACTACACCGAAGCCACCAAAGGCCTGATCGAGGGCGGCGCCGACCTGATCCTGATCGAAACCATTTTCGACACCCTCAACGCCAAAGCGGCGATCTTCGCCGTGCAAGGCGTGTTCGAAGAGTTGCACATCGAACTGCCGATCATGATTTCCGGCACCATCACCGATGCCTCCGGCCGCACCCTGTCGGGTCAGACCACCGAAGCGTTCTGGAACTCGGTGGCGCACGCCAAGCCAATCTCGGTCGGCCTCAACTGCGCGCTCGGCGCCAGTGAGCTGCGCCCGTACCTGGAAGAGCTGTCGAACAAGGCCAGCACCCACGTTTCCGCGCACCCGAACGCCGGTTTGCCGAACGAATTCGGCGAGTACGACGAACTGCCTTCGGAAACTGCCAAAGTCATCGAAGAGTTCGCCCAGAGCGGCTTCCTCAACATCGTCGGCGGCTGCTGCGGCACCACGCCGGGGCACATTGAAGCCATCGCCAAAGCTGTCGCCGGTTATGCGCCACGGCAGATTCCCGACATCCCCAAGGCTTGCCGCCTCTCGGGCCTGGAACCGTTCACCATCGATCGCAGCTCGTTGTTCGTTAACGTCGGTGAGCGTACCAACATCACCGGTTCCGCCAAGTTCGCCCGTCTGATCCGTGAAGACAACTACACCGAAGCCCTCGAAGTCGCCCTGCAACAGGTCGAGGCCGGTGCGCAGGTGATCGACATCAACATGGACGAGGGGATGCTCGATTCGAAGAAGGCCATGGTGACCTTCCTCAATTTGATCGCCGGTGAGCCGGACATCTCCCGTGTGCCAATCATGATCGACTCCTCTAAATGGGAAGTGATCGAGGCCGGCCTGAAGTGCATTCAGGGCAAGGGCATCGTCAACTCGATCAGCATGAAAGAAGGCGTCGAGCAGTTCATTCACCACGCCAAACTGTGCAAACGCTACGGCGCGGCAGTGGTGGTGATGGCATTCGACGAAGCCGGCCAGGCCGACACCGAAGCGCGCAAGAAAGAAATCTGCAAACGCTCCTACGACATTCTGGTCAACGAAGTCGGCTTCCCACCGGAAGACATCATCTTCGACCCGAACATCTTCGCTGTCGCCACCGGTATCGAAGAACACAACAACTATGCTGTGGACTTCATCAACGCCTGTGCCTACATCCGCGACGAGCTGCCGTATGCGCTGACCTCGGGCGGCGTGTCCAACGTGTCGTTCTCGTTCCGCGGCAACAACCCGGTGCGTGAGGCGATCCACTCGGTGTTCCTGCTGTACGCGATCCGCGCGGGCCTGACCATGGGTATCGTCAACGCTGGCCAGCTGGAGATCTATGACCAGATCCCACAAGAGCTGCGCGACGCCGTGGAAGACGTGATCCTCAACCGCACGCCGGATGGCACCGACGCCCTCCTCGCCATCGCCGACAAGTACAAGGGCGACGGCAGCGTCAAGGAAGCCGAGACCGAAGAGTGGCGTAGCTGGGAGGTCAACAAGCGTCTGGAACATGCGCTGGTCAAAGGCATCACCACGCACATCGTTGAAGACACCGAAGAGTCGCGTCAGTCGTTCGCCCGCCCGATCGAAGTGATCGAAGGCCCGCTGATGTCCGGCATGAACATCGTTGGCGACCTGTTCGGCGCCGGCAAAATGTTCCTGCCGCAAGTGGTGAAATCCGCCCGTGTGATGAAGCAGGCCGTGGCGCACTTGATCCCGTTCATCGAGCTGGAAAAGGGCGACAAGCCGGAAGCCAAGGGCAAGATTCTGATGGCCACCGTCAAAGGCGACGTGCACGACATCGGCAAGAACATCGTCGGTGTGGTACTCGGTTGCAACGGTTATGACATCGTCGACCTCGGCGTGATGGTGCCGGCAGAGAAGATTCTGCAGGTCGCCAAGGAGCAGAAATGCGACATCATCGGTTTGTCCGGTTTGATCACCCCGTCGCTGGATGAAATGGTTCACGTGGCGCGTGAGATGCAGCGTCAGGACTTCCACCTGCCGCTGATGATCGGTGGCGCGACCACCTCGAAAGCACATACGGCGGTGAAGATCGAGCCGAAGTACAGCAACGATGCGGTGGTTTACGTGACCGACGCCTCCCGCGCGGTGGGCGTTGCCACCCAATTGCTGTCGAAAGAATTGAAGGCCGGTTTCGTCGAGAAGACCCGTCTGGAATACGTCGATGTCCGTGAGCGTACCGCTAACCGCAGTGCTCGTACTGAACGCTTGAGCTACGCAGCCGCCATCGCCAAGAAGCCACAGTTCGACTGGGCGACCTATCAGCCAGTCAAACCAACCTTCACCGGCAGCAAGGTTCTGGACAACATTGACCTGAAAGTCCTCGCTGAATACATCGACTGGACGCCGTTCTTCATCTCCTGGGATCTGGCCGGCAAATTCCCGCGCATCCTCGAAGACGAAGTGGTCGGTGAAGCCGCCACCGCGCTGTACAAGGACGCGCAGGAAATGCTCGCCAAGCTGATCGACGAGAAGCTGATCAGCGCCCGCGCGGTGTTCGGTTTCTGGCCGGCCAATCAGGTGCATGACGACGACATCGAGCTGTACGGCGATGACGGCCAGCCATTGGCCAAACTGCATCACCTGCGCCAGCAGATCATCAAGACCGACGGCAAACCGAACTTCTCGCTGGCCGACTTCGTTGCACCGAAGGACAGCGAAGTGACCGACTACGTCGGCGGTTTCATCACCACCGCCGGCATCGGCGCCGAAGAAGTCGCCAAGGCCTATCAGGACGCCGGCGACGACTACAACTCGATCATGGTCAAGGCGCTGGCCGACCGTTTGGCCGAGGCTTGCGCCGAATGGTTGCACCAGCAAGTGCGTAAAGAGCACTGGGGTTATGCCAAGGACGAAGTGCTCGACAACGACGCGCTGATCAAAGAGCAATACAGCGGCATCCGCCCTGCCCCGGGTTACCCGGCGTGCCCGGATCACACCGAGAAGGCCGCGCTGTTCGCGTTGCTCGACCCGGAAGCTGAAGAGATGCGCGCCGGCCGCAGCGGCGTGTTCCTCACCGAACACTACGCGATGTTCCCGGCAGCAGCGGTCAGCGGCTGGTACTTCGCCCATCCGCAGGCGCAGTACTTTGCGGTGGGCAAGGTCGACAAGGATCAGGTCGCCAGCTACACCTCGCGCAAAGGCCAGGAGTTGAGCGTGACCGAGCGCTGGCTGGCGCCGAACCTCGGCTACGACAACTAAGCAGCCTCCGCCAGCGCCTACAGGTGCCCGCGTCGTTCACAAATCTTGTGAACCAACGCTAAACCTGTGGGAGCTGGCTTGCCAGCGATGGCGTCGGGTCAGCCAACATTGATGTCGCGTGTGCCGGCCTCATCGCTGGCAAGCCAGTCCCACAGGGTTTCGGGGATGCTCGCTCACCCCTCTCTCCTGCCCATTTCCCACATTTGTTTTTGCAGTGCTCGTGAAAGGGTTGGCTATGCTTGTCTGACACACACGGCAGACGAGGGATTTATGGACGATCCAGTCGACAACAAACCGCCGACCTTCTGGCAGATGCTGCACAGCGTCATGGCGGCGGCGTTCGGGGTGCAGAGCGGCAAGAACCGGGCAAGGGATTTCACCCATGGCAAGCCCAGCCATTTCGTGGTGCTGGGCATTCTTTTTACGGCTGTGTTTGCGTTGACGCTATTTGCCATCGTCAAACTGGTGCTGCATTTCGCCGGGGTTTGACGAAATCAGCGCATCAGGGTTTGCAGGGTGAATGGGTAACGATACGAATCCGGCTGCCCCTTGGCTGAGAGCTTGCGGAAGTTCACGCCGTATTGCGGCGACTTGCCCATGGCCAGCATTTGTCGAGCGTGCGGCTTGTCGATCAGTTGCAGCAACGGAATTTGCCGATCCCGGCCGCCGTAGTGATTCAGTTCGACGCCCTGCTCTACGTCATGCAACTCGACCAACGCCCAGCCACCCAAGGTGAAATGCCCACCAACCAACGCGCTCAGCCGACCGTCAACCAGCGCCTGCAAGGCCGCCGGTGAGGTGTTGACCGCACTGAACAAGGCATCTTTACCGGGGACTTTGCCGGTCTCGGCGTACGCGCGCATCGCGCCGAAGGCCATTTCATCATTGGCCGACCACACCAGCGAAACTTTCGGATAACGCGCAAACAACTGTTTTGCCTGTTCATAGGCGCGCTCTTGCGTCCAGCCGCTGTAAACCAGCTGTCGCAAGCGGGTCTGTGGATGTTCGGCCAACGCCCGCTGCATGCCGCGCTCGCGCAGCTGCGCCGAGGGGGTGACCTTCAGGCCGGAGAACGCCAACACTTCAATCGGCTCAGCATTTGCCGCAGCAGGATGCAGGCGGATCAGCTCCTTCATCATCAAGTAACCGCCCTCCTCGTCGTTCGGCACCAGGCTGCCGATGCGGTCGGCACGTTCACCGACCAACGCCTGTTGGTCCGGGGTCAGCGCGGCGTTGACCATAAACAGTTTCACGCCACTGTTCTCGGCCAGACGCAGGATTTGCGGCGCGACGTATTGTTCGTTGACGAATATCAGGTACCCGGGACGATTCGGCCCCTGCAACGCAAGGCGCGCCTGAGCCAGGGTCAGTTCGGGCTGGCGTTGGGAATAGAGGATTTGCAGGTCAATACCCAGATCATGCGCGGCCGCCTGCATGAATTGCGAATAGCTGACCCAAAAGGCTTCCTGCGTCGAACCCGGGTTCAAAAACAGCACAGACTCCGCCCGTGCGCCGATCTGGAACAGTGCGCCGAACAGCAAAAGACTAAGGTGAAAAAACTTGAACATGAAGCATCCGGGCCCAAGGAAAAATGGCCGCGCATTATAGCCCTCGATCCACCGGCTATTGATGCCTGATCCCGCTTTTTGTCCGACAATTCGTCGGGCACGGGCCCGGATGGGTCGTTTACTGGTGGCTGACCCAGAATACCGCTGTCCCTACTACGAGAATGATCAGGAACAGAATGGCCCACGCATCGACACTGCTGTCGCTTTTTCTTGCCTTGGTCGGGTTGCTCATTGCATCGCCTCTTGTCGGTTTTATCGGTGATTGCAGAAAGACTCGACCACAGTTAAGACGATGATTGTCCGCACGACAAATGTGGGTTAGTTGACAGCCATTCTCGTTAGGCGATTTGGTTCTTTACATATACTCAAACATCACTTTTGCGCATAACTGCAAACGGGTATATTGCCCCGGCTCCTCTAGGGAGTGCGCGGCCGTGCGCGCAGAATTGCAGAGGCAAAATCGGACTCCAGCACGCGAAAACGCAGCGTTTTCCGAGTAGCCCAAGCCTGAGAACAGGACTTATATGTACGTATACGACGAGTACGATCAGCGGATCATCGAGGACCGCGTCAAGCAGTTCCGTGATCAGACCCGACGCTATCTGGCAGGTGAGCTGAGCGAAGAAGAATTCCGCCCCCTGCGCCTGCAAAATGGCCTGTACATCCAGCGCTTCGCGCCGATGTTGCGTGTGGCGGTGCCTTACGGCCAACTGACTTCGCGTCAGACGCGCATGATGGCCAAGATTGCCCGCGACTACGACAAGGGCTACGCCCACATCAGTACGCGGCAGAACGTGCAGTTCAACTGGCCGGCGGTGGAAGACATCCCGGACATCCTCGCTGAACTGGCCACCGTGCAGATGCACGCGATCCAGACCAGCGGTAACTGCCTGCGCAACGTCACCACCGACCAGTTCGCCGGTGTCGCCGCCGACGAAGTGATCGACCCACGCCCATGGTGCGAAATCGTCCGTCAGTGGACCACGTTCCACCCGGAATTCGCCTACCTGCCGCGTAAATTCAAGATCGCCGTCAACGGTTCGACCGCTGATCGTGCCGCCATTGAAGTCCACGACATCGGCCTTGAGCCGGTGCACAACGCCGCTGGCGAACTGGGTTTCCGTGTGTTGGTGGGTGGCGGCCTCGGTCGTACACCGGTGGTTGGCGCGTTCATCAACGAATTCCTGCCGTGGCAGGACTTGTTGAGCTACCTCGACGCCATCCTGCGCGTGTACAACCGCTACGGTCGTCGCGACAACAAATACAAGGCGCGGATCAAGATCCTCGTCAAAGCCCTCACGCCTGAAGTGTTTGCGCAGAAAGTCGATGCGGAAATGGAGCACCTGCGCGGTGGCCAGACCACATTGACCGACGCCGAGCTGCAGCGTGTGGCCAAGCACTTCGTCGATCCGGACTACAAGGCGCTGGACAACCAGACCGCGCAATTGGCCGATCTCGACAAGGAGCATCCTGGTTTCGCCCGCTGGCGTACCCGCAACACCCTGGCACACAAGAAGCCGGGTTATGTCGCCGTGACCCTGTCGCTGAAGCCGACCGGCGTTGCCCCGGGCGACATCACCGACAAGCAGCTCGACGCCGTCGCCGATCTGGCCGACCGCTACAGCTTCGGTCAGCTGCGCACCTCGCACGAACAGAACATCATTCTCGCCGACGTCGAGCAGAGCCAACTGTTCACCCTCTGGGGCGAACTGCGTGAAGGCGGTTTCGCTACGCCGAACATCGGCCTGCTGACCGACATCATCTGCTGCCCTGGCGGTGATTTCTGCTCGCTGGCCAACGCCAAGTCGATCCCGATTGCCGAATCGATCCAGCGCCGCTTCGACGACCTGGATTACCTGTTCGATATCGGTGAGCTGGACCTGAACATCTCCGGTTGCATGAACGCCTGTGGTCATCACCACGTCGGCCACATCGGTATCCTCGGGGTGGACAAAAAAGGCGAAGAGTTCTATCAGGTTTCCCTCGGCGGCAGCGCCAGCCGGGATGCGAGCCTGGGCAAGATCCTCGGCCCGTCCTTCGCTCAGGAAGCCATGCCTGACGTGATCTCGAAGCTGATCGACGTCTACGTTGAACAACGTACCGAAGACGAGCGCTTCATCGACACCTACCAGCGTATTGGCATCGACCTCTTCAAGGAACGCGTCTATGCAGCGAATCATTAAGAACAACGAGGTCGTCGACGAAACCTGGCACTTGCTGCCCAAGGATTTCAACATCGACGAGATCAGCAACTGCGACGATCTGATCGTTCCACTGCAACTGTGGCGCGAACACAGCCGCATGCTCAAAGCCCGCGACGGGGGCCTGGGTATCTGGCTGGACGCCGGCGAAGAAGCTGAAGAAATCGGTGAAGACGTCGCCGAGTTTCAGGTGATCGCGCTGAATTTCCCGGCGTTCACCGACGGCCGCAACTACTCCAACGCCCGTCTGCTTCGCGACCGTTATGGTTTCAAAGGCGAACTGCGGGCGATTGGCGACGTGCTGCGCGATCAGCTGTTTTATATGCATCGCTGCGGTTTCGACGCCTTCGCCATTCGCGCGGATAAAGACCCGTACGAAGCGCTGGAAGGCCTCAAGGACTTCTCGGTGACCTATCAGGCCGCCACTGACGAACCGCTGCCGCTGTTCCGTCGCCGCTGACCACGAACCCCGAGCCCGCTCACGCGGACTCGGGGTTTTCTGCTTAACCCTTGGATTGACCAAACCTGCCCGCCATCGTCGTCGTTGGCAAGGTCAAACCCGGGTGCCGACTCAATGCCTGCGTTGTCAGTCGCCTGCGCACCTGCGCACCTTCGTTCCTGAAATTGTCCAGAATGGTCTTCATCTGTTGCGAGGCCGTCTGGCGAGACAGCCCGGCTTGCCTCTCCAGTTGCGCGAGTGATCGCCCACTGCGCTGTAGATTGTCTTCAAAAGCAGCGCGCTGTGTCGTCAACAAGTACTCCGACCAGAATTCCTCCTGACTGATCGACTCCAACAGCTGTGAACCCTGCTCGGTCCGGATCACCTCCAGGCAGACTTGATCGATTTGTCCGGCGGTCACTTCAACGCTCAGCGTTGCATTCAGTTGCCGGGGTTGCCCGGGCAGTTGCAGTCGCTCGGCCAATCGCACCCTGTACAGCAAACTGATATCCATTGCTTGCTGCGCGGTGAATGGACCTGATTGCGCACGCTGCGCAACCTCCATCAACGCGTGTCTTTGCACCTCATGCAATCGAAACAGGCCGCGCAACAGACCGATCAGCTCCCCTTCCAGCGCTTGTGTAGCGGTGCGCGACGCCGCGGCTGCGCGATGACATAAAAATCTGACCTCAAGCTCACTGAACAGCGCGGCAACATTCACAGCGCTGGGCTGACCGGCCCCGGCCATTCGAAACAGCGTGCGACGTAGTCTGGCGTCTGCGCACATCGCCTCAAGCACGCTCCACACGCGTTGGGCCAATTGATCGCGGGTACGTGTGAAATCGGCGGTTGCGCGTAACTGTTCAAGCATTTCGAAAAAATCACCGGACTGCGGATCCGCCAATAAAGACGTCAGCACTTCCTGCGCGTGAGCAACCGACACCTGCGACAAGCCCTTTATCCAACCGGCACCTTCCTTGTCGGCAGCCTGCCATGCCGTGCCCGGATAATCGCTGGTCATTACGCCCAGACCAATCCCCTGGGTCTTTTGGTACTGCGCAATGGCCTCGAGGCTCGCGGCTGACAGCGGGTTGCCGTCAATGTTGATGCCACGGATCAGTGCGGTCCGGTATTTGAAGACCGCTGCGGGCACTTCGGCGATGTTGTTATTGCGCAGACCCAGCGCCTGCAGATGAGCCAGCGCATCGATGTCCGAGGGCCATTGCGCAATCCCGCAAGCTCGCAGCTCAAGGCGACGCAGTCGGCGCTGCGCGGCGATCCGCGGTGCGCGGCCCAGCGTCGGATTCAAACTCAGATCCAGCGAAACAAGGGCATCGTTGTTGCCGAACTCGGGATCCGAGCGCTCAGTGAATTCGATGCGGTTTGCACTCAGATCCAGATGACGCAGAGCGGACATGTCTTCGATGGCCTGAGGAATACGCGTCAGCCCGTTGCCCGACAATTCCAGTGTGCTCAGCCGGGGAAAATTGCGCAGAAAGGTGTTCAACCCGGCACTGGCGCCCACGCCCCTCATTTGCAGCACAGCGACGTGACTGAAATCGGCAACGATCACCGGCAGGTCACCCAGAGGCACCGGGGCCAGCGTCAGACTGTGCACGCTGTCACCCGACTCATGAGTCATGCGGGTTTCCCGGCGCCAGGCGCGCTGGATTGCTTGCGATGCACGGGATTTGCTGTGTAACGGTACCCTCTCGCGTGCTCCGTCATCGGTGTGATACCAGGTATCGCGGTGGATCCAGCGCTCCAGCGCTTCTACCATCGTTTGATACTCAACCCTCATCTGCTCGAGTGTTCTGACCGCCAGGACATCGTCCGCCTCCAGTGATGCCACAAACAGCTTGATCTGCTCGGTGGAATGGGAAGGGTACAATTCGGCCGCCCGTTGCATGATTGCCGCTGATCTGGACGGCAAAGGGCTGGTATCCGGCGCCGAGAGTCCCATCGAGTGCTCGACCTGACGATCGGCCAGCCCCATGGGCGAGTGGTAGTCTGCGTCCAGCGTTTTGCCACTCAGCAAGGTGGCAAAAGCCTCGCGGCGCTGCAATGCCAACGCGGTGATTTTCTGCCGAAGAGCACTGCCGTCGGTGTCCGTGGCAACGCCAAGTGCCTTGCGGGCATGCACCGGCAGGGTTTCCCATAACGTCTGAAAAAAATCTGCCCGAGTGCGGGCTGCCTGCGTCGACACGACGGCTCCCTGCGTATCAAGGCCCCGATAACGATCCGCATGCACCTCAATCACGACCTTGTGGGAAGCATTGGTCTGACCCACTCGATTGTTGTCTGTGGCCGATGCCCCCTCCTCCATTATTTCGACCGAAACATCGCCGGGCCACCCGGGCAAGTGCATCAAGGTATCGAGCAGCAACCTGTCAGCGTCGTCGCCGCTGACTGCATCCAGATACAGCCCCTCATAGGCGCGGTTCAAACGCTGGATCGTTTGATAGCGCCGAGCCTCCTCGGCGAGTCGCAGCGGTATCCGGGCGGCGTCGAGTTGCGCCCATTCATTGACGTCGGCATGCCGTACCAGCTCATCGGCGATACTGGCTGACAGGGGCGAAAAAGCTTTGCAAACAGCTTCCCCGCGGTCGATTTCCCATACGTCAAGGCGTCGATACAGCCGACTCATCAGCGCCGTGCGTTGGCGCGGCGCGACCCCGCCTATATAACCAATCAGCAATGCAACCTGATCGGATGTTTCCGCCGCTGTCGAACCCAGTAGATGCGACTTCTCATCCGCCTTGAGTGCCGTCAGGAGTGCCGCGTGAAACTGCCCCTGACGCAGCGCATCCTTGCTGATTTCCAGACGGCGAGACGCACTCTCAACGCCATACCGCACCACATCTCCTGGTCCAGCATTCTTCACGATCACCGCCAGATCCGCGGGCCAGCGCGACGACGTAGTCAGCAGGTACAACTGCAGATCAGCATCGGCTGATGAAGCCAGTGATGGCGCGGCGATTTGTTGCAGAAACTGCGAAACCTGCGTATCAGCACGAAAGCGTCTGACGGTATCGGTCAGTATTGCGATCGTCTCGCCACGTTGCACGAACGAATGGCGCAATTGTGTCCCGTCGATGCCGGTGCAGGCGATGACCTGCAAGGCACGGGCATCGGGCAGCCCGGCTTCCCGGTAGCCGAGGCGGCGCAGCAGTTTGAGTGGGCTCCAGCCCTGCGCCAGTTCCGAGTCGTGCCGCCAAGCCCCCGCGCCATTGGTTTCCAGCAACGGCTTGTATCGCGTCAAGGACGGCGTGCCACACACCTCCCACAGCCCGGTACCGCTGACTGGACGTACCGCGTAGGCATCCGTCCCCAGCGGCAGATAATGCTCACCACCCTGCCAGACTAATCCTTGGCTGTCCGTAGAAAGCCCATCGAGAGCGGGCTCCCATTGGCGATAGGCGGCTATGTCCGGACGCCACAATCGATGGGCGTTGTCCGCGATAGGCATACGTCGCAAACCCTGCACAAAATTAGACGAGCGCACGGTTTTGTACGCCTTGCCTGCAGTCACTCCGCCCGCCGCGAATGCCGTCATGAGGATCAGATTTTCCAAGGTGTCGAACAGGCAATCCGTCGCGTGCTCCTGATCACCGTGCGCCCAACTCTCCGCGCCTTCATAGACCTCGCTGAGCAATTGCAGACCGGCGACTGCAAACATCATTTCGCCAAGAACGGGGACAAACGAGGCAAAGAACGCCAGCGAGTTCAAACCGATGGATTTATAGCTTTCCAGCCTTGTCAGGCGGGTCTTTTCATCTTCATCGCCAGTTGGCACCACCAGTAATCGCGACTCCGCGCGGACTTTTTTCGAGTGGTGCTGAAACAGCGCCACAAAGAGGTCGTGCCTGGCATCGCCTTCAGGCGTTACGGCTGTCACCGGCAGGTAGAACGTCGCAAATGGAAACTGCGTTGCACTGGCATTCAACAGCCTCACATTCAGACCAGAGATGAATGTCGAGCGCTCCCCGAGGAGGATGAAACGCATAAAAAAGCTGCGCCATTTGATGTCTCGCAAGCGCACGCTCAACTGCCGCTCGAACATCGAGAACGATGTGTATTCCTTCAGCGGGTGATCCGGATCGCCGGGTATATAAACCACACAGCGCTGGTCATCGTCGGCAATTACGCCGACCGGCCCGATCAACATCGTGCCCCTCAAGGTCACGCCGAGCATTTCGAGATTCTGAAAACCCAGCGTGTTGTTGCCCAAGCTGATCCTGGACGCCGAGTCCTTGACCGATTCGAGCATTGCGTAAACATCCGCACTGATATGTCCGCGCATCAGTGCGATATGCCGGTCGACGTCGAATTGATCCTTTGAACATGTCACGGAAACCGACTGCAAACTGCCCGTTTGGTTATCACTGCCAAACAAGGCTTCTACATGTTTCTGGTATTGCGCTCCCAGATCGAGGTCACGACATAGCTTGGCGAACTCATGGGGTTTAATTGGCAGGATCCGACTGCGTTTTCCTGTTACGCGCTCCGGAATATAAAGAAACGAAGTTTCGCTATAGTTGCCAGGGATTGTTTCTGCCAGTTCGAAATTCTCGCAGGCGGCAGCCACCAGATCACGCTGGATTGGCAGCACCAGCTTCTTGCGCAACCCCAACAGGCTGGACGTCGAGCGCACATGCTGGAAGATCGCACCCGCGACTTCGAAAGGTTCACCCAGCTTCTGCGTCATTGCTTTGGCCAACAGCGGCGTACAGAAACTTTGCGGAGAACTCAAGGTCTTGGCCTGTTCCCGCGCGATGTGCCGGGACAGGTAGCTGGCTTTAAGGCTTGCATAGAGTGCGTCGCGCAGGACAGTCGACGATTCAAGCAACCAGGAAGGGATTTGCTCCTTGAACAACTCATAAAAGACGCCTTGTTGAGCTGGCGTCATTTCAGGAGCCTTCAGCGTTTCACTTTTAACATCCATGTTTAACAACCTTAATCTGACTTGAGCACTCAGAATAAAGTTGAAACAAAAGCGGATACAGCGCGATAAGTTGATGAACTTAAGCAAAAGCCATCAACAATCAAGAAGTTTAAAATATATATATAACGCACAGATTGCCGAGGAACCTCAGGCACGCTCGCATGACGGCTATCATGCGAGCGTCAGAGTATTTACCAGAAGCGCTGCTGGGTCAGGCGACTCCACCAGCTCAGCAACACCCGGTCGACCGAACCGCTGGCGGCCATGCCGATACGCTCCTGCAAGCTTTTGCGTTCGGCGTAGTGCAAGTGGTAGACCTCGGCTTTTTTCGCCCGGTCTGCGAGATATTCATCGCTGGTCTTGAGTTCATCGACCAGTTGCTTATCCAGCGCCGCGACGCCGAGCCAGACTTCACCGGTGGCGACATCGTCAATCGCCAGTTGCGGGCGATAGCGGGCCACGAAGTTCTTGAACAGTTGATGAGTGATGTCCAGGTCTTCCTGAAACTTCTCGCGGCCCTTCTCGGTGTTTTCGCCAAACACGGTCAGGGTGCGCTTGTACTCGCCGGCGGTGAGAACTTCAAAGTCGATGTCGTGCTTCTTCAACAAGCGATTGACGTTAGGCAACTGCGCGACCACGCCGATCGAGCCGAGAATCGCGAACGGCGCGCTGATGATCTTCTCGCCGATGCACGCCATCATGTAACCGCCGCTGGCAGCAACCTTGTCGATGCACACCGTCAACGGCACACCGGCCTCGCGGATCCGCGCCAGTTGTGACGACGCCAGGCCGTAGCTGTGAACCATGCCGCCTCCGCTTTCCAGACGCAGGACCACTTCGTCTTTTGGCGTGGCCAAGGTCAGCAACGCGGTGATTTCATGGCGCAGGCTTTCAGTGGCGGACGCCTTGATATCGCCATCGAAATCGAGGACGAATACGCGGGATTTGGCTTCAGGTTGCTTCTTCTGCTTTTTCGCGCTTTTCTCGGACTTGGCTTCGCCTTTGCGCAGGGCCTTGAGCTGATCCTTGTCGAGCAAAGTCTGCTCCAGGCGCTCACGCAGGCCTTTGTAGAAATCATTGAGTTTGCTGACCTGCAACTGACCGGCCGATTTGCGCCGGCCCTTGCTGCGCAATGCAGCAAAACTGGCAAGCACCACCAGAATGGCGACTACCAGGGTAACGGTCTTGGCCAGAAAACTGGCGTATTCGGTGAAAAACTCCACAGAGACTCCTTAAACGATGCGCGGATGTGGGACACACGCGGGATGGCTCCAGCATACCCATGCGCCGGCTTGTCGGCCAGCCGTGAAACCTCTGGCAACACCCCTGTAACGGGCATTTCAAACAAGCGTATGTTTTTTCATTGACAGCTACCCGTCATCCTCATAACCTCGCCACAACCTTCAACGTACCGGGATGACGCGGACGTGGGCAGCATCTACTTGATTCGACATGGCCAGGCCTCCTTCGGTGCAGACGACTATGACGTCCTATCGCCGACCGGTGTGCGCCAGGCAGAAATCCTCGGTCAGCACCTCGCTGAACTGGGGATCAGCTTCGATCGCTGCCTCGCCGGTGACCTGCGTCGTCAGCAGCACACGGCCACCAGCGCGCTGGCACAATACGCCGCCAAAGGTTTGCCGGTACCGACGCTGGAAACCGATTCGGCGTTCAACGAGTTCGATGCCGACGCGGTGATCCGTGCCCTGCTCCCGGACATGCTGGCAGACGAACCGGAAGCCCTCGACATCCTGCGCAACGCCGCGCAGAACCGTGGCGAATTCCAACGCATTTTCGCCCTCATCATCGAGCGCTGGCTGGCCGGCACCTACGACACGCCGGAGCTGGAAAGCTGGCTGGGTTTCGTCGATCGGGTTCAGGCCGGGCTACACCGGATACTCGATCTGGCCGATAAAAATCAGAAAATCGCCGTGTTCACCTCCGGCGGCACCATCACCGCCCTGCTCCACCTCATTACGCAAATGCCTGCGAAACAGGCCTTTGAATTGAACTGGCAAATCGTCAACACCTCGCTCAACCAGCTGAAGTTCCGCGGTCGCGAGGTGGCTCTGGCCTCCTTCAACAGTCATGCACACCTGCAACTGCTGAAGGCTCCGGAACTCATCACTTTTCGCTGAGTCCGGATAACTGTGAACCTTGCTGTAATCAACCTCATAAGGATCGAACCATGACCTCCGTAGCCGATGCCGTAAAAGCAATGCAAGCCAAGTTCAACCCAGCCGCTGCTGCCGGTCTGGATCTGGTTTTCGGTTTCAACATCACCGACGAAGACAAGCAGTACTCGCTGATCGTCAAAGACGGCACTTGCGACATCCAGGAAGGCGAAAACCCGGACGCCAACTGCACGCTGGTGCTGGACAGCGAAACCCTGAAAGGTATCGTCAGCGGCGAAACCGACGGCATGCAGGCTTTCATGGGCGGCAAGCTGCGCGTTGAAGGCGACATGATGCTGTCGATGAAACTGTCCGAGCTGTTCCCTTCGTAAGACCGCAGACCCGCTATCGCGGGACCTGTCGGAATACACCACGAATCCCGCCTGATGGCGGGATTCGTTTGTTTGGATGAGTGAGCAAACGCTTATGAATCAGGCGGGATCGTGCGTAATGGTTGAGCTGTAAACTTTAACTGCGAAACCTATATAGTTTGATAGTCTGTCAAAATAACTCGACACTCAGCCAAATGGATCGGACATGGACCACCCTGCAACAACCGCCACCAATCGCTCTACCTATGATTACCTCGACTATTACCTGAGCTTGAGCCAACCTCCAAAATATGCCGTTCTGATCAACGGTAGTTGGGGAACAGGAAAAACGCACTTAATACAAAATTTCATTGCAAAAAACTTCCGCTCTGAACCAACAGATTTTCGGGGCTGGCTGTCCGCATACAAAAAAATGCTTATGCAATCATGGATCTGGCGTCTATTTTCCAAAGAAGCTAACAAGCAGCCTGAGCACTGTTATATTTATGTCAGCCTATACGGCACCGATTCCATTGAAGACATAAACGATAGAATTATATGCGCGGCTTTTCCGGGACTCAATGTCAAAACTGCCAAGATAATTGGCGGAATAACTCGCTCAGCCTTGAAAATCTTCCGTTTTGAAACCTCGCTATCACTCAAGAATTTCATCTCAAAATTCCATAAACAACTATATATCTTTGATGACTTTGAACGCAGCAACCTGCCCAGCAAGATGCTCTTGGGATATATTAACGAATTCATCGAGCACGGCGACAGAAAAGTCATCATTATCGCCAACGAAGACGAAATCAACGAAAAAGACAAAGACGAGTATTTAAAAAGCCGCGAAAAGGTCATCGGAAAGTCGCTTACCATTCAGACGACAACACATGAAGCACTTGAACACTTTACAAATACCATAAAACACAAAGCCGCCCGACAACTCATCACAGATATGCAAGAAGATATCATCCGCATCTTCCATCACTCCGAGTGTCATAACCTGCGTATTTTACGACAGACATTGTGGGATTTTGAACGAATTTTTGCTGCACTCCCATCTCAACAGCAGCAGAACTCCAAAGCTATGGCTTCTCTTGTAAACATCATTGTCATTTTCTCCATCGAAATCGCACAAAAAAAGATTGGTGCAGTTGATATCCTGAGCCGCCCAGTACAAGCACCGAGTTTCCTGAAGAAAATCCAGCAAAGTAAGCCTGAAGAACAGGCTTTTATTGAAATGGAGAATCGGCACCTCACGGTGGATCTACGGGATCAAATTCTTTCTAACACATTGCTTTCCGAACTGCTTATCCAGGGCACCTTGGATGCTGATGCCATCCGCTCCTCTCTGGCTAATAGTGTTTACTTCATACGAGAAGAAGACATGCCTGCCCTGGATGCACTCAGACGTCCTTATGAACTAACAGAAGAACGTTTCAAAAAAAATCTAGCGCAGTTCGAAGCGCAATATAAAGAGCGGATATTTATCTCACCTCAAGATATCTTTGAAACATTCGCACTGCGACTCTGGCTTTCATCCCAAAAATCATTAACTGTTGCCCACAGTAGAATTCTATCTCAAGGCAAACAATATTTGCAGGATCTTTATGATACAAAGAGGCTACCCATACTTACGCCAAAAGATCTGGAGGGTGTGAAGTATGGAATTTTCACAGGACACTACCGCTTAGCGTTTCAGGGCGAAAAATCTGCGGAAGCCGAAGCTTTCTTCTGCGAGTTCAAACGGCTCAGTGATTTGACACAAAACGACCTGGATGTAGAAAGCGCCACTCAACTTCTGGAGGATATGAAATGCAGTGTCGAACGTTTGGTCTACAGGCTTTCCTACTCCAGCCACCGCGAAGTTGATCACATCCACCCCGCAATCCTGTTACAAGTCCAGTGCAAAGAGTTCGTCTCTACACTTCTTGATCTTCACCCCAAACAGCAACAGATCATTCTGGGAGCATTTAGAGCACGCTACAGCTTCACACCAATAAGCGCGAAGGAAACAGGCGAGCGTGAGTGGTTGTTCAGCGTTCGTGAAATGATTCTGACGCGTGCCCAAGAGTTATCTCTATTCCAACAACAACGCCTCTCTTCGAATGTTGAAAACTTTCTCGACCCTTACATTGAAGACATCCGCTCCCTCAAAGTCTCTGGATAGCCTTTAAAATGTGCTGGTTCGTTTTTGACGACCCGGCACTGCAGCCAGCAGCAACTCTCGGGTATACGGATGCTGCGCCGCATGAAACAGCGCATTCGTCTCGCCACGCTCAACCACTTCACCTTCCTTCATCACAATCAAGTCATGGGCCAGCGCTCGCACCACCGCCAGATCGTGGCTGATGAACAGGTAAGTCAGGCCATGTTCTTGCTGCAAACGTCGCAACAGCGCGACGATCTGCTTCTGCACCGTGCGATCCAGTGCCGAGGTCGGTTCATCCAGCAGGATCAAGTCGGGCTTGAGCACCAGTGCCCGGGCAATGGCGATGCGTTGCCGCTGACCACCGGAAAACTCGTGGGGATAGCGATGGCGGGTGGCCGGATCAAGACCGACTTCACGCAGCACATCGATCACCGCCCGTTCTCGCTCAGCGGCATTCAAATCGCTGTGCACCTGTAAACCTTCAGCGATGATCTGCGCCACACACAGACGCGGACTGAGGCTGCCGAACGGATCCTGAAACACCACTTGCAGACGCTTGCGCAGAGGTCTGAGTTGCTTGCCGCTCAAGTGCTCCAGCGCCTCGCCCTGAAAACGGATGCTGCCTTGGGCGTCGATCAGACGCAGAATGGCCTGGCCCAATGTCGATTTACCGGAACCGGATTCGCCGACGATCCCCAAGGTTTTGCCGCGTTGAAGATTCAAGTCAATGCCGTTGACCGCGTGCAACCAGGATTTCGCGCGCAGCCATCCGCCACCCAAACGAAAGCGCACATTGAGATCGCGCACCTCCAGCAAATCCTCGGCAGGTTCCCGACACAACGCCTCGCCACCCGGCTCAGCGTTGAGCAACTCGATGCTGTAAGGATGTTGCGGCGCGCTGAACAACTGTTCACACGATGCCTGTTCGACGATTACCCCGCCACGCATGACCGCCACCCGCTGAGCGATATTGCGTACCAGATTCAGGTCATGACTGATGATCAACAGGGCCATGCCCAGCCGCTCCTGCAGTTCTTTGAGAAGCAGCAGAATCTTGCGTTGCACGGTTACGTCCAGCGCTGTAGTCGGTTCGTCGGCAATCAGTAACTGTGGTTCGCAGGCCAGCGCCATGGCGATCATCACCCGTTGCCGTTGTCCGCCCGACAGTTGATGCGGATAGGCCTTGAGCCGTTCGCGCGGGCGTTGAATGCCCACCAGCTCCAGCAACTGCAAAATCCGCTGACGCGCCGCCGCCCCGGCCAACCCCTTGTGCAGCGCAAGGCTTTCACCCAGTTGCCGCTCAATCGTGTGCAAAGGGTTCAGCGAACTCATCGGTTCCTGAAAAATCATCGCGATGCGATTACCCCGCAGTTGCCGCAGATAGCGCTCATGCACACCCAGCAGCTCCGTGCCGTCATAGCGGATGCTGCCGCCGATCCGGGTGATGCCCGGGTCAAGCAATTGCAGAATGCTGTGCGCCGTCACCGATTTACCCGAGCCGGATTCCCCGACCAGCGCCAGGCACTCGCCGGGGCGGATATCGAGGTCGATGCCATGCACTACAGACTGGCCATTGAACGCGACGCGCAGGTCACGAATTTCAATCAAGTGTTCAGGCATCTTAAGTCCTCGGATCAAACGCATCGCGGCAGGCTTCGCCGATGAATACCAGCAGCGAGAGGATCAGCGCCAGCGCAAAGAACGCGGTCAAACCCAGCCACGGTGCTTGCAGATTGCTTTTCCCCTGGCCAATCAACTCACCCAGCGAAGCACTCCCGGCCGGCATGCCGAAACCGAGAAAATCCAGTGCTGACAAGGTTGCGATTGCCCCAGTGAGGATGAACGGCAGATAAGTCAGCGTCGCGCTCATGGCATTGGGCAGGATGTGCCGAACGATCACCTGCGCATCGCCGACACCCAGTGCACGCGCGGCTTTCACGTATTCCAGACCGCGACTGCGCAGGAACTCGGCGCGCACCACATCGACCAGGCTCAACCAGAAAAACAGCGCCATGATCCCTAGCAACCACCAGAAATTCGGCTCGACAAACCCGGACAGAATGATCAGCAGGTACAACACCGGCAACCCCGACCAGACCTCCAGCAAGCGCTGACCGATCAAGTCGACCCAGCCGCCGTAGTAGCCCTGCAACGCCCCGGCGGCAATGCCGATCAGCGCACTCGCCGCGGTCAGGGCCAAGGCAAACAACAGCGATATACGCGTGCCGAATATCACCCGCGCCAGCACATCCCGCGCCTGATCATCGGTGCCCAGCCAGTTGTCGCCACTGGGCGGACTCGGCGCCGGCTCCGTGAGGTCGTAATTGACCGTGTCGAACGCGAACGGAATCGGCGCAAACCACATCCGCCCGCCCTGCCCCTCGATCAATTGCCGCACCTGCGCGCTGCGATAGTCCGGCTGAAACGGCAACTCGCCGCCAAAGTCCTGCTCGGTGTAGCGCTTGAACGCCGGGAAATACCATTCGCCCTGATACGTCACCAGCAACGGTTTGTCATTGGCCACCAGCTCACCGCCAAGACTCAGGCCGAACAGCGCGAGAAACAGCCACAACGACCACCAGCCGCGCCGATGCGCCTTGAACCGCGCCCAGCGGCGCCGGCCGATTGGAGACAATGTCAGCATCAGGCAGCCCTCGCGGTGAAGTCGATGCGCGGATCGACCAGTGTGTAACAGAGATCGCCGAGCAGTTTTATCAGCAGGCCGAACAAGGTGAAGATGAACAGCGAACCGAACACCACCGGATAGTCGCGTGCGACCGCCGCTTCGTAACTGAGACGGCCGAGGCCATCGAGGGAAAAGATCACTTCGATCAGCAACGAGCCACCGAAGAACACCGTCACCAGCGCTTGCGGCAAACCGGCGACGACCAACAGCATCGCATTGCGAAACACATGGCCGTACAACACCTGCCTTTGACTCAGCCCTTTGGCGCGCGCGGTCACCACGTACAGTCGCGAGATCTCGTTGAGAAAGCTGTTCTTGGTCAGGATCGTCAACGTGGCAAAACCGCCGATAACCAGGGCAATCACCGGTAACACCAAATGCCAGAAATAGTCGGCCACCTTGGCCCACGGCGACAGCTCGGCGAAGTTGTCCGAGACCAGCCCGCGCACCGGAAACCAGTCCAGCGCCGTGCCACCGGCAAAGACCACGATCAGCAACAGCGCGAAGAGAAATCCCGGCAGCGCATAACCGATGATGATCGCCACGCTGCTCCAGACATCGAACGCTGAGCCGTTGTGCACAGCTTTGCGAATGCCCAGCGGAATCGACACCAGATAGGTGATCAGCGTCGCCCACAGGCCCAGCGACAAGGTCACCGGTAGCTTCTGCCAGATCAATTCGGTGACGCTGGCACCGCGAAAGAAACTCTGGCCAAAGTCCAGCTGCGCATAGCTTTTGAGCATCAGCCACAAACGCTCGCTGGCGGGTTTATCGAAGCCATACTGACGCTCGATATCGGCCACCAGTTTCGGATCCAGCCCTCGGGTGGCGCGAGACTCGCCCCCGACGGTTTCGACATGGCTGGAACCCACCCCTGCCCCCACGCCAATCCCCTGCAAGCGCGCAATGGCCTGCTCGACCGGGCCACCGGGCGCGGCTTGCACGATAACGAAGTTGACCAGCAGGATGGCGAGCAAGGTCGGCACGATCAGCAGCAGACGCCGCAGGCTATAACCCCACATGGCTGTACTCCTTGGGCATCTGGGTGGCGGTCAGCGCGGTCGGACTAATTTCCCACCAGGTGTCGAGACCGGCGTCGTACAGCGGCGCAATCGCCGGTCGGCCGAAGCGGTTCCACCATACCGTGGAAATTCCCGGTGGGTAATAGTTGGGCACCCAGTAGTAACCCCACTGCAACACCCGATCCAGCGCGTGAGCGTGACGCAGCAGACTCTCGCGATTGTCCGCCTGCACCAGCCCCTCGAGCAGTGCATCGACGGCCGGATCGCGCAGCACCATGTAATTGTTCGAGCCTGGATCAGCGGCGCCATCGGAGCCGAAGTAATTGAACATCTCACGCCCCGGTGCCTGGCTCACCGGATAAGCGGCAACAATCATGTCGTAATCGCGATTGCGCACGCGGTTGGTGTATTGCGCGGTGTCGACCTGGCGAATATCGAAGCCGATGCCGATCTGCGCCAGGTTGCGCTTAAAGGGCAACAACAGCCGCTCGAAACCTTTCTGGCCATTGAGAAACGTGAAGTGCAGCGGCTCGCCATTGGCGTTCATCAACTGATCACCCTGAGGTTTCCAGCCAGCGGCCTCCAGCAGTTTCAGTGCCTGCAATTGCTCGGCGCGGATATTGCCACTGCCATCGGTTTTCGGTGCTTCAAACACCGTGGTGAACACTTCATCGGGAATCTGTCCGCGCAACGGCTCAAGAATCTTCAGCTCTTCGGCATCCGGCAATGCAGTAGCCGCCAGTGCGCTGTGGGAGAAGAAGCTGCGCTGACGCAGGTACATGCTGCGCATCATCTGGCGGTTACTCCATTCGAAATCCCAGAGCATGGCGATTGCCTGGCGCACGCGGCGATCCTGAAACGGCGGTTTCTGCAGGTTGAACACAAAGCCCTGCGCACCTTGAGCGGCACCGGGTGCGAGATGTTCACGGAGCAATTTGCCTTGCTCCAGCGCAGCCCCTGCGTAACCGATGGTGAAGCTGGTGGCGGAGAACTCGCGGTTGTAATCGAAGCCGCCAGCCTTGAGCACCTGCCGTGACACGTCGGTGTCGGCGAAGAACTCCACGCTCAGTTGATCGAAGTTGTAGAGGCCGCGAGTGATCGGCAGATCCTTGGCCCACCAGTCCTGCACCCGCTGGAATTTCACGCTGCGCCCGGCATCCACCGCGCTGATGCGATACGGGCCACTGCCTGGCGGGATCTCGAAACCACCGCCCTCGGCGAAATCACGGGTCCGCCACCAATGTTCGGGCAGCACCGGCAGTGTCGCCAGATCCAGCGGCAAAGTGCGGCTGTCGTTGTTCTTGAAGAGAAAGCGCACTTGCGTCGGCGACTCGACGACGACCTCGGCGACATCGCGAAACTGCTGGCGGTATTTGAGGCTGCCCTGGGTGGTGAACAGGTTGAAGGTGTAACGAACGTCTTCGGCGGTGATCCGTGTGCCGTCATCGAAACGCGCCTTCGGGTTCAGGTAGAAGCGTATCCAGCGGCGATCCGGATCCAGCTCCATCTGCTGCGCCACCAGACCGTAGACGCTGTAGGGTTCGTCCTTGCTGCGATAGGCCAGTGGCGCGTAGAGCCAGCCATCGATGTCGGCCACGCCGGTGCCTTTGTCGGTGTAAGGAATCAGGTGATCGAACGGGCCGCTTTCCAGGGAAGACCGGCGCAGGCTGCCGCCCTTCGGTGCATCGGGGTTGGCGTAGGCCAGGTGCTGGAAGTCGGGAGCGTACTTGGCGGGTTCGCCGTAGACCGTTAACGCCGGTTGCGGGGCGGCCCAACTGAACGGCGTTAAAAGCGCGAAAGCGCTGAATAAAATGAGCCTGGAGAACATGGGCAGATCCTTTTACACGGTGTCGCTGACGACCTCTTCGCGAGCAAGCTCGCTCCCACATGGATCTTCTGTGAACTCAAATCCCTGTGGGAGCGAGCTTGCTCGCGAAAGCGTCAATGCAGTCAACACACCTTCTGCCTACCTGTGATGTGCAACAGGCCGGCGATTTTTATAGGGCAGGCTTTAGATCAATCGGTGACTAAAACCGGCCTTCGCTGATCATTTTCAAAACTTGTAACTGACCCGCGTGTACAACGTCCGGCCAAACGGATCGCCATATTTCGGGTCGTAGCCGCTCTGGAACGTGTAGGTCTGGTTGCTGAACGGTGGTTCGCGGTCAAACAGGTTTTTCGCCCCGAGGGTCACGCTCAGGGTCTTGCGCCAGGTGTAGGTACCGGCCAGGTCCCAGACGTTGTACGAGCCAACGTAATCGTGAGTGTCGCGATCGGAGTCGTGGTAACCGCTGGTGTAACGGTTGGTCAGAGCAGCGCCGAACGGGCCGTAATTCCAGCTACCGGTCAGGCTGTGCCGCCAGCGCGCCACGGCACCCGCCGAAGCAAAATCACCGCCACGAAAATCACCCAGCTTGTCGATGTAGTCGCCCTTGAGCTGTTGCTGATAGTCATAGCGGGTGACGTAAGTGCCTTGCAGGCCGATGCCGAAATTACCGTACGGCGTGCTCGGCAATCGGTAATCGAAGCTGACATCGACGCCATTGGTCTTGATCTTGCCGAGGTTGGCCAGCCCGGTGACGATGTGATCGATGGAGCCATCCGGCTTGCGGACCAGGCGATCCGGGTACAACTCAGGATTCTCGAACACCGCCGACTCGGGGAATTCGGCAATCTGGTTGGCAATGTCAATCCACCAGAAATCCAGCCCGGCCGTCAGGCGCTCAAACGGCTGATAGACGAACCCGAGAGTGACGTTGCGCGCGGTTTCCGGGCTCAGATCGGTATTACCGCCGCTGGTGCGATTGAACTGCTGCGCGCAGTCGCGGTTGGCAATGCCGCCATTGCTCGGATTGCCGCCAGCGCACAAGCGTGGATCGTTGTAGTTGGCATTGGTGAAACTGGTAAAGGTCGGGTTGTACAACTCATACAACGACGGCGCACGGAACCCTTCGCTGTAGGCACCGCGTACCACCAACTCCTTGAACGGCTGGAAGCGGAACGAGTATTTCGGATTGGTGGTGCTGCCGAAGTCACTGTACTTGTCGTGGCGTACGGCCGCGGACAATTCGAGGCTGTCGAGCACCGGCACGTTGACCTCGGCGTACTCGGCCGAGACGCTGCGATCCCCGGCAACGCTGCCGTTCGGATCAACACCAAGGCTTTGCACGTCGCCGGCAAATTGCGCGAAATCCTGATGGAAGTCTTCTTTGCGATACTCGCCGCCGAGCGCCAATGCCGAAGGGCCGGCGCCGAACCAGTCGCCGATTTCACGACTGATGCGCCCATCGATGGCCTTCACCCGCCCGACCGCCGTGGCGTAATCACCGTCCACCGCGTTGGCCGCCAACAGCGCGGAACCGGCAGCTGTCTGCGGGCCGAACGGGTTGATCACGCCGTTGGCAATACCGGCGCTGACGGCGCGGTCGTTGACGTAACCGTCCTGAATGCTGTTGACCACTTTGTTCTGGTTGTACGAGGCACCGAGGTTGTAATCCCAGCCGACCAGCGAGCCGTCGAAACTCAGCAGCAAGCGCTGACTGGTGTTGTCGTCTTCGTGCTGACGCGCACCAACGGCGGTTTCGCGCCAGTTCACGTCGACCGGTTGCGTCGGGTCGAGGGCGAAACCGCTCGGCGCGGGGGTGATGCCGTTGCCCGGATAGAACGTCGTGCCGGGGTTGACCTGATTGCCCATCAATGTGCCGGGGCCGATTTGCGTGCGGTTTTCGTTGCGCGCCCAAAAGTATTCGAGGCTGACATTGTGATCGTCCGACAGCTTGCCGGTGGCTTTGGCGAAGGCCGAGGTCTTCTCCGTTTCCGGCACCAGATCGAGGTAGTTCCACAGGCTCTGCCGGCAAATGCCGTTACGCGCCAGCAAACCCGGTGCGTTGCAGCCTGAGCCGGCCAACGGGTTGGTGGCGTTACTGCCCTGACTCCAGTTGGCCGGCGATGCGGTGCCGGAGGTGTAATCGAGTCCGCGGTTCGGCTGATAGTTGTAGGTGTAACCCCGGTCTTCAGCGGCCAGGCGTTGCTGCTTGTCGTAACTGACTACACCAAATACGTTGAAGCGATCATCCTGCAAATCACCGAAGCCCCAACTGCCGCTGAAGTTGCGGCTTTCACCGCCACCCGAATGGGTGGGCGTGTCGTAGTTGGTACTGATCTGCCCTTCGGTGAGGCTGGTCTTGGTGATGAAGTTGATCACCCCGCCAATCGCATCGGTGCCATACAGCGCCGAGGCGCCATCGCGCAGCACTTCCACACGGTCAATGGCGGCGAACGGAATGGTGTTGAGATCGACACCCGAGCCGTTGATCGCGTTGGTCGCGTTGTTGCTCAGGCGCCGACCGTTGAGTAGCACCAGCGTCTTGTTCGGACCGATGCCCCGCAGATCCGCATAGGACGCGCCACCACTGCTGGACCCCACCGAACGCCCGGAGCCGACCGAAGACTGGTTGGCGGAAATGCGACTGACCAGCTCCTCGGTGGTGGAAACACCCTGCTCGCGCAACTCTTCGACGCGCAGGATGGTCACCGGCACCGCCGTTTCTGCATCGACCCGGCGGATTGCCGTCCCCGTGACTTCGACACGCTGCAGTTGGGTGGTCGGTTCGGTTGCCGTGCCGTCGGCGGCAATGGCCGGCAGCGTGTTGATTGCCAGCAGCAAGGCCAGGCTCAAAGGTGATTTGACGGGTGAAAACTGAATCATGAACAGCCATCCCTGCGTTTTGGTTTATGCAGGGATGTGCGATGACAAATAAGGATTTATAGAGGGCGACTTAGACTGTTGAGTGCTGAGGTTATGCAAAGAATGCCATGCCTCCGTATCAAGCCGATGCCATCTCCCGCAGCAACCGTGTATCCAGGCCAAAACGTTCTTGAGAGACCATCTTGAACTGCCCCTCTGCCAGGTCGCAGCTCACCAGCAGATTCCACGAGTGGCGGGTTGCCGCCGAGGGAATCAGGACAAACGGATGCTCATCCAGTAAAGCGTCGGCAAACCGCTGCTGGTTGGGCGACGGCCAAGCGGGACTCAACCAGTAAGGATTCGGTACCTCTTCGGGCTGAACGACTTTGACCCGTGCATCGCGGATGACCTCAAAGCACGTCAGCACATAAGGCTCTCTGTCCAGTGCATCAAAACTATTATTGGCTGCCACCTCCAGAATGGCCGAGGACGGGTCGACAGATGCATAGACGACTCGCCGGCCAGGCGCATTCCATCGACCGCCCTTCAGTTTTGAACCCATCCCGCTGTCCCATGTCTCTCCGTAGGCCTCCTGATCCAGGCGCCAGCCATACCAGTGCCCTTCCCAGGGCAAGGGATTCATGGGTAACCCCCGTACAGGACCCGACACAAGTATTGCTCGACCATCTGGAAACCGAGCGGATGGTGGGTCAACTCCAACGGCACGTAGCCGTTAAGGTACGGGGTGGACTTCTGCATCCATCTCTCCGCCTGTGACAGCCCCCCGAACGCACGAATGGCCATCTCCAGCACCAGCGCATATTGATAGGCGACAACGCTCTGCTGCGAGTCAAGCCGTAGCGATTTGCCTTCCTTCAGCAGTCGCTGCACGGTTCTGACAGACCTGCCGGTGATGCGTTTGACCATGTCTTCGCGCAGGTACATTTCGGAAGTTGAAAGCATGTTGACGACGTCGCTCAGCTCAAAACCCTTCTCGGTAAGGCGTACAATCAGCATCGCGTCGTCACCGAGGTCCTGACCATGCACGAGCAAATCGACCGGTGTTCCCTCGGCCTTCTTCAGGCCCGTCAACCGGGGCGATTTTCGAGTGGGCATTGCGACATCCTCCATGGGGCATCTGGCGCGATCATCGATCCAGAAGTTGCGCAGGGAATAAACAGAGGTTTCATGCTCTATGTGTGGGGTACGCATAATCGATCCTTTATCTGGGAGCCTGAGCGTACAAACCGCTCAGCGACTTCAATGTCAGGTCCGATGCTATAGATCGCGCTTCCGACGACCAACCTGAAAAGGTCGTCGGAAAAATCCCCTGCTTGCCGCAAAACATGCCATTTTCCGTAGGACGTAAACCCGAGATTCCCGCCCTCAGCCGCCGAAGTGATAACTCACATCGAGCCACCATTGCCGTCCGTACGGGTCATAGTTGCCGGTCGGATAATACGGCCACCCCGCCGAGTCATCGTGTTTGACCTGATTGAGCACGTTGTTCACGGTCAGCCCGACACTTGCCCGGTCATTAAGCTTGTAACGCGCACTGGCGTTGAACACTGTCCACGGCGACAGGCGCCCGTCTCCTGCGCCGTTGGTGACTGAACCGTAACGAATACCCATCAGCGTCGCCGTGGCTTTCTGATAATCCCAGGTCAGGCTGGCGTTGACCTTGCTGCGCCAGTCGTAATTGGTGCGTGAGGTGCGCCAGTCTTGCGTCGGTGCTTCTTCCGATTCCTTGTAATAATGCGAAAGCACCAAGGTGTAGCCCAGCGCCGAACTGAACGCGCCGTACTGCCCGGCACCCCAGCGAATATTGCTCTTGAAGTCCAGACCACTGACCCGCTCGCTGGCGGCGTTGATCGCATTGACCCGCACGCGGTTCAACTGGTTGGGATCGACCGCCGCATTGCCGGCGTTGCGATCGATGCGCGCCAGGGTCGATTGGCAATTGGCCGAATTGATGTCCTGCGTACCGTTGCGGCATTCGTTTTCCTGCTGTAGCAGACGGTTTTCATCGACGGTGGTCAGCAGATCATCAATCTCCACGCGCCAGAAATCGGTGGAGAAATCGAAATTGCGCGAAGGCGACCAGACAAAGCCGTAGGTCCATGATTTACCACGTTCCGACTCCAGATTCGCCGTGCCGCTTTGGGTGTAGTCGACGCGCCCGCGATCACACGCGCCCTCCACGCCCTGGCTGCAACCGTAGTAGTCGATCTGCGCCGGGTAGTAGCCATTGCTATCGGACTGATAGATGTAGTTCAGGTCCGGCGCACGGAAACTGGTGCCGTAACTGCCGCGCAGCAACAGGCTGGTCACCGGGCGCCACTCAAGCCCGAGGTTGTAGGTTTTCTGCTGCTCGGTGCGGCCGCTGAATTTGTATTGATCCCAGCGCCCGGCGGCGGTTGCCAGAATCGTGTCAGTCAACGGAATGCTGAACTCGCCTCCCGCCGCGTAACGTTTGCGCGAGCCGCCGGAACTTTGCTGTGGGCTTACGCCGTAAAACGTGCCGTCGTTGAGGCTGTCATCCGGGTCGACACGGTATTCCTGCTTGCCCGCCTCCAGCACACCGGCGAAGCCCACCGGGCCGGCCGGCAAGTCGAACAGATCACCATTGACCGAAGCGTTGTAACTGGTCGACACCGATTTGCTGCTCTGGGTCAGGTTGCCGCGAAACTGCTGCCACTCCTGCGGCGTCAGCGGCCGGTCGAGCCGCGAGGCGTCCGGGGCGAACACCGGATAACCGCCGCTCACACCTAACTGCGGGCCGAGGTAGAAATCCTGAATCGATGACAGTGGCGTGTAGCGCGTGGTCCTGACGCTGCGATATTCCGAGCGATTGGCTGCCAGATCGTAACTCCAGCCGGTGTCGGCGATCTTGTCCGAGAGGCCGAGAGTGCCAGTCCACGAGGTATCGCGCCACTTGCTGTTGTTGCTGGTGCGACCACCGATTTCCTCTTCGCCGAAGCGCCGATACCAGCGTTCAAGATTGCCGCTGTTCTGATTGATGAAGTCCGGCGAGGTGAAGGTCGGCCCGCGCGTGTTGTTCTGGATATGGTCGAGGCCGTACATCAAGTCGGCGAAGACCTGGCCGCTGTCGCTGAAGTGCCAGGTGCCACGGGTGTAGCCGTCGTAGTTTTCCTTCTGGGTCTGCACGGTCCAGTAATCGTTGTACATCTGATCGGTGCGGCAGCGCCCGCCGCTGTTGACCAGTTTGTTGTCGAAGGTGCCCTGATAAGCACCGCAACCCGGTCCCAGATAACGACTGTTGCTCAGGTCGCGGCGGTAACCGACGTCCGCCAGCGGGCCGTTTTGCATAAAGCCACGGTCGTCGGCCCAGATCGGATCGCGGTTAGTCAGTTCCAGACCGAACAAACCGTCAAAATCCCCCCAACTGCCGCCGCCGCTAATCTGCAAGCGCTGGTTGTCGCCACCGCCGCGTTCGCTGGTGCCACCCTTGAGGTTGACGTCGACGCCGTTGATCTTGTCCTTGAGGATGATGTTGACCACCCCGGCAATCGCGTCCGAGCCGTAAATCGCCGAGGCGCCGCTGCTGAGGATTTCGATGCGCTCGATGACCGCCGACGGAATGTTCGCCAGGTTGGTGAAGTTGACCTTGCCGTCGTACGGCGTCGGGTAGTCGGCCACGCGACGGCCATTGATCAGCACCAGCGTATGGTTCGGCCCGAGGCCGCGCAGGTTGAGCGCGCTGGCCGCCGGTTGCCAGGTGTTGCCGTAATCTTCGCCTTGGGTCATGCCGGTATTTTGCGTCTGCGTCGCGAGGGCGTCGTAGACGTTTTTGTAGCCGCGCGCTTCCATTTCTTCGTGGGTGATGACGTTGACCGGCGTGGCGCCATCGCTCTGCGCGCGGGCAATGCGCGAACCGGTGACGGTGACTTTTTCCATGCGGTAATCGGCACTGGTGACCGGCGCCACGGTAGTGACTTTTGCCGGCGCGTCGGCTGCGCGAACGGTCAGGCCCTGAGCGCTTTGCTCGACTTGCAGGTCGCTGCCGAGCAAGGCTTTTTCCACCGCTTGGCGGCCGCCCAATGCACCGCGCACCGCCGCGCTGCGTTTGCCTTGCACCAGTTCCTGACTAAAGGAAATCGGCACGCCGCTCTGCCGCGAGATGTCCAGCAGCACTTCGTCGAGCGGCCCGGTGGCGATGTCGAAGGTGAACACCGCCGCAGCGGGTTCCTGGGCAACCGCCGCCCATGGACTGATGCCCATCGCCAATGCGGCGGCGAGGGTCAATCGAGGTAATTGTTGTTTGATCGAGAACATCGAAGGGTTTCCCTGTTGGAGGCATCTGCAGGGAATGAGCAGCGGGCCAGCGCTTTTTATAGGGCGGCGATTAGGCCAAGAAGTTATGGGGTTATAACCGCGCGTCGACGCTGACCCAGTACGGGTTGTGCCAGGTGACGCGGATCGGCAGCGAGCGTTCCAGCAGTTGCAACGTGCGATCACTGTCGTCAAGCGGATAGAGGCCGCTGAGGCGCAGATCCGCAACGTCGGGACTCAGATGCAAGATACCGCGACGGTAGCGGCGCAGGCTGTCGATGACCTCGTGCAAAGGCCGGTCGCGCACTTCCAGACGACCTTGCACCCAGGCACTTTCCTGACCGTTGCTGCGTTCCAGTGACAACAGTCCGGCGCCGTTGAATAACAGACTTTCTCCGGCCTGCACCACTTGCCGTTCGCCATCACCCGTGACCACTTCGACCTGCGAATGAAGCATCACCAATCGCGTCGAATCCTCGCTGTACTGCACAAGGAATTTGGTCCCCAGCGCACGCATGCGCCCGTGCTCGGTCTCAACCACAAAAGGCCGTGCCGGCTCTTTTGCCACATCGACCAGCAACTCGCCACTGCGCAACGCGAGCAAGCGTTGCTGACCATCGAACAACGGCACCACACGACTGCGCGCATTGAGGGTCAGCGCACTGCCATCCGCCAAGGTGAAGTTGCGTCGCTCGCCAGTCCCGGTCGACAACTCCCCCGCCTCCGGCAGCCAGCCGTAGCGCCGCCCGAGCACCCCGGCCAACAGCGCAATGCCGAGTACACTCAAACTGCCGCTGATAAAGCGTCGACGACTCGATGGTGCATTGAGGCTGTGCAGCAGACTGCTGCGCGGCACGCTGCGCAGGGTCGGGTTACGCAGCAGATTGAGGCCACCGCCCATCTGCTCGATGACCTGCTGATGCCGGGGATCGGCAACCCGCCAGGCCTCAAACGCTGCACGCTCAGCCATGCCCGCCTCGCCCGATTGCAACAACGCCAGCCATTGCGCCGCTTCGTCGATCACCGCCTCGTCGGGCCTCATGCCTGCATCGCCTGATAGCAGCGTTTGAACGCTTCGACCATGTATTGCTGCACGCGGCTGGTGGACACCCCGAGGCGCTCGCCGATCTCGCTGTAAGTCAAACCGTCGAGTTGATGGTAGAGAAATGCCGCTTTGGCCTTGGCCGACAGCCCGTTGAGTAAGCGATCCACTGCCAGCAACGCTTCGATCACCAGCGCGCGTTCTTCCGGCGACGGATGCACCGGCTCGGGCGCCAACGCCAGGCTTTCCAGATAGGCGCGCTCAAGGTCCTGACGGCGCCAGCCTTCGTACACCAATCGGCGCGCAATGGTGGTCAGCAAGGCTCGCGGCTCGCGAATGGCCGTGGGGTCCGGTAATGCCAGCACCCGCAGAAAGGTTTCCGAGGCAATGTCTTGCGCACTGTGCGGGCAACCCAGCGTGCGGCCAACGGCAGCGCACAGCCAGCGATAGTCCTTTTGGAACATCTGCCCGATGATCTGGTAATGCGGGTTGTACCCACCCATGCCTTGCTCCCTGAAACGGGTCCCACCCGCTGCGAAAAACCATCGTTCTGCCGGGATCGTCCGGCTCTGATCAGGCGCGACTGTGCAATAGCCTCGAAGACATTTGAAGTAATAAAAAATCAGCACAAGCAAACCATTGAGCATAAGCCGCTTCGTCGCCGCAGAAACATTGGCTGACACAACGTTGACCTCGATCACTGGCGCATGGACAGCCACTGATTAATCTCGCGGCTCCATCGAAAGCCAGGGACGGCTCACCGAGAGCCCGCGGCCCAACCCACTCAAGGAAGAGCAAGCATGCGACCACTCAACATCATTCTGCTGTCGTCAGCGTTCAACGGCCTGACCCAACGCGCCTGGCTGGAACTGCGCGAGGCCGGGCACTCGCCCAGCGTTGTGCTGTTTACCGATGAACAAGCCGTGTGCGAGCAGATCGAACACAGCGGCGCGGATCTGGTGATTTGCCCGTTCCTCAAGGACCGTGTGCCCGAAGCACTGTGGAGCAATGCGCAGCGTCCGGTGGTGATCATCCATCCCGGCATCGTCGGCGATCGTGGCGCCAGTGCCCTCGACTGGGCGATTACCAACGAGTTGCCGAACTGGGGCGTCACCGCGCTGCAAGCGGTGGAAGAAATGGACGCCGGCCCGGTGTGGGCCACCTGCGAATTCAACCTGCCGGCGGGCCTGCGCAAATCCGAACTGTACAACGGCCGGGTCAGTGACGCGGCGATTCGTTGCATACGCGAAGTGGTGGAGAAATTCATCGAGGGTTTTGAACCGGTTGCCCTCGACTATGCCGATACGAAAGTGCGCGGGCGCTTGCAGCCGAACATGAAACAGGACGACCGCAGTTTCAGCTGGCACGACTGCGCGCGCTTCATCAAACGCTGCATCGATGCCGCCGACGGCCAACCCGGCGTGCTGGCCAGCCTGGCCGGCGGTCAGTATTACGTGTACGACGCACACCTTGATTCGCGCAGCGGCGTGCCCGGCGAAATTCTCGCGGTGCATGACGATGCCGTACTCGTCGCGGCCGGTGATCAAAGCCTGTGGATCGGCGCACTGCGGCGCAAACCGCAACCCGGCGAGGAAACCTTCAAGCAACCGGCGCGGCACCTGTTGGCCGAACAATTGGCCGACGTGCCGGTGCTGGACTGGTCGGTTGCCACGCAGCCGTTCAGTGATGAAGCCTATCAACCGATTCGTTATCGCGAGTCCGGCATCGTCGGCGAGCTGACCTTCGAGTTCTACAACGGCGCCATGAGCACCGAGCAATGCCAGCGCATGGTCGCCGCGCTGCGCTGGGCCAAGTCCCGTGATACTCAGGTGTTGCTGATCAAGGGCGGGCGCGGCAGTTTTTCCAACGGCGTGCATTTGAACGTGATTCAGGCAGCGCAGGATCCCGGAGCCGAAGCCTGGGCGAATATTCAGGCAATCGATGATGTCTGCGCAGAACTGCTGACGGCCCGGCAACTGGTGGTCAGTGGCATCACAGGCAACGCCGGCGCCGGTGGCGTGATGCTCGCACTGGCGGCGGACATTGTGTTTGCCCGCGCCGATGTCGTGCTTAATCCGCATTACAAGAGCATGGGTTTATACGGCTCCGAATACTGGACCTACAACCTGCCCCGCGCCGTCGGCCCGGCAATGGCCGAACAATTGACCCAGGCTTGTTTGCCGGTGAGCGCGGTGCAGGCGTGGCAATTGGGAATGGTTCAGGAAGTTGGCCCGCGCTGCCCGGATGAGTTTGCCCTGTGGTTGCTGCAACGGGCCAACGGTGTGTTGAGCGATCCGACCTATGCGGCGGTGCGTGAGCGCAAGGCGCGGGTTGATCAGGTGTTGATCCAGCAGTGCCGCGAAACCGAATTGCAAGAGATGCAGGAAGACATGCTCTACAACCGCAATCAGTTTGCCGAGAAGTGCCGAAATTTTGTCTACAAGCGCAAGGTTTGCGGCACGCCGGCGCGATTGATCGAGGAATGGGCGCGGGTGCGTTTGACCGAGTTGGCCAGTTGATTTTGGCGGTGACTGCTTTCCCCTCACCCTAGCCTTCTCCCAAGGGAGAGGGGACCGATTGGGGGATGCTGTAGAGGTTCGCCGACATGAACGATCTCTACTGAATCCATAATCGACGCGATCTTTCAGATCGGTGTATGACGCAAGATGCCTCGGTCAGTCCCCTCTCCCTCCGGGAGAGGGTTAGGCGGGCGGCGATCCGATGAGGGGCTTTTGCCTTTACAATGCCCGACACCTCAAACACCGGCCCGCCCATGGACATCGATCTCGCTCGCACCTTCCTGGAAATCGTCCGCCACGGCAGCCTCGCCGCGGCCGCGCAGAAGCTGTTCGTCACACAAACGGCAATCACCGCGCGCGTGCAGAAACTCGAAAGTCAGCTGGGCAGCACACTGTTCGTGCGCAACCGCGCGGGGGCGAAACTGACGCCCAATGGCGAGGCCTTTGTGGTCTACGCCAATCAACTGGTGCAGACCTGGGAAGCCGCGCGCCGCGACCTGCCGCTGCCCGAGGGCTACCACAACGTGCTGCACATCGGCGGCGAAGTCAGCTTGTGCAACCCGTTGATGCTCAGTTGGGCGGCGGAGCTGCGCGAAAAGATTCCCGGGCATGCCCTGCGCATGGAAATCCGCGACGGCGAAAACCTCCTGCGCCAGCTCGAACTCGGTGTGCTCGACGCGGCGCTGGTCTACCAGCCGGAATACTGGCCGGGATTGCAGGTCGAGCAAGTGCTGGAAGAAAAACTGATTCTGGTGCGTGCACCCGATCGCCCCGATCCCTACGTTTACATCGACTGGGGCCCGGACTTCCGCCGCCAGCATGACGCCGCCCTGCCGGAAAAAGCCAAAGCCGCGCTGAGTTTCAACCTCGGCCCACTGGCCCTGCAATACATTCTCGAACACGGCGGCAGCGGCTACTTTCGCACCCGCGTGGTGCGCACCTATCTGGAAAGCGGCGCCCTCGAAGCGGTGACCAAAGCCCCGGAATTCGGCTACCCGACTTACCTTGTCTACTCCCGCGATCGTGATTCGGCGACGCTGCAGCAAGCCTTCGATCTGCTGCGCGAAGTGATCCGCACCGATGACGACTGGTCGCAACGCTGGAACCCTCTGAGCTAAAGCGGCGGCTTCGTACCGGAGCATGGCGCATGTGACACCGAGGACCGGCCTGCACAAACGGCCGGATCGGCTAATCTGCCGGGTATAACAACAATACCCGCAGGTGACGCAGTGAGGCAGACCACCGAGATATTTCGCAGCCGCTACCGTGCGGCCATTCACCCGCTGTACAACCCGTGGCTACATGGCGCCTTCGTGTTGTTGTTCGGCGTGCTGGCCATCGGTGCGTTCTGGAGCAGCGTGCAGCAGGCGAGCCTGCTGGAATGGCTGACGGTGCCGTTGACCCTAGTGCTGTTCAATTTCGGCGTGTACATGGTCCATCGCCATCTCGGTCACCACAAAAAAACCTTCGCGAAAATGTTCTACGCCCGGCATGCCGGCGATCATCACAGCTTTTTCACACCGGGCCATATGACCTACGACAGTGCGCGTGACTGGCGGGTGATTTTGTTCCCCGCCTGGTTGATCGTGCTTCATACGCTAGTGATCACCGTACCGTTGTGGTGGCTGTTGGCACAGGTAAACGCCAACGTTGCCGGGTTGTTCGGCGGTTGCATGGTGCTGGGTTATCTGACTTACGAAGTGTTCCATGCCTGCGAGCATTTGCCGGCAGACAACCCTCTGGCACGCCTGCCATGGATCCGCCAGATGCGCCGCCTGCACGAGTTGCATCACCGCCGCGAGCGCATGCAGGAACGCAACTTCAACATCGTCCTGCCGCTGATGGACTACCTGTTCGGCACCCTGTACTGGGAGCCGGAAATCGCCCCTTTGAGCTACGCGAGAATGCCCATGACCCGCATGCAGCACACCATCGATATCGCTGGCGACCCCATTGCCTTGCTCGCCTACGCCGCCAGTGTCGGGCGCTGGCCGGAGTGGCACCCCTCGTCGCTGAAAATCGACGGCCCACACGGCCCACTGCATGCCGGCGCGCGTTTCGAAGAGGACATTCATGCCGGCGGCCGTGAAGGCCATTTGAGCTGGGAAGTCACCGAGTATTTGCCCGGCCGGCGCTGGTGCGCGCGGGCGCAGGGCGATCACGGCTTATCGTTGCTGCTGACCTATGAATGCAGCGCGGAAGGCAGCGGCACGCGATTTGTGCGCACTCTGGATTATCGCTTCGGCGGTCTGGGCATGCGCATCGCCAATCATCTGCTGCTGAAACGGCGCATCGAGCGCGAATCTGCCGCATCGATGCTGGCGCTGCGCGACATGGCCGCGCAATACCTGTCATCGGCGAGGGCCAGCGCGTGAAGCTGAGACATCTGCTGTTGTTGCTGGTCCTCATCGTCATCGCGTTCTTATTGTTGATGCCCACCAAAGTCGAACCCGTGGCCTGGACGCCGCCGCCAGCGCCATCGCTGAAAGAAGGCATTTACGCCGAGAATCAGAAACTCAAAGCCACAGCGCAGGTCGGACCGAGCGACATCGAAGGGCCGGAAGCCTTGCTGCTGGAGAGTGACTTCCTGATCACCGGGCTGCACGACGGCCGACTGATCCGTACCAGCCTCGACGGCCAGCAACGCAAAGTCCTCGCCGACACCGGTGGCCGCCCGTTGGGGCTGGCCCGGCACCCGAACGGCATGCTGGTGATCGCTGATGGGGTCAAGGGCTTGTTGTCCCTCGATGCGCAAGGTCAGCTGGTTCCTTTGACCACGGAGGCGAATGGTCTGGCCTTCGGTTTCACTGATGACGTGGCCATCGACAAGTCCGGGCATTATGCCTATTTCAGCGATGCTTCCAGCCGCTGGGGTTATGGCCATGACGGTGAAGCGATCATCGAGCACGGCGGCGATGGGCGTCTGCTGCGCTATGACTTTCAGAGCGGTAAAACCAGTGTGCTGCTGGACAAACTGCAGTTCGCCAATGGCGTAACTCTTGGCCCGGACGACGCCTATGTGCTGGTCAATGAAACCGGCGCTTACCGCATCAGCCGTTACTGGCTGACCGGGCCGAAAGCCGGCACTCACGACCTGTTCATCGACAACCTGCCGGGGCTGCCGGACAACCTTGCATTCAATGGCAGTAACCGGTTTTGGGTGGCGTTGTATGCGCCGCGCAGTGCGTTGCTCGACGGCACGGCCGGGCACCCATTCGTGCGCAAGATGATTGTGCGGGCGTTGACGGTTTTGCCTAAGCCGGTGGAGAAGCGCGGGTTTGTCCTGGGGCTGGATCTGGAGGGCAAGGTGATTGCCAATCTGCAGGATGCGAGCAGTGGCAATTACTCGCCGATTACCACGGTGCGTGAGTATGGGCCGTGGTTGTATTTTGGCTCGTTGAAGGCGATGCATATGGCGCGGATGCCGTTGGATGCGGCGCTGAAGTGAATCTGCTGGATCTGTATCGAGCGGACTGACGCCATCGCTGGCAAGCCGGGTCCCACAGGGTTCTCTGCTGACCACAGCATTTGTGGTCAACACAATTCACTGTGGGGGCTGGCTTGCCAGCGATGACGGTCTGTCAGTTACTCGACTTGTCGAACTTGTCCGGATCTTCGTCTTCAGGCAAATCCTCATCCGGCTCTTCGGGGTTAGCGGTGGTATGCGCCGGGCTATTCGGTTCAGGATGCGTGGGAACCGGGTCGAATGCGCCCTGCTCTTCACTGGGGAATTTGGGATCGTTCATAAGGCACCTCGCAAAGAGTCGGGGATTGAAGACTCTATACATTCGAGGTGCCGGTCGTGGCTGTCGTTCCCGTCAATCCGCAACCGCAGGTCGGCGGGTCAACCGGGTTTCAGGATCGCGCCTGTAATTGCTCGACGATCTTGTCTTTGACCTGCAAGCGCTTTTCTTTGAGTTTTTTCAGCGTGTCGTCGCTGGGAGCATCCGAGGTCGCCGTCTCGGCCTTGACTACGTCGGCGTCCGCCTGTGAATACTTGTTGATCAGTGCGTCCAGATGTGGATCCGCGGTGCGTTTTTGCTGGATCTCTTCCTTTGTAAGCTTCAAGTCCTGTAACAGATCATGGGTCACCGGCATGGAACACCTCCGTCAGTTGATCGGCTGGCCAACGCGACCGATTGCGCTGGCCAGTTATCAGAATGGCCTCGGTTGGGCGCTTCTGTCGACCACCTGTCAGACCAGCGGTGCCCGTTCGTCGCCCTGTCGCAAATGCGATCAAACCTTTATTCGCCGCATCGCCTCCATTGGTTAACACCAACAATAACTGCGTGGAGATACACCAATGGACGGATTCAACCTGCGTCATCTGGTTTTGGCTGTCGCGTTGAGCAGCGGCATGGGCAGTGCTTTCGCTGCGACTGACAATGACTTCGTCGATAACGCCGCTGCCGGTGGCATTGCTGAAATCGAAACCAGTCGTCTGGCCCTGGAAAAAAGCCAATCGGCTGACATCAAGGCGTTCGCCAACATGATGATCACCGATCACGGCAAGGCCAACGACGAACTGGCGACCATTGCCAAAGCCAACGACATCGAAGTCCCGGACACCACAACCCTGGTCAAACAGGCCAAGGAAAAAATCCTCGAAGTGCGTGATGAATCTTTCGACGCGGCGTACGCCAACAATCAGGTGAAGGCGCACGAAGAGACCATCGAGCTGTTCAAGAAACAAGCCAATACCGTGACCGATGACAAGGTCAAAGGCGCGACTGAACTGAAAGCGTTTGCGCAGAAAATGCTGCCGGCGCTGGAAAAACACCTCGCCGCTGCCAAGGAACTGCAAGCCAAGCATCCGAGCAAGTAAACAGCCTTACCCTCACCCCAGCCCTCTCCCGGAGGGAGAGGGAGCCGACCGAGGTGCATGTTCGAGTTACATCGACGTGAAAGTCTTACTTCGAACTCAGGTTCTGAATAGCCCCTGATCCGCTCCCTTTCCCTTTGAGCGGGAGGGAGCCGACCGAGGTGGATGTTCGAGTTACGCCGACCTGAAAGTCTTAGGTTGAACGCAGGATTTGAACATCCCCCAATCGGCTCCCTTTCCCCCTCGCCCCCTTGGGGGCGGTCCGACGTTTCGGGAGGGCTGGGGTGAGGGGGGGGGATCGATGTCCGCAACACCACAAATCCAAAGCAAAAAAAGGCCGCATCCAGATAGATGCGGCCTTGTCATATCCGCCGAACATCAACCGCCATCCGTATCAATATCCGCATCCGTCTCCTCCCCCGGCTTCGCCCGATCCGGTTGCGGTTTAAAGCCCGGGCTGAACTCATTGTCGTTATCCGTATGCTGGTTCTTCTGATCCACCGCCGGATCCGCACTCTGCGCCTGACCATCCTCGCCCTGCTGCTGCGTAGGCGCCGCTTGCCCCGGTACCTGCGGGTCAATCGCTGGATCGTTGCGGTTAATCGGTTCGCCAGATTGACTCTGCTGATGCTTTTGCTCGTTCATGACCACCTCGCTCGTCAAATCAAGCCCGACGCAAATCAGTCGGGCCTTGAAGATTCGAAGCCTGCCCCGCGCCATCGTTCAAAACATCGCCGCTTGCGGCCACGCCGACTAGAGTTACCGGGACGTTCCTTGCGCCAGATGAAAAATATACGTGCATGAACGAACAACTATTTCGAACGGCAAATGTCGATCACTTCGCGGCGATCACTTTTCACGATCGCCCCCAATTCGCGACGGAGCAACAGGCACATGGCAGCACTGCAGAACAGCACACTCGATGCGATGAAAAACAAACAAGCACAACTGCTGGGCGAATGGATCAACGGCCTGCAAGCCAGCGGTGCCACCCGCAATCTGAAGGATCACGATGTTCAGCAGCAAACCTCGGAGTTCCTGCAACTGGTGGTCAGTGGTGTCGAGAACGACAACGGCACCAACATCGCCGCGCCGGGCTGGGAAGCCACCCGCCAGTTCCTCGAAAAGCTTTCCCACAGCCGCGCCCTGCTCGGCCAGGATTCGCAACAGACCGCCAGTTTCATCTTCGCCCTCAAAGGCCCGCTGTTTAACCTGCTCCAGGCCCATTACAAAGACCAGCCTGCACTGCTCGCCGAACAGCTCTGGGAAGTCTCCGAACTGCTCGACGCGTTCGGCATGCACACCATCCGCACCTTCCAGAAATCCCGCGAAGCGGTGATCAAGCGTCAGCAGGAAGAACTGCTGGAGCTGTCGACCCCCGTGGTCAAGCTGTGGGACGGCGTACTGGCGCTGCCGATGATCGGCACCCTCGATTCGCAGCGCACGCAAGTGGTGATGGAATCGCTGCTGCAACGCATCGTCGACACCGGTTCGGAAATTGCCATCATCGACATCACCGGCGTGCCGACCGTCGACACATTGGTCGCGCAACACCTGCTGAAAACCGTGACCGCGATCCGCCTGATGGGCGCCGACTGCATCATCAGCGGTGTGCGTCCGCAAATTGCCCAGACCATCGTCCACCTCGGCCTCGACCTGCAAGGCGTGGTCACCAAAGCCAATCTGGCGGATGCGTTGAAACTGGCCCTGACCCGTCTGGGTGTCAGCCTCGTCAAGACGGTTTAAACATGGAACGTATCCCGATTCTTCAGATGGGCAAGTTCCTGCTGGTGACCATTCAGGTCGACATGCATGACCAACTCGCCCTCACCTTGCAGGACGACTTGTCCGAGCGCATCAGCAAGACCTCGGCGCGGGGCGTGCTGATCGATATCTCGGCGCTGGACATGGTCGACTCATTCATTGGCCGGATGATCAGCACGATCTCCGGCCTGTCGAAAATCATGGACGCCGAAACCATGCTGGTCGGCATGCAGCCGGCCGTGGCGATCACCCTGGTCGAACTCGGCCTGACCCTGCCCGGTGTCAGCACGGCATTGAACGTCGAGCGCGGGATGAAGCTGCTGCAGGAACGAGTAGACCGGCAATGACCGTACGCAGCAGCGGTACTCAACCCATCCATATCGAGCAGGATGTCGTGCTCGCGCGCCAGACCGCACGCAAACTGGCTACCGAATGCGGGATGCGCCTGATCGACCTGACCAAAATGGTCACCGCTGTCAGCGAACTGGCGCGTAACACCATGGTTTACGGTGGCGGCGGCGACATGGACTGGCAGATCCTCGATGAAGATCACAAAGTCGGCCTGCGCCTGACCTTCCGCGACGAAGGCCCGGGCATCGCCGACATCAAGCTGGCGATGACCGATGGCTGGACGTCCGGCAGCGGCATGGGGCTGGGGCTGACCGGCGCTAAACGCTTGGTCGAAGAGTTCGAACTGGACACCGAGCCCGGCAAAGGCACGCGCATAACGATCACCCGATGGACATGAATATCGTCGGGTCGCTGACCCAGGTTCTGTTGATCGAGGACAGCAGTCAGATCGGTCATGCCCGACGCACCGCGCAGCAACTCGCTGAACAGCATGGCTTTGATGAGCGCGATGCCGGGCGTGTCGCCCTGGTTGCCACGGAATTGGCCAGTAACGTGCTCAAGCACGCCACGCACGGTGCACTGCATCTGCGGGTATTACCTCGGCCTGCGGGTTTCGGTATCGAAATGCTCGCGGTCGATCGTGCACTGGGCTTTGATCTGCAGGCCTGCATGGCCGACGGATTTTCCACCGGTGGCACACAAGGTATCGGCCTCGGTGCAGTTTCGCGGCAGACCGAGGTATTTGACGTCTATGCCGACGCCCGTGGCGCGGTACTGTTGGCGCGTCTTTACCCGCGCACCGACCGCGATCCGGATATCCGTTATGGCGTCAGCCAGCACTCGTTGCACAACGATCCGGCGTGCGGTGACGTTTGGCACCTGAAGTATGAAGGCGCCAGCATCAGCGCCTTGGTGATCGATGGCCTCGGGCATGGCGAGGAAGCCGAACGCGCCGGTCGCGAGGGGGCGAGAGCCTTTGCCCTGACGCCATTTGCCGACCCGGTGATGCTGATGGAGGACATGCACAGGGACATGATCGGCACCCGCGGTGGCGCGGTCGCGTTTACTCAGTTCGACGGCAGGCGCGACAGCCTCACCTTTGCCGGCGTCGGCAACATCGGCGCCAGCCTGATCAACGCCGACAAGTCCCGCGGACTGGCCTCGCACCCGGGTATCGTCGGCGTGCAATACCGGAAAGCCAGACCCTTTGACTATGCTCACGTGAACGGACATCTATTGATCATGTACAGCGACGGCTTGCAGTCCCGTTGGAATCTTCAAGACTACCCCGGTCTGGTGCACCGCCACCCCGCCGTGATAGCCAGCGTCCTGCACCGCGACTTCTGTCGCGGGCGCGACGATGTAACGGTGCTGGTCGTTGCCCTGGAGGCCGCCCATGGCTGAGTCACCGATTTTGAGCAACGCCGAACAGGCCGCGCTCATCGCGCAGTTGCAGAGCGAAACAGTGGCTTTGCGCGAAGAGCTCGACGAAACCAATCAGGGCGTGCTGGCGCTGTATGCCGAACTTGACGAACAAGCTGAAGAATTGCGCCAGGCCTCGGATCTGAAAAGTCGCTTTCTGTCCTACATGAGCCACGAATTCCGCACGCCACTGGGCTCGATTCTCAGCATCAACAGCCTGCTCGCCGACGAGCTCGACGGCCCGCTCAGCCCTGAACAACACAAGCAGGTAGCGTTCGTCAGCACCGCTGCCCGCGAGTTGAGCGACATGGTCGATGACCTGCTCGATCTGGCGAAGATCGAGGCCGGACGCATCACCATTTCCCCGGCGTGGTTCGACATGTTCGACCTGTTCTCGGCGCTGCGCGGGATGTTCCGGCCGATCGTCGACGCCTCCGCCGTTGATCTGATTTTCGAAGAGCCGGTCGGTTTGCCACGCCTGTACACCGACGACAAGAAACTCGCGCAGATCCTGCGCAACTTCATTTCCAACTCGCTGAAGTTCACCACCCGTGGCGAAGTGCGGGTTTCCGCGCGGCTCGAAGGTGCGGACAAGGTGCGCTTTGCCGTCAGCGACACCGGAATAGGTATCGCTGCCGAGCTGCATGGCGCATTGTTCGAGGACTTTTCCCAGGTCGACTCGCCGCTGCAGAAACGTCTGCGCGGCACCGGGCTGGGCCTGTCACTGTGCAAACGCTTCGCGGCCCTGCTCGGCGGTGAAGTCGGGCTGGAAAGCACGCCGGGGGTCGGTTCGACCTTCTTCGTGATCATTCCACTGGCGATCGCTCTGGAGAACGTCGATGAAACGTGACATCCGCCTGTTGATCGTCGACGACAACGTCGCCACCCGCTACGCCTTGCGTCGACGGCTGGAGCGCCACGGTTACGAAGTCCTTGAGGCCGGTACCGGCGGCGAGGGGCTGGCGCTGATCGACAGCGAAGCGCTCGATGCGTTGATTCTCGACGTCAATCTGCCAGACATGAGCGGTTTCGACATTGTGCGGATTCTGCGCGCGGACAGCCGCACCGCCCTGCTGCCAGTGATCCATGTCTCCGCTGCATCGATCCAGACCGGCGACATCATCACCGGCCTCGACGCGGGCGCCGATGCGTACCTGATTCACCCGGTCGATCCGGACGTGTTGCTGGCGACCCTGCGCACGTTGCTACGGGTGCGCGACACGGAAAATGCCCTGCGGGAAAGTGAAGCGCGATTCCGCGAGATTTTCGTCAATGTTTCCGCGCCGATCGCGGTGCTCGATGCCAGCCTCAAGGTGCATGAGTGCAACCATGCCTTCGCACAGCTTATTCTGGACAATCAGGACCCGCAAATCCTGCGTGAATGTTTCGCCGAGGAGCAGAGCGCCATCCTCAATGAACTGCGCCTGCGTCTGGTCGATGGCGAGCGCTGGAAAGGCACGCTGAACATGCGCGTGCAGGGCGAGATTCGCGAAACCGAATGGCAGATTTCCCCATACCGCACGCCCGAACTGAGCCTGGTGTTCGTTGAGGACGTCACCGAACATCGCCATCGCGAGCGCTCGCATCTGGCGCGCCTGGACGACACCACCACACAACTGGCCAAAGAGGTCGCCGAGCGTGTGCGCGCCGAGGCGCAGTTGCTGCAAGTGCAGAAGATGGACGCACTGGGCAAACTCACCGGCGGTATCGCCCACGACTTCAACAACCTGCTGACCGGGATCATCACCAGCCTGGAGCTGATCCAGAAACGCATGCTCGATGGGCGTCTCGACAAGGTGCAGTTTTACAGCGAAGCCGCGCTGAATTCGGCGATGAGTGCCGCCTCGCTTACCCATCGCCTGCTGGCCTTTGCCCGTCAGCAGCCGCTGGATACGCGGCCGGTGGACATCAATGAACACGTACGCTCGCTGGAAGAGTTGCTGGTGCGCACCATCGGTGAACGGATCAGCCTCAAGCTTGAATTGACCAGCAAACCGGCGATCGCGCTGGTCGACCCGGTGCAACTGGAAAGTGCGGTGTTGAACCTGGTGATCAACGCCCGTGATGCCCTGCCGGCGGGCGGCAATATCTGGGTCAACACCTACGCAGCGTACTCCCACGGCGATCCGAATCTGGCCGATGGCGCTTACGTGGCGTTGTCGGTGCGTGACGACGGCACCGGGATCGAGCACAACGTCATCGACAAGGTTTTCGATCCGTTTTTCACTACCAAACCATTGGGCCAAGGCACCGGGCTGGGGTTGTCGACGATCTATGGCTTTGCCCGCCAGTCGGGTGGCGATGCGCACATTCGCAGCGTCGCCCGACGCGGTACCGAAGTGACAATCATGTTGCCGGCCACTACCGACCCGACAGGCGCCGACATCCCCGCGCCAGTGGTCGATCCGCAAGGTACCGGCGAGCATCTACTGATTGTCGAGGACATGCCGTCGGTGCGCATGTTTGTCACTGAAGTGCTGGAAGACGCCGGTTATCGCTGTACCCAGGCGGCGGATATCGAAACGGCGCTGGAGCGCCTGCAGAATGATCCGTCGATCAACCTGCTGCTGACCGATGTTGGCCTGCCGCGCATGAGCGGTCGTGAATTGGCGGATGTGGCGCGGGGCTGGCGTGAGGGCTTGCCGATCCTGTTCATGACCGGGTATGCGGAAACGGCGATCAACCGTCAGGTGTTTCTGGGCAGCGGCATGGACATGCTGGTCAAGCCGTTTCAGATCAGCGAGCTGCTGGACAAGGTCCGCCGCACGCTCGACGGCGCCTGACCACAGCTTCGCAGGGATTAATGTCGAACACAGATCCAATGTAGGAGTGAG
>NZ_VCNJ01000070.1 GCF_005938625.1 Pseudomonas fluorescens
CGCTGCGCCCGGATCGATCCCGCAGCGAAGGAACCCCGAGCCCCAGCGAGCGGGCCGCACGCAGGAGCAAGCCTTGTCGGTTACCTTTTCGGCGTTTGGAAAAGGTGACCCGCCGTCAGGGCGGAACCCTAAGCCGCCGTTACCGCAGCAACGGATATTCACCAAGCACACCCACAACATGGTCGGCCCAAAGGCCGCCAAGACACAAAAAAAAGGGGCAACCGAAGTCGCCCCAAAATGCCTTGCGTGCTCATCAATCCAGAAGAATCACTTCTTGCGCTTATTCGCATCCTTCCAGATAAAAAATCCAAACCCTGCAAAAAACAGAACCATCAGCCCTACAGTCAGGACCCCGGCAAACACCACGTTATCGAAAAACATGACTGGCCTCCTGGCCCCTGCTCTGCTGCGATGGAGCTAAGTTACCAAACACACAGGCGCACAAATTGACCGGGATCAATACCAGCAACGAAGGGGGTAGAAGGAGGGAAATTAAATGACCTGTATCAACGGATGCAGGGACAGATCAACGCTTTTTCGGCTTGTTTTTCGACTTTTTCCTGGTTTTTCCCAACGGCATGGCCTGCTCGAACGCCTGGCGCACTTCGTTCAGGCGCTTCTCGTTGAGATCATGCACGCGCTTGGCGCGCTCAGCGCCGAGGTCAATCAGTTTGTCGTCTTGGCTCATGGCGTCATTACATCACTTGAATGAATCACAACTGCCACATCACCGGCAGGACTGCGCCAATAATGCCGCCTGACGTTGGCACTGACCAGCCATTGCCAGCGACGACAGGCAACAATTGATGTACCGAACAACAGTTTTGCCCGCAGAATCTGCGCTTTGCGCCAAACCCGAGGATGTTTGCCGTGCCTTTGCACCAGGATCTGCCACCGCTGATGGCCTTGCGCGTTTTTGAAGCCGTGGCCCGCCACTTGAGCTTCATCAAGGCCGCCGACGAGTTGTCTGTGACGCAAAGTGCGATCAGCCATCAGGTACACAAACTCGAAGCATTTCTGGATCAGCGACTGTTTGTCCGGCGTACCCGCGCAATCGACCTGACACCTGCCGGCGCAGCCTACTATCGCCAGATCGAACCGGCACTCGCCGCCATCGCCGCCGCCAGCCGCGAGTTGCGCGGCAATCAACGCACGACCTTGCGAATCGGCCTGCTGGCGTCATTTGCCACCTTGTGGCTGGCCTCGCGACTCAGCGACTTCCGGGCCAAACACCCCGACATCCATGTCGAACTGATCCCCGCCGTGCAGTTGGCCGACGTCAAGGGTGGCGAAGTCGATCTGGCCATTCGTTACGGCAAGGGCCATTGGCCGGACGTCCAGGCCCGACGCTTCATGACCGAAACGCTGACACCAGTGTGCAGCCCGGCCTTCAAGCGAACGGGTGTGCAAAACGGTCCCCTGTTGATGGCCAAATCGCTGCAACCGTTCGAATGGACTGACTGGAGCCAGCACAGCGGCATAGATCTGGCTCAGGTGCCGAGCGTCATGCTGCATGACTACAACATCGTGGTCGAATCAGCCGTCGCCGGTCAGGGCATCGCCATGGGACGGCAATGCCTGATCGCTCGCCGCCTCAAGGAAGGCTCCTTGGTGCCGGCCTTTGATACCGCGCCGCTACGGGGTGACATCGGCTATTGGCTGGTGACGCCGGAACGGCCCTTGTCCGCGCCGGCCGCGTGTTTCAGCCAATGGCTGGATGAAGCCGTCGACGCATGAGCCATTTCGATTCATCGGATTAAATCTATCCGTTTGTCGCCCTCCCCTCGTTTCAACATGCTGAGGCCCTTCATTCAGGAGGTCTCAACATGAGCGAATCTCTGCGCGAGCGTATCGAACAACTCGGCCTGCACCTGCCAACACCGAGCCAGCCCATCGCCAACTATATCAACCACGTTGTCAGTCAGAACCAGTTGTTCATCTCAGGACAGATTCCGTTGCTGGATGGCAAACCTGCATTCATCGGGCGGCTCGGTGAAGCCATCAGCGAAGCAGAGGGGATCAACGCTGCCGAACTCGCCGCACTGGGTTTGCTTGCCCAACTGAGCGATGCCCTGGGCGATGACCTATCGAAACTGGTGAGAATTATCCGCCTCGGTGTTTTTATCGCCGCCACGCCCCAGTTCCAGCGTCAGGGCGCGGTCGCCAATGGCGCTTCCAACCTGCTGGTCAACGCGCTGGGCGACAAGGGCCGGCATGTCCGCACCGCCGTCGGCGTCGCCAGCCTGCCCAGTGGAGTGGCGGTAGAACTTGACGCGATTTTCGAGCTCAAGCCGTGAACAGCGAGGACGTCGAACACCAGCGGGCAGCCACACCCGGCTGCGCGCGGATCATTCATTTCAACCACGCCGGCTCTTCACTGCCAAGTCAGGCCACCCTCGATGCGATAATCGAGCAGTTGCAACGCGAAGCACTGGGCGGGCCGATGGAGGCCGCCGATCTGCAGATTCAGCAACGGGCGCGCACCGCAGCCGCGCAAATGCTGAATGCCGAACCCGAGAGCATCGCCTTCGCCAGCAGCGGCTCGGCAGCATGGAGTCAGGCATTCAATGCGCTGGGGCCCTGGCAATCGGGTGAGCGGATTCTGGTCGGGCGCCATGAGTGGGCCGGCAATCTGGCGTGCATCGCTGAAGCGGTGAAGGCCGGGGCACGTCTGGACGTCATTCCCTGTGACGCCCACGGTGCAGTCGATCCGCAGGCACTGGCGCAGATGATTGACCACAACGTGCGGCTGATCGCACTGACCTGGTTGCCCGCCAACGGTGGCCTGATCAATCCCGCCGCGCAGATTGGTCAGGTCGCGCAACGACACGGCATCCCCTACTTCGTCGATGCTGGCCAGGCCTTGGGGCAGTTACCTTGCGATGTTCAGGCCTTGCATTGCGATGTGCTCAAAGGCGCGGGACGCAAATACCTTCGAGGCCCGCGCGGCACCGCGGTTCTCTATGTGCGGCCGAGCTTCATGCAGCGTTTGCTGCCGGTGCAGCGCGACGTGCTTTCGGCGCCGTGGGACGGCCAGCGGTTTGCCTTGCGCGAGGATGCCCGGCGTTTCGAAACCAGTGAAGTGTCATTGGCGCTACTGGCCGGACTGGCCAATGCGCTGGAAGAACACAACCGCATCGGTGCGCAGGCCATATGCCGGCGAATCGGGCAGATGAGCCGCCCGCTGCGCCAACGCTTGCAGGACATTCGCGGATTGTCATTGCAGGATCTCGGCCGCGAGCATCAGCAATCAGGGCTGATCGCCTTTACGCTTGAGGGCTGGGATTGTCTGGCATTGAAACAGGCGCTGGCCATGCGAGGGATCAACATTGGCGCCAATGGTGTCGCCTACACCCCGCTGGACATGCAGGCGCGAGGGCTTGAGAACATTGCGCGGATCTCTCTGAGCTACCTGAACAGCGAGGCAGAAATCGACGTATTACTGACAGCGCTGAGCGAAATGGCCGCCCAGCCTCAGATCTCGATATCGACCCACAAGCCCTGACGCGGCTGGTCTTCCATCAGCGGCACCACCGGCACGGTGTTGTCGGCGTTCAGCTCGGTGCCGGGCACGGCCAGATGCTCTTCGGGATCTTCGTCGGCTTCGCGCCGACGACGGTCACGCTCCTGCTGGCGGCGCTGTTCTTCGCGCGCCATCAGGCGATCCTCTTCCGGATCGCGCTTTTGCAGATCGATCGTGCTTTCGTTGGAGCTTTCCTGCACCGGCACCACCGGAGGAATATCCGGCCGCTGGCGGATCGGATCCTGCTGGGAAGTGATCGGCACAGCGCTCAGGGGGAGCATCGGTGGCAACATATAAAGGGTCTCCTGTCAGCAGGCTATCGGCTGTGGCAAAGGCGCCTTGAGCCGTCGGTCGCAAACTTGTGACCGGGTTGGCACTGTAGGAGCTGCCGAAGGCTGCGATCTTTTAATGGGACAACACCGATTCCAAGTGTTCCCCAAGATCAAAAGATCGCAGCCTTCGGCAGCTCCTACCCCAGTATTCCTTTGGCCTCAGGGTCGCATTCCGTTAAGATAGCCCGCTTTTTCAAGGTGGGAGTCAGGCAGCATGGCGCAGCAGTATCAACCGGGGCAACGCTGGATCAGTGACAGCGAAGCAGAGCTTGGTTTAGGCACCGTTCTGGCACAGGACGGCCGCTTGTTGACCGTGCTTTACCCGGCCACTGGCGAAACCCGCCAGTACGCGCTACGGAATGCGCCCCTGACCCGCGTGCGGTTCTCGCCGGGTGACAGCATCACCCACTTCGAGGGCTGGAAGATGACCGTGCAGCAAGTCGACGACGTCGACGGGCTGATGGTCTATCACGGTCTCAACGGGCAGAACGAAGCCGTCACCCTGCCGGAAACCCAGCTGTCGAACTTCATTCAGTTCCGCCTGGCCAGCGACCGTCTGTTCGCCGGGCAGATCGACCCGCTGGCGTGGTTCTCGCTGCGTTACAACACCCTCGAACACACCAGCCGCCAGTTGCAATCCTCGCTCTGGGGCCTGGGTGGCGTGCGTGCGCAACCGATCGCGCACCAATTGCACATCGCCCGTGAAGTCGCTGACCGCATCGCGCCGCGCGTTCTGCTGGCGGACGAGGTGGGTCTGGGTAAAACCATCGAAGCCGGTCTGGTGATCCATCGCCAACTGCTCTCGGGCCGCGCCAACCGCGTGCTGATCCTCGTCCCGGAAAACCTCCAGCACCAGTGGCTGGTGGAGATGCGCCGCCGCTTCAACCTGCAGGTCGCGCTGTTCGACGAAGAACGCTTCATCGAAAGCGATGCCGCCAACCCGTTCGAAGATACCCAACTGGCGCTGGTCGCGCTGGAATGGCTGGTCGACGACGAGAAGGCGCAGGACGCTCTGTTCGCCGCCGGTTGGGATCTGCTGGTGGTCGACGAAGCGCATCACCTGGTCTGGCACGAAGAGAAAGCCAGCGCCGAATACTCGCTGGTCGAGCAACTCGCCGAGGTCATCCCGGGCGTGCTGCTGCTCACCGCCACCCCGGAACAACTCGGCCAGGACAGCCACTTCGCCCGTCTGCGCCTGCTCGATCCGAACCGTTTCCATGACCTGGCCGCGTTCCGCGCCGAGAGCGACAACTATCGCCCGGTGGCCGAAGCCGTACAGGAGCTGCTCGACAAGGGCCGTCTCTCGGCCAAAGCGCACAAAACCATTCAGGGTTTCCTCGGCAACGAAGGCGAAGCCTTGCTGACCGCGGTCAACGATGGCGACACCGAAGCCAGCGCCCGCCTCGTGCGCGAACTGCTCGATCGCCACGGCACCGGCCGCGTGCTGTTCCGTAACACCCGCGCTGCCGTGCAGGGTTTCCCCGAGCGCAAACTGCACCCGTACCCGCTGCCGTGCCCGGACGAATACCTCGAACTGCCGTTGGGCGAACACGCCGAGCTGTACCCGGAAGTCAGCTTCCAGGCACAACCGGAAGCCAGCGAAGAAGAGCGCTGGTGGAAATTCGACCCGCGCGTCGAGTGGCTGATCGATCAGCTGAAAATGCTCAAGCGCACCAAAGTGCTGGTGATCTGCGCCCACGCCGAAACCGCGATGGACCTGGAAGACGCCCTGCGCGTGCGTTCCGGCATCCCGGCCACGGTGTTCCATGAAGGCATGAACATCCTTGAGCGTGACCGCGCCGCCGCGTACTTCGCCGACGAAGAATTCGGCGCGCAAGTGCTGATCTGCTCGGAAATCGGCAGTGAAGGTCGTAACTTCCAGTTCGCACACCACCTGGTGCTGTTCGATCTGCCGTCGCACCCGGACCTGCTCGAGCAGCGTATCGGTCGTCTCGACCGGATCGGCCAGAAGCACATCATCGAACTGCACGTGCCGTACCTGGAAACCAGCCCGCAAGAGCGCCTGTTCCAGTGGTATCACGAAGCGCTGAACGCGTTCCTCAACACTTGCCCGACCGGCAACGCCTTGCAGCACCAGTTCGGCCCGCGCCTGCTGCCACTGCTCGAAGAAGCCGACGATAGTGAGTGGCAAGCGCTGATCGACGAAGCGCGCAGCGAGCGCGAGCGTCTGGAAGCCGAGCTGCACACCGGCCGCGACCGTCTGCTGGAGCTCAACTCCGGTGGTGCTGGCGAAGGTGAGGCGCTGGTCGAAGACATCCTTGAGCAAGACGATCAGTTTGCCCTGCCGATCTACATGGAAACCCTGTTCGACGCGTTCGGCATCGACAGCGAAGACCATTCGGAAAACGCCCTGATCCTCAAGCCAAGCGAGAAAATGCTCGACGCCAGCTTCCCGCTGGGCGACGACGAAGGTGTGACCATCACCTACGACCGCAACCAGGCGCTGTCGCGCGAAGACATGCAGTTCATCACCTGGGAACACCCGATGGTGCAGGGCGGCATGGATCTGGTGCTGTCCGGTTCGATGGGCAACACCGCCGTCGCGCTGATCAAGAACAAGGCACTGAAGCCGGGCACCGTACTGCTGGAATTGCTGTATGTCAGCGAAGTGGTAGCGCCGCGTTCGCTGCAACTGGGCCGTTACCTGCCGCCGGCCGCCCTGCGCTGCCTGCTCGATGCCAATGGCAACGATCTGTCGCCACGCGTCTCGTTCGAAACGCTGAACGATCAGCTGGAAAGCGTGCCACGTGCCAGCGCCAACAAGTTCATCCAGGCCCAGCGCGATCAGCTGACGCCACGGATCAACGCCGGTGAAGACAAGATCGCCCCGCGTCACGCCGAGCGCGTGGCCGAGGCCTGTCGCCGTCTGGCGGCCGACACCGACGAAGAACTGGCGCGCCTGACCGCGTTGCAAGCGGTCAACCCGACCGTACGTGACAGCGAACTGGTGGCGTTGCGTGAACAGCGTGAGCAGGGTCTGGCGATGCTGGATAAAGCGGCGTTGCGACTGGAAGCGATTCGGGTGTTGGTGGCGGGCTAAACCGCCCTGCTCCAACGCTGAAACAACAAGGCCCGCAGCGATGCGGGCCGATCGTTCCCACGCTCTGCGTGGGAATGCCTCAAGGGACGCTCCGCGTTCCAGCTCTGGAAAGGGACGCAGAGCGTCCCGTGCTGCATTCCCACGCAGAGCGTGGGAACGATCAAGCAAAGATCGCAGCCTTCGACAGCTCCTACAGGAAACCGCATTCCCATGTAGGAGCTGCCGAAGGCTGCGATCTTTTTATCTTAAGCAGTCGCTACTGCAACTTCTGGCTCAACCACCGCAACCAACCCCTCCTTCATCCGCTGCGCATCCCGCACAAAACACCGCGCCGCCAGAAACAGAAACACCATGGTCAAAAACAGCGCCACCGGAATCAGGTACATCGCGTCATGCAGCCCCACAGCCTTGAACGCCTCGGTCATCTGCTCAGCCCCCGCCGCCAACATCGCCGTGTGCGCAAAATGATCCGACAAACCACCCACCACCACCGGCCCCAAGCCACCGCCGAGCAGATACAACCCGGCAAAGAACAACGCCATCGCTGTCGCCCGTAAACGCGGTTCGACCACGTCCTGAATCGCCGTGTAAACGCAGGTATAGAAGTTGTAGGCAAACAACCAACCGACACTGAACACCGCCACGAATACACCGATCTCGATACGCCCGGCATGCAGCGCCCATGCCGTGCACAGCGTTGAAATGATCAGGCTCAACGCTGCAAACAAAAGCCGCCCATTGGCCACGCGCTGGTGAATCTTGTCGGCAATCCAGCCGCCCAGCGTCAGGCCGACCAGACCGGTGACGCCGACGATCATCCCGGTAGCCACCGCCGCTTCCTGCAACGGCATCAGGAAATAACGCTGCAGCATTGGCACCAGAAACGAGTTGCAGGCATAGGTGGCGAAGTTGAAGCACAACCCGGCCATCACCAACCAGAGAAAGGTCGGCACCGCCAGGATCCGCCGGATCGGCTTGTCGACTTTCTCTTGAGACACTTGCACGGTTTCCGCCGCGCCGCGCTTCGGCTCTTTGATAAAGAACATGAAAATCGCCAGAAGCAGACCCGGCACCGCCGCAATGAAGAACGGCGCACGCCAGCTATCGAACGCCTTGACCATCGCACCGATGGTGAAGAACGCCAGCAACAATCCCAGCGGTAACCCGAGCATGAAAATGCCCATCGCCCGCGCCCGACGATGCGCCGGGAACAGATCACCGATCAGCGAGTTGGCCGCCGGCGCATAACTGGCTTCGCCGATGCCGATGCCCATGCGCACGATCAGGAAACTCCAGAAACTGCCGACCAGACCATTGACCGCCGTCAGCGCACTCCACGTCGCCAGGCCCCAGCCCATCAATTTACTGCGCGAGCCGGTGTCGGCCATCCGCCCCAAAGGCAGGCCGGCGATGGCGTAAACGATGGTGAATGCGGTGCCGACAATCCCCAGTTGAAAGTCGCTGAGGTGCCATTCCATGCGGATCGGCTCGATGATGATCGCCGGAATGGTGCGGTCGAAGAAGTTGAACAGGTTGGCGAGGAACAGCAGGAACAGAATGCGCCAGGCATTCGCCGCTTGGGTCGAGTTCTGCATGGGTCCGTCTCTTTATTGTTATAGGGCTTCACTGCCAACGCATCCGAGCCCGGAACCTGCAATCTAGTCAGCCCGTCGGAAGCTGTCTGTGATCATTCGTCTGCCTGATATCGGGCCATGCCACTGTAACGAAACGTAAGCCCTTGATAACACTTGAATCCCCCGAAAATCGGGGCTTTTGCGGCAAAACCTTGCCACAAAAAAATAGTTTCGCGCCCCCCTTCCCAAGTCTGCGGCAAAGCCTAGAATGGCCGCCGGATCCGTCCGGATCTCCCGATCAATCCCTTTGATACCCTCGCCCATGTCTGAAGTCAGTCCGTGTCTGAATTGCGGTGCCTGCTGTTCCCATTTTCGCGTGTCTTTCTTTTGGGGTGAGTGCTCATCTTCCGGCGGCACGGTGCCTGATGAGCTGGTCACACAGATCAGTCCCAGCCGGGTGGCGATGAACGGCACCGACTGCAAATCGCCGCGCTGCACGGCGTTGGTCGGCGAAGTCGGCAGCGAGGTGAAGTGTTCGATTTATGAATTGCGCTCCAGCCCCTGCCGCGAATTCGAGTCGTCATGGGAAAACGGCGAACAAAATGTCGATTGCGACAAGGCCCGTGCGCGTTTCGGCTTGCCGCCCCTGCAACCGGACTGGGCGCAAATCCCTTTCGAACAGATCGCGTAAGCCTTTAGCGCCAATCGCTATGACGCTAATGCCGAAATCATTAGCGCCAATGTGCCACTACCCCTTCCACAGCAAAAACCGCCTCTATACTCCAGTCATTCGCCTGCGTTGACCGCGCAGTAAGGACGACTTCAGAAATGGGGCATGCTATGGAGTGGCTTGGTTTGCAGTTTGTTACCGAGCTGCCGGAGAGCGGGCAGGTCATTTTAGATTGCACACATAATCCCTTGCTGGTGCTGGTGGCCTATCTGGTTGCCTGCGCTGCCAGTTTTGCCACCCTCGATATGGCCGAGCGAGTTGGCCACGCCGAAGATCCAAGCTCGCAACGCCTTTGGCGCTGGATCGGCGCGACCTGTCTGGCCGGCGGCATCTGGGCCATGCATTTCATCGGCATGCTGGCATTTCAGGCGCCGATTGAAATCCATTACGACCTGCCGATCACCCTGTTTTCCCTGCTGATCGCCCTGCTCGCCTCTTGGCTGGCCATGCACACGCTGAGCGAAGCGAAGCCCAGTCTGTTGCGGTACCTGAAAACCGCGATCGTCATCGGTCTGGGCATCGCCGGCATGCATTACGTCGGCATGGCTGCGATGAAATCGAGCGCTACCGCTTATTACCAACCGTCGCTGTTCTTACTGTCGATCGCCATCGCCATCGGCGCCAGTTTCGCCGCGCTGTGGGTGGCTGGCTATTTGCGTGAAGGCAGTGGCCTGGTGCATCAGATGCTCAAGTACGCCGCAGCACTGATCCTCGGTGCCGGCATTTTCAGCATGCATTTCACCGGCATGGCTGCGCTGAATCTGGTCTTGCCGGCAAACAGCTTGCCGTCGATAGCAGCCGAAACCAACCACCTGCAATTGGGGCTTACGGTCGCGCTGATCACTTTGCTGATCCTTGGCAGCGCGATCAGCGCCGCGCTGGCCGACAAGAAATTGCAGAACAAGGACCACGATTTGCGGCGGGTCAACGCGCTGCTCAGCCAACTCGATCAAGCCCGGATGTCACTGCAGCAAGTGGCCAACTACGACGCCCTGACCAACCTGATCAACCGTCGTGGTTTCAACCAGATATTCGCCGAGAAACTCAGCCAGAAAACCAGCGAAGGCGGCATGCTCGCGGTGATGTTTCTCGACATCGACCACTTCAAACGGATCAACGACAGCCTCGGCCATGACGCCGGTGACGAACTGCTCAAGGTCATCGCCCAGCACATAAAAAGCTCGGTGCGCAGTCATGAAGACGTGGTCGCCCGCTTCGGCGGTGACGAGTTCTGCATCCTCATCAGTCTTCGTGAGCGTGAAGAAGCCCGCAATATGGCCCAGCGCATCATGCTCAAGATGAAGGAGCCGATCGAACTGGCCGGGCGCCGCATGGTGATGACCACCAGCATCGGCATCAGCCTGTTTCCGGAGGATGGCACCACCTGCGAGGAACTGCTCAAGCACGCCGATCTGGCGCTGTATCAATCCAAGGGTGCAGGACGCAACGGTCTGCATTTTTTCAGTTCCAACCTCAAGACCCGCGCCAGCTTCGAGCTGCAACTGGAAGAAGAACTGCGCCACGCCCTGCGCGAAGAAAACGGTTTGACGCTGTATTACCAACCGATCTTCGAACTGAAAACCGGCCGCGTCACCAAGCTCGAAGCGCTGATCCGCTGGCAGCATCCGCTGCACGGCTTGCTGACCCCGGATCGCTTTATCACCATCGCCGAAAACAACGGCCTGATCGCCGAACTGGACAACTGGGTGCTGCGCCGCGCGTGCAAGGATCTGGGTGAACTGTCACGACATGGCTGCGAAGAACTGAAAATCGCCTGGAACTGCTCGCCGCTCAATCTCGCCCGCGAAGAACTGGCCACTGAAATCGAAAATGCGTTGCGCAGCGCCGGCGTAGCGCCGGAACGGCTGGAACTGGAGGTCACTGAAAACGCCTTGATGGGCAATATCGCCAACACCTTGGTGCTGCTGCGGCAGATCCGTGCGCTCGGTGTGTCGCTGTCGATCGACGACTTCGGCACCGGCTATTCGTCGCTCGCCTACCTCAAACGTCTGCCGCTCAACACGTTGAAAATCGACCGTTCGTTCATCCTCGACATCCCCAAGGCCACGGCAGACATGGAAATCGTCCAGGCGATCATCGTCATGGCGCACACCTTGCATTTGCAGGTGGTCACCGAAGGCGTGGAAAGCCTGGAGCAGTACGAATTCCTTGAACGCTCGGGCTGCGACTTCATCCAGGGTTACCTGCTCAGCCGCCCGGTGCCGCTGGATGAGCTGCGCCCGGTGCTGGAAGAAATCAACCAGCGCAAGCATTCACACGCGGTCAATCCGTTGATTCTGGCGCGCGGTACATTTGCACCAGTGTCGCTGGATCCTGCTCCAAATAGCCTTGCGCCCCATGCAGGCGCATCAGTTGTGCGGCCAATCCGCTGATCGGTGTCGCCGAGCCTTGTTCGCGAGAAAATTTCACTGCCGTATCAAGATCCTTGAGCAAGGTGCGCACGTGCCACTTGATCGGTTCGAAACGGCTTTCGGCCATTTGCGGGGCGAGGATCTGCAACGGTTTCGAATCGGCAAAACCACCGGCCAACGCTTCGGCGATCAGGCTGGCATCGACCCCGGCCTGCTCGGCCAGCGCCACTACTTCGGCGATCACCAGCGCATTGCAGGCGACGATCATCTGGTTGCAGGCCTTGGTCACTTGGCCCGCGCCTATGCCGCCCATGTGCGTGACACGCTGACCGAGGTTGAGCAGCACTGCACGCACGCGTTCAAGATCTGCTACTTCGCCACCGACCATGATCGCCAGGCTACCGGCCTCGGCACCGACCACGCCGCCGGACACCGGTGAATCCAGCCAGGCCATGCCGGTTTTCTCCAGCAGTTCGGCGGCCATGTCGCGCGTGGCCGTCGGTTCCAGGCTGGAGAAATCCACCAGCAACTGGCCTTTTTTCGCACTTTCGGCGACACCGTGCGGGCCGAACACGACTTCGCGCACCACTGCCGTATCGGCCAGACACAACATCACCATGTCGGCGTGTGCGCACAGTTCCGCAGGGCTTGCGACCTGTCGGGCACCGGCCTCGACCAGTGGCGCGCACTTGGTCGGGTTGCGGTTCCACACGGTCAGCGGGTAACCCGCCGCCAACAGACGCCGGCACATGGGCAGGCCCATCAGACCGATTCCGGCGAACCCCAACGAAGGTAGCGTTGACATCATTTTGCCTCTTTTCGATTAAAGATCGCCGAATAATGGCCGATTCATCAACGATCAGGAAAGGATTCCCCCCAGCGACAGTCAGGCCAAAACCCTGATGCTCGGGCTCAATTCGCGCACAAAAGACGCGAGATCTTATTCCGTGAGGTTCGCAGGCAACTGGCCCGCGAGCCAACCCAGTCCAGGTATATGGCGCACAATGACTTCTAAAAACAATCCCGCCACTGCGGTATCCGATCTGACTTTGAGCCCTGCCGCCAACAGCCCGTCATCGTCGAAGCCATTGGTCACGTCGCGCCCGCTGTCGACTCAGCAATACCTGTACTTCACCGAAACCAATACCGACCGCATCCTCGACAACCTCGACGGCCTGCGTGATCTGGTGTTCCCGCGTCCGCCGCACCTGGAAGGCGATAACGAACAGCACAACGATCAGGAATTCCCTTCGGTGTGCCTGATCGGCCTCGGTCGCTGCGGCTCCAACATTGCTCTAGATGTCGCGGAGCTGGTGTACAACGCGCGCAAGTTCTACCTCAACGAATTCAACAACGAAGATCGCGCGGCGGATCGGCGTCTGGCCGACAAGGGCTACAGCCCGGCGCAGTGGATCAAGAACAACCTGCGCATCGGCCCGAACAAATCGACCAAACCGGTGTTCCTGGTCGAACCGCTGGTGATGCTCGGCGACCTCGACAAGGACATCGCCGGGCGCATCCGTTTCTCGCGCAAAGGCGAGAAAAGCGGCTTCCTGCGCGACTACAGCAAAATGAAGATCATGGACTTGTCCGAAGTCCACGCCGGTGGCGCCGGTAACGCGCCGATCCTCGGCCAGTACCTGGCGAAGATTATCCTCAACAAGGACACCCAGCGTTTCTCCAGCCCTGACTGGAAAATGATCCACTCTTACCTGATCGACAGCTGCGGCATCAAAGCCAACCAGTCGCGTCTGTATTTCTCGATCTTCAGTGCTGGCGGCGGTACCGGTTCCGGCATGGCCTCGGAGTTCGGCCTGGCCCAGCAGCACTCGTACATGAACAAGACGTTCGACACCAAGCCGATGGACGAGCATGACGGCAAGAGCGGTCATTCGTTCGTGTTCGAACCGATCTTCACCAGCGGCATTTGCGTGCTGCCGAACATTTCCGATCACCGCAGCGAAATGTCCGAGGCGCTGCACATCAACGCCGGTCGCCTGTTGTGCAAATACCTCTCGGAAGAGTGGGATTTCTCTTACAACTTCGCCAACGAAGACAGCAGCGAAGCCAGCGTCATGGGCCGTATCCGCCCATGGAACGCGATGATGCTGATTTCCAACGACATCATGCGTTACGCCGAAGAGAGCGATGACGGCAACATCCAGAACATTGATGTCAATGCGATGGAAAAACACGCCAACCAGTACATCTCGCAGCAGATTTTCAACATTCTGACGGCGCAGGCAGTCACCACTGACTACGACCAGAACTACTTCCGCCGCGCCGGCATCGACATCGGCGAAACCATTCGCCTCGACGCCAACGACTTGTTCATGAGTCTGGCCGGCCCGGTGGCGATCGCCTACGCCGAATCGGTGGTGCCGGAAACCCCGCCGCCGAGTAGCGACAAATTCAAGGTGTTCGACAAAGAGCCGCAGCGCCTGAACATCGACGACCTGTTCTTCCGCTCGATCGACCTGCCGCACTTCAACAAAGTGACTCAGGCGATTGAAGGCATCAGCCTGTTGCCGATTGAGTCCAAGCGTTATCGCGCTTCGCTGGAGCAGTACAAGAATTCCGGCTACGACGCCGCCGCCCTGCACGACCTGCACTTCTTCAAGAACTGCTCGTCGGTGGTCTCGATCGTTTCGCTGCCGAAAGACTACAAGCTGTCGTACATGGACCTGAACCGGTTGAAGACCCACCTCAACAGCCTGTTCCCCAACACCACGCTCAAGCGCTATGCGTTGGTAATCGGTGCTTCAGCCAACCTCTCGCTGACTACATTGATCGCCAAGAGCCCGTGCCTGTCGGATGACTTCCTGACCCTGATCGTGGCGTTTATCAAGCGCTGCTTCGCGAAGAACCCGTACCGTTTTGACGAGACCCTCGATAACTCGATCCTCGATTTCATCATCAACGAAGAATTCGACGAAGACCGCATCGACGACCTGCTCAACGAATTCGAGAACCCGGCGAAAATCCTCGATACCAACTGGTACGCGATCAAGCCGATGTACGAAAAGAAGTACCGCGAGCTGATCAACGACAAAGAGAAGTTTGTCTCGATCAACGACATTCGCCTGTCGCGCGATTGTGTGAAGAAGTCGATCAAGTACCTGCGTGAGATTTATCGTCACCGGATTGGCAAGACCAAGGTTATTTCCCTCAATAACCATACCGGCAAGTCTTTCTCGGTCTGACGCCAGACCGAGTCGCCCCCTTCGCGAGCAGGCTCGCTCCCACGATCGTTCCCACGCTCTGCGTGGGAATGCAGCCCGGGACGCTCTGCGTCCCAATGCGGACGCAGAGCGTCCATTGATGCATTCCCACGCGGAGCGTGGGAACGATCATATCCAGAAACAATTAAGCAGCCGTTAGGCTGCTCTCTAAACTGTTCCCGTTACGTTTACGTCACCGTGATGCCACCCTCGCTTGTGGCCTTTCTCCACGGCAACGTGCCATCACGCTACTCCGCTACACACTTTTCGCCGACCAGTGGACGCACCATCAAGGTGCAACGTCGGCAGCGCCCGCCCTTTCCTGGATCAGAATCCACGGCGAAACCACCACTGCCCACAGTTGAGGATCGCGTTCGAAAAGATCCAGCGCCCGCGTTTCAGACAGCTTGGCGACTTTGTCTTCGGCCAGCCAGGCAGCCACTTTCTCGCCATCATCCGACGCCACGGCCTCAGCGGCGGCGATCAAATCCAGCGCAGGGTCGACCCACAATAGGGCACCCTTGGCGAAGAACGGCTCCAACTCTTTCCAGGTAATAGATGCGGTTTCACCAAGCAGCTTGGCATAGAGGGTGCTAGGTTCTTGATTCATGGGTGCTGTCCGGAAAAGAAATCGACGCGAATAATAACGTCGGTGGTCCGCCAGCAAAACCCGGTTGCAAATGGCTGCACCGAACGAAAAGAGCAGGAACGCCAAGGAATGCTGCTGATTGGGATATATGCCCACAAACGCCCCGCCGCAATTCTGTCTTTTTCATTCAAAAATGCGACACCTCCAAGTTTTGCCCCTCGGCGCCCGCTTCCCAGGCTGACAACCGGCGCTCTACACTGTACCGGTACAGTTGCCGGGGGCATTTCCGGAGGGTATCGCAAAGATATCTGACCCGGTTCTGCTGCTACGGCGCCAGAACTCAAAAAAATTACAACAGTAAGAGTGGAGCACTATGACTAAGGCTACTAAGCAGATTTCCAAACTGTTTGCCGCTATGGTTCTGGCCGGGGTTGCCAGCCATTCGTTCGCAGCTGACACCATCAAAATCGGTATCGCCGGCCCTAAAACCGGTCCAGTAGCCCAGTACGGCGACATGCAGTTCAGTGGCGCAAAAATGGCCATCGAGCAAATCAACGCCAAGGGCGGCGTGGACGGCAAGAAACTCGAAGCCGTTGAATACGACGATGCCTGCGATCCAAAACAAGCGGTAGCGGTCGCGAACAAGGTCGTCAACGACGGCGTCAAGTTCGTGGTCGGTCACCTGTGCTCCAGCTCCACTCAACCGGCTTCGGATATCTACGAAGACGAAGGCGTGATCATGATCACCCCGGCTGCCACCAGCCCGGACATCACCGCCCGTGGCTACAAAATGGTCTTCCGTACCATCGGTCTGGACAGCGCCCAAGGCCCTGCCGCTGGTAACTACATTGCCGATCACGTAAAACCGAAAATCGTTGCTGTGCTGCACGACAAGCAACAATACGGTGAAGGCATCGCCACCGCCGTTAAAGCCACCCTCGAGAAGAAAGGCACCAAAGTTGCCGTGTTCGAAGGCGTCAACGCCGGCGACAAGGACTTTTCCTCGATCATCGCCAAACTCAAGCAAGCCAACGTCGACTTCGTTTACTACGGCGGCTACCACCCGGAGCTGGGCCTGATCCTGCGTCAGTCGGCTGAAAAAGGCCTGAAAGCCAAGTTCATGGGTCCGGAAGGCGTGGGTAACGACTCCATTTCGCAGATCGCCAAAGACGCTTCCGAAGGTCTGCTGGTGACCCTGCCGAAATCCTTCGACCAGGATCCGGCCAACATCGCTCTGGCAGATGCATTCAAGGCGAAGAAAGAAGATCCGAGCGGCCCGTTCGTGTTCCCTTCCTACTCGGCGGTTGAAGTGATTGCCGGCGGTATCACCGCAGCCAAATCCGAAGACCCTGCCAAAGTGGCCGAAGCCATTCACGCCGGCACCTTCAAAACCCCGACTGGCGACCTGAGCTTCGACGCCAAGGGCGACCTGAAGGACTTCAAATTTGTGGTTTACGAGTGGCACTTCGGCAAACCAAAAACTGAAGTTTCGCCTCAGTAAGGCGCTGCCTGACTGACTGCCAATAAAGCCCACGGCGTGCCGTGGGCTTTGTTTTACGAATGTATGGGCCGCGCTGGCGTGATCCGCCAGTCTCCCCACCTGAAAATCTCAAAACCGTCATCAGCGGTTCGCTGGCAAAACCCGGATTCGAAGTGGATAAAGATCCACGGGGCCGGGCGGGAAAATGACTCCACCAGTGAAATGCGTATCAGGTTTTTAGGAGCGTTGTAATGCCTGACCTCTATCACTTCTTCCAGCAGCTGGTTAATGGTCTGACCATTGGCAGCACGTATGCCCTGATTGCCATCGGCTATACGATGGTTTACGGCATCATTGGAATGATCAACTTCGCCCACGGCGAGGTGTACATGATCGGTTCCTACGTGGCGTTCATCGCCATCGCCGGGCTGGCCATGATGGGAATCGACAACGTCCCGCTGTTGATGACCGCAGCCTTCATCGCGAGCATCGTTGTCACCAGTTCCTATGGTTACAGCATCGAACGGATCGCCTACCGCCCCCTGCGCGGCAGCAACCGTCTGATCCCGCTGATCTCCGCCATCGGTATGTCGATCTTCCTGCAGAACACGGTTCTGCTGGCGCAAGACTCCAAGGACAAATCCATCCCCAACCTGATCCCCGGGAATATTTCCTTCGGGCCAGGTGGCGCACATGAAGTGCTGATTTCCTACATGCAAATCGTGGTGTTCGTGGTGACCCTGGTCGCCATGCTCGGCCTGACGCTGTTCATCTCCCGCTCTCGCCTGGGTCGCGCCTGCCGCGCCTGCGCCGAAGACATCAAGATGGCCAACCTGCTCGGCATCAACACCAACAACATCATCGCCCTGACCTTCGTCATTGGTGCTGCGCTGGCGGCCATCGCGGCCGTGCTGCTGAGCATGCAATACGGCGTGATCAACCCGAACGCCGGTTTCCTCGTCGGTCTCAAAGCCTTCACCGCAGCGGTACTCGGCGGCATCGGCAGCATCCCCGGCGCCATGCTCGGCGGGTTGGTGCTTGGGGTGGCGGAAGCGTTTGGCGCCGATATCTTCGGCGACCAGTACAAGGACGTCGTGGCTTTCGGCTTGTTGGTTCTGGTGCTGTTGTTCCGTCCGACCGGCATTCTGGGCCGTCCGGAGGTTGAGAAAGTATGACTAGAAATCTTAAACAGGCGCTGTTCAGTGCCTTGCTGGTGTGGGCTGTGGCCTACCCGGTACTCGGTCTGAAACTGACCATCGTCGGCATCAACCTCGAAGTGCACAACACCAGCCCGATGATTCTGGCGACCATCGCCATCTGCTCGGTGCTGATGTTCCTGCGGGTGCTGTTCAACCAGCAGATCAGCAAGGCGTGGAAATCCTCGCCGGGTATGCCGTTGATCCCGGCCAAGGCCAGCAACTTCCTGACCCTGCCGACCACGCAACGCTACTTCATCATTGCGCTGATCATCGGTGCCCTGGTGTGGCCGTTCTTCGGCTCGCGTGGCGCGGTGGACATCGCGACGCTGATCCTGATCTACGTGATGCTTGGCCTCGGTCTGAACATCGTCGTTGGTCTGGCCGGTCTGCTCGACCTCGGTTACGTCGGCTTCTACGCCGTCGGCGCCTACAGCTACGCGCTGCTGTCGCACTACTACGGCTTGAGCTTCTGGATCTGCCTGCCGATTGCCGGCCTGATGGCGGCGACGTTCGGCTTCCTGCTGGGCTTCCCGGTGTTGCGTTTGCGCGGTGACTATCTGGCGATCGTGACCCTCGGCTTCGGCGAGATCATCCGTCTGTTCCTGCGTAACCTGACCGACATCACTGGCGGTCCGAACGGCATCAGCAACATCGAGAAACCGACATTCTTCGGCCTGACCTTCGAGCGTAAAGCGGCGGAAGGCATGCAGACCTTCCACGAATACTTCGGCCTCGAATACAACTCGATCAACAAGGTAATTTTCCTTTACCTGGTTGCTCTGTTGCTGGCGCTGGCGGCGCTGTTCATCATCAACCGTCTGTTGCGCATGCCGATCGGCCGTGCGTGGGAAGCGCTGCGTGAAGATGAAATCGCCTGCCGGGCACTGGGTCTGAATCCGACGATCATCAAGCTGTCGGCGTTCACCCTCGGTGCGAGCTTCGCCGGTTTCGCCGGTAGCTTCTTCGCCGCCCGTCAGGGTCTGGTGACCCCGGAGTCGTTCACCTTCATCGAGTCGGCGATCATCCTCGCCATCGTCGTGCTGGGGGGCATGGGCTCGCAGCTGGGTGTGATCCTGGCGGCCGTGGTGATGATCCTGTTGCCGGAAATGATGCGTGAGTTCAGCGAGTACCGCATGTTGATGTTCGGTGCGCTGATGGTGTTGATGATGATCTGGCGTCCACAAGGTCTGCTGCCGATGCAACGCCCACACATGGAGTTGCGAAAATGAGCCGCGAGATCTTGAAAGTTGAGAACCTGAGCATGCGCTTCGGCGGCTTGCTGGCGGTCAACGGCGTGGCCCTGACCGTCAAAGAGAAACAAGTGGTTGCACTGATCGGGCCGAACGGCGCCGGCAAGACCACCGTGTTCAACTGCCTGACCGGTTTCTATCAGCCAACCGGCGGCAGCATCTTGCTGGACGGCGAGCCGATTCAAGGCCTGCCGGGCCACAAGATCGCCCTCAAAGGCGTGGTGCGCACCTTCCAGAACGTGCGCCTGTTCAAGGACATGACGGCGGTAGAGAACCTGTTGATCGCCCAGCACCGTCACTTGAACACGAACTTTCTGGCTGGTCTGTTCAAGACCCCGGCGTTCCGCAAAAGCGAACGCGAGGCCATGGAATTCGCCGAATACTGGCTGGAAAAGGTCAACCTCAAAGAGTTCGCCAACCGTACCGCCGGCACCCTGGCCTACGGTCAGCAACGGCGTCTGGAAATCGCTCGCTGCATGATGACCCGTCCACGGATCCTCATGCTCGACGAACCGGCTGCCGGCCTCAATCCGAAGGAAACCGAAGACCTCAAGGCGCTGATCAGCGTGCTGCGTGAAGAGCACAACGTCACCGTGCTGCTGATCGAACACGACATGAAACTGGTCATGAGCATTTCCGACCACATCGTCGTGATCAACCAGGGCACGCCTCTGGCTGACGGCACGCCGGAGCAGATCCGCGACAATCCTGAAGTGATCAAAGCCTATCTGGGGGAAGCGTAAATGCTGCAGTTCGAAAACGTTTCCACCTTCTACGGCAAGATCCAGGCCCTGCACAGCGTCAACGTCGAAGTCCGTCAGGGCGAGATCGTGACCCTGATCGGCGCCAACGGTGCCGGCAAGTCGACGCTGCTGATGACGCTTTGCGGTTCGCCGCAGGCGCACAGCGGCAGCATCCGCTACATGGGTGAGGAACTGGTCGGCCAGGACTCGTCGCAGATCATGCGCAAGAGCATTGCGGTGGTGCCGGAAGGTCGTCGGGTGTTTGCCCGCCTGACCGTTGAAGAAAACCTCTCGATGGGCGGTTTCTTCACCGACAAGGGCGATTATCAGGAGCAAATGGACAAGGTCCTCGGCCTGTTCCCGCGCCTGAAAGAACGCTTCAACCAGCGCGGCGGCACCATGTCCGGCGGCGAACAGCAAATGCTCGCCATCGGCCGTGCACTGATGAGCAAGCCGAAACTGCTGCTGCTCGACGAGCCGTCGCTGGGCCTGGCACCGATCATCATCCAGCAGATTTTCGACATCATCGAAATGCTGCGCAAGGACGGTGTGACGGTGTTCCTGGTCGAGCAGAACGCCAACCAGGCGCTGAAAATCGCTGACCGCGCTTACGTTCTGGAGAACGGCCGTGTGGTCATGCAAGGCACCGGTGAAGCGCTGCTGACCGACCCGAAAGTACGCGAGGCGTACCTAGGCGGTTGATGCATGTCGCCAAACAGAAAAACGGCCTTCGGGCCGTTTTTTTATGCCTGCGAAATCCCCCTGTAGGAGCTGCCGAAGGCTGCGATCTTTTGATCTTGATCTTAAAAACAAAGATCAAAAGATCGCAGCCTTCGGCAGCTCCTACACGGGATGTATTGTCAGTACGGGTTGCAGTGTTGGGCTACAGCGGTGGCCTGATCGACATACGGACGTGCCGGCTCAAGGTTCCACTCTGGCTTGTTGCGCACAGGCTTGCCCTCGTAGGTCGCCGCCAGATGGCAGACCATCTGCCGACGCAGTGACCCGCCATTGACGCTGTACTGCCGCCATTGCTGATCGTCCTTGTGCTTGTTGTACAACTCGGCAAACATCCGGTCGGTCTGGTCATCCTTGATCGCGCGCCCGCAAGCGGTCGGCACCACCGACAGCGACCAGGTGTTCGGCCCCAGTTTCGGATCGGGGCGTTGTACCCAGGTGCTCGACTCGATGTACTTCTCACAGAACTGCGTCGGCGCCGGTGCGCTTTGTACGCAAGAGAAGGTGGCCTTGGCGGTCGGGGTTCGCGGGAAATCGATCTTGACGATGTTGCGGTCCTTGCCGGTCTTCGCCTTGTAGTCGCGCTGATTGGCCATGGCATCGTTCAAGCCGCGCTGGTCACTGTAGAAAAACGCCAGAATCGGCAGTTCATCGGTTTTCGGATTACCCAGTCGCAGTTCTGTCTGGGTTTGAAACTCGCGACTGTTGATGACTTTGCGCGCGCCCATGAAGTTGCGAAAGGCGTCGACCCGCTCCTTGCTGCTCATCGGATTGCGCATATTGAAGCCACACTGCAACTGGTCCTGTTGCCGATTGTTGTTGTACTGGGTGAAGTGCGCGACCCAGGCATTCGGATTGCTGATCGGCGGTTTCATGGCTTGGCAAACCGCTTCTGAAGCCGTGGTGTTTTTGTTGTCGCCGCACCCCCGGTCATTGCGATAGTCGGTCCAGGCGTCATTGGGAAAGGCGCAGTACACGTGCACCGGCGTCTCGGGGTCGCGAATCAGATCCCTTGGCGTAATGAGGTAGCCATTCTGCGTGCTCATGCCGGGGTCTTCATAGCTGATGCCATCGGCGCGCATATACGAGGCGGCAAACGTTCCCAGCTCCACAGCTTTCGGGCTGGGATTCCACACATCCCATTTTTGCCCCTTCGCCGGGTCCGCCCGATGCGTGCCCCGCACCAGCAACCCGGAACAGTCTGACGCGGGATCCTGCCCGCAACTGTCGACGGTCTTGTTGTACAACGTTTCGACCTTTTTCAGCGTCTCGTCACATGACTCCGCATAAGCCCAGGTGGCCTGCACCAGCAGGGGCAACATCAGCAATGGCGCGATCCTGTTCAACCGTTTTTTCATGGCTTGCATCTCCTTGATTAGCCAAACACACCTTCAACGCGGGACCGGATTGCAGCCCGCCGCCCGAGTCTCGCTGTCCGACAAGCCCGGGCGAAACGGCTCGAGATTCCATGGCGTCTTGGCGCGGTAATTGACCAGGACGCAACTCAATTGCTGACGCATGCTGCCGACGGATTTTTCATTGTCGCGCCAGTTGCTGTCGGCCCCTTTGAGGGCGAACAACTGATCGTACAAAACCCCGAGTTGCTCGTTGGGCAAGGCGCGGCCGGCTGCCGTGGGGACGACGCTCAAGCTCCACTCATCCTTGCGTGTGCCCGGGTCGTAACGTTTTATCCAACTGGCTGAGGCGATGTAGTTGGGCGCAGGCGCGACGGGCGTCGGCTGTGCACCGCCCACCACCATCGGCTCTATCGCCTGATCAGCGGCGACATAACTGAAGCGCTGCTCGGGCGGCTTGGTGAAATCCAGGCGCAGGATCGGCACGCTGTAACCCTGTGCGTGGAGTTTCTTCTGAAAGTTGCGTGCACTGTTCAAACCGTTCTCCGGTTTCGGTGGCGCCTGATCACCGCGCGTAGCGAAGTTCTGCGTGCTGTTGACGTTGTAGATGAAGGCATCGATGTACTTCATGTTTTCGCTGCCATCGTTGGTCGACGTGGCGTTCTTCAACATGAACTCATTGACCTGGGCACTGAAGGCGAAAGGGTCCTTGTTGGTGGTGTTCGGCCGTGACTCGTGAACCCGGATCATCGCTTTCCAGTCGCTGGGTTTTTCCGCGTTCCACGAGCACTGGCCATATTGGATCGGCCCCTTCATCAACCCGGTGTATTTCTGCGTCCACTGCTCGGCGGTATTGACCCCGGCTTCGGCGCAGGTGCCATAGGCCAGCGCGGCATTGCGATTGTTCATCGCACCCTGGGCCGCGCGCGGCGGCTCACGGCTGTCGAAGAAACCGCAGCCATACCACTTGCGCTCGGGCCCGGTGCCGCCGTCGAAGGCGTAGATGCACGTAAATCCCTGCTCCTTGACCGGCAGCTTCATAGCCGCCGCATCGGTGGGGGTGCGCAGAATGAAACCCGCCGGGTGAATAAGAATTCGCGTGCTCAGATCCTTGCGGATCCACGAGTAGGACGTCGCGCCAATCTTGATCGCGTACGGGCTGTAATCCCAGGGATTGAAGGGCCCGTCGTTGACCATGCGCAAGGTCACGCCACTGCAATAGTAGAGGCCGCGCGCGGCACCGGTGTCGGGTTCCTGGCAAGCGTCTTTGAGGGTGTTGTAGTTGAGGTTGATGCGCTTGAGGGTGTCCTGCGGATCGGAAACTGTCTGCGCAGCCACCGAACTGAACCACAAGGGAAATGCGCAAGCCAGGGCAAAAGATAAAGTCCGGCGCGATAGCACAGCGGAGTCTGAGCGATCCTTTTTCATGAGATACCGTCCTGGTAAATCGGCCCGGGCAAAGAGGCCTTCGAGTTGACTATAGAACAGCCTCGGCAGTCCGGAGGGATAGAACACAAAGTCAGCCTGCAGGTTATTCAAAAATAATTTGAGCATCGCTGTAACGCATCGCAGTGGGCTTTCTCTAGTGGGATAAGCAAGCACAAACCGCTTGTAAAAACCCTGACCAAGACTGGAGAAACATCATGACTGCTACCACTCGCACCCTGTCCGCCACTGCCCTGGTTCTGGCCCTCGGTTCTGCCCTGAGCATCGCCGCCGTCTCCACCGCCCACGCCGCCGACGACATGGAAAAATGCTTCGGCGTCGCCATGAAAGGTCACAACGATTGCGCAGCAGGCGCAGGCACGACCTGTGCCGGCACCGCGAAAATGGACTACCAGGCCAACGCCTGGAAACTCGTTCCGAAGGGCACCTGCGCTACCACTGAAAGCAAAACCTCGCCGACCGGTTTCGGTCAGATGGAAGCCTTCAAAGCCAAGTCCTGATCGTTGGCCTGCCTGAGTGACGATCATGCTCACAATCAATGACCATGCCCCCTCCTGCACTCAGGCAGCCCTTTTCGGGCTCCCGCCCCGTGCGGGGCTGGGGCTCAAGACCGGGCACTTTCGTGAAGTGCTCGGCTCACAACCGGACATTGGCTTCTTCGAAGTGCACGCCGAAAACTACATGGTGGCCGGCGGTCCGTTTCATCATTTTCTCGGTTTGATCCGCGAGCAGTATCCGCTGTCGTTGCACGGTGTCGGCTTGTCCATCGGTGCTGAAGGGCCACTGGATAAACAACATCTTCAACGCCTTGCCGAGCTGATTCGGCGCTATCAACCGCAAGCCTTTTCCGAACATCTGGCCTGGTCGAGCCATGGCCCGGTGTTTCTCAATGATCTGTTACCGCTGGCCTATGACACGCCGACGTTGAATCGCGTCTGCGAGCATATCGATCAAGTGCAGAACACGCTCAAACGGCCAATGCTGCTGGAGAATCCGGCGACTTATCTGGCGTTTCAGCGCTCGACCCTCGATGAGGCAGATTTCATCGCCGAGGTCATCCGCCGCAGCGGTTGTGGCCTGCTGCTGGACGTCAACAATGTCTACGTTTCTTGCGTGAACCATCAGCGTGATCCGCTGGCGTATCTCGATGCGTTGCCATTACACACGGTGGGTGAAATTCATCTGGCCGGGTATGCCGAAGATTGCGACAACCTCGGTGACCGTTTGCTGATAGATGATCACGGCGCGCCGATCGATCAAAACGTCTGGGGTTTGTACCGGCAAGTGCTGCAACGCGTCGGCCCGGTGGCGACGTTGATCGAGCGCGACAATCAAGTGCCGGCGTTTGCGGTGCTGCTGGCGGAAGCTCAGCAGGCTGATGCGTTTTTGCGTGATGCCGGAGGCCGCGCATGAGCAGCCAACGCGCTTTTGCTGCCGCGCTCATCGACACGCGACTGCCCTGCCCCGAAGGTCTGTGCAGTACCAACGGTGCTGATCCGGCGAGCCGCTTCGCGGTGTATCGCAACAACGTGCAGGGTTCGCTGATCAATGCGTTGAGTGACGGTTATCCGGTGGTTGCGCAATTGGTCGGCGATGAATTCTTCCGCGCCATGGCGGCTATTTTCGTCCAGCAGCAGCCGCCGCAGAGTCCGTTGATGAATCGCTACGGCGAGGCATTTGCGGACTTCATTGCAGCGTTTGAACCGGCCGGCAGAGTGCCTTATCTGGCAGATGTGGCGCGCCTTGAGCACCTGCGCACCCTCGCCTACCACGCGGCCGACGCCCTTCCCGTGCGTCCGGAAAAGATCACGGCAGCACTGGCTGATGCGCAAACGCTAAGTGAGCTGCGCCTCGACCTTCATCCCTCCCTTCACCTGCTCGACTCAGCCTATGCCGTAGTCGCGATCTGGGGCGCACATCAACACGACTCGACGCTGGAGGGGATCGACGTCAACCAAAGGCAACACGCGCTGGTGTTGCGCAATGACCTGGACGTCGAAGTGTTTGCCCTCGACCCCGGCGCCAGCACGTTTATCCGCAACCTGATCGATGGACAGCCACTGCTGGCAGCGGCTGAACACAGCCCTGAATTCGACCTCGCTCAAACCCTCGGCTTACTGTTCGCGCGCAACGCCATTACCCACTTGAATAACAAGGAACTGCCATGAAAACGCTCATCACCCGCGCCATCGCGCTGCTGGAAAAAATCCCCCACAGCCTGATCGCCTTCATTGCACGTTTCTCGATTGCCGCGGTGTTCTGGAAGTCAGGGCAGACCAAGGTTGAAGGCCTGGCTATCGATCTGATCGAGGGCAGCTTTCAACTCGGCTGGCCACGTCTGGCCGACTCGACCATTGCGTTGTTCAAGAGCGAATACCACGTGCCGTTGTTGTCAGCAGAGATCGCCGCGCACTTGGCGGCGTTTGCCGAGCACTTCTTCCCTGTGCTGATTCTGATTGGCTTCGCTACGCGGTTTTCGGCGCTGGCGTTGTTGGGCATGACCCTGACCATTCAGCTTTTTGTCTACCCGGATGCTTATCCAACCCACGGCACCTGGGCGGCGGTGTTGCTGTACCTGATGGCGACCGGGCCGGGCAAGCTGTCGATTGATCATCTGATCGCCCGCCATTTCGCCAACTGAACGCCGACCTGTAGGAGCTGCCGAAGGCTGCGATCTTTTGATCTTGCTTTGAAAAAAACAAAATCAAAAGATCGCAGCCTTCGGCAGCTCATACATGGGATTTATGTTCATATGATCAGCGCTGGAGGCGATCCAGCGCCTCACCGCTGCGCTTGAACCAGCCGATCAAATAGTCCGCGAGCACCTGCGTGCGTTTCGGCAATCCACCCTGATACGGATGCACCAGGTACATCGGCATGCGCCGGGTCTGAAAGTCACGCAGGAGCCAGCGCAATCTGCCGTCAGCCAATTCCGCTTGCAGCAAGTAGGAAGGCAATCGCGCGATACCAGCGCCGCTAAGCGCGGCTTTCTTCAGCAAGTTGTAATGGTTGCTGGCAAACGGTCCCGACACTCGCACCCGCAGCAATTCATGCTGCTGGTGGTAAAGCCACTCTTCACGTCCGCTGTAGTGACTGTTGAGCAAGCAGCGATGCTCGGCCAGTGCCGGTGGCGTCAACGGTTCACCGAAACGCTCGAGATACGCCGGGCTGGCGCACGTCATTTCCTGCCATGCCAGCAACGGCTTGGCCACCAGTCGTTGGTCATTGGCCACCTCGCTGCGGATCCCCAGATCAAAGCCGTCCCGGGACAGATCGCGATAACTGTTGTTCAGCTCCAGCTCGATCTGCACCTCGGGGTATTTATGCGAGAACTCCAACAGCAAACCATCAAAAAAGGTTTCGCCCAGCGACACCGGCACCGTCATGCGCACCGGGCCGGCCATGTCGTCCTTCAACCGCGCCAAGGCCTGACGCGCCCTTTCCACCTGGACGACCAGCGCCTGGGCCTGCGGCAACAATGCTGCGCCGGCGGCGGTCAAGCTCAAGCGCCGGGTGGTGCGTTGTAACAACACCACAGAAAACTGCGCCTCAAGCTGGCTGATGCGCTTGGACAACTGCCCTTTGCTACAGCCCAATTGCTGCGCGGCCAAGGTAAAACTGCCCGCCTCGATCAGCACCGCGAACGCCGCCAGATCATCCATCTCGCTCATGGATTGTTTCCAATTGAAAACCAAAGGTTGCCTATTAGTGCGCTTATCCACAGAAAAAACCACTCTAGACTGAAACCTCGTTCAATCACTTGAGGTACAGCTCGATGAAGATTCTGTTGATAGGCGCTGGCGGCACCATTGGTTCGGCGGTGGATAAAGAACTCTCGCAACGCCACGAAGTCATCCGTATCGGGCGCAGCAGCGGTGATTTGCAGGTGGATATCAGCGACAGCGCATCAATCCGCAAGCTGTTCGAAAAAACCGGCAAGTTCGATGCACTGGTTTGCGCCGCCGGCAACGTGACCTTCGCCCCGCTGGGTGAGATGACGGAAGACAGCTTTGCCCTCGGCCTCAAAGACAAACTGATGGGCCAGGTCAATCTGCTGCTGATCGGTCGCGAATTCGCCAATGACGGCGCGTCATTCACCTTCACCACCGGCGTGCTCAGCCACGATCCGATCCGCAGCGGCGCCTCGGCAGCGCTGGTCAACGGCGCCCTCGACAGCTTCGTCCGCGCTGCCGCCATTGAACTGCCGCGCGGCCTGCGAGTGAACTCGATCAGCCCGACCGTACTGCTCGAAGCGATGGGCAGCTACGCCCCGTATTTCCGTGGTTACAAACCAGTGCCTGCGGCCGATGTGGCATTGGCCTACGCGAAAAGTGTCGAAGGCCTGCAGACAGGTCAGACGTTTCACGTTGGCTGAGCTTCATTTACTCGATCAAAGTCGGTAACAGGCTTTTGGCAACAGGCCGCGGCATCACGATCCTGAGCAGCCCACCAAGCTCCGAATGCAATGTAGTTGTTGAAATGTGCTGGCCATTGATCGACAGGTTCAATGGCTGGCCCAGCGCCTCACGACTGATTGCCTTGGCCCGGGCGGTTGCTTCGGGAGTCAGGGTAACGGAAAGCTGAGCAAAGTCCGGATGGGCGCCCTGATCATCCTTGAGCAGAATTTCCATCCTTGCGAAATCAGCCGCTGAGGAAAAATTAAGATCGGCAGCCTGGCTGGTGCCAGCGCATGACGTTACCAATAGCAGTATCGCGACCTTCCATTGCATTGAGCGCACCTCGATCCATCAAACCAGACAAGCGCAAGACTATGCGGCGACCCCATGCCCAACTCAATAGTGGCCAGACAAACCTTGTGATCGGCAGTCAGCCTCAGTAACGTGGCGGCACTTGTCTGGAGAGCCGAAGATGCGTGTTGCCCGTTCGTTAATCGTTGTTGCCCTGCTGCCGTTGTTTGCCGCTTGCCAGTTGTTCGATGGCCAGCGAGAAAGTGTCTCGCACGTCGGGCAAACGCGGATGCAAGGGCAACTGACCGCCGCTGACGGCAAACTGGTGTTCCAGCCGTGCCAGGATCAGCGCCAACTGGTGGTCAATGACATCGGTGGCACCAGCATTCTGCAAGAAGCGGCGACCCTCGCCGACGAGCAAGGCAAGCTATTCGCCGATGTGCGCGGCAAGGTCGCTGGCGACCGTCTCGATCTGACTCAGCTGTACCGCGTCGAGCGTTCCGGCACGGCCTGCGATGATCCCAACTTCAAACAACTGATCCTGCGCGCCACCGGCCATGGCCCGGAGTGGAACGTCAAAGTCAGTGGCAAAGGCATGGTCATCGATCGCGAAGGCCAGCCGCCGCTTGCCGTGCCCTATGTTGAAGAACAACTGGGCGACGGTCGTTTCAATCTGAGCAGCGAAGCCAACAACCAGCGCATCGAATTGTGGGTCGCGCCGCAACGCTGCGTCGACAGCAGCACCGGCAGTGTGCAGCACATGAGCGCCGAGTTGCGCATCGATGGCCAGGTGCAGCGCGGTTGCGGGTATTTCGGCGGATCGCGCAACGACTGAGCGTTTTAGCCTCACCGGATCCGGCCTTTGCGGCTTATAATCGCGGCCTTCAAACGCCCTGGCGCAGTTGTGCGCCCCGCGAACCCGGATCCTCGCCATGTTACGAATCACTGAACTCAAGCTGCCAATCGACCATCCCGAAGAAGACCTGCGCCCTGCCATCGTGCATCGCCTGGGCATCGCCAGCGATGATCTGCTCGATTTCACCTTGTTCAAGCGCAGCTACGATGCGCGCAAAAAGTCCTCCGAACTGTGCTTCATCTACACCATCGACCTCCAAGTGCGCGACGAGGCCAAGGTGTTGGGCAAGTTCGCCGACGATCGTAACGTCAACGTGGCGCCGGATGTCAGCTACAAATTCGTCGGTGAAGCGCCGAGCGACCTGAGCCAGCGTCCGATCGTCGTCGGTTTCGGCCCGTGCGGGATCTTCGCCGGCCTGCTGCTGGCGCAAATGGGCTTCAAGCCGATCGTCCTCGAGCGCGGCACCGAAGTCCGTCAGCGCACCAAGGACACTTGGGGCCTGTGGCGTAAAAGCGTACTCAACCCAGAATCCAACGTGCAGTTCGGCGAAGGCGGCGCGGGCACGTTCTCCGACGGCAAGCTGTACAGCCAGATCAAAGACCCGAAATTCCTTGGCCGTAAAGTCCTGCACGAGTTCGTCAAGGCCGGCGCGCCGGAAGAAATCCTCTACGTCAGCAAACCGCACATCGGTACGTTCCGTCTGACCGGCATGGTTGAAAACATGCGCGAGCAGATCCGCGAACTGGGCGGTGAAGTGCGCTTCCAGGAGCGCGTCACCGACGTGCTGATCGAAGACGGCCAACTGGTCGGCGTACAACTGGCCAGCGGCGAAACCCTGCATTCGAAACACGTGGTTCTGGCCCTCGGCCACAGTGCCCGGGACACCTTCCGTATGCTCCACAGCCGTGGCGTGTTCATGGAAGCCAAGCCGTTTTCGGTGGGTTTCCGCATCGAACACCCGCAATCGCTGATCGACCGTGCGCGTCTGGGTAAATACGCCGGCCACCCGAAACTCGGCGCTGCCGACTACAAACTGGTGCACCACGCCAAGAACGGCCGCTCGGTCTACAGCTTCTGCATGTGCCCCGGCGGCACCGTGGTCGCGGCGACGTCCGAGCCGAACCGCGTGGTCACCAACGGCATGAGCCAGTACTCGCGTAACGAGCGCAACGCCAACTCCGGCATCGTTGTCGGTATTACCCCGGAAGTCGATTATCCGGGCGGCCCGCTGGCCGGGATCGAGTTGCAGGAACGCTTGGAATCCCACGCGTTTATCCTCGGTGGTAGCGATTACAAGGCCCCGGCGCAACTGGTCGGCGACTTCATCAATGACATTCCTTCAACCGAACTGGGTGAAGTCGAGCCGTCGTACAAGCCGGGCGTGGCGCTGGGCGATCTGGCGCTGGCCTTGCCGGATTTTGCCATCGAAGCGATTCGTGAAGCCTTGCCGGCGTTCGAGAAGCAGATTCGCGGCTACTCGCTGCATGATGCGGTGTTGACCGGGATTGAGACGCGCACTTCGTCACCGCTGCGCATTACCCGTAACGAAACCCTGCAGAGCATGAACGTGAAGGGCTTGTTCCCGGCCGGTGAAGGCGCGGGTTATGCGGGCGGGATTCTGTCGGCGGGTGTTGACGGGATTCGCATTGCTGAAGCCGTGGCGCGCGACATACTCGGCCTTACTGACTGACTGACTGACTGACTGACTGACACAAAACCCTGTGGGAGTGAGCCTGCTCGCGATAGCGGTAGTCCATTCAACATCAATGTTGAATGTTATTACGCCATCGCGAGCAGGCTCACTCCTACAGTTGATTTCGGTGTGTCAGATATTGGCGCGCAGGACTGAAGTCGGCAGCGCCTCACCGTGTTCGGCACTCGCCGCCACTGCGTCGATCAACCCACTCAACTCATACCCCTGCGCCTTCAGCCAATCCTGATCGTAATACGTGTCGGCATAGCGCTCGCCGCCATCGCACAGAATCGCCACGATCGACCCCGACTCCCCCGCCGCTTTCATCTGCTGCGCCGCCATCAAGGCGCCGATCAGATTGGTCCCGCTCGACCCACCGACGTGCCGTCCCAGACGCTGCGCCAGACAATGCATGGCCGCCAGCGACAAGGCATCGGGCACCTTGACCATCGCATCGATCACCTTGGGCAGAAACGACGCTTCAACGCGCGGCCGGCCAATGCCTTCAATGCGCGAGCCGCAATCCAGGCGCAGACTCGCATCGCCGGTCTGGTAAAAATCGAAGAACACCGAACGCTCGGCATCGGCGCACAACACGCGGGTGCAATGCTGGCGATAGCGCACGTAACGACCGAGCGTCGCGGTGGTGCCGCCGGTGCCGGGGCTGGAAATCAGCCAGCTCGGTTCCGGGTGTTTCTCGTAGCGCATCTGCTGGAAAATCGATTCGGCGATGTTGTTGTTCGCGCGCCAGTCGGTGGCGCGTTCGGCGTAGGTGAACTGGTCGATGAAGTGGCCACCATGCTCGCGGGCCAGACGCTCGGACTCGGCGTAGATTTGCGTGGGATCTTTCACCAGATGACTTTGGCCACCGTAGAACGCGATCTGGGCGATCTTCTCTTTGGACGTGGTCGCCGGCATCACCGCAATAAACGGCAGGCCGAGCATCCGCGCGAAATACGCTTCGGAAATCGCCGTCGAACCGCTGGACGCCTCAATCACCGGCGCGCCGGGTTTGAGCCAGCCGTTACACAGCGCATAGAGAAACAGCGAGCGGGCCAGACGATGTTTGAGGCTGCCGGTCGGATGACTGGACTCATCCTTGAAGTACAACTCGATGCCAGCAAAACCCGGCAGCGGCAAGGGGATCAAGTGGGTGTCGGCGCTGCGCTGAAAATCCGCCTCGATGATGCGGATGGCTTCGCGGGCCCACTGTCGGTTGTCGCTCATGGTGATGGTTCTCGTTGAATCGGGCAGGAGATGAATATGTACAAAAGGCTCACTCATCAGCTTAGGAAAAATCCTATAGCGCGCACAGATACAGCTGAGTCTCAATATGTCAGGCAACTGCTAGGCTCAGCATGGCTTGGGCCAGACACCTTGTAACGACATATAACAAAAAAGAATATAACTTTTGTTTTAACAACTAACAGTACGGGTTAGGGTGTCCCACCTTATGACTTTATCGATGGAGAGCGACCTTGCCTCTGCGTAGCACTTTCACGCGTTTCTTTCAGTTGGAAGCTGCCAGCGGTCTGTTATTGATCGCCGCGGCCATCCTGGCTTTGATTATCAACAATTCGCCGCTGTCGTGGCTGTACACCGGCCTGCTCGACACTCCGGTGGTGGCGCAGATCGGTGCGTTGAAAATCGCTAAACCCCTGCTGCTGTGGATCAACGACGGTCTGATGGCGATGTTCTTCCTGCTCATCGGCCTGGAAGTGAAACGCGAAGTCCTCGACGGCCAACTGTCGAAGCCTTCACAGATCGTCCTGCCCGGCGCGGCAGCCATCGGCGGCATGTTGGTACCGGCGCTGATCTACTGGTTTCTCAACCGTGACAACCCGGCAGCCCTCGACGGCTGGGCGATCCCGACCGCCACCGACATTGCCTTCGCCCTCGGCGTACTGGCGCTGCTCGGCAAGCGTGTGCCGGTATCGCTGAAACTGTTCCTGATGACCCTGGCGATCATCGATGACCTTGGCGCCATCGTGATCATCGCGATCTTCTATTCCGGCGAACTGTCGACCCTGTCGCTGGGTCTGGCGGCAGCGTGCATCGCAGCGCTGGTGGCGATGAATCGGCTCGGGGTGGTCAAGCTTGGGCCGTACATGATCATCGGACTGATCCTCTGGGTCTGTGTCCTCAAGAGCGGTGTCCACGCCACGCTGGCGGGCGTAACCCTGGCTTTCTGCATTCCATTGCGCACGAAAAACGCCGAGCCGTCGCCACTGCTGACCCTCGAACATGCGCTGCACCCGTGGGTGGCCTACGGCATTCTGCCGCTGTTCGCCTTCGCCAACGCTGGCCTGTCGCTGACCGGGGTCACCGTGGAAAGCTTCACTCACCACGTACCGATGGGTATTGCGGTCGGCCTGCTGCTGGGCAAGACCGTCGGCGTGTTCGGTCTGACCTGGCTCGCGGTCAAAACCGGCATCGCCGCGCTGCCGCAGGGCGCCAACTGGGGTCAGGTGCTGGGCGTGGCGATCCTGTGCGGCATCGGCTTCACCATGAGCCTGTTCGTTGGTTCGCTGGCGTTTGAACCGGGTGTGAGTGATTACGCTGGCATGGACCGGATGGGGATTTTGACCGGGTCGATTCTGGCGGCGTTGATTGGTTATGCGGTGACGGCGGCGGCGAGTCGCAAGAACTCCCAACCGATATAACCTCTGTGGCGAGGGTCAAGCACCCTCGCCACAAACTTCGTGCGTTCCCGTTACACAGCGAACAATCCTCACGTCTTTAGCGAAGCGTCCTACAGCCACCATTTTCCTGCTTCGTTAACGTTGCGCAGCCCTTTGCGAAGGGCTGTCGACGGATGAACGAAAGGACGATCAGTGGCTGGCAACAAGGACATTCCCCGGGTTCAAAACCCACCGCAAGGCGACGGGCACCACGTCACTTACCGTTACATGACGGCCAGTGAACTGGCCGAGCGCGATGCCAGACAAAACGCTTACGACGCCATGCTGGCGCGACAAGAAGCTTTCGAGCGCAGCCGTGAGGTGGCGGCCAAAAAGACAGAGCCCGTGCGTGCCGGCTGCGTATTCGCCAAGTCCTGCAAATTGCCGGATGCGATTATCGATTACTCCAGCCCTTCGGGGATGGTGCCGACCGACAGCCTGAGGGATTACGGCGACCTGATCCTGCTGGGCGCGCGTGAAGCCGATGAAAGCGGCGCAGTTCCTCTCAAGAAAATCGGTGCAACCGCTATTCCGGCTGGATTTGGCAGTCTGGCTCTGGCGGGGTCGATGTTTGAAGCAGTGCCCGCTGTTGTATCAAGCGCGGCTGTTGCGCCTTTGGTTGGTTTGGTTGCGTTGTTCATGCCATCGAACCTTGGTGACAGCGCCCTCTATACCGACGATCAACTGCGTGGACTTGAACAGGCGCGAACGCGTGTTCGGCTGAGGGTCGAACAGCAAACCGACGGCAGCCTGAAGGGCTACGGCTTCTACACCGGCAAGAATCGCGATTGGGAAATGGTTGATGTCGTGCAGTTCAAGTTGCGTGGCAGCCAGTTCATTGCTGACTTGGGCGAAGGTGTGGAACTGATCTGGACGCCGGCTGTGGATGGCTCCGACATCCTCGGCATCCCCGCGCTGGAGGCTGCACCGCAGGCACCGCACATCTGGGTGTACCCGCCGACAAAAGCAGCGGATGGAATTCTGGTCAATCCGGTTTATCCGCCGGATTATCGGGATTTTATTCTGGTTTTTCCACCTGGCTCGTTGGTTCAGCCGGTATATATAGTCTTAAACGTTCCTAAAGATTTCAAATACCACCCCGCCCCTGTTTCGCTGCCGGCCTTTCCAGACGTGAAACCTGCACCACTGAAAACCTCCGTTCGCGGTGGAGGAAAAAAGCGAAGACGTTGGAAAGATGCATCGGGGAAAATTTACGAATGGGACTCTCAGCATGGCAAGGTTGAGATGTACACCAAGCAAGGAAAACATCTTGGAGAATACGACCCGAAAACAGGGAAACAAACAAAGCCTGCCGATTCCACAAGGAGAGTAGAAAAATGAAGCATGTAATAGAGGTATTCGATCGAAAGACTGAGAATTTGCTCCTGACCGTAGAGATCGCGGCGCATCACGAGGAAGCATTGAAGGCGCTGATGAACTGGCAACAACCTGAAGATGAGTTCGATGGCTCTGATTTAGACGAAGAGCAGATCAAAATTTTGGGGGACTGGACTGGAGAAAAGCTCTTGGACGCAACTCATATAGTTCAGTTGGTATGCATCGAATGACTTATGGCAACTTCAAGCTGAATCACACCGTCGAGGCATTTAATAAACGCACAGCTCGGTTAGTTTTCGAGATCCCCGTTCCAGATGGAAACATTGAGCGGCTCAGAGTAATCATGCATTGGGTCAATCCCGAAGAAGAAATCTTTGGTTATGACCTCGACCAAGAGCAGATAAAGCAATTGGAAGCTTTAATCGGTCGATCTTTCTACGACTCTAAATACAATTTTCAAATGGGTTGTTATGGAAGCGAGTAAATATCCTAAAAAAAAACCCGACCAGTCACCTGATCGGGGTTTTCTTTACCCTAAATTCCGCTTAGTGCGAAACGCGGCTGGTCCCGCCAACGGTGGAGATGCGCACGCGCTCGCCAACGCGGAACACTTCGTTCTCCTGAACCTGCTGCACATAGGCACGCATGCTGCCGTCGTCTTCACGCACGGTGATTTCCACACCTTGGGTACGGGTCAGACCTTCTTCAGTTGCCGAACCGATCAGGCCGCCCGCCACTGCACCGATGACCGCAGCAACGATGCTGCCCTTGCCGCCGCCGATGGCGCTGCCGCCGACGCCACCCACCGCTGCACCGGCGATGCCGCCGATCGGGGTTTTGGTGCCTTCGATTTTGACCGGGCGCAGGGATTCGATGGTGCCCATGCGAATCGTCTGCACGCGACGCGCTTCGTCACGGGAGTAGGAGTCACCGGTCAGGCTCGATTGGCAGCCGGTAAGCAACATCGCCATCGTGGAAAAGGAAGCAACCAGCAGAACAGACTTACGCATAGCATCAACTCCAAAGAAACATATAGTCATTAAACTCCGTGGCTTGACGCCTGTCACGACACCGCCCGGATAAATTGGCTTTCATTCAGGCGCGGTACAGACACCTGCACGCTCTCCCTGATGTAGCCCTACAGTAGCGCCAAATTACCGATTCTGCGCCACGGACACCAAGGATTTTCATGGATTACTTCATCATCGTCGTCACCACTGCCGCCGGTTTGTACTTCCATGGGTGGTTGTACGTGCGGATCAAACGCTGGATGGATCGCGATCTGGCGCTGTCGCTGGCCGGCAAGGACGAAGACAAACGCACGTTCATGCTCGAACAGTTAGCGAACGCTCAGGCGCAGAAGATCAAGCGCCGGGACCTGCCGAAGTGGCTGGAGGCCGCTGCGGCAGGCTATCCCGCTCGGTAGACTACTTAAGGTGCCAGACGTTCAAGAATCCAGTCGGCGCCCTGCACACGGTAGTTGAGGCGATCGTGCAGACGGCTCGGACGGCCCTGCCAGAATTCGATGCGCTCCGGCAGCAAGCGGTAACCGCCCCAGTGTTCCGGGCAGTCGGGCTGAGTATCGGAGAAACGCTGCTCGGTAGCTTTGAGCAAATCTTCCAGTTCACCGCGCCCGTTGATCACCCGGCTCTGCGGTGAAGCCCAGGCACCGAGGCGGCTGCCCAGCGGACGCACCTGATAATACGCATCCGACTCCGCGGGCGAGACCTTCACCACCCGCCCTTCGATGCGCACCTGACGCTCCAGGGTCGGCCAGAAGAAGGTCATGGCGGCAAACGGGTTGGCCGCCAGATGCTGGCCCTTGGCGCTGTCGTAATTGGTGAAGAAGGTGAAGCCCTGCTCGTCCAGCCCCTTGAGCAGCAGAATGCGACAGTGCGGTCGCCCATCCTTGTCGACCGTGGCCAGGGTCATGGCGTTGGCCTCCACCGGCGCCTGTTCGGTTTTCACCGCGTCGGCGAACCACTGGTGAAACAGCGCAAACGGCTCGGCCGGGGCTTGCGCCTCGGTCAGGCCATCCCGGGTGTAATCACGACGCATATCTGCCAGAGCCTGGGTCATGGCGCATTCCTTTTCGTTAGCGGATCACTTCTTGGTGGTATCGGTCGCGGCGACTTTCTTGTCGGTCGCGGCGGCTTTGGCTGGCGCAGTCTTTTTAGCTGGGGCCTTGGCCGGGGCCTTTTTAGCCGGTGCCTTGGCAGCGGCTTTTTTCACCGGAGCCTTTTTGGTCGCTGGCACAGCTGCTTTCTTCGCGGCGGGGGCCGGGGTGACTGGTTTGGCGGCAGGCTTGACGTCTTGCGCAGCAACCATGGTCACTGGCTTCGGCGCTGGCATGTTGTACTTGCTCAGCAGGGCAACCATGGTGTTCTGCGGAGTGACCAGCAGTTCGACACGACGGTTCAGGGCACGACCTTCAACGCTGTCGTTGGCGGCGCGCGGCGCTTCCGAACCCATGCCGCGCAACATCAGACGATCACGCTGCAAACCGCTGAGACGGAAGATTGCCGCAATGGCCTGGGCACGCTCCTGGCTCAACTTGATGTTAGCCGGCGCTGCACCACTGGAGTCGCTGTGGCCCAAAACCAGAACGGCAGTTTTCGGGTCGGCTTCGAGGATTTTCGCTACGCGGGTGAACGGGCCGAGGGTAACCGGCAGCAACATGGCAGGGCGGTCCGGGTTGAACGAGCCTTCAACCGGCGCGGTCACGACCAGCACGTTTTCACGGCGTTCGAGTTGCAGATTACTGTCTTTAACCGCTTCACGCAGACGCGGCTCATAGTCGTCAAGCCAGGCCTGGGTGACTTTCGGATCCGGCATTGGCACGGCTTTGGTGGTTGGCTGATCCTTGCCGCCGAACGGCCACCACCATTTGCTGCCGGTGTCGGCTTCAGCCTTGGCTACGGCGACCGGTTTCTTGGCATCAGGCGCTACTTCTGCCTTCATGTCAGCCTTGGCGGCTTCGTCATCGGAACCGAACGGCCAGTACCAAGGGTTGCTGCTTTCAGTTTTGGCAACCGGTGCAGTCGCCGCTGGCTTCAAAGGCGCGGGAGCCGGCTCCTTGGCCGCAACCTTGTCGGAAGACCCGAACGGCCACCAACTGCCGCCGTCCGCATCATTTTTCGGGGTCTGTGCACAACCGGTGATCGCTACACACAGGGCCAGGGCGAGGGTCTTTTTAGATGACATTGAAAATCCACAAAATGAAGTAATGAAAAATCAGAGCACTTTCGCCCGGATAAACAGTCGCTTTGAAACGAAAAAACGCGTGAGGTTCCGACCCTGGGACCTCGGATGAAACTTTACAGACAAGTGGCAAGTACCCGTGCGAGCTGCTGCGCGCGCGGATCCATCAAAACGTAAGGCCCAAGGGTATTTGTCACAAAACCAAACGCGACATCATGCTCGGGGTCAGCAAAACCGATGGAACCGCCCGCCCCCGGATGACCGAATGCACGAGGACCGAGGCCGTAGGTGGCGTTAGGCACGTCCGGCTGATCGAGCATGCAGCCCAGACCAAAACGAGTGCGGGTCAACAAAGTCTTGTCTTCGCCGAGGCTGTGTTCGCGGGTCAGCTCTTCTAGCATGTCGCTTTCGAGGAGGCTGCCATCGAGCAGACCGGCATAAAAACCGGCTAGGCTGCGCGCATTGCCGTGGCCATTGGCCGCCGGTTGCTGCATGCGCCGCCATTCCGGTTTGTTGGTGCTTGTGAGCACTGAAGGTGGATTGGTAAAAGCGCGGGTGGTCATCGCGGTGGGCTCGCGCATGGTCACTTGCAGCAGGCGTTGCGCGGCGGCATCGCCAGCATTGCCCTTACCGCGGGCAATGTGCGCCACGCGGTGGAATTCCTCATCAGCCAGACCGACGTGGAAATCCAGGCCCAACGGTTTGGCGACACGGGCGACGATGGATTCGCCCGGCCCGCGACCGTCAGCGCGGCGCAGCAACTCGCCGATCAACCAGCCGTAAGTGATCGCGGCATAACCGTGACCGGTGCCCGGCGTCCACCATGGTGCTTCGGCCGCAAGGGCATCGACCATGGTTTGCCAGTCATACAGTGCTTCCGGCGCGAGCAATTCACGCAGGGCTGGCAGACCGGCCTGGTGGCAGAGCAATTGGCGCAGGGTCACGGATTCTTTGCCGGCGGCGGCGAATTCCGGCCAGTAGCGCGCAACCGGAACATCCAGTTGCAGCTTGCCTTCGCCGACCAGTTGCAGCGCGGTGACAGCGGTAAAGGTTTTGGTGCAGGAGAACAGGTTGGCAATGGTGTCGCTGTGCCAGGCCTCAGTGCCGTCCTTGTCGGCAGTGCCGGACCAGAGGTCGAGGACGGTTTCTCCACCGACCTTGATGCACAGGGCTGCGCCGCGTTCCTGGGGATCGTCGAACAGTGCGGCGAAGGCTTCGCGCACCGCTTCGAATTGAAGCTCGTAATGTCCCTGAATCTGCACCCGCAACTCCCCCGCGAAAACGCTCTACAAAGTGGCCCGCATTGTTCCAGCCCTAGAGGGATTTGGGAACAGCTGCGGGCCAGACGGTTAGATCAAAGACAAAGTCAAAAGATCGCAGCCTGCGGCAGCTCCTACAGAGAAACGCGTTGCCATGTAAGAGCTGCCGCAGGCTGCGATCGTTTTAGAGCATCAAAGGTTAGTGACCATTGCCGGAATGACCACCGGCATGCCCTGCCCCCGCCCCTTTACCGGCCTCGCCTTTGCGGCCGCCCTCAGCCTCATGCCCCGCCGCTGCGGCCGCTTTCTCAGCCTCTTTGCCAAGCTGATCAATGGCCAGCAAGTTGCTCTTGCGCACTGTCTCGACGAAACCCTGATAAGGCAGATCCGTCACGCCCACCAGACCAAAGTGACCATTCTCCCCATCAAGCAAACGCCCGGTCACCGGTTGATCCAGATACTGGAACCAATGCACGCCGACAATCGACGGTTCACTCAGCGCTTGTTTGAGGAAGCTGGCGTATGCCGGGCCGCGATCTTCTTCCTTGGCCACCTGCGTGACGCCGCCCCAGAACGGGCCGCGATCCGCTGAGCCAAAGTTGAACTCGGTGATCAGTACCGGTTTGTCCAAAGCGCCCAGCGCGGCAAAGTCATAGCCGTCCTGCGGTTTGAGCGTGTACATATTGAAGCTCAGCACATCGCAATACTGCGCGCAGGACGCCACGGCTTCCGGGGTACTGATGGCAAAACGGCCGCCAAGCAGCAACTGGTTCGGCGCGTGCCATTTCAGCGAATCGGAAATGGTTTTGAAGTAGGTGTCGGCGAAAACCTTCTGGAAATATTTGAAGTCCGCCTCGATTTCCGGATGTTCCGGGCTCGGCAGCGGCGGCACAAAACCCGGATCCTCCATCAACTCCCAGGCCGGCAGATCAATGCCCCACGCCTTCGACAGCCCCGCCTGATTGCGATACTTGTCGCGCAGTTGCTTGAGAAACGCACGTTTGGCCGGCACGTCGGTGGTCATCTTCAACGTGCCGTAAGCCAGCGCATAACGTGATTTCGGATCATCACCGGGGCCGGCCCAGGCCAGTTCGTTGTCGGCGTAATAGCCGATCAGCCACGGATCGTCGCGGTGGTCGCGGGCGGCGATAGCCACAGCGCGCTCGGTGGCCATGGCAAAGCGCGGATCAAATGGATCAGGCATGCCGCCCCACCAGTCGCTGCCGGTGCTGATGCTGGTGTAGTCGCCGACGATCGACAGCGGCAAGGTGTACGGCACGCGCTCGGCGTCAGTCAGCGAATCGGCACTCCAGTTGCCGACCGTATTGAAGCCCCAGGCTTGCAGGCGATCGAGCGTGTGACTGGCCCACTGTTGCTCATCGACAGTGACCTTGCACGGCTCGGCAGCTTTTTCTGTGGTTGTTTGTAGCGTTTCAGTCTTGGCCGCTTCAGCGACGCCAGACTTCGGCTCGGCAGGCACAGGAGCAGGCTCGGCGGCTTTCACCGCAGCCGTCTCTGCGGCTTCAGTCCTGGCCGCTTCTGCTACCCCGGACTTGCTCTCACTGTCGGCTTTGCACGGTTCACCGTACACGCGCTGCAGGTTCGCGCCGTAGAAGTCATACCAGCGCCCGTTGCCGTAACCCCGGCCCTGATCGACACCGTTGCCACCACGGTTGTCGCCATCGCCAAAGTGCCGGGACAAGGGGTCTTCAGGCTTGGGCAGAGATTCGAACATGTACTCACGCCCGGCCACGTAGGTCTGGTTGACCTTGGGGCTGACGGTATTCACGCCCAGCGAGTAAAACGGGTGACCTTCAGGCGTGACCAGATACCAACGGCCATCACGCTTTTCAGTGCGGAAGAAACCGCTGGCCTTGAACGACAGGCCTTTGTTCCAGCCACCGAACTTGTCCAGCGAGGACTTTTCACGTTCGGCTAGCCAGGTTTTCAGTTGTTGCTGTTCCTTGGCGGCGGCGGATTTCAGTTGCTCGTCGTTGCTGATCTTTTCCGGCCACTTGCTGCGGGTCGACTGCCCGTACGCATCGACCAGATTGCCGTAAACGGCCTGGGTGACCGATTCGCCGTCCTGCACACCGAAACGCTCCAGCAGCAAACTCTGGGCGACTTTCGGCTGATCCAAAGACAAGCTCACCGAAACCACTTGGCTGCGATCGATCTCACCGCTGCTGCTGGCGAGCAGAATCCGCTGACCATCGACCGTCATTGGCATGGGTGGCCCGGCTTTCATGCCAAGACTCAACGGTGACGATGCCACCAGCGGTACCAACAGGGTCTGCGCAGGGCCGGCCGGCAGGTCGACGCGGCTGATCAGGGTGCGGCCGTCGTTGCTCTGGATCTGCACGTAGACCGTCACCGCCCAGTCCATTGCGCTCTGCAACCGTAGGGTCATCATGCCCGACTGCGACCAGTCCCACGCACCGGTCTGCGGCGTCAGACGCAAGGTCGGACGGGCCACCGGATTGAACGTCACCCGGCGCAGCACTTCGCCCTCAGGCGTTTGCTCGGCGTTGGCTTGCGGCAGATCAGCGTTTTCGGTGGCGATTTTCACCACGTCGGCAGGACGGACAAAGTTGAACAGGGTCTGCTGACCCGCAGGCGCCGCGAACAGCGGCGTGGCGAAGATCAAGGCAAATACGGCGGGCAACGAACGGCGGATCATAAGAACGGAGTTCTCCCTAACGACCAACAATGGCCAATGGAAAAGCGATGGCAGAGAGATAGACAACACGGCGGGCAAAACTGCCCACCGTTGTCTCAGGATATTTCACGACGGAAAGGAGGCAACGCATTGAGGATCGCCTTGCCGTAGCGCTGGGTGACCAGGCGCCGATCGAGCAAGGTGATGGTGCCACGGTCTTCTTCGGTCCGCAGCAGACGCCCGCAAGCCTGCACCAGCTTCAGCGAAGCATCGGGAACGGAGATTTCCATGAACGGATTGCCACCACGGGCCTCGATCCACTCCGACAACGCCGCTTCGACCGGATCGTCCGGGACCGAGAACGGGATCTTGGCGATCACCACGTGCTCGCAGTACGCGCCCGGCAAGTCGACACCTTCGGCAAAACTGGCGAGACCGAACAGCACGCTGGAATCACCGCCATCGACCCGCGCTTTGTGCTTGTTCAGGGTTTCCTGTTTCGACAGGTTGCCTTGAATGAACACCTGCTTGCGCCAGTCGCGGTCGAGGCCGTCGAACACGTCCTGCATCTGTTTGCGCGAAGAAAACAGCACCAGCGTACCGCGCGAGCCTTCGACCAGATCCGGCAACTCACGGATGATCGCCGCCGTATGCGCAGCGGCATCACGTGGATCGGCCTTCAGATCCGGCACGCGCAACACACCGGCATCGGCGTGATGGAACGGGCTCGGCACCACGGCGGTGACGGCTTTTTTCGGCAGACCGGCGCGCATGCGGAAGCGGTCGAAAGTGCCCAGCGCCGTCAGCGTCGCCGACGTTACGAGGCAACCGTAAGCGACATTCCACAGGCTACGGCGCAAGGTTTCCGCCGCCAGAATCGGGCTGGCGTTAACCTCGATGTCGAACAGCGAGCCGCTCTCGGCCAGGGTCAGCCAGCGCGCCATCGGCGGGCTGTCTTCCGGGTCTTCGGCGGTAAACGCCGTCCACAACTCCCAGTTACCCGAAGCGCGGGACAACAGGCTGCCGAACAGCGGATACCACTCTTCAGCCTGATTGCTGGCGATGCCGATGTTGACCTCACCGTCCATACCTTCCTTGAGCAGGTCGGTCAGGCGCGTGAACAGATCGTTGAGGCGCGAAAAGCCTTTCTTCAGCTCGATGCCCATTTCGCGCATGTGCTCGGGAATCACCCCGGCGACGAAGCGATGACGCGGCCGCTCACGGCCCTCGACGTCTTCGCCGGGTTTGAAATCGGCGACCTGCTCACAGGCGCTGAACATGAACTGTTGCTGGGCCTTGATCTCCCGCGCCAGCTCCGGCACTTGTTCGATCAATTTGCCAAGATCGCCCGGCAACGGATGCTGGGCCAGCAGTTTGGTCAGGTTCTTCGCCGTGGTTTCCAGCCAGTCGGCAGTGGAACGCAGGCGCGTGTAGTGAGCGAAGTGGCCGATAGCCTTGTCCGGCAGGTGATGCCCTTCGTCGAACACATAAATGGTGTCGCGTGGATCCGGCAGCACTGCGCCGCCGCCCAATGCCAGGTCAGCCAGGACCATGTCGTGGTTGGTGACGATCACGTCGACCTTGCCCATGCCTTCGCGGGCCTTGTAGAAGGCGCACTGGCCGAAGTTCGGGCAATGCCGGTTGGTGCACTGGCTGTGATCGGTGGTCAGGCGCGCCCAGTCTGCGTCTTCCAGCGCATTCGGCCAGCTGTCGCGGTCGCCGTCCCATTTATTGCCGGCGAGCTTCTCGATCATGCTGGTGAACAGCTTCTGACTGGCCTCATCGACCTCGATCTTGAAGCCTTCTTCTTCGAACAGCTGCGCGGTGGCGGTTTGCGCGTGACCTTCCTGCAGCAGCATGTCGAGCTTGGAGAGGCACATGTAGCGGCCTCGGCCCTTGGCCAGGGCGAAGGTGAAATTCAGCCCGCTGTTGCGCATCAGGTCGGGCAAATCCTTGTAGACGATCTGCTCTTGCAGAGCGACGGTCGCCGTGGCGATGACCAGACGCTTGCCGGCGGCTTTCGCGGTCGGGATCGCCGCCATGCTGTAGGCCACTGTCTTGCCGGTACCGGTGCCGGCTTCCACCGCGACAATCGCGGGGTCGCCACTGCGCCGGCCTTCGTCGTCGGTGTCGATATCCCCGAGGACTTTGGCGATTTCAGCGATCATCAGGCGCTGGCCGTAACGCGGTTTGAGGCTCTTGGCCTCTAGAAAACGCGAGTAGGCGCCCTGGATCGTGGTTTTGAGTTCAGTGCTGATCATGAATTTTCGGGCGCAAAAAACGCTGGATAAATTTTCAGTAGTTTCGGATGGCGGCTATCATACCCCGCTAATTAATCCCGCGCAGAACGGAGTGCCCCAATGACACCTTTTAGCCTCGTTTACCCCCTGCATGTGCTGTCCGCCCTGGTGTGGGTCGGCGGCATGTTTTTCGCCTGGATGGTCCTGCGCCCGGCGGCTGTGAAGGCACTCGACGGCCCAGCCCGACTGACCTTGTGGGTGGAAGTGTTTCAAGGTTTTTTCCGTTGGGTGTGGGTTGCGGTGATCCTGTTGCCGATCAGCGGCGTGGGGATGCTGCATTTGCAGCAGGTCGGGTTTGAGACCGCGCCGAAGTATGTGCAGGTGATGATGGGCTTGTATGTGGTGATGACGGCGCTGTTTATCCGGATTCAGGGTTTGATGCTGCCGGAGTTGCGTAAAGCGGTGGAAGCGAAGGACTGGCCGGCAGGTGCGGCGGTGTTGGGGCGGATTCGCCGGGTGGTGGGGCTTAATCTGATTGTCGGGTTGGTGCTGGTGGCGATTGCGGCGGCAAGGCCGTGATCGTTCCCACGCTCTGCGTGGGAATGCCGCAAGGGACGCTCTGCGTCCAGTGACGCGGAGCGTCAGGGCTGTATCCCCACGCGGAGCGTGGGAACAATCAGTGATCTTACAAGCGCTGCACAGTCACAGCCCCCGCCGCCCCCACCGGCCCAGGCTGTCCATCCACCCCCGCCTTGCCATTCTTGCCGCCATCGGCGCGATACACCAGGCAGCCCTTGGACTGGCCGCCCTTCCCTGCTTTACCGCCAACACCTGCCGGGCCACCGTTGCCACCCGCCACGTTGACCTTGATCAGCTCAGCCGGAAACTCGCGCGGCACTTCCAGCCGCACTAGCGCACCCGGTGCGCCCGGTTGGCCGTCGCTGCCGTTACTGCCATCAAAACCATGCCCGGCCGCGCCATAAGTACAGCCCGGGTCTTCACCATTCCCGCCATCGAGGCCGACAAAACCCGGCGCGCCGGTGCCACCACGGGCATCGACCAGCAGTTGCGGCGCGCTCAACGCCTTGAATTGCAGATTCAGATTGCGCCCCGCACGGGCGGCTTTTTCATAAGTCCCCGGCGCCCCGCGCGCGGTGATCTGGCTGCCTTCGCTGAGCTCGGCACGCGCCACTTTCAATTCCAATGCCTGTTCAGCCGGAACGATGGCGATCCGCGCTTCATGGCCAAGGCGCAGCTCACCGACATTCAACTCGGTCACGTTGGCAGGAATCAGCAACGTGCCGTAATCGGCCACTTCCAGTTTTTCCAGCTGCAACGTGCTGGCCGTGTTGGGCAAACGCATCAGCGAATTGGTTTCGACACTGACCACTTGGGCACAGGCCAATGGGCTGATGAATGCAGCGAGCAAGCAGAGTTTACGCATGGGAAGAAGCCTCCGGAGCGGCCGGGGCCGGGATGGTTTGCAGGTGGAATACGCCGAACAGCAGGATGCGGCCGCGGTCACGCCAAGGGTGGGGGCGACCTTTGAGGCTGCGGTTGCACAGCAGCACTTCGAGCAGATGGATCAGCAACAGCAGACCGCCGGCCAGGTTGACCAGCAGATGCAGCGGATGTACGAACGGCACCAATTGATTGACCAGCACCACGCAGCAGAACAGCAGGGTCAACAACCGCCCCAGCCCCCAGAACACTTTCATACGCCCCCCGTGTTGCGAATTATTCTTTGGGCGCACAGTAACGGCTTCTGCGGGGGATAAGCCAGAGGGATAAATGAAAAAATTTCGATCGCCTGCCAAATGGCTGCCGAAACGACGCTGATCGTCGCCCGGCAGCTCTAGCCTGCGCCCTACAGACGCGTCCTAACGATTGATGTGCAACTCCACACGACGGTTCTGCGCGCGCCCTTCATCGGTGGCGTTATCGGCGACCGGCTCGCTTTCACCGCGACCCTCACTGGTGAGTTTGTTCGGCGCCAGGCCCTGGCTCAGCAGATAAGCGGCGACACTGCTCGCACGCCGTTCCGACAATGCCTGGTTGTAGGCATCCGATCCTTTGCTGTCGGTGTGACCGATGACCTTGATGCTCACCACGTCGGCATTGCGCAGTTTGTCCATCAGCGTATCGAGCTGGGCTTTGGCAGCCGGGGTCAGGTCGGACTTGTCGAAATCGAACAGCACGTTGCCGGCATCGCTGAGGGTGATGACCTCAGTTTGCGGCACAGGCTCCGGCACTTTTTCCGTGACCGGGTACTGTGGCAGCGGGCAACCACGGTGATCGACCGGGGTGTTTTCCGGGGTGTCCGGGCAACGGTCGCGGCGGTCGAACACGCCGTCGCCGTCTTCATCGCCGTCCTGGGCATAACAGATCAGTCCGCCGGTAAGAATCCCCAGCGCTGCGCCGCCGCCAGCCCAGCCGCCACTTTCAATGGCGCCAAGACCGCCACCGACCAGCCCGCCGATAAGGCTGCAGATCGGCCACGTACGTTGATTGAGGGGTGCAGTGCCATCGCTGTGGGTGGCGCAACCGGTGAGCAAGCTGCCTAGCAGTAGCACCGGCAAGACGGACCTTGAGAAAACAGTCATTGTGAAAGCTCCTGTGTCACCGGCCCATACCGGTTACACAGGAGTAAAGACCCGCATCCGCGACTGCACAAGGCGCGGATGCGAGAGGGGCTTAACGCTGGATTTTGATTTCGGTACGACGGTTTTGCGCGCGACCGTCCGCAGTTTTGTTGTCGGCCACTGGCTGGCTTTCACCCAGACCCGACACCGAAACGAAGCTGGCGCGCGGCACACCCTGCTGGATCAGATAGTCCACCACCGAGTGCGCACGACGATCCGACAGTTTTTTGTTGTAGGCATCGCTGCCCACGCTGTCGGTATGACCGGTCACGGTCAGTTGCGCCGTCGAGGATTCCTGTTTCAGGCGGGTGGCGACCTTGTCGAGCACTTGCTTGTCAGGGCCGGTCAGCGTGGCTTTGTCGAACTGGAAGTGCACATCACGGATAACAATGGTTTCTTCCTTGACCACTACAGCTTCTTCGACCACGGGTGCAGGCGCTGGTGGAGGGCAACCGTCAGCGTCGACCTGTACGCCTTTAGGCGTGCCCGGGCACTTGTCGCGACTGTCCGGCACGCCATCGCCGTCTTCGTCGCCATCACCGTGCACCCAGCAATAGGCCGCTGCGGTACCACCGACCAGCAACGCACCGTAGCCGGCCCATGCCGAACTTTCGGTTGCGCCGAGACCGGCACCGACCACACCACCGACCGCCGCACAGGTCGGCCAGTCGGTTTTCTGCAAACCTGCGCAACCAGTCAACACACTGGTTAGCAGAATCAAAGGTAATGCTGTCCGAACTATGCTCATCTGGTTTTCTCCTGAGGGATCGGCTTAGAACCGATTCAGGGAGTAAAGACCGGAGTTTTAATCTCCGCCAGCAATAGGCCATGCCTGTTTGCGACCGTGTTCACAGGACGTTGGCGCAATCGCCGGTAACTGGCGGAACTGGGCACTTTGCCGACATCGTCAGGCAGGCTAGTCTTGGCGGTCTGATTGAGGAGCTTCGATGAACGTCGCCATTTCTTCCCGCACGCCGCAACAGGCGTTGGCCGCTTTACTGGATCGCTACGCCCCGGCGCGCTTGCTGTTGATCGGCGCCAGCGAGTTTCCGGCATTGAATGCCTTCAAAGAGGCGCATCCGGACACCGTCGTCGCGCATGCTGCACCGGGCGCACTGCCTGCTGAACTGGCTGCACAGCGTTTCGACCTGGCGCTGGTGGTCGATTGTCTGGAACATTTGCCCAAGCGCGACGGCCTGAACCTGTTGGGCGGGATTCGCAATCTCAACGCCAGCCGCATCGCTGTGCTGGCAGACCTGTCGGCCAGCGGCTGGCAGGAAACCGACTTCTATTCACTGGCGTTGCAAGCCAGTGAACGCTTTCAACGCGACGATCAAGTGCTGACTCTGTTCACCTACGATCTGCTTGAATACAAACAAGTCCCCGACTGGCTCAATTCACGGTTCTGGGCCAATCCGGAAAACTTCGGGAAATACTGGTGGTAATGCAATGAGTACAGCCATTTGCCCTTGCGGCAGCGGCAATCTGCTGGATGCCTGCTGCGGCCATTATCACGACGGCCACCCGGCGCCATGTGCCGAAGCCCTGATGCGTTCGCGCTACAGCGCCTACGTATTGGGCCTGATCGACTATCTGGTGGCGACCACCCTGCCCGCTCAGCAAGCGGGGCTGGATCGCCAGTCGATCAGCAACTGGAGCGCACAGAGCACCTGGCTCGGCCTTGAGGTCGAGAGTTCGGAAGTGTTTGGCGGCCAGCCGGAACACGCCTTCGTCACCTTCACTGCACGCTGGCACGACGACCAGGGCGAGCACAGCCACCGCGAGCGTTCTTCGTTCGTGCAGAACACCGGACGCTGGTACTTCATTGATCCGACGGTGCAGTTGAAGCTGGGGCGCAATGACAGTTGCCCGTGCGCCAGCGGGCAGAAATTCAAGAAGTGCTGTGCAGGGTATTTCGGCGCTTAAGATCAAAAGATCGCAGCCTGCGGCAGCTCCTACAGAGGTATGCGATCTCATGTAGGAGCTGCCGCAGGCTGCGATCTTTTAGGACTAGACTGAGCATCAAAGGGAGTTATCACATGCTCGGTCGCAGGCGCACATTTCAGTTCTTGATGCTTACGCTGGTACTCAACCTCGGCGGCTGCGCGTCGTGGTTCAGCGATGACAGCGTCGACCCCGCCGTGCATTTGGTGAAAGTCGAAGTGGTGCGCGCCAAACTGCTCGAACAGAGATTCATCCTGCATTTTCGCATCGACAACCCCAACGACAGCGATCTGACCGTGCGCGGCCTCGAATACCGCATTCATCTGGCCGATATGCTGCTGGCCGAAGGCGAGCATGAACACTGGTTCACCGTCGGGCCCAAGCGCAGTGCGTACTTCAAAGTGCCGATCCGCACTAACCTGTGGCCAAAGGTAAAAGACGTGGTGAAACTGCTGAAAAACCCGAACCAGCAGATTCCCTATCGTTTGCAGGGCGAAATGGAAACCGGTTTATTCATCGCCCACTACGTGCACCTTGAGCGCAATGGCGTGATAATCCCCGCCGATTTAATTCCGGAGCAACACCGATGACCCAGCAACCTCATGTCCATGGCCCTGACTGCAACCACGATCATGATCACGACCATCATCACGAGCATGACCATGGCCACGTGCACGGCCCGAACTGCGGCCACGCCCACCAGGAACCGGTGCGCAACGCCTTGAAAGACGTCGGCCGCAACGACCCTTGCCCATGCGGCAATGGCAAGAAATTCAAGAAGTGCCACGGGGCTTGATGCCCGGGGCGGACAGTTGTTTCGCCTGACAGACCGCTTTCGCGAGCAAGCTCGCTCCCACAGTGACCGCGTTCCGTCAGTTGAAATGCAGTCCCTGTAGGAGTGAGCCTGCTCGCGATGAGGCCCGCACATCCAACATCGTTGTCGCCTGACAGACCGCTATCGCGAGCAGGCTCACTCCTACAGGTGAGCGGGTTTCTTCAGCTGGAATGCCATCCCCTGTGGGAGCGAGCTTGCTCGCGAAGGGGCCGGCACATACGGCGAAGTTTTTTCAGCCAGCCCCTAGAATCCGGGCAGAGTTGACCACCGTCGCATACTCCCCCTGCAAATTCCCCAGCGACATCCCGTGCACTTCTTCAGCTGTGCGCAACGTGCCGAAATAATCGACCTTGTCGAAGGTAAAGCACGCATCCTCCACCACCCACGCATCGAACCCCAGATTGCCCGCCGTGCGCGCCGTCGACTCCACCGAGTTATTGGTCGCCACACCGACGATGATCAATTGCCCAATCCCCGCCTCACGCAGCCGCGCCTCTAACCCGGTAGCACTAAACGCATCCGGCACCTGTTTCTGAATCAGCCATTCGTCCTCCTGCGGCAAAAACCGCTGCTGAAATTCCACCCCCTCCTGCTCGGGCCAGAACACTGAATCGGGCTCACGCGACAGGTGCTGCACATGAATCACCCGACGCGCGCTACGTCGCCACAGCCCCAGCAAATCCAGTATTCGCACTTCCGCCTGAGGATTATTCCTTCGCCCCAAGCGCGGCTGCAGAATGCCTTTTTGCTGGTCGATGATGATCAGTGCAGCGTTGGCCTGAAGCTCCATGGCGATTTTTCTCACGCGGGGTCATTGAATTCTGCGCAGTTCAGCATCACCTCTTCCTTCTAAGCAAGCTATCGAACGCACACGGGACGACCTGACGCCGGCGTTTGCTGTCCGCACGCAAGTCCATTTCTGCTTTGGAGTTCTCCATGATCGACCTGTATTACTGGACCACCCCCAACGGCCACAAGATCTCCCTGTTCCTTGAAGAAGCCGGCCTGCCGTACAACGTGCACCCGATCAACATCAGCCAGGGTGAGCAGTTTCAGCCACATTTTCTGAAAATCGCCCCGAATAACCGTATCCCGGCCATCGTCGACCACACGCCTGCCGATGGCGGTGAGCCGCTGTCGCTGTTCGAATCCGGGGCAATCCTGCTGTATCTGGCGGAGAAGACCGGGAAGTTCCTGCCCAAAGACCTGCGCGGTCGGCAAACGGCGCTGCAATGGCTGTTCTGGCAAATGGGTGGGCTGGGGCCAATGGCCGGGCAGAATCACCACTTCAGCCAGTTCGCCCCGGAGAAAATCCCCTACGCGATCAAGCGCTACATCGACGAGACCGCACGGTTATACGGCGTGTTGAACAAGCAGCTGGCCGAGAACGAATTCGTTGCTGGCAGCGAATACAGCATTGCCGACATGGCGATTTATCCGTGGATCGTCTCGCACAAGTGGCAGAGCCAGAACCTTGAGGATTTCCCCCATGTGCAACGCTGGTTCAACCACATCAAGGATCGCCCGGCGACCGTGAAGGCCTACGCGCTGGTGCAGAAAATCAATCCACCGAAGGCCTGAACCGCCCTGACTCTGATCGTTCCGACGCTCTGCGTGGGAATGCAGCCCGGGACGCTCCGCGTCCCTTCAAAGCCGAACGCGGAGCGTCCGCTGAGGCATTCCTTTGCTGCGCGTTGGAACGATCGTCGAGAACTGAAGAAATAACTCTGTCGCCCGCTTGCGCGGCACCCTCCTGCTCACTAACGTAGCGCCTTTACTGACGCTACCCCCCGCAGGAGCTTTGCCATGGCCTCGCCAGCCCTTACTCATTTTCTTCCCCGGTTCGGCGTTGCCGCAGCAGTGGCCGGTGTTTTGGGCCTGTCCGGTTGCCAGACCTGGAACGCTCAGGACACCCTCCCGCCGACCTCCGGCGTGCAACCGCTCAAGGGCCTGGCGCAAAACGTGTCGGTGCGCCGCAATGCCATGGGCATGCCGTTGATCGAAAGTAATACCTTCCACGATGCGCTGTTCAGCCTCGGCTACGTCCACGCCAGCGACCGCATCAATCAAATGGTTACCCTGCGTCTGTTGGCGCAGGGCCGTCTGGCGGAAATGTCCGGTGCGTCGATGCTCGATGCCGACCGCTACATGCGCGCGGTCAATCTGAAGAAAAGCGCCGGCGAGCTGTACAAAGCCTCGTCGCCACGCCTCAAGCGCTTCTTCGAAGTCTACGCACGGGGCGTCAACGCCTATCTGTTCCGCTACGCCGACAAACTGCCGGGCGACCTCGCCTCCAGCGGTTACAAGCCTGAATACTGGAAGCCGGAAGATTCGGCGCTGATTTTCGCCCTGCTGAATTTCAGCCAGTCGGCCAACCTGCCGGAAGAGATTTCCTCGCTGGTGCTCGCGCAAACCGTGACCACCGACAAACTGGCGTGGCTGACGCCGTCGGCGCCTGACGAAAACCTGCCACTGGCCGAAGCCGACAAACTGCAAGGCCTCAAGCTCAACGGGCAAATCCCGGGGCTGACCGAGCTGAGCAGCGCCAGCCAGCAACTGTCGGCGCTGAACCTGCTCGGTACGACGTCTTCGAACAACTGGGCAATTGCCCCGCAACGCAGCCGCAGCGGCAAGAGCCTGCTGGCCAGCGACGCCCATGGCCCGCTCGCCGCGCCGTCGCTTTGGAGCTTCGTGCAGATTCGCGCGCCGAAATATCAGGCGGCGGGCGTCACCGTTGCCGGTTTGCCGCTGGTCCTCGGTGGTTTCAACGGCAAAGTCGCGTGGAGCATGACCAGCGTCCTCGGCGACAACCAGGACCTGTTCCTGGAAAAAATCCGCCGCCAGGGCAGCAGCCTGACCTACGAGGTCAATGGCAAATGGCAACCGCTGGGCGTGCGCAACGAAACCTATTTCGTCAAAGGCCAGCGGCCGATTCGCGAAGCCGTGTATGAAACTCGCCACGGCGCGTTGCTCAACAGCGCTCAAGCGGCGGCGCAAGGCAACGGTTTCGGCCTGGCCTTGCAAACGCCGAGCTTCACCGACGACAAGTCGCTGGATGCATTTTTTGATCTGACCCGCGCGCAAACCGTAGAACGAGCTTCGGATGCCAGCCGGGAAATCCGCGCCATCGCCCTGAATCTGGTCTTCGCCGATGCGAGCAATATTGGCTGGCAGGTCACCGGCCGCTTCCCGAATCGCCGTGAAGGCGAAGGCCTGCTGCCATCGCCGGGCTGGGAAGGTCGTTACGACTGGGACGGTTACGCCGACCCGATGCTGCACCCGTATGATCAGGACCCGGCGCAAGGCTGGCTCGGCACCGCCAACCAGCGCGTAATTCCTCATGGTTACGGCATGCAGTTGTCGAACTCGTGGGCCGCACCGGAGCGTGGCGAACGTCTGGCGGAACTGGCCGGCAGCGGCAAGCACGACAGCCGCAGCGTGATCGCGATGCAATACGATCAGACCACCACCTTCGCCGCCAAGTTGAAGAAAGTCTTCGAAGCGCCGGGCATGAAACAACCGCTGAAACAGGCGATCGATGCCTTGCCGGAAGCGGATCGCAGCAAGGCGCGCGAGGCGTTCACGCGGTTGATGGCGTTCGACGGCAAGCTCAGCCCGACGTCGGCAGATGCGGCGATTTACGAACTGTTCCTGCAAGAGAGCATGAAGCAGATCTTCCTCGATGAGCTCGGCCCGGAATCGAGCCCGGCATGGAAGGCGTTTATTGCTAACGGGGATTTGTCCTACGCAGCGCAGGCTGACCACTTGTTGGGGCGCGAGGACAGTCCGTTCTGGGACGACATTCGCACGCCGCAGAAAGAGGATAAAGCAGTGATTCTTGCCCGCAGCTTCGCCGCAGCGATCAGCGCTGGCGACAATCAATTGGGGGGCGATCATCGGGCCTGGCAGTGGGGCAAATTGCACAGCTACGCCTGGAAGAACAGCAATGGCCAGACCGTGCGTGGGCCGATGGCAGCGGGTGGCGATCACACCACATTGAACACTTCGGCGTTTGCCTGGGGTCAGGATTTCACCACCACGCGTGCTCCGTCGATGCGTTTCATTGTCGACTTCGGCCAGGCTGAGCCGCTGATGGGCCAGAACGGTACGGGGCAGTCGGGGAATCCGGTCAGTCCGAATTACCTCAATGGCATTGATGCGTGGCTGAAGGGGCAGTACATCGGTTTGCCGATGCAGCCGCAGAACTTTGACCGGGTGTATGGCAAGACCCGCCTGACCCTTACTCCCGGCAAATAAGCTGTAAATCAAGAGCCCCTCACCCTAACCCTCTCCCGGAGGGAGAGGGGACTGATTGGGGATGGCTGAAGTTTTTCGCCGAC
>NZ_VCNJ01000071.1 GCF_005938625.1 Pseudomonas fluorescens
GCGCAGGGTCATCCGCGCCGCTGCCATCGACGGCGGCAAAGGCAATACGCCGATCAGGTTGATGCCAAGGCTGGCCCACGTGAGCAAGTCGCGTTGCTTGGCGTCCGACAGGGTGACAATGTCACTCAGCGCATCGACCAGCGCCATGATGTTGCCGACCACCGGCAAGAAACCGGCGTAGTTCTTGATCCGGTCAAGCGTGACCACGCCATCGGTGGCGGATTGCAGCCAGGCATCGAAAGCCGCCGCACTGCTGGCGACGTCCTGAACGTCGATGGCATTGAGTGGAACGATGGCGGCTTGGGGCTCACGTTTTGCGACAGCAGTTTCAGTGGTCATTACGGCATCTCACCCGGCGACAAGGTCCGGGCTTTGCGGGCAAAAATTGAAGACCTCAACGAGCGGGCGAGAAAAAGCCGCCTCTCAGAGGTACACATCAAAGTGAAAAAACGGAATTAGCTGACGACAGCACCTTTCGGGCCACTGGCGATCAGCGCGGCGCCGCAGGCGGTTTTCATGCCGTCCAGTGCGATGGGTGTGCCATCGACGGTGTAGGTGCTACTGCCCTCGGCAATCGGGAAAACCCCTTTGCACAGCGGGCAGCTGACCTTGTGCCCGACCCCGGCAATCGGCTTGCCGTTGAGGTCGGTCTGAGAGAAGGCTTCGAGGACCTTGCCACCGTGCGTGGTGGAGTCGCCCAAGCGAATTGCGTCTTTCATTGCGTCATTCCTTTGACCGAGGGTGGCCGGCGCGGCGAGCAACCTGTCTTCCCTGCCTGCATTCACCACGCGTTAGTGCAGATTTGATATCAAAATCCGTGCCAGCCACTATATGGCCATTACGTGGCAAGGCTTTGCGTTGGATACCTGCGGGTTAAATCGATTTTTTACCGGGAAACAGCCTCAAAGTGCGCAAGAAGTTGCGCAGTGCTGTGCAACTTCTTGCGCACTCGGCTACAGGGCCCGTGTTACAAGGGCTACATGCGATTGGCGGGCGTTTTTTCGAGGGCAGGTGCGCAAGAAGTTGCGCAGTTGGGCGGCGGGTCGATTTCTGGACGATCGATGTCGATTGCACTGAACTCATCGCGAACAGGCGAAGGTCGGCAGTGGATCTTCAGCAGGTTTGGGCGCTGTTTCGCGGTATCCTGCGCGTTCTGATTACGGACGCTTTTCCATGCTGGTGATTTCCAACAACGTGCATCTGCCGGATGCCGAGATCGAACTGACAGCCATCCGCGCGCAAGGCGCCGGTGGGCAGAACGTCAACAAGGTCTCCAGCGCCATGCACTTGCGCTTCGACATTCCGGCCTCGTCCTTGCCCGAGTTCTACAAGGAGCGGCTGCTGGCGCTGCGCGACAGTCGCATCACCAGCGACGGCGTGTTGATCATCAAGGCCCAGCAGTACCGCACGCAGGAAGCCAACCGCGCCGATGCGCTGGAGCGTCTGGTCGAGCTGATTCTCAGCGCGACCAAAGTCGAAAAGAAACGCCGTCCGACCAAGCCGACCCTCGGTTCAAAGAAGCGCCGACTCGAATCGAAAACCAAGCGCGGCAGCATCAAGGCCGGGCGTGGCAAGGTGGATTTCTAGTCTTCGCGGTACTTGGCGGTGTGCTTGTACAGATACACGCTCAGTGCCAATCCGCTTAGCGAGGCGAGGGCGGCGAAGAGGAAGATCGAGGCAAAACCGAATCCCGCCGCAATCGCCCCGGCCAATGGCCCGGTGATTCCCAGCGACAAGTCGATGAACAGCGAATAAGCGCCGACCGCTGCGCCACGGCTGGACGCGGGCACCAGATTCACCGCTTCCACGCCCAGCGCCGGGAACACCAGCGAGAAACCGAAACCGCTCAATGCCGCACCGGCCAGCGCCCAGTGCGCGTCGGGCGCGAGCCACAACAGCAGCAGACCGAGGGTTTCCACCGACAGGCAGGCAATCGCCACGCGAAAGCCGCCGAGGCGGTTGATCAGGTTGCCGAACAGCAGTCGCGCGCCGATGAAGCTGGCGCCGAACAGGCTCAGGCAAAGCACCGCGTTGTCCCAATGCTGGGTCGCGTAATACAGGGTGATGAAGGTGGCGATGGTGCCGAAGCCGATCGAGCCCAGCGCCAGACCGCAGCCATGGGGAAACACTTTACCGAGTACATGCATGAACGGCAGGCGTTCGCCGGCCACAATCGGCGCGGCGGTTTTCGGCCACGCCAGTGCCAGACCAAGAATCGCCAGCAAGATGATGCTGACGCCCATGCTCCACAAACCCAGCTGGCCGACCAGCCACACGCCGAACGGGGCGCCGACGGCCAGTGCGCCATAACTGGCGATGCCGTTCCAGGAAATCACTTTCGCCGTGTTCGCTGCACCCACGCGGCCAATGCCCCAGCCAATCGAGCCGGAGCCCACGAGGCTTTCGGCGCTGCCCAATACCAGTCTACCGATCAACAAACTGATCAAACTGAGCATCGGCATGCTCGGGGTCCACGCCGAAATCAGCATGAACACACCGCTCAAACCACACCCGGCGAGGCCAATCATCACCGCGCGTTTGCTGCCCTGATTATCGATGATCTTGCCGGCGTACGGACGGCTGAGCAGGGTGGCGAGGTATTGCACGCTGATCACCAGCCCGGCGATTACTGCGCCGAAACCGAGGTCGCTGTGGACGTAACCCGGCAACACCGCCAGCGGAATGCCGATGTTCAGATAGCCGATAAAGGTGAATAGGACGATGGAAACGACTTGCAGCGTGACCGCCAGGGGGCGCTGGGGTTCTGGCATAGAGGACGACATGGGTAACGATCCACGGGAGCGGCAGATTAGATAGGCTGCTTATGATACCGACGTGGACGGATCTGGGGCGGGAAAAAGTAAAACTATTTGCCGGGTGGGCGTTTCAGGATTTGGCCGGGGCAACCAGTTGTGTGGTGACCAGCGCCGCCAGGGCATTTTCTTCGCTGCCGAAACGGGCGAGCAGGGCGGCTTGTTTCTCGGGCGAGAGACGGTTCCAGATCTCGATCATTTTCTCGGTGGCGCCGATGAGTACGGCAGCTTGGCTTTCGGAGAATTCGTCGGTCATGGCAGGCTCGGGGTTCAGGCAGTGTGGAAAGCGCATGTTAGCGCTTTCCACACGGTCTGTACGACGGGTCTTACTCTTCGTTGTCGGCCGGGCGGCTCTCAACGGCTTCTTTCGGTTCGGGCTGCCCCGCTCCGGCTTGTTGCGTGGTCGTCTGCTCAGGTACGTGCAGGCTTGGGAAGGGGAGATTAGGAATCTCGTGCATGGTTGCGCTCCTCGCTAAGTCTGTTGATAGATCTGGTAGATCCGCGCTTTTAGAAAGCCTGCGCAGGATACAGCAGGAAAAATGACAATCAGACTTTTAATTCAAATTAATGCGACAGATGGCCGCAGGGGAGGCCCAGAGGAGAGATTGATCGTTCCAACGCTCTGCGTGGGAATGCCTCAATGGACGCTCTGCGTCCGCTGTTGGGACGCAGAGCGTCCCGGGCTGCATTCCCACGCGGAGCGTGGGAACGAGCATGGGAGGGATTACTTGCAGACGTTGGCGATGGCTTCTGCCAGCAAGGCGATGCGGGTGGCGTCGATGCCAGCGACGTTCGCCCGGCCCGAGCTGACCATGTACACGCTGTGATGCTCGCGCAGTTGTTTTACTTGCTCCGGCGACAGGCCGGTGTAAGAGAACATGCCGCGCTGCACGCCAATGTGCGCAAAACGTTCGCGCAAACCGTGCGGCTCCAACGCTTCAACCAATCCGCTGCGCAACTGCGCAATACGCAGACGCATGGCTTCCACTTCATCGGCCCAGCGCGCTTTCAGCTCCGGGTCGGCGAGGATCGTCGCAACAACAGCAGCACCGTGATCCGGCGGTGTTGACCACAGATTACGGGCGATGTTGGCCAGTTGGCTGCGGATGTCGATGAGCTTGTCGGCGGTTTTTGCGCAGACGATCAGCGCACCGGTGCGATCGCGGTACAGGCCGAAGTTCTTCGAGCAGGAACTGGTGATCAGCAGCTCGGGCACTTGTGCCGCGAACAAGCGGGTCGACCACGCATCTTGCTCCAGACCATCGCCAAAGCCCTGGTAGGCAAAGTCGATCAGCGGCAGCAGATTGCGCGCGCGCACCACATCGAGCACGCGCTGCCAGTCGTCATGGCTCAAGTCAAAACCGGTCGGGTTGTGGCAGCACGCGTGCAGCAGCACCACATCACCTTTCGGCACTTCGTTGAGCACAGCGAGCATGGCGTCGACGTCGAGGCGGTTGTCACTGCCCACGTACGGGTAGTGACTGACCTTGACCCCGGCCGTCGCGAAAATGGTTTCGTGGATCGGCCAGGTCGGGTTGCTCAGCCACACGCCTTTGCCCGGCAGGCATTGAGCAATGAAGTCGGCGGCCAGACGCAGGGCACCGGTGCCGCCCGGGGTCTGAGTGGCGCCGGCACGTTGTTCGGCGATCAGCTTGGAGTCGGCGCCGAGCACCAGCTCATTGATGACTTTGCCGAACAACGGATTACCGTGACCACCGATGTAGGTCTTGGTGTCCTGGCTTTCGACCAGCCGCGCTTCGGCGATTTTCACCGCTTCCGGGATCGGTGTCAGGCCCTGAGCGTCCTTGTAGACGCCAACACCCAAGTCGAATTTGCGCGGATTGCTGTCCTGCGCATACGCCTCCATCAAGCCGAGGATCGGGTCGCCGGGTACCCGGCCGATGGCGTCGAAGTGCATTACTTGCGTCCTTCTGCAGTCTTGGCCACTTCGTCAGTGCGCGCGGCCATGATGAAGTCGTTGCGGTGCAGGCCTTTGATCGAGTGGCTCCACCAGGTCACGGTGACTTTGCCCCACTCGGTCAACAGGCCCGGGTGGTGACCTTCGGCCTCGGAGATCTCGCCGACGGCGTTGGTGAACGCCAGCGCGTGCTTGAAGTTCTTGAACAGGAAAACTTTCTCCAGTTGCATGATGCTGTCACGCACTTCGATGTTCCAGTCAGGGATCTGCTTGATCAGGATCGGCAGTTCTTCGTCGCTGACTTGTGGCGCATCGGCGCGGCAGGCTTCGCAGTGGGCTTGGTTCAAAGTGGACATGGTGTATTCCTGAAATCGAGTGTGTTTTTTTTATTAAAGCTTTTCGGCCGTCAATGCCGTCACGCTAAACCAAAGTGGCGGCGACTGACAGGCTCAATTGTCAGCAAAGGTCGCGGTTCACGCGGCTTTTGGTTTCGGCGGAAACTTCGGTGCGTGCAGACCCAGCTGCATGCCTTGGCGAACCATGGCCATGATGTCTTCATGGGCCACGTCGAACAGGCGCTTGAGGTTCGGCAGGACAAAGTACAGCGGTTGCAGGATGTCGATGCGATACGGCGTGCGCATGGCTTCGAGCGGATCGAATGCCTGATGCTCAGGTTCGTCCGACAGCGAGTAAACGGTTTCTTTTGGCGAGGACAGGATGCCGCCACCGTAGATGCGTTTGCCTTGCGGGGTGTCGACCAGGCCGAACTCGATGGTCATCCAGTACAGGCGCGCGAGGTACACACGTTCTTCCTTAGTGGCCTGCAAACCGAGCTTGCCGTAGGTGTGGGTGAATTCGGCGAACCACGGGTTGGTCAGCAGCGGGCAGTGACCAAAAATCTCGTGGAAAATGTCCGGCTCTTGCAGGTAGTCCAGCTCTTCGCGGGTACGAATGAACGTAGCGACCGGAAATTGCTTGCTGGCCAGCAGTTCAAAAAAGGTCTGGAAGGGGATCAGTGCCGGAACGCGGGCAACCTGCCAACCGGTGGTCTCGCCGAGCACCTTGTTGATCTCGCTGAGTTGCGGAATGCGGTCGTGGGGCAGACCGAGTTTTTCGATACCGTCCAGGTACTCCTGGCAGGCACGCCCTTCGATCACTTTCAGCTGGCGAGTGATCAGCGTGTTCCACACCGCGTGTTCTTCGGCGGGGTAGTCGATAAAACCTTGCGCATCGGGCTCGCGGGCCACGTATTGCGTCTGCTTCATACTGCTCTCCTGCTAGGGGAATTCGTTCTTGTTATGTCCAGCGTTGGACTCAGAATTACCTGAGAGCGGTCGGGTTTGCAGCAGGTTGATCGCGATACGTGTAGGAAAATTCGCCTGAAATCGTAAAATAATCGTTACGCTTTGACGGATATATCGCGTTTGCGGTGATTCGCGGGTTTGAAAAGCTCAGTAGCTGTCACATAATCTTGACAACTATCTGCGTGCCTCGACAGAAAAGTCTGGCGCGGTCCCTGTAGGAGTGAGCCTGCTCGCGATAGCGGTGTATCAGTCAGCATCAATATCAACTGACCCAAAGCCATCGCGAGCAGGCTCACTCCTACAGGTTTCTCATCGTTTATTCGGGCGACTTATATGCGCATCAAAGTCCACTGCCAGAACCGCATCGGCATCCTGCGCGACATTCTCAACCTACTGGTTGCCTACGGGATCAACGTCGCGCGCGGTGAGGTCGGTGGCGAGCACGGCAATGCGATCTACCTGCACTGCCCGAACCTGATCAACATTCAGTTCCAGGCGCTGCGGCCGAAATTCGAGGCGATTGCCGGGGTGTTTGGCGTCAAGCGGGTAGGGCTGATGCCCAGCGAACGACGGCACATGGAGTTGAACGCCTTGCTCGGCGCACTGGAGTTTCCGGTGCTGTCGATCGACATGGGCGGCTCGATCGTCGCGGCCAACCGTGCGGCGGCGCAGTTGCTCGGTGTGCGCGTTGATGAGGTGCCGGGCATTCCGCTGTCGCGCTACGCCGAAGATTTCGACTTGCCGGAACTGGTGCGCGCCAACAAATCGCGAATCAACGGCATGCGCGTCAAGGTCAAGGGCGACGTCTTTCTGGCCGATATCGCGCCGCTGCAATCAGAACACGATGACAGCGAAGCCATGGCCGGCGCGGTGCTGACCTTGCATCGCGCCGACCGCGTTGGCGAGCGCATCTACAACGTGCGCAAGCAGGAGTTGCGTGGCTTCGACAGCATCTTCCAGAGTTCGAAAGTGATGGCCGCCGTGGTGCGTGAAGCGCGGCGTATGGCGCCGCTGGATGCGCCGCTATTGATTGAAGGCGAAACCGGCACCGGCAAGGAATTGCTCGCACGCGCCTGTCACCTCGCCAGTCCGCGCGGGCAGTCGCCGTTGATGGCGCTCAACTGCGCAGGCCTGCCTGAGTCGATGGCCGAGACTGAGTTGTTCGGTTACGGCCCCGGCGCCTTTGAAGGTGCGCGGGCTGAAGGCAAGCTCGGCCTGCTGGAGCTGACGGCGGGCGGCACATTGTTTCTCGACGGCGTTGGTGAAATGAGCCCGCGTCTTCAAGTGAAATTACTGCGTTTTTTGCAGGATGGTTGCTTCCGCCGGGTCGGCAGTGATGAAGAGGTTTACCTGGATGTGCGGGTGATCTGCGCCACGCAGGTCGACTTGTCGGAGCTGTGTGCGCGGGGCGAGTTTCGCCAGGATTTGTATCACCGCTTGAACGTGCTGTCCCTGCACATCCCGCCGCTGCGCGAATGCCTCGACGGCTTGACCCCGCTGGTCGAGCATTTCCTTGATCAGGCCAGTCGGCAGATCGGTTGCTCGCTGCCGAAACTGGCGCCGGCGGCAATGGATCGCCTCAGTCATTACCATTGGCCGGGCAACGTGCGGCAACTGGAGAACGTGCTGTTCCAGGCGGTTTCGCTGTGCGATGGCGGCACGGTGAAAGCCGAGCATATTCGTCTGCCGGATTACGGCGTGCGTCAGCCGCTTGGCGATTTCTCGCTGGAGGGCGGGTTGGACGAAATTGTCGGGCGCTTCGAGAAAGCGGTGCTGGAGCGGCTGTATTCCGAACATCCGAGCAGTCGGCAGTTGGGTAAGCGGCTCGGGGTTTCGCACACGACCATTGCCAACAAACTGCGTGAGTATGAAGTCGGTAAAGATCCGGGCAGCACGTGATCGTTCCCACGCTCTGCGTGGGAATGCAGCCCGGGACGCTCCGCGTCTCAAAGCAGACGCAGAGCGTCCATTGAGGCATTCCCACGCAGAGCGTGGGAACGATCATTAGCCGGGATTGCCGCCAAGCGGCACAACACCGCCGGTTTTTCGACTTCGATACATTTCAAATTTCCCCTCGCCATCCCTCAAGTCCTTTGTTTACCGGGTCTTTGCCCGCCAGAAAAAAGTTGGTCTGCAAATTGCTTATGGCTCAGCAGTACAGCAGTGGGCGGCAAACGTCCGGCATGCAGAGGAAAGAGTGTGGACAAGTACCTTTATGTGGCAATGACCGGCGCCAGCCAGAACGCACTGGCGCAGAAGGCTCATGCCAACAACCTGGCGAACATCTCCACCAACGGTTTTCAGCGCGACCTGGAGCAGGCGCGTTCGATGCCGGTGTTCGGTGACAGCTTTCCGGCGCGTGCGTTTGCCATGAGCGAACGGCCCGCCACCGACTTCACGCCGGGCTCGCTGGTGCAGACCGGTCGTGACCTCGACGTCGCCGTGACCGGCAACGGTTTCATTGCCGTGCAGAACCCGAACGGCGGCGAAAGTTACGTGCGCACTGGCAGCCTCAACGTCGACGCTCTCGGTGTGCTGCGCGCCGGCAACGGCATGCCGGTGATCGGCAATGGCGGTCCGATCGCCGTGCCGCCCGAGCAGCAGATCGAAGTCGGTGAAGACGGCACCATCAGTATTCGTGCGATGGGCGAAGGCCCGCGCGTCATGGCGGAAGTCGACCGGATCAAACTGGTCAACCCGGACATCAAGAACATGAACAAGGGCCTCGACGGCTCGATCTACACCAAGGACGGCCAGCCGGCGCAGGCCGACGCCAACGTCAAACTGGTGTCGGGTTTCCTCGAGTCGAGCAACGTCAACGCCGTTGAAGAGATGACTTCGGTGCTGGCCCTGGCCAAGCAGTTCGAATTGCACGTCAAGATGATGAACACCGCCAAAGACGACGACCAGGCCATGGCTCGGGTCTTGCAGATCAGCTAATTATCAGAACGTCGCGCCGAAAAACAGGCGCACGAGGAGAATCGAATGCTTCCGGCTCTATGGGTTGCCAAAACCGGTCTGTCCGCCCAGGACACCAACCTGACCACCATTTCCAACAACCTGGCGAACGTGTCGACCACGGGTTTCAAACGTGATCGCGCCGAGTTCCAGGACCTGCTCTATCAGATCAAGCGTCAGCCAGGCGCTCAGTCGACTCAAGACAGCGAACTGCCGTCGGGTCTGCAGCTGGGTACCGGTGTGCGCATCGTCGGCACCCAGAAAAACTTCACCGCCGGTAGCCTGCAAACCACCGAGCAGCCGCTGGACATGGCCATCGACGGTCGCGGTTTCTTCCAGATTCTGCAGCCGGATGGCACCACGTCCTACACCCGTGATGGTACGTTCCACCTCGATTCCAACGGCCAGATCGTTAACGCCAGCGGTTTCGCTCTGGAACCGGCCATCGTCATTCCGAACGATGCCCAGACCTTCACCGTCGGCCGTGACGGCACGGTGTCCATCACTGTCGCTGGCAACGCCGCGTCGCAGGTGATCGGCAACCTGCAAACCGCTGACTTCATCAACCCGGCCGGTCTGCAAGCCGTGGGCAACAACCTGTTCCTGGAAACCGCCGCTTCCGGCGCGCCGCAAGTCGGCACCCCGGGTCTGGCCGGTTTCGGTACCACCCTGCAGAACACCCTGGAAACCTCCAACGTCAGCACCGTTGAGGAGATGGTCAACATGATCACCACTCAGCGCGCTTACGAGATGAACTCCAAGGTGATCTCCACCGCTGACCAGATGCTCTCGTTCGTAACGCAGAATCTGTAATCAAGTCTATGAGGCGGCCATGAGGTCGCCTGCAACACCGTGAGGTAGGGTCATGAATCGCTTTGTATCTGTTCTGGCATTGAGTGGGGTCGTCTCGCTCGCGGGCTGCGTCGCTCCGACGCCCAAGCCCAATGACCCTTACTACGCCCCGGTGTTGCCGCGCACGCCGTTGCCGGCTGCCGCTAATAATGGCTCGATCTATCAGGCCGGCTTCGAGCAGAACCTGTACAGCGACCGCAAGGCTTTCCGGGTGGGTGACATCATCACCATCACCCTGAACGAGCGCACGCAGGCGAGCAAGAACGCTAACTCGCAGATGGACAAGAACAGCGATAACAAGGTCGGTCTGACCTCGTTGTTCGGCTCCAGTCTGACCACCAACAACCCGATCGGCGGCAATGACCTGAGTCTGAACGCCGGCTATAGCGCCGACCGTTCGACCAAGGGCGACGCCAAGTCCGGGCAGAGCAACAGCCTGACCGGTTCGATCACCGTGACCGTCGCTGACGTGCTGCCCAACGGCATCATCGCCGTGCGTGGCGAGAAGTGGCTGACGCTGAACACCGGTGACGAACTGGTGCGCATTGCCGGCCTGGTGCGCGCCGATGACATCGCCACGGACAACACTGTGTCGTCGACCCGGGTCGCCGATGCACGCATCACCTACTCGGGTACCGGCGCGTTTGCCGATACGAGTCAGCCAGGCTGGTTCGACCGTTTCTTCCTCAGCCCGCTGTTCCCTTTCTAGGTGGCGACTTTGAATTTCAAGAGCCTCATGCTGGCTGCGGCGCTGATGTCCGCAGCCTTTGCTGCCCACGCCGAGCGGCTGAAAGATATCGCCAGCATTTCTGGCGTGCGTTCCAACCAGTTGATCGGTTACGGCCTGGTGGTCGGGCTTAACGGCACCGGTGACCAGACGACGCAAACCCCGTTCACCCTGCAGACCTTCAACAACATGCTCTCGCAGTTCGGCATCAAGGTGCCGCCGGGATCGGGCAACGTGCAGTTGAAAAACGTCGCGGCGGTGTCGATCAGTGCCGACTTGCCGGCGTTCGCCAAGCCAGGTCAGCAGGTCGACATTACTGTGTCCTCGATCGGTAACTCCAAGAGCCTGCGCGGCGGCACCTTGCTGCTGACTCCGCTCAAGGGTATCGATGGCAACGTCTACGCGGTTGCTCAGGGCAACCTGGTGGTCGGCGGTTTCGATGCCGAAGGGCGTGACGGTTCGAAGATCACCGTCAACGTTCCGTCGGCCGGTCGCATCCCTGGCGGTGCTTCGGTGGAACGTTCGGTGCCGAGCGGTTTCAACCAGGGCAACAGCCTGACGCTGAACCTCAACCGTTCTGACTTCACCACCGCCAAACGTATCGTCGACAAGATCAACGACATGCTCGGCCCTGGCGTTGCGCAAGCCATCGACGGCGGTTCGATTCGTGTCACCGCGCCGCTCGATCCGAGCCAGCGCGTCGACTACTTGTCGATCCTGGAAAACCTCGAAGTCGACCCGGGTCAGGCGGTGGCGAAAGTCATCATCAACTCGCGTACCGGCACCATCGTCATTGGCCAGAACGTCAAGGTTTCGCCAGCCGCCGTGACCCACGGCAGTCTGACGGTAACGATCACCGAAGACCCGATCGTCAGCCAGCCGGGCCCTCTGTCCAATGGCCAGACCGCTGTCGTGCCGCGCTCGCGGGTCAACGCCGAGCAGGAAGCCAAACCGATGTTCAAGTTCGGCCCTGGCACCACCCTCGACGAGATCGTCCGTGCGGTGAACCAGGTCGGCGCGGCGCCGGGTGACTTGATGGCCATCCTCGAAGCTCTGAAGCAGGCTGGCGCATTGCAAGCCGACCTGATCGTGATCTGAGGCCGACCTTTATGGATATGCGCAAAAGCGGTCTGGTCAGCAGCAATGATTCGGGTTCCTACTCGGACCTCAATCGCCTGAACCAACTCAAGGTCGGCGACAAGAACAGCGATGCGAACATGCGCAAGGTGGCGCAGGAATTCGAATCGCTGTTCCTTGGCGAAATGCTCAAATCGATGCGTTCAGCCACTGAGGCGCTAGGCCAGGACAATCCTCTCAACACGCCGGCGGCCAAGCAGTATCAGGAAATGTACGACCAGCAATTGGCTGTTTCCATGTCCCGCGAGGGCGGTGGTATCGGTCTGGCCGACGTGCTGATGCGGCAGATGTCGAAGAACAAACCGATGGCGCCGGGCGAGGCAGCTGCCGCGTCCGCCGCCAAGCAGGAAGAAGCCAAGGCGAAGGCTGCGGCCGTGGCCACACCGATTGCTGCGGGCACCGTTGCCACCAACGGCCCGTTGTCGCGGCTCAATGGCGAGCGTCCGTTGTGGGCGTCGCGTTCGGTGAATGCACCGAATACGCAACTGGCCCATCGCAACGACATGGAGCTGATCAACCAGCGTCGTCTGGCCTTGCCGCCGAAACTGGCCGATCGTTTGCTCGCCGGGCTGGTGCCATCTGCTACGCCGTCAGCGACCACGCAATTGCCGCAGCGCGCGACAACCACCGCCACAACTGGCGCCGGTCCGCTGTACAACGGCGACTGGCTGGCTCGCGCCGAGAGCGAAAAAGCCTCCGGCGGGCAGATGCAGATTTACGGTCGCGCCATGGCGCAGATTCCGTTGGCGCCGGCGAAGAAAGCCTTCAGTTCCGCCGACGAATTCGTCAACACCATGCTGCCGATGGCCAAGGAAGCGGCCGACCGCATCGGCGTCGATCCGCGTTATCTGGTGGCGCAGGCGGCGCTGGAAACCGGTTGGGGCAAGTCGGTCATGCGTGCCCAGGATGGCAGTAGCAGCCACAACCTGTTCGGCATCAAGGCGAGCAGCAACTGGAAGGGTGATTCGGCCCGGGCGATCACCAGCGAGTTCCGCAATGGCGAGATGGTCAAGGAGACGGCCGAGTTCCGTTCCTACGCCTCGTACAAGGACAGCTTCCACGATCTGGTGACTTTGCTGCAGAGCAATAATCGCTATCAAGATGTCGTGAAGTCTGCCGATAACCCAGAACAGTTTGTACGCGAGTTGCAAAAGGCCGGTTACGCCACCGACCCGAACTACGCGACAAAGATTTCGCAGATAGCCAAGCAGATGAACAGTTTCCAAAACTACGCTGCGGCGGGTGTATCCACCACGCCTTTTTAAGGCACAAGGTATAAGGTCTGAACCATGAGTTTGCTCAATATCGGGATGTCGGGACTGTCGGCCAGCCAGTCCTCTTTGGCTACGACAGGCAACAACATTGCCAACGTCGACACCGCCGGTTATTCACGTCAGCAAACCGTGCAGGGCACCAAATCCTCGCAGCAGTTCGGCACCGTGTTCATCGGTACGGGCACCACCCTGGCTGACGTGCGCCGGGTGTACAACTCGTACCTGGAAAGCCAACTGCATACCGCTACTTCGCTCGACAGCGAATCGGCTGCCTACCTGGCGCAGGCCACACCGCTGGACTCGATGCTGTCGGACACCAACACCGGCCTGACAGGCGTACTGCAGAAATTCTTCACCACGATGCAGGGCGTCTCGACGTCGGCGACCGATGACACCTCCCGTCAATCGGTGCTGACCGGTGCTCAGGCGCTGACCAGTCGCTTCAATACCATCGCCAAGCAGCTCAACGACCAGAACACCACCATCAATGGCAGCCTGGGCGACATGACGTCCCAGGTGAACAAGCTGGCCACCTCGATTGCCAACCTGAACCAGAAAATCGGCGAGATCACCACCAGCGGTGGTGCGCCGAACGATCTGCTCGACAGCCGCAATGAAGCGGTACGCCAGCTCTCCGAACTGACCGGTGCACAGGTCGTCGAGCGTGGCACCAGTTTCGACGTCTACATCGGCAGCGGTCAGCCGCTGGTGATCGGCAACACCACCAACACGCTGAGCATGGTCGCGAGCAAAGACGACCCGTCGCGCATGGCCATCCAGATGGATCGCGGTTCGAGCACCATCGATATCACCTCGGCGATGAGCGGTGGTGAAATCGGTGGTCTGCTGACTTACCGCAAAGAAGTCCTCGACCCGTCGCTCAACGAGCTCGGCCGCGTAGCGCTGGTGATCGCTGATCAGGTCAACAGTCAGCAAGCGCAGGGCATCGACAAGAACGGTGACTTCGGCGCGGCGATTTTCAACAACATCAACAGTGCCGCGCTGGTCAGTTCGCGCAGCATCGCGCAATCGGGCAACAGCACCGGTTCGGGTAACCTCGATGTCACCATCAAGGACACCGGCAAGCTGACCACCAGCGATTATCAAGTGACGTTCACCAGCGCCACTGACTACACCGTCAAGCGCTCCGACGGCACCGACCTGGGTGCCTTCAGCACGACGACCAATCCGCCGCCAGTGATCGACGGTTTCACCCTCGCCCTCAAGGGCGGTGCGTTGAGCGCCGGTGACAGCTTCAAAATCACCCCGACCCGCAATGCGGCGGCAAGCATCCAGACAGTGCTCACCGATCCGAAGAAAATCGCTGCGGCCGGTCCGTTGACCGGTGTCGCCAGCGCCAATGGTCTGGGCACTTTCACCCAGCCGACGCTCACCAGCAAGATCGATATCTACAACCCGACAGCCCAGGCTGACATGCAGGCGGCGCTGAAGAACTCGACGCCGGTGAAACTGGTGTTCGGTGCGGTTACCGGGGGCAGCCAGGCTTACACTTTTGTGGATGCCAAGGGCGGCCTCATCAGCAGCGGCACTATCGTTCCCGGTCAATCGAACGCACTGGAACTTAAAGTCGGCATCGTCGATGCCAGCGGCAACCCGGTGCTGGACACCAGCGTTACGCCGAACGTACAGAAAACCTTCTCCGTTCAGACCACCGTTGGCGGCACGCCGAAGCCTGGCGAAACCTTCACCATGAACCTGACCGGTGCGGCGTCTTCGGACAACCGCAACGCGCAATCGCTGGTCGCCCTGCAAACCGCGCAGACTGTCGATACCGGTTCGGCAAGCAAGGGCATCAGCCTGACTGACGCTTACAACAAGCTGGTGACCAACGTCGGTACCAAGACTGCCCAAGGCAAGTCCGACAGCGCCGCGACCACGGCGATTCTGGATAACGCCAAAGGCGCGCGCGATTCGCTGTCCGGGGTCAACCTGGATGAAGAAACCGGCAACCTGGTCAAATATCAGCAGTACTACACAGCGTCTTCGCAGATCATCAAAGCTGCGCAGGAAACTTTCGCCACGCTGATCAACAGCCTTTAAGGAGTCGTAATTCATGCGCATTTCCACCGCCCAGTATTACGGCACGCAAGCGTCGGACTATCAGCGTAACTTCAACAAGGCCGTCGCCACCGCCAGCGAGGCGAGCAGCCTGCAACGCATCACCAATGCGTCCGATGATCCGATCGGCGCCGGTCGTTTGCTGCAACTGGGTCAGCAAGCCGCGATGCTGGATCAGTACGGTACCAACATCAACAGCGCCAAGAGTGCGTTGAACGTGCAGGAATCCACGCTGGATGCCATCACCACAGCGTTGGGTCGTGCCAAAGAGCTGGCTCTGGCCGCGAACAACGGTACCGCCACCGACAAGGACCGCCAGGCTTACGCCTCGGAACTGGGCGAGATCCAGCAACAAGTGCTGGGTCTGATGAACGCCAAGGACGCCAACGGCAATTACCTGTTCTCCGGTTCGAAAACCGATACCGCACCGTATTCGAAAAATGCCGACGGCACTTTCTCTTACAACGGCGACCAGACCACGATCAATCTGGGCATCGGCGATGGCATGACTGTCGGCACCAACACCACCGGTTGGGATGCGTTTCAGCAAACCATCAACACCGGTCGCACCAACACCCAGATGACAGCTCCGGCGGTGGATGACGGTCGTGTGGTGCTGTCCAACGGTACTGTTGGCACCGCTGCAACCTACGACGCCAAGTTTACTGCCGGTCAGCCTTACACCGTGGCTTTCGTCAGCAGCACCCAGCTGAAAATCACCGATGCCCTGGGCAACGACGTGACCGCTGAGGCGAGCCAGAACGGTTTGGTCAGCAACAGCAGCGGCGCCAACCAGACTGTCAGCTTCCGTGGCGTCGACATGAAGCTGAACATCAACCTGAAGGCCGGTGACACCAACCCGGATACCGTCATTACCGGGCACAGCTTCCAGCTGTCGGCTTCGCCAGACTCGTTCACCACCACGCGCAACCCGGGCAACCCGTCGACGACCGTCATCACCGGCTCCAATATCACCAACCAGGCCGCCTATACCGCGGCATTCCCGCAGGGTGGCGCGGTCCTCAAGTTCACCAGTGCCACCGCTTTCGATTTGTACGCGGCGCCGGTCACGGCTGACAGCAAACCGGTATCGTCGGGCACAGTGGCCGGTAGTAACGCGACAGCCGCGGGTGTGACGTTCGCCTTGGGCGGTACGCCAGCGGCGGGCGATCAGTTCTCGATCCAGCCGAACAATCACCAGACCCAGAACGTGCTCGACACCCTGGGCCAGATGATCACGGCGCTGAATACACCGGTCGATGGTGATCCGGTCGCCAAGCAAAAGCTGCAGGGCGCCATGGAGGCAGGTCTCGGCAACATCGACGCCGCCGCCAACCAGATTGGCACCTCCGTCACCACCATTGGTGCGCGCGGCCAGTCGCTGGACATGCAGACCATCACCAACTCGAGCCTGAGCACGGCGAACTCCACGACCCAAGGCTCGATCCGTGATTCGGATCCGGCCGAAGTCATGACCCGCCTGACCTTGCAGCAAACCATGCTGCAGGCCGCGCAACTGGCGTTCAGCAAGATCAGTCAGTTGGGTCTGTTCAACAAGATCTGACGGTTGGCGGGCGCGTGAGCGCCCGTTTGCCCTGTCCCTCAGTTAATGTTTTTTAGCGGTATCAGGGCTCGCTTTTTCGAGCAGGCTCGTACCGCCTGTGAGCCCGCCGTGAATTCACTCCCCCTCGTCAGCATTGCCATTCCCGCCTTCAATCCGCGTTTTTTCGAGCGGACGTTGAACAGTGCCGTGAGTCAGAATTACGGCAATCTGGACATCATTGTGTGCGATGACAGTCGCGGCAACGAGATCGAAGACATCGTCAAGTCGGTCATGGCGCAGACAGGTGCGGTGGTGCGTTACGTGCGCAATCCACGTACGTTGGGGCTGGTCGGTAACCTGAAGGTCTGCCTTGAGCAGTCCCGGGGCGAGTTCATCAAGTTCCTGTGTGACGATGACCTGCTCTATTCGGCGTGTATCGAACAGCAAACCCATGAGATGCGCCGCGAGGAAGTCAGTCTGGTGGTGGCGCAGCGACTACTGTGGGATGCCAACGACATCATCCTGCCGGCACGTCTGGAAAACAGCTCGTTGTCGCCGGTCAGTGGCTTGCTCAAGGGCGACGATGTACTGAGCATCTTTGAAAAATTTCCGGTCAACGTGCTTGGCGGTTTCAGCAGCGCCTTGTTCCGCCGCTCCGACGTCGCCGAACTGTTGCCGGCCCTGACCGAAGACACTGCCTGCTTCGTCGCGACCCTGGATTTTGCCTTGTATGTCTGCCTGCTGCGGCGCGGCAACCTGGTGGTCTCCAACAATGTGCTGAGCGCCGAGCGCCTTTACCCCGAGCGTCTGAGCGCGCAGCAACCGATGAAAGACGCGGCGGAGATCGAGCGCGAGTGGATCTCGCAAATGCTCAAGGTCCGCAGCGGCGAGTCGGCGCCGGCGTCGGGCTGGGTTCGTTACGTGCCGTTGACCAAGGCCGACGAGTCGCCTCGGGTCTGGGAAGAGCTGCCGCTGAGCCGCACCCTCGGCACCAAGCAGAGCCGTCAGGAGCTGGGGGTCGGTGTCGACAGCTTCAGTTTCGGCGAACTTTATGCGCAGTGGCTGGCAGTTCGGGTGCTGACCGAGGCGCAGCGCCAATGGCTGCCGGAAACCCTCGCGGGCTGGCCGTATCAGCCGCGCATCGTACCGATCATCATTGATGCCCAAGGCAGTCGCGATGGCCTGGAGCGCACCCTTGAGGCGCTCGCCGCTCAGGATTATCCGCCGGAGCTGGTGCTGGTATTGTCTGCGGCGTGCACCGAAGCGCAGCTGGATGGTCGGGTCTTCCACATGCCGTTGCAGGATGACGGCCTGGAGCAGATCAACACGTTGCTGCCGCAACTGGACGGCGCCGACTGGTTCTATCTGCTGCAGTCGGGTGATTGTCCGGTGGCAGCGGCGCTGCTGGTGATGGCCGATCGCATTGCGCACTCTAGTGCGCTGACGTGCCTGTACAGCGACGAAGGCAGCCTGCGCGATGGCGAGTCGGCCGAGCCTGCGTTCAAACCGGATTTCAACCTCGATCTCATGCGCAGTTACCCCTACGTCGGGCGTGCCCTGGCGTTCCAGCGCGAACGGTTTCTGGCGCTCGGCGGTTTTGCCTCGACGTTCGCTGAACTGGCGCCCCACGATGTGCTGTGGCGTATGGTTGAAAGCGATGGTCTGCAAGTGATCGGACACATTGCTGAAGTGTTGCTGGAGTCGAAATTCGACCTGTCGCAATGGCTCACTGATCCTGGCGTTGCGCAGCAAAGCCCGCGCATTCTCGAGGCGCATCTGCAACGTCTCGGCATCGCTCACGAAATCCGCGACGGTGACAGCGGGCTGCTCAATCGCGTTGACTATCACCATGCCCGGCGCCCACTGGTGTCGGTGGTCATTGTCACGCAGGACCAGACTGCCGCGTTGCAGCGCTGCGTCGAGACACTGCTGGAGAAGACCGCCTACACCGAGTACGAATTGCTCTTGGTCGACAACGGCTGCAAAAGTGCCGAAGCGTTGGCGTGGCTGGACGGTATGGCGCAAATGGGCAGCGAGCGGATTCGCGTGCTGAGCTATCCGCAAAAGGGCAATGCAGCAGCGGTACACAATTTTGCCGTCAGCCAGGCGCGCGGTGAGTATGTGTTGATGCTCAATGCCTTTGCGGTGATCACCCAGAGCGATTGGCTCGACGAACTGCTCAATCATGCGCAGCGTCCGGAGGTCGGGGTGGTCGGCGCCAAGCTGTTCAACCCGGACGGAGGCGTGCTGCACGCGGGTCTGATTCTTGGCTTGAACGGGCCGGTCGGGTTGCCGTTCTATGGCCAGCCGGTGCAGTCGGAAGGGTACATGCACCGCCTGCAAGCGGTGCATGACCTGAGTGCCGTCGGCGGCGATTGCCTGATGATTCGCAAGTCGGTGTTCGAAGCCGCCGGCGGGCTGGACGAGCAGGACCTCAAGCAAACGCTCAACGTCGTGGACCTGTGTCTGCGCGTTGGCCGCGACGGTTACCTGGTGGTGTTGAACCCCCATGCCGTGCTGGCCGTGGGTGTGCGACCGAATGCCATGGCGACGCCTGAGGAAGAAGCGCAGCACATCGAGGAGAGGGACACGTTTTACCAGCGCTGGCTGCCGCTGGTGGCGCGCGACCCGGCCTACAACGTCAACCTGACGTTGCAGGGCGTGGGCGCCACCAACTTCAGTCTGGAGCCGGGCCTGCGCACTGGCTGGAGTGCATTCTCCAAGGCACAGTTGCCCAACCTGCTGGTGGTGCCGATCAACGCTTCGGCCATCGGCCATTACCGCATGAGCCAGCCGATGATCGAGCTGGAAGCGGCCAATCGGGCAGAAGGGCGCATTTGCTACGGCTTGCCGTCGATCATCGATATCGAGCGTCAGTCCCCCGACGTGATCGTCCTGCAAGGGCGCTATTCGGAGCACGCCATCGATGAAATTCCACCGCTGAAGAAATTCTTCAACGCTCGGCGGATCTTCGAACTCGACGACTATGTCATCGACGTTCCCCACCGCAATGCGCACATCCGCAACATGCCGAGCAAACAGGACATGGAGCGCATGGTGCGGCGTGCGATCGGGCTGTGCGATCGCGCGGTCGTATCCACTGCGCCGCTGGCCAATGTGCTGTCGGACATGCACCACGACATTCGTGTCGTCCCTAACATGTTGGCCGAGGACTTGTGGGGCCACCTGCGCAGCGAGCGTCGGACCTCGAAGAAACCACGGGTCGGCTGGGGCGGCGGCACCAGTCACCACGGCGACCTCGCGGTAATCGCCGATGTCGTGCGCGAGCTGGCCAATGAAGTCGACTGGGTGTTCTTTGGCATGTGCCCGGATGACCTGCGTCCCTACATGCATGAGTTCCATGGTGTGATCGGTCTGGACGTGTACCCGGCGAAACTGGCCAGTCTCAATCTCGATCTGGCACTGGCGCCGCTGGAGTTCCATGTCTTCAACGACTGCAAGAGCAACTTGCGGCTGCTGGAATACGGCGCTTGCGGCTACCCGGTGATCTGTACCGACACCGAGGCCTATCGCGGTTACTTGCCGTGCACGCGGATCAAGACCAACTCCACGGATGAATGGCTGCAAGCGATCCGCATGCACCTGGCGGATCCGGATGCCAGTTATCGCATGGGGGATGAATTGCGTGAGGTGGTGCTGCGCGATTACGTGTTGCGTGGCGATAACCTGCGCTACTGGGAATACGGCTGGCTGGCGGACTGATCGAGCGGGGCTTGGCGGCCTTTGGGCCGACCATGCTCTTGGGGTTTTGGGGTGTGTATCCGTTGCTGCGGGTGTTGCTGATCAGGGTTCCGCCCTTACGGCGGGTCACCTTTTCCAAACGCCGAAAAGGTAACCCAAAAGGCTTGCTCCTGCGTGCGGCCCGCTCGCTGGGGCTCGGGGTTCCTTCGCTGCGGGATCGATCCGGGCGCAGCGCCTACGGTTTGCTTCGCTGCACCTCCTCTCGCTGTGTTTGGCTGCGCCAAACGGTCGCTGCGCTCCCACGCCCGGATCAATCCCTCCACTCAGCCTTCCGACGTCGCCCTACAGATCAAAAGC
>NZ_VCNJ01000072.1 GCF_005938625.1 Pseudomonas fluorescens
CCATAGATGTGGGAGCGAGCTTGCTCGCGAAGAGGCCATTGAAATCACCGCACTAATGCCCCGCCTGCCAAGGCTGCCCCAACGAAACCGGCGCATACAAACGCGTACGCAGTGCATCGCGTGACAACAATACCAACACCACAATCGTCGCCACATACGGCAGCATCGCCAGCAAACTCGACGGAATCGCCAGCCCCAACCCCTGCGCCACCAAATGCAGGATGCTGGCGAGGCCAAACAGATACGCCCCGAGCAACAACCGCCACACCCGCCAACTGGCAAACACCACCAGCGCCAACGCGATCCAGCCGCGCCCGGCAGTCATGTTTTCCGCCCACATCGGCGTGTACGCCAGCGACAGATAAGCCCCGGCCAACCCGGCCATTGCCCCGCCAAACAGCACCGCCAACGTGCGCACGGCCAACACCGGCAGCCCCATCGCACTGGCCGCATCCGGGTTCTCGCCGACCGCTTGAATAATCAACCCGACACGACTTTTGATAATCACCCACGCCACTAGCGCAAACAGCGCGAACGACAGATACACCAGCAGATCCTGAGCAAACAGCATCCGCCCGATCAGCGGGATTTCACTCAGATAAGGAATCGCCAACGGCTCAAAACCGGCCAACGGTTTCCCGACCCAGGCCGCGCCGACAAAGGTCGACAGCCCGACACCAAAAATCGTCAGGGCCAACCCGGTCGCCACCTGATTGGCATTGAACACCAGCGCCACCAGCGCAAACAGTGACGACAACAACATCCCGGCCAACATCGCCAACAACACGCCAAGCCACAGGTTGCCGCTGTTCAGCGCGACGATAAATCCGATCACCGCGCCAAACAGCATCATCCCTTCCTGCCCGAGGTTGAGCACGCCGCTCTTCTCGCAGATCAGTTCACCCAGCGCCACCAGCAACAGCGGTGTGCCGCAACGCACCATGGCATAGAAAATATTGCTCAACAGATCGATATCCATCACAGCGCTCCGGCAGTTACGGCGGTGGTCGACGTGCGCTTCACCCAGCGCAGGTTCAGGCGTGGCCGATAGAGGATCAGCACGTCACAGGCGAGCAGGAAAAACAGCATCATTCCCTGGAACAACTGGGTGATCGCCTGCGGCAGATTCATCGTCATTTGTGCGCTCTCGCCACCGATGTACAGCAGCGCCATCAGCAGACTGGAGAACAGAATTCCGATCGGATTGAGGCGCCCAAGAAACGCCACGGTAATCGCCGCATAGCCATACCCCGGCGACACCTGCGGCACCAGTTGACCTATCGGCCCGGTGACTTCGCAGACACCCGCCAGTCCGGCCAAGCCGCCGCTGATCAACAGCGCCAGCCAGATCAAACGCTTCTCGCGAAAGCCGACAAACCCCGCCGCACGCTTGTCCAGCCCAAGCACTTTGATCTGGAAACCGACAAAGCTTTTCTGCAACAACACCCACACCACGACCAGCGCAAGCAGGGCGAAGTAAACCCCGGCATGCACGCGGCCATCCTCCATCAACAGTGGTAAGCGACTGGCATCGCCGAACATCGCCGACTCGGGAAAGTTGAAGCCGGCCGGATCTTTCAGCGGCCCGTGCACGCAGAACAGCAGCAGGTTCAGCGCGATGTAATTGAGCATGATGCTGGTGAGGATTTCGTTGGCGTTGAAGCGTGTGCGCAACCACGCGGTCAGCCCGGCCCACGCCGCGCCTGCGACGGTGCCGGTGAGCAGAATAAATACCAGCGCCCAACGACTTTGCATGCCGATGATGTTCACCGCCAACGCACTGCCGGCCAGCGCGCCGAGAAGCAATTGCCCCTCAGCGCCGATGTTCCAGATTCGCGCCTGGTACGCCACCGCCAACCCCAGTGCGCAAAGCAGAATCGGCAGCGCTTTGACCAGCAATTCGGAGACGCCATACAAATCGCTGACCGGCGCGATCAGCAGCGTGTGCAAGGTTTGCAGCGGGTCATGACCGAGGGCGATGAACAGCAGCGAGCCGCAGCCAAGTGTCAGCGCCGCTGCCAGTAAAGGCGAGCACCACAGCATCAATCGCGATTGCTGGCCACGGGGTTCGAGGAAAAGCAGCATGTGTATAACTCCGTTAAACCGTGGCGGCAGAAGGTGGGTTGTCGAACTGGCCGGCCATCCAGCCGCCGACGTCGCTGAGTTGCGTATGGGTGGTGTTGTGCAGCGCCGACAAGCGTCCGCCACACAAGGCGCCGAGGCGGTCGCTGATCTGGAACAATTCGTCGAGGTCTTCGGAAATCACCAGAATCGCCGCGCCGGCATCGCGCAACGCGATCAGTGCACGGTGGATGGTCGCGGCAGCACCGACGTCGACGCCCCAGGTCGGGTGCGCGGCGATCAGCAGTTTCGGTTGCTGGAGGATTTCCCTGCCGAGGATGAATTTTTGCAGGTTGCCGCCGGACAGGCTGCGCGCAGCGGTTTGCGTGTCCAGGGTTTTCACGCCGAAGCGCTGAATGATCTGTTGGGCGAGGGCTTCGACCTTGTCGCGTTCGATCAAACCGTGGCTGACCAAACCTTGTTGGAAAGCGGTGAGCAGGGCGTTGTCCGCCAGACTCAATTCCGGCACCGCGCCGTGGCCGAGACGCTCGGCGGGGACGAACGCCAGGCCCAGTTTGCGTCGCGCATCCGGGCGTAAATCGGCGACGTTTTGCTCGGCGAATCGAATGGTCGCAGCTTCGGCGCGAGGCAGGATTTGCTCGCCGCTGAGCAGGGCCAGCAACTCATCCTGACCATTACCGGCGACCCCGGCGATGCCGACGATTTCACCGCTGCGCACTTCCAGGTTGATGTCTTTCAGCGAGCAGCCAAACGGGTCCGGGTTGTGCCAACTCAATCCGCTCATCCGTAAAAACGTCGTGCCGCCACTGACCTTCGGGTAATCGCCAATCAACGCCGCTGCTTCGCCGACCATCAGCTGCGCCAACTGCTGATCCGAACATTCGGCTGGCACGCAATGTCCGGCAACTCGCCCGCCGCGCAAAACTGTCGCGCTGTGACACAGCGCCCGTACTTCGCCGAGTTTGTGGCTGATAAACAGAATGCTGCAGCCTTCGGCAGCGAGACGGCGCAGGGTGATAAACAATTCATCGGCCTCTTGCGGCGTCAGCACTGAGGTCGGTTCGTCGAGAATCAACAGGCGAATGTCCTGCATCAGGCAGCGAATGATTTCCACGCGCTGGCGCTCACCGATCGACAGGCTGTGGACAAGTCGCTCCGGTTCCAGCGCCATGCCATAACGGCGCGACACTTCGCGAATTTTCGGTTCCAGTTGTTTCGGTGTGCCGGCCGCAGCGCCCATCGCCAGCGCTATGTTCTGCGCCACGCTGAGGGTTTCGAACAGTGAGAAATGCTGGAACACCATGCCGATGCCCAGCTGCCGCGCCTGTGCCGGGTTGCGGATGTTGACCCGCTGACCCTGCCAGAGCATCTCGCCCGAATCGGCCTGGGTAACGCCGTAGATGATCTTCATCAACGTACTCTTGCCCGCACCGTTTTCACCGAGCAGGGCATGGATTTCCCCTGGCGCGATGCTCAGGTCGATGGCGTCGTTGGCCAGGCAACCGGGGTAGCGTTTACTGATGTGGCGCAGCTGCAGGCGCGGGAGGGGTGGCGCGATTGGCATGACAGGCTCGACTTGCTTGGAGTTGTGCCTGTGGATAAAGCAATTTCCTGGCCATTGAGTCAGGAACGCGAGCGGGCCGCGTGTGCGAGTGCCTGAAGCAGAGCATTGCCTTCAAAATTGGTTGGGTTCACGGCACCAATTCAGAGCAAAGCCGTTGATCGGGCTCCAGTTTTGCCCGTCGGCAACTGATCAAAAAACGAGCAAAGCCGTGGGGGCTAGGAAGAACCTGCGACTGCGGCGGTCATGAACGGGTTATCCACAGGTTGCTCCACAGTTATTGTGCGCAAGCTGCAAACCCGGGCATAAGCACTGCGGTGCTTTCTTCTAATGGTGATAAACCGTGCTAACTGATTGTTTCTGTTTGAAAAATTCGTTTCGTCGGGTGAATTGAACGAAAAGTGAACAAACCGCGCAAAGCCACGTGACAGAAGGGTTACAGCGGAATGTACTCAGGTTATCCACAGTCGGGTGCACAGCAGATGTGGGCAAGTCTGTGGAATAAGGAAAATGGGGGATGCCCTAAAAGATCGCAGCCTTCGGCAGCTCCTACACGAAAACGCTGATACCGGTATCACCAACGAAATTCATGACAAACCCGGATCCCCGTAGGAGCTGCGGAACGCTGCGATCTTTTGATCTTGCTTCACCGCTGCAACAAAATCCGCCCACGGCTCAAATCCGCTAGCTGGGTTTGCAAGACATCGATTTGCGCCTCACCCACCGCTAACTTCAACTCGACCCCGTTCGCCGTGAAGTTTTCCTCCACTAGCAATCCACCCAGATCGGCAACGCGCAACTTCACCAACGCCAACTCGGCAAACCCGCAAGCGCAACTCAACGGCACCCGGCTGATCAACTCGACCTTCGCTGCCGTCTGCAAACACTTGTTCGCGCCACCGCCATACGCCCGGGCCAAACCGCCGGTACCGAGTTGAATGCCGCCGTACCAACGAATCACCAGCACCGCGACCTGATCGCAATCCTGCGCTTCAATCGCCGCTAGAATCGGTCGCCCAGCCGTGCCGCCCGGTTCGCCGTCATCATTGCTACGGTATTGATCGCCGAGTTTCCACGCCCAGCAATTGTGCGAGGCGTTGAGATCGCTGTGTTGTTCGAAAAAAGCCTGCGCCTCGGCAGGGCTGCCGATCGGCGTGGCGAAAGTGATAAAGCGGCTTTTGCGAATTTCTTCGCGGTACTCGCAAAAACCGCTGAGGGTGAAAGGCATAAACGTCTTATAGAGGAGGAGTGAGGCCGCAGCCTTTGAGAATGATGCGGATCAGGTTGTTGCCGGCGTCTTCCATGTCTTGCTTGGTCAGCTTGCTGCGACCGCTGACGCGGCAGATCTGCGTGGCGAAGTCAGCGTAATGCTGGGTGCTGCCCCACAACAGGAAGATCAGGTGCACCGGGTCGACCGGGTCCATTTTGCCCGCATCGATCCACGCCTGAAACACTGCTGCGCGTCCGGTGAACCAGGCGCGGTAATCCTGATTGAAATATTCGCTGAGGCATTCACCGCCGCTGATCACTTCCATCGCAAAGATCCGCGAGGCCTGTGGCTGACGACGGGAGAATTCCATCTTGGCACGGATATAGCGGGTCAGCGCTTCGGCCGGATCGTCCTCGGCCGTGAGTGTGTTGAAGGTGCTGTCCCACAGCTCGATAATGTTGCTCAGCACCGCCACGTACAAACCGAGTTTGTTGGTGAAGTAGTAATGCAGGTTCGCTTTGGGCAACCCGGCATTCTGCGCGATGGTGTTCATGCTGGTGCCTTTGTACCCGTGACGGGCGAACTCGTCTTCGGCGGCTTTGAGGATGGTCTCTTCGTTCTTCTGACGAATGCGGCTGGCGGGTTTGCCGCCATGGGCAGGGACTTCAAAGGTCATAGGCACTTCCGGGTTTGTCTGTGGGTGCAACCAGTTGCGTTGATAGCGCACCCACAGGCATCCGACAAGTGTTTGAGCGATAAAACCGTTACGCCTGTTCGATCTTGTTCAGCGGCGGGTGCGCTTCAGCGGCCTCGGTTTTCGACTCCGGCAGCAACAGGCACAGGATGATCGCGGTCAGGCCACCGCTGGTGATCGCCGAATCAAACAGGTTCTGCACCAGTTTTGGCAGCAGGTGCAGCAGGTTCGGTTGCGCGGCGATGCCCAGGCCGACGCCGAACGATGTGGCGATGATCAACATGCTGCGCCGATCCAGCGACGACTGCGCGAGGATGCGCACGCCGGCAGCGGCCACCGCGCCGAACATCACCAGGGTCGCACCGCCGAGCACCGGTTTCGGAATCTGTTGCAGCACCGCGCCGATCATCGGGAACATACCGAGACAAAACAGGATCGCGCCGATGTACAACCCGACGTAGCGGCTGGCGACGCCGGTCAGCTGGATCACGCCGTTGTTCTGCGCGAACGTGGTGTTAGGGAAAGCGCTGAACGTGGCGGCGATCATGCAGCTCACGCCATCACCGAGCACGCCACCGCGCAGGCGGCTTATATAAGAAGGGCCGCTGATCGGCTGGCGGGCGAGCATGCAGTTGGCCGTGAGGTCGCCGACGGTTTCGATGGTGCTGATCAGATAAATCAGCGCGACCGGCAGGAAAGCCGTCCAATCGAAGCTGAATCCAAACTTGAACGGTGTAGGAAAACTCACCAAAGGCAAGTCAGGCAACGGCTGCGGCACCAGTTTCCCACTGAACCATGCGGCCAGACTGCCGAGCACCAAGCCGATGATGATCGCCGACAAGCGCACCCATGGTGTATTGGAGCGGTTGAGCAGAATGATCGTCAGCAGCACAAACACACCCAGCGCCAGATTGCCCGGCGCACCGAAGTCCGGTGCGTTGAAACCACCTCCGAGATCAGTGATGCCGACCTTGATCAAACTGATGCCGATCAGGGTGATAACGATCCCGGTCACCAACGGCGTGACGACTCTGCGCAATTGACCGATGAAACGGCTGAGGACGATCTGCACGATCGCGCCGAAGAAACACACACCGAAAATCATCGCGAGAATGTCTTCCGGGCTACCGCCACGTTGTTTGACCAGAAACCCCGCCGACAGCACCGCACCAAGAAAGGCAAAACTGGTGCCCTGTAAACAGATCATCCCCGCGCCAATCCCGAACGGCCGCCGCGCCTGAATAAAGGTGCCGACGCCCGAGACCATCAACGCCATGCTGATCAGGTAGGGCAAATACGCGGTCAGCCCGAGGGCCGAGCCGATCACCAATGGCGGGGTGATGATGCCGACGAAACTGGCGAGCACGTGTTGCAGTGCCGCGAGTGTCGCGGCGAGTGGTTTGGGGCGGTCGTTGAGGCCGTAGATCAGGTCGCTGGACGGTGCGGAATCTGGCTGCATGGCTTAAGGCTTCTTGTTGAAGGATCGAGGTTGATCCTGCTTTGCAAAAAGCTGTCCACTTGCTCAGGTTATTTTTCGAATTTGTCGCCAAGGCCCAACGCTGGCGGGCTTCTGAAGATTTTCAACGCGTCGCCGCCAAACTTTCCAGAAAGCTCTCCAGCACCAAATGAGGGCGGCGCCCCTTGCGTGTGACCGATGCGAGGCTCAGGTCGTAGAAACGTGTTTGCGATTTCAGCGCACGCAAACGACCTTGCTGCACCCAGAGACCGGCGTAGTGATCCGGCAGGTAACCGATGTAACGTCCGGTCAAAATCAGAAACGCCATACCTTCACGGTCAGAAGCACTGGCCGTGCAATTGAGCGCCTGGTAATGCGCCTGAATCTCCGCCGGCAAACGGAACGTCGGCGCAATCGCGTCCTGGCTGTTCAAGCGTTCGTCATCCAGTTGCTTGTCATCAACATAAAACAGCGGATGACCCACCGCGCAATAAAGCAGCGAACGCTCGCTGTACAGCGGCTGATACTCCAGCCCCGACAACGCGCTGGCCTGCGGCACTACGCCGACATGCAAACGCCCATCGAGCACACCTTGCTCGACTTCATTCGGCGCAATCATGCGAATCTGAATCTGCACATCCGGGCCGCGCTCCTTCAACTGAGCGAGGGCGTGAGTGATGCGCATGTGGGGGAGGGTGACGAGGTTGTCGGTCAGGCCAATGATCAGCTCGCCGCGTAAATGCTGGTGCAGGCCGTTGACCTCGGTGCGGAAACTTTCCAGCGCACTTAATAGTTGCAGCGCCGATTGATACACCTCACGGCCTTCTTCAGTCAGAGAAAATCCCGCGCGACCGCGCTGACACAGACGCAAACCGAGACGCTGCTCGAGATCGCTCATCTGCTGACTGATTGCCGAGCGACCGATGCCGAGCACGGTTTCCGCTGCCGAAAAACCGCCACACTCCACCACGCTGCGAAAAATCCGCAGCAAGCGGATATCAAAGTCACTGACCTGGGCCAGCGGGTCGGGGCGGCGGCTGCTCATCTTATTGTTCTCATTGTTTAGCAAAGTTCTAACTGAAGGTTAGAAGAGTTGAATTTCACCGACTTTATCCGCGTGGCAATTTAGCTGCAACAACGCTTTTTATCTCCCTGACGCTTATGCCCTGCGAGGTTTTGCCCGATGAACATGCCTGAAAACGCTCAGTCGCCACTGGCCAGCCAACTGAAGCTGGACGCGCACTGGATGCCGTACACCGCCAACCGTAACTTCCAGCGCGACCCGCGTTTGATCGTTGGCGCCGAAGGCAGCTGGCTGATCGACGACAAGGGCCGCAAGGTATATGACTCGTTGTCCGGTCTGTGGACGTGCGGCGCCGGCCACACTCGCAAGGAAATTCAGGAAGCCGTCTCCAAACAGTTGGGCACCCTCGATTACTCGCCGGGTTTCCAGTACGGTCATCCGCTGTCGTTCCAGCTGGCCGAGAAGATCACCGAGCTGACCCCGGGCAACCTCAACCACGTGTTCTTCACTGACTCGGGTTCCGAGTGCGCCGACACCGCGGTGAAAATGGTCCGTGCCTACTGGCGCCTGAAAGGCCAGTCGACCAAAACCAAAATGATCGGCCGTGCCCGTGGCTACCACGGTGTGAACATTGCCGGCACCAGTCTTGGCGGCGTCAACGGCAACCGCAAGCTGTTCGGTCAATCGATGATGGACGTCGATCACCTGCCGCACACGCTGCTGGCGAGCAATGCATTTTCCCGTGGCATGCCGGAGCAGGGTGGTATTGCACTGGCCGATGAGCTGCTGAAGCTTATCGAATTGCACGATGCCTCGAACATCGCCGCCGTATTCGTAGAACCGATGGCCGGTTCCGCTGGCGTACTCGTGCCGCCACAGGGTTACCTGAAGCGTCTGCGCGAGATCTGCGATCAGCACAACATCCTGCTGGTGTTCGACGAAGTGATCACCGGTTTCGGCCGTACCGGCAACATGTTCGGCGCTGACACCTTTGGCGTGACCCCGGACCTGATGTGCATCGCCAAGCAAGTCACCAACGGCGCGATCCCGATGGGCGCGGTGATTGCCAGCTCCGAGATCTACCAGACGTTCATGAACCAGCCGACGCCGGAATACGCCGTGGAATTCCCGCACGGCTACACCTACTCGGCGCACCCGGTGGCCTGCGCCGCAGGTCTTGCGGCACTCGACCTGCTGCAAAAGGAAAACCTGGTGCAGAGCGTCGCTGAAGTCGCGCCGCATTTTGAAAACGCACTGCACGGTCTGAAAGGCTCGAAGAACGTTATCGACATTCGTAACTTCGGTCTGGCCGGTGCGATCCAGATTGCCCCGCGTGACGGTGACGCCATCGTGCGTCCGTTCGAAGCGGGCATGGCCCTGTGGAAAGCCGGTTTCTACGTACGCTTCGGCGGCGACACCCTGCAGTTCGGCCCAACTTTCAACAGCAAACCGCAAGACCTCGATCGCCTGTTCGACGCGGTCGGCGAAGTGCTGAACAAGCTCGACTGATTTTTCCTTCTATATGTACCTACAAAACGGGCACTCCTTAACGGGGGCCCGTGGACAAGAATTCAGGAGTTTTCGATGAGCGTTATCCCGCATTTGATCAATGGCGAACTGGTGACTGAGAACGGTCGCGCGGTTGATGTGTTCAACCCGTCCACCGGTCAGGCGATCCACAAGTTGCCACTGGCCAGCCAGGCAACCATTCAGAAAGCCATCGATGCCGCCAAAGCTGCGTTCCCGGCCTGGCGCAACACGCCACCGGCCAAACGTGCGCAGGTGATGTTTCGCTTCAAGCAACTGCTGGAGCAGAACGAAGCACGCATCTCGCAATTGATCAGCGAAGAGCACGGCAAGACCCTCGAAGACGCTGCCGGTGAATTGAAGCGCGGTATCGAGAACGTCGAGTTCGCCTGCGCAGCTCCAGAAATCCTCAAGGGCGAGTACAGCCGCAACGTCGGCCCGAACATCGACGCATGGTCGGACTTCCAGCCGCTGGGCATCGTTGCCGGTATCACCCCGTTCAACTTCCCGGCCATGGTGCCGTTGTGGATGTACCCGCTGGCGATTGTCTGCGGCAACTGCTTCATCCTCAAGCCGTCCGAGCGTGATCCAAGCTCGACACTGCTGATCGCTCAGCTGCTGCTGGAAGCCGGTCTGCCGAAAGGCGTGATGAGCGTGGTACACGGTGACAAGACTGCGGTGGACGCGTTGATCGAAGCGCCGGAGGTCAAAGCGCTGAGCTTCGTTGGTTCGACGCCGATTGCTGAGTACATCTATGCCGAGGGGACCAAGCGCGGCAAACGCGTTCAGGCACTGGGCGGCGCGAAGAACCACGCGGTGCTGATGCCGGATGCCGATCTGGATAACGCGGTCAGCGCATTGATGGGCGCGGCTTACGGTTCTTGCGGTGAACGCTGCATGGCGATTTCGGTTGCCGTTTGTGTGGGTGACCAGGTGGCGGATGCGCTGGTGGCGAAACTGGTTCCACAGATTCAGGCGCTGAAAATCGGTGCGGGCACTTCGTGCGGTCTGGACATGGGCCCACTGGTCACCGGTCAGGCGCGCGACAAAGTCAGTGGTTACGTGGATGACGGCGTGGCTGCCGGCGCGACCTTGGTGGTCGACGGTCGTGGTTTCAGCGTGGCCGGTCATGAAGAAGGCTTCTTCCTCGGTGGCTGCCTGTTCGACAACGTCACCCCGGAAATGCGCATCTATAAAGAAGAGATTTTCGGCCCGGTACTGTGCATCGTTCGCGTGAACAGTCTGGAAGAGGCGATGCAACTGATCAACGATCACGAATACGGCAACGGCACCTGCATCTTCACCCGTGACGGTGAAGCGGCGCGTCTGTTCTGCGACGAGATCGAAGTCGGCATGGTTGGCGTCAACGTGCCGCTGCCGGTGCCGGTGGCTTACCACAGCTTCGGCGGCTGGAAACGTTCGCTGTTCGGCGACTTGCATGCCTATGGTCCGGACGGTGTGCGCTTCTACACCCGTCGCAAGGCGATCACTCAGCGCTGGCCGCAGCGTGCCAGCCATGAGGCTTCGCAGTTCGCCTTCCCTAGCTTGTAAGTAGAAGGGCAATGCAATGAAGGCCGACCCCTCGGGGTCGGCCTTCGTGTTTTCGGGTTTTTTTGACCGATGTGACAGAATTATGAAAATAGGTGTTGACGGCAGATTTCAGATG
>NZ_VCNJ01000073.1 GCF_005938625.1 Pseudomonas fluorescens
TGTCAACACCTCTTTTTCAACCTCCTTTCGGCTTCGATGAACTGAAGCAGCCTGCTGTCGAAATCTACATAACTCATTGAATCTCAAGGAGTTTTCCGTTTCGACTGCGCCGGAAGTGGGGCGAATTATAGACATCTGAAATTCGCCGTCAACACTTATTTTCAGTATCACTCAGATTTCAGCGTGATACGCGCAAAAGCCTTCTTGCCCGCCTGGCAAACGTGAGTCGCACCCAGTACATATATAAAGGAGCGATCTACCACCTCACCATCAACACGCACACCGCCGGACGCCAGCAGATCGCGCGCCGCCGCAGAGTTCTTCACCAGGCCTGCCTTATTAAGGACAGCAGCGATCGGCATATCTTCAGCAGAGGCCAACTCGACCTCCGGCAGATCATCCGGCAGCTCACCATCTTTCATACGGTTGCCCGCCGCGCGATGAGCATTCGCCGCAGCCTCCTCACCATGGAAACGCGCAACGATCTCTTCCGCCAGTTTGATTTTGACGTCACGCGGATTGGCACCTGCCTCTACATCGGCACGCAGCGCATTGATCTCATCCATCGAGCGGAAGCTCAGCAGCTCGAAGTAACGCCACATCAATGCATCCGGAATCGAAACCAGCTTGCTGTACATGACACCCGGCGCTTCCTGAATACCGACGTAGTTGCCCAACGACTTGGACATCTTCTTCACACCATCCAGACCTTCGAGCAGCGGCATGGTCAGAATGCATTGAGCCTCTTGACCATAACCACGCTGCAGCTCACGCCCCATCAGCAAGTTGAACTTCTGATCGGTGCCGCCCAACTCGACGTCCGCGCGCAGCGCCACCGAGTCGTAACCCTGAACCAGCGGATATAGGAACTCGTGGATAGCGATCGGTTGATTGGTGCTGTAACGCTTGTCAAAGTCATCACGCTCAAGCATGCGCGCCACGGTGTACTGCGAAGTCAGACGAATGAAGTCCGCCGGCCCCATCTGATCCATCCAGGTGGAGTTGAATGCAACTTCGGTTTTCGCCGGATCAAGAATCTTGAACACCTGAGTCTTGTAGGTCTCGGCGTTTTCCAGAACCTGCTCGCGGGTCAATGGAGGACGGGTGGCACTCTTCCCGCTCGGATCACCGATCATCCCGGTGAAGTCACCTATAAGGAAGATCACCTGATGCCCCAGCTCCTGGAACTGGCGCAGCTTATTAATAAGCACGGTATGACCCAGATGCAGATCCGGAGCGGTTGGATCAAAACCAGCCTTGATACGCAGCGGCTGGCCGCGCTTGAGCTTCTCGATCAGCTCGGACTCGACCAATAGTTCTTCCGCACCACGTTTAATCAGCGCTAGCTGCTCTTCAACCGACTTCATAACAGACCCGCAAGGCTCAGATTCAAAGGGAAACAACCATACAAGATCGCGCACCAATTACAAGTTTTGCCCGGCGCACGGACACCAATCCACAGACGCGCTGTCTGTAGACTTGCTTCAGAGATGATTTGGTTATATTTTATACAGTTATTTCATCTTCATCATGTCATTCATCTTTTCCAATTCATCATTTTTCAAAGTCAAAATTACCTATGACCACAGAACCGTCTAAAGCGCCGCCGCTTTACCCGAAGACCCACCTGCTCGCCGCAAGTGGAATCGCCGCCCTTCTTAGCCTGGCTCTCCTGGTATTCCCTTCCAGTGATGTTGAAGCCAAAAAGACAACCCTGAGTCTTGAACTGGAAAGTCCTGCTGAACAACTGACACAAGATCAAGACGCTGCTGACGCGGCTCAAGCCACAAATGAGCCAGTAGCTTCTCCGTTTGCTCAAATCGAAAACACTGACGAAAACACCGCCCAAACCGCAGAAGCCGCACCTGCGCCAGTCACCGAAAAGCCGAAAGCCCCGGGGCATCGTGAAGTTGTCGTCGCCAAGGGCGATACGCTGTCGACCTTGTTCGAAAAAGTCGGCCTGCCGGCTGCGTCCGTCCATGAGGTCCTGGCCAGCGACAAACAGGCCAAGCAGTTCAGCCAGCTCAAGCACGGCCAGAAACTCGAATTCGAATTGAACCCTGAAGGCCAACTGACCAGCCTGCACAGCAAGGTCAGCGATGTCGAAACCATTACTCTGACCAAGAATGACAAGGGTTATGCCTTCAACCGGGTTACCGCAAAACCAACCGTACGCACCGCTTACGTACACGGCGTGATCAACAGCTCACTTTCACAATCCGCCGCCCGTGCCGGCCTATCCCACAGCCTGACCATGGATATGGCCAGCGTCTTCGGCTACGACGTCGACTTCGCTCAGGACATCCGCCAAGGCGACGAATTCGATGTGATCTACGAGCAGAAAGTGGTTAACGGCAAAGCAGTCGGCAATGGCCCTATCCTCTCCGCCCGCTTCACCAATCGCGGCAAGACGTACACCGCCGTGCGTTACACCAATAAACAAGGCAACAGCAGCTACTACACCGCTGACGGCAACAGCATGCGAAAGGCGTTCATCCGTACACCGGTGGACTTCGCCCGCATCAGCTCGAAATTCTCCATGGGCCGTAAACACCCGATCCTCAACAAAATCCGCGCCCACAAAGGCGTCGATTACGCTGCGCCACGCGGCACACCAATCAAGGCTGCCGGTGACGGTAAAGTACTGCTGGCCGGGCGGCGCGGTGGCTACGGCAACACCGTGATCATCCAGCACGGCAACACCTACCGTACGCTGTATGGCCACATGCAAGGCTTTGCCAAAGGCGTGAAGACTGGCGGTACCGTGAAACAGGGCCAAGTGATTGGCTACATCGGCACCACCGGGCTGTCCACCGGCCCGCACTTGCACTATGAGTTCCAGGTCAACGGTGTTCACGTCGACCCGCTGGGCCAGAAGCTGCCAATGGCCGATCCGATTGCCAAGGCCGAGCGCGCTCGCTTCCTCGCACAGAGCCAACCGCTGATGGCGCGCATGGATCAAGAGAAGGCCACCATGCTGGCTTCGAGCAAGCGTTAAGCCATGGCTCTTTATATCGGTGTGATGTCCGGAACCAGTCTCGACGGTCTGGACATTGCTCTGATCGAACAGACCTCGGCGATCAAACTGATCGCCACGCACTACATTCCCATGCCTGAATCCCTGCGCGCCGAGCTGCTTGGCTTGTGCGCCAGCGGCCCTGACGAAATCGCCCGGTCGGCGATTGCCCAGCAGAATTGGGTAAAACTTGCTGCGCAGGGCATTCATACCCTCCTCGATCTGCAGCAACTCAAACCTCAAGACATTCTTGCGATCGGCAGCCACGGCCAGACTATCCGCCATGAACCGGCGCGCGGGTTCACCGTGCAGATCGGCAACCCTGCTTTGCTGACCGAACTCACGGGTATTACCGTAGTCAGCGACTTCCGCAGCCGCGATGTCGCAGCCGGAGGCCAAGGTGCTCCGCTGGTTCCCGCGTTCCATGAGGCTTTGTTCGAAGAGCGTACCGGCAATCAGGCGGTCTTGAATGTCGGCGGTTTCAGCAATCTCAGTCTGATAGAGCCGACCAAGCCTGTAGCCGGTTTCGACTGCGGCCCTGGGAATGTGCTGATGGACGCCTGGATTCAGCAGCAGCGCGGCGAAAACTACGATCGCAATGGCGACTGGGCGAAGTCAGGCTCTGTTGAGCCAACCCTGTTGCAGTCAATGCTCAGCGATCCGTTCTTCGTCACCAAAGGCCCAAAAAGCACCGGCCGTGAGGTGTTTAACTTGCCTTGGCTGGAGCAACATCTCGCGCGCCTGCCAGCCTTTGCCGCTGAGAATGTGCAGGCCACGTTGCTTGAACTGACCGCATTGACCATCATCGAGTCGCTGCAAAGCGCTCAATCCGACACTCAGGAACTGCTGGTCTGCGGCGGCGGCGCACACAACGCCACACTGATGAAGCGTCTGGCCAACCTGCTGCCAAACGCAACAGTCGCAAGCACTGCCACTCATGGCGTTGATCCGGACTGGGTTGAAGCCATGGCCTTCGCCTGGCTCGCCCATTGCTGCCTCGAAGGCATCGCCGCCAACCGCCCAAGCGTCACCGGCGCACGCGGCCTTCGGGTACTCGGCGCCATCTACCCGGCCTGATTAAATCGCACGCAGCAAAACGCCGCAGAACCGTAAGGCTCTGCGGCGTTTTGTTATCTGAAGCGCGGCGCGATCAGATCGAGAACGAAGACCCGCAACCACACGTCGTGGTGGCGTTCGGGTTCTTGATCACGAAGCGCGAACCTTCCAGACCTTCCTGGTAGTCCACCTCAGCACCGGCCAGGTACTGGAAGCTCATCGGATCCACCACCAGACTCACGCCTTCGCGCTCGACGATGGTGTCGTCCTCGGCCACATCCTCATCGAAGGTGAAACCGTACTGAAACCCTGAACAACCGCCGCCCGTAACGAATACGCGCAGCTTCAAGCGATCATTCCCCTCTTCATCGACCAGGCTCTTCACCTTGTGCGCGGCACCGTGGGTGAATTGCAAAGCCGTGGGGGTGAAGGATTCGACGCTCATGCTGACTATCTCCCGGCGTTACGCCGCCATAATGCGTGATGACGCGCATTATCCGCTTGTCCGAGAAAATCGGTCAACTATTGTTACGGTATATCAATAAAGCCGACGAGCTGTTCACAATGCAAAAAGGCCCGTTTGACGGGCCTTTTCGCTACGCGGCTTAAAGTGTTACGGCAGCATACCGGCGTGGGCCAGACCGAAGCGCTCGTCCAGCCCGAACAGGATGTTCATGTTCTGTACCGCTTGGCCCGACGCGCCCTTGACCAGATTGTCGATCACCGACAGCACCACCACCAGATCGCCATCCTGCGGACGGTGAACGGCGATACGGCAAACGTTGGCGCCGCGCACGCTGCGGGTTTCCGGATGGCTGCCGGCCGGCATCACATCGACGAACGGTTCGTTGGCATAACGCTTCTCGAACAACGCTTGCAGATCCACTGAGCGATCAACCACCGTCGCGTAGAGCGTGGAATGTATGCCACGGATCATCGGGGTCAGGTGCGGAACGAAGGTCAGACCAACGTCCTTACCCGCTGCACGACGCAGGCCCTGACGAATTTCCGGCAGGTGGCGGTGACCTTTCACCGCGTAGGCCTTCATGCTTTCCGACGTTTCGGAGTACAACGAACCTACAGCCGCACCACGACCGGCACCGCTGACACCGGATTTGCAATCGGCGATCAGGCGCGCAGTGTCGGCCAGACCGGCTTCAAGCAGCGGCAGAAAACCCAGCTGCGTCGCAGTCGGATAGCAACCCGGCACGGCGATCAGGCGAGCTTTCTTGATCTGCTCGCGATTGACTTCCGGCAGACCGTAAACCGCTTCGTCCAGCAACTCCGGCGCGCCGTGCGGCTGGCCGTACCATTTGGCCCACTCTTCAGCGTCTTGCAGGCGAAAGTCCGCCGACAGATCGATCACCTTGGTGCCCGCTGCCAGCAATTCGCCTGCCAATGCGTGAGCTACACCGTGCGGCGTGGCGAAGAACACCACGTCGCAAGCGCCGAGGGTCTTGATGTCCGGCACGCTGAAGGCCAGGCCGTCGTAGTGGCCGCGCAGGTTCGGGTACATGTCAGCCACGGCCAGACCGGCCTCGGATCGGGAAGTGATGACAACCACTTCTGCCTGCGGATGCTGCGCCAACAGACGCAGCAGTTCGACACCGGTGTAACCCGTGCCGCCGACGATACCGACCTTGACCATAACCTGCCCTCAAAGAACCCACTGGAAAGCCGTCGATAATAGGGGCCGCGCGCGCCTGCGACAACCGTCAAGGTGACGCGCGGACGCTCAAGCCTCTACTATCCGGCTTACCGTGAACCTGGAATAACTAAAAATGCTCTATCTATGGATCAAAGCTTTTCACATTGTCAGCATCGTTTGCTGGTTTGCCGGGCTGTTCTACTTGCCGCGTCTGTTCGTGTATCACGCGCAAAGCGAAGACACGCTCAGCAAAGAACGCTTCAGCATCATGGAGCGCAAGCTGTATCGCGGCATCATGGGCCCGGCGATGATCGCGACGCTGATCTTCGGTGGTTGGTTGATCTATCTAAACCCGAGCATCTTCAGCATGGGTGGCTGGATTCACGCCAAACTGACCCTCGTCGTCTTGCTGATCGGCTACCACCACATGTGCGGCGCTCAGGTAAAACGTTTTGCCCGTGGCGAAAACACCCGCAGCCATGTCTTTTATCGCTGGTTCAATGAAGTGCCGGTTCTGATATTGCTGGCTATCGTAATTCTGGTCGTGGTCAAGCCGTTCTAACTTCAACAACTACAGATCTTTGGGGTATCCATAATGTCGCTGCCCGCTTTGCTCGAACAACGCCTGCGTCTGCCTGTAGTAGCAGCGCCGATGTTTCTGATTTCCAACCCTGAGCTGGTGCTCGCCTGCTGCCGCAATGGCGTGGTCGGCAGTTTTCCAGCCTTGAACCAGCGCGAAAGCAGCGGGTTCAAAGCCTGGCTGGAACAGATCGAAGCGGGCCTGGCGACACTGGACAACCCGGCGCCGTATGCGGTGAACCTGATTGTGCACAACAGCAACCCGCGCTTGCAGGCGGATTTGAACATCTGCGTCGAGCACAAAGTGCCGATCGTCATCACCAGCCTCGGCGCGGTAAAGGAATTGGTCGACGCGGTGCACAGCTATGGCGGCCTGGTGTTCCATGACGTCACCACTCGCCGACATGCAGAGAAAGCCGCCGAGGCGGGTGTCGACGGTTTGATCGCCGTGGCGGCCGGCGCCGGGGGGCATGCCGGGACCTGGAGTCCGTTTGCGCTGATAGCCGAGATCCGCCAGTTCTTCGATAAAACCCTGCTGCTTGCAGGATGTCTTAACCACGGTCATGAGATTCTCGCCGCGCAGCTGCTCGGCGCGGATTTGGCCTACTTCGGTACGCGATTTATCGGCACTACAGAAAGTCATGCGCCCGACGCCTACAAGGAGATGCTGCTGACAGCCAAGGCGTCCGACATCATCCATACTCCAGCGGTCTCGGGAGTGCCTGCGAGCTTTATGCGCCAGAGCCTGGAGGCGGCCGGTTTCGATATGGCCGCTCTGCAAGGCAAAGGCGAAGTGAATTTCGGTGACAAGCTCAAGCCGATCAGCGATGAAGCCAAAGCCTGGAAAACCGTGTGGTCGGCCGGCCAGGGCGTAGGGCAGATCGATGACCTGCCGAGTGTGGATCAATTGATCGTACGGCTGGATGCCGAGTATCGCCAGGCACAGGAACGCGCAGCCCAGCTACCGCAACGCTGGCCACGCTAAGAAAAATCAGGCCAGCCCCAGCGGACTGGCCTTACACTGCTGAACTTTCAATTTTTTCGCGACAAGGATGCCTCGGCCATGAGCGAACCCCGTTACAAGATCGTGTTCGACGGTGCTCTACAGCCCGGTGTCGATATCACCACAGCCAAACTCAATCTGGCGGATCTGTTCAAAAGCGATGTGGCCGCCATTGAACGGCTTTTCAATGGCAGCGTCGTCGCACTCAAGCGCGATCTCTCCCACAGTGATGCTCAAACGTACCTGCAGGCACTGAGCAAAACCGGGATCGCAGCGCGGATCGAAACGGAAACAGCCATCGAGCTGAATCTGGCCGATGTTCATGAGCATGTTCCGGTTGTCGCGGAACCTGATTCGCCTTACGCGCCACCTCGTGCCAGCGTCGGCGAGAGTCTGCCGGCGTTCGCCACGCTCAAGCCGTTCAGCGTCGAAGGCCGAATCGGGCGCCTGCGCTTTCTCGCGTGGACAATGGTCCTGAGCCTGGTGACCTTGCCCATTGTCGGCGTGTTCGCCCTGCTGGCTTTGGGACTGGTCGCCGGCGATTCCACCACTGGCCTGATCATTGGCGGGATCTTCGCGTTCTTCCTGTTTATCGCTTTCCTGATTGTCAGCATTCTGTTCAGCGTTCAGCGGCTGCACGACATCGGTTGGTCGGGCTGGCTCTGGCTACTGAACCTGGTGCCATTCGTGGGCAGTTTTTTTCCGCTGGTGATCATGGTCGTGCCCGGCAATACCGGCGCCAATCGCTATGGCCCTCCTCCGCCGCCCAACAGTACCGCCGTGAAAGTACTGTGCTCCCTGTGGATCGTGTTCTTCGCGCTGGTGTTCGCCGGCGGCATGCTCGGTGGAATTTCCGCCATCCAGCAGGAATACGAAAACAATCTGGAAAGCAGCTACGAAAGTGGCTCGGTGACCACTGATGAAGTCGAAGTAGAGGTCGAAGCGCCTGCGGATTCCGCCGACGAGGCAGCCGAAGCGGCGCAGGCCCCTGTAGACTCTGCGAAAGAATGAACAGCGCTCCCCGCCGTGACACCCGCGTCGCCGGCGCGGAGCTGTTGCGATGGAGAATTGCATGACCCGTTACGCACTGATCACCGGCGCCTCCAGCGGCATCGGCCTGGCGATGGCCGAAGCACTGGCCCGGCGTGGCCGCAGCCTGATACTGGTGGCAAGACAGCGTGATCAGCTGGAAAGTATTGCAATAGAACTGACTCAACGCTTTGGCGTAGAAGTGCTGTTCCGCGCCTGCGATCTGGGCGAGCCACTGCGTCTGTCCGGCTTCCTGCTGGAACTGGAAGAAGGTGACCGGCAGATCGACTTGCTGGTCAATTGCGCCGGTATCGGCACCTGCGGCCCGTTTCTCGCGCAGGACTGGATGACCGAGCAGGATCTGATCGAAGTGAACATCCTCGCCCTTACCCGTCTCTGCCACGCCATTGGCAACAGCATGGCGTTGCAGGGTGGCGGGCAGATTCTCAATGTCGCCTCGGTGGCCGCGTTCAATCCCGGCCCATGGATGAGCACTTACTACGCCAGCAAGGCGTATGTGCTGCACTTCTCCGAAGCCTTGCGAGTTGAGCTAAAACAGAGTGCTGTGAAGGTCTCGGTGCTCTGCCCAGGGCCGACACGCACGGCATTTTTCCGTACGGCGCAACTGAACAGCGACAAACTCAAAGACAGCAAATTGCTGATGAGCCCCGAGGAGGTCGCGCTGTACACCGTGCGCGCCCTCGACAAGAACCGGGCGATCATCATTCCGGGACGCCGCAACCGCTGGTTCGCCTTTTTGCCGCGACTCGGTTCGCGCTGGCTTAATCGCACCATTGTCGGCATGGTCAACAAGGCTTACTGCCCGCGCTGAAATGCCCTACAGGTAAAACACTGGGCGGGATAAGCCGCCCTGCGTACACTCAGACCAGCCCAAACAACGGAGAAAACAGCAGTGGATACTCTGTTCACCAAGATCATCAACCGGGAAATCCCGGCCAAGATCATTTACGAGGACGACCAGGTCCTGGCGTTCCACGACATCGCCCCTCAGGCACCGGTGCATTTCCTGGTGATCCCGAAAAAACCGGTGCGCACCCTCAATGACCTGACTGAAGACGACAAGGCACTGGCCGGGCACATTCTGTTCACCGCGCAGCGTCTGGCGCTGGAGCTAGGTTGCGAGGAAGGCTTCCGCGTGGTGATGAACTGCAATGAAAAGGGTGGGCAGACCGTCTACCACATTCATATGCACGTACTCGGTCAGCGCCAGATGAACTGGCCACCGGGCTGATACCCAGCAAACCTGCGTGTAGGAGCTGCCGAAGGCTGCTCCTGCATCAAGCGCATCAACGGTGGCAAATGACCCAGCGCAAACCTTCCCCGGCCGATTCGGTTAAACTGGCCGCCGAGATTCTTCCCGGAGGTCAGCATGACTACCCAACGTCACTACTCGCCGATTGACCGTCTTCTGCTGCAAGCCGATGCCGCGATGCGTACCCTGCTGCCCTTCAGTGGCCAGCCGTACCGTCCGTCGCCAGCGATTCTGCAACCGGAAACGCAAATGAGCGACGAGGACACCCGCCACGTTGCCGGCCTGATGCGCATCAACCATACCGGTGAAGTCTGCGCCCAGGCGCTGTATCAAGGGCAGGCGTTGACTGCCAAGCTACCGCAGGTACGCGAGGCCATGGAGCACGCTGCCGAAGAAGAAATTGATCATCTGGTTTGGTGCGAGCAACGCATTCACCAGTTGGGCAGCCATACCAGCGTTTTGAATCCGCTGTTTTACGGGATGTCGTTCGGGATTGGCGCGGTGGCCGGATTGATCAGCGACAAGGTCAGCCTCGGGTTTGTCGCGGCGACCGAGCATCAGGTGTGCAAGCATCTGAACGAGCATCTGGAACAGTTGCCGGCTGAGGACGAAAAGTCCCGTGCGATTCTGGAGCAGATGCGCATTGATGAAGAACATCATGCGGAAAGTGCGCTGGAGGCTGGGGGGTTCCGTTTTCCGGCACCGGTGAAGTTCGGGATGAGTATTCTGGCCAAGGTGATGACCAAGAGTACTTATCGGATCTGAGAACGGTATTGCTGCAGAGTGCCCCTTCGCGAGCAGGCTCGCTCCCACAGGGGTTCGTGGCAGAAATGAAAAAGGCGACCGAAAGGTCGCCTTTTTTGTGCCCGGGGATCTTAGGTCGGCATGTTGCGCGCGTAGAAGATTTCGAGCATTTCGTGTTTCACCCGGTCGGTCACCTGAGCGCGTTGCTCGGGAGACAGGTTGCTGGTGGCGTCGCCGAACAGGTAGTTATCCAGTTCGAAGTTCTTCAGCAGCATTTTGGTGTGGAACAGGTTTTCCTGGTACACGTTCACGTCGGTCATCTGATACGCGTCGCGAGTGTCTTCGGAGAGGTAGTTCTGGATCGAATTGATCTCGTGGTCGATGAAGTGCTTGTTGCCTTCAACGTCACGGGTGAAGCCGCGCACACGGTAATCCACAGTCACGATGTCCGAATCGAACTGGTGAATGAGGAAATTGAGCGCTTTCAGCGGTGAGATGACACCACAAGTCGACACGTCGATGTCCACACGGAACGTTGCAATACCGTCGTCCGGATGGATTTCCGGGTAGGTGTGCACCGTAATGTGGCTCTTGTCGAGGTGGGCCAGGATAATTTCGGGCAATGGGCCCGGCGACTCTTCGATCTGGCTTTCTGTCGGGGTTACCGGCTCTTCAGAAATCAGAATCGTGACGCTGGCGCCCTGAGGTTCATAGTCCTGACTGGCAATGTTCAGGATGTTGGCACCAATGATCTCGACAACTTCTGTGAGAATCTGCGTCAGGCGTTTCGCGTTGTACTCTTGATTGATGTACTCAACGTAAGCCTGCTGGTCTTGCGGGGTTTCCGCGTAGCAGATGTCATAGATGTTGAAGCTCAAGGTCTTTGTCAGGTTATTGAACCCGTGGAGCTTGAGTTTGCTTTTCACCGTTAAAAACTCTCTATGTATGCGGCCCGGCCGCGTGATCAAGCATGCCCGTCAAGTGCGAACGACGCACCTGCGTAGGACGGTTAACACCTCTTCGCGATGGCGATTTTGGTTATCTGTTCAGGCGGCTGATCCGTCGGCTGACCGATCACTGCCCTGAAAAAAGTGGCGCATTATGCAGACGTCAGCGGGGGATCGCCAGAGTCTGCACTGCTTTTATGATAGTTGAATGTCGGATCAACCGAGTTCGACGATTTCGTAGTCGTGGGTGATTGCGACGCCGGCCGCGCCGAGCATGATCGAGGCCGAGCAATACTTCTCGGCGGACAACTCGATGGCGCGCTTGACCTGGGCTTCTTTCAAGCCACGGCCCTTGACCACGAAATGCATGTGGATCTTGGTGAATACCTTCGGATCTTCGGTCGCGCGCTCTGCTTCAAGGAAGGCTTCGCAGCTTTCAACAGCCTGGCGGGACTTCTTCAGAATGCTGACCACGTCGAAATTGCTGCAACCGCCAACGCCCAGCAGGAGCATTTCCATCGGGCGAACACCCAGATTACGACCACCGGCGTCCGGTGGACCGTCCATCACCACGACATGACCGCTGCCGGATTCGCCGAGGAACATGGCTTCGCCAGCCCATTGGATGCGTGCCTTCATCGCCAAGACTCCACTGTAGAAAAAAGGGTCGCCAGCTTAGCACAGCGCCCCGGCCTGACAGCGAGCGCAGATCCTAGGACGGATGCCTTCGGGACGTAGGTAATTTCTCGAATTTTCGACGAAGTGTCTGTTAAGCTGGCGCCAATTCGCTGGCGCCCATGCCAGCTGTGTAGCGACCGCCTTCAGCGCCTCATAAAAAAATCAAACATCACCGTGCAGTCTTTTCGGGATACAACCATGGTTGCTATTACCCCCACACCCAAGATCAAGAACCTCGACAAGCTGTTGATGCATTGTCAGCGCCGTCGCCATGCGGCCAAGAGCAACATCATCTGTGCCGGCGATCGCTCGGACACGCTGTACTTCATCATCAAAGGCTCGGTAACGATCCTGATCGAGGATGACGATGGCCGCGAGATGATCATCGCTTACCTCAACGCTGGAGATTTCTTTGGTGAGCTGGGTCTGTTCGAGCAAGCGGGTCAAGAACAGGAACGCAGCGCCTGGGTGCGGGCCAAGGTCGAATGCGAAACGGCGGAAATCAGCTACGCCAAGTTCCGCGAATTGTCGCAGCAGGATCCAGACATTCTTTACGTACTCAGCGGACAAATCGCACAACGTCTGCGCAACACCACACGCAAGGTTGGCGATCTGGCGTTCTTCGATGTCACCGGTCGAGTTGCGCGTTGTCTGCTGGAACTGTGCAAACAACCCGATGCGATGACTCACCCTGACGGTATGCAGATCAAGGTGACCCGTCAGGAAATCGGCCGGATTGTCGGTTGTTCGCGGGAGATGGTCGGTCGCGTCCTCAAGGATCTTGAAGAACGCAACCTGGTCGATGTGAAAGGCAAGACCATGGTGGTCTTCGGCACGCGCTAAGCCCGAATATCAGGCGCTGTACATCTGCGCCAGCATTAGACGAAACAGCTCATCGAGACGCGCCAAGGCCTGTGGCGCGTTGAATTTCTCATGCAGGGCGATGTGGCTCTCCGCCCGCACCCGCTGCTCCAGGCCGCACGCTTCGTTGAAGCGATTGACCGCGGCGACCATCGATTCGCGCTCGTTATCCATCAGCATCGCACCGTGCACCAGACCGACCGGACGCTGTCCGCCCTGACTCTGGCGCCAGCGCTGGGCGGTGCCGACCATTTTGCGGCCGTCGAGATTGACGTTGAAACGTCCGTCGCAAAAGGCGCCGTCGATTTCGCCCAGCGATGATGTGCCACCCAACTCGTCCAGCAACTGACAGATCGGATCGCACAGACGGCGGTAGCCGGTTTCGATGCGGTTCAGATCGCCTTCGCTGCGTGGGGGTGCGTAGACCAGAGCGATATTGATCGTGGCGGCTGATTGCGGGACGGGTTCGCCACCGGTTTCGCGTAGCAGGACGGGCCAGCCAGCGGCGGCAGAGACTTCGCAGGCGTAATCGAAGCCCGGAAGACGACTGAGGCGACGTGGCATGACCAAGGCGCAATCGCTGGGTTGCCAGAACAGCAGGCCGAATTCGGAGTCGCCGGCGCAGACCGAGGCCAGCAAATCCTGTTCGGCTTGCAGGCCGGCTTCGATGGTCAGGGGGATTGGCAGCGACATGGAGGGCTCCGGCAGAGTGAACATCTTTAGCGGATTTTAGGGCCTCTTCGCGAGCAAGCTCGCTCCCACAGGAGAAATGCATTCCAATGTGGGAGCGAGCTTGCTCGCGAAAGGGTCGACTCAGTCTGAAAGAATATCAGTCGAGGGTCGAACCGCTGATCGAAGTACCACGCTCCGGGAAGAACAGTCGCTGCAGTTCAGTGCCCGGATTTTCCGCACGCATGAACGCTTCGCCGACCAGGAACGAGTACACGTCACTGATTTCCATCAACTCGACATCGGCGCGGTTGAGGATGCCGCTCTCAGTGATCACCAGACGATCGCGCGGAATGCGCGGTAACAGATCAAGTGTGGTTTCAAGGCTGACCTCGAAGGTGTGCAGATTACGGTTGTTGACCCCGACCAGCGGCGTGTCGAGGGTTTTCAATGCGCGCTCCAGCTCATCGCCATCGTGCACTTCGACCAGCACATCAAGACCAACACCTTTGGCAACCGAAGCCAGTTCAGCCATTTTCACGTCATCCAGCGCGGAGACGATCAACAGCACACAGTCGGCGCCCAGCGCACGGGCTTCGACGATCTGGTACGGATCAATCATGAAGTCCTTGCGGATCACCGGCAGGCTGCACGCGGCACGGGCCTGCTGCAGGTACGCATCGGCGCCCTGGAAGTAATCGATGTCGGTCAGTACGGAAAGACAGGTCGCCCCACCCTTCTCGTAACTTTTGGCGATGTCGGCGGGAACGAAGTTCTCGCGGATCACGCCTTTGCTTGGCGAAGCCTTTTTGATTTCGGCAATCACCGCAGGCTGCTTCTTCTTGGCTTGCGCCAGCAATGCCTGGGCAAAACCGCGGGGTGCATCGGCCGCCTTGGCCAGACTTTCCAGCTCGCTCAGGCTGACGCGAGCACTACGCTCGGCGACTTCCTGAACTTTGCGGGCCAGAATGTTTTCCAGAACCGTCGGTACACTCATCCCTCATTCTCCACTTTGAATACCGCGGTAAAGGCACCCAGCTCCTCGAGTTTTTCCCGAGCAAGACCAGTGTGCAAAGCGTCGTGCGCAAGCTCGACACCCTGTTTCAAACTGCTGGCCACGTCAGCGGCATACAGCGCAGCGCCGGCGTTAAGCACAATCATTTCGGCAGCTTTCTGGCCGTTTTCGGTCTTGCGCTTGCCCAATGCATCGCGGATCAGTGCCAGCGAGGCTTCCGGGCCTTCGACCGACAAACCGTGCAGGCTCTGGCTTTTCATGCCGAGGTCTTCCGGCTCGACCCAATATTCGCTGATCTCGTTGTTCTTCAGCTCGGCAACAAAGGTCGGCGCGGCGAGACTGAACTCGTCCAGGCCATCCTTCGAATGCACCACCAGCACATGCTTGCTGCCCAGGCGCTGCAAGACTTCGGCCAATGGCCGGCACAGCGCCTGAGTAAACACCCCCACCACCTGATGTTTCACACCGGCCGGATTCGTAAGCGGGCCGAGCATGTTGAACAGCGTACGCAGGCCGAGGTCGCGGCGCGGGCCGGCGGCGTACTTCATGGCTTTGTGGTGAGTCTGGGCGAACATGAAACCGATGCCGACGTTGTCGATGCAACGGGCGACCTGCACCGGCGTCAGGTTCAGATAGATGCCGGCAGCTTCCAGCAGGTCGGCGCTGCCACTCTTGCCCGAGACTGCGCGGTTGCCGTGCTTGGCCACGGTGCAACCGGCTGCCGCAACGACGAACGAAGAAGCCGTCGACACGTTGAAGATGTTTGCGCCGTCACCGCCGGTGCCAACCACATCGACCACGCCGTCGAGGGTTTTCAGTTCGACTTGATCGGCCAGCTCACGCATCACCGACACGGCACCGACGATCTCGTCGATGCTCTCGCTCTTCATCCGCATGGCCATCATGAACGCGCCAATCTGCGCGTCGCTGCATTGGCCAGTCATGATTTCGCGCATCACATCGCGCATTTCATCGGTGCTGAGGTCGAGGTGATCGACGATACGGCTCAGGGCTGTCTTGATATTCATGGGAAGTCCTTAGCGCGTGCCGCCGGTTTGTTTGAGGAAGTTGGCAAACAGTTCATGGCCCTGCTCGGTCAGGATCGACTCGGGGTGGAACTGTACGCCCTCAATGTTCAGGGTCTTGTGACGCAGGCCCATGATTTCGTCGACTGAACCGTCGTCGTGTTGGGTCCACGCAGTCAGTTCCAGGCAATCGGGCAAAGTATCGTGCTTGACGATCAGCGAGTGGTAACGGGTGACCGTCAACGGATGATTCAGCCCCTGGAAAACGCCCTTGTCCTCGTGGAATACCGGACTAGTCTTACCGTGCATTACCTGACGCGCGCGCACTACATCGCCGCCGAAGGCCTGGCCGATGGACTGGTGGCCGAGGCAGACGCCGAGGATTGGCAGCTTGCCGGCAAAGTGCTTGATGGCTTCGATGGAGATGCCGGCTTCGGTCGGCGTGCACGGACCAGGGGAAACCACGATGCGCTCAGGCTTGAGGGCTACGATTTCGGCGATGGTCAGTTCGTCGTTGCGCACGACTTTGACTTCGGCACCCAGCTCGCCGAGGTACTGCACAACGTTGTAAGTAAAGGAGTCGTAGTTGTCGATCATCAGCAACATGGCGTTTCGAACCTCTTGAATTCTGACTTGGAGACAGCCTTCAGATGACTTGCCCGCAGGGCGCTGCACGATGTCGGACGCAGGTAGACGCGTCGGCAAAGCGGCATTTCAAACAGGCAAGGAAGGCAAAGCGATACAGATCCGGCGGGGCCGGCAGAAAAGATTCAGGCGCGCCAACGCCAGCGGGCGTGTGCCTTGATGACTTGATCCAGAAGTTTGCTGGTGATCAACACGGGGAAGGTCTCGTTCATACGTTCCGGCACAGTAACTTAGCTGGGCGGAGCGTGCAATATGGCCGGGGCTGCGGGAGATAAAACCGGGGAAGGATTCGCGACCGATGGCAAAACGCCGGGAGTTTTTGGTACTGTCGTTTCGTTCACCTACAACAATAAATAAACGGACTTGCTCATGATCAAACAGACGTTGTTTGTACCGCTGGCTGGCTGCCTGCTCGCACTGGCTTGTACTCAGGCCAATGCTGCACCCAATCCCTATTCGAGTTTTATTGTTTTCGGCGACAGCCTGAACGATGCCGGGACTTTTACCGACACTGGCGGCCCGGCCGGCGCCACTCAACGCTACACCAACCGGACGGGGCCGGTGTATCTGGATGGCAGCGGTGAGCTGCGCTCGCTGAACTCCACACAATTGCTCGGCGGGCGCCTGGGCTACACAGCGGATCAGACCGCTTCTTCCAGCTCGGCGGTGCGCGCCAACGAAGGTTTGCCGGACGGCAACAACTGGGCGGTAGGCGGTTATCGCACCGACCAGATCCTCGACTCGATCACCACGCAATCCGCCACCGGTGAACGCACCCGTGCCGGTTACCTGCCCTCGAACGGCTTCCGCGCCGACCCGAATGCGCTGTATTACATTTCCGGCGGCGGCAACGACTTCCTGCAAGGGCGCATTCTCAGCCTGCCGCAAGCCAACGCCGCCGCGGATCGACTGGCCGACAGTGTGCAAACCCTGCAAACCGCCGGCGCCAAATACGTGATGGTCTGGCTGTTGCCTGACGTCGGCCTGACGCCCGCCATCAACGGTACGCCGCTGCAAGCCTTCAGTAGCCAACTCGCCACGCAGTTCAACAGCCAGTTGGTCACTCGTCTGCAAGGCATCAACGCCGAAATCATTCCGCTGAACATTCCGGTGCTGCTGTCGGAAGTGTTTGCCGACCCGGGACGCTTTGGCCTCGCGACCGATCAGAATCTGACCGCGACCTGCTTCAGTGGCAGCGGTTGCACCGAAAACGCTCGTTACGGGATCAACAGTGCAACGCCGGATCCGACCAAGCTGATCTACAACGACGGCGTGCACCCGACGGAAGCCGGGCAAAAGCTGATCTCCGACTATGCCTATTCTCTGCTCGCCGCACCGTGGGAACTGACGCTGCTACCGGAAATGGCCCACGCCACGCTGCGCGCGCATCAGGATGAACTGCGCAACCAATGGCAAGCGGACTGGGAAAACTGGCAAGCGGTAGGCCAATGGCGCGCCATTGTTTCGGCCGGTGGTCAGCATCTGGATGTCGACAGCCAGAGCAGCGGCGTCAGCGCCGATGGCAGCGGTTACAACCTCAACGTTGGCGGCAGCTATCGCTTGAATGAAGCCTGGCGCATCGGTGTGGCGGGCGGTTTCTACCGGCAGAATCTGGAAGCGGGCCATAACGACTCGGACTACAAACTCAACAGCTACATGGCCACGGCATTTGCCCAGTACCAGCAAAACCGCTGGTGGGCTGACGCGGCGTTGACCGGCGGCAAACTCGACTACGACAACCTCAAGCGCAAGTTCGATCTGGGCGTCAGCGAAGGGGCTGAAAAAGGCGACACCGACGGTAGCCTCTGGGCCTTCAGCGCCCGTGTCGGTTATGACATTGCCCAACCGGGCAGCGAGTGGCACCTGTCGCCATTCGTCAGCGCTGACTACGCCAGCGTCGATGTCGATGGTTATTCAGAGAAGAGCAACCGAGCTACTGCGCTGACCTTCGATGATCAGGCTCGCGATTCGAAACGCCTGGGGTTGGGCTTGCAGGGCAAATACAACATCACCCCGCAAACGCAGGTGTTCGGCGAATATGCTCATGAGCGTGAGTACGAAGATGACGTGCAGAAGGTCAACATCGCGCTCAATACCTTGCCGGCCAACGACTTCAAACTCGAAGGCTATACGCCGCAGAGCCATTTGAACCGCTTGAGTCTGGGTGTGAGCCACAAGCTGACGGCTGATCTGGCGCTGCGCGGCGGGTATTCGTTGCGCAAGGATGATGATTTTACCCAGCAGGGTGTGAATGTCGGGGTTGTGCTCGACTTCTAAATCCCACGCACAAAAAAGCGGCGCCCTCACAGGCGCCGCTTTTTTTATGGCTACACACAAATCGAATGTGGGAGCGAGCTTGCTCGCGAAAGCGGTGGGTCAGCCAGCATAAATATTGACTGACGGGGCCTCTTCGCGAGCAAGCTCGCTCCCACAGAGAAGATCAGTGATCAGTCCGGGGTTTGCTCGGCCAGCGCCACGGCGCGGAACATCGCGCGGCGTTTGTTCAGGGTCTCTTCCCATTCCAGCGCCGGCACCGAGTCGGCGACGATACCGCCACCGGCCTGCACGTGCAGTTCGCCGTTCTTGATCACTGCGGTGCGAATGGCAATCGCGGTGTCCATGTTGCCGTTCCAGGCAAAGTAACCGACCGCACCGCCGTAGACGCCACGCTTGACCGGTTCCAGTTCGTCGATGATTTCCATCGCGCGAATCTTCGGCGCACCGGACAAGGTGCCCGCCGGCAGAATCGCCCGCAGTGCGTCCATCGCCGTCAGCCCTTCTTTCAACTGGCCGGTGACGTTGGAGACGATGTGCATCACGTTGGAATAACGCTCGATGACCATTTTCTCGGTGAGCTTCACCGAACCGATTTCCGAAACGCGACCGGTGTCGTTACGACCGAGGTCGATCAGCATCAAGTGCTCGGCAATCTCTTTGTCATCCGACAGCAGATCTTCTTCCAGCGCCAGATCCGCTTCTTCGGTCGCGCCGCGCGGGCGCGTGCCGGCAATCGGGCGCACGGTGATCAGGTTGTCTTCAACGCGAACCAGCACTTCCGGCGAACTGCCGACGACATGGAAGTCACCGAAGTTGAAGAAGTACATGTACGGCGTCGGATTGAAGCAACGCAGCGCGCGGTATAGATCAATCGGCGCAGCCTTGAAGTCGATCGACATGCGTTGCGACGGCACAACCTGCATGCAGTCACCGGCAAGGATGTATTCCTTGATGGTGTCGACGGCTTTTTCGTAATCGTTCTGGGTGAAACTGGAGCGGAACACTGGATCAGCCGCTTGCTGCTTGCTGAAGTCCAGGCCACGGCGCGGGGTGATCGGCTGACGCAGCTTTTCCAGCAACGCTTGCAGTTGCGCCTGACCTTGTTCGAAGGCATCCGCCTGCGCAGGGTCGGCCAGCACGATCGCGTGCATCTTGCCGGCGAGGTTATCGAACACCACGACGGCGTCGGAAACCATCAGCAGAATGTCCGGCACGCCCAGCGGATCCGGATTCGGGCACTTGCCCAAGCGCTTCTCGACATAACGCACGCAGTCGTAACCGAAGTAACCGACCAGACCACCGTTGAAACGCGGCAGACCGGCGATAGTCGGCACGTTGTAGCGCGCCTTGAAGGTTTCGACGAAGGCCAGCGGGTCCTCAACGTCATGGCTTTCGGTCTCGACGCCATCAACGGTGATGCTGACGTGATGATCGTGAACGCGCATAACCGTGCGGCATGGCAGACCGATAATCGAGTAACGGCCCCATTTCTCGCCGCCCTGCACCGATTCGAGCAGGTAGGAGTTGGGCTGGTCGGCCAGTTTCAGGTAGATCGACAGCGGTGTGTCGAAGTCGGCCAGGGTTTCGCATGCCAACGGAATGCGGTTGTAGCCGTCAGCGGCCAAGCGCAGGAATTCTTCGCGGATCATAAGGTGCCTCGTGGTGTGAGGGGCAAATCAGTCAGGTATGCAAACGCGCCGGCAGGCCGGCCAGGAACAAGTCAGGCGCGCCAACGCCAGCGGGCCAGGGCCTTGATGACTTTCATCCAGAGTTTGCGAGTGACCACCACGATGGCGTTTCCAGAATGGGATTGAGCAGCGTCGGGCAACGTTATCTCAGCGGCCGAACCGAGGCAACCGGGAATTAGCTTGCGCAGATCGTCGATCACCAGCGCCGGCGATTCTTCGGCAATAGGTCGGCCATGGTTATAGCCGTAACTCAACGCCACGCATTTGACCCCCGCCGCTTTCGCCGCCAGCACGTCGCTGCGCGAGTCGCCGACAAACAACGATTGCGAGGCCGGGATATTGGCCATTTTCATCACAAAGAACAGCGCCGCCGGGTCAGGCTTCTTCTGCGGCAAGGTATCGCCGCCGATGATCCACTTGAAGTAGCGACCGATCTTCATCTGATCCAGCAGCGGCGCGACGAAGCGCTCCGGCTTGTTGGTGATCAGCGCCATGGCCACGCCTTGCTTTTGCAGCCACTTGAGAGTGTCGCGCACACCGGGATAGACCACGGTCAGCTCATGGCTGGCGCCGTAAGCCTCCATGAACACTTCCAGCGCATGCTCGGCCTCGACGTCATCCACCGCCGAATGATCAATGCCACCGGCCAAAGCACGGCGCACCAGTACTGGCGCGCCGTTGCCCACCCATTCACGCACCGAATCGATGCCCGCTGGTTGACGGCCGAGGGAGAGCAGCATGGTGTCCACCGCGGCTGCCAGGTCTGGAACCGAGTCGATCAGCGTGCCATCCAGATCGAACATCACCAGCCGAGGCAGTTTTCCCGGGAACAGCTGCTCGAACCCGCTCATGGGCGCGCCAGCGCCAGTTCGGAACGCATCTTGTCGATGACTTCCTGATAATCCGGCGCATTGAAGATTGCCGAGCCGGCAACAAAGGTGTCAGCGCCAGCCGCGGCGATTTCGCGGATGTTGTTGACGTTGACGCCGCCGTCGATTTCCAGACGAATGTCACGGCCCGAGGCATCGATGATCGCCCGTGCTTCGCGCAGTTTGTCGAGGGTGCCGGGAATGAATTTCTGCCCGCCGAAGCCCGGGTTGACGCTCATCAGCAAGACCATGTCGACCTTGTCGATCACGTACTTGAGCACGTCCAGCGGGGTCGCCGGGTTGAACACCAGACCGGATTTGCAACCGCCTTCACGGATCAGTTGCAGCGAACGATCGACGTGCAGCGTGGCTTCCGGGTGGAAGGTGATGTAAGTCGCGCCGGCTTCGATGAAGTCTCCAACGATGCGATCCACCGGGCTGACCATCAGGTGTGCGTCGATCGGCGCGGTGACGCCGTACTTGCGCAACGCCGCGCACACCATCGGGCCGATGGTCAGGTTGGGTACGTAGTGGTTGTCCATGACGTCGAAGTGGACGAAGTCGGCGCCAGCGGCGAGAACGTTGTCGACTTCCTCACCGAGGCGGGCGAAGTCGGCGGAGAGAATCGACGGAGCAATTACGAAGGGCTGCATGACGCACCTTTTCTGAGCTAAATCACGATGGCGCGCATTGTATACCTCAAGTTTCCAAGCGCGCACCGTGACCGCGATGATTGGGTTGTGCCATGACGGATGACCGGCACAGACTCAATAAGCCGCGCGGTAAATCTTCTCGATGTCCACAGCGCTAAGTTTGCGCGGGTTATTGCGCATCAGGCGCTCAATGCCCGCCGCTTCCACGGCCATCGCCGGGATTGCGTCTTCCGGTACTCCGAAACTGCGCAGCCCGGCAGGAATTTCCACGGCCGCGCACAGATCAGTCATCGCCTGCACGGCTTTGTCCGCCGCCTCGGCTGCACTCAGATGAGCGGTATTCACCCCCATGGCTTCGGCAATATCCTGCATGCGTTCGACGCAGGCCATCTTGTTCCAGGTCATGACATACGGCAGCAGCAAGGCATTGCTGACGCCATGGGCAATGTTGAAACGCCCACCCAGCGGATACGCTAGCGCATGCACCGCGCCGACCCCGGCATTGCCGAACGCCATGCCGGCCATCAGGCTGGCGGTGGCCATGTCTTCGCGCGCTTGCAGGTTGGCGCCGTTGGCGTAGGCCTTGGGCAAGGCTTTGGCGATCAGCTTGATTGCGCCAATGGCCAGCGCGTCGGTGATCGGCGAGGCATTCACCGACAGATAGGATTCGATGGCGTGCACCAGCGCGTCGACGCCACTGGCGGCGGTGACACTGCGCGGGCAGGTCAGGGTCATCTGCGGGCTGACCAGCGCGACGTCCGGTAATAGATAGTCGCTGACGATGCCTTTTTTTAACTGCGCGACTTTGTCGGAAAGGATCGCCACGTTGGTGACTTCGGAACCGGTGCCGGCGGTGGTCGGGATGGCAATCAGCGGCGGGCCTTTGCGTGGCACTTGGTCGACACCGAACAGATCCTCCAGTGCGCCGTGGTAACCGGCGTACGCAGCGACACTCTTGGCGATGTCGATGGCACTGCCGCCACCGAGGCCGATCAAACCGTCATGCCCACCCTCGCGGTAGACGCGCATACAGTCTTCAACGATGGCGATTTCCGGGTCTGGCAGCACGCGGTCGAAAATCTCGTACTCGCGCCCGCCCAATTGGCACAGCGCCAGCTCGACCGTACCGGATTTGACCAGCGCTGCATCGGTGACGATCAGGGGGTTGTCGATGTCGAGGCGTGAGAGTTCGGCGGCCAGTTGCTCGATGGCGGCGGCACCGGTGATCAGTTTGTGAGCGATTTTGAACTGGGACAGACTCATCGTGCGCAGCCTCTTATAGATGTGGGAGCTGGGCACAAGATTAGCTGGGGATTTGGGGTTGTCTGCTATTCAGGTGGTGAATGACCATCGAGGGGAAGAGCAAGAGCCCCTCACCCTAGCCCTCTCCCAGAGGGAGAGGGGACTGACCGCGGTGGATGGAAGAGGTACACCGACGTGCGATACCGAGTCGAACTCAGGTTTTGAAAAGCACAACGATCTGCTCCCTTCCCCCTCGCCCCCTTTGGGGGAGAGGGCTGGGGTGAGGGGGTAAGCTTTTGATCTGGCCCTTAAACCTGAGCAGTGCGCAGTTTTTCGCTACGGCCGCGTAGCCATTCCAGGGTCAGCAGCAGGATGACCGAGAAGGCAATCAGCAAGGTCGCCGCAGCGGCAATCGTCGGACTGAGGTTTTCGCGAATCCCGCTGAACATCTGCCGAGGCAACGTCGCCTGCTCAGGCCCTGCCAGAAACAGCGTCACCACCACCTCGTCAAACGACGTCGCGAAGGCAAACAACGCCCCGGAAATCACCCCCGGCGCAATCAGCGGCAAGGTCACCCGACGGAACGCGGTCAGCGGTGATGCACCGAGACTTGCCGCCGCCCGCACCAGATTGTGGTTGAACCCCTGCAACGTCGCCGACACCGTGATGATCACAAACGGCACACCCAACACCGCGTGAACCACGATCAGCGAGAAGAAGCTGTTACCCAAACCCAGCGGCGCAAAAAACAGATAACTCGCCACACCAATGATCACCACCGGCACCACCATCGGCGAAATCACCAGCGCCATCACCAGCGCTTTGCCAGGGAAGTCGCCACGGGTCAGGCCAATCGCCGCCAGCGTGCCAAAGACCATCGCCAGCACCGTGGCCGCCGGTGCGACGATGATGCTGTTCTTCAGTGCACGCATCCATTCCGCCGAGGCGAAGAAATCCTGATACCAGTGCAGCGAGAAACCCTGCAGCGGATAGACCAGAAAACTGCCCGAGTTGAACGACAGCGGAATGATCACCAGCACCGGCAGAATCAGGAACAACAGAATCAGGCCGCAGAGAATCCGCAGGCTGTAGAACCACACCCGTTCAATGGGCGACATGTAAGGACTCAGCATCTCGAATTCCCCTTAGCTCAGGCGCAGGCGACTGGCGCCCACCAGCCAGCTGTAAATCAGATAAAGCACCACGGTCGCCAGCAGCAACAGCCCGCCCAGTGCGGTGGCCATGCCCCAGTTGATGCTGGTGTTGGTGTAGAAGGCGACGAAGTAGCTGACCATTTGATCGTTCGGGCTGCCGAGCAGCGCCGGGGTGATGTAGTAGCCAATGGCGAGAATGAACACCAACAGGCAACCGGCGCCGACACCGGCGTAGGTCTGCGGGAAGTACACCCGCCAGAAACTGGCGAACGGATGGCAGCCAAGGGAAATCGCCGCGCGCATGTAGGTCGGCGAGATGCCTTTCATCACGCTGTAGATCGGCAGGATCATGAACGGCAGCAGGATGTGCACCATCGAGATGTACACGCCGGTGCGGTTGAACACCAGTTCCAGCGGTTTATCGATAATGCCCATAGCCATCAGACCACTATTGATCAGGCCGCCCGATTGCAGGAGCACGATCCACGCGGCGACGCGCACCAGAATCGAGGTCCAGAACGGCAGCAGCACCAGGATCATCAGCAGATTGCTTTGCCGCGATGGCAGATTCGCCAGCAGGTAAGCCAATGGATAGGCGAGCAGCAGACAGATCACCGTGATGATCAGGCCCATCCAGAAGGTGCGGGCGAAGATGTCGAGGTAGATCGCCTGATCCGGGGTGGCCGGGGCGATTTCGCCTAGGTCGTCGATGCGGTGGTCGACCGCTGCCAGCAAGTAATACGGAGTTATGCTGCTGGTGTTGCGTTTGACCGCTTGCCAATAGGCCGGGTCGCCCCAACGTTCGTCGAGACCTTCCAGCGCTTCTTTATAAGAGGCTGGTTCGCTGGCGAAGGGTAGCGCCCGGGCGGTTTTGGTCAACAGGCTGCGATAGCCGGCCAACTCCATGTTCAAGCGCTTGGACAGATCGCCCAGCGTCTGGTTTTTGCGCGCTTCGGCGAGGTCTTCGCCGGCGGCTTTGTAGACCGGTTCAGCGGGCAGGCCGCGGCCGTCCCAACTGGCGATGGCCGCCACGGTGCGCGGCATGCCGCCGACCACTTCGGGGTTGCCGACGCTTTTGTAGAGGAGCGCCACGATCGGCACCAGAAACACCAGCAACAGAAACAGCACCAACGGCGCGATCAGCGCTTGCGCCTTCCAGCGGTTGACCCGCTCGGCGCGCTTGAGCTTCTGCTTCAAGGTGGGGCTGTTGCCCTCGTTCAGGGGAACGGCGATGGCCATGACGTACTCCGCAAATCTTTGATCGTTACAGAGGTGGTGAACCACCTCGAACTTTAGCTACTGATCGTTCCCACGCTCTGCGTGGTAACGCATCCTGTGACGCTCTGCGTCACAGGGACGCGGAGCGTCCCGGGCGGCATTCCCACGCAGAGCGTGGGAACGATCATCCGGAAAGCCGTCGCCCGTATGCTCGGGTTATTTCGCAGCCCAAGAGTTGAAGCGCTGTTCCAGTTGCTCGCCGTTGTCAGCCCAGAAGCTGACGTCGATCTGCACCTGGTTGGCGATGTTTTCCGGGGTGGTCGGCATGTCTTTCAGGACGTCCTTGGCCAGCAGCGGTACGGCTTGGGTGTTGGCCGGGCCGTAGGCGATGTTTTCCGAATAGGTCTTCTGCTGCTGCGGCTGTACCGAGTAGGCGATGAATTTCTTCGCCGCTTCCGCACGTTTGGCGTCCAGACCTTTCGGGATGGCCCACGCATCGAAGTCGTAGATGCCGCCGTTCCACACCACTTTCAGATTGGATTCTTTCTGCACCGCCGCGATGCGACCGTTGTAGGCCGAGCTCATCACCACGTCACCGGAAGCGAGGTATTGCGGCGGTTGCGCGCCGGCTTCCCACCACTGGATATTCGGTTTCAGCTCATCAAGCTTCTTGAATGCGCGATCCTGGCCGCCCTTGCTCGCCAGTTCCTTGTAGACGTCTTTCGGCGCCACACCGTCGGCCATCAAGGCGAATTCGAGGGTGTACTTGGCGCCTTTGCGCAGGCCACGTTTGCCCGGGAATTTCTTGGTGTCCCAGAAATCCGCCCAACTGGTCGGTGCGGTTTTCAGCTTGTCGGCGTTGTAAGCCAGTACAGTCGACCAAACGAAGAAACCCACGCCGCACGGCTGAATCGCGCCTTTGACGTAGTCTTCGGTCTTGCCGAACAGTGCCGGGTCGAGTTGCTCGAACATGTCTTCGTCGCAACCACGGGACAGCTCTGGCGATTCAACTTCGACCAAGTCCCACGACACGCTTTTGGTGTCGACCATGGCTTTGACCTTGGCCATTTCGCCGTTGTATTCGCCGGCGACGATCTTGCCGTTGCCCGCCGCTTCCCACGGTGCATAGAAGGCTTTGACTTGCGCCGCCTTGTTCGCCCCGCCAAACGACACCACGGTCAAATCCGGGCCAGCGGCCATTGCGCTGGCCGCACCCATCAGGCCCAGGGTCAGGGCGGTGAACTTCAGGGATCTCAACATTTATTGTTCTCTCCACGTGCAGGGTTGGTGTTGGTGTTGCCGGGGCGATCAGTTCGCCTCTAGAAGAGGATCGAGTGCGCGTACGTGCTCGACCTGCCAGCCAAGCGGAACCACGTCGCCGACAGCGAGCGCAGGATCGAGCTCGGCAATCGGTTGTTTCACGAAGAAGTCGGTCTTGCCGCAGACTTCCAGGCGCACCCGGACGTGGTCGCCCAGATAGATGAATTCCGCCACCCTCCCTGAGAAGCGGTTGACGCATTGATCGCTCGAGCCGTTGAGGCTGACGCGCTCCGGACGGATCGACAGGGTCACCGGTTCGCCGGTCTTGCCGACATTGACCGCCAGTGCCTCGACCTTTTCGCCACGGCCCAACTCGACCACGCAGCGCTCGCCGCTCTGGCTGAGCAGTCGGCCGTTGAGGCGGTTGTTCTCGCCGATGAAGTTGGCGACGAAGGTGTTTTTCGGTTCTTCGTAGAGGCTGCGCGGCGGAGCAATCTGCTGGATTTCGCCCTGATGAAATACCGCGACGCGGTCAGACATGGTCAGCGCTTCACCTTGATCGTGGGTCACGTAAACCACGGTCACGCCGAGGCGCTGATGCAGGTGTTTGATTTCCATCTGCATGTGTTCACGCAGTTGTTTGTCGAGGGCGCCGAGGGGTTCGTCCATCAGCACCAGTTGTGGCTCGAACACCAGCGCGCGGGCCAGCGCCACACGTTGTTGCTGACCACCGGACAACTGCGCCGGGTAACGCGAGGCGAACGCATCGAGCTGAACCATGCTGAGGACTTTCTTCACACGATCGTTGACGTCGCTTTTGTTCAGGCCACGGACGGTCAGCGGGAAGGCGAGGTTTTCTGCCACTGTCATGTGCGGGAACAGTGCGTAGTTCTGGAACACCATGCCGATGTCGCGTTTGTGCGGCGGCACATTGTTGATCGAGCGCCCGGCGAGGAGGATTTCGCCGGCAGTCGGCGTTTCGAAACCGGCGAGCATCATCAGGCTGGTGGTTTTCCCGGAACCGGACGGCCCGAGCAGGGTAAGAAATTCGCCTTTGCGAATGTCGAGGTTGAGGTCTTTGACGATCAGGTTCTCGCCGTCGTAGCTCTTCTGCACTCCACGAAAGCTGACCAGCACATCACTGGCCCCTGCGTTTGTATCGACCTGGCTCATACCCACACCTTTGTTGTTGATGACTGCTTGTGGGTTAAGCCTAGTGGCTGCTGACAGCCACGCAAATCGGGGCGCAGGAGAGAATCGCCTCAGCCGGATGGAAGGTTGGGGGTAGGGATTGCCCTACAAGGATGGCGCTAATGGATAAGGCAGTGACAAGCGACAAGCTGCGAGCCACAAGAACAAGCAAAAGCGCCTGTCGCTAATGGATATGCCGACATTCTCAGGCTACACAGAGAATCCTGTGGGAGCTGGCTTGCCAGCGATAGCGGTGGTTCAGCCTGCATGGATGTGAATGACATTCCGTCATCGCTGGCAAGCCAGCTCCCACAAGGTTTTGTGATGTATCTAAAGGAGTTTGTGTTCCATCGCGTATTTGACCAGTTCGGCCAGCGAGGTGATGTTGAGCTTCTGCATCAACCGCGCCTTGTGGGTGCTGATGGTTTTGCTGCTCAAGGCCAGTTGCAGGGCGATGTCGTTGACGTTGGCGCCTTGGGCCAGGCGTTCGAACACCGAGAATTCGCGTTCCGACAGCAACGAATGCAACGGCCGCGCATCGGTCAGGCCGACTTCAAACACCATGCGATCCGCCAGATCCGGATCAATGTATCGCCCGCCGGCCGCGACTTTACGAATGGCGGTGAGCAACAGCGCCGGATCGCTGTCCTTGGTCGCATATCCGGCGGCGCCAACCTTCAGCGCCCGCGCGGCCATCTGCGCTTCGTCGTGCATCGACAGCACCAGAATTGCCGGTGGATTGTTCAACGCACGGATGCGCGGGATTGCTTCGAGGCCATTGACGCCGGGCATGGAGATGTCGAGCAAGACCACTTCGCATGGCACGCTACGCAAGGTTTCGAGCAGTTGCTCGCCATTGCTCGCCTCGCCCACCACTTGCAGATCCTTGGCCAGGCCGATCAATTGCTTGATGCCTTCGCGGACGATGGTGTGGTCTTCGGCTACCAGTACACGGATCAAATCTTTTCTCCAGATTTCAGGTACACACCATTCCCTGTAGGAGTGAGCCTGCTCGCGATAGCGTCAGCCCAAACACTACAGACTTTCAGACCTCACTCACCGGCACCCAAACATTCAGACTGGTGCCCTCCCCCGGCTCACTCTCCAGCGTCAACCGCCCGCCCATGATCAGCACCCGCTCGCGCATGCCAACCAGTCCAAACGAAGTCGGCCGACCGGCAGCGGCGACAAATCCTACGCCATCATCACTGACCGTCAGACACAATTCATCGCCTTCCAGCGCCAGTGTCAATTCCACAGTATGCGCCTGAGCATGGCGCATCACATTGGTCAGCGCCTCCTGCAAAATCCGGAACAAGCCAATCGCCTTGGCATCGCTCAGCGCCGGCAGATTGTCCGGCACCTGCACCAGACATGGAATCTGCGTACGCGCTTCAAATCGCCGCGCCTGCCACTCGATCGCCGAAGCGATCCCGGCGTCGAGAATCGGCGGTCGCAACGCTGTCGCCACATCACGCACCAATTGGAACAACTGGGCGATCAAGCGTTTCATGCTGTTGAGGCGTTCGTTAAGACCGGGGTCGAGTTGCGCGTAGGCCAGCTCGCACATCGATGTTTCCAGTTTCAGCACCGTCAACATCTGCCCCAGCTCATCGTGCACCTCGCGGGCGATCCGCGCCTTCTCTTCCTCACGCACGCTTTCAAGGTGCGCCGACAGTTCGCGCAGTTGCTCGCGCGATGCCGCCAGCTCCAGCTCGATACGCTTGCTCTCGGTGATGTCCCAAACGATGCCGTCCCACACGTAGGCGCCATCCTCCAACTGCCGGGTGATCGCCTTGATCTCGGCCCAGCGCTGGTCGCCCTGACGCGTGAGGATTCGGCCCTGCCACGACCAGTCGCTGTCAGTGTCCAGCGCCTGATCTTGAGTGCGGTGATAACTGGCCTTGTCGTCCGGATGCACCAGGCTGCGCAAACCCATGTCGCGATGGGCGATAGCAGCCGGCGCATAGCCGACCAGACTTTCGCTGCCTTCACTGATGTAGGCAAAGTCGATCTGCCCGCTCACCGGCGCCCGCTCCAAGCGGAACACCAAACCCGGCACGTTGGCGGCGATGCCCTGCAGACGCGCCTCGCTTTCCTGCAACGCCGCCAAGGCGCGACGGCGCTCGGTAACGTCGTTGAGGTAAACCACCAGGTATTCGCTGTCGCGAAAGCGCAGGAAACTCAGCGACACGTCTGCAGGCAAAATACTGCCATCAGCGCGCACGCAACTGGTTTCAAAACTCAGCGGCCCTTCTTCGCTGGCCCGCGCACGCTTCCACAGGTTGAGCCAGCGGTCCATGTGCAGACCCGGTTCGAAGTCAATCAATGGCCTTTCGATCACCCCCCCCGAGGGATACCCGAGCATGTTTTCCGCCGCGCGATTGGCGTAGCGCACATGGCTGTCCCAGTTGACCCAGAGAATGCCGACCGTGCTTTGGTCGATGGAAAACTGCGTCAACCGCAAGGCTTCTTCGCTGGCCGCGCGCATGGCGATGTCTTCCCGGGCGGCCAGCAGTCGCTGCTCAAGGCTGTGCTGTTGGCGGCGCTGCCAGAATACGATCGCGACACAACTGAGCAGCATCACCGCAAACAACAGGCTGAGGTTCTGCCAAAAGCCCGGCGACTCCGACAATCGCGGGTATTTCGGTTGCAGCCATTGGTTGTGCAATTGCTCCAGATCCTTGGCCGGGATCGCACGCAAGGCACTTTGTACGATGCCGGCCAACTCTGGCCAATCGCGGCGTGAGCCGACTCGCAGCAGTTGCGGCAGGCCGATATCACCGACCACCACCAGTTCGGCGAACTCCGGTTCTACCGACAAGCGTCCGAGTTGTGCCTCGTCGATCACGGCGTAGGCAGCCTGCTGACTCAACAGCAACTGCAAGGCCTGACGTTCCAGCGGCACGCCTTGCAAGTTCAGATGTGGATAGTTGCCGCGCAGATAGTCAGCGGTGCTGCTAGGCATACGCACGGCGACGCGGACCTGGCCATCGAGCTTTTCCAGATCGACCACGCCACTGGCTTTCTGATCACTGACCACCAGTTGCGGCACGCGCATATAGGGATCGGAAAATTGCCACAGACGCAGGGCGCTCGGGGTTTGGCTCAGACCCGGGGCGATATCGATCTCGCCCTCGCGAACGGCGGTTTCCAGTTGCGCGAGATCCTGAAAATTGCGCCAGCTCAATTCGACATTGAGCGCCTTGGCCAGCAACTTCATCAACTCGACGTTGGCCCCGGACAGGCGTTGCAGACGCCGGTCGTATTGCGCATAGGGCGCTTGCAACACCAGACCGACGCGCAATTCATTGTGCTGTGCCAGCCATTGCTGCTGGCTCGCCGACAACTGTGCGAGATGTGCCGGCGGTGCAGGCGCCGCCCAGCCCATCAAGGGAAAACACAAACAGCCGATAACCCACAGGCAGCAAAATCGCTTCATTGAAGTCTCATACACTGACAAATTCTGACCAACCCATTAGGCTGCCGGGATACTTTCTGGCCTGGAATAACCGATGCCCTCTGTTTACCGCCTGGCAATGCCAGCATTGTGCCTGTCGCTGATCCTGCCTTGTGCGTTTTCCGTCAACGCCGCCGACCCCGCCCCTGCCGCGGAAAAACCGGCAGAAGAAAAACCGGCCGAACGCCAGCCACTGCTTGAGCGTAGTCAGGAAGAAGCCGCTGCACTGGAACGTAAAGTCCCGGCACAAGAACAGCAACAGTTGCAGGCCGGCAGCGACACCTTCCTCGCCCTGTGGAAACCGGCCAACACCGCCGAACCGAAAGGCGCAGTGATCATCATTCCTGGCGCTGGCGAAACCGCTGACTGGCCGCAAGCAATCGGCCCGCTGCGGCGCAAACTGCCGGATGCAAAGTGGAGCAGCCTGAGTATCACCCTGCCCGACCTGCAAAGCGACGCCATTGCACCGCGCGTGGTCGAGGCACCTGCTGTGCCGAAAGCCCCGGAGTCCGGCAGCAAGGACTCCACCACCGCGCAACCGATCGAGCAAGCCGCTGGCGGTGAAGCCGAAGTGGCGGATCAAGTGGTCGCCGAAACCACTGAAGAACAATCCAAGGCCGACGCCGAACGCATCTTCGCGCGTATCGACGCCGCGATTGCCTACGCTGAGCAGCAGAGCGCACGCAGCATTGTCGTGCTTGGGCACGGCACCGGTGCTTATTGGGCTGCGCGCTACTTGAGCGAGAAACAAACGGCGCAGGTGGAGAAATTCGTCATGGTCGATGCGCAAATGCCGACCAAGGCCAAGCCGCCACTGGCCGAAGTGACGCCGACACTGAAGCTGCCGACCGCCGATATTTTCTACATGGACAAGACGCTGGATCGCAATGCGGCGCTGGAGCGTATGCAGGCGAGCAAGCGTTTGAAAACCTCGGCGTTCAGCCAGGTTGCGCTCAAGGCTTTGCCGGACAACAAGGCTGAGCAAGAGCAATTGTTCCGCCGGGTGCGGGGCTGGTTGAATCCGCAGAACACGGACTGACCGAATAAGACCGAGGCGCCTTCATTCGCGAGCAAGCTCGCTCCCACAATGGATTGTGTACGCAGATCCAATGTTGGAGCGAGCTTGCTCGCAAAGGGGCCATCACTGGCAACACAGCTCTAACGGTTAGCGAAAATCCCGCCGCTCACGAATCAATGTGTAGGCATTGTGCAGCTCCCGGGTTTTATCGGTCGCTTCACGCACCTGTGCTGGCGTCGCCCCCGTCCCGGCAATCTTGTCCGGATGATGACGACTGAGCAGGCGCCGATAGGCACGTTTGATCTGCGCCGGTTCGCTGGACGCCGACACGCCCAATAAACGCATCGCCTCCTGATAACTCACCGCAGCGCTGACGATCGGTCGTTTGCCCGGCTCGTAATCACTGGCCAGCGCCTGCACTTGATGCGTCGTCCAGCCCAGCCATTTGCCCCACTGCGCCAGCAATTCACGCTCGCTGACACCCGCACGACCATCGGCCCAGACCATCCGCCAGCACGCCCGCAACACACCCTCGGCGGCATGAGGCTGCGCGCTCAAGCGCCGCAGATAGCCACGCAGATTGTCATTTTCCGACTTGCCGCGGTTGAACGCGGCAATCGCCCGACGCGTCGCCGGCTCACTCATTTCCAGCGCGCGCATCTCGTTGCGCGCCTGCTGGATATGGCCATCGGTGACTCGACCGTCACTTTTGGCCAGACGTCCGAGCAACACAAACAACAGTTCGTCGTTACGCAACATTGGCCGACCGCCGAGTTTTTCCCGCAAGTGTCCCCAGCTCTGCAAGTGCAGGCGCCGATCCAGCGCCTGCCCCAACAATGCCCCAAGCATGGCCCCCGGAATGCTGGCGATCGCAAAACCCGCTCCGGCTCCAATCAGAGTCCCTGGCCACAACATGTCAGCGACTCGCTTCTATCAAGGTTCCAGCTTCGGCCAGACGCTCGTGCGTACCGACATCCACCCAGTGACCTTTCAGTCGCTCGCCCGTGACCTCGTCAGCCGCCATGGCGTTGCGCAACAACGGCGCCAGTTTGAAAGCGCCATCTGCACAGCCGTCGAACAACTGTGGATGCAGCACGGCGATGCCGCTGTAGGTCAGGGTTGCAGCGTCCGGCTGAGCGTCGTGTACCTTGCCATCAACCAGAGTGAAATCTCCGTTCGGGTGATGCGCCGGGTTGTCCGCCAGCACCAGATGCGCCAGACCGGTGATCGGCTGGTGCAGCACGCTGAAGTCGTAATCGGTCCAGATATCACCGTTCACCACCAGAAACGCATCATCGCCAAGCAACGGCAGCGCACGGAAAATCCCGCCGCCGGTTTCCAGCGGCTCACCTTCCGGCGAGTACTGAATGCTCACGCCAAACTGCGAACCGTCGCCCAGATAGTCTTCGATCTGCTGACCGAGCCAGGCGTGGTTGATCACGATCTCGTTAAACCCTGCGGCCGCGAGAGCGCGCAGGTGATATTCGATCAGGGGCACGCCGCCGGCACGCACCAGTGGTTTCGGTGTGGTCAGGGTCAGCGGGCGCATGCGCTCGCCTTTGCCTGCCGCCAGAATCATTGCCTTCATGCTGTTGCTCCACCCCGCAGGCTGGTGAACAGCGCTTGCAGCTCGGCGAGTTCAGGACGGCGCGCAATCACCGCCTCTATATAAGAGAAGAAACGCGGTACGTCGGCCAGATAACGCGGCTTGCCATCACGATGACAAATGCGCGCGAAGATACCGATGACTTTCAGGTGTCGCTGCACGCCCATCAGGTCACTGGCACGCAGGAAGTCCTCGAAGTCCGGCTGCACCGGAATGTTCAGCGCCGAGGCTTGTTGCCAGTAGCTTTGCAGCCAGCCGCGCACACGCGCTTCAGGCCAACTGAGAAAGGCATCCTTGAACAGGCAGGTCACGTCGTAGGTCACCGGGCCGTAGACCGCATCCTGGAAATCCAGCACGCCCGGGTTCGGCTCGCTGAGCATCAGGTTGCGCGGCATGTAGTCGCGGTGCACCAGTACTTTGGGCTGGGCGAGCGCGCTGTCGATCAGCAGCTCACTGACCTGCTGCCACTGCTGTTGCTGGGTCGAATCGAATTCGACACCGAGTTCACGCTTCACATACCACTCGGGGAAAAGTTCCAGCTCACGACGCAGCAACGCGACGTCGTAACTCGGCAGCGGTGCAACCATCGGCAACTGCTGAAAAGCCAGCAGCGCTTGCAGGGCATCGTTGAACAATTGATCGGCATTTTCGCCATCGATCACGTCGAGATAGGTCTTGTTGCCCAGGTCATTGAGCAAAAGAAATCCGCTTTCGAGGTCTTCGGCATAAACTTTCGGCACATTTATTCCGGATTTCGCCAGCAAAAAAGCGATATCCACGAACGGTTTGCAGTTTTCCTGAGGTGGTGGAGCGTCCATCACGACGAAGCTTTTGCCCGCGCCTTCCCAACGGAAGTAACGGCGGAAACTCGCGTCGCTGCTGGCCGCGGTCAACGTGGCCGGGGGGACAGCCCCCCAGCCCTGATCTGCAAACAGGATTGCCAACTGCTCATCGAGCCAAACTTTCAGGTGTTGCAAGCGTACATCTTGGTCAGGCATTGCAAGGGTCTCCGACGGCGCTAGCCGTCAAGCGGGTCATGCTTTATTATCCAGCATCTTTTTCAGACCATCGAGAGGCGTGCGGCCCACACCGCGGGCAGATGGCACGCAGGAAGCCCGGACTAATAAGATGGCATTGAAATCCCCCGCGTTTCGTAAAAAATTTCCGTTGTTGGTAACCGGCAGTCTGCTGGCTATGCAACCTCTGGCCAGTCAATTCGTTGTTGCCGCCGAGCAGTATGACTGCTCCGTCTCGGCTTCGGGTGGTTGGGCCTGTGCGCCCAAATCAACCGCTGCTGCGTTGCCGCCGCGTCCGGTGCATGACGGCAGTGCCGTCAGCGCTACCGGCGAAGCTGCGGCCGAGAACGGTTCGGTTGCCGACACAGCCCCTAAAACGGCGCTGGTCACCGAAGCCAAGGGCCGCGGCTTGAAATCCCGTAGCGAAGACTTCAGTCACCTCGACTGGGTTCCGCGCGAGAAGCTCACCGCCGCTCAATTGGCCGAGACCGGGCCTTATTGCTCTGGTGCCTATATCGAACCGATTCGTCCTGGCATGAATGACAAGACGAATAAAAGCGATGCTCCGACCTTTATCGGCGCAAAAGCCTCGCGCTATAACACCGATGATCAAGTCGGTACGCTGGCCGGCGATGTCGTCCTGCGTCAGGGCAGCATGCAGGTCGAGTCCGACGAGGCCAGCCTGTATCAGGCCGAGAGCCGCGCCGAACTCAATGGCGATGTACGTATCCGCGACAACGGCGCGCTGATCGTCGGCGACCACGCCGATGTGCAGCTCGACACCGGTGAAGCCAAGGTCGACAACGCCGAATACGTGATGCACAAATCGCGCATCCGCGGTAACGCGCTGTACGCCAAACGTGCGGAAAACGCCATCATTCGCTTGAAGGACGGCACGTACACCACGTGCGAACCGAACAGCAATGCCTGGCAGCTCAAGGGCAACAACATCACCTTGAACCCGGCCACCGGTTTCGGTACCGCGACCAACGTGACGCTGCGCGTAAAAGACATTCCGATTCTGTACACGCCGTACATCTATTTCCCGATCGACGACCGTCGTCAGTCGGGCTTCCTGCCGCCGACCATCGGCAGCGGCAGCGATACCGGCTTCATGCTGGTCACGCCGTACTACTTCAACCTGGCACCGAACTACGACGCCACGTTGTACCCGCGCTACATGAGCAAGCGTGGCATGTTGGTGGAAGGCGAATTCCGTTACCTGACCAAGTCGAGTGAAGGTCAGTTCGGTGCAGCGTACCTCAATGACGAAGACGATGATCGCAAGCGTCAGTCCGACTACAGCGAGACTCGCTACATGTACAACTGGCAGCACAAGGGCGGTCTCGACTCCCGCGTGCTCACCCAGGTTGACTACACCAAGATCAGCGATCCTTATTACTTCCAGGATCTGCAGACCGATCAGATTGGTGTGAAATCCGAAGATTTCGTCAATCAGCAGGGTTCGGTTACCTATCGTGGTGACAGCTATACCGCGCGCCTGAATGCTCAGGCCTATCAGCTCGCGACCGTTTCGAACATCACGCCTTACGACCGCCTGCCGCAGATCACCTTCAATGGTCAGCTGCCGTATCATCCGGAAGGCTTGAATTTCGATTACGAAACCGAACTGGTCCGTTTCGACCGTGATCTGAGAAGTGGCACTTTTGTGCAGGAAGACGGTGTAACAACCGAGCCGCGCCTGGACAACAACATCACGGGGCTGGCGCGTGCCAATGGCGACCGTTTAAACCTCAAACCGGGCGTCAGCCTGCCGATGAACTGGACCTACGGCTTCCTCAAACCGTCGCTCAAGTACCAGTACACTCAGTACCAGCTGGACTTGGACAACACCGGCAAATCGCAGATTGCTGCAATGTCCCCGGAAAACCAGAATCTCTACGGCAAGTTCGACAGCAACCAGAACCGAGGTGTACCGATCGCCAGCATCGACGGCGGCCTGTACTTTGACCGTAATACTTCCTTCTTTGGCAAGAATTACCGACAAACCCTGGAACCACGCCTGTTCTATCTCTATGTACCCGAGAAAGACCAGTCGGATATTCCGGTGTTCGATACCAGCGAATACACCTTCAACTACGCATCGCTGTTCCGCGACAACCGTTTCTCTGGCTCCGACCGTGTCGGCGACGAGAACAAGCTGTCGCTGGGCGTGACCAGCCGCTGGATCGAAGACGACGGCTTCGAACGTCAACGCATCAGTGTCGGCCAGGCTCTGTACTTCAAGGATCGTGAAGTTCAACTGCCAGGTATCGATGCCAAAACCCGTGACGACGCGAAATCCAACGTTTCGCCATATGCTTTGGAATACGAATATCGCTGGAACCGCGATTGGCGCACCACGGCCGACTACAACTGGGATCCGGACAGCCGCAGCCCACGTTCCGGCAGCGCGATGTTCCACTACCAGCCTGAAGACAACCCGAACAAGGTTATCAACGCCGGCTATCGCTATCGCAATGACCAGGTTCGTTACGACCAGAACACCGGTAAATGGTCGGTCGGTGGTGGTGACTACGGCACTCCTGGCCAGCCTGGCTACGTGAAGGACTACTACAAGATCCAGCAGCATGACTTCTCGGTCATCTGGCCGATCGTTCCACAGTGGAACGCGATCAGCCGCTGGCAGTACGACTACAACCGTAACCGTACCCTGGAAGCCTTTGGTGGCTTCGAGTACGACAACTGCTGCTGGAAACTGCGCCTGATCAACCGTTACTGGGTTTCCTATGACGAGTTCAGCCAGGAAGCTCCGCAAAACGAAAAAGGCGACCATGGCGTCTTCCTCCAAATTGTTCTGAAGGGACTCGGCGGCCTCACTGGCGCCAAGGTAGAGAGCTTCCTCGACAAAGGCATTCAAGGTTATCGTGAACGTGAAGACCAAGCTTTCTGATTGTCTGCGCCCGCTGATGCTGGGCGCGTTGTTCCTGGGTACTGCGGCTAACGCCGCAGTTCAATCCATCGACAAAGTGGTAGCGATCGTCGACAACGACGTGGTCATGCAAAGCCAACTGGACCAGCGCGTCCACGAAGTGCAGCAGACCATCGCCAAACGTGGTGGCGGCTTGCCGCCTCCTGGCGTCCTGGATCAACAGGTGCTTGAGCGCCTGATCGTCGAAAACCTGCAACTGCAGATCGGCGAACGCTCCGGCATCCGCATCACCGATGAAGAACTGAACCAGGCAGTCGGCACCATTGCCCAGCGCAATAACATGTCGGTTGAGCAATTCCGTGCAGCTCTGGCTCGCGACGGCCTGAACTATGACGACGCCCGTGATCAGATCAAGCGCGAAATGGTCATCAGCCGTGTACGTCAGCGTCGTGTGGCAGAGCGCATTCAGGTCTCCGAACAGGAAGTGAAAAACTTCCTCGCCTCCGATCTGGGCAAAATGCAACTGTCCGAAGAACTGCACTTGGCCAACATCCTGATCCCGACGCCGGAAAGCGCCAACTCTGAAGCGATTCAAAGCGCTGCCCGTCAGGCCATGGAGGTTTACCAGCAACTCAAGCAAGGTGCTGACTTCGGCCAGATGGCCGTTGCCAAGTCCGGCAGCGACAACGCGCTGGAAGGCGGCGACATGGGCTGGCGTAAAGCCGCGCAACTGCCACCGCCGTTCGACCGCGAGTTGAGCAGCATGGCCGTCGGCGACATCACGCAGCCTGCACGCACACCGGGTGGCTTCATCATCCTCAAGCTGCTGGCCAAACGCGGCGGCGAAGCCCAGATGCGCGACGAAGTGCATGTTCGCCACATTCTGGTCAAGCCAAGCCCGATTCGCGACGAAGCCAAGACCAAGGCCCTGGTGCAATCGCTTTATGAGCGCATCATCGCCGGTGAAGATTTCGCCACCCTGGCGAAAAGCTACTCCGAAGACCCGGGCTCGGCGCTCAACGGCGGCGACCTGAACTGGATCGACCCGAACGCACTGGTACCGGAGTTCCGCGAAGTGATGGCCAAGACCCCACAAGGTCAGCTGTCCAAGCCATTCCAGACCCAATACGGCTGGCACGTTCTGGAAGTCCTTGGCCGTCGCGCCACCGACAGCACCGAACAGGCCCGCGAGCAGCAAGCCATGACCGTACTGCGTAACCGCAAATACGACGAAGAGCTGCAAACCTGGCTGCGTCAGATCCGTGACGAAGCGTATGTAGAGATCAAACTCCCTGGTGCAGACCAGGCAGCGCAGTGAAACCCAAGCGTTTCGCGCTGACACCCGGCGAACCAGCCGGCATCGGTCCCGACCTGTGCCTGCTGCTCGCCTCGCAAGCCCAGCCACATCCCCTGATTGCCATTACCAGCCGCGACCTGCTCTCCGAGCGGGCCGCGCAGTTGGGGCTGGCCGTCACTTTGCTGGATGTTGCTCCTGGCCGTTGGCCGGATGCTCCGGCGCCCGCCAACAGCCTGTACGTTTGGGACACACCGCTCAGCGCCCCAGTGGTAGCCGGGCAACTGGACAAGGCCAACGCCGCGTTCGTACTCGAAACCCTGACCCGCGCCGGCAATGGCTGCCTCAACGGCGACTTCGCCGGGATGATCACCGCCCCTGTGCACAAGGGCGTGATCAACGAGTCAGGTATCGCCTTTTCCGGGCACACGGAATTCCTCGCTGACCTGACCCACACCGCCCAAGTGGTGATGATGCTCGCCACCCGCGGTTTGCGCGTGGCGCTGGTCACCACTCACCTGCCTCTGCGCGAGATTGCCGACGCGATCACACCGGAGCGGCTGGAGCGAGTGACGCGGATTCTGCACAGCGACCTGCAAAACAAATTCGGCATTGCCCAGCCACGCATCCTGGTCTGCGGACTCAACCCGCACGCCGGTGAAGGCGGCCATTTGGGCCATGAAGAAATCGACATCATTGAACCGACATTAGAGCGCCTGCGCGGCGAGGGCATGGACCTTCGTGGCCCGCTGCCTGCCGACACTCTGTTTACCCCCAAATATCTGGAGCACTGCGACGCAGTGCTGGCGATGTACCACGACCAGGGCTTGCCTGTGCTCAAGTACAAAGGCTTCGGCGCTGCCGTCAACGTGACCCTGGGTTTGCCGATCATCCGCACATCGGTCGATCATGGCACTGCCCTGGATCTGGCCGGCAGCGGCAAGATCGACACCGGCAGCCTGCAAGTCGCTCTGGAAACCGCCTACCAGATGGCCGAGACCCGTTTATGACCGAGCAATACCAACACAAGGCGCGCAAACGCTTTGGCCAGAACTTCCTGCACGATGCCGGGGTTATCGACCGCATCCTGCGCTCCATCAGCGCCAAGTCTGAAGACCGCCTGCTGGAAATCGGCCCGGGCCAGGGTGCACTGACCGCCGGCCTGCTGTCATCCGGCGCACAACTGGACGTGGTGGAGTTGGACAAGGATCTGATCCCGATCCTCAACCAGCAGTTTGCCGGCAAGAGCAATTTCAACCTGCATCAGGGCGATGCACTGAAGTTCGACTTCAACAGCCTGAACGCCGCGCCGAATAGTCTGCGTGTGGTCGGCAACCTGCCGTACAACATTTCGACACCACTGATTTTTCATCTGCTGAACAACGCCAGCATCATTCGCGACATGCACTTCATGCTGCAGAAAGAAGTGGTCGAGCGTCTGGCCGCAGGCCCTGGCGGCGGTGACTGGGGTCGTCTGTCGATCATGGTTCAGTACCACTGCCGCGTAGAGCACCTGTTCAACGTTGGCCCGGGCGCGTTCAACCCGCCGCCGAAGGTCGATTCGGCGATCGTTCGTCTGGTGCCGCACGCCGTGCTGCCGCACCCGGCCAAGGATCACAAGCTGCTGGAGCGCGTTGTGCGCGAAGCCTTCAACCAACGCCGCAAGACTTTGCGCAACACCCTCAAGCAATTGCTCAGCAATGCCGAGATCGAGGCCGCCGGCGTCGATGGCAGTCTGCGTCCGGAGCAACTGGATCTGGCCGCATTCGTACGCCTGGCCGACCAGCTCGCAGTACAAGTCCCGGCCTCCCCCGCCGCCGACTGATAAACGATGAACGCTATCGGGCAGGACGCCACTCTGGTTTACTGCCCGATACTTGCCTAGACTGATTCCCCATCAGCTACGCCCCGCGTTCCGCTTCGTTTAAGGCCTCTTGCATGTCCGATTCCCGTTACCAGGTCGATGTCAGCGTCGTCACCCGCTATCTGGCAGACCAATCGCAACCCGAGCACGACCGCTTCGCCTTCGCCTACACCATCACCGTGCAGAACAATGGCGCGATCCCGGCCAAGCTGCTGTCGCGGCACTGGGTGATCACCGATGGCGATGGCCATGTCGAAGAAGTGCGTGGCGCCGGCGTGGTGGGTCAGCAACCGTTGATCGATGCCGGCCAAAGCCACACCTACAGCAGCGGCACGGTAATGACCACCAAAGTCGGCACCATGCAGGGCACCTACGAAATGGTCGCCGACGATGGCAAACATTTCGACGCCATCATCAAGCCGTTCCGTCTCGCCGTGCCCGGATCTTTGCACTGATGGCGACATATGCCGTCGGCGACCTGCAGGGCTGCCTTGAACCGCTGAAATGCCTGCTCAAGCAAGTGGCGTTCGACCCAAAGCTTGATCGACTGTGGCTGGTCGGTGACCTGGTCAACCGTGGCCCGCAATCACTGGAAACCCTGCGCTTTTTGTATGGCATGCGTGAATCGCTGGTCTGCGTGCTGGGCAACCACGATCTGCACCTGCTGGCTGCGGCTAAAAACATTGAGCGCTTAAAGAAGTCCGACACCCTGCGCGAGATTCTCGAAGCGCCGGACTGCGCTGAATTGCTTGAATGGGTGCGACAGCAAAAGCTCATGCACTACGACGAGCAGCGTAATGTCGCCATGGTCCACGCCGGCATTCCGCCACAATGGTCGCTGAGCCGCGCGCTGAAGTGCGCTGGAGAAGTCGAAACCGCGCTGCGTGACGACAACCTGTTCCCCGCCTACCTCGACGGCATGTACGGCAACGATCCGGCGAAATGGGACAACGACCTCAAAGGCGTGACCCGCCTGCGCGTCATCACCAACTACTTCACGCGCATGCGCTTCTGCACCGCAGAAGGCAAGCTCGACCTCAAGAGCAAGGAAGGCCTCGACACCGCCCCGCCCGGCTACAAACCGTGGTTCCAGCACAAGGATCGCAAGACCAAAGGCCTGCGGATCATTTTCGGCCATTGGGCGGCACTCGAAGGCAATATCCAGGAGCCGGGCATCTCGGCGCTGGACACCGGTTGTGTCTGGGGCGGCAGCCTGACCCTGATGAATGTCGACAGCGGTGAACGCCTGTCGTGCAAATGCGATGAACACGGCGGCCTGGCCCCGAACGTCGCACCACTTATCCCCGAAACTTCGCCAGTCAGCGCACCGCGTTAGACTGCGCTTTCAGCCGAGCAACAGGAACCCGCCATGAGCGAATTCAAACGAATCCCCCCGGAACAGGCCCAGGCCCTGCGTGAACAAGGTGCTGTCGTCGTCGACGTGCGCGACCCGGCGACTTTTGCCGCCCTGCATATCAGCGGCTCGAAGCATCTGGACAATCATTCGCTGCACGCCTTCATTCAAGGCGCTGACCTCGATGCACCGACCGTGGTCGTCTGCTACCACGGCAATTCCAGCCAGGGCGCTGCGGCCTACCTGATCAGCCAAGGCTTTTCCGACGTCTACAGCATGGACGGCGGCTTCGAGCTGTGGCGTACGATTTATCCTGCGGAAACCGCGCAAGGCATCGCCGAATAATTTTTTTGTCACGCGCAGGCCCCGGCTGCCGCGGGCCTGCGCGGGCAGACGAACGGTCTTGCCACAACTAATTACGTATCTCGCCTTTACCTCCCGAATTCCCAACTATCCTTAAGCCCAGGCCATCCAAAACAGGGGAGAGCCGGTACACCGGCGCACGGGTCATCGGGAGTGACTTTCACGATTGTCGATCGTGGAAGTGTTCTGGGGGGTAAACAATCAGCTGCTACTGCGGCTGCTTGCCAGCATCGACTGAGTGATCCGGCGTCGGCTCCACGTATCGAGCGAGGTGACGTCATGAGTATCTTTAGCCACTTCCAACAACGCTTCGAGTCCACACGCCAGGAAGAACTCTCGCTGCAAGAGTACCTGGAGCTGTGCAAGAAGGACCGCAGCGCTTATGTTTCCGCCGCCGAGCGTCTATTACTGGCCATCGGTGAGCCGGAGCTGCTCGACACCTCGACCAATTCGAGGCTGTCCCGCATCTTTTCCAACAAGGTGATCCGTCGCTATCCGGCCTTTGAAGACTTCCACGGGATGGAAGAATGCATCGACCAGATCGTCTCGTATTTCCGCCATGCCGCCCAAGGCCTGGAAGAGAAGAAACAAATCCTCTATCTGCTCGGCCCCGTCGGTGGCGGTAAATCGTCGCTGGCCGAGAAGCTGAAACAACTGATCGAAAAAGTGCCCTTCTACGCGATCAAGGGCTCGCCTGTATTCGAATCGCCTCTGGGTCTGTTCAACGCCACCGAAGATGGCGCGATCCTCGAAGAAGACTTCGGTATTCCACGGCGCTACCTGAACACCATCATGTCGCCATGGGCGACCAAACGTCTGGCCGAATTCGGCGGCGACATCAGCCAGTTCCGCGTGGTCAAACTGTACCCGTCGATTCTCAATCAGATCGCCGTGGCCAAAACCGAACCGGGCGACGAGAACAACCAGGACATCTCCGCGCTGGTCGGTAAAGTCGACATCCGCAAACTTGAGGAATACCCACAGAACGACGCCGACGCTTATAGCTACTCCGGTGCGCTGTGCCGGGCCAACCAGGGCCTGATGGAATTCGTCGAAATGTTCAAGGCACCGATCAAGGTGCTGCACCCATTGCTGACCGCGACTCAGGAAGGCAACTACAACAGTACCGAAGGTCTCGGTGCGATTCCGTTCACCGGGATCCTGCTCGCCCACTCCAACGAATCGGAATGGCACACCTTCCGCAACAACAAGAACAACGAGGCGTTCATCGACCGGATCTACATCGTCAAAGTGCCGTATTGCCTGCGCGTCAGCGATGAAGTGAAGATCTACGACAAACTGCTGTTCAACAGCTCTCTGGCCAAGGCGCATTGCGCGCCCGACACCTTGAAGATGCTGGCCCAGTTCACTGTCCTCTCACGCCTCAAGGAGCCGGAAAACTCCAACATCTACTCGAAGATGCGCGTCTACGACGGCGAAAACCTCAAGGACACCGATCCGAAGGCCAAGTCGATTCAGGAATACCGCGACTCGGCCGGGGTGGACGAAGGCATGAACGGTCTGTCGACCCGCTTTGCGTTCAAGATCCTCTCCAAGGTATTCAACTTCGATCCGCATGAAATCGCTGCCAACCCGGTGCACCTGCTCTATGTGCTGGAACAGCAGATCGAACAGGAACAATTCCAGGCCGAAACCCGCGAGCGCTACCTGCGCTACCTGAAAGAGTACCTGGCACCGCGTTATATCGAATTCATCGGCAAGGAGATCCAGACCGCGTACCTCGAGTCTTATAGCGAGTACGGCCAGAACATCTTCGACCGCTACGTGCTGTACGCCGACTTCTGGATTCAGGATCAGGAGTACCGCGACCCGGAAACCGGCGAGATTCTCAACCGCGTGGCGCTGAACGAAGAACTGGAGAAAATCGAGAAGCCGGCCGGCATCAGCAATCCGAAGGATTTCCGTAACGAAATCGTCAACTTCGTCCTGCGCGCGCGGGCCAACAACAACGGCAAGAACCCGACCTGGCTCAGCTACGAAAAACTGCGGGTGGTCATCGAGAAGAAAATGTTCTCGAACACCGAGGATCTGCTGCCGGTCATCAGCTTCAACGCCAAGGCCAGCAAGGAGGATCAGCAAAAGCACAACGACTTCGTCACTCGAATGGTCGAACGCGGCTACACCGACAAACAGGTACGGCTTCTTTCCGAATGGTACCTACGGGTACGGAAGTCGCAGTGAAGCAGCTGCAAGCTTCTAGCTACAAGCTGCAAGAACAAAGCGCGTAACCCAGAGATGCCCGGGAACCTGCTTTTACTTGCAGCTTGAAGCTCACAACTTGAAGCTGCCCGGAGGGCTTCCTATGAGTTATGTGATCGACCGACGTCTGAATGGCAAGAACAAGAGCACGGTGAACCGCCAGCGCTTCCTGCGGCGTTACCGTGATCACATCAAAAAGGCTGTCGAAGAGGCGGTCAGCCGGCGTTCCATTACCGATATGGAACACGGCGAACAGATCAGTATTCCCGGTCGCGACATCGACGAACCGGTGCTTCACCATGGCCGCGGCGGCAAGCAGACCGTGGTTCATCCCGGCAACAAGGAGTTTACCGCCGGCGAGCATATTGCCCGCCCACCGGGAGGTGGCGGCGGACGCGGACCGGGCAAGGCCGGCAATTCCGGCGAGGGCATGGACGAGTTCGTCTTCCAGATTACGCAGGAAGAGTTTCTCGAGTTCATGTTCGAAGATCTCGAGCTGCCCAATCTGGTCAAGCGTAACCTCAGCGGTACCGACACCTTTAAAACCGTGCGCGCCGGGATCAGCAACGAAGGCAACCCATCACGCATCAACATCATCCGCACCCTGCGTTCGGCCCATGCACGGCGCATTGCCTTGTCCGGCAGCAGCCGGGCGAAACTTCGCGAAGCCAAAGAAGAACTTGAGCGCCTGAGACGCGAAGAGCCGGACAACTTCGGCGATATTCAGGAACTCGAAGCAGAAATCGAGAAACTCAGCGCGCGTATTCATCGCGTACCGTTCCTCGACACCTTCGACCTGAAATACAACCTGCTGATCAAGCAACCGAACCCCAGCTCGAAAGCCGTGATGTTCTGCCTGATGGACGTTTCCGGCTCCATGACCCAGGCGACCAAGGACATCGCCAAGCGTTTTTTCATCCTTTTGTACCTGTTCCTGAAACGCAACTACGACAAGATCGACGTGGTGTTCATCCGCCATCACACCAGCGCTCGCGAAGTCGACGAAGAGGAGTTTTTCTATTCGCGGGAAACCGGCGGCACCATCGTTTCCAGCGCCCTGAAACTGATGCAGGAGATCATGGCCGAGCGCTATCCCAGCAACGAGTGGAACATCTACGCGGCGCAGGCTTCCGACGGTGACAACTGGAACGACGACTCGCCAATCTGCCGCGACATCCTGATCAACCAGATCATGCCGTTTGTGCAGTACTACACTTACGTGGAGATCACCCCGCGCGAACATCAGGCCTTGTGGTACGAGTACGAACGCATTGCCGAAGCCTTTTCTGACACTTTTGCCCAGCAGCAACTGGTCTCGGCCGGAGATATCTATCCGGTCTTCCGTGAACTCTTCCAGCGCAGGTTAGTGACATGACCGCCAAAGAGCAGAAGCGCCAACCCATTTCCACCGGCTCTGAATGGACGTTCGAGCTGATTCAGACCTACGACCGCGAAATCGCCCGGATCGCGGCCCGCTATGCGCTGGATACTTATCCCAACCAGATCGAAGTGATCACCGCCGAGCAGATGATGGACGCGTACGCCTCGGTGGGCATGCCGCTGGGTTATCACCACTGGTCTTACGGCAAACACTTCCTCAGCACCGAGAAATCCTACAGTCGCGGGCAAATGGGCCTGGCCTACGAAATCGTTATCAACTCCGATCCGTGCATTGCCTATCTGATGGAAGAAAACACCATCTGCATGCAGGCGCTGGTGGTGGCTCACGCATGCTATGGCCACAACAGTTTCTTCAAGGGCAACTACCTGTTCCGCACCTGGACCGATGCCAGTTCGATTATCGATTACCTGGTGTTTGCCAAGCAGTACATCATGCAGTGCGAGGAGCGCCACGGCATCGATGCCGTGGAGGACTTGCTCGACTCCTGCCATGCCCTGATGAACTACGGCGTCGACCGTTACAAACGGCCGTACCCGATTTCCGCCGAAGAGGAGCGGCGCCGGCAGAAAGATCGCGAAGAGCACCTGCAAAAGCAGATCAACGATCTGTGGCGCACCATTCCCAAAGGGGCGGACAAGTACAGCGACAAGGACAACGCTCGCTTCCCGGCCGAGCCGCAGGAAAACATCCTGTACTTCATCGAGAAACACGCGCCGTTGCTTGAGCCATGGCAGCGCGAGATCGTGCGGATCGTGCGCAAGATCGCCCAGTACTTCTATCCACAACGCCAGACCCAGGTGATGAACGAAGGCTGGGCGACGTTCTGGCACTACACGCTGATGAACGACCTGTACGACGAAGGCCTCGTCACCGAAGGCTTCATGATGGAGTTCCTCACCTCGCACACCAGCGTGGTGTTTCAGCCAGGTTTCGACAGCCCCTACTACAACGGCATCAACCCTTACGCGCTGGGCTTTGCGATGTATCGCGACATTCGGCGCATGTGTGAGGAGCCTACCGAAGAGGATCGTCGCTGGTTCCCGGAAATTGCCGGGACTGACTGGCTGTCGACCATCAAGTTCGCCATGAGCAGCTTCAAGGATGAGAGTTTCATCCTGCAGTATCTGTCACCGAAGGTGATCCGTGACCTGAAACTGTTCAGCATCATGGATGACGATCAGAAGGACGACTTGCTGGTGCCTGCGATTCATGACGAACCCGGCTACCGGATCATCCGCGAAACCCTGGCCGCGCAATACAACCTCGGCAATCGTGAACCGAATGTGCAGATCTACAGCATCGATCGGCGCGGCGACCGCTCACTGACCTTGCGTCACCAACAGCACGACCGCAAACCGCTGGGAGACTCCACTGACGAAGTGCTTAAACATCTGCATCGCCTGTGGGGCTTCGATATCCACCTGGAAACCCTGCAAGGCGACCAGATCATGAAAACCCACCACGTTCCGCCACGCAGCGAACACAGCGAAGGGGATTACGGTCGACTGGATCTGGCCGTCATTCATCTTTGAAACGGTTCTGGCCTCCGAAAGTCCGGCGCAAGGGTTATCCTGTCGGGCTAACGGAGGTTTTTTATGCAGATTTTCAAGGTTGGCGGTGCCGTACGTGATCGCTTGCTGGGCAAACCGGTCACGGACATCGATTGGGTCGTGGTCGGCGCCACCACAGAGGAAATGCTCGCCCAGGGTTATCGCCCGGTCGGTGCGGATTTCCCGGTGTTTCTTCACCCAAAAAGCGGCGAGGAATATGCCCTCGCCCGCACCGAGCGCAAAAGCGGGCGCGGTTACGGTGGCTTCACCTTTCACGCCAGCCCCGAAGTCACGCTTGAAGAAGACCTGATCCGCCGCGACCTGACCATCAACGCCATGGCCGAGGACGATCAGCAAAATCTGACTGATCCATACCAGGGTCAGCGCGATCTGGAAGCCCGGATCCTGCGCCACGTTTCTCCGGCGTTCGCCGAGGATCCCCTTCGTGTATTGCGCGTTGCCCGCTTCGCTGCGCGTTATGCCGGGCTTGGTTTCACCGTCGCGCCAGAGACGCTCGAACTGATGCGTCAGCTCAGCGACTCCGGCGAACTGGAAGCACTGACTGCCGAACGCAGCTGGAAGGAAATCTCCCGGGCACTGATGGAAGATCAGCCGCAGGTGTTCATTCAAGTGCTGCGCGACTGCGGCGCACTGAAGGTGCTGATTCCGGAAGTCGACGCGCTTTTTGGAGTGCCACAACCGGAAGCCCATCATCCGGAAATCGACACCGGCCTGCACATGCTCAGCGTGTTGGAGCAATCAGCGCTGCATAAACAACCGCTGACCGTGCGCTGGGCTTGCCTGCTGCATGATCTCGGCAAAGGTCTGACCCCGGAAGAAGAGTGGCCGCGACACATCGCCCATGAGCACACGGGGTTGAAGCCGATCAAAGCGGTCAACGAACGCTTTAAGGCACCGAAGGATTGTCAGGAGCTGGCGCTACTGGTCGGCCAGTACCACACCCATGGCCACCGGGCGCTGGAGCTGAAGGCATCGACATTGCTGGAGCTGCTGCAGAGTTTTGACGTGTATAGGCGACCGCAGCGGTTTGAGGAGTTTATCGCCGCATGCGAAATGGATGCTCGAGGGCGCAAAGGGCTGGAGCAGAGAAGTTATCCACAGGCGGATTATTTGCGTGGAGCTGCCAAGGTTGCGCGGGAAGTCGCGGTGAAGCCGTTGCTGGAGAAGGGATTCAAGGGCCCTGAGTTGGGAGAAGCGCTGAAGCGTGAGCGCCTGAAAGAGTTGAAGGCTTACAAGGAAAACAACTAAAGCAAGATCAAAAGATCGCAGCCTGCGGCAGCTCCTACACGGGAACATGCGTTTCTCTGTAGGAGCTGCCGCAGGCTGCGATCTTTTGCTTTTAAAGATTCTGCGGGGTCAGCTGCGCGCCACGCCATTCGAACGCAACCGGCGCCAGCACCTGATCAATCTGCGCCTCAGCCCACAATGTCGCGAAGCTTTTTCCCACACCCGGATGCACGCGATCCGGCGCAATCAGTGACAGCGGCCACAGCACAAAAGCATTTTTCAGAATCTCGGCACGTGGCAAAACCAGCCCGTCGAAATTCCCCGCCAGCTCGCCATACAGCAGCACGTCGATATCCAGCGGCAAGCCCTTGCGATCAGGCGCGTAGCGACCGTTATCCGCCTCGATGAATTTCAAGCGTCGATCCAGTTCCATCAACGGCAGATCGGTAAACGCCGACACCACAAAGTTGAAGAACGGCCCGCTCTTGATCCCCACAGGCGCGCTCTCGAACACCGCCGAACAGCGGATATCCACCAGAAACGTCGCCAATGCGTCGAGTCCGGCGCGCAAATGGATTTCGCGCTCGATATTGCTACCGAGCCCTAAGTAGACCTGAGTCAGGGACATCCGCGCTCGATCTCCACACCCACGCCACCCTTCGCAGCGGGAACGGCGCCAGGCTTGGTCAGCTTCAGACGCACCCACGTGATGTTGAATTCGCTCATAAGCACTTCGACCAGACGCTCGGCAAAGGTCTCTACCAACTGAAACTGCGCCTGCTCGGCAAAAGCCTGAATCCGCGTGGACACGCTGGCGTAATCGAGCGCCAGGGTCAGGTCGTCACCGGCGGCGGCCGGGCGATTGTCCCAGGCGAAGCTCAGATCAAGTCGCAAGCACTGTCGGATGCCGCGCTCCCAGTCGTAGGCACCAATCACGGTGTCGACTTCCAGGCCCTCGATAAACACTCTGTCCAAGCACTTCTCTCCACTGCACGACAAGGGCGCAATGCGCCGTTAGAATCAGGGCGTCCTCGCCCGGAATAGTTAGCATGTTTTGGTTACTGGCGACTTTCGCCTACCTGCTCGGCTCGCTGTCCTTCGCCATTTTGCTCAGCCGCCTGACCGGAAATCCGGACCCGCGAATGAGTGGCTCGGGCAATGCCGGTGCTACCAACATGCTGCGCCTGGCCGGTCGCAAACTGGCGATCCTGACCTTGCTGGGTGATCTGTGCAAAGGCCTGGTGCCGGTGCTGATTGCCTCGGCTGTCGGTCTTTCGCTACAAGATCAGGCGTGGATCGGCGTGTGCGCCGTGATCGGTCACCTGTTCCCGCTGTACTTCCGCTTCCGTGGCGGCAAAGGTGTCGCCACCGCTGCCGGCATGCTGCTGGGCCTGTACCCGCCCGCCGCGCTGCTAGCAATCTGCGCGTGGCTACTGACGTTCTACCTGACCCGCACCAGCTCGCTGGCGGCGCTGATTGCCACACCGCTGACCTTGCCACTGTTAGCCTGGCAGGAACCGGAAGCGCTGTTGCCGATGAGCGCACTGACCTTACTGATCGTCTGGCGCCACCGCGGCAATCTACGCGACCTGTTTGCCGGGCGCGAACGGCATTTTTAAATAGCGCACATGAGCGCTGCTCATCGCAACGCCGACAACTGCTCCATTGGCCAGCGTGCCTGCACACTGATCGCCAGACTTTCCTGCTGACCGGCCTGCAAACGCTGACAACCGGCAAACGCGATCATCGCGCCGTTGTCGGTGCAGAACTCGGGACGGGCGTAAAACACATCGCCCTTCATGTCGCCGAGCATTTTCTCCAGCGAAACCCGCAGGGCCTTATTGGCACTGACGCCGCCAGCGATCACCAGACGCTTCATGCCCGCCTGTTTCAGGGCACGCTTGCACTTGATGGTCAAAGTCTCCACCACGGCCTGCTGGAACGCCAGCGCGATGTCGCAACGGGCTTGCTCGTTTTCGTCCCCGGCGCTGACACACTGCTGCCAGGCGTTGAGAGCAGAGGTTTTCAGCCCACTGAAGCTGAATTGCAGGCCCGGGCGATCACACATCGGACGCGGGAAGGTAAAACGTCCTGCGACACCCTTCTCTGCCAGTTTGGCGATTTCCGGGCCGCCCGGATAATTGAGGCCCATCATCTTCGCGGTTTTATCGAACGCTTCGCCGGCGGCATCATCGAGCGTCTCGCCGAGCAGGCTGTATTGACCGATGCCATCGACCTGAACCAGCTGCGTATGGCCGCCGGAAACCAACAAAGCGACGAACGGGAATTCCGGCGGTTTTGGCTCCAGCATTGGCGCGAGCAAATGCCCTTCCATGTGGTGCACGCCAAGCGCCGGAATGCCCCAGGCAAACGCCAGCGCTTGAGCGCAGGAAGCACCGACCAGCAACGCGCCAACCAGGCCAGGACCCGCGGTATAGGCGATCGCATCGATCTCGGTCGGCACGCAGTCCGCCTCGGCCAACACCTGACGAATCAAGGGCAGCATGCGTTTGACGTGGTCACGCGAGGCCAGCTCCGGCACCACCCCGCCATAAGCGCGGTGCAGGTCGATCTGGCTGAACAGCGCGTCAGCCAACAGGCCACGTTCACTGTCATATAATGCGACGCCGGTTTCGTCGCAGGAGGTTTCTAATCCCAGTACTAGCATGGGTTTGCGCCTTGTTTAGGCTGAATTCGAAGGCGCGCATAATAGTCGCCGCGTGATGCCCCGACCAGCGGTTTTCGATCAGAGGCTTTGCATTCCGAGCGATGAGGGGTTAACATCCGCAACCCTTAAAAACCGACGTCTTCAAGTGCTCTTTTGCCGCGAGGATGTTGACCCCGGTAATGAATGAAGGTAGCTCTGGATGCCAGCCGTCAAAGTTAAAGAGAACGAACCCTTCGACGTAGCTCTGCGTCGTTTCAAGCGCTCCTGCGAAAAAGCCGGTGTACTGGCTGAAGTTCGTAGCCGCGAATTTTACGAGAAGCCAACTTCTGAGCGTAAGCGCAAAGCAGCAGCCGCTGTTAAGCGTCACGCCAAGAAAGTTCAGCGCGAACAGCGCCGCGCCGTTCGTCTGTACTAATACACAGACGTTCGTTGCAAGCTTCTTTGCCTAAGCCCGGCTCTCAGCCGGGCTAATGGCATTTGCGTAAAACGCTTGATGCTTCAACGTCGAAGCCGCACACGCGACCTAGACGAATCTGCTTCACACGTCAGACCTGGCTCTTTTGCCAGCGGTGCACGTCTTTTCTGACGAGCCTTTCAAGGCTACTGACGAGCACACCCACTGATTCCTCTTACGACGATCAGCCCAAAGCACCTGCATGCGTGCCCGCTTTATTGAGCTATCCGAGGCCCCTAACCGGCCGTCAGCGGATTCAGCGCAACACTTTCAAATAGTCGAAGGCTGATGAGTACTAACGTCAGTGGATTTTCGGCAGATACACTTCCCGACAGCGATTACGCAGACGACACCGGTCGAGCCGCATATTTTGCGCGCTTCAAACAATGACCCGCGTCCGGCAGCCTTACGCATCGGACTTATTGCAGCGCAGACGACGAGAACGCCATGGCCGGGCTGATTCCCCAGAGCTTCATTGACGACCTGCTGAACCGCACCGACATCGTCGATGTGGTCAGTTCGCGCGTGCAATTGAAGAAGGCCGGCAAGAACTACACCGCCTGTTGCCCGTTTCACAAAGAGAAAACCCCGTCCTTCAGCGTCAGCCCCGACAAGCAGTTTTATTATTGCTTCGGCTGCGGCGCCGGCGGTAACGCCCTCGGTTTTCTCATGGACCACGACAACCTGGACTTCCCCCAGGCCGTCGAAGATCTGGCGAAAGCCGCCGGCATGGAAATCCCTCGCGAAGAAAGCGGCCGTCCGCACAAACCGCGCCAGCCGACCGATTCGCCGCTGTATCCGCTACTCACTGCTGCCGCCGATTTTTACCGGCAAGCCCTCAAGAGCCATCCATCGCGCAAAGCTGCGGTGGATTACCTCAAGGGCCGCGGCCTGACGGGCGAGATTGCGCGGGATTTCGGTCTCGGCTTCGCACCGCCGGGCTGGGACAATCTGTTCAAACACTTGAGCAGCGACACGCTTCAGCAGAAAGCCATGATCGACGCCGGCCTGCTGATCGAGAACGCCGAAACCGGCAAACGCTATGACCGCTTCCGCGATCGCGTGATGTTCCCGATCCGCGACACCCGTGGACGTATCATCGCTTTCGGTGGTCGCGTGCTCGGCGATGACAAGCCCAAGTACCTGAACTCACCGGAAACCCCGGTGTTCCATAAAGGCCAGGAACTCTACGGCCTTTATGAAGCGCGCAAGAACAACCGCAACCTCGACGAAATCATCGTCGTCGAGGGCTATATGGACGTCATTGCCCTCGCCCAGCAAGGCCTGAAGAATGCCGTCGCGACGCTGGGCACCGCGACCAGCGAAGAACACTTGAAACGCCTGTTCCGCGTGGTACCGAACGTTTTGTTCTGCTTCGACGGCGACCAGGCTGGTCGCAATGCTGCGTGGCGTGCCCTTGAAGCAACGCTTTCAAGCCTGCAGGACGGTCGCCGGGCGCGCTTTTTGTTTCTGCCCGAAGGCGAAGACCCGGACACATTGGTTCGCGCCGAAGGCACTGACGCCTTCAAGGCACGAATCAATCAGCACGCTCAGCCGCTGGCGGACTATTTTTTCCAGCAACTGACCGAAGAAGCCGATCCGCGCTCGCTCGAAGGTAAAGCCCATATGGCGACCCTCGCTGCGCCACTGATCGACAAAGTGCCGGGCGCCAACCTGCGCATCCTGATGCGTCAGCGCCTGACCGAAATTACTGGTCTGAGCAGTGAAACCGTCAGCCAGCTCGCACAAAGTGCGCCGCAGGAAGCGCCACCCGCCTACGATCCGGGCATCGATTACGACGCAATGCCGGACTACAGCGACTACCATCAGCCGCAGGCACAGGACATGTATGTGCCGCAGCAGGAGTGGACGCCAAAGAAACCTGGCGCTGGCGGCAAGAAATGGGACAAGAAACCCTGGGACAAGAACGGCAAACGTGGCGGTGATCGCGAACAACAGCGCCCGCGCACGCCTATCGGCGTCGAATCGCCTACCCTGACTGCCCTGCGCACCCTGCTCCATCACCCGCAACTGGCCGAGCGCGTCGAAGATGCCGGGCACATTGCGGACGAGAATCAGACCAACGCCCAGTTACTTGTGGCGCTGCTCGAAGCCGTACAGAAGAATCCCAAGCTAAACTCATTTCAGTTGATCGCGCGATGGCACGGCACTGAGCAGGGTCGTTTGCTCAAGGCACTGGCAGAAAAGGAGTGGCTGATTGACGGAGATAACCTTGAACAACAGTTTTTCGACACCATTACTAGCTTGTCAGCCCGCCAACGCGAGCGAAATCTGGAACAGTTGCTCAGGAAAGCGCGTCAAAGCGAACTGAGTATCGAAGAGAAAAATCAACTGCGCGACCTACTAAGTCGCAATGTTTCCGCATCAAACCCGACCTCAACTGGCGCGTGAGGTCATAGCTCAGGTATAATCCTCGGCTTGTTTTTTGCCCGCCAAGACCTTCAGTGGATAGGGTGTTATGTCCGGAAAAGCGCAACAGCAGTCTCGTATTATTGAGTTGATCAAACTGGGTCGTGAGCAGAAGTATCTGACTTACGCCGAGGTCAACGACCACCTGCCCGAGGATATTTCAGATCCAGAGCAGGTGGAAGACATCATCCGCATGATTAATGACATGGGGATCCCCGTACACGAGAGTGCTCCGGATGCGGACGCCCTTATGTTGGCCGACGCCGATACCGACGAGGCCGCTGCGGAAGAAGCAGCCGCTGCGTTGGCAGCGGTGGAGACCGATATCGGTCGCACCACTGACCCAGTGCGCATGTACATGCGTGAAATGGGTACGGTCGAGCTTCTGACTCGTGAAGGCGAAATCGAAATCGCCAAGCGTATCGAAGAGGGCATCCGTGAAGTGATGAGCGCAATCGCGCACTTCCCTGGCACGGTTGACCACATTCTCTCCGAGTACACCCGCGTCACCACCGAAGGTGGTCGCCTGTCCGACGTCCTGAGCGGTTATATCGACCCGGACGACGGCATTGCGCCGCCTGCCGAGGTGCCGCCGCCTGTCGAAGCGAAAGTGGCGAAAGCCGACGACGAAACCGACGACGATGAAGCCGAATCTTCCGATGACGAAGAAGAAGCCGAAAGCGGTCCGGATCCGGTCATCGCTGCCCAGCGCTTTGGCGCCGTGGCTGATCAGATGGAAGTCACTCGCAAGGCCCTGAAAAAGCACGGTCGCAACAACAAGGCAGCGATTGCCGAGTTGCTGGCACTGGCCGAGCTGTTCATGCCGATCAAACTGGTACCGAAGCAATTCGAAGGCCTGGTCGAGCGTGTTCGCGGTGCCCTGGATCGTCTGCGTCAGCAAGAGCGTGCGATCATGCAACTGTGTGTACGTGATGCACGTATGCCACGCGCCGATTTCCTGCGTCAGTTCCCGAGCAACGAAGTCGACGAAAGCTGGTCCGACGCCCTGGCCAAAGGCAAGAGCAAGTACGCCGAAGCCATCGGTCGCGTTCAGCCGGACATCATTCGTTGCCAGCAGAAACTGATCGCGCTGGAAACCGAAACCGGTCTGACCATCGCAGAAATCAAGGACATCAACCGTCGCATGTCGATCGGTGAGGCCAAAGCCCGCCGCGCGAAGAAAGAGATGGTTGAAGCCAACCTGCGTCTGGTGATCTCGATCGCCAAGAAGTACACCAACCGCGGCCTGCAATTCCTCGATCTGATCCAGGAAGGCAACATCGGTCTGATGAAAGCGGTAGACAAGTTCGAATACCGTCGTGGTTACAAGTTCTCGACTTATGCCACCTGGTGGATCCGTCAGGCGATCACTCGCTCGATCGCCGACCAGGCCCGCACCATCCGTATTCCGGTGCACATGATCGAGACGATCAACAAGCTCAACCGCATTTCCCGGCAGATGTTGCAGGAAATGGGTCGCGAACCGACCCCGGAAGAGCTGGGCGAACGCATGGAAATGCCTGAGGATAAAATCCGCAAGGTATTGAAGATCGCTAAAGAGCCGATCTCCATGGAAACGCCGATCGGTGATGACGAAGACTCCCATCTGGGTGACTTCATCGAAGACTCGACCATGCAGTCGCCAATCGATGTCGCCACTGTTGAGAGCCTGAAAGAAGCGACTCGCGAAGTGCTGTCCGGCCTCACTGCCCGTGAAGCCAAAGTACTGCGCATGCGCTTCGGTATCGACATGAACACCGACCACACACTCGAAGAAGTGGGCAAACAGTTTGACGTAACGCGTGAGCGTATCCGTCAGATCGAAGCCAAGGCGCTGCGCAAGCTGCGCCACCCGACGCGAAGCGAGCATCTGCGCTCCTTCCTCGACGAGTGATACCAGAACCCCCGGCCCAGGCCGGGGGTTTTGTTTATATGGCAGATTAAATCCCCCGCAACGCCCCTCCCCCGCATACCCCGTCTACACTCGAAACAATCATCCCCGAGCCATAACGAGAGCGTTATGCCCAGATTGGCGTCCGTGCTTTTTTTGCTGTCACTGATGATCTGGACCGCAACGGCTGACGCGCTGACTCTGACCGATGAAGAACGTAGCTGGCTGGCGGCTCACCCGGACTTGCGCCTGGGTGTCGATGCGTCGTGGCCGCCCTTTGAGTTTCGCGACGATCAGAACCGCTACCAGGGCCTGGCGGCGGACTATATCGACGTGATTCGCCAACGCCTGGCAATCAAGTTGACGCCGATTGAACCAGTGAGCTGGACGGTGGTACTGGAACAGGTCAAATCGGGCAAGATCGACCTTCTACCCGGGATCATGTCTACCCCGGAGCGCCAGACCTATCTGTCGTTCACTCGCCCCTATCTTGATTTCCCGATCGTGATCCTCGCGCACATCGGCGGTGCACAACCGCGCAAACTTGACGACCTGTACGGTTTGAAAATCGCCGTGGTGGAAAACTATGCTCCCCACGAACTGCTGCGCACCCACCACCCCGATCTGAATCTGGTCGCCATGCCCAATGTCAGTTCAGCGTTGCAGGCGCTGGCGACCGACGAGGTGGACGCTGTGGTCGGCGACCTCGCCTCCAGTGTCTGGAGCCTGCGCCAGCTCAAGCTCGACGGTCTGTACGTCAGCGGCGAAACCCCGTATCGCTACCAACTGGCAATGGCCGTCCCCCGCGACAACAAGATACTGGTGGGGATTCTCGACAAAGTGCTCGCTGATATGAGTCCTGATGAAATCAGCAGCATTCAGGAGCACTGGGTCGGCAACGTCCTTGATCACCGGACATTCTGGTCGGATCTGCTGGTCTACGGATTGCCAGGGCTGTTGCTGTTGGTGACGATCCTCGCTGTGGTGATCCGCATCAACCGCCGCCTGAGCTCGGAAATCGCCCGACGTATCGACCTCGAACAGGAACTGCGCAGCAGCGAATATCACTATCGCGGCCTGGTCGAGAGCCTGTCGGCCATCGCCTGGGAAGCGCGGATGAGCGACTTCACCTACAGCTATGTGTCGCCCCACGCCGAAGATTTGCTCGGCTATCCACAATCGCACTGGTTGATCCCCGGCTTCTGGCACAACATCATTCACCCGGCCGATCTGACCCGTACGCAGAGTTACTGCAAAGAAGCGCTGCGCGAGGGTCGCGATCACATCGTCGATTATCGCGTGATCACCGCGGATGGCCGCTGTTTGTGGGTGCGCGACATTGTCAGCCTGATCGAACATGGTCATGAGCCGGTAATGCGCGGCCTGATGATCGACATCAGCGAAATCAAGCGCACTGAAGAGGCGTTGCGGCTCTCGGAGCAAAAATTCGCCTCGGTCTTCCAGCAGTGCCCGGACATTCTGGTGATTGCACGACTGTCCGACGGTTGCCTGCTGGAGGTCAACGAAGCGTTTGAAGAACAGATCGGGCTGAAAGCCGAGGAAGTGCTTGGCCAAACAGCGACCGAGCTGAATATCTGGGGGATTCCCGGCGTCGGTCCGGGACTGCTGCAGCGTTTGCAGGCGGGCAGCATTCGCAATCTGGAGATGCCCTTTCGCCGCAACAATGGCCAGCTGTTTACCGGCCTGATTTCCGCGGAGCCGTTCGATCTCGACACCACCCCCGCGCTTGTCGTTGTGGTGCGGGACATCACCCAGCTCAAGGAAACCCAACAGCAACTGCAGACCTCCGAAGAGAAGTTCGCCAAAGCCTTCCATGCCTCACCGGACGGTTTGTTGTTATCGCGCCAGAGCGATGGCCTGCTGCTGGAAGTCAACGAAGGTTTCAGTCGTATTACCGGTTTCAATAGCGCCATGTCGGTGGATCGTTCGGCGCTGGATCTGGGGATCTGGGTCAATCTCAATGAGCGCAAACAGATGCTCGACCTGTTGCATCGCGACGGTTTTGTGCGTGACTTCACCTGCCACATCCGCCGCAGCGACGGGCAGATTCGCCTCTGCGAAGTCTCCAGCCGTCCGCTGCCGATCGGTGAAGAAGACTGCATGCTGACCATCGCCCGCGACATCACCGAGCGCCATCTGATGCAGGAAAAACTGCAACAAGCCGCGACTGTGTTCGAGAGCACCGCCGAAGGTGTGTTGATCACCGACACGCAGCAGCACATCAGCGCGGTCAATCGAGCCTTCACCGAAATCACCGGTTACAGCGAAAGCGAAGCGCTTGGCCATACGCCGCGCCTGCTCGCTTCCGGCCTGCACGACAGCGCGTTTTACGCGGCGATGTGGCATCAGTTGACCGACGAGGGTCACTGGCAAGGCGAGATTTCCAACCGGCGCAAGAACGGCGAGCTCTACCCGAGCTGGCTGACCATCAGCGCCGTGCGTAACCGCGACAAATTCATCACTCACTTTGTCGCGGTGTTTGCCGACATTTCCAGTCTCAAGCACGCGCAGGCCAAGCTCGATTACCAGGCTCACCATGACCCACTGACCGGCCTGCCAAACCGCACGCTGTTTGAAAGTCGGTTGCTCATGGCGCTTAACAGTCAGCAGGAAAACGGCGGTCAGGGCGCCGTGCTGTTTCTCGACCTCGACCGCTTCAAACACATCAATGACAGCCTCGGTCACCCGGTCGGCGACCTGCTGCTCAAGGGCATTGCCGTGCGCTTGAAAGAGCAGTTGCGCGACATCGACACCGTTGCGCGCCTGGGCGGCGATGAATTCATCATCCTGCTGCCCGGCCTGCAACAGCCCAGCGACGCCGACAACATCGCCACCAAGCTGCTCAACTGCTTCGGTGCGCCGTTCCAGGCCGGTGAACACGAGTTTTTCATCAGCGCCAGCATCGGCACCAGTCTTTATCCGCGCGATGGTTGCGACGTCGCCACGCTGGTGAAAAACGCTGACGCGGCGATGTACCGTTCCAAGGCCAAGGGCCGCAACCGCGTCGAGAGCTACACCCGCGACCTCACCGCCCAGGCCAGCGAACGCGTGGCGCTGGAGCACGAACTGCGCCGGGCCATCGAGCGTGATGAGTTGTTTCTCTACTACCAGCCGAAAATCAGCCTGGAAGATCACAGCCTGGTCGGTGCCGAGGCGCTGATTCGCTGGCGCCACCCGACGTTCGGCGATGTACCGCCGGAGCACTTCATTCCGTTGGCCGAAGAGAACGGCATGATTCTGCAAATCGGCGATTGGGTGCTGGAGACCGCGTGCCGGCAGATGTACGAATGGAATCAGGTCTACGACAGTCCCGGCCCTCTCTCGGTGAATCTTGCCGGTGCGCAATTGCGCCAGCCCAACCTGCTCGGGCGCATCGAGCAACTGCTCAACGACAACGGCCTGATGCCGGATTTACTGCAACTGGAAATTACCGAGAACTTCATCATGAGTCAGGCCGAAGAGGCACTGGCCGTGCTGCACCAACTCAAACACCTCGGCGTGCAACTGGCGATCGATGACTTTGGCACCGGCTATTCCTCGCTCAGCTACCTCAAACGCCTGCCACTGGACATCCTCAAAATCGACCAGTCCTTTGTCCGCGGACTGCCCGACGACCCCCACGACGCGGCGATTGTGCGCGCCATCATCGCCCTGGGCCGCAGCATGCAATTCACCGTCATCGCCGAGGGCGTGGAAACCCAGGCGCAACAACAATTCCTCGCCGCCGAAGGCTGCGAACAGATCCAGGGCTATATCGTCAGCCTGCCGCTACCACCAGAAGAATTCGCCGCGACGTTTCTTCGTGTAACCGTATCGGATTATTCGGATAGCACAGCCGAGAAACCGTCGCTATAATCCGCGACCTACTGAGGGCCTATAGCTCAGTTGGTTAGAGCAGAGGACTCATAATCCTTTGGTCCACG
>NZ_VCNJ01000074.1 GCF_005938625.1 Pseudomonas fluorescens
GGAAGGTCTGAAATACCCACCGATTTTTTGATGGGCTCACTACTTGAGACTCGAAAAATCATAAATCGGTCGAAAATCAGACCTTCTTGTCCTTAACTCACGGTTCTTTCCTCTGGTCGCGCTATTTCAGGGCTATTGGCCCGCATTACAGGCGCACCTCGCCCATACCCATCAACCGTTTTCGCACCATCCACAAGTTTGACAACGCGAACAACGTTGTCTGCTGTGCGATGTTTTTCGCCAGACCACGAAAGAGCACTTTCGTATAACCAAACTGGCGCTTGATCACGCGAAACGAGTGCTCAACCTTGGCCCGCACCTGCGCTTTCGCGTATCCGTGTCGATTAGCTCGTCGAGAAGGCTGGCTTGATCCGGACTGAGTTGCTCGCTGCGCTTGGCAAATTTGAAGCGCTTGAGCTGTGCGATCTCGTGGGTCAGTTTCTCGATCACCGTTTGGTCACGGTGGATCTTCTTACCCATCGTCTCAACGGTCTTACCCCAGTGTGTCGACTTGATGATCGAGTACCTCGACGCGCTGCATCAACTGCGTAGCCAGAGCACGCAGTTGTTCAGGGGTTAGTTGGTCGAGAGGGGGAAGTGAAATCATGCCGCCGACTTTGCCAGATCAGGCCAAAATCGACGACAGACTCATCGGACAATTACGCGGCCAGGCTGGCCATCGCCGGCGTCACAGGAGAGAAATCGCATTGCTCGGCCCAACGCGTTGCCAGGGTAAACCCAGCACCAAAGCGCTCAATTGCTCAGCGCTCAATTCCATCTGGGTGTCGTGTCGAGAACCCGGCCAGAAAAATTTGGTTCTTCACGGATTACCGGCAAAGACGCTCTTGATCTTCATGAAAAAGAATTCGCTATCCCGGTAACCGTACGCCATCCGCTTGATCACCTTTATTCGATTGTTTATTCCTTCCAGTTGGCCCGTATGCATCGGCCAACGAACCCGGCTTACGATGCCCCGCCAATAAATCTTTAGCCGTTTGGCGAACTGGATCAGAGCAGGTATTTCGCTTTCATGTGCGTGGCGTAGCCATTGTTTCCAGGCTGATCTCCAGTCCCAAGCGGTGCTCGGCGTCCAGAGCGTTTTGAGTTCAGCCTTCATCAAATAGACCGTCATTAGCGATTGGTTGGCCGCCAACAGGTCCTGTAAATGGACCTGTTGCTCCGGTGTTTTCAGGTTCTGCGGATTGCGCAGTAACAGCCATCGCGCTTGCTTGATAACCTTGCGAGCCGGCCTGTCATGGCGTAGCCGATTGGCTTCGTCAACGCGAACCCGATCGATCACTTCTCGGCCATATTTGGCCACGACATGGAAGAGGTCATAGACCACTCGGGCTTTTGGGCAGTGCTGGCGAACCTCCAGGTCAAAAGCGGTGTTCATGTCCATCGCGACCGCTTCGATTCGGGCGCACCCCTCTGCCCCCAGCTCTTCGAAGAATGGCCTGACCGCCGCACGGCTGCGGCCTTCACCAATCCACAGCACGCGTCGGGTATCGGCGTCCAGCACCACGCTGGCATAACGATGTTCTTTGAACAACGCAAACTCATCCATCACCAAACGTCGCGGTTGCGCCTTAGGCAGCGCGCTCAACGTCGCTTGCAAGGCTCGACGCTCCAGCAACCTAACAGTGTCCCAATGCAGGCCGAACATCTGAGCCACGTGCAGGGTTGGAAGGCGTTCGCAGGCCTGAACGACCGCCTCGGCCAAGCGACGCGTCATACGGGCATAGCGATCCAGCCAACTGACGGCCTCCATGCGTTTGCCACAGTCGCGGCAGCCAACACGCCTGAGCAAAACGCTGAGGCGCACCGCACGACCGAGTATGGGCAAATCACGAATCACTCGCTCGCAATACTCATGAGTGGTTGAACAGGGTTTCTGGCAGCCGCCGCAAGAAGGGAATCGGGTGGCGTGGGGAGTCAGATCGATCTGGAGGGCGTCACCATCAGGCTTGATGTTAACGACAGAAAAGCCCTCCCAAAAAGGAAGGAAAGTATTAATATCGCGCATAAGAACGCCGGTTTGTTAGATGTGTTTGCTCGCACGAACATCATCAATCAAATCGGCGTTCTTGTTTCTGTGTTTCCCGGGATTCCGTGAAGAACCAAAAATTTTCCCTGGTGCAAACGACGGGCCGCGAGCCAGATACCCAGCCCATCGTGCACCAACACTTTCATGCGATTGGCGCGGCGATTGGCAAACAAATAAGCGCTGTGCGGCTGCGCCGCACCGAACACGGCCACCACCCGCGCCAACGCTGTCTCGGTGCCGGCCCGCATGTCCAAGGATTCGGTGGCGAGCCAGATCGCGTCGACACGGATCATCGTGTCAGACCACGAACAAACCGGGCAAACCCCGCTGGGTCGGAAGCGGGCCACGTCACGGTCAGGGCCCCTTGTTTGTACGGTATCTCGATGCTGGCTGATGGCTCAGGCACTGCCTGGGCCGTGGATGTCAGCTTTAAGGGCACAAAAGCTGGCAAGTCCGCGACCGTATTATTGTGCTTGGGCGGCAGCCATTTCCGGACGACATTGGCATTGATCCCGTGCCTCAAGGCGACACTGGAGACGGAGACGCCGGGTTGCTGGCATTCCTGAACGACTTGGGCTTTGAGGGATTTGGAGTAGGTGTGTCGTTGGCGCATGGGAATCCTGACGTTAAGGGTAATTGCGTCCGCTTAAATAATCGTGGACGCTTTTGCCCTTATCGCTCTTGATCTCCTGGTCGGGTAGATGACTTCGCCGGCCCCTTACCTCTCACCTACATGGACGCCCCCCGTTTGCCTAGCGCTCAATTGGTGACAACACAGGCGGGGTTGAGATTGCAGCCATACGACTATTCTGCGCCAGGTTGCTGGGCTAAGCCTGGAGCGCATTCCCGACGAAACCACCCTCCTCAACTTCCGTCGCCTGCTGGAAAAGCACGAGCTGGCGGCAGGGATTCTGGGCGTGAGCAATGGCTGCCTGAGGGATCGCGGCCTGTCGCTACACCAGGGCACCATCGTCGATGCCACGCTGATTCATGCGCCGAGTTCGACCAAGAATCAGGACGGCAAGTGCGCCCCGTAAATCAAACCAGAAAGGCAGTTATTAATGGTACCTCGACATAAAGGCCCATGTGCGACCTGAAAGTCGCTTGAGTTCTGTTTTGCTTAACGACTTCTGCCACCCCGCAACGATGAACGGTAAAACGAGGGTGCTGGATTGGCCCCTATCAAACCGGTCACCAATACCCCGTTAAATTGATGCCGCTGCCAAGCGCCTAAACTCCCGTGGTGAACGGTATTTCAGCGCGCTGTGCGAATGCTCCTCGTTGTAGTGTTCAAAGGCAATCGTCAGGTTACGCAAGGCCGTTTCCCGGTCAGGTTTGGGCATGTGCGCGACGTAATCGCGCTTCATCGTTTTGACGAAGCTCTCGGCCATGCCGTTGCTCTGCGGGCTGCGCATCGGTGTGGTCACAGGCTGCAAGCCGATCTGTTGGGCAAACTGGCGTGTCTGTTCAGCGATGTAGGCCGAGCCATTGTCGCTCAGCCATTGCACCGGGATGGCTGGCGCCTCTTCACCGAAGCGTTTTTCCACCGCCTCCAGCATCAGATCACGGATATCGTCGCCGCTGTACCCGGTCGGACTGGCCACCCAACCGATGGCTTCGCGGTCGCAGCAGTCCAGGGCAAAGGTCACGCTCAGCTTGTCGCCGTCTTCACAGCGAAACTCAAACCCGTCTGAGCACCAGCGGGTATCGCTGGAGGCAACAGCGATCCTGCCTTCATGGCGGCGTGCCACGCCGGGTTGTTTAATCCGTCGTTCCAGCAGTAACTGATGATCGCGCATCATGCGATAGACCCGTTTGACGTTGATCGGCGCCTGACTCTGTTATTCACGCCGACGACGGAGCAAGCCCCACACACGACGGTAGCCATAGCTGGGCAACTCACTGACTTCTGACTGAATCTCTTTGACCAACGCGGCATCGTCCAGCACGCAGCGACGCCTGCCAGGTACCGTTTTAGGATTGAGTCGAGCTGTTAACTGGGAGCGCGCTACACCGAGACTTTCACTGATCAGCTTCACAGGTCGTCCCCAGGCAACAAGGGTGAGCGCGCAATCCATTTTCGCGACCGAGCAATCTCCACGGCTTTCTGAAGGATCTCGACTTGCATGGTTTTCTTACCCAGCATCCGTTGTAACTCACGGATCTGTTTGAGTGCGTCGGCCAATTCAGAAGCCGGTACTACGGTCTCTCCGGCACTGACCGCCGAGAGGCTGCCATTCTGATAAAACTTGCGCCATTGGAAGAACTGGTTGGCATTCACGCCATGGCGCCGGGCCACGACCGAAACACTTTGTCCTGGTTGCAGACTCTCGCGAACCATGGCCAGCTTTTGCTCTGGGCTCCAACGGCGACGCCGCTCCTGGCCCAGCAGCTCTCCACCCTTATCACTACTATTAGTCATATACATAACCGTTTGCCTATCCCTTATCTTAAGGGGGAAACGGTGTCCTGTCTTTCAGGGGACTCGTCCAGTATTGGAGGCGGCGTGGGTGAGAGCGACAGAATCGAAGACCTGTTCTCCCGTTTAATATCCCAGGAGTTAATTTCATCAATTGTTCTTTTGATCGCTATCGCCTGTTGCCGGCTCGACCATCCCAATGATGGCGAAGCTCCGTTCAGCCTTTTTGCGCGCACTGGCAGGGAATTCAAACAGCTCATGCAACGGTCTGATTGATTGAAGTTGGATCCATTAGATGACATCTGAAGCCGGCGCCGACGCTGGAAACTTCTGGAAGACCCGCCCCTTTCACACCTTTAAACTGTATTCACCCGAAGAGCGACACCATCCGTTAACGATAAGCACAACATTCCAACGCCACTGGACAGCCACACATGGCGGCAACGTGTTGGTCTATTGAGCAGTAACGGATGGGGTTGGGTATACCAGTATCGAGTATACGATCATGATCATTCGCCGCATTCAATACCCAGTTGCCGGCGCAGTGAGTCCAATGACAAAAAACTCAGCGCGATGACGCTAGACTTGGCCGCCGGTGGGCAACATCAACGGCAGGATCACGTTTTTTCATCCCCACCCTTGGCTGCCCTCCTCAGTGGCGTCTGGCATCTCTGCGTTGACGCAACAGATCCAGACAGCTGTCCAGGCGCATTCTGATATCAGCAGAAAGCGAGGTGACCCCGCGCTGCCAAGCAAGGGAGATCGGTACCCGAAAAAGGCTTTTTTCCTGCGGCGGTTCATGGGTGATCTGTGGAAAGTGAGAATGAACAACCGAGCGAGCAATCTGGCTCAACAGTTCAGGGTCGCGGTGTTGCAAGCAGTTGTCCAGTTGTACCGCCAGTTCCTCATCCGTGATCGGTTGCCCCACGAACTCCTGTTCGATTGTGTTAATTGGGCTCATGATGTTCTCCAAGGAAGTGCGGCCTAACATCCACATAATAATAAAAGCCCTAACTTACCGATTCGCAAGGACGCTTTTGTCAGGATTGCAAACCAGTCGTCAGTTTTTATTCCATTAGATGACTTTTTCTTTTAGTCATCGCAAGTGCGCACATATACCGTGCATCATTAGTGAATCATAACAACACGATCTACTTGTTTCCAATAAACAATATTTACCCGCACCGTTAGTGCACGGCGTCTTATTGAACTCAATGATCCGGCATTGAGCCCAGCGTTTAACAAATTTCGCAATTAGCTCCTGCCCCCTGAGTCAGACCTGCTTGCGCAGTGCCTCCCCGGCACCTGAGGTGCATTCGGGGTAAAGTCAGGGTCACGCCAGACTGCTCGGTCGCCATCCAGTTGGCGTTCCGGCGTTGTACGCTTGCAGTCTAGCCGCGCTTTAAGATTTGTGCGGCGCCTGACTAATCGGTTCGCAAAAAATCTCACCCTTTGGCTTTATTGCCTTAATTGAGTACGGTCTGCAGGTGTTGCACGTGGTCCTTATCAGGTTTCGCTGAACTCAAAGACCTAACCTTGACGGTCATCGGCAAGGCGTGTCGCTCTATGCGCCCATCAAACGCCGCAAACCCTCCCGCCGCCAGTCAATAATCAACATTTCCTATCAATGAGCATTATTTGAAGCGGCTTTTGATAGCTTGCGAGCGGTATATAGCGCTCTTTAACCGGCACAGTGGGGGCCTTTCAATCGGCGCCGATGACCTTAAAAACCGAGCGGGTTGACCGACCTTGACGCCGTCAGCCAGACTCAAAAATATCAATGCGATCGAAAAATATCTGTGCGGTTAAGGATCGGACATGCCCTGCGCCACACAGGATTTATAGTGCGTACGTGTGTGAAGGGGGTAACACTTAGACGGCGCCGGCAAGTGTTTGGCCCGGACACAAAAAAGCAGAAGAGGCATGGCACCCCTTCTGCTTGTTTATGCTGTTTAGATCCGGATGACGTTAACCCGGCCAGGTGCATTGACGACAGCCAGCGCCGTCAATGCCTGCTTTGCCGCCTGCGGTTCTCAGCGCTTTGCCGTCGGTGGTTTAGGCACCGACGAGAGTGCGAAGAGTACGTTTCTGGACGGGATGGCCGCAGTGAACCCCGTGACCAATTGATCAACGCTGACCGAAAGGGGGGTGCCTTCCATCTCGATTCGCAGGTGTCGGTGCGCCGCCGACGGACTGCTGAAGACGTTGCGCACGACCAGCACGTTTTGCGTCTGGGCATAGGTCAGCATCAGGTCATCGTTGGATCGACTGACCAGGTACAGGTCCGGGTTGCCCACTGTCAGGATCAACCGGTCCATGGCATTGCGCGGATCTTCATTGTCAATGACGACCGTTGGGTAATGGCGCCACATGTCCTTGCTCAGGCGATAGGTATCGTTGCCGGCGCCGCCATGCAGGATCACCTGGTTAACCCCGGTCATGATCGGTGCTGACAGATCGCCGTTGCGAGCACCCGTGCCTTGCACCAGCAACGAGTCGCCCACCCGCTCGACATTGGTAAAGCGGCCCATCACGACACTGCCGCCGACGTGAACACGATACAAGGTTTCATCGGTGGGGCTAAACACATACGCGGCCTTGTGACCGGGTTCGGTGCCCAGGAAGCGCAAGTTGTCCGCCGCGGCAATCGCATGGCGCCAGAACACTTCGCCGCTGGCAACATCGAACCAGCCTTGCACCAGCGAACCTTGCACCGACGAGCCTTGCAAGGTCAGCACGCCTTTGCTCTTCCAGTGGGCGGTGAGCTTGATCAGGGCAGGCGCCAGGTTGTTGGCGTTGTTCTTCTGCCAGAGTTTGCTGACGGCAATCAGATGCAGATCGCCGTTGTGGGTGCGCAACAGAATCTCGCCTTTGACGGTGGTCAGGCGCAGACCGGTCTCAACCTGCTCGGCTTCTTGCAGGAACAGCTCGGGTGCCAGCGCGCGAGCGACCGGCGGCTGCGCCGAGGACTTGAGCACCCCCTCGGCGTCAAACGCGACGGCCAGGGCCTGTGGACTCATGACCGGCTGACGGTACAGCTTGCCGCTGCGAGGGTCGAAAAGCCGCGCCGCGGCGCCATCATCTTCAAGACCCAGCCACTGCAGCGTTTTGTTTTGCAGGGCCAGCGACGCGACCACCACCTGGCCGTTGCTGTACCAGGTGGGCAGCACACTCTTGCCGTCTGTGCTCTTGAGGCCAAAGACGGCCAGGGTGGCATCCTTGCCATTGACCGTCCCCAGGTCTTGCCACCAGTTGGTGTGCCCTTTAAGCCAGTGCTCGTTGACCGCTTCGTAGTTGAAGCGTCCCTGAGCATCCAGCTGGGCCACGCGCCCATCTTCGGTCACGACCAGCACGCTGCCGTTGACATCGACCACACTGGCCAGGGGCGTCGTGGGGATGCGCAATGCACTTGGCCGGTTGGCATCGAGCACCGTTTGACCGCCCCCTTCCTGGCGGAACAGCGCGTTTTGCTCTTTGCTGTAGAAGTAGAACACTTCCTTGGCATTGGCACGCGGCAGGTTCCCCACCAGCATCAGGTCGGAGGGAATCGGCCAGGCACTGCGGGTCTGCTCATGTGCCTGGAAACGCAGGGTCCGATCCTTTGGCGGTTCCAGATTCGGTTTGATCACCTTGCCATCCTGGGTGCGAATCCAGTAACGGTGGGCAACGCCGTCCGCATCGTTGCCATACACGGTCACCAGCGGCGCATTGACCGGGTTGATCAGCGGCGAGCGCAGCGTGTAGCCCGGTGTTGCCCGTGGTGCGCCGTTGATCTGGTACGCCCTGAGCAGGTTCTCGACCTGATAGCTGTGCTGGCTCAACAGGGCATCATCGCCCATGACACTGACCAGCTCCATTCTGTCGCCCTGGAGGCGGTAGCCCAGCTCGGCTTCGCGGTCGTCGGCGAGCAGGTGCGTGCGCACCAGATAGATCGCATTGCCCTCTTGCCACAGGCGACTGATCCGGCCGGCCGTATGGTTAAACCAGGGTTCGAACTGTGCGTTGACCTGGCCGGTGGCAATCGTCACCCGCCACACGGCGGCGTTGTCGGCGTCGTAGAAATACGCCTGATCGTCAATGACAGCCCCCAGCGTGGCCTGCTTGGCCTGCTCCTGGGTGGTGTCGGTAAACAGCATCCGATCCTTGGCCACCTCATAAAAGCCTCGACCGACCTGACGGGTGCCATGGGTGTAGTTTTCCACCACCACGAAGTTAGCGCTCAGTTGATGAGTCTGGGCCAGCTCGTGCAGATGCTGGTCGATGGATTGGCCTGGCACCTGCCACTTGCTGGCATCTTCACCCACCACCTGAGTGTTCAGGCGCGCAAAGTCGACTTCGCGCACTTCCCCCTTATGGCCGATCACCAGCACACGTGCGCTTGGAGGTAAGTCCAAAGACACCGTAGTGCCACCGATCATCAGACGGTTGTGGGCGACCGTGATCCGGTCATTGTCCAGCGCCGCACTGTCAATGATCCAGCGCGACGGTGCACGTGCGTTCTCCTCGCTCAGCTTGACCGTGACCCCTTTGTTGAGCGCGACGAGATACTCGCCCCCTGTCCCTTGGATCTCGTAGTGCAGATAACCGTGCATCTCCTTGGGCAACTCAGGCACCAGCAGGTGGCGGTTGCGCTGATCGAGCAGGATCTGGATCGGGGTGGCAACGTACTCCTGATGAAGCCGGCTGATCGTGTATTCAGAGGGAAAAATGTAGAAGTCGTAATCGAACCGATAGTCCTGCTCCAGCCGGCGGATGACATCAAAGCCTGGATCGTGGCGTGTCGTGGCTCCAGGGAAATGGATGTACCCGTAGCTGATATAGGATTTGACCGTACCAGGCAGAATAATCGTCTTGCTGTCGCTGTGAGACAGCCCCTGCAGGCTTGCATAACCAATACCGCTGCGCACCTCGATCGCCTGGCTGCGATCGCGAACCAGCGCCGGGAAGTCGCCGCCCCAGAAGAAGTAGTTGAGATCTCCCGAACCGGTTCGACCGTGATGCGTGCGATAGATGTACTGGCTGTCGAACTCAAGCTGACTGCGGCGCAGGTTCAAGGTCTTGATGACCGCGCCGGGCAGCGGCACCAGCATCTTTTGCTGGTCATCGTAACGGTAGCCATTGCCTTTATAGGCGGCGTCAAGGGCTGCAAAATAGCGCCCTACGGCCTTGACATCCTCCGCCACCGGAATAAACGCCAGCGTCAGGCCCGTGATGCCGATCGCCACCCCACCCAGAATGACCCCGACCCCACTCAGGGCCGTGCCCAGCGCCACAGCGCCCAGCAGTCCAGCCCCGATACCCGCGGCGCTGACAATAAAACTGGCCGAGTCAAACGCCAACTGCGTGCCGTAAAGAACCTTTTGTCCTTCGTTTTCGGCATGCGCAAGTTCGTAGGCATCCAGAATGACCAGCGCCCCGCCCAATACCACGCCGGCCCCTTCGCTGAGCGTGTGGCCCAACGAGGAGACAAATGTCTTGAGGGAGGTTTCAGCGGCAATCTCTTCGCCGCGCAAAGCGGTGCGTACCAGGGCAATGACCTTGGTCACATCCTGAATGCCGCCATGAATCATCTGGGCCACGTTGAGGTAGCAGTGCACTTTCAAGGCCAGCGCCAGTTCAGGTGAGGCCGTGCCGCTGGCCGCGTCCTGACGGGCTTTGTCGGTAAACCAGCGAATCAGGGCCTGGACCGCAAAGCCTGAGTTCAAACCGTCCACCGGCGAGGCGTCGGTGCTGGCCGCGCGCGCGCGTACCTGGCCGCGCTCCAGGGTAAAATGCTCGCCCAGGGTCGCGGTGTGTTCGTCGATAAAGTCGCGAAATCCGGCAAAGGTGGCATCCTCTGTGGTCACCCAGCGTGTTTCCTGCGGTTGCTCACGGTTGATGAACTGGACTTCGTAGCGCCCGTCGGCCTGCTGGCGGGTGTTGGCAATCACCGGCATCCAGTGCTGATCCAGACCGGCTTGCAGGGCCAGTCGGGTACTGGCTTCATGGTATTTGCTGCCCCACTGTTCGGCATCGAAGGTGGCCAGGGTGGTGCGCAGTAGCGCGTCCGTGACGACCCGCTCCTGGGCATCCACCGTGCGCTCCATCTGGCGCTGCGTGTCGAGCACATCGGCCAGCTCGGCCGAACGGCTCAGGTCAGCCACCGTCAGACAACGGTTCAGGGGCACCTGGGCCATTTTCGCCGCATCGATTTGCACCACGTCGAAGTTGGGTGATGTCGCGCTGCCCAGGGCGCCATAAAAGGCGGCCAGCTTGCGTTTGACCAGGTGCTGGCTGAGCCCGCGTGTCAGGTTTTCCGGGGTGTCGAAGGCAAAAATCCCCACGTTCGGATCGTAGAAATAATAACGACGGCCTTCGCCGGCCACCACGCAGCCCACCATCATCGAGTGACGCTGCGTATTGAGTGCAAAGAGGGTCGTGCGGCTGGCCGTGGTCAGGCGCGAGACCACATCGGGCAGCTTGAACAAGCCCAGTATTGTTGAGGCCTGTACCGCCTCCACATTGGAGTGCAGGGTGATCAGGCTGTTTTTGAGCAGTGTCGAGCTACCGGCTTCTGGATCGGCGGCGGCCAGGAACAGTTTCTCCACCAGGCTGTTGACCCCCTCCTCGCCACTGTTGGCGAGCGCCACGGCCATCGCCCGTACCAGCGGGTAACAACGACCACCGGCCTTGTCGCCGACCAGCGACAGGTAGAAGTCCTGCGGTACCAGACGGTTGAACGTGCTGCCGGCGCCCTGGAAGTCTTCGCTGAAGACGGCCGTTTGCGCCAGGACCTTGTCGATGTACTCGGCCTGGCTGGCTTCGGTAATGCGGCCACTCAAAGCGCCTTTTTGCACTGGGGTCAGTGAGCCTTCGAGAAAGAGACGTTTCATCTCCAGCACCGAGGTGGTGGCACTGACCCCGGGAATGGTGATGTCCTGGTAATTGCGCACCCCATCGAAAAACGCCGCACTTCGGGCGCTGCCGCGCTGGTACGCCTCAGAGACCGCATAACGTTCGGCCACGGTGCTGGACGGTTCATCATCGCCCCCCTGAATGGCGCTATCGTCGGTGCGCACCGCAACGGCCATGCCGTCCTTGGCTTTGATCTGTTGCCACAGCCAGGTTTTTTCCACGGAGCGGGCTTCACTGAGCAGCGGGTCGTACTGCGCCTTGTAAAACTCCTTGGTGAGGGTGATCTGTTTGAGCTGCTGTTCGATCAGGTCCGATGGGCTGGCATTGCGCCGTGCAGCCCACAGCTCGTCGCACTTGAGAACCAGTTGATCGGTATCGGCGCTGATCTTGGCGGCAATCTGGTCACGCACCTGGGTCCAGGCGGCGATGGCCGGGTGAAACGGCGAGAACTCTCCGCCGGTATACACCCCGTCAGCCACCCCTTCGACGGAGACGCCGAACAGGGCCGCCATCTTCTTCAGGCGCTGATGAACCTGTTCACGGTAGGCGGCAAACTGAGCCTGGTTCTTTTCCAGCAGGTGAGGATCGGGCGACTGGATCGTGAGCGGCTGCGCACCCTCGCGCAGTTTTGGCCATACCACGTGTCCCTCGCGCAGGTACTCCTGTTGCTGAAACACCATCTGCCATTGATTGTCGACGTATTGCATGTACGCGGCAGCGAGGCCTTCAGCCTTGCCGGCAACCTGATAATCCTTGTAGTCAATGGCCATGACCACGTGGTCGTAGAGCAAGGAGCTGTTAACGCGGCCATCGTGGTAGACCCGGTAGGTCTTGGCATCGAGCTCGGTCACGATGAGCGAGCACCCCGACAAGGACCCGGTGAACAGGAAGGAGCCGGCGGGCGCCTGTTTGGCAATGTCCACATACGCCGGTGCGGCATTGGCCTGGTTGGCACCGTTGTAGCCCAGAAAGTAGGCCGGCACGCTGGTACCGGCGCCAGGTCGGTCGGTGTATTCGATCTCATACACGTCGGTAGCCACCTTCACCAATTGCGCCGCTCCCTGCGACGGCAGGCGACCGGCCTTGACCAAGGCCTCGGCACTGAGCACATGGGTTTGGGCAAACTGGACAGGGTCGGTGATGAACTGCTGGATGTCGCCATTGCCTTCACGCGGTTCTGCGCTGCCACTCATCGGCACCAGGCTGCCCTTGAGTTGACGATCCAGTATGGCCTGGGCCAGCAAGGCCGGGTCACGCACATCGTAGCCGCGTGTCTGCAGTACCCGTGGCAGCGTTTTGTCAATCGTGGTGTCAGTGAGCAAGGCCTGCGCACCAGCGGCTGCAATCAGTTTGGCGCGCGACTGGCCGTGACTGCTCGACTCGCCTTCGGCGGTCTCCGAATAGGCGATCCCTTTGGCTACCCGGTACATGCCGCCTGGGGTATGTTCAATAAAGGCGGTTGGCGGCAGCAGCTCGCCAAGCTGGCGACTGATCGTGCGGGCATGCTCCACCCCGGGATTGGACAGATAAATCACCGCCTGATCGGTCAGGGTGCCGAGCTTTTTCGGCCCGATAATCTTGGCCTGATGCAGCCAGCCTCGATTGTCGTCACTGAACAGCTGGGTCAGCGCCTGAAGCAATCGGCTGAAATGCTCCTGGCTCACATTGACCGTCAACCGTGCGCCGACTTTAGCGCGAGCCGCATGGCGCTGGGCGAAGTCCTTGGGCAGTACGCGAAACGCTTCGGCGTTGCCCAGGACGCTGTCCGGTTGCGCCGCCAGGGCGGTTTTCTCATTGCCTTGTACCAGCAAGTCGACGGTCGCCGCCCGAGCGGCCAGCGCCTTCACATAGGCCACGAACTCGCGCTGCTGCACCTCACTCAGGCCACTGACGCCGGCGGGCTTGTCATTGCTGTAGCGCAGGTAGGCGGACTTCTCCAGCCGATCTTCAAGCATACGTCGTTTGCCAAGCGCCTCGCTGGTCCAGGTTTTATGATTGTCGCGATAGTTCCTCTTTATTTCATCCACCAACGCCAGCACTTTCTTATTGCGCCTGGCTTCATCAAAGGTGACTTGTGCAAAGTCGAGTAGCGACTGATAGCTTTTGCCAAACATCGTATTTACCTGATTAAATTATTAATAAGCACCTGCCTATCCCCCGCCCGGACACTGCCAATAGCGAAATAAACAGAAATAAAACTTCCAGGATAAACACCAGCCAAATACTGGCTTCGAGTCCTGCCCATACAGAACTGCGTGCGGCATTCTGAAAGCAGCCCCTTAATGGTCGAACGGCCCTGTGGATCGCGACTTTTTATTTATCGTTGGAAGTGCGTACAACGCGTCCCCTTGCCAGGTTTGCGTTGTATATATCGCCAAACAATCATGGGCGATCGCGTATCGAGGATCAATAAAGGTATGATTTTAGAGCTGTTGCAAGCTGTGTCGGCCCGTACAGAACAGCGGCAACTAAAGATCATCAATAGAAATAGCGAGAGCACTTTGTGCTCGGCCCACACCCCGCGCCTCTGTTGCCGCTCATCTCTTAAAACGTGTTCTCGCAAAACAAGCCTGGCTCGAACGCCACGCAACTTAACAAGGCCATTGTATTTTTGACCGAGCTTAATTAACAGAAACACGCAGCGAGCCGGACGCATCATCGAAACAGCTTTAAACAGACGACTAAAAGACGACAAACATAAAAAACTAAAACTAAAACTAAAACTAAAACACACTGGGTGCCCCCTCTGCATCCGCACATCAAAATAGAAACCATGAGGGTATGGCCTCCTGTTAATGACTCTCTACCCCACTTCGCCCGTCAATCTTTGGCTGGCCTCGCCGGTACACTCACGCCGTGAGCAGGCTCATGAGAAAGGCGCGTTTCCCCCGGCTCTGGCACGTTTCGGGTCTGTGCCATCGACCAAGCTGTCGTCGGCTGCGGTACCGCGACTAAGTACACATCCATGCATGGCATTGACGTCATGCGCCACTTCAATGGCAACTACTGGCATCCCCCCTGCTGTTGTAATGCAGTGCTAACCATGACAGGCGGCTGCGTATTGGCCAAGCTTTGCTCGCCGCCACTGGGCGAGCCGGCAACCCCACGACGGCCTCGCATCAAAGTGAAGAAAACCCCTACAGACAACATGTAACGCATCCGCCAAATTTGGTACGCGGGTCTGCTCTTGAGTGGGTATGTATGAAAGAAAGAATGAGGGCGAGGCATATTTATTCGAGCAGGCTCGCGCCACGTTTACAGCAAAAGGCAATAGGCGATGGCGTTCCGGATCAGTGTTCAGCACGGTGGGTTAACCCACCCTGCAGTTGAACAGCAAGGCGCTCGGACATAGGCATCGATGATTGTCGGTACAACACGGTGCTCGCCTGCATCCCAAACCACAGCATGGGGTGTCGGGCGAACGATACGCATTGAACGTACCTGCGCCTGCGACTCAGATCCTGAGCGGACTTTGAGCAGGCAGGCGGCCTTTAGGGAGGCGGTTGCAATGAATTCGGTAAAAGCCCTACACGATGCGCACAGATATGCCAGTGATGGAAAAAGAACGCCGGCCCCACCGCTGCGCCTAGCGGCCTGGGGGCTGGGCGCCAGGCGAACGCGGCGCTTGCGTGCCATTCTGATCCGATTTTCTCACGCTTCTTCAACCGGGCATCCCGCCTGTGGCGGCGCACATCTGACGACACCGCCACGCCGCAGGAGCAAGCCGATGCTGATAGACAATGCCCGGAGGGAGGACGCTCAAAGCGCGGGGGACATTCGTCACATGACGGTACGCGCCCATGTCGATGCGCCACCCGCTACCCCTTCCAGCGCACCCACTGCACCCACTGCACCTGGGTGGTTTGACGCCGCTGACGCGCTCACTCTGCTCAATTCAATGGTCAATCGCATACGCACCCGCCCTTGCGCCAAGCCTTTGGTTCGCTGGTGAAGAGTGAACGAACACGCGGATGAGCCGAGCCTGCGTAGCGAACGATCCTGCTCGGGCAAGCGCCCCTTGTCCTTTGCCCGCAGGCCGTGATGCTCGACGTTATCCCTTTCCGGCGTTTGACAAGGGTTGTGTTTACGTCGGCGCGCTCGCCACGTTCAGGTTCTTTTCAAGTAGCGAAAAGGCTGCTCCACGCCTGACACAGCGTGCAATCTGGCAAAGACGCTCCAGTCTGTTTTCGGACGATGTAATTTCGGTGAGGGATGTCATGATTAGTCACCCCGCCGCGCATGTGTTGTTTTCGCTGTGTGTGCTGCGCGCTGTTTTTTATTTTTTCACGGTTGCTGAAGGAGCTAACACCGGTACTTGGACAGTCACAAGGCGGGCCATGAAACAACTTACACACCAACCCAATCGATGCCGCTCATGAAAAATCTGACGCTCTACTCTTTGTTACTGTCCTTGTTGCCACTTCCCGTACTGGCCAGCGCATCGGTCAATCAAGACCAGGGGTTCTGGTACCTGCAAACCAGTGTGTATACCCGCCATTTCTCTCCAGACTCCAGGCACGACAACCATCAGGAACTGATCGGGATTGAGCGCAATGAAGCTACGGGCCTGGTGTGGGGAGCGGCAACTTTTGACAACTCCTTCAGTCAGCGCTCGTATTATGCCTATGCCGGCCTGCGCCTGGACAATGACAACTACCCCGTATACTTAAAACTTACCGGCGGCCTGCTGCAAGGTTATCGCGGTGAATACAAGGACAAGATTCCGTTCAACCACTTTGGCATTGCCCCGGTCATTATTCCGTCGCTGGGGACCCATTATGGTCCGCTCGCCGTCGAACTGGTGTTGCTCGGTAATAGCGCGGGCATGATCACCGCCGGCGTACGCCTGTAATGCACCAGGCAACAAGCCTGCCTTGGACGCCAAAAACCGTGTTGGACTGACGGATAAGATCGGTAGCGCCGCCATGCCCGGTATCGACGACACCGCCGAGGCAGTGACGCTCGGCCTCAAGCCCTCGTTATTCACGCCAGTGCCCTGCCTGCTCCCCGACCTTTTCGCCGATTCGCCGATTCGCCGACGCTCGGTGGCGAGCGCCTGCACCGCGCGGACGGGGTGCATCACTACCAGCGCCAGGCTACTCCGCCCCTTCAAATTGAGGGATTCTCCTACAGTCACACCCCCAACAAAGGCCTAAAGTTTGGATGGTGCTGGCAGCGCGATTTTGGCTCCGGTCGGTTGTGCCAAGGAAACGTTTGCGCATATCCCTCCCCATGTTTCAATCGTTTCCATTAGCCAGCACTTTCGCCCGCACTTTTTTATAAAGCTGCGGGTTTTTTTTAGCGTCTTGCCTTGCTCACGCACAGGCAGACATGACAAAACGGCCCTTTGAACAAAATCGACGCACTGCGCGACAGGTGTTCACTACCCGTTTTTTATTGCAGCGTGCAACAAGCTCGTGCAGTCACCTGCATCGATGCCATAACCAGAGGAGTTGGGATGATGAGTGAACAACGTCAATCGACTTGGCCCAGCCTGCTGCTGGTCGAGGATCATCCCTTTCAGTTGATCGGCATTGCCATGCAACTGAATCGTTTAGGATTTTTTTGCATGCGCCTGGCACTGGACAGCGCCGAGGCCCTTGCCATCATCAACGAGGGGCGAGCCTTTGATGTCCTGGTGTGCGACCAGCACCTGTCGGATGGTCTGGGGGTCGACCTGACCGAAACGCTTTATCGCTTGGGCGCCATTCGCTATGCCGTTCTGATCAGCGGAGTGGATGACCCCTCCCTGCTCGACAACCTGCAACGGGTGGCCTTGCGCCGTGGATTGCCTTTGCTCGCCTGCCTGAGCAAACCGTTGTCGCCTGGGCTGTTCGTTCAAGCACTGTCGCCGTTATGGCCCTGCTGCAGCCGACGCCGCTTTGAGGTCGATGAACGTGTCTAGCGCGGGGATCCCGCATCGGGTGGATCAACAAGGGTGTCCGCCCTCAAATCACCTTATTTCGCTTGGCCAACTCAACCAGCTCAAGAAAGTTGGCCACCTGCAGCTTGATGATCAGACGCGCCTTGTAGGTACTGGCCGTCTTTTCGCTCAACATCAGTTCCTCGGCGATGTCCTTGACCCGTCGCCCGCGGGCCAGTTGGCGCAAGACCGCCAGCTCCCGATCGGACAAGGACTTCATCAGGGTTTCTTCCGTCGCAAGGCGCGAGGAGGTATCGACCGAGGAGAAATCCGTGGTCGGAAAAAGCGTGTAGCCGGCCAGCACAATCTGCACGGCGCTCATCAATTCGTTGAGATTGCCGTCCTTGGAAACGAACGCATACGCACCGGCTCTGGAGCAGCGGATGGCGTACCGACTCAGGTCCAGATAGGAAAAGACGATCACCTTGATCCGCTCGGACTCATCGCGCAGGCGCTGCAACACCCCAAAGCCGTCGAGCTTGGGCAAGTCAATGTCCAGAATGACCAAGTCCGGAATCAGACTGCGGGCCAGCGCCACCACTTCCAGGCCGTTGCCAGCCTCGCCCACCACCTCGTGACCTGCTTTTTCCACGATCAGGCGAACTGCCATGCGCACTACGGCATGGTCGTCTACAATTAATATTCTAGCCAATAATTCTCCCTCCCAACGTATCCGTATGTTGCCCTGGCATTCTTATAGTTAACTGAATCGATTAATCTTATGCGCCGCTGGGTGTTGCATCGTTTCGTAGAACGAGGGGGGCGGTTTGGTTGGTGATACATGCTGGCGTTAAAGACAGGTTTAAATTTAATGTCGACAGCGCCACTTCAATACAGCGCGCTTGCGCAAACTAACATCACCCATTTCGTCCACTCCATTAGCCAGTGTTTCAGGTGGGCTGACTGTCAAGTGAAAGAATCGCGCCACGCGATGAGTCGCCTGGGACGTCAAGTGGCAAGCAGTGGCCCGCTATAGAAGTCAGGACAAAAGCGCCGGACAGAGATCGGTGCCCGAACATTGTTCGGTGCTCCCAATCAGTAAGGGGGTCGCCCCGCCCTCGCCTGCATGGCGGTCGGACTATAATAACTTATAGCCTAGATCCTTAGTAGGGTTTTGCCTGTAGGGAAATCCCTCACTCTTGGCGTGCCAAGTGGGCCGCTCTAAAACGAGCTACCGGGTTTACGCGAACGCTGGGCAAGGCTTGTCGGCAGGTGATGGCTTTTTTCGCGAGGCTTGGCGCATTTTTTGTCATTGCCGGGTTCTACTGTCAGCCGCAGCTTCGGCACGCCCGCACATGAACGCGCATAAAAAGAGGAAAATCCTTACAGCCTTCTTAATACACACAATGCCATCATGCGCCGTCGGTGATGCGAATTTAGTTGCGCGACTAACGATGGGCGGGCGCGCTCGATCCGACAAACATACGATCAGCGGCGCCGCGGGGCGATAAAACCTTTCGCCCACGCTATTTGCATCAGCCCTGGGTACTGTTTAAAGGCTGCAGCTCACTACTTGCCGGGGTGCTGTACTTATATTTTGATTTTTATTTTTTTTTGGATTTGATTTTTATTTTAACGTTGCACTTTAGCGATTCAATCAAGTTGAGACCCTTCCATGCTTCCCCTGGCTGTTACCGCTGCGTTTCTTGACGAGACTGTCCGCCTGCTGCGCGATGCCCATCAGCGGCTGGCGGGCGTGAGCAAGTTGCTTCACGCCCTCGAGCTTGATCGGCAACAAGGGCAAACACGCAATCTCGATTTGCTGGTGCACCTGGCTCAACAGCGGTGTGCCGCCTTCAGCCAAGACCTGGATCAGCAGATAGAACGGCTGCAGGTGCAGAGGAACGACTTGCCGGCAAGCGCGGTGACCGAGCCCCTCGTCTCGGCCGCCTCGCTGGAACTGCCCGAGCGCTATGATCACATTGACTGGCTGGTGGCCTTGATGAATGCGCTGCATGCCGATGAGGCGCAAGAGCCCAGCATGGGCCTCGGGCTGAGCTGGGGCAAGCACCTGCCGCCCCGCAATCCGGCCCCTTGACCGCTCGCCATTAAAAGCCGCTTAGGCGAAGGCGGCCCATAGGGTCATGGGCGCTCGGAGCCGCTGGCCTTGCGCGCCGCGTTTTCCTGCGCGGCGGCCACAATCAGGGCGGCAATCCCCCGGCGGAAGGGATCAAGGTTTTTATCCACTACAAACATGGCGTTGCGCACGTTTTCGGCGACCTCGACCGAGCCGCGCTGCTCCACCCAGCGATTGAGCTCTTCAATCGCCGCCGCCAAAGCCAATTGAGTCTGGTGCTGTCTGCTGAGCAAGTTGGCAATCAAGGTCAAGTTATCCACGTCATCTCTCCAATCAGGTCGCGGGGGTCAGCCAGAGGTAGCGCGTTTGAACCTTCCTGAAACCGAGCCGGTTGCGTGGGTGAGACGCTCGGATTCGCCCCCCTGCAGATGCCTGAATAGTGCGGCTTGCCGCCCTGCAAACACATGCGGATCTTGGGCGTCATGGCGCTGCACGGTTCAGCAAACCGCCAGGGAAAATTTCGATCTTTCCTTCCATGGCGTCTGTAGGGAATTCCCTCAATACGTACAAGATCGGCGACCTCAATCATTACAGGTTTGCCTCTCGCCCATGATCCTGGCTGAACAAGGTGTTCGCGCCTAACGCGGGTAACCGGCGCGCACCGACTCGTCCTCTTTTCTTGACCTTTCTGACCTGACGCCGCACTTGCCTTTAGTCCTACAGGTCATAGACGCCCCCTACGCTCCTGCGCCCTCTCGACCCCGCCATCGACATGCCCATTCAATCCATGTCGCGCGCCAGCCGGCGTACGACGTGCACCTTCTCGCCTCGGCCGCGCCGTCAGGGTTGGCGTTTGGGCGCGCCAACAATATTAGGAAAATCCCTACAGACACTGTTAGGGAGAAAGCAGAAATTCTTTAAAGCCTAAGTTTGCACTCAGGCCTTCCTGTACTTAACGAGGGGATCCCCATGCGCTTGAAAATCTTCAGTGCTGCTGCCATCAGCGCCTGCTTGGCCTGCACACTCCTGCTGACGGCCTGTTCACCCAAAGACTATACCTTCACGATGTCAAAGGACTGGAGGCAGGACAAAAAACTGCAAGAGCACTTCCAACAGCTCACCCATGAAGAACAGGATCTGTTTACGGCCTATACCGAACGCTTTGAGCAAGGTGAGGAGGCCGAAAAAAATGCCGCCGGGATGATTTCCATTGATGAGGCCATCAAGCAACAAATCAAGTGGCAGAACGAGCAACCCAAAACCGAGACGGCCATGCCGTCCACCCCAACCAGCGCTGAGGCCGAACACGTCAAGCTGCTCAAGCAAATGCGCAGCGTGATCACCCCGGCGGTGACCTCGCTCCAATACGTCAAAGAGAAATCTGCAGAAGGTTGGGAGTTGGGGACGACCTACAAAAATAACGGCAACCTGAAACTGACCGGCATCGAAGGCACTCTGGTGATCGGCGATGACCATGGCAATGAGCTCAAGCGCTCAACCGTACAATCTGACATGGCCATTGAACCGGGGGCGACACAAGCCAAGATGTGGAACCTCGAATGCGACAGCAAGAACGCCGCTGATCTGGCCTTGAAAAAAGCGGATGTCACCAAGCTGGTGTTTTCCTGGTATCCGTCCACCTATCGTTTTGCCGACGGCACCCAGATGACCCTGGTCAAGTAGTGCATCGCATCGGCCCAAGGGTGGACGCCTGAGGCGGTGCTGGGCGGACTCTACGCAGACCGTTGCTTCAGTCATCGTTGATGATGCAGGCGAAGGCCTGTTGAGCGCCGCAAGCGTTTCGGATGCTCAGCGAGAGTGTATGACCCTAAGCGTGGGGGGCGCTTGGCGGTAGACCGGCGTAGCGGATGCGCCATGGCTCACTTGGCAGAGGGTGGCACGGCGCCCAGTTCAGCGCTCATGGCCACCCATGTCATCATTGCCCTCTCCCTGTGCAAGGGCCTGGTGAGCACTCGTTCGACGCACTTCACCCGCATAGACGGGGGGCCGAGACCGCGATCGCGCTGCAGGAACGGCTGGCCGGGGAAAACATGGCCACGCCAGTCCCAGTCAGACCTTTCCCACAGCGGAACCTCTCAACGGATCCAGGCAATGCCTCAGAAATCCAGACTGGCCCCGACACTGGCCCCTTGCTGGGTCAGGCTGTCCTCTTTTCTCAGGTTATAGGCCGCGCGCAGCGCCAGCGTCTGCGTCAGTTGATGGCTGACGCCCAGGCTCAAGCGATCTGAGTTGCGGCGTGGCGTGTAGCCGTCCAGCTTGAAGTCGATCCCGGGTACGCTGTTGAGCGACAGCTTCAGCTTCTGGGTGTCAGGGTCGAACTCATGCTCGTGGGCCAGCTCCCCCAGGCCTGGGTAGGCGGGGTGAAGCGGTAGCTGCCCTGCAAGCCGATGCCCAGACGCTTGGAGTCGCGCTGCTGATCGGCAACGGTCAAGGCGGTGGAGCGATGGTCTTGTTCCGAATAGCCCTTCACCTGAACCTGCGCGTAATCAGCGCTGAGGAACGGCGACAAGTGCCACGGGCTGTCGGCCCCCGCCAGGTCATAACCCCAGCGGCTGCCCAAGGCCCAGAGCCAACCCTCGGTGGCGCCTTTTTCCGAGCCCTCGCTAACCCCCAGGGCAAACTTGCGTTTGAGACGGTCGTAGTCCAGCGTACCGCCGGTCAGTGCGACATCGACCCATCCATGATCGCGCTGATATTGAGCAAAGGCTGTGGCCATGTAGCTGTTGAGCCGGTAGTCCGAATCACGGGCGCCGACCTCTAGCGCCTGGCGATACAGCCCCGCCGCCGCCCCCACGCGCCAATGCTCGGTGAGCCGATAGCTGGTGCCCAGATTGAGGTTTTCACCCCTGCCCTCGCCGCTCACCGAGCCGCGTTGATCAGCAAAATCCAGGTGCTGGCCACTTCCGGCCAGAACCGCACGCCATTGGTCGAGCGCTTGCCAGTTACGATCGTCAGCCTGCCATTGATTGCGCAGCTCATCCTGATGCGCACGCAGGGTGCCCTGAGCCATCTCGGGCAACTCGGTGAGCTCCCAAGGAGCTGCCAGCAAGGAATAGGCGTAGTCGGCGATCAATCGTTGCCCGACGACCGTCGGGTGCACCGTGTCGTTGTAGATCAGCTTACTGGGATCAGGATGGAGGCCGCCCAGGCCATAGGTAGGATTGGCGGTGCAGCCGTCGCCGCTAAAGCAGGTGCCGGTCAGGTTTTGCCCACTCGCCAGACCAAAGCGGGCCGGATCGGCGAACGCGGCTCAGGGCCGACGCCCCTGCCTGCTTCGCCGTGCCGTTGAGCGCCGGGGTCAGGCCCAGGTCGGGCAGCATCCACACCATGATGTAGCGTGCGCCCGCCTGTTGCAGGGCCTGAACGCTGTCGGCCAAACGCCCACCGGCGGCCACAGCCTGGCCAGCATCTGTTACGCGCCCCTGAAGAAAATCATTGCCCCCGCCGGACAGCAAATACAAGGCATGGGGATCCGCCCGTCCACCGCGGCTTGGCAGGTAGCCCTGACGGCTGCGCAAGACGGTACCGCCGCCGGCTCTGTCAGGTGGAATCGTGGCGCTGGAAACCGAGGTGATGGACTGCAAAATGTTGGCGGTGCGATAGCCCCCCACCGCCCAGTTGTTCCCGTCGCCAGGCCTTGGGCTGCGCGTACCGATGAGGTGGAGGCGTTCAGGTCATGGGGCGCCACGCCCAATCGGGTGCCCAGCAGCGTCGGCGACACCTGACCATAGTTGCCCTGAAACGTCGGCCCGCTGCGGTAGGTAAATCGCAAGGTGGCGCCAGAGACGCCATCGGGAAACTGGCCGGCGTCAACCAAGCTGTCGCCGAACACGATCAAGGTGGAATACGGTGAGGCCGCGGCCAAGGCCTGGGAGCAGGCCAATGACAGCAGCGCGCCTGCCAGTGGCGCGAATAACGGTGGTCTTAACATGCAGCATTCCATTGGTTTTTTTAGGTTATGAACAGCAAAAACACCCGTTCCTCATTGGCCAGATCTGCGTCTGACGCTGCACCGTCGGCGCATCCAAACTCGACGCGCCGACGATAAGCAAAAGGCGGGTGCGGTCATACGGAACCGGCAGGGGTTTGCAAGACGCGTGAGGTGCAGCGCCATGGGCCATGGGCAAAAAAAGGGAGTCCAGTTCAACCTAGACACCCTTACCCCAACTGAACCAACAGGAGCACCGTCAGCTCACGGACCATGTGCTCGAGGTGCATGGCTCGGGGTCAGTCAGATTGGGTTCAGCCAGCGGTGAGCGATGCCCCGTACAGCGGTCTCGTTCAGCGCCCTGGCGTCAGCGCTTACCACTTGACCCGCACCCCCATCGAGCCCTGCACCGAGGAGCTGACGTCGGTATCGCCGCCCGCCGCCCACTGTTTGCCAAGCTCGGCATACACGTCGGTGCTTGGGTTGAGCTGCACGGTCACGCCCCCGGCCAGTTCGGTGGAGGTGCCGCCGGTACTGCTGCTGATTGCCGTCGAGGCCTGCGAGGTCTCAAAGCGGGTCTTGTCGTTGCCATTGGCTGCGCGGTACAGGTTGACCCGGGTATAGGGCTGGACCAAACCGACTTCAGTGGCGAAATCACCTTCCAGGCGAGCGCCCACGCGGGCCAGTAGACCTTGATGACCGTCCTGGCGCACTTTGGTATTGCCCAGATGCTCGTCTTCCACGCTCAGGTGCTGCTGCACCAGCTGCAGTTGTGGTTCAACTCTCCACGGGCCACCCAGCACAAAAGGCTTGCCCACTTCGACCGAGGCCAGCCAGCTGTCGGCCTTACCTGAGATCTTCTGGCCTTCCGAGTGCGCCTTGTACTGATGGCGACCATTTTGCAGAACGGAGTCGATGTACACACCCGACGCATCAGTTCAGGTAGCATATCGCCATACGAACACACTCAAGGTACAGACTGGCCGACGGAAAACCCCACCTAACGGCAACGCTCTGTGCTTTCAGCAAGAGGCTTCAGGCACCCGGTGTCAACACGTCGCGTAGCCAGGTCAGCGGCAGTCGTTGAGCTCCAAGACTGCACAGGCTGGATGCCGCCCTTGAAACCGGTAAACCCCACCCCCTTGGGGGGATCCTTTTCTCACTGTCTTCACTGAGGCCTAAACCTGCAGCACGGCCAGCCTCTCCAGCGCCCTGCGAAGCTCAACTGATGGAATCAAGCACTGCCGCGCCTCAACGCCAGCCGTGCTCAGGTTGATCAACACGGAGCCGCTTTGGGGGCCCGCGGTTGCACGATCCGCCGGTGTGCAAAGGATTTACCAAGCACAGGCGTCGCATGGTGAGCAGCGCTCCGCCGGGCAAGATGCTACCGAGGGCCGGGCTGACCTTGCCTGATTTTTTTGATGACCGTCGAGGCGCAGAGCCGCGTGCGGCTTTCAGCTGGCCCGCACCCTCATCGATCGGTGACAGGCCGCTGATGACCGAGTTCCAAGGGGTGAGCCTCTGCCCACTTTTGCTGGGCGGGCGTTGACTGCGCGGGTAACCGGCTGCGGAACCCTGAAGAAAAACCTGCTCGTCTTGCCACCGTGAAAACCATCCACGGCTGAGGATTTTGCCTTACCTCCAACGTGCTCGCCTGGCAATCACCATCAAAAAGCTGTCAACCATTCGTGGTGGCGCAGGATCGCCATCACTCACTCCCGCTCATCATCCTGTGCCGCCAGAATCACCACGCCTCGCCAGGCACGCCGGTGCAACCAGCATTCCATCAAGGGCATGGGGAAAAGGCTAACAGGCCGTCATCAACGGGAGGCCAAATTGGCCACGATGCAGGAGGAGGGAAGGATGGGCAAAAGCAATCACTCAACCGCAAGCGCGCTCAGCGGGTTGATCATGATCAAAAACAGTCTTCCCAAACGGGAGAAAACAAGCACGCACAAACGCGCGCTAACGGGAATAGACGCTCGATTGAGCATCTTTAATCGAATAGGCAGGGTGCGTTTCCACGCCCCCTTTCGTCAAAAAAACATCACAGAACCTGCAGCCGTTACCGGCTGCAGGAATAGCGTGGTATCACCTGCGGGTCGTCGGTTATTTTCTCAGGAACTTAATCTGATACGTACCCGTTTCCCCCGGTATGACGTGGATATATTGCGCAGTATTTGGCCCACGTCCAATTCCCTGGGAGGTTTGTCCCATGAGGATCTTCTTACCATTTAATTGCAACAAATCACTCGGTTTTGAAATAGTGTACTTCTCAGTCTTACCCGATGTGAGGGTCAATTCCAGTTTGATCGGGTTCTTCTGCAGCGTGTTTTTGTTGCCAACCGTGTTGATGACCGCCAGAGCATTACGAATCTTGGCGTACTCCAAGGAGTTGCCCACTCGCCCGCCTTGGCTTGGGGCCGATTCAGGCTCTGGAGCATCAACCTCCGTAATCCGATGAATTTCCGCTTTTTTACCTATGACCTCCAAGCTGAGGTCCGGTTGAAACTCCGGCTCCGGCTCCGGCTCCGGCTCCGGCTCCGGCTCCGGCGGCTTCGGCGGCTTCGGCGGTGGCGAGTCTGTCTCGTCCGTCTCGTCCCCACCCTTCAAACCTATTGGCGCCACTTCGACTTTTATATCGGCGGCGGCGATCTTTTCGTTTCTGGCTACCACCAACTCCTGGCTGGCGTCAGTATTGAGCACCCCATTTATCGGAGCTCCCACATCGGTAAGGAGCGCGCCAGAGCTGTCCATTTTGCTGATAGGACCGTCAATGGTCGCGTTATTGATGGCCAGATAATGAACTTGCGAAACCTGTCCACCCTGATACGAAGCTGTAATCGCACCAAAGCTGTTCATACCGCCGCCGCCCCCCCCATAACCACCGTCTTTTTCGTGGTAATCCACGAGCGCTGCGGCGTTAATAGTTCCTCCGGTCACTACGCGGCTGCCACCATCAATTTTGCCCCCCAACAGGTTGACATCCCCCTTCACTTTTACAACGGAGGATGGATCCCCGGTAATGCCCGATTGTCTTCCGACAACCGAATAATTATCCCAGTCCGCGCCGCCTTCTCCGTGAGCGTTCGCGACGGGCACCACGTCCCCTACTTCCGTATTGAACGCCACGCCCAACCCTCCCCCACCGCTGGATTGATGGTGATTGAGGGTTTGGGTGTCCTGCAGGCTGGTGATGTTCAGCTTGCCACCAATGTCGGTCGTCACATGCCCTGTGACATTCGCCCCGACCAGGTTGGTGTCGCCCTTGCTCTTGATAGCAACATCACCGCCGATATTGGAGTTGGTGTAAGTGGTGCGGGTCGAAACCGTGTTTTCTTGTCCATATTCAGCGACAACTGAGGCACCCAAACCAGCCTGCCCGGCGAGCGTAGCGCCCGCTGAGCCGTTGACGCCAGCAAAGAGACGGTCAGAGTTGCTCGATTCAGTGGTCACCGTTTTAGCCGCAGCGATATTGACTCTGCCCGCGGAGTCCAACTCAATCTTATGCGTGTCGTCCATGGTCTGAACACCGTTGAGGTTAATATCCCCCTCCGTTGTTTCAAACGAAACGTTTCCGCCCACATGCGTGACATTGTCAGACTCGGTGTGCTTAGAGCTATTCCTCGTCGAACGACTAAAACCCACGTTGTTACCAACAGATCCTATCGGCCCAAAGCCAATTTGAGTGGCATCACCGATGATCGAAGCCGCCAAGAGCGGATTCACGCTTTTACCTTTAGCGGCAGAGGTGCCGACCTTGCCGTTCTCATTGGAAACGTCGAGTAAAGAGGAGCCACCAAAATAGGTGATGCCAAAGTTATCGGTTTCAGCCGTATTCACATCCGTGACGACGTCCTTATACTTAGTCGTTTCAATGGACTTGGCTTTCACTTTTAACGTTGCGTCTTTAGTCGCATCCGAGGTATTAAGATCCGCCCCCCCGATATCCGCGACTCCCCCAACGGTCAACTTGCCACTGCCCAGATTGAGCTGGCTATTGGTATAATGGGTACTTTGGTTGGTATGGCTGGTCTGTGTTTTTTCATACCCAAAGCCTGCGGTCAGTCCACCGACGTTACTGGCGGCCATGCCGCCCTCGGAAAGAGCCCGAGCATCGTTTTGAGTGCCTTCAGCACCGGATCTGCTGGTCGCCTCAAAACCTCCGGCGCTGGCTCGCGCCGAAGCGGCCATACCTTCGGTGAAGCTCGTCTCCTTGGTGGCGGAGAGGTTTTTCGCCGCCTCGACCTTAAAGTTACCCGCGACGTTGCCGGTGGTGTCTATGAAATCGACGTTGCCGCCGACGATTGTGGTATCGCCACCGACGTCCAGAACCAGATGATCGCCTGCCAGTGCGGATCCATTGGAAGTCGCACTCGCACTCGTGGACGTTTTATTGGCCACACTGAGCGCATTATGGACGGTGTCGTTTTGATAGGAAGACGCGACCTCATGTACATCCTTGACATTAAGGTCTTTGGTGGCTTTAAGGGTGACGGTGCTGCCGCTCACCGTGGCGCCGGTCAGATTGATGCCCTTGCCTGCCTCCAGTTTCACGGAAGAGTCGTCTCCATTTCCGTAAACACCGGCTGAGTTCCTGGACATCAAGGATCCGTCGGTATTGAATGTCATGGAGGTGGTGATATTGATGTCACCGCCCGCCTTGATCTTGACGTGTTTACCGTCGATCCCTGCGCCAATGCTGTTCACATCATTCTTGGCATCCAGCAGCACATCCCCGTCGTCACCTGCGGAAATACCGCCTGTGCCGCCGCCCGTG
>NZ_VCNJ01000075.1 GCF_005938625.1 Pseudomonas fluorescens
TGCTGTCGCCCTTGCGTGGGGCGAAGGGTGTGCCGTCCAGGTTCTTCTGCTCACGCACTCGCTTGCGGCTCATCGTCCGCACGCGTTTGGTGACCTGGTTCAGCAAGCGGCGGCGCATTTGCGGCGGCAGACTCAGCAATGCCAGCTGTTCGCGCACGCCCAAGCGACCGCGAACGTCGAGTTCGAACGTGCTACGGCCCGCCATCGGTGGCCACCTCGCCGCGCTCTGCAATCCACAGATCAAACGGGACAAAAGCCCAGGCCTTGCCGAAGGCGTCGATCTCGCCGGCAGGGTCTTCGGCCAGATACTGCGGCTCAACAAACTCCAGCGTGATTTCCACGTCGAACAGATCGTTATCCAGAGGCTCTACAAGGAATTCCGGCGCCGGCAGTTCATGGCGATCGCGGTTGGAGTCGTGTTTTTCCAGCCAACTGCCGACCAACGCCATCATGCGAGCCGGGTTGGCGGCGAAACGCTCCAGGACAATCACGGCGCGATAGTGCATATCGGCGAAGTGCATGCCTTCGACGTCGGGTTTCCAGATCAGCGAAAGCTTTACCTGCTCCGTCCAGCTGTCGAGTTGTTCAGGCTCGACCAGGCGACGTTCCAACAGATACGCGGTCAGTGTCTGCAGCTTGGTCATACGATCGCCGCCGTGATTCGGCCGCGCCCCTGTAGCGAGCGAACCGCCTGCTGGCTGAACTGCAGAAACGTCTCGCCGCGTTCGGGCATTTCTTTGCCGGTGTTTTCGGCGCTTTCACGGCGGCTCACCGTGGCGAACTGCGTCAGCAAGCTGGACTTGGCGCGGCAATACACGGCGCGCTTGTACGTCGCTACGTGAAATGTGGAGTCAGGCAGCACCTTAGGGTCCCCAGATTCCACGGATGTGATGCCCACGCTCTGCCATTGGCCTTTGCGTTTGGACAAATCGCGATTGATCTCAATCATCGCGGTAGTCAAATCAGTGACCAGCATGTCTACCAGGTACTCCGCCGGCAGGCGGTAGCCCTTCTGAAACTCGGACACGGAGAGGTTCGGCCAGAAGCCGTCGTTCTCAATCGCCTGTTCCACAAAGGTGGTGGGTTTCCCGGAAAAGCTCATTGCTGGCCGCTCGAATAGGGCGGGGAGACTGTTTTTCGTGGGACTGGCCATGAATGGCAGACACACGTCCACAGTTCCCCGCTGGGGGGGTAGTCGGTTATTGGGCGCCGGTCACGGCGGGGGTTTGTTTGGCGATCGCCTTGCGACACTTCGCAATGCGCGTCTCATTGCCGGCTTTCGCATACAGCTCGGTGGAGCGTTCCAGATGCTGGAGCGCGGTTTCCCACTGCTCGGCCTCCATGGCGCGCATGCCGATCAACTTGTGGTACTTGCTCGGGATCTGTTCGGTCAGCTCCCATTCACCGTCGACACGCGGCAGCAGATCAGACAGGTACGGCTCCGGGCTGCGTTGCGCGTTGTATTCGGCGTAAGCCCAATCGATCACTGCGTCCGCAACGAAGGTTTGCACGTCGCGGCGCTTAAACCGCTCGGGCATTTCCTGGCCCTGCCCGATCGCAAAGTCCGCCAGCGCCAGACCGTCTTCGAACTGCTCGGTGTCGAACAGCCAGACCATCACCTGCACCAGAACGCGGTTCGGCATCACCAGACCCGAGTCCATGTAGCGCTGAATGAAATCCTGGTACTTGGGCAACAGCTCCTCGCGCTTGAGTGCCTGACGCCCAGCGAGACCCTTGATATCGCTCAGGCGCTGCAGATCCTGATCCAGAGAGGCTTCCATCAGCAGCAGGTGCTTTTTCGCGTTGGCCGGGCTGCTCAGGGCTTCCGCCGGCGAATACGCCAGCGGTGCGGCGGCTGCAGCGATTACTGCAGCGGTTCCCTGTGCCAAAGTACGGCGCTTGTGGGCAAGGGCCAGGCTCATGCGGCCAACTCAACGTTTTCAGTAAACGCGATCTTTTCCAGCTGCTCGATCACGTAGCCTTCGTTGCGGCTGTTGTAATCCTCGACGCGGGAGCGTTTCGGGTTGTCTACGGTTTGCTTACGCCAGCTGGAGTCCTGGAAGTAGATCGACAGGTTGTCCCAACTGGTGACCAATACGCCGTTAACCGGGAAGAACGGCACGCTGAAGCTTGGCAGACCACCGTAAGTGGCGATCACCTGGGCGTCCTCGATGCGCTCTTTCTCGGTGGGTGTATCACCCTGCTTGGCGTACAGCTTTGCCTTGTCAGCCGCTAACAGGTCGGTGCCGATAATGGCGATCAGGTCGCCGCCATCGCGCAGGCGTTCGTCCACCATTTGCTTGGTGTCATGCACCAGGGCGTCCAGGTTGGCGTAATCACCGCCCTGCCCCAGGATTACTTTGCCAGCGGTTTTGCCTTCCTTGAGTACCTGCTGTGGGGCTTGCTCGCGCAGTTGTTGCAGCCAGCCTTTGTTCACGTCCTGCAGCATTGGGTAAGCGGCAATATCGGTCTGCGCAGCGGCTTTCAGGCCGTGGAAACCGACCATGATGCGGTCCAGCGCGATCTGTTTCTGCACAGCCGCCGAGTAACGTTGATGGAAGTCCGGGAATTTGGCCCAGGCGTCGATTTTTGCGTACGGCAGACCCACGTCCGACTCGGTGGACGAGAGTTCGTAGGTGGTGTTGTCCAGCTCGGAGGCGTCTTTCGCCTAG
>NZ_VCNJ01000076.1 GCF_005938625.1 Pseudomonas fluorescens
CTCGTCGCCGAAAGCAGCGAACGCGAATACCGCAGCTACGTCTACGAACCCGGCACCTTCCGCCCGCTCGCCTTGCTCGACGGCAAAGGCCCGAAAAAAGCCTGCCCCTTCTACTACCAGCTCGACCACCTCGGCACCCCGCAGGAACTCACCGACTACAGCGGCGACATCGTCTGGTCCGCGCAATACGACGCCTACGGCAAAGTCGCCGCGCTGACCCTGGCCGGCGACGACTACCTGAACCAGCCGCTGCGCTTTCAGGGGCAGTATTTCGATGGCGAAAGCGGGCTGCATTACAACCGCCACCGGTATTACGACCCGCGGTTGGGACGGTATCTGACGCCGGATCCGATCAAGTTGGCCGGTGGGTTGAATCAGTACCAGTACGTGCCGAATCCGACGGGGTGGGTGGATCCGTTGGGGTTGAGCTCCAACTGTCCGCCGCCGAATAAGCCTGGGTGTGAGGTGCCGGGTGGAAGTGATGGGGCTAAGGTTGATGAGCGTGAACCACAATTACCGGACTTAACCCATGGCATTGACCCGCATTCAGTGAAGCGAACGCATGCAATTATGGGAAAAAAATCAACTAAACACGTCGAAAAAATAAGGGATCAAATGCGAGCAGGTGGCTACGATGTCAACTATCCCATAGACGTAGCAGAACATCAGGGCACCTTCTATATTCTAGATGGACACCATCGTGCAGCAGCTGCAAAACAAACAGCAACGCCAATAACTATAAAATTGATCACAAACATCAGAGAGCATAAAGGACAACTTAATACGATCGAAGAAGTCATTGAATCAGCTAACAATGTCGGACACGACCGATTGGAGCATCACAGAAGAAGATGAAAACAGTCGATAAAAATCTTGAGGACCTAATAACTGACTTCCTTTCAAAAGTTGAAAGTGGAACAGAATTACTACAAAAAAAATTTGGCACTCGGAATATTTTAAGGCTCTGGCGGAGCAAGCAAATCGAACGCTGCGGTGAAATAACTGATGAAATTCAATATGAGCTGCACGGCGTAGGGTGCGCCATTCATTTCCCATCAGAATCAGTGGACTTCGATTACGGCTCGAACAGCAGAATCGACGGCTTTGACGTATGGCGCCTTTACATTTACGCTTCGGACAGGCCGCTTATGTATGAAAAATACTGCAACAAGAAAACACTCGAAAAGGAATTCAAAGAGCTTATCTATTTAAACAGAATCGAAAAAATGTCGATCAATGACAATCTTTACGTCCTAGTAAAAACCAAATAAAAATATACCCGCACGCATTCCAAACCAATAAAAAAGCCCGGCAGCGCTACCGGGCTTTTTTATTTGCAGCTAACGAGCGATGAGCGATTGCATGTCACCGACAGCCTGCTCGGCGGCAGGAACCCCGTGAATCAACGGCCCATAACGCCGGCTGAACTCCCAGTTGTATGGCACACGATCCTTGCTGCTGCCGTTGTCCCAGTTCACCGACCAGGTCATCAAGCCTTTGATCGGTATCCCCTTGATCGCCAGACGTTTGAGGACATTCCCGACCACGGTTTTGTCGATCACATAACCGGTGGCCGCCGCATCGTTGTTGGCCGGCAGGCCGATGACGAACTTGTCCGCCGGAATTCTGGTAAAGCCGCGAGTACCGGTCACGAGGCTTTCAGTCAGGTAGTAAAGGAAATCCTCCTTCAGCGGGTCGTTGTTCTGCGCAATCCACGCACCCGCGCCGTTGTTGGCTTCCGGCACCCAGACTCCGTCACCGCCCTGGTTGTAGAACTGCGGGGCGATGAAGTCGTAGTAGCCTTCCAGTGCCTGCAGGTAGCTCACGTATTTGCCGGTGCTGGTCAGGTATGGAAACTCCGGGGCCATGCTGATGATGAAGTGCTTGCCCTGGCCTGCGTAGTGATCCTTGACCAGTTTCAGTGCGGCCGGGAGGACGGTCTTATTGGCAGCGAAGTCAATCGCGCTCTGTTCAAGATCGATGTCCAGCCCGTCGAAGCCGTAGGTTTCCACCAGACGGATGATTTCATTGGCCAGTGGTTGTTCCTGACCGCTGCGCAACTCGATGTGCGCATCGGCGCCGCCGAGGGAAATCAGTACCGCCCGCCCCTGACTGTTGAGCACGCCGACCTGACGGCGGAACTCGGCATCGGAAACGTTGAACGGTTTGAAGGTCGGAATCCCGCTGCCCTTCATAAAAGCGACCGCGACCACGTTGTATTCCTTGGGCACTTCCTCCAGTGAAAGGCTGGCAAAACGGCCTTGGCGATACCCATCGCTCGGCCCCGCCGGCCAGTTGTGCCAGAAGCCCATGAGGATCTTTTTGCCGGCAATGCTCGGCATCAGCGAAGCGGCATCGCTCATCGCGGTTTGCACTAATGAGAAATCGATTTTTGACATGTTCTAATCCTTCAGAACGTGTGGGTTTGACGACATATCGCCGTTATTTGAAGTCGACGTCGAACGCCTGATAGAAAGCGTTGCCGGTGTTGGCGACGATCCACATCAGCACGATGACGTGATGACCTTTTTTATTGGCTGGCAGTTCTACCGCGTGATTAAACTTCGCCTTCATTTCCGCCGAATGGCTGTAGTAAGGCACCTGAGTGTAGAAGTCCTCGGCAAATGGTTGGGCTTCCAGTTGCGCACGGGTAATGCGTTGCTTCGGGTCCCAGCCATCCTTGGTGATCAGCCAGCGGTAACCACGGGTGGTGTGCGGCGCGGTGTATTCCCATTTTATTTCGAGGGTTTGCCCCGGGGTGACATTGAGCAGCGGCCAGGTAAACGGACGAGCGAGCTTTTTGCTCATTTCGTCATTGGTGAAGTTCACACAGTCGCGAGCATCACTTTTGCCACCGCTGAGAATGTAGCCATCGGCCGGTGGCGTGACACTGTCCGAGTCGCTCTGGTAAGGCGCCGGAAACGGCCCCGCTGCCAGTGCCGGGAAATTCTTCCCGCCTTCCATTTCGTTGACCTGCCAGGCGCCGAGCAATCCTTGCTCGATCGCTACCGCACCGCGGCTTGCAGGGGAAATGACACGACCGTGTCGCAGTTGGGTTTGTGCTTGTGGTTGATTCATGTTTTTCACTCCGTTGATTTAAGAACTCTCCTTTCCGAGGAGAGGCCTTCAAGCTAACGGAGACGGATTTTTTGTCCATCGGCGGTTTTGTCGCAGTCAACAGCCTTGTGCCGTAAAAACACCGCAAATACTGGATGAATATACAGTTGTTTGCGACAACGCCCACCCGACATGAGGTCAAAAGATTACACGCCGATGCTGCAAAAACTGCCGATCCGTACTCACGACAACTGTGCCTGGAACTCCTTTTCGTACTGCCCGGCGAGCTGCTCTTTCTGTTTTTCGTTGAGCAATTTGCCGGCCATCTGGAAGAATTTTTGCTCTTCTTCCTTTAGATGGTGATGAACCTTGTCAGAGAGCTTCTTCGCGGTGGCCAACCACGCCGGGCTGGACATCTCGGTCTCATCAAGTTCTTCCATCATTTCGTCCATTTCATGGTGTTCGGAGATGGCATGGCGGCTCAGGTCGACGCCGTTATCGAACTCCATCAATGGGATGTAGAAATGGCGCTCTTCAGCAGTTTCATGAGCCTGGAGTTCTGCCTTGAGCTGTTTGTAGGCTTCAACCCGTTCCGGCGTATCGCCGCTGGTTTCGATCAGGGTTTTGGCGTAGCTACGCTGGCGGTCATGGCTTTCGCGAAGGGCTTCGAAAATATTCATGGGGGATCCTCATCAACCGCGTGCTGGAATGACGCTGTAAAGGCTAGACCCCAGCGCGAGAGCGGCAGTTCCACCGTGTTGAGGCAGGGCTTGGAAGATGGCCGCAGGGCAGGATAGGCTGCGGGTTCAAACTACAAGGAAGTCACGCATGAATTTGCGCATCGAGCTGTCGCAACATTCCACAGAAGAAGAACGCCGGGCCATTTTGGCGCCCCTGCATGCCTATAACGTGGCCAAGGCCGGGATCGCGGTATCCGAGCCGCTCACCCTGCTGGTGCGTGACGATCACGATCAGATTCTGGGTGGACTCTATGGCCGGCTGGTCTGCCAGTGGTTGTTCATCGATTTGCTGTCAGTGCCTGAAGCAGGCCGGGGCCAGGGAATTGGCTCGAAGCTGATGCGCATGGCCGAAGAGCTGGCGCGGGAGAAAGGCTGCATCGGCGCATGGCTCGACACGTTCGACTTTCAGGCGCCAGAGTTCTACAAGAAGCTGGGGTATAGCCAGTTTGGGGAAATCGTCGATTATCCGCCGGGGCACAAACGGCATTTTTTCCAGAAGCGACTTGTAGATTGAATGTACCGCCCCCTTCGCGAGCAGGCTCGTTCCCACATCTGGAATGCATTCCACTGTGGGAGTGAGCCTGCTACGGGCGGCGTTCCGACGATGCCGACAGCCGCGTCAACACATGATCAGAGGCAGGTCGCTAACGCCGCCAACCGGCGCTTGGCGACAAAATCGTCCTTCTGCGCGTAGTAATTCAGCGTCGTGCCCGATGCCTCGGTAATCACATCAACGAACGACTCCGCCGAACGGGTATACACCGTCGTACCGCCCGATTTGCGCGGCTCCAGATACGCCGCCGCATCCACACCGAACACCGCTTCGTCCTGCCAGCCGAACTGCACACACTGCGCCACGACTTTTTCAGCCTTGTCCGACGTCAACACCTTGTACGGGGTTTTCGTGCGAGCATCGTCCATCACCGAGCCTGCGCAACCGGCCAGCAGTGTCGCCACCAGCGCTACCATCAGAATTCGCATTGCATTCGCTCATTCAGAAAAAAGCGGACTGTATCACCGCAGCAGCAGAAATCGATCTGCTTTACTGCATTTATAGCGCGACACGCGCAGGCCGCTGCGGCAACCTAAGCTCATCAGACTCACAAGGAAACCACATGGCGCCTACCGACCAGCGACATGAACATGCCCTGAAAGTATTTCTCGACGCGCGCCCCGAACTGCGCGAAACCCTCGACCACCTCAACCCGTTACTGGCTCAGGCTAAAGGCGAAACTCAAGCGCAGTATCGCGAAGAGCGCCTGCATGAAGCGTTTGAGGCCGAAGCGGAAAGCCTCGGACTGTTCGCCTGGGAGTTGACCTTGCAACTGACCGCTGACTCGCCTGAGGAATACCAGGCGCAGCGCCTGGAAGTACATCGTGAAGTCGCGGAAATGGCCGGGATGGATTGGCTGGAGTATTGCGATCTGTATGACATAGAACCGTAACCGCCGCGAAAGGACACCGCCACTCATGCTGCCATCCGCCTCGACTCACCGCGCCAGCCCCGGCCACCTGCACACACAAAAGTGGCGCGGGCGGATTGGTCTGGCGCTGGTGGCCAGCCTCTCGGTACTGGCCGGAATGACCGACGCCATCGGCTTTATGGCCAGCGGCGATTTCGTCTCGTTCATGAGCGGCAACACCACTCGACTCGCCGTGGCAATCAGCGATGGCGATATCGGGCTGACCGTGCGTTTGTTGATCCTCATCGCAACATTTATTGTCGGGAATGCCTTGGGGGTTGTCGTCGCACGTTTCGGCGGACGCCGGGCGCTGCCGCTGCTGCTGTGTATCGCCACCCTGCTGTGCGCGGCGGCGGCCTGGCCATTCGACACGCAACTGCCGGCGCTGATGGCGGCGATCACTGCGATGGGCATGCTCAACGCGGCGGTCGAAGAAGTGAATGGCTTACCGGTAGGGCTGACATACGTGACTGGCGCGTTGTCGCGGTTCGGCCGTGGATTGGGTCGCTGGATGCTTGGCGAACGGCGCAGTGGCTGGCGGGTGCAACTGGTGCCATGGAGCGGGATGTTTATCGGCGCGATTCTGGGGGCGGTGCTGGAACATCATTTGGGACTGAAGGCGATGTTTGTCAGCGGCTTGCTGGCCGCGATGATCGGACTGCTATCGCTGAAAATCCCGCGGCGCTGGCAGTTGGGTTACATGCCGCGTTGATTGAGATCTCGCCCGAATCCCCTGTAGGAGCTGTCGAGTGAAACGAGGCTGCGATCTTTTGATCTTGCTTTTAAAGATCAAGATCAACAGATCGCAGCGTGCTGCAGCTCCTACAGAGATCACGTTTCCCTGTAAGCGCTGCGATCCTTTGCGGTCTGCAATGCTTTATCATGGCCACAGTTTTGCTGATCGAGTCCGTCATGAAGTTCGCCATCGCGCTGTTTTCCGCCGCCCATGCGCCCTCCTCGCGCCGCGCCCTGCTGTTTGCGCAAGCCGCCCTGGCCGGTGGGCATGAGATTGTCCGGCTGTTTTTCTATCAGGACGGCGTCTATAACGCTTCGGATGCGGTGGTCACCCCGCAGGACGAACTCGACCTGCCCAAACAATGGCGCGCCTTCATCACCGAGCAAAAGCTGGACGGCGTGGTGTGCATCGCCGCCGCCCTGCGCCGTGGTGCGCTAAATGCTGAAGAAGCCAAGCGCTACCAGCGTGAAGCAATTTCGGTCAGCGCGCCGTGGGAATTGTCTGGTCTCGGTCAGTTGCATGATGCGGTGCAAGACGCCGACCGTTTGATCTGCTTCGGAGGTGCGTGAGATGGCCAAATCCCTGTTGATCATCAGCCGTCAATCGCCGTGGTCCGGTCCCGGAGCCCGCGAAGCGCTGGACATTGTGCTGGCCGGCGGCGCGTTCGATCTGCCGATCGGTTTGCTGTTTCTCGATGATGGCGTGCTGCAACTCAGCGTCGGGCAAAATGCCAAGGCCCTGCAGCAGAAAGACCTCAGCGCCAACCTGCAGGCGCTGCCGATGTTTGGTGTCGAAGAGCTGTTCTATTGCGCCGACAGCGCCAGCACTCGCGGTCTCGACAAACTGTCGCTGGAAGAAGCACAGCCACTGGCCGCCGAACAAATCACCGCCCTTATTGACCGTTACGACCAGGTGATCACCCTCTGATGTCGACTTTGCATGTGTTGTCTCATTCCCCGTTCGGCGACGATCGCCTGTCCAGCTGCCTGCGTCTGATCGGCAGCGCTGATGCTTTGTTGCTGTCCGGCGATGCGGTCTACGCCTTGCAATCGGGCACCGCGCCGTTCACTGCACTTGAACACCGTCAAATCAAATTATTCGTCCTTGCCGAAGATGCACAGGCGCGCGCCATCGAAGTTCCGGACTGGGCCGAGGCGATCGATTACCCGGCCTTCGTCGAACTGTCGATCCATCACGACAAGGTCAACAGCTGGCTATGAACTCCATGACCGTCGGCGCCCGCGCCATCGAACTGGACAAGGACGGTTTTCTTGTCGACCTCAGCGACTGGTCCGCCGACGTTGCCAGCGCCCTCGCTGCCGCCGAGGAGATCGAGTTGACGCCCGAACACTGGGAAGTCCTCGAACTGCTGCGTAGCTTCTACGAAGAATTCCAGCTGTCCCCGGCCACACGTCCATTGATCAAGTACACCGCGTTGAAACTCGGCCCGGACAAAGGCAACAGCCTGCACCTGAACCGACTGTTCAAAGGCACCCCCGCCAAACTCGCCGCAAAACTGGCGGGCCTGCCCAAACCGACGAATTGCTTATGACCGACTTTCCAGCACTGACCCTCGAAACGCCTGCCGAACACCCGTTCGCCCAATTCGTGCGAATCCTCGGCAAGGGCAAACGCGGCGCCCGCGATCTGACCCGCGAAGAGGCTCGCGAAGCCATGGGCCTGGTGCTCGACGACAAGGTTGAAGACACCCAGCTCGGCGCGTTCCTGATGTTGCTGCGGCACAAGGAAGAAAGCGCGGAGGAGATGGCCGGTTTCACCGAAGCCCTGCGCGAGCGTTTGCAGGCCCCAAAGCTGAGCGTCGATCTGGACTGGCCGACCTATGCCGGCAAGAAGCGGCATCTGCCATGGTATCTGCTGGCGGCCAAATGCCTGGCGCAAAATGGCGTGCGCATCTTCATGCACGGCGGCGGCGCTCATACCGCCGGGCGTCTGTACAGCGAGCAATTGCTCGACGAATTGAATATCCCGTTGTGCCGCACCTGGCAACAGGCCGGCACGGCGCTGGACAACGGTGGACTGGCGTTCATGCCGCTGGTGGACTGGGCGCCGCAACTGCAAAAGATGATCGATCTACGCAACACCTTGGGCCTACGCTCACCGATTCACTCCCTGGCACGGATTCTCAATCCGCTGGGCGCGCGTTGCGGGCTGCAAAGCATTTTCCATCCTGGCTATCAGGCAGTGCATCGCGATGCCAGCGGCCTGCTCGGCGACACGGCCATTGTGGTCAAGGGCGACGGCGGCGAAATCGAGATCAACCCGGATGCCGACAGCCACCTCTACGGCACCACCGACGGCGAGAGCTGGGACGAGGAATGGCCGCAGTTGTCGGCGCAACGCCACGTCAAACCGGCGAGCCTGGACGTTGAACATCTGAAAGCCGTCTGGCGTGGCGAGGTAGTCGACAGTTACCCGCAAATGGCCTTGATTGCGACCATGGCCCTGGCCTTGCGCGGCCTCGGCCAACCCCGCGAACAAGCCTTCGCAACCGCCGAGCAGTACTGGGCCGCGCGGAACAAATCGATTTAACCGATCATTCACGCCCGATCTTTGCGCTTTTTGTTCGAACTCATCGGAATAAACTCGACTCCAACGATTATTGGTTTACGGAGTCTTGATCATGGGTTTACTCGTCGATGGCCACTGGCAGGACAAGTGGTACGAAAGCAGCAAGGACGGCGCGTTCCAGCGCGAACAGGCCAAGCGCCGCAACTGGGTGACCGCTAACGGCGAACCCGGCCCCAGCGGCGAAGGCGGTTTTGCCGCTGAAGCCGGGCGCTATCACCTCTACGTTTCCCTCGCCTGTCCGTGGGCACATCGCACGTTGATCCTGCGCAAGCTCAAAGGCCTGGAAAATCTGATCGACGTTTCAGTGGTCAGTTGGCTGATGCTGGAAAACGGCTGGACCTTCGACAAAGCACTCGGCTCTACGGGCGACAAGCTCGATGGTTTTGAATTCATGCATCAGCGCTATACCGCCGACACTGCCGATTACACTGGCCGCGTCACCGTACCGGTGCTGTGGGACAAGAAGCTCAAACGCATCGTCAGCAATGAATCAGCGGAAATCATCCGCATGTTCAACAGCGCGTTTGATGATCTGACCGGCAACGACCTGGATTTCTACCCGGCGCCGTTACGCGGTGAGATCGACGCGTTGAACGAGCGAATCTATCCGGCCGTGAACAACGGCGTGTACCGCGCTGGTTTCGCTACGTCGCAAGAGGCTTATGAAGAAGCGTTCGTTGGGGTGTTTGCCGAGCTGGATCATCTGGAGCAGGTGCTGGGTGCCAATCGCTACTTGTCGGGTGAGTACCTGACAGAAGCGGACATCCGCCTGTTTACCACGATGATTCGTTTTGACGCGGTGTACCACGGGCACTTCAAGTGCAACCTGCGGCGGATTGCCGATTACCCGAATCTGTCGAACTGGCTGCGTGAGGTGTATCAGCTGCCGGGGATTGCCGAGACGGTGGATTTCCAGCACATCAAGAACCACTACTACGGCAGTCACAAGACCATTAACCCGACGGGAATTGTGCCGAAGGGGCCGGAGCAGGATTTTACCTTGGCGCATGATCGGGCGCCGCTGGCTGGGAAAGGGGTTTGGTTGAAGGGTTAATAGCAAAAAGCAAAAGATCGCAGCCTTCGGCAGCTCCTACAGAGAACGCATTCTCATGTAGGAGCTGCCGAAGGCTGCGATCTTTTGATCTGACTCAGACCTGCGCCTGAGCCCCTTCAAACCACGCCAGTTTCTCGCGCAGTTGCACCACTTCCCCGACAATCACCAGTGTCGGCGCATGCACTTCATGCTCCGCCACCAGTCGCGGCAAATCAGCCAGCGTGCCGGTGAAGACGCGCTGATTGACCGTGGTGCCTTGCTGAATCAACGCCGCCGGAGTATCCGCTGATCGACCGTGCTTGATCAGTTGCTCGCAAATGACCGGCAAGCCGACCAGGCCCATGTAGAACACCAGAGTCTGCGCCGGCGCGACAAGGTCGGCCCATGGCAGATCGGTGGAACCGTCCTTCAAATGCCCGGTGACAAAGCGCACCGACTGCGCGTAATCACGATGCGTCAGCGGAATCCCGGCATACGCTGCGCAACCGCTGGCCGCCGTGATACCTGGCACCACCTGAAACGGAATGCCGTGAGCCGCCAGCTCTTCGATCTCTTCGCCGCCACGGCCGAAGATGAATGGATCGCCACCCTTCAAACGCACCACGCGCTTGCCGGCCTTGGCCAGATCGACCAGTTGCTGGTTGATCTGATCCTGCGGCACGGCGTGATCAGAACGACGTTTGCCAACGTAGACCCGCTCGGCATCGCGACGGCACAGCTCAAGAATCGCTGGCGCCACCAAGCGGTCGTACAGCACCACATCGGCTTGCTGCATCAGACGCAAAGCCTTGAAGGTCAGCAGATCTGGATCGCCCGGGCCCGCGCCGACCAGATACACCTCACCGGTGGTGACCATGGCTTCGCCATCGATCTTGGCTTGCAGCAGACGCTCGGCTTCGGCGCCCTGCCCGGCCAGCTGTCGATCAGCAATCGGCCCTTGAAACACGTCTTCCCAGAAACCACGACGTTGCTGCACATCCGGAAACAGGCTTTTCACCTGATTGCGGAAACGCGCGGCGAGTCCGGCCAACTGACCGTAAGTCGATGGAATCCAGGTTTCGATCTTGGCGCGGATCAAGCGCGCCAGCACCGGCGCATCGCCGCCGCTGGACACCGCGATGATCAGCGGCGAGCGATCAACGATCGCCGGGAAGATCACGCTGCACAAGGCAGGCGCATCGACCACGTTGACCGGCACGCAGCGCTGGTGAGCATCGCTGGAAACTTGTGCGTTCAGCGTTTCGTCGTCGGTGGCGGCAATGATCAGCCCGCAACCGTCCAGATCCGCCTCAACGTAACCACGCAAGAGGCATTCACCGCCAGAAGCGGCGACCAGCTCACGCAGTTGCGTTTCGATTTCAGGTGCGACCACCCGCAGCAGCGCACCGGCATCGGCCAGCAGGCGGGATTTGCGCAAGGCAATTTCCCCCCCACCGACGACCAACACACGACTGCCGCGCAGGTTGTGAAACAGCGGCAGATATTTCATTTAGCCGATGACCTCAAGGCCACCCATGTACGGCTTCAGCACGTCCGGCACGCGGATCGAACCGTCGGCCTGCTGGTAGTTTTCCAGCACGGCAACCAGGGTACGGCCGACGGCCAGACCGGAACCGTTCAGGGTGTGCACCAGCTCAGGCTTGCCGGTTTCCGGGTTGCGGAAACGCGCTTGCATGCGACGGGCCTGGAAGTCGCCGCAGTTCGAGCACGAGGAGATTTCGCGGTATTTGTCCTGGCTCGGGATCCACACTTCCAGATCGTAAGTCTTGACCGCACTGAAGCCCATGTCGCCGGTGCACAGCGCCAGGGTGCGATAAGGCAGACCGAGAAGTTGCAGGACTTTTTCAGCGTTGGCGGTCAGGCCTTCCAGCGCTTCCATCGAGGTCGACGGCTCAACGATCTGGACCATTTCGACTTTGTCGAACTGGTGCTGACGGATCATGCCGCGGGTGTCGCGACCCGATGCACCGGCCTCGCTGCGGAAGCACGGTGTGTGGGCAACGAACTTGATCGGCAGCAGTTTCGAATCGACGATTTCACCGGCAACAATGTTGGTCAGCGACACTTCGGCGGTCGGGATCAGGTACAGATCGGCTTCGCCTTCGCGCGCGATCTTGAACAGGTCTTCTTCGAACTTCGGCAACTGGCCGGTGCCTTGCAGCGCCGGAGCCTGAACCAGATAAGGCGTGTAAGCCTCTTCGTAGCCGTGCTCGTTGACGTGCAGGTTGATCATGAACTGCGCCAGGGCACGGTGCAGACGGGCGATCGGGCCCCGCAGCAAGGCGAAACGCGCGCCGGACAGCTTGGCGGCGGTTTCGAAATCCAGCCAGCCGAACTTTTCGCCCAGGGCAACGTGGTCTTTCACTTCGAAATCGAAAGCAGTCGGCGTGCCCCAGCGGCGCACTTCGACGTTGTCGTCTTCGTCTTTGCCGACCGGAACCGATTCGTGCGGCAGGTTCGGAATGCCGAGCAGGATCGAGTCCAGTTCGGTCTGGATCGCGTCCAGTTCGACTTTACCGGCACTCAGTTCGCCCGCCATGCGCTCGACATCCGCCATCAGCGGCGCGATGTCTTCGCCGCGCTGCTTGGCCTGACCGATGGATTTGGAACGCGCGTTACGCTCAGCCTGCAGTGCTTCGGTGCGGGTCTGGACGGTCTTGCGCTGTTCTTCCAGCGCTTCGATGCGCGCGGTATCCAGGGCAAAGCCACGGGAAGCCAGGCGGTCCGCTACGTCCTGAAGGTTGCTACGTAACAGTTTGGAATCGAGCATGTCGGTTTCTCGTTATCAAAGTTTGGTCAAAGACAGGCCAGCCCACGTCGCGAGCAGCCCGCCGAATACGCTGAGTGCCGCATAGCCCAGGGCCAGCGGCACTTGCCCGCTTTCCAGCAGGCGCACCGTATCCAGTGAAAAGGATGAAAAAGTCGTCAGCCCCCCGAGGAAGCCGACCATCAACCCGGCACGCACCTCGATCGGCACCTCCGGGCGTATCAAGAACAGGCCGTACAACACGCCAATCAACAGACAGCCCACGATATTAACGGCCAGCGTCGCGGTATAGAAGTGCCGCGGCCAATTGGCGTTGATCCAATTGCCGGTGGCGAAGCGCAACAGGGTGCCGGCAACCCCGCCGACGGAGACCGCAACGATCAATGGAAGCACTATTTTCTCCGCTGCCGAGGGCTTAAACGGTCAAGTTGGGCGAGGTGATTGAGCTTCTCGCCGATCTTTAATTCGAGGCCGCGCGGCACCGGTTGGTAGAACGGGATTGGCTCGAGTTCTTCCGGGAAGTAGTCTTCGCCGGCGGCATAAGCGTCCGGCTCATCGTGGGCGTAGCGGTATTCGTCGCCGTAGCCCAATTGTTTCATCAGTTTCGTCGGTGCGTTGCGCAAGTGCAGTGGCACTTCCAGCGAGCCGTTTTCAGCGGCGGCACGCAGGGCAGTTTTGAAGCCCATGTACACCGCGTTGCTTTTCGGCGCGCAGGCCAGATAAGTGATGGCTTGGGCCACGGCCAACTCGCCTTCCGGGCTGCCGAGGCGCTCCTGAACCTCCCACGCGGCGAGGCACAGGCTCAGCGCACGCGGGTCGGCGTTGCCGATGTCTTCGCTGGCCATGCGCACCACGCGCCGGGCCAGGTACAGCGGATCGCACCCGCCGTCGATCATTCGCGCAAACCAGTACAGCGCGCCGTCGGGGTTGGAGCCGCGTACCGATTTGTGCAGCGCCGAGATCTGGTCGTAGAACGCCTCGCCACCCTTGTCGAAACGTCGACGAGTATCGCCGAGCAGGCTTTGCAGCAACTCGGTGCCGATCTTGCTGTTGTCTTCGGCCAGATCCGAGGCGTTTTCCAGAAGATTGAGCAGACGCCGGCCGTCGCCATCGGCGGCCGACAGCAACATCTGGAAGCCTTCGTCGTTCAGCATCAGGTTGCGCTTGCCCAGACCGCGCTCTTCGGTAAGTGCGCGGTGCACCAGTTTGCGCAGCGCCGCTTCGTCGAGGCTTTTCAGCACGTAGACGCGGGCGCGCGACAACAGAGCGTTGTTTAGTTCGAACGAAGGGTTTTCGGTGGTGGCGCCGATGAAGATCAGCGTGCCGTCTTCAACGTACGGCAGGAATGCGTCCTGCTGGGACTTGTTGAAGCGGTGCACTTCATCGACGAACAGAATTGTGCGCTTGCCGTACTGACCGGCCTGCTGCTTGGCGATTTCAACGGCCTGACGGATCTCTTTGACCCCGGCGAGCACCGCCGAGACCGTTTCAAAATGCGCATCGGAGACTTCCGCGAGCAACCGCGCCAGCGTGGTTTTGCCCACGCCCGGCGGGCCCCAGAAGATCATCGAATGCAGGGCACCCTGCTCCAGCGCCTCACGCAGAGGCTTGCCGCGAGCGAGCAGGTGTTCCTGACCGACGTACTCATCCAGATTGGTCGCACGCAAACGCGCGGCCAGTGGCTGGGCAATCGGTGCACTGCGAAACAGATCCATCACGTAGCGTTGAAACCTCTATTTTGCCGATCATTGACCCTGTAGGAGTGAGCCTGCTCGCGATAGCGGCGGGTCAGACGATGAAGATGTGACTGACAAATCGAATCGCGAGCAGGCTCACTCCTACAAAGGGTTTTGGGTTTATTCCTGGATCACGTCGGCACCCTTGGGGATGTCGAACTTGAACTTGGTTGCCGGTACTGGCTCGTTGGCCTTGACCCCGGTAAACAGGATGTTGGTGCGCTGGCCGACGCTGTCGATCAGTTGCATATCGTTAAGCAGACCGTTGCGGAACGACAGACGCAGGTTGTCGAACAGGGTGTCCTTGGTTTTCGGCTTGAGGGTGAAGTCGATCACACCGCCCGCCTCTTTCGCGGAAATATCAAAGCTCTGGCTGATCTTCGACACGTCACCGGACAGCAGCAGCGCCGGGGTCTGGGTCAGACGTTCGTCGAGCTTCTTGATGGTGGCCTGTTCCAGATCCGGATCCCACAGTGTGACTTTCTTGCCATCGGAGACCATGGTCTGCTCGGCCGGCGCGTTGGTGTGCCAGTAGAACAGGCCTGGGCGCTGCAGGGTCATGTCGCCGGTGGTTTCCTGCAATTGCGTGCCGCTGCCGTCGAGGGTCAGCTGCGAGAAATTCGCGCTCAGGGTCTTGGATGTTTCCAGCAATTGGGTCAGACGCGCCACGTCCTTGTCATCGGCGTGGGCCGTGAGAGTGGTCAGCGCCAGTACTGGCAGCAACATGCGGATAAGACGCATGGGAGTCCTCTTGAATACTCGTTGGGAGAGCGGCGGCACATCATTGTCCCGCCTCTTGCGTTTGCAATCAGTCGCGTACCGGGCCCGGGGCCAGGACCTCACGGGAACCGTTGGTGTTCATCGAGGTGACGACGCCGGCCATTTCCATGGCTTCGATCATCCGTGCGGCGCGGTTGTAGCCAATCTTCAGCTTGCGCTGTACCGCGGAAATCGAGGCACGACGGCTTTCCAGCACAAACTGTACAGCTTCGTCATACAGAGCGTCGGCTTCCGGATCATCACCGTCACCGCCACCGCTGCTGCCTTCAAAACCGCTGCCAGCCTCTTCGACACCGTTGAGGATGTCGTCGTTGTATTCCGGTGCGCCGCGCAGTTTCCACGCTTCGACCACACGGTGTACCTCATCGTCGGATACGAATGCACCGTGCACCCGGATCGGCAGGCTGGTGCCCGGTGGCATGTAGAGCATGTCACCGTGGCCGAGCAGTTGTTCGGCGCCACCCTGATCGATGATGGTGCGCGAGTCGATCTTGCTCGATACCTGGAACGCCATACGCGTTGGAATGTTGGCCTTGATCAGACCGGTGATCACGTCCACCGATGGCCGCTGGGTCGCGAGGATCAAGTGAATACCCGCCGCACGCGCCTTCTGCGCAATACGGGCGATCAGTTCTTCGACCTTCTTGCCGACGATCATCATCATGTCGGCGAATTCGTCGACCACCACGACGATGGTTGGCAGTTTCTGCAGCAACGGCGCTTCGTCGTGAATGCTTTCGCGTTTGTACAGCGGATCGCTCAACGGCTCGCCGGCGTCCTGCGCCTCCTTGACCTTGGCGTTGAAGCCAGACAGGTTGCGCACGCCCATTTTCGCCATCAGCTTGTAGCGACGCTCCATCTCGGCAACGCTCCAGCGCAGGGCGTTGGCAGCATCCTTCATGTCGGTCACGACCGGGCACAGCAAATGCGGAATGCCTTCGTAGATCGACAGCTCCAGCATCTTCGGGTCGATCATGATCAGCTTGGCGTCTTCCGGGCCGGACTTGAACAGGATCGACAGAATCATCGCGTTCACACCCACCGACTTACCGGAACCGGTGGTACCGGCCACCAGCAAGTGCGGCATCTTCGCCAGGTCAGTGATCACCGGTTTGCCGCCGATGTCATGACCGAGTGCCAGCGTGACCGGCGATTTGAAGTTGTCGTACTCAGGCGTCGACAGCACTTCGGAGAAGCGCACGATCTGCCGGTCTTCGTTGGGAATCTCGATACCGACAGTGGTCTTGCCCGGAATCACCTCGACCACCCGCACACTGGTCACGGCCAGGGAACGCGCGAGGTCTTTGGCGAGGTTGGCGATGCGGCTGACTTTGACGCCGGCGGCAGGCTGAATTTCGTAACGGGTAATTACCGGACCCGGGTGAATCGAATCCACCGTGACCTCGACACCGAACTCCTTGAGCTTGATCTCCAGCAAATGGCCGACCGCCGCCAGGGATTCAGGCGAGTAATTGAGTTGTTTCTTTTCCGCAGGATCAAGAATCGAGATCGGCGGCAAAGTGCCTTCCACGGCGCTGTCGACGAACAACGGCACCTGTTTCTCTTTCTGTACGCGTTTGCTTGGCTCAGGCGCCTTGACCGGGGCCGGTGCGATAACCGGCGGCACTTGTTTCTCGCGATCGGACATGTGCTTGCTCAGGGCTTGCTCACGTTCGATCAGGCGTTCTTTGACTTTGGCCTGCTCACGTTTGTCGGTCACCGTCGGCGCGACCACGTCATGCACGCGATCGTCGACCTCACGCAACTGCGCGACCAGCTGTTTGCGCTCGGTACGCGCCGACCACCAGCGATTGAGTGCGCCCTGGAACAGTTCAAACAGGTCGAGGGTGATCTTGCCGGTGATGTCCATCACCTTGAACCACGACAGATCGGTGAACACCGTCAGGCCAAACAGGAACAACGCAATGAACAACAGGGTGCTGCCCTGAATATTCAGCGCGTTCTTCGCCAGATTGCCGAGGCTTTCGCCCAGCGCACCACCGGCACCCGCCGGCAGACCCGAGGCCGCGTGAAAGTGCAGATGAGCCAGCGCAGCGCCGGACAGCACCAGAAACACCAGACCGATCAGGCGCCAGGAGAACAGCCAGCCGCTCCACTGCCACGGTTCGTGGCGCTGACGGAAGATCTGGTAAGCCTTGATCGCCAGCAGCAACGGGAAGATGTAGGCGAAGTAACCGAGCACCATGAACAGGATGTCGGCGCTGTACGAGCCCGCCGGGCCGCCGAAATTCTGCACGTCGTCGATCTTGCTGTTGTGGCTCCAGCCCGGATCGTCCTTGCCGTAGGTCAGCAAAGCCATCATCAGGAACAGGCACAAGGCACCGATGGCGATCAATGCACCTTCCTTGAGCCGGTAGTGCAATTGTTGGCGCCAGAGCGGAACGACTGTTTTTGGTGCTTCGGTGGATTTCTTCAAAACGCTTCTTTTCCTGCGCCCGAGGCGCGTCCATCTATTGAATGACGATAAAAAACTGCCCAATCCAGGCAGGTAAAAAAGTGAACGAGCGCAACTGAGACTACTTTTAACACTGCGTCGCGCTTTTTATAAACACAACGCACCGCGAATATTCTGTAACAGCCCGGCATTGTACGGGTTTGTGCGTCTGATGCCATGCTTCAAACCCCAGGACTGAGCATAGTCAAGCACACAGAACCCGCGACTCAATTTGAGCATGCATTACCTTTTGTGACAAAGGCTTATGAGGTGTATTTGATGAACGTAGCGAAGCATTCACGCCTGATCATCCTCGGCTCCGGTCCGGCCGGCTACAGTGCTGCCGTGTATGCCGCCCGCGCCAACCTCAAACCCGTGGTCATTACCGGCCTGCAGGCCGGCGGCCAGCTCACCACCACCGTTGAAGTCGACAACTGGCCGGGCGACGTCGAAGGCCTGACCGGCCCGGTGCTGATGGAACGCATGCAGAAACACGCCGAACGCTTTGCCACAGAGATCGTTTACGACCACATCCACACCGCCAAGTTGCAGCAGCGCCCGTTCGAGCTTATTGGCGACAGCGGCACTTACACCTGCGATGCGCTGATCATCGCCACCGGCGCGTCGGCGCAATACCTGGGGCTGCCCTCGGAAGAAGCCTTCGCCGGTAAAGGCGTTTCCGCCTGTGCGACCTGTGACGGCTTTTTCTATCGCAATCAGGTGGTCGCGGTCGTCGGTGGCGGCAACACGGCGGTTGAGGAAGCACTGTACCTGTCGAACATTGCCAAGGAGGTGCATCTGATCCACCGCCGCGACAAGCTGCGTTCGGAGAAAATCCTCCAGGACAAACTGTTCGAGAAAGCCGCCAACGGCAACGTGCGCCTGCACTGGAACCAGAATCTCGACGAAGTACTCGGCGATGCCAGCGGCGTCACCGGCGCGCGACTGCGTGACAGCCATACCGGAGAAACCGGTGAACTGGCGCTGGCCGGCGTCTTCATCGCCATTGGCCACAAACCCAACACCGACCTGTTTCAAGGCCAGTTGTCGATGCGCGACGGCTATTTGCAGGTCAAGGGTGGCAGCGACGGCGACGCGACCTCCACCGGGATTCCCGGGGTGTTTGCCGCCGGCGATGTAGCCGACCACGTTTACCGCCAGGCGGTGACGTCGGCGGGCGCCGGCTGCATGGCCGCGCTCGATGCCGAGAAGTATCTGGACGACATTCCTGTCATTTAACGGCACACTTTATCGCGGGCCGAACAGCCCGCACCGCCCTCCCCTTCTGCAAGCCTGGATGCCATGCTGACTTGGTTACAACGTAATTCCCTGACTTTTCCGCCGCTGGAAAAGGCCATGCGCGACCCTAACGGATTGCTCGCCGCCGGTGGCGACCTGTCGGCCGATCGTTTGATCCAGGCTTACCGTCACGGCTGCTTTCCGTGGTTTTCCGAGGGCCAGCCGATTCTCTGGTGGTCGCCGGATCCTCGCACAGTGCTGTTTCCCGACGAACTGCATGTCTCGCGCAGCCTCGGCAAACTGCTGCGCCAGCAACGCTACCAAGTGACCTTCGACCAGGACTTCGACGCCGTGATCCGCGCCTGCGCCGCGCCACGGGATTACGCCGACGGCACCTGGATCACCGAAGCCATGCAGGACGCCTACATTGAACTGCATCGTCGCGGCTTCGCCCATTCGGTGGAGGTCTGGGATCAGGGCGAACTGGTCGGCGGCCTGTACGGCCTGGCGATGGGCCAACTGTTTTTCGGCGAATCGATGTTCAGCCGCGCCGACAACGCTTCGAAATTCGGCTTTGCCACCCTGGTACGCCATCTGAACGACTCGGGGTTCGTAATGATCGACTGTCAGATGCCGACCGATCATCTGCACAGCCTCGGCGCGCGGGCCATTCCTCGCCAGCAATTCGCCGACTATCTGGCAAATCACCTGGATCAACCCAATCGTGCCACCTGGGTTTGCTGAGCGACTTTTGCGCGCGTGGCTTACACTTAATTCACCAGCTTATCCCGAGGGTTGATCATGACCGAGTTGGCGCGTTTGAAGTTCTATGCCACTCAGCCTCACTCTTGCAGTTATCTGCCCGAGGAGCAGGCCACGACCCTGTTTCTCGATCCGAGCCAGCCCATGGATGTGCATGTCTACGCAGACCTGTCGGAAATGGGCTTTCGTCGCAGCGGCGATCATCTGTACCGCCCGCATTGCCAGAACTGCAATGCGTGTGTGCCTGCGCGCATTCCGGTGGCGCAGTTCATGCCCAATCGTCAGCAGAAGCGGATTTTCAAGCGCAACATGGATTTGCAGGTGCGCCCGGCCAAGCCGCAATTCAGTGAAGAATATTTCGATCTGTACCAGCGCTATATCGAACAACGCCACGCTGATGGCGATATGTACCCGCCAAGCCGTGATCAATTCTCGACTTTTCTGGTACGTGATCTGCCTTTCTCGCGTTTTTACGAGTTCCGACTCGACGGACGGTTGCTCGCCGTGGCGGTGACCGATTTGCTGCCGAATGGTTTGTCAGCGGTCTACACCTTCTACGAACCCGACGAAGAGCGCCGCAGCCTTGGCCGATTTGCCATCCTCTGGCAAATCGCCGAGGCACAGCGCCTCGGGCTTGAGGCGGTGTACCTCGGATACTGGATCAAGAACTGCAAAAAGATGAACTACAAGACGCAATACCGACCCATCGAATTGCTGATTAATCAGCGCTGGGTCATCCTCAACTAAACCCAAGCCGTAAACCCCTTGGCGTAAACCCCATTTTTCGGGCACAATGCACGCCGCTTTTGCCTGGCGCAGTTGCACCGGGCCATTCATTGGATACCGAGGGCTTTACTGCATGTCGAAAGAAGACAGCTTCGAAATGGAAGGCACTGTCGTCGACACCCTGCCCAACACCATGTTTCGTGTGGAGTTGGAAAATGGGCACGTCGTAACCGCGCATATTTCCGGCAAGATGCGCAAGAACTACATTCGTATTCTTACCGGTGACAAAGTGCGCGTCGAGCTGACGCCCTATGACTTGAGCAAAGGGCGCATTACTTACCGCGCTCGTTAATCAAGTCAATACAGAACGCCCGGTTTATGCCGGGCGTTTTTGTTTGTCTGGGATTTGGGTTTTGGTCTTGTGTGTATATCCGTTGCTGCGGGGGTTGCTACTGGCGGTTTCGCTCCTACAGCGAGTCACCTTTTCCA
>NZ_VCNJ01000077.1 GCF_005938625.1 Pseudomonas fluorescens
TGCCGGCAACCAGCCCGCCACGTTCACCAACACCAGCAACTTGCTGGCGAAGGCCACCAAGTCTGACGCCGAAACCATGGGCGAATACGTCGGCACGCTCTACAACCTGCAGAAGTCCCAAGCGGATGCGATGGGGAGGGGCGCGTGGGTGGAAAAGCTCGGCGGTCAAACCGCGCTGGCCGTGCAGCTGTTTCGCACCAGCGGCGCGGCGATGAAAGACGCGTTCAAGGAAGCCGGCGCGATCGCCACCACATCCGGCGTCGACCTTGCCGAACAGATGGCGGTGATTGGCACGCTGAGCAGCACCATGGAGGGCGGCGACGCCGGCGGACGCTACAAAGCGTTCTTCGAGAACATCGGCGCGGCATCGGAAAAACTCGGCATGAAGTTCACCGACCAGCAGGGCAAGGTGCTGCCGATGATGGCGATTCTGGACAAGCTGCAGGGCAAGTTCGGTGATCTGACCAGCGCGTCGGCCGGCGCTAAGTTGTTGGAGGCTTTCGGCGGTGAAGGCGCCCAGGTGATTGGCGCGCTGGCCAAGGATACCGATCGACTGCGTAACGGCATCGAGCAGTTGGGCAAGGTGCGCGGACTGGAGAACGCCGAGCAGATGGCCCGGGCCATGGTCGATCCATGGCAACAGTGGGCGTCCCTGGTCGAGGTCATGCGTGTGGTGTTTGGTCAGGTGCTGATCCCGGTACTGACGCCGTTCATGAACAAAATGGTCGACATCGGGAAAACCCTGGTGCGCTGGTCGCAGCTGTTTCCCAACATCACCCGGGTGATCGGCATCACCGCACTGACCATCATGGCCATCGTCGGCGCCATGTCGTTGTTGACCGTGGTGGTCGGCGTTGCACGGATGACTTGGCTGGGCCTGTTATCGGTTTGGAAGGTCGTGCAGTTGCTGAACCTGCGCACGGTCGCCGGCTTCGTCTTGCAGAAACTGGCGATCCTGGCGTACATGGCCGTGATCTACACGCTCAGCGCCGGCCTGGCACTGGTGCGTGGCGCCATGCTGCTGTGGCAGGGCGCGATCTGG
>NZ_VCNJ01000078.1 GCF_005938625.1 Pseudomonas fluorescens
TTCGGCCACGGGTATTAAAAAGCCGAGCACCTTGCTGAAGATCAAGCGGAAACAACGACGGTTCATGCGAATACCTGAATTATATTAGTTAGGAAGACTGGAACGCCGGGCCGAACTCGTGCTTGGATAAAGAAGTGCTTATGGAATATGCAGGCAAAGTAAAGGGCGGCAAAAAACGTAAGAGGCTGCGAAAACACTACTTGTCGGGATCGGAGTTGGTCATACACAACAAATATTTATGCTTGGTTTGGAGGGGCGAATCAAATCAAAAAGTATTAAGTAGAGAGTGTTGTGTAGAGAGATTTTGAAAAAAATTATCTAAACCTAAGCTGTGTAGGTGAGCTGGATGAGCAGGGTGGTTATCGATATCATGGGTGTCTGCCAGAGAACGGCTTTTTGCTTGCCATCAGACGCATAGGGGGATTCAAGAGCGCTTGGGTGGGCTCCAGGGTTGACTAGAAAAGCATCCTGTATTGGTGTAGGTCCGACTGGTAATGGCTGTTCATCAAGCCTATGTTCGTCATTAAGACGGATCCGATGATCCAGATTTTTTAAATTGACGCTGACTGATTTTAATTTTTAGCGGCGATATTAATAATATCTCTTCGTTTTGAGCTTCTTGATAAGTGTCAAGGACAGGCGTGTCGATCAACGTCAATATTTGTCTTTCTAATCGCCTAAACCTGTTACCGGACGGGTAGGGGGGGGCACCGAGCACTCAGTCCCCATCCCATGCGTGTTAGACCCCTCGCGCCTCTAGGCCTGCACCCGCTATTGACGCTGTAGCTTATCCAGACGTGAGGTGCCCATCGCTTATTTCGCGGATGAAGCAAAACCGCTAGTGCCTGGAGCGGACTCAACAGGTGGCGTTCAAGTGTGTGCCCAAAAAACACGCGGATGATCCGCTCGCGTACAACTTTGCGGCTCAAGCCGCGTGTGGGTTCTGCAGGGTCAAAAGGGCGCTGTCCTCACCCTGAAAAACAAGGGTGTGCTCGCCTGTTTCTACTTGCCCTAGGGTTGACTCTGGCGCGTGTCGCTCAGATACGGGTTTGTCTAATGGCCAGCTGCCTGCCACTGCCCTCCATCGCGCCATTGACCCACGTGATGACTCAGCGGATGGGGCACAAATCAACGTTTATGTTCACGCATTCGCCAAAGCGGTATCCCCAGTCATCTCCTTTGCACCCAAAAACGCGCCTGACCGCTAAACGATCAGGCGCAACAGGGTTCAGACGTTAAAAGCGCGTTTCAACAGCGCCGACGCTTCTGTTTGATCCCGCCTGGCGGATCTGATCCCTGGCGCCGGCAGGCTCTGCGAAGACTGCGGGCACCAAGTGGATCAGAACCGGCCCGACCGGCTCAGACGGCCGGCAGCGAAGGCACGACCAATGTCGCCCTATGGGGCTCAGGGCTGTCAAAACCCGTTGGCAAGCCCGCCACCGAAATGGCGTCTAACCGCGTGCCTGCGACCCTGGGCAGGTGATCTTCCTGCCAGTGCGCCTCAAGCATCGAGCGATCCACCCGCACGGCCAACTCGCCCGTTCCGGATATGGCGTCGAAGACCACATGCCCGTGTTCATCCACAACCGCTCGTGCAATCGGCAAGCCTTTGGACAGCAGCTCCAGGGGTGCCCCTTTGAGCGACTGGCCCGAAGCCAGGGTCAGTTTCAATTTGATCGTCATCGTTGATTTCCTTATCAGGCACGGGGTGCGTCGGTCGGCTGGTAGTTCTTGAGGAGCAGGTAGGTGCTCCAGCCCCACCAGTCCTCCACGGTGGTGGTATCGTTCAAGTTGTTGACGTCCTTGCGCCGCACGACCTTGTTGCCCTCGACCTTGAACAGGGGTGAAAAATTGCCCTGCGCAGTGAGTACCGCTTGCAGATCTGGCAGCCTTTTCAGTGCCGCAAACTGGCCGGCCGACGGTACGATGCCGCTGAAGAAGGCCGCGGCGATTTCATCCACCGACATCTGTACCGCCTGATTCACCTGGGCCCGATTGGCGCTGTCATTGGCGTCGAGGTAACGTTTATCGCCGTACATGTGCCATTGATCACCGTGGTCATTACGCACCTGCAGGCCGAACTTGCTGTCTTCATCGTGCATGAAGCGGCTAATCAATGAGCCCAGATCGCTCGGCGTGACGACCGCAGTCAGCTGTTTGCGGGGCACGCGCAGATGACCGGCGGAATACAGGTCGGTGAGGTAGTGATCGGCGAACGCGTTCATGGCATAGGCCAGCACCAGTTGATGTTCGTCACCACTTTCATGGCCCAGTGCCGCTTGCTGCAGCGCGGCAGTGTGCCCGGCAAGATAGGCCAGCAGGGCCCCTTCGGCAAAGTGGTCGGTATTGTTGGCGGCCAGCTTCAGGTAACGCCCCAAGGGGAACAGCGCCGAGAGAAAGCTGCCGCCGCCGGTGATCCTGTTCCATTGCTCGGACAGCGTATCGGCGAGGGCGTCATACGCTTCGTGAGGCGGCTTGCCCTCCTTGATTGCCTGATTGACCGCGTCGATTTCTTTTTGCATGACCCTCAGGATCAGTGTGGCCTCGGCGTTGGAGGCCGGCAATTTCGCCAGGGAGTTGAAGGCGTTGGTAAAACGTTGCACCCGTTCAGCGGGGGTGGCGCCTTCGTTGATCGGTTGATCGGGGATGCCGTAAAAATCCCCTCCCAGCGCGATCACTTGACCATAGGTCAGGGCCAGGCCATTGGGCAGGTGCAGTGGCACCTGCCGGGCCGGCAGTGCCGGTGCATGGGGGAAACGCAGCAGCGTGCGATCACCGATCGCGGTGTGTTCCGCCGCTTCAAACCTCAACGGGGCAGAGTCCTTGGGTGGGCGTTGCGCCGAGGTCGGCAAGCGGCGTTGAGGTGGATGCGGGCGAGTGTGTTGACCGCCGGTGATGAGTTTAACCGTATCGCCATCGCCGCCAATCGCGATGCCTTGCTCGGTAAACAGATCATCCAGTTCAGCTGTGACCTGTCGGGTGTTTTCCTTCAGGGGTGGGAATAGACATGACATTTCTAGCTCCTTGATATGTCATTAATGAAAATTCAATAAGCTGTATGAACATACAGTTATGAGCATCATAGATATGTTCTTTTGCGCGTCAAGGCGTCTTTTGTAACAAGCGTGCGTTGCCTTGCGTGAACGCTCAGAAGGTGGGCTTTGTGAACGTTGCTGACCGCCAGGACGCGTCTTGAACGCCGGCCGGGCGCTGCGGACTGTCTTGGTCAGGATCAGACGTTGATCGATGGCGCGGCAGGCGCGCAGCGGCCCGTAGCGCCTCATCATCTAGGCGAATTTCAGATCACTGCCTGCCAGGCTCAACCGGACGAACTGCTGGGGGGGGAGAGCTTCGGAATACAACCAGCCTTGTGCCAGAGGCACACCGGCACGCCATAACACCTCCGCCTGCTCGGTACTTTCCACACCTTCGGCCACCACCGTCAAATGCAGCGTCTTGGCAATGCTGAGCACTTGGCGCCACATGGCGTCGGGTGAGCGGTAGCGATGGGCGGACAAAAAGGAGCGATCTATTTTGAGTATATCGACCGGAAGATGCTCAAGGTAGGACAGGCTGGAATACCCTGTACCGAAGTCGTCCAGCGCAATGCGGTGCCCAAGGTCGTGCAAGCGCTGCAGTTGGGCCACCGCCTGCTCTTTGTCCACCATCACACTTTCGGTCAGTTCAAACACGATACAGGCTGCCGGCACGTCGTATTGCGTGAACAACGCGCTGACAAATTCGACGAAATGCGGATCCGCCAGATCCTTGGCCGACAGGTTGATGGTGAAGTACCGCCCAGCGCCGTGCTGGAAAAAAGCTGCATAATCCTCTGCCACTCGACGACACACCCATCGCGTCAGGTCACAGACCAGGCCGCTGCGTTCCACTTCAGCAACAATCAGGGCGGGATTGATGCTCTGACCCTTGGCGCTCCAGCGCAGCAAGGCTTCCGCCCCGCGCCACTGCCCCGTGCGCAAGTCGACAATCGGCTGATATTCCAAGCTCAGTTGATTGTGACGTATGGCGTAGGCGATATGGCTGGCGAATGAAAAACGGCGTCGGTAGACAGTCGTTGCTGCCCAATACGCACCAAGGCACAACAGTGCGCCACCCAATAGGGCCTGCAAAAAGTTCCCCCACCAGAGGTGCCCCACCTGCGAGGCCGTTAAACTGACAACGCCCAGCAGGTTGGGCCAGGGCGTCCTAAACGTGAGGTACCAATAGCCCTCTGCAGCCGTCACCTGCCCCACCTCCACCGAAGGCTGGAGGGCAAATGGTGTCGTGTCGTTGACCAGTATTGGCTGCAAGTGGTGGGCATCGACGAAATGTAACGCCATTGACGAGGGCGTTTTCAGCGCATCAAAAAACAGGCCTTTATTGACCCAGACATACGCCTGTCGGCTGGCGATGACGATGAAGATCTGGTGGGCATCGCCTGTAATGGGAAACCAGTAATCCCGGTCAGGGGCCTGGTAATGCACATCCGCTCCGGCTTCAGGCATCAGTGTGTTGGGCAGTTTGTAGCCATAAGAGGAGCAGACCGTGCCATCAGGCATCTTCAGGGCGGCGTCATACACGTACTGAAATTCCCTGACCCGCCGTGCCAGTTGCCTGTACAAGGGAGCTGAACACGCCTGCTCTAGGGCGCCTAAGGTCTTCAACGATTGCAAGGTGCTGCTCACCTGGGCATCAATCTGTTCAATGCGCAGGCGGCTTTGCTGCTGAAAAGCATTCAAACTGGTGAACGTTTGATGGGACGTTAGCTTGTCACTGATCATCCAGGCGGCTGCCAACACGGTGGTTGTGCAGAGGGCCAGTTCCATCAAGCGCCGCCATCGGGTCTTGGTTGCAGTGATCATTTGAGAAAAATGCTCCGGTGATCCTTGGCAGCCTTGAGAGCCGTCTCAACATCGTTAGCCGTGATGGAAGGGGAAAGGGGGTGAAGGTTTTTCCGGGTAATCGCACCTGCGACGTGGACTGGCGCGTGACACCTGTCCACAGGATGGGCATTGACCTCAAGTCCTTTGGCTCGGCAACGATCCTCAGCGTCTGGCGCGCCTCTTTTCGTCATGGCGAATGCACGTGCCAAGCGGGGAGAGCTCTGAGGGAAAGGGGCTGGCCGCTCGCTGGGTAAACCCAGGCAGCCTCCTTTGACGGGGGCAGTGATCGGCCACCCTGCACCACCTTGAACACATCCCACAAGGCATTGAAACGAGCACCCGCCAACCCGGCTGTCGGAGCAAACGCAACCGATGGCCTAAGGCTGAATTGACGCAAGTCCGCGCGGCGATTGCTCCGACTCTGGGTCAGGGAAAGCGGCCTGCGCCGACTGTTGCGAGGGTGCCAGGGGGGAGTGGGCAATGGTTGAGCTCCGAAAAGCAAAAGGCCTGACCATCCACCGATCGAGAGAACGCGTTATCAGGCGGTGATGAAAAATTTGAACCTGTGGCAATCACATGCGCGATGTATCGGCCCCAGAGTTCATGGCATTGAGCACTGAAGTAGAAAAAAGCGCTGTAGGGGAATCCTGCAATGGCCTGCCTTCACCGTTATCCGGGCTCACCCAATAGCCCTTCTGCGTTACAGAACGGAAGAGGGCGGCGCCTGTTGTTCCAGCCCTCTTTTTGGGGCGGCTGCTGAGCGACGGCTGAGCGGGCGGGCGCAAGCGTTCAATGCGCGGACAACCCCCTCTTGGATTTATCACAAACGCACGTTCCCCTCGCAAAATTACCCCCTGCGCCTGAGCAGGTCTGGTCAGGGCATGACCAGACCGGCGCCGTGATACTGCTTCAACGTATTGCCGTCATCGAGATGTCAAAAAACCACCGCCGCAGTGGTAGCGCATTTTTGCGGCGTTGCCAGGGCTGTCGATCGCTCAATCGGGCCTCTTGACAAAATCAGAGGCGCCACCGCCGAGCAGAACGCTCTTGGTCAGAGGCAAATAACAGTTTTTGATTTTGAGGAATTGCCCTACAGCCAGTGATGGTGTCGCAGGTTTTAAATCTGCTCACAACACCAACCCAAAATAAACGCCGCGAGGCCGTCAATAACAGGTTTCACCGCTGCTTGCACGGCGACAGGCAGAACAAGGCTGCACGTAACGAGATCAATGGACGCATCAAAGCAAGGAAGGCCGATCGCCCCCGTGAGTGAGGCAGGGAAGAACAGGTTTATTTGAGCGGGAGTATTCGTCATGTGTTTCGTTTTCAGGTTGAAAAAGGGAAAGCTGGCCACGTTTAGTAACGAAAACTATACGTTATCCATTTCCCTTCCCGATAAAACCGTCGAGCACCTCACGCTGGGTAGAACAGAGTCGCGGCTGCTGTTTTTTTTACTAAGTGCCGCCGGGGATACCCGAAGTCGCACTGAAATCATCGATTATGTCTGGGATGATCGTGTGGTCGGCCCTGGCAGTTTGAACCAAGCGATCTTTTCACTGCGCAGTATTCTTGATGACAATACGGATCATGAGATCTTAATCACCGTTCCGCGGCGAGGTTATCGCTTTAACCAAAGCCGGGTCGTTAGTGAACTTGATGGTGCGTCGGCCACGATGGAAGAAGGCATTGTGCTTGATCCGCCTGCGCTGACACCTCCTGCGTCCTTGCATGAAAAACTCGCTGTGGTGCTTTCGAATATTAAGGACGTGGCCGGTAGTAAAAAACTGGTTGTGGGGTACCTGGCACTTCTGCCGTTGGTTTTTATAGCGATGGATCATGTCGCAACCATTGACGGTTCGCGGGTGCAAGTGTCGAATTTAGAATCCAACAATCTAACGCTGCATTTCATGGCCGCCACGCTCAGCAAGGCGTGGGACTTTAAAACCGAAGCCGAAAAAGAGGTCCTGGACCTGCCGAACACACTCAGCGGGGAAGCCTGGTTGATCAAGAATAAAACCGGCTATTCCATATCGTGTATTCGCTCGGATCAGAGCACCAACAATCTGAGTTTTCTCAGTCGTCAATTACCTGTTTCGGGGGCCATTCAAAAGTGCCTAGAAAAAGCATTGTGAGATTGGCCTTCACGGTCATTCTGCCTTGGCTGATTTGGGGAATCACCATTCTGGCGTGCGGGCTCATCATCCTGCTGCCCAAGGCAGCACCGAGGGAGCACCATGAATATCAAACAACGGTGCGTCAGAGCACGCTGGACATGGGCGAATTCAACGCTGAGGACTATTTGATCCTCAATCCTCAGTCGTTCATTTTAACAACGCGAACGCAGCGTGACGGAAGTTATCATTATCAAACCATGTATGCCGACATCGCCAGCACGTATGGGGGTAGTGGCCAACTGAAGGTCAAGAAAATACACCTCAGCCACCCACAGGATGCGGACCAGGAAAACAGCAACTCTGATGCCATTGCGCAACTTCAGTACATTTCGATGCCGGAAGGTATGTTGAACTATGAAGTGCTGACCAAGCGCACGCAGGATGCGTTCTGTCTCTATATTTATGAGTTGAATCGTTTGCGTTGTTTTGAACAATAAGGGGTTGGCGGATTGTGAGACGCTCACTTTATATTCGGGTGTGTGGAACTCTTTGTATGACTCAGGTGTGACAGATTAAGGGGCTCTTGATGGTGCTAAACATGAGGGTGATCCGGTGTTGGACCTGCGCATCTGATCCGAAGCATGTGAGTCGGCGAAAAAATAGCCCGTAGTCGTTATTTCGTAGTGAGCACGTCTTGGTGTCGGCTAGTGCTCGATGCAATAACGATGTTGCTATGATTGTGACACATTACTGCGGGTCAAGGATTTGTTAGTGCGTGGTTGAGATTGTAAATATTTTGAGATTATCAAAAATATTTATTTGTTATTTATTTTGGCGGAAGCCGTAAGAGGTGTAAGAAAAGTCCCTAAGCTTGGTTGTAAGTGCTTGAGCATCGTCAAGCCCCGACGACCACTAAGCGCAATTAAATGAGGTGAGCTATCATGGCGAGCAGCAGCTCAGGTAATGATAAAGTCCTTGGCCGGCGCCTGCATTTATTGGCATTAGAGCCGCGCATGATGTTTGATGGCGCCGCCGTTGCTGTGGCGCCAACTGTGATCGGCGCCGCGATGGCGCCAGCGGGACAGGATGGGCAAGCAGCTGGCCACGACCACGCGGCGGCGCCTGACACCGAATCGAAAGATCCGGTTACTCATGATGCGGCGCCGCTCAGTGCCTCGCCTTTGGCGGCGGATGCGCCACGCTCAGAAATCGCGTTTGTTTCGAACAAGCTGGCGAACTGGCACGAACTGGCGGATTCCTTCGCCCCCAACGTGCAAGTGGTGATCCTTGACGGAGCCCGCGACGGGGTTGAGCAGATGGGCCAGGCCCTGGCAGGGCGCACCGGCATCGATGCGATCCACCTGCTCACCCACGGCGTGGCGGGTCAGATCGATCTGGGCACTGCAACGCTGAATGAGTCATCCATGCAGGGGCAATACCGGGACGCGCTGTCGCGCATTGGTGCCTCTTTGGCGGACAGCGGCGATATTCTGGTTTACGGCTGCGATTTTTCCGCAGGGGCGTCGGGTCTTTCGGCAGCTCGTACGCTGTCCAGTCTGACGGGGGCGGACGTAGCGGCCTCGAATGACTTCACGGGTGCCGCCCGTTTCGGCGGCGACTGGGATCTTGAAACGCACATCGGTGTCGTTGAAACGCAGGTCGGTGTATCGGCTGCTGAAAGAGCCAGCTATGACAAGTTGATGGCGCCGCCGGTTGGGAGACCTGATATTGCGTCTACCAGTCCCAATACTCCTGTCACAATTGCTGTGCTGGCTAACGATAGTGATCCGGATAATGACGCGCTGAGCATTGAGCGAACTTTCTCCCCCAACAACGGAACGGTGGTGATCAATGCTGATCAGACACTCACGTATACGCCAAGTGCCGGTTTCGTAGGGCTGGATTATTTTAACTATCATGTAAGCGATGGTAATGGCGGTATCTACTCTGCTCGTGTATCCATCGCAGTTTTTGCTCCTAATACAGCGCCAACAAATGCCGTTCCGCTTAGTGTGACAGTACAAGAAGATTCGCCCTTGGTATTTTCGGCGGCGAACGGCAATGCCCTTTCCGTCTCGGACCCTGATGACAATATTCAAACTGTCACCCTCTCCGTCACTAAAGGTTTTTTCACTTTGAGTGGGATCGCTGGATTGACCTTTACGGCGGGGGATGGGACAGCGGATCAGATCATGACCTTCAGCGGCACTATGGCTGACATCAATACGGCTCTGGAGGGGGCTTTCTTCCGAGGTGTTGCTGATGCCAATGGCACGGCACAATTGAGTTTTCTTACCGTCACTAATCTGTCCCCTGCATTGGCTTGGATCAACGGGGGGTTTGAAGACCCGGCTCTACCGCCTAATATTAATTTTACTCTTGACGAGGGCTCGATTACTGGTTGGAGTTCCGACCCGGATCAAGCCATAGAAGTCTGGGGTAGTGGGTACAGTTCTAATTCAAATGGACCTGTTTTCTCCCACGAGGGTAATCAATTCGCGGAGCTTAATGCGTTCCATAATGGACCGCTATACCAGAACTTTGTTACAAGCAATAGATCGGTTCTCAACATCGAATTCTCTCATCGGGGCCGTTTGGGCATCGATACCATGCAAGTAATCGCGACGGACATGGGGGCGGATGGAGTCTTCGGAACTGCGGACGACACCGTGTTGTTGAGCGAGCAGTTCTCGGATGGGAATACTCAGTGGGGAACCTATAATCGGGTCATCACGCATAATACAACTGGTAACCTCATCCGGCTCGAGTTTCGCGCAGTCAGCACCTCCACTGGAGATCTTAGCGTCGGCAACTTCATCGACGGTATCTCTATGAGAGAAGGCAAGGCGGATTACGACGTTGTACCGCTTACTATCGTTCCCGTCGCCGATATCGTCAATGATCAGGCCCGAACTTCTGAAGATACACCGCTCACCTTCAACGTGATAACTGGCGCGAACGAAGTTTCCGGTGCGGACAACTTCGAAAATGCCGGTCGTGCTCTCACTGAAATTAATGGTGTGGCGTTTGTGGCTGGGGCGCCGATTACGATCAGCGGGGGAGTCATTCATGTCCAGTCGGACGGTACGGTCGCTTTTACTCCAAATGCTAACTATAACGGGTCAACCAGTTTCAATTACACCGTCAGTTCTGGAGGGGCGGCAGAAACGGCAACGGTAAGTATACTCGTCGACCCGGTAAACGATGCCCCGGCCGGTACTGACAAGGCCATCAGCCTCAACGAGGATGGTTCGTACACCTTTACCGCAGCCGACTTCGGTTTCACGGATCTGAACGACACCGCGGCCGATGGCTTCAGCACGCTGATCGTCACCACGCTGCCATCGCCCCTCGACGGCACGCTGACCCTGAACGGCGTCGCGGTGACGGCAGGCCAAATCATCCTCGTGACAGATCTGGGCG
>NZ_VCNJ01000079.1 GCF_005938625.1 Pseudomonas fluorescens
GGCAGCGACCGTTTGGCGAAGCCAAACACAGCGAGAGGAGGTGCAGCGCAGCAAACCGTAGGCGCTGCGCCCGGATCGATCCCGCAGCGAAGGAACCCCGAGCCCCAGCGAGCGGGCCGCACGTAGGAGCAAGCCTTTTGGGTTACCTTTTCGGCGTTTGGAAAAGGTGACCCGCCGTAAGGGCGGAACCCTAATCAGCAACACCCGCAGCAACGGATATGTACTCAACTCACCCAGCCTGACGCGAACTCCTATACATAAACACCAAAGCCACCCCCAAACACACCATCGCCAAAATCCGCGAACCAGACAGCTCAATCGCCGGATTCCCCAGCCAGCCAAAATTATCAATCAACATCCCCATCCCCATCCCCAACTGCCCGACAATCACCGCCACCGTCGCCACAGCCGTCCCCACCACTGGCACCGCCCCGACCATAACCATCATATACACCACGCCAAACAACGCCCCGGTCAACTGCCACTTCGGCACATCCAAAAGACTCATCGCCTGCGCCGGCTCAAAAAACAAAATCAACAACCCCGTCGAAACCGCGCCCACGACAAATGTCAGCAAACTACTGCGCAACACCCCAACGGTTTCCCCCAGACGCCCATTGATCGCAGCCTGCACACTCAACACCGCACCCGCCAACACCACCACTGCCAACAAAATAACCAGACTCATCACTCACCCCCGCGCAATCAAAACCAAAGCCACCACGATCAACCCCAACGCCAGCCAACGCTCGGCATTGACCTTCTTGCGCGTCGCCCCGAACCAGCCGAAATGGTCAATCAACACACTCTTGCCGACCTGACCCGACAGAATCGCGATCATGGTCATGGCAATACCGATATGCGGCGTCGCCAGGGTCAGCACCACCACATACATCGGCCCCAGAAACCCGCCAATCAACTGCCAGCGCGGCAGATCAGTCAGCGCCGGCCCCTTCTGTGGCCCAGCGAACAACAACAGCAAAAACAGAATCGCCGAGCCGACCCCGAAGATGCTCAAAGTCGCCCACAGATGCCCGACCTGTACCCCCAAAGGCCCGAGCAACCCTGCCTCCACCGACAAGCCCATGCCCGCGAGAATCACCAGCGGCAGCAACAACAAGCGCAATCCGGATTTCGTCGCCGGTGCGCTGACACTCACCTCATCCAACGTCTGCATAAACAACATTCCACTCAAGTAAACGATGGCGCGGATTATCGGCTGGTCAAGCTGTGCGATAAATGGGAGCATCCGGACAACACTTTTGCGTAACTCGCACAGCAGGACCAAGATGCACGGGCTAAACGAACTCGGATTCAAGGCGCTAAGGCTGTTTGTCGCGGTGCTCGACCACGGCAGTTTTTCCGAAGTCGCCCGCCGCGAAGGCGTGGCGCCCTCCTCGATCTCCCGGCAGATCCAGTTGCTGGAGCAGGCGCTGAACCAGCAATTACTCTATCGCCACACCCGCGCCGTGACGCCGACCGAAGCCGGGCGCATGCTCGGTCATCATGCGCGGCTGGTGCTGGTGCAACTGGAAGAAGCCGAACAAGCGTTGCAGGAACAGCAAAGCGAACCCACCGGTCTGGTGCGCATCAACGCGCCGGTGGTGTTCGGTCAGCGGCATCTGACGCCGTGGCTGGGCAAGTTGTGCGCGCGTTATCCGAAGCTGCAACTGGATATCCAGCAGACCGACCATTACGTCGACCCGTTACAGGAAGGCGCGGATTTGCTGTTCCGCATCGGTTCGCTGCACGACTCGAGCATGCAGGCGCGGATTCTGGCGCCGCATCGCTTTCAGGTTGCGGCCAGCCCGGCGTATCTCAAGCGCCACGGTACGCCGCAAAAACCCGAAGATCTGGCGCAACACCAATGCCTGGCCTACAAAGGCGCGACCGGCCAGCAGCGCTGGTTTTTCCGTCGTGATGGTGAGGACTGGACGCCGTACTCGGTGACAGGCCCGATCACCGGCAACCACGCCGACACCCTCACCCAAGCCGCTGAACAGGGTTTGGGGCTGGTGATGTTTCCGTCGTGGTTGATTGGCGAAGCGGTGCGCGACGGCACGCTGGTGCCGGTGTTGGGGGAGTATCAGGTGTCGAACAGCCTGGAACCGCAGCAGATTGCGGTGTTGTGGCCGGGGAGCCGACGGTTGTCGGTGAAGGTGCGGACGGTGATTGATTTCTTTGTCGAATGCTTCGGGGAAGTGCCTTACTGGGATAGGCCTTGAGCGAAGATCAAAAGCCCCTCACCCTAGCCCTCTCCCGGAGGGAGAGGGGACTGACCGAGGTGTCTCGGATCATCCATCGACCTGAAAGATTCTGTCGATTATGGATTCGGTAAAGCTGTTTCAGGTCGGCGTAGTTCCAAAGCATCCCCCAATCAGTCCCCTCTCCCTCTGGGAGAGGGCTAGGGTGAGGGGCTTTCAAGCGGTCAGATCCGGAACTGACCGACCAGTTTGCCAAGGCGCTGCCCCAGCTCCGCCAGACTGCGTGACGTCTGCGCACCCAGCTGCGTTTCATCAGCCACGCTGTCCACCGCCACCGCAATCTGATGCACGCTGCGGTTGATCTCTTCCGCCACCGCCGTCTGCTCTTCCGCCGCACTGGCAATCTGCGCGTTCATCGAGTTGATCGTCGCGATCAGCTCGGCCATCGCATCCAGCGAAGCCCCGGCCTGATTGGCTTGCTGTGAAGTCCCGTCACCCGCCTCGCTGGAACGCCGCATCGCCTCGACCGCCGATTGCGTGCCGGCCTGCAAGCGATCGATCATGCCCTGAATTTCCTGGGTGCTGATCTGGGTGCGACTGGCCAATGCCCGCACCTCGTCCGCCACCACGGCAAACCCACGCCCGGCCTCACCGGCGCGCGCCGCTTCAATCGCGGCGTTGAGCGCCAGCAGGTTGGTCTGCTCGGCAATCGAACGAATCACCCCGAGCACGCCGACAATCGAGGTTACGTCTTGCTGCAGACTGTCGAGCGATACGCCGCTGCTGCGAATGTCATCGACCAGCGCATGAATCTGTTTGATGCTGCCCGCCACCACACGCTTGGCGCTCTGGCCTTCTTCGTCGGTCTGCTGGGCAGCGACAGCGGCGTTCTGCGCGCTCTTCGCTACTTCTTGTGCGGCGGCCGACATCTCGTTGATCGCCGTGGCGACCTGATCGGTTTCGTGACGCTGACGCTCCATCGCCTGATCCGAACGCTGGGCCTGATCCGACACTTGGGTCACCAGCCCGGTCAATTGCGTGGTCATCTCGGTGATCTGCCGCACCAGGCCATGGATCTTGTCGACGAAGCGGTTGAACGAGCCGGCCAGTTCGCCGAGCTCGTCCTGACTGGTAATGTTCAAGCGACGGGTCAGATCGCCCTCGCCCGCTGCAATGTCATCGAGGTTGGCTTTCATCAGGGTTAACGGACGCAAAATGGTATTGGCCAGCAACATCCCCGCCGCCGCGATCACCAACAGCACCACCACCGCCACGCCGACGATGCTCAGCACCACGCCTTGCATGCGCTCCTGCACCTGCGCTTCGACCAACGCCACTTGTGCTTCGATGCCGTCGAGGTTGACCGAGGTACCGACCGCCATGTCCCACTTGGCCAGGTATTCGGTGTAACCGAGTTTCGGCACCAGCACCTGTGCGTTGCCCGGCAGCGGCGAGCTGTATTGCAGATAGTGCGTGCCGTCCTTCGCCACACTTACCAGGCCACGGTTGACGTAAACGCCGTTCGGGTCACGGTTGTCCTTGAAGCTTTTGCCCACGCCTTCGGGGTCGTTGGCCTTGAACAGGCGCACGGTCTCGGAGTCGTAGCCGAAGAAGTAGCCGTCCTTGCCGTAGCGAATGCCGGAAAGCAATTTGATCGCTTGCGCCCGCGCCTCGTTATCACCGGGTGCGGCGGCGTCGTACAGCGGTTTGATCGTGGTCATGGCCACGGCGACGTAACTTTGCAGAGTGGCTTTGGCATCGCCGAGCAGGCGCTCGCGGGTCTGTTCGACCTCTTTGTGCGCTTGTTCCTGGAGGATGAACAGCGTGGTCAGGCTGATGACCAGCGCAAAGAGCAACACCGGGAGAACGGCGAGGGAGAGGACTTTAGCCTTGAGGCTCAGGCGCATTGTGGGAGCTCACTCTTTTGGTTTTATTGGCGTGGTTAAAGGCTTTAACGGCATGCCATCACAAAAGTTGAGCTTCGGTATGAGGATCGTTCCCACGCTCTGCGTGGGAATGCAGCCCCGGACGCTCCGCGTCCAACAACGTGACGCAGAGCGTCACAAGAGGCATTCCCACGCAGAGCGTGGGAACGATCACCGGCGGAGTTCAGAGAACCATCGCGGCCACCCAGCCGAACGCCAGCAACGGCAGGTTGTAGTGCAGGAAAGTGGGCACCACGGTGTCCCAGATGTGGTGATGCTGGCCGTCAACGTTCAACCCGGAGGTCGGCCCCAGCGTCGAGTCCGAAGCCGGCGAGCCGGTATCACCCAGTGCTCCAGCGGTGCCGACGATGCAGACGATCGCCATCGGGCTAAAGCCCAGTTGCACGCACAACGGCACGAAAATCGCCGCCAGAATCGGCACGGTCGAGAACGACGAGCCGATCCCGATGGTCACCATCAATCCCACCAGCAGCATCAACAACGCGCCGATAGCCTGACTGTGATCGATCCACGCCGCGGCGCTCTCGACCAGCGTGCGCACCTCGCCGGTAGCCTTCAGCACTTCGGCAAACCCTGAGGCCGAAATCATGATGAAGCCGATCATCGCCATCATCTTCATCCCTTCGGTGAACAGATCGTCGGTTTCACGCCACTTCACAACGCCCGATGCCGAGAAAATCAGAAAACCGGCCAGCGCGCCGATAATCATCGAGTCCAGCAACAATTGAATGATGAATGCGGCGGCAATGGCCAGGCCAGCAATGCCGATGGTTTTCGGGTTGTAGGCAATGCTGACCTGCTCGACCTGTTCAATCTTCTCCAGGTCGTAGACGCGCTTTTTGCGATAGCTGAAAAACACCGCCACCAACAGACCGAAGACCATGCCCAGCGCCGGAATGGCCATGGCGTGCATGACATTGATCTGGCTGATGTCGACGCCGGCCTTGCTGACGTTGGCCAGCAAAATCTGGTTAAGGAAGATGTTGCCGAAGCCGACCGGGAACACCATGTATGGCGTGATCAGGCCGAAGGTCATGACACAGGCGATCAGACGGCGGTCGAGTTGCAGCTTGGTCAGCACATATAGAAGTGGCGGCACCAGCAGCGGAATGAACGCGATGTGGATCGGCAGAATGTTCTGCGAAGCGATCGCCACCACCCACAACAGGCCGATCAGCAGCCACTTGACGCTGCCGCCACCGCTCGAATGCTGCCGGTCAACCATTGCCAACGCCTTGTCGGCCAGCGCATGGGCCAGGCCAGACTTGGCAATCGCCACGGCGAAAGCGCCGAGCAACGCGTAGGACAACGCCACCGTCGCCCCGCCGCCCAAACCGCTGTTGAACGCCTTGAGCGTGGCGTCGATGCCCAGACCACCGGTCAGACCGCCGACCAGCGCGCCGACGATCAGGGCGATCACCACGTGCACGCGGGACAGGCTGAGTACCAGCATGACGCCGACCGCCGCTATGACTGCATTCATTTCATTACCTCAAAAACACTGCGGTGGAGGACCGACCGCCAGACAGGATGAGTCCGCCAACGGTTCACCGGCGGATTTGCAAAGAGGGTCTTATTAGAAGGGCGCGCACTGTGAATGAAGCAGCGGCAAGCTGCAAGTCACAAGCGGCAAGCTTTTGCGTTTTTTCGCTTGCAGCCTGCGGCTGGAAGCTCAAGAAAGCTGCTCTTGGGCCGTTACAGTGCAAAGTCTCAGATATTTATCGAATAAGGACGTCTCCATGTCGCTCAGACAACTTTCCATCCAATGGAAAATCACCCTGCTCGCCGGCCTGTGCCTGGCCGGTATCGTGACCCTGTTGGTGGGTCTTTCGCTGTATCGCATGGAGCACAGTTCTGAACTGGTGAAAGCTTCGAGCATGGAAATGCTCACCGAGTCGGCGCAGGCGCGCATCGAGTCGCAAGGTGAAGTGCAGGCCGCCGGCATTCGCCAGCAGTTCATGGACGCCTATCAATACGGCCACGGCTTCTCGCGGCAGGTGCTGTTCCTGCGCGAACAGGCCGAGAAGCGTTTCCTCGATGCCTTCGACCTGCGTGAGGACATGACCCGTCAGGTCAAATCGGCGCTGCAAGCCAACCCGGACCTGCTCGGCCTGTCGCTGGTGTTCGAAGCCAACGCGCTGGACGGCAAAGACGAACTGTTCGCCGGTCAGGCTGAACTGGGCAGCAACGACAAGGGCCGTTTCGCCCTGTACTGGTCGCAACCGACACCCGGCAAAGTCACCTCGATGGCGCTGCCGGAAAGCGACATGGCCGACACTAACACCGGCCCCAGCGGTCAGGCGGCCAATGCCTGGTTCACCTGCCCGCGGACGACGCTCAAACCGTGCGTGATCGAACCGTACTTCTATGTCATCGACGGCCAGAACGTGCTGATGACCAGCATCGTCTTCCCGCTGATGGTCAACGGCAAGGTCATCGCCTCGCTGTCGGTCGACATCAACCTCAACAGCCTGCAAGCAATCAGCCAAGGCGCGAGCAAAAAGCTCTATGACGGCCAGACCGCCGTGAGCATCATCAGCCCTGCCGGCCTGCTCGCCGGTTACAGCCCGGATGCCGGCAAACTCAGCCAGCGTCTGGATACCGTCGACAAAGTCAGCGGCGCCGAACTGCTGAGCAAACTCGCTTCCAGCACAACCGTCAGCAGCCTGCACAGCAACGGCCAGTTGAAAGTGCTCTCGCCGTTCCCGCCGATTCCGGGCGGTCCGTCGTGGGGCGTGCTGCTGGATGTGCCGGAGAAAGTTCTGGTCAGCCGCGCCGAGGCGCTCAAGCAACAATTGGATGCGAGCAATAACTCGGGCACGTTGATCGAGCTGAGCCTCGGCGTACTCGCCGCGTTGATCGGCCTGCTGCTGGTGTGGCTGATGGCGCGCAGCGTGACCAGACCGATCCTCGGCGTGGCACACATGCTCGAAGACATCGCCAGCGGCGAAGGTGATCTGACCCGTCGCTTGGCCTACGACAAAAAGGACGAACTCGGTCAGTTGGCCGGCTGGTTCAACAAGTTCCTCGACAAGTTGCAGCCGATCATCGCCGAAGTGAAACGCTCGGTGCAGGACGCGCGCAACACCGCCGACCAGTCCTCAGCAATTGCGACCCAGACCAGCGCCGGCATGGAGCAGCAATACCGTCAGGTCGATCAGGTTGCCACCGCGTCCCATGAAATGAGCGCCACTGCGCAAGACGTCGCCCGCAGCGCCGCGCAGGCTGCCGAAGCCGCCAAGGACGCCGATCGCGCTACCCGTCAGGGCCTGACCGTGATCGACCGCACCACTGCAAGCATCGACACCCTCGCCGCCGACATGAGTGCAGCCATGGTGCAAGTTGAAGGTCTGGCTGCTAACAGCGAGAAAATCGGCGCGGTGCTGGAAACCATCCGCGCGATTGCCGAACAAACCAACCTGCTGGCACTCAACGCCGCGATCGAAGCGGCCCGTGCCGGTGAGGCTGGCCGTGGTTTTGCCGTGGTCGCCGACGAAGTCCGCAACCTCGCCCGCCGCACGCAGGAATCGGTGGAAGAAACCCGTCAGGTCATCGAGCAGTTGCAGAGTGGTACACAGGATGTGGTCGGGTCGATGGGCAACAGCCATCGTCAGGCTCAGGGCAGTGTCGAACAGGTTGGCCAAGCGGTGACTGCGCTGCGCCAGATTGGCGATGCGGTGACAGTGATCAGCGACATGAACCTGCAAATTGCCAGTGCCGCTGAGGAGCAGAGTGCGGTGGCTGAAGAGATCAATAACAACGTGGCGACGATCCGCGATGTGACGGAGTCGTTGTCCGGGCAGGCGAATGAGTCGGCGCGGGTGAGTCAGTCGCTCAATAGTCTGGCGAATCAGCAGCAGAGTTTGATGGATCAGTTTCGGGTTTGATCCGAGATTGAGGGGTGTCAGTTGGACTCCCCCCTCACCCCAGCCCTCTCCCCCCAAGGGGGGCGAGGGGGAAAGGGGGCCGATCTCCGTGCCATTCAAAACTTGAGTCCGGCTCGACATTTCAGAGCTCGGTGATGCTTTCAAAACCTGAGTTCACCCCGGTATCTCCGGTCACGGGAAGGCTTTCAAAACCTGAGTTCGACTCGGTATCTCACGTCGGTGTACCTCGAATAAACAACGCGGTCAGCCCCCTCTCCCTCAGGGAGAGGGTTAGGGTGAGGGGCTTCTAAAGGCTCACCGCCGAGGCAACTCGATCACCACCTTCAACCCGCCCCACTCACTCTCGCCCAACACCAGCAACCCGCCCCAGGTCTCGACAATATCGCGGACAATTCCCAGCCCCAAGCCATGCCCGTGGGTCTGTTCATCCAGCCGCGTGCCACGACTGAACACCTCAGTGCGTTGCTCTTCGGGAATCCCCGGGCCGTCATCTTCCACGCTCAGGGCAAAGCCGTCCGTACGCTCGATCACGCTCAGGCGTACTTCGGCGTCCGCCCACTTGCAAGCGTTGTCCAAAAGATTGCCAAGCAACTCGAGCAAATCCTCGCGATCCCACGGCAGTTGCAATCCCGCCGGTGCAACATAGCTCAGTGCCAGATGCTCGCCATGAATCATGTTCAACGTCGCCAGCAATCCGGGCAATTCCGCATCGCAATCAAACAGCGCTCCCGGCAGTGCATCACCGGACAGCCGTGCCCGGTTCAATTCACGATTGAGCCGCTGCTGCACCTGCTCCAGTTGTTCCTTGAGGACCTTGCGCAGCTCAGGATGAGCATCAAGTTTTTCGCTCGAGGCCAGGCTCAACAACACCGCCAACGGCGTTTTCAACGCATGCCCGAGATTGCCCAAGGCATTACGTGAACGCTTGAGACTGTCTTCGGTGTGCGCGAGCAAATGGTTGATCTGCGCCACCAGCGGTTCCAGTTCCACCGGCACCTGATCATCGAGTTGTGAACGCTGGCCCTGCTGCAATTGCGCAATCTGTTCGCGGGCCTTTTCCAGTGGTTTCAAGGCACGGCGCACGGTCAATCGCTGCAAGAACAGTATCAGCAACAACGCCGCCAGCCCCAGACCCAGCCCGATCTGACGCATGCGCTGAAAGCTCTCGCGCACCGGCGTGTAATCCTGGGCGACGCTGATCGAGATCGACTGACCCAAGCGTCGATAGTCCGAGCGCAGCACCAGCAGCTGCTGACCGTCCGGCCCCAGTTGCAGATTGCTGTGCAGACCGGGGTGTTCGAGCAGCGGCAGGTCCTGATCCCACAACGAACGCGAGCGCCAATGGCTGTCGGCAAAGTCGATCCGGAAGTAATGCCCGGAAAACGGTCGCTGATAGGCCGGCGACAGATGCCGCTCATCCAGTTGCAGGCCTTGCGGCCCACGCACCAATGCCACCAGCAAACTTTCGCTGTCGTTGCGCAGGCCGGCTTCGAGATAACGCTGCAAACCCACTTCGAACAACCACAGACTGGTTTGCGCCACCACTACACCGACGACCACCATCACGCTGATCAATCCCAGGCTCAAGCGGCGCTGGATCGACCTCACGAAGCTTGCCCGCCGAACAGGTAACCCTGGCCGCGACGGGTTTCGATCACACTTTTGCCGAGCTTGCGCCGCAGGTGATTGACGTGCACTTCGAGGACGTTGGAATCACGCTCGGTTTCACCGTCGTAGAGGTGTTCGGCGAGGTGGCTTTTGGAGAGGATCTGCTCCGGGTGCAGCATGAAATACCGCAGCAGGCGGAATTCGGCAGCGGTCAGTTGAATGTCGGCACCATCGCGCACCACGCACTGACGGCCCTCATCCAGATGCAGCCCGGCGGCCTGCAATGTCGGCTGATTGGCCTGGCCTTTGGAGCGGCGCAACAGCGACTGAATGCGCAGTTGCAGCTCTTCAGGGTGGAACGGTTTGGTCAGGTAATCGTCGGCACCGGCCTTCAGGCCCTCGATGCGTTCGGCCCAGGAGTCGCGCGCCGTGAGGATCAGCACCGGAATCGCCAGACCGCCGGCGCGCCACTGCGCCAGCACTTCAAGCCCCGGCACGCCCGGCAGGCCGAGGTCGAGAATGATCAGGTCATACGGCTCGCTGCTGCCCTGATACAGCGCATCACGACCGTCCGCCAGCCAATCGACCGCATAGCCCTGCCGTTGCAGGCCGGCGAGCAATTCGTCGGCCAGCGGTACGTGGTCTTCCACCAATAGCAAACGCATCGATCAATCTTCCTTGTCTTTCACAAGTTCACCGGTATCGGCCTTCAAGTGCAGCTCACGGGCGACACCTTCGACGGTGAGCAACTCGACTTCATAAATGTAGACGTCGTGTTTTTCTTCCAGCTCGACTTCCAGCAGTTTCGCGCCGGGATAGCGGTCCATTGCCTGCTGCAGCACTTGCTCCAGCGGCAGGATCACGCCCTGCTTGCGCAGATCAAGCGCCTCGTCCGGACCGAGGTCGCGAGCCATCGCCGTCGAGCAACACATCACCAGCGCCAACGCCGTACGGCGGGTGGCGCGAACATTAACCTTCATTACGTATCCTGATGATCCTTGAGAACCTGCCCAGTCACCGCGTCTAATTCCAGATCCCACTCCAGCCCCTGCGGATCACGCATTTCGATCTGGTAGATGTACTTGCCGTACTGCTCTTCCAGCTCGGTATCGGTGATCGTCGAACCCGGGTGTTTGGCCAACGCGGTGGCGTTGAGCTTCTCGAAGGAAACGATAGTACCAGCGTCGCGCAGACGCAGGGCTTCGTCAGGGCCGAGATCGCGGGCGTGAACAGTGCTGGCAGTGAGACCGATGATCGAGGCAATGGACAGGGCAGTCAGGGTTTTCATGGTGTCTCCGTATTTTTATGTGTTGCTTAACGGTGGGCACCTTAGCGGGATGAACTTAACTGAAACTGAATTGCCATCATTGCTCCAGCTCAACACATGCCCCCGTGTTGGAGCAGGATTTTGTAACATGTGCTTATAATTGTTCGCTTGCTAACGATCGAGACCGGTATGACCGCCATCCACATCAAATTCCCCGCCCTCACCCTCAAGGCCGGCCCGCGCGCCATGACGCGTATTCGTGCCCAGGGTCTGAACGCCGCCGACGTTGGCACCCTGCCCGGCGCCGCCGGTGGGCCGAAGGCGTTGGGCATTCAGGGACTGGATCTGGCGCTGTTCGGTGAATGGCTGCCGAGTGCGCCGCGCGAGCGTTCGCTGATCGGCGCCTCGGTCGGTTCCTGGCGCTTCGCCAGTGCCTGCCTGCCCGACGCCGCCGAAGGCATCCGCCGCCTCGGTCAGCTGTACGCCGAGCAGAATTTCAATAAAGGCGTGACCATGGCCGAGATCAGTCAGAGCTCGCAGCGCATGCTCAACGACCTGCTCGACGGCCGCGACGCGAGCATCCTCGACAACGCCCATTACCGGCTGAACATCATGGTAGTGAAAAGTCAGGGCCGCTTGGCCGATGACCATCGCGGCCGCCTCGGTCTGGCGCTGGGCTCGGTGATTGCCGACAACTTGCGCGGCCGCGCACGGCTATCGCGGCACTTCGAACGCCTGATCATCCACGACCCGCGCCTCGCCCCGCCGGTCAATGCGCTGAACGATTTCCCGTCGCGGTTCGTCGCCCTGAATGCCGGCAACCTGCGCCAGGCCTTGTTGGCGTCGGGGTCGATCCCGATGGTCATGGAAGGCGTGCGCGATCTACCGGGCGCCGGTGCCGGCACGTTCCGCGATGGCGGCCTGCTCGACTATCACCTCGACTTGCCTTACAGCGGCGACGGCATCGTGCTCTATCCGCACTTCACCGACCGGGTGATTCCCGGCTGGTTCGACAAGACCCTGCCATGGCGCAAGGCCTCGGTGGAACGCTTGCAGGACGTGCTGCTGCTCGCGCCGTCGAAGGAATATCTGGCGCGCCTGCCCTACGGCAAACTGCCCGACCGCAACGACTTCAAACGCTTTATGGGCGACGCAGCGAGCCGGCAGAAATACTGGCATGCAGCGATGGACGAGAGCCGTCGCCTCGGCGATGAGTTTCTCGAACTGACTGCCAATGGTCGCCTCGCCGAGCGCTTGCTGACCCTTTAGTCAGCACGGCTAAAGACAAGCTGGTAAACTCGCCGCCTGCCCGAATCGCTGCGGCGAACGCCATCTGAACAGAGCCGAAAATACTGTGGAAATCTTCAAGGAATTTACTTTCGAATCCGCCCACCGCCTGCCGCACGTCCCGGACGGCCACAAGTGCGGGCGTCTGCACGGTCACTCGTTCAAAGTGGCGCTTCACCTCAGCGGCGATCTCGATCCGCACACCGGCTGGATCCGCGACTTCTCTGAAATCAAAGCGATCTTCAAACCGCTGTACGAGCGTCTCGATCACAACTACCTGAATGACATTCCCGGCCTGGAAAACCCGACCAGCGAAGTGCTGGCCAAATTCATCTGGAATGAAATGAAGCCGTTGCTGCCGGAACTGAGCGCGATCCGTATTCACGAGACCTGTACCAGCGGTTGCATCTATCGCGGTGAGTAACCTGACGTAGATCTCCCTCGTAGGAGCTGCCGAACGCGGCCCGAGCCTTCGGCAGCTCCTACAGAGTGATTGGTGTTTTGTCCGGGAAGTAGAAAGCAGCCTTCACGGCTGTTTTTTTACGCCTATGCTTTTTGGCTCCCACCCGCCAAGAGGACAGACCGATGACAGACTGGCTGCTGGATCAGGTCTTTGACTTCAACGGGCACTCGGTACGTTACGCCGTGCGCGGCAACGGCCCGCCGTTGGTGTTCGTGCATGGCACGCCGTTTTCGTCGTACGTGTGGCACCGGATAGCACCGCACTTTTTTGCCACGCATCGCGTGCACTACTTCGACCTGCTGGGTTATGGACGCTCCGAACAGCCCGACGCCGACGTCTCCCTCGGCGTGCAAAACCAACTCTTGGCGCAACTGCTGGACCACTGGAATCTACAACGCCCGGACGTGGTGGCCCACGACTTCGGCGGCGCCACCGTGCTGCGCGCGCATCTGCTCAACGGCAAGGATTACCGCAGCCTGACCCTGATTGATCCGGTCGCGCTGACGCCGTGGGGTTCGCCATTCGTGCAGCATGTCCGCTTGCATGAAGCGGCGTTCAGCGGCCTGCCCGACTACATCCAGCGCGCCATCGTGCCGACCTATATTCGCGGGGCGATTCACAGGGGTATTCCTGACGACGAACTCGCCCCCTATGTACAACCGTGGCTCGGCGATCCGGGGCAAGCGGCGTTCTATCGGCAGATTGCGCAGATGGATGAGCGCTACACGCTGGAAGCGCAACCGCTGTACCCGACGATCCGCTGCCCGGTGCAGATTCTCTGGGGCGAAGAAGACCAGTGGATTCCCATCGAGCGTGGCCATGCGTTACATCAAATGATCCCGGGATCACAATTCCAGCCGATTGCCAACGCCGGCCACCTCGTCCAGGAAGACGCCCCCGAAGCCATCGTCGCCGCCCTGCTGCGCTTCCTCTGAAAAGCCCCAAATGCCCCTGACACCGATCGTTCCCACGCTCTGCGTGGGAATGCCTCAACGGACGCTCCGCGTTCGGCTTTGGAGTGGGACACGGAGCGTCCCGCGCTGCAAACAGGATCAAAAGATCGTCCGAACGCGGCCCGAGCCTTCGGCAGCTCCTACATTGGGCTTCGGTGCGTTCAGGCGCACCGTTTTCGCGCCAAATATCACCGCCTCGTCTATACCTACGCGCAATGCCGTAGCTTGGCACGACCACTGCAACCCTCCCCCGCGTCTCCCCTACTCCAGCAAGGACCGCCCCATGACGCAGAACGATCCCGGCAACGATTACCCCCTCAGCGAAGTGCCGATGCATGCGCGCAAAGGCCTGGCCTCCACTGCCATGGTCTTGCTCGGTTTCACGTTTTTCACCGCGACCATGTTTGCCGGCGGCAAGCTCGGCGTGGCGTTCAGTTTTGGCGAGATGATGGCGGTGATCATCGTCGGTAATCTGCTGCTCGGTCTCTACGCGGCAGGCCTCGGCTACATCGCCTTCAAAAGCGGCCTCAACTCAGTGCTGATGGGCCGCTTCTGCTTCGGCGAAGTCGGCAGCAAGCTCAGCGACCTGATCCTCGGCTTCACCCAGATCGGCTGGTACGCCTGGGGCACCGCGACCGCTGCGGTGGTGCTCGGTAAGTATTTCGATCTCGCTGAGGGCACGGTGCTCGGGCTGATGGTGCTGTTCGGTCTGGTGTTTTGCGCCACGGCCTACGTCGGTTATCGCGGGCTGGAGATTCTGTCGTACATCGCCGTGCCAGCGATGATGTTGCTGCTGATGCTGTCGATGTGGGTGGCGACGGTAAAAGTCGGCGGGTTCGAGGGGTTGCTCAGCGTCGTGCCGACAGGCTCGCTGGACTGGTCGACGGCGATCACTCTGGTGTTCGGCACCTTCGTCAGTGGCGCAACGCAGGCGACCAACTGGACACGTTTCTCGCGTTCGGCCCGGGTGGCGGTGCTGGCCAGCCTGATCGGTTTTTTCATCGGCAACGGCTTGATGGTGCTGATCGGCGCGTACGGCGCGATCGTTTATCAGCAACCGGACGTGGTGGAAGTGCTGCTGTTGCAGGGCTTCGCCATGGCCGCGATGGCCATGCTGTTGCTGAACATCTGGAGTACTCAGGACAACACCATCTACAACTTCGCCGTCGCTGGTTGCAACCTGTTGCGCACCGGCCGACGCAAAACCGTGACCCTCGCCGGCGCAGTGATTGGCACCCTGCTCGCGCTGCTCGGCATGTACGACATGCTGGTGCCGTATCTGATTCTGCTCGGCACGGTGATTCCGCCGATTGGCGGGGTGATCATGGCCGACTTCTTCTTCCGTTGGCGCGGTCACTATCCGCGTCTGGCCGACGCACGGTTGCCGGCGTTCAACTGGCCGGGGCTCGGGGCCTATGCGGTCGGCACCGTCGCCGCGTTCAACTCGCCGTGGGTCGCGCCGCTGGTAGGGATCGCCGCTGCCGCGCTAACGTATGTCATCGTCACCGGCGTGCTCGGCGCTCGCAGCGCGACCGCGCCACTACAAGACCTATAAAAAAGGATTCGCCTGATGCACATCATCAACGCCCGTTTGCGCAACCAGGAAGGTTTGCACGAATTGCACCTTGAAGACGGTCTGATCCGCAGCATTGCCCGCCAGACCGAAGCACCCACCCTTGGCCCGGACGACCTCGACGCCAGCGGCAATCTGGTGGTGCCGCCCTTCGTCGAACCACACATTCATCTCGACGCCACGCTGACCGCTGGCGAGCCGCGCTGGAACATGAGCGGCACGCTGTTCGAAGGCATCGAATGCTGGGGCGAGCGCAAGGTCACCATCACCGAAGAAGACACCAAGACCCGCGCCAAGAAAACCATTCAAGCGCTGGCCGCTCACGGCATTCAGCACGTGCGCACCCACGTCGACGTTACCGACCCGCAACTCACCGCGCTCAAAGCCATGCTCGAAGTGCGCGAGGAAAGCCGCCACCTGATCGACCTGCAAATCGTCGCGTTTCCGCAGGAAGGCATCGAGTCGTTTCGCAACGGTCGCGAGTTGATGGAAGAGTCGATTCGCATGGGCGCGGACGTGGTCGGCGGGATTCCGCATTTCGAGTACACCCGTGATCAGGGTGTCAGTTCGGTGAAGTTCCTGATGGACCTGGCCGAGCGCACCGGTTGCCTGGTCGACGTGCACTGTGATGAAACCGACGACCCGCATTCGCGCTTTCTCGAAGTGCTCGCCGAAGAGGCCCGCAGCCGCGACATGGGTGCCCTCGTCACCGCCAGCCACACCACGGCGATGGGCTCTTACGACAACGCCTACTGCGCGAAACTGTTCCGCTTGCTTGGCCATTCCGGGATCAGTTTTGTCTCCTGCCCGACCGAGAGCATTCACCTGCAAGGCCGCTTCGACAACTTCCCGAAACGCCGTGGCGTCACCCGTGTCAACGAGTTGCTCGAAGCCGGGATGAACGTGTGTTTCGGCCAGGATTCCATCGTCGATCCATGGTATCCGCTGGGCAACGGCAACATCCTGCGCGTGCTCGAAGCCGGGCTGCACATCTGCCACATGCTCGGTTACCGCAACCTGCAAAGTGCGCTGGATCTGGTCACCGACAACAGCGCCAAAGCCATGCACCTGGGTGAGCGTTACGGGCTGGAACAGGGGCGACCGGCGAACCTGCTGATCCTCTCGGCGGACAGTGATTACGAGGTGATCCGCAGTCAGGGCTTGCCGTTGTATTCGATTCGCGGTGGCAAGGTGTTGATGAAGCGGCAGATGCCGCTGGTGGAGTTCGCCTGAGGTCCCGACATCGGCGTCCCTGGGGCGCCGACTGGCACTCTTCAATAAAGAACACTTGATCAATCGTGTGCAAGGTTATGGTTGGCGAGACTTTTATCGCCAAATAATCGAGCAAACCTGTCAGATCTGACAGGCGACACACGCTACGAACAGACTCACAGTGTCCTCTGGAATCAACAGATTCAGGAGGACTACCATGAAGCGCTTTTTACTGTTCATCCAGGTTTTATGGCTTTGCCTGACGCCAAGTGTGACCTTCGCGACGAACGCCACGATGCGAAATGGCAGCGGCGAAGAAATCATGCTCCAGGGCTTTCACTGGAATTCCAGCCGTAATGCCGTAGCGTGGTACTCCGTTCTTGCACAACACGCGTCCACGATCAGCGGCGACGGGTTCACGCTGATCTGGTTGCCACCCGTCTGGACTGACACCTCCAGCTGGAGCGACCCGACTGGCAAATCCGGTGGTGGCGAGGGCTATTTTTGGAGCGGCTTCGACAAAAACAGCCGTTATGGCAGCGATCAACAACTCAAACAGGCCGCGGCGGCACTCAACACTGCCGGTGTTAAAGTCGTGTACGACGTGGTGCCCAATCACATGAATGACGATAGGGTCAACCAGTCCATGTTTCCCCGAGGGCGCAATGAATGGCGCCATGATTGCCTCCAGTGTGATGAGGGCGATGCATTCATGGATGGCGCGGCAGACCTGAATACCGCCGACCCCAAGGTTTTCAATGCGTTCAAGAACGAATTCATCAATCTGCGTGACAACTATGGTGCCCAGGGCCTGCGCTTCGATTTCGTTCGAGGTTACGCCCCGGAGACAATCGACCGCTGGATGAACGCTTTTGGCAGCCAGCAGTTCTGCGTCGGGGAAAACTGGAAAGGCCCCGACGAATATCCGCAAGGTGACTGGCGCCGTTCAGCCAGTTGGCAGGATGTACTCAAGGACTGGTCTGATCGTTCGCACTGCGCGGTGTTCGATTTTGCTCTCAAGGAACGCATGCAAAATGGCTCAATCGCCCAATGGCGCCACGGCCTGAATGGCAATCCGGACCCTGCCTGGCGTGCGATTGCGGTAACGTTCGTTGACAATCATGACACCGGCTATTCGCCCGGCGCCAATGGCGGCCAACATCATTGGGCGCTGCCCGATCCGCTGGTCAATCTGGCTTACGCCTATATCCTCAGCAGCCCCGGAACGCCGACGGTCTATTGGCCGCATATGTACGATTGGCAGCGCGACCAGCTGATCCGGCAACTCATCAAACTTCGCAAACATGCTGCTATCCGGGCCGACTCGCCTATCCGCTTCAACACCCAGTATTCGGGGCTGGTGGGGACCACTTCAGGAGCGCGTGGCACGCTGGTGATAGCGCTCAAATCCGACCTGCAACGATTGCCCGAAGGCATGGGGGTACCGACGCTGACCTGGGACAACGGTGATATTCGCATCTGGAGCACACCCGTGCAGTCTGCAGCAGTCAACATTAGCCTTCATTGCGACAATGCTAACCCGCAATCCGGTGAAGGGGTTTACGCCGTTGGCTCATCACTGGAGCTGGGGGCGTGGGATCCGCTGCACGGGATTGCGCTGACTTCCGCCGGCAATCGCTGGAGCACGAACATCGAAGTACCAGGGCAGCAGGCGCTCGAATGGAAATGCGTTGTTCGCGGACAGAATGGTTCGCCGGTCTACTGGCAACCCGGCCCGAACAATTCGTTCACCAGCGGCGATGTCAGCGACACAGCCGGACGTTTTTGATTAAGACTTGTCGGCGCTCACCCTGCACACGCTGGCAAGGTACTCGCCTCCGAATACTGATCGGGCATCGATACAGGTGGAGTCTTTGCGATTGAACTCCCCCTTTTAAGCGCAATTCGGGCATCCGTAAACTGTAAGAACTAACAAGTTCGCGCCCGCAAACATTGAGCTAAGGTGTGAAGGCCGCCATCGCAACGGGCCGCCCCCCTCCCGGATGTACGCTTTTTCATGCTGAAGTTCGTGCGTAGTTGATCAGCCGCCATCCTCATTTGCTTGAGGATTTTTCCATGAACAACAAACCTTCGCCCATGGCCACGCTGTACCACGAAGGCCGACACACCTTTACCGAACTTGTACCCGATGGCGGCGCTCGACTAGATGCGCTGTTTCACACCGTGCCCGCCCTGGGCGAGTTGGCAGTGGGTGTGGTTTACGGGCATTTGCATGCGCGCCCCGGCCTCGATCCGCGTTTGCGTGAAGCAGTGTCGTTTGCAGCAATCGTCGCCTCGGGGATGGTCGGCCCGCCGCTGAGTGTGCACTTAAAGACAGGCCTGGCCTCGGGGTTGGCGCCCGGTGAAATCACCGAAGTGCTGTTGCAGGCGTCGGCATTCGCGGGGTTTCCTCGGGCGGTCAGCGCGGCGGAGCAACTCAATCGACTCTTCGAGGAAGCCGGCCTGACCTCACCGCCGGCACCGACACCCCGTGAAATCGCGCTGTCCTTCTGTGAGCAAGTGCGCGCCGGGCATGCACCGATTCCTGTCAGTGCAGCAGTCAAACGCCAGTTAAAACATGCCGGGCGACTGGCGGTGCAGGCCAGTTCGGCGCAATCGGTGCTGGTTGAATGCTTTGAGGATGAACCGTCGCCACTGGCACTGCTGCGGTTGACGGTACAGGGTGATCAGGTGATGTCGGTGACTTTGTTCAAGGCTCACTGACGGGCTAACTCTGAGGGCCTCATCGCTGGCAAGCCAGGCTCCCACAGGGTTTTGTGTGAATACATTATTCGTGCCCACCTGAATCCAATGTGGGAGCGAGCCTGCTCGCGAAGAGGTCGGCACATTCGGCATCATCGCGTCAGGCAGACCGCTTTCGCGAGCAGGCTCGCTCCTACAGGGTTATGTGTTTGAACATACTATTTGTGTTCACCGCAAAACCCTGTGGGAGTCTGGCTTGCCAGCGATGGAGGTTTTGAATTCAGTCCATCAACCGCGCCGTACCGAACAGTCTGACGCGCAGCAATTCTCCGTGCGCTTCTTCGAGCAAAATCGGCGCCGTACCTCCGGGCATGACCACTTGCACTTCTCCTGCGGCAACCCAACCCACCCGCCATGCCGCGCACGCTACCGCACTCGCGCTGGTGCCGGATGAGGCCGTCGGCCCTTCGCCACGTTCGAACACACGGGCGAGGATTCGCTGCGGCGACTCCAGCACTGCCCATTGCAGATTGACGCCCGCCGGGCACGGATCACCGCCACCGGTGGGCATGGCGTAAGCGATTGCAGTCAACCCTTCGCTCAGGGGGAATTCACGCATCGGATCGTTGCTCGGCAACGCCGCTTCGTCGGCGAGCAGGGTTACGCAATGCGGGTTGCCGATGCGCACGAATTGGCTGTGCGCCCACTCGGAATCAAGTTGTGCCAAGGGCGCGACGTGGCTCACGTCCCGACCGTTGAACTGAACGCTTTCAACCACCTGCGCGCCCACGGCATCCGGCCCGAATCGCGGTTGGCCGAGGTCCAGCCAAAAACCTTGAACGCCGTCGACTTCCGCCGGTTTTACCAAGGTTTCCACGGCATCGCCCTTGTCGTGATGCACGCGCAACAACGCGCCCTCCTCGGGCATCAATCCTTGTTCGGTCAGCGCCTGCGAGAAAATCGTCAGGCCGTTGCCACTGCGCTCGGCGAGCGTGCCGTCGGTGTTGACGATCAGGACATCGAACGGCGGCGACGCCTGGAACGGGCCGATCAGCAGACCGTCGCTGCGATGGGATTTGCTGTTCGCCGGGCGCAGGTCTTCGGGCCAATCGCAGCAGAGTTTGATTGCTGCTTCGCTCCACATTTGCCGCGATGCTGCGCATTCGCCAGCGTCGGCAGGCAAAGCAATGCCCGCCTCGCGTAGTTCAGCAGGCGAAATCACCCCGTAAATATTGCCCCGTGCATCGTAGAACTGCGTCATCACCGGCCCTTGCTGTTAAATCCCCTGAAGCCGCCACTGTAGAACGCAATCCCTTGTGGGAGCGAGCCTGCTCGCGATGGCTGAGTGTCAGTCGACTGATTGTGTGTCTGACACACGGCCTTCGCGAGCAGGCTCGCTCCCACAGGGGTATGTGCATGAGCGCTTATTGGTGAGTCTCCGCTCCCACAGGTTAGGATGTCGTCTGCACATCCCCGAACACCCGCGATCGAACCTCGTCGCTGAATCACTGTCCTTCGGGGACGCGAAGTTTTTTGCCAAGGATCGATATGACCAGCCTCAACCCTCAAGACACCTTCGTCCCCGGACGCCTGCAACAGATGTCCACGCGCATCGCCTTTTTCATCGCCGGGCTCGGCATTGCCGCGTGGGCGCCCTTGGTGCCGTACGCCAAGGCCCGTGCCGGACTGGATGAAGGCACGTTGGGATTGTTGCTGTTGTGCCTCGGCGTCGGCTCGATTCTGGCGATGCCACTGGCGGGGATTCTGGCCACACGCTTCGGCTGTCGCCGCGTCGCTACCGGCGGCACGTTGTTGATCTGCGCGGCGCTGCCGTTACTGGCGACGGTGTCGTCGATACCGGCGCTGATTGCCACACTGTTCATGTTCGGCGCAGGCCTGGGCACGGTAGATTCGACGGTGAACCTGCAAGCGGTGATCGTCGAACGCGCCAGCGGCAAGAACATGATGTCCGGTTTCCACGGCTTGTTCAGTCTCGGCGGGATTGTCGGCGCGGCGGGTGTCAGCGCCCTGCTGGGTCTCGGTCTGTCACCGCTCGCGGCCATGCTGGTGGTGGTCGTGGTGTTGATTGCGGCGCTGTTCAAGTGCGTGCCGCACATGCTGCCCTACGGCAGTGAAAGCTCGGGCCCGGCATTCGCCATCCCTCACGGCATCGTGCTGTTTATCGGCGGGATGTGCTTCATCGTCTTTCTCACCGAAGGCGCAGCGCTGGACTGGAGCGCGGTGTTTCTGGCGCAGGAACGCGGGATCGACACGGCGTACGCGGGGTTGGGATACGCGGCGTTTGCCCTGACCATGACCGCCGGACGCCTGATGGGTGACCGCATTGTGCGGATTGTCGGTGCAACGCGGATCATTCTGTTTGGCGGTCTGCTGGCCGCGGCGGGCTTGTTTCTGGCGACGTTCGCACCGAGCTGGGAAGCGGCGCTGGTCGGTTATGCGCTGGTTGGCGCCGGCTGTTCGAACATCGTGCCGGTGCTGTACACGGCGGTGGGCAAGCAGACGGTGATGCCGGAAAGCATCGCGGTGCCAGCAATTACCACATTGGGTTATGCAGGGATTCTGGCAGGGCCGGCGGTGATCGGCTTTGTCGCCCATGCCAGTAGCTTGAGTTTTGCCTTTGGCTTGATGGCGGTGCTGCTGGTCGCGGTGGCCATCGGCGGCAAAGTCCTTAAAGTCTAAAAGCTTGAGATCGTTCCCACGCTCTGCGTGGGAATGCCTCAATGGACGCTCCGCG
>NZ_VCNJ01000080.1 GCF_005938625.1 Pseudomonas fluorescens
CCGCACGCAGGAGCAAGCCTTTTTGGTTACTTTTTCGGCGCCTGGAAAAAGTGACCCGCTGTAAGAGCGGAACCGCCAGCCGCAGCATCCGAAGAACCGAATATACACCCAACCCCCAAGAGCATGGTCGGCCCAAAGGCCGCCAAGCCCAAACACAAACACAAACACAAACACAAACACAAAGCCCTAAGCCAAATCCGGATCCCGAGAAGAACGCAAAGAATTGCTCTCAAGCTCATACCGCAACTCTTCAACCAACGCCTCAACCGACTCAGGCGTACGCAACGCATCAAGCTTCAACCCACTGATCACCAGATCAACCTGACCCGACACCGGGTGATAAAGCTTCACGGTCAGCGAATGATCACCATCCACCAGACACTCACACGCCAGCGGCGAAAAACTGCGCTCCAGCTGCGCGCGCAACTGCGCAAGATTCATCATTGCGGTTGTTCCTTTAGCCACTTCGAAGGGACGCGACCACAAACCTCAAAAGGCTTGCACCGCACCCCACCAGACTAAGAACAGCCGCCGCCCGCCAACACCTCAAATTGCACCAGACCCACTAGTGCATTTGCACCCTATCGCTGACCCTTGCCAACCGATTCCCCAGAAAACAACCCACGCTCCCGCGCCCAGACAATCGCCTCACTGCGACTGTGCACATCCAGCTTGGAATACACCGTGGCCACATGGTTACGCACCGTGTTCGGTGCCAGTTTCAGCCGCGCCGCGATCTCTTTGTCCGCCAGCCCTTCACAGATCAATCCCAGTACATCACGTTCCCGCGCCGTCAGATCGGTAAACGAAACGCTAGGCAGTTGCGGCGAATTGACCTTCTTCACATTGGCCAGTTTTTCGATCAGCGTCCGACTGAACCACGAAGCATCTTTCATCACTTCCTCAATCGCCGCCACCAGCTCAAGCTCGGTGCGTTTGCGCTCGGTGATGTCCATCAACACCAGCAAATAACACGGTGTGTCCTGAATATTCACGGTATCGGCGGACAGCGCACATTCGAGCAGATCCGCATCCTTCCTGCGCACCCGCACATCCACCCGATCGACTCGCCCGTTTTTCGCCAACGCAGCCAGCAACCGCGTGCGCGCACCGCTGTCATCAATGAAATCCAGCTGTGTCACGGTTTTGCCGAGCACGTCTTCGCTGTCATAGGCCAGGGTTTCGAGGAACGCCTGATTGACGTCAATCACCTGCTGCTCGTCGGCACTGCAGATCAGGATCGGCACCGGCGTCAGGCGAAACGCCTTGGCAAAACGCTCCTCGCTCTGGCGCAGCGCCACCTCGGCCTTGTGGCGCAACTCCATGTCGACAAAGGAAAACAGCATGCAATCCTCATCGTTGAGCGTCAGCGGCTGCCCGGCAACAATCACTTGCTTGCTGCTGCCATCGGGCAGGCGCAGCTCGGCCTGCATCTGCGGAATGGTCGCGACGTCGCGCAGACGCTGAATCGCCAGATCTTTTTTCTCGGCCTGCTCAAAGATGTCGATCTCATAGGCCGAAGTGCCAATCACCTGCTCGCGGGTATAGCCGGTCATCTCCAGAAAACCGGGATTGACCTTGATGTAGCGCAGATCGCTGAGACGGCAGATCACCGCTGGCGCAGGGTTGGCGTTAAACGTCCTTTCGAAACGCTGCTCGGCGTTGGCCCAGTCAGTGACGTCGCTCATGATCAGCACCAGCGACTCCGGCTGCCCCTCGCGATCCGTGAGAATCATGCTGCGCACGCTGTGCACCCAGATGCGCTCCGGATCGTCGGTGGGCGATACTTCAATCAGCACGTCATTGAAACTCTCACAGCGCGCTACGCGGCTGATGGGGTAGTTTTCAGCGGTGATCGAGTGATTGTTGCGATAGCGCAGGTTGAACTTTTTGGCGTATTCGTCGGCATTGTGGCCCAGATCGGTAATGCGCTTGACACCGTGCATGGCCAGCGCGGCTTCGTTGGCCCAGAGAATGCTCTGATCCAGCTCCAGCAGAATCACCCCGTCGGACAGCCCGGCGATGATCTGCTGCAACTGGCGGCGGTTGGTTTCGGTGGTCAGGACTTCCTGGCTCATTGGATCTCCACAAGTGATACGCCCATGTGAAGATTACGACCGCAGCGGCCCGTGATCGTGCCGACCAAGTCCAAACCTGCGCAGTGCCTGCACAGCACGTATGCATTCGCGCGCCACGGCTTTGTCGACTAAGGTTAAACCCTCATCGGATTGAGCCCCTGCCAGCTTCACCGGGCTTTTGATCAAGGAGAGACTGATGACGTCGCGTCGCAACATTGAACAGACCTACCGCGCCTGGTCCAGCCCGATTCTGCTGGAGCTGAAAAAGCGCGCACACCAAATGGCGCCGATCGAGCGTCAGGCGCTTGAGAACATTCTGCTGGAAAGAAGATTGCTGGACATGGGCAATCCAGACGGCATCGAACGTCGCCGAAATAGCGCTGACTGACAATTCGCGATCGCGGGCAGGCTCGCTCCCACAGGGTTTGCGGCCGATCACAAAATGTGTGTTCACCCTCAATCATTGTGGGCGCGAGCCTGCTCGCGAAGAGGCCAGTACAGACACCGTCATAACGTGGGCCGCGATTGCCAATTTCACCCCGGCGGCCCGATGAACCTGGTTTTTTCGCCGGTTCTCAAACCAGCAATCCGGCATTCTTCAGTAGATCGGACAAGCCTTTGGGCACCAACGGCGCCTGCTCGCTGAAGCTTGAGATGGCATGCCAGCGCGCGATGAAGGGAGCTCCGTTGCTTTCATGACCCTCGATCTGCGAGTGCGCGTAAACGCCCCGGTCGACAAACGTCGCGTCATACACCTGAACGATTTCATGACCCGGTTTGCCGTTGTAGACGAAGAGGCTTTCGAGTGTGCCGAGCAGGCGCACGTCAGTCATGGACAGGCCTGACTCCTCCTGCACTTCGCGCACGATCGCTTCGGCGCTGGTCTCGCCAAATTCAATACCGCCGCCAATAGGCCGAAAGCAGGTTTGCTGGCTGACCGGGTCACGAAACTCGTTGACCAGAATTTTGCCATTGTGATGAAAAACGCAAAGTGCGAGGGCACGGATCCGCTGTTCGGCCATGGGTGACGTCCATTTCGAGGTTTGAAGGCGCGGCATTTAAACACGATTCGCGCGCAACACCCCCCGACATCATCCGGTGGCCGGATCTCAGACCGGAGAAATCGTCGCGAGCAAGCCAATCAGAATGGTCAGTGTCAGAAAGCCACCCAGGAAAATCGCCATTTTGTTCATGTTGCTCTCCTCAATGCCGGGTTTGCGGTGCACTGAACGCTTCGGAATGAAGAACTGTCGAGAGTGACCGCACTGCCGGGGCATTTTGAGCGTTCAGCTGCGCCGGTAACAGCGTCAGATAAGACGAAAAAATACGGATCAGATGCGCATCTGATCTGCACTGGCCATGGGCCGACATTCAGGTCGACACACAAGGGTTTCCTTTCACTGTGATTGATCTAGAGTCATGGCGGTCGCCACAAGACCAACAACATCGCGGAGTGCACATGACTGACCTGAACCTGCAAGCCAACGTCGCCGAATCCCTGAAGCAATGGCACGAAATGATCCGCACGGGCAACTTGAGCGGGCTGCCCTCATTGCTTGGTCCGCAAGCCGTGTTCCGCTCGCCGATGGCGCACACGCCTTACCCGGGTGCGCCGGTAGTGTCGATGATCCTCAATACCGTGTTTGAGGTATTTGAAGACTTCACCTACCACCGCGAACTGGCGACTGCCGATGGCTTGAATGTGATTCTGGAGTTCAGCGCCAAGGTGGGTTCGAAGGAGCTGAAAGGCATCGATATGATTCGCTTTGACGAGAGCGGCAAGATTGTCGAGTTCGAGGTGATGGTGCGGCCACTCAGCGGTCTGCAAGCCTTGGGCGAAGAGATGGGCCGGCGCCTCGGCGCTTATCTGACATCAGCCAAATCCCTGTAGGAGCTGCCGCAGGCTGCGATCTGTTGATCTTGATCCTTCAAAAGCAAGATCAAGATCAAAAGATCGCAGCCTCGTTTCACTCGACAGCTCCTACAAAACTGTCTGCCACAAAAAAGCCCACTGACCGTCGCCGGTTCAGTGGGCTTTGTGTGTCAGGCGTCTGGTTACAGCGCCATGTCACGTGCCGCGTTTTCTTTCGGAGCTTCAGCTTTTTCAGCGGCAGGTGCAGCCGGAGCAGCAGCCTGACCGATCACTGGAGGTGTCGGCAGTTCGAGGATCTTGGCGGTGTACGCCCACTCTGCAGCCACTTTGGCTGGATCGCTGTTCAACTGAGTGCCGTAGCTTGGAACGATCTGGTGCAGCTTGGTTTGCCACTCAGGCGTTGCGACTTTGTCTTTGAAGACTTTCTGCAGCACGCTCAGCATGATCGGGGCAGCGGTCGACGCGCCTGGCGATGCGCCCAGCAGGCCGGCAATGGAGCCATCTTGTGCAGCAACGATCTCGGTGCCCAGTTTCAGCACGCCGCCAGCGGCTTCATCACGCTTGATGATTTGCACGCGTTGGCCGGCTTGCCACAGGCGCCAGTCTTCGGCTTTGGCGTTCGGGAAGTATTCCTTCAGCGCGTTCATGCGGTCTTCATCCGACAGCATCAGTTGGCCAGCCAGGTACTCGACCAGCGGGTATTCCTTGATGCCGACCTTGGTCATAGGCCAGATGTTGTGGGTGGTGGTGCTGGTCAGCAGGTCCAGGTACGAGCCTTCTTTCAGGAACTTGGTGCTGAAGGTCGCGAATGGGCCAAACAGAATGACGCGCTTGCCGTCCAGGACACGGGTGTCCAGGTGCGGAACGGACATCGGTGGTGCGCCAACCGACGCTTTACCGTAGGCCTTGGCCAGGTGCTGTTCAGCGATGGCCGGGTTATCGGTCACCAGGAACGAGCCGCCTACCGGGAAGCCAGCGTATTCCTTGGCTTCAGGAATGCCCGACTTCTGCAGCAGGTGCAGTGCACCGCCGCCCGCGCCGATGAACACAAACTTGGCGTCGGTTTCGGTTTTAGTGCCGTCTTTCAGGTTTTTGTAGCTGACGCGCCAAGTGCCATCGGCATTCTTGGTGATGTCCTGCACTTCGCTCGACAGTTTCAGATCGAAGTTAGGCTTGGTCTGCAGGTGGGCAGCGAACTGGCGGGTGATTTCGCCGAAGTTCATGTCGGTACCCAGCGGGCTCCAGGTGGCCGCGATTTTCTGGTTCGGGTCACGCCCTTCCATCATCAGCGGGACCCACTTCTTGATCACAGCCGGGTCTTCAGAGTACTGCATGCCGGCGAACAGCGGGCTCGCTTGCAGGGCTTCGTAGCGCTTTTTCAGGAACTTGATGTTGTCATCGCCCCACACGAAGCTCATGTGCGGAGTGGTGTTGATGAACGAGCGAGGGTTCTTCAGAACGCCTTGCTGAACCTGCCAGGCCCAGAACTGACGGGAGACCTGGAACGCTTCGTTGATCTCGACGGCTTTCGGGATCGTCACGTTGCCTTTGTCGTCTTCCGGGGTGTAGTTCAGCTCAGCGAGCGCCGAGTGACCGGTACCGGCGTTGTTCCAGCCGTTGGAGCTTTCGAGGGCGACGCCGTCAAGGCGCTCGACCATTTCCATCGACCAGCTTGGCTCCAGCTCATTGATCCACACACCGAGGGTGGTGCTCATGATGCCGCCGCCGATCAGCAGAACGTCGACTTTCTTTGCTTCGTCAGCATTGGCGGATGTCATCCCCATCGCCAAAGCCAGACCCAGCAGGGCTGTGTTCACTTTTTTAAACATCTGTTGCACCTATGATAAAACGCCTTCCGCCCGCCGCTGTTATCTGTATGCGATCCGCTTTGATGACGCTCAGGCTAGCGTCTGGGATTGCGGCACACTTCAATTTTGACGGGTGGGCACACAAGGCCGACATGCTGCATCGACCTCAGTTAATGTCCCTTCTGAACTGACTTCTTATCATTATTGGCTCAGCTACTTGAGCGACAGGGATTCCGTCGGCCCGCCCAAAGGCAAGCAAACTGAATAAGGTCAAACCAAGTTGGCGCGAAGAATATCACGTCAGGGCAAACCCGCGCGTCTGTTCCCGACTTGAGAGTCTTTTTCCGCTCTGGACGGTATCGGCCGATGAAGGCTGAACATGACCCCGACGATCAGCACTTTGAAGCAGTGCCTTATCTGAAGATTATCTGCTAGGTTGTACGATGACTGATGAATCGGTCATCCCTCATAACAACAAGGAAATAACGTTCATGACCAAGACCCGACTCCTGATCGGTTTTCTCTGTGCCTTCAACGGCTACGCCATGGCCGCGTCTACCACCGCGGAAAAAGATGTCGCCCAAGCGGTAGACCATCTGACCCAAGCGATGCTGCACAAGGACATCGCCGAACTGAACGCGCTCACCGCACCCAACCTGACCTACGGCCATTCCAGTGGCAAGATTCAGGACAAGAAGGAATTCATCGCTGACATCGAAACCGGCAAAAGCGCTTTCAAGACCCTCGAGATGCAGAAGCAGACCATCACCCTCTCAGGCGATACCGCGCTGGTGCGCCACCACTTTTCCGCGCAGGCGTTGAAAGGGACCGAGGTGGTGCCGACGGAGATCGAGAACTTTCAGATCTGGCAGAAGCAGGACGGCAAGTGGTTGTTGGTGGGGCGGCAGGCGTTCAAGTTTTGATTGTGTGAATTTATCCAGCATTAGTGTTGGTTGAACAGACCTCTTCGCGAGCAAGCTCGCTCCCACAGTGTTCGGTGGCGCAGCGAATATTGCATTTACACCACGAAACCTGTGGGAGCGAGCTTGCTCGCGAAAGCGGCAGCCCGGCCAGCACAAATACGACGGATTTCACCACTACAGCCGAAACCGATCCACCGACTGCGCCAACTGCCCCGCCAGACTCGACAACTCGTCAGTAGTATTCGCCGTTTGCCCGATCACCCGGCTATTACCCTCGGACATCCCGGCAATCATTTCCACCTGATGGGCGATCTCATTACTGGCCTGGCTCTGCTCGCCAATCGTGCGGGTGATGTCGTTGACCAGTTGCGTCGTGCTCAACGTCGCCTCAAGGATTTCGCGAATAGCGCGTTCGACATCCGCCGTCACCGCCATGCCCTTGTCGACCTGCGCGACGCCCGCCTCCATGCTGCTGACCGCCTCGCGGGTACTGTGCTGAATGCGCGCGACCATCGCGGCGATTTCCTGGGTTGAGGCACTGGTGCGTGCCGCCAGACTGCGCACCTCGTCAGCCACCACGGCAAAGCCCCGGCCCTGCTCGCCGGCGCGTGCCGCTTCAATGGCGGCATTGAGCGCCAGCAGGTTGGTCTGGTCGGCGATGCTCTTGATCACCTGAATGATGTTGAAAATGGCTTCGGATTCCTGATCCAGCGTGCGGATCACCTGTGCCGACTGTTGCGCTGATCGGGCAATATCGTCCATGTCGCTGACCACTTGATGAATCACTCCGCCCCCCTCCTTGGCCAGGGTCTCGGCCTGACTGGCCATGCTCAGGGCACGTTCGGCGTGGCGGGTGATTTCCTCGATGCTCGCGGTCATCTGGCTGGCGGCGGCGGCCATGGTGCCCGCAGCGACGCTTTGTTGCTGGCTGCTATCGGCGACCTGATGGCAGCCGTGGCTGAGTTGTTCGCTCATGCCACTGACGCCATGAGCGTTGCGCCGCACTACATCGATCATGTTGCGCAAGTCGCGCTGCATGGTCGCTAAAGTGCGAATCAGGACACTGGCTTCGTCCTTGCCGGACGGCTCGGCGATTGGCTCGCTGAGATTGCCGTGGGCGATGCTTTCGGCGATTCGACTGGCGGTCTTCAACGGCCCCATGATGCTCAGAATGACCCAGCGACCCTGTATCAAAAGCAGCACAAGACTGGCGATCAAAACCACGCCGAGCGCGACGTTGGCATTGCGGATGGCTGACTCGGTGCCTGCGCTGGTCTGCCGTGTATTGGACTCGATCAACTCGCTCAACGCGGCCATTTGCTCTTCAAGCTGACCAAACGCCGTGTTGAAGGTGCCCAGTTCCTGTTGAGCGGCATCGGGATTGTCCAGCGCCAACCCGACGATCCGTTCGCCCGCGTTGATGTAGGTATCGAGGCTCGGCTTGATCTGCTCCAGCGCGGTGCGCAAAGTCGGGTTGATCGGTAACTTGAGGTTGTCTTCAAGCACCTCACGAAAATGCCCGGCATGCTCGTTGATCGAATCGCGCACCTCGCTCGCCGTGCTGGTGCTTTTGCCCAGCCCGACCAGCATCGCCGAGTAGACATCGGCGCGCAGGGCGTCGTGCATCATGTCGGCTTCCATGTGGTTGCGCAGCGCGCTCATGCTGACTGCGTTGTCGCTGACCGCTGAGGCCATCCGTTGGTTGCCGACGTAGCTGACCAGACTCACGATCAACGCCGTCAGCAGACTTGTCACAATCAGCAACACTAAACGCAGTTTGATCGACACCGGTTTTTCCTCCTTGGCCACGCCCGTAAGCGCTTGTCAGCCTTCAGTTAAGCCTATTTGCGCAGGTCTGCCGCGCCAGAGCGTGTCAGCAGGTGTCGACATGCTGGCTAACGGCAGCAAAACTTTCCGATTGCGCGACAAGTCTCACTTTGCAACGCAGGCGGATGCGCCTTCATCGCCGGTTAATGCCGGCAGGCTATTGAGTTCGTCGCTCTGAACATTCGTACAGCAAAAGGAAACGCCTATGAAACGCGCATTATGGTTGGGTTTGCTCGGCACCTTCGCCATCGGTACCGCGCAGGCGGCGACGGAAGAAGTCGCCATCAATCTGGTCAGCGCCGACGGTGCGCCGCAGGCGATCGGCTCAGTCACCATCAGTGAAACCGCCTATGGCCTGTTGTTCACGCCCGATCTGAAATCCCTGCCGGCCGGCGTGCACGGTTTCCACGTGCATGAAAACGGTAGCTGCGACGCCGGCATGAAGGACGGCGTGAAAGGCGCGGCACTGGCCGCAGGCGGGCATTTCGATCCGCAAAAAACCGGCAAGCACCTCGGCCCTTACGCCGACGGTCATTTGGGTGATCTTCCGGCGGTTTACGTGACCGCTGACGGCATTGCCAATTACCCGGTATTGGCGCCGCGCCTGAAAAGGATCTCCGAGATCAAAGGCCACGCGCTGATGATCCACGCCGGCGGCGACAACCACGCCGACATGCCCAAGCCACTGGGCGGTGGCGGTGATCGCATGGCCTGCGGGGTGATCTGAGCCGTCGCAGTCTGCCGGCCGGGCAACCCGCAATGGCGTTGCCCGCGTCCGTTTTGCAATAACGCAGACTTTGCTGCGCCACGGAACTCCCACGCACCGAGCCCCTCTCACATTATGTAGTCCTTCCCTTTTTGCTTCGCGCTTGTGGAGGAACACCGTCATGCGCAAGTTAGTGCTCGTTTCTTCTTTACTCCTATGCCTGCCCGTTGGTTCCGCTCTGGCCAAAGTCGATGCCGGAGATGTCGCCACCTCGGCCGGTGTCTCCGCGTCGCTGTACTCGACCTTCAAGGATCACAAAATGGTGATTCCAGCCCGTGACGACTTGTCTGCATTTGTCGCCAGTGGCGGGGCCATTCGTGGGGTTTATCTTGAGTCGGTGCTGCAACAGGTTCGCCAGGACAATCCTGGCATCAACGCCAGCGATGAAGATCTGGCCAACGCGATTCTGGTGCATTACGAAGGCCTGAATCAGTAGCCATCACGGAAAAAGCAGCCGATGGATGGCCGCTGAAGGCGCATAGGCAAAACCGTCTGACGGCCTCTATGATGGAGGCCATGACGACTACTGCGCCTTTGCGCTCCCCTTGCCCGCCCGGCGCCTGCAATTGCGGGCGCGATCCGTTGCTGGAAAACCCCGCCGCGGATTTGCGCATTCTGCGTTTGACCCGTGAAGAAGAGAAACGCCTGCTCGCTCGCCTCGAAACCCTCAAAGATTTGAATGACCTCAAACATCTGCAACAGCGAATGTTCGAGCAACTGGGGATTCGCGTCGACGTCGCCCCCGGTTTCAACGAAGTGCGCACAATGCGCGGCATTGCCATTCAGATCGATGAGTTACCGGGACTTTGTCGCAAGACCCGCGCTGCCATCCCGGCCGCCATTCGTCGCGGACTGGAAAATCAGCCCAAAATCGCCTTCGAACTGCTCAACGCCCACGACTTGCTGCGCGACACCTGATTACCTTTTCAGACCGACCCGTTTGCGCATCTCGGCCGTGATGCTCTGGCGGGTTTTCTTCATATCAGCCCAGGGTTCGTCGCCGACTTCTGCCAAACGCTGATGAACGTTGTGCACGTTCCACTGATTGCCGCCCTTGATCTCGGCAACCTCTTCCCGAAACAACGGCACCGATACTGGCAGACCTTCGCGGGTGCGCGCCGCATAAGCGCAAATGGTGGTGGCGCCTAGACCGTTGCGCAGGTAATCGATAAAGATCCGCCCGACGCGGTTTTTCGGTCCCGATACCGCAGAAAACCGATCAGGCAACAGCTTGGCGATATGACTGACGATGGCGTGGCTGAAATCCTTTACTTCATCCCAACCAAGTTTACGGGTCAGCGGCACCACCAAGTGAATACCCTTGCCACCACTGGTTTTCAGGAAAGCCTTCAACCCCAATTCATCGAGCACGGTCAATGTCAGCGCCGTCGCTTCGACCATGCTTTTCCACGGCAACGCTGGATCCGGGTCGAGGTCGAGGACGAAGCGGTCAGGCTTGTCCAGATCGACGGTGGTGGCGTTCCAGGTGTGCAGTTCGACGGTGCTCATCTGCACCGCGCCGATCAGCGCTTCAGCGTTGTTGATCAGCATCACCGGTTGTCCGGTGACGTCCTTGTCCAGCGTGGTGATGCCGGGAATCGCCAGGCGTTCGGCGTTTTTCTGGAAGAACAACTCGCCGGCGATGCCGTCCGGGGCGCGTACAAGCGCCACCGGCCGATCCTTGAGTTGCGGCAGGATCCATTCGGCGACGCTGGCGTAATACTCGGCCAGTTGCATCTTGGTGGTGCCGCTGACCGCGTCGATCACCCGGTCCGGGTGAGTGATGCGCACCTTGCCGTTGGCCAGTCCGAGCTGAGACGGCGCGGTTTCAGCGTTGCTCGCCGGGGCCTTTTTCGGCGGTTTCTTCGCCGGCGTTTTCTTCTCTGCAGTCTTCACCGGTTTCGCTCGCTCCTCAGTGATGTCCTTGGCTGGCTTGTCGTCGCGCAAGCCATGGAACACAGCGTGGCGTACCGAACCGTCCTTGGTCATTTCGGCAAATGCGACTTCTGCCAGCAGTTTCGGCTTGAGCCAGTGCACGCCTTTGACCTCAAAGCCGCTGGGTGGATTGATCACCGCTGGCTTCTTCACCTGCAAGGGCTTGAGTTGGGCCAGAATGCTTTTCAACGTCGACTCGTTGAAACCGGTGCCGACCTTGCCGGCATAGCGCAATTCACCGCTGTCGCGATCGTGCAGCCCCAACAGCAATGCGCCGAAGGCACTGCGCGAACCCTTCGGGTCGGTGTAGCCGACGACCACGAATTCCTGGCGGTGTTTGCATTTGAGTTTGATCCAGTCGCCGCTGCGCCGCGATACATAGGGAGAGCCAAGGCGTTTGCCGATCAGGCCTTCCATCTGCATCTGGCAGGCGCTGTTGAGCAGGGCGTCCGGGGTTTCATCGAAGGCTTCGGAGAAGCGCAGCAACGGTTGTTCATGGCTGCCGAGCACCGTTGACAACGCTGCACGTCTCTCTTCGACCGGGACTTCACGCAAGTCGACGCCATTGAGATAAGGCAGGTCGAACAGGTAGTAGAGAATGTTGCCGCTGCGTCCGGCTTCGAAAGCATTTTGCAGGGCCTGAAAGTCCGGCACGCCGTGTTCGTTGGCGACGACCATTTCACCGTCCAGCCATGCGGATTCCAGCCCCAGCGCGGCCAGTGCTTTGGCTTGTTGCGGCAACTTGTGCGTCCAGTCATGTCCGTTGCGGGTGAACAGCTGCACCTGATCGTGATCAATACGCGCCATGATCCGGTAGCCGTCGAATTTGATCTCGTAGCTCCACTGCCCGTCGGGCGCGCTGTCGACCAGCGTGGCCAGTTCCGGCTTGAGTTGCGTTGGCAGTTTAGCCTTGTGCGCGCCAGTGAGTTTGCCGGTCGCTTGCTTGCGCGCTTTGGCCGGGGCCTTTTTCGTCGGTTTGCTTTGCTCCGCGGCCAGCTTGGGCTTGGTAACCAGCGTGCGCTCGCTCAACACGCTGTCCGGCTCGGCTACCAGCACATCGTAATCATCTTGCGGGCGAGCAGCGCTGTCCTGATGCTTGATCAGAAACCAGTTCTCCTTCTTGCCCGGCATGTGCGTGCGCACCAGATTCCAGATGCCGCCGAGTTTCTCGCCCTGCAACTCGAACTTGAGCTTGCCTTTGGCGTAGGCCTTGTGCGGATCTTCCAGCGGAATCCACACGCCACGATCCCAGACGATCACATCCCCAGCGCCGTAATGCCCTTCAGGAATGCTGCCCTCAAACGTCGCATAATCCAGCGGATGATCCTCGACATGCACCGCCAGCCGCTTGACCTTGGGGTCGAGCGATGGCCCTTTCGGCACCGCCCAACTCTTCAAGGCGCCATCGAGCTCCAGGCGAAAGTCGTAATGCAGGTGCGAAGCGTCGTGCTTCTGGATGCAGAACTGCAACGCGTGATCCGTGGCGGTTTTACGCCCGGAGCGCTTGACGGCGGCCGGCTCCGAGGTCGCTGAAAAATCGCGCATGCGGTTGTAGTCATCGAGGTTCCTGTTCATCGTCCACCTGCCTTGTTTCATCCCATTCGGGTCACGGTCAGCGCCACCACTGCAATGCGGTCAACCCGTTGATAGCCGGGGTTGAGCAGCTCCTCGCCGAAGACATCCGGATCGAGTTCGCGGTACGTCCAGCCAAAGCGCTTTTCATCCAGCCGTGGCAGCACGGTGTCAAGAAACGGGTCGCGGCCATCGACCATCGCCACCCCGGTGTAGAGCAATAACGAGCCGCCGGGTGCCAGCCGATTCAGTGCCTGTTCGACGATGCGCAGTGAAAGCCCTGCCCCCAGCGTCCCGCCACCGTGGCGATAGGCGCGCTCTGCCGGATCGGCCATGTACGGCGGGTTGGCGACGATCAGGTCAAATTCACCGTCGACACCCTGCAACAGATCACTGGCGCGCGCTTCAACGTTAGCGACCTCTGCCAGTGCCGCATTGATCGCGGTCAGACGCAGTGCCGCAGGGTTGATGTCCAGCGCCAGGACTTGCGCCTCGCGACGGGCGCGGCCGATCAGAATCGCACCGACGCCAGCCCCACAGCCGATATCTATTGCGCGATGGATGGGCGCGAAATTTTGCTGCAGGTGAGCGTGGATCAGTTGCGCAAAGCGGTAGGTGTCGGGGCCGAAAAAAACCGCGTCGGCCGCCTCGGTGGGGAACGCCGAATGCACGAAGAGCAAATCATCCAGACTTGACCAGCGCACCCGACTCTTCAGGTGACCTTCGTACGCGTCAATGATCTGAGCGTCTTGCAGTTGCCGCTGTTCATCGGCCGACAACAACCCCGGCGCAAATGGACGCGACCAGCCGAACACATCGCGCAAAGAATCGGCCATCTGGCCCTCATCACGCTGGTTGACCCGTTGATGGGTCAACGGCGTCGGGGTGACGAACCGATATCCGTCTGCCAACAAGCGCCGGCCGAGGTGCAGCAGCACGAGGTCGTTGGGGCAGAGTTGTTCTTCCTGATTCATCGGCGGTGTCCTTAAGGCAAGCGGGATTTGAGTTCGATAAAACGCCGCGTGGCGAGCAGTCCGGCGGGGTGTGCATGACGGGCCGGGGCGAGCCAGGGGATCAGAATTGCCATCTGCGCCAAGCCGTCCTGACCTTGCAGCGCAGCGTTGAGTGCCTGTACGTCGGGATCCTGTTCAAGACCGTCGATGGGCGCTGCGGTTTGACTGTGCCGTCGAGCGGGTTTCGTCTTATCCGAAGACGTCCAGTCACCAGAAATCCAGTCGTGCACCAATTGTTTTTCGTAGGCATTGAACACGCCAAACATCGCCGCACCATCGCCCGCGATCAGTTGCCAAAAGCGACTGGCCTGTGGGTCTTCGTGGCGTTTGATCCAGCCTTTGTTCTGCAGCGCCTGAAGAAAGCCGGGCAATTGTTCCGGTGCAGCCAGCCACTGATTGACGGTCTGCCCTTCGAAACGGCAGTAATCGGAGTGCATGTGCTGGGCGAACGGACACTTGCGCTCGAGCATCGCCAGCAACTCCCGCTCAAGGTCGAAACCTTCGATGATCGCGCGACTGCCCTGCCCCAGGTCGTTGAGCCGATAACCGAGGGCTACCCGACGCAGAAATTCGCCGCGATCGGCCTCAAGCGGCAACAGATCGAGCGCTGCCTGCACGGCCTTTTGCGCATGGCCAGTGCTGGCGTTGTCGATGGTCACATGCAGGGTGAAATAGTACGGATCGATGCCCAGTTCGCTGAGTTCGTAACTGCTGATCAACAGGTGTAACGGCAGTTGTTCATAGCCGAGGTTGTAGCCGATCACTTCGGGCAAATAATCAGCGCCACATACGCCGAGGGCCAGTTGTATCGCACCTTGCAGGTAGCGCTCATCGGCTATCGCGCTGCTGTCCTGCAAGTCGTGTTCGGCGAGCAGTTTGCGGTAAATCACCACGTGATTTTGCGCCGGATTGCCCTCGCCCAGTTCTTCCAGAAAGGTGCGCAGCAGGCCTTGGAAACGCGGGTCCTGCCAGCGCGGTAACACGCCAGAAAGCCAGGCGCCGTCGACCAGCTTGGTCGGTGCCACCGCTTGCAGAAAATACAGTGCCTGCGCTTTGCCACGGAAAAATTGCCGAGACCCACCGGCCTTGCGTTGCTGCAGATAGTCGGCGTACTGCCGGGCTACATCGGCGCAATGTTCGGCTACCCACGAGTGCCACGTCGTCGGGTCTTCAGGCAGAGCATCGGTGAGTGGCGCGGCGTGTTGCAATTGCTCCTGCAAAAACGCCCGCGCAAGGTCTTGGGGATTGTCATCGCGCAACAATCCCTCATAGACCTGCCGGATGTTCCCGGCAGCATTCATAAGATGCGGTTGTGCAGGCGCAGCTTGCAGGTGTGTCAGGACAGTCATGGCAAAATTCTCGGTCGATTGGCAGGGCGCTGTTCCACACGCCTCTACAGCAGCAGAGAGCCAGCGCCTGCGAAAAATTCAATCGACGTGAAAATTGCCCGGACGGACGGCCGTCTGCGCGATCCTCGCACACACTTAATTCCTCTGTAGGAGCTGCCGAAGGCTCGGGCCGCGACCGGACGATCTTTTGATTTTGATTTTAAAAAACAAGATCAAAAGATCGCAGCCTTCGGCAGCTCCTACATGGAATGATGTACACCCTGTAGGAGCTGCCGAAGGCTGCGATCTTCTGATTTTGCTTTCAGGCCTGACCTTTGGCCTGCTGTTCCAGATGCACCTGCAAATCCGGGTCGATCTGCAACGCGGCTGCCAGTTCATCCAGATAACTGCGCTCGGCGTCCTGCTGGTCATCCACCAGCAGGACGCTGGCCAGGTACATTTCGGCGGCGACGGCCGGATCCCCATTGGCCGACTGCGCCACTTCTGCGGGATCCAGCGGCTTGGCGACTTCGGCGTCGAGCCATTGCTGCAACTGCGGATCATCGGTGTGTTTGCCGATTTCGCTGCTGATCAGGTGTTTCTCGGATTCATCGATACGCCCGTCAGCCTTGGCCGCGGCAATCAAGGCGCGCAGCACCGCATGGCTGTGTTCTTCAATTTCCGGGCCGGCCAGGAGGTTAGCCGTTTGCGGCGTTTGTGACGGTGCCGAACTGGCCTGGCTGCGTTGCCAGGCCTGATACGCCTGGAACGCCATCATCCCTAGCGACGCCAGCGCCGCATAATTGGTCCCGCCGGAGCGGCTTTGTGTGCCGCCACCGCCACCCAGTGCCCCTCCCAAGGCGCCGCCAAGACCACCACCGGCACCGCCGCCGAGCAAACCACCGAGCAAGCCGCCCAAGCCGCCAAGTCCACCGGCAGATCCGCCGCCGCTGGCCGCGCCCGAGCCGCCACCGAGCAGTCCGCCCAGCAACCCGCCTAAACCACCCAAACCAGCGCCGGCAGACGCTGAAGATTGTTGTCCCACCGAGGCCTGGCCTCGCAGCAGTTGTTCAAGCAAATCGCTGGTGTTCATGACGTCATCCTCAAGCATTGGCAGTGACTGCGTCTGGCAACGATAGCCCCCTCAAGCCATAGCGCCAGCACCGTTTGGCTGACACTCAAGGGTCTGGCGGATTTCGCCCGCGTATTTTTTCGCCGGCCAGCTAAGATTGATCAATGGTGAACCTTATCCCGGCCAGACCGGTCGATAGCTGCAACCCCGACCCGGTTTGCCGGCGCCCTTGCACCCAAGGGTGATACCCGGCTTGCTTCACTTTCTGGAGAACGCCCCCGTGATATCGACCGTACACATCGCCAGGCTCAAAGCATGGGGCGCCCATGGTTTTACCGCGACTGGCGTGGTCACCGCTTTTCTGGCCACCCTCGCCCTGCTGGAAAACCAGCCGACCCACTGCCTCATGTGGCTGGGCGTGGCGTTGATTGTCGACGGCCTCGACGGCGCGCTGGCGCGCAAGGTCAACGTGCAATCGGTGCTGCCGAGCTTCGACGGTTCGATCCTTGATCTGGTGATCGATTACCTGACGTATGTATTCATTCCGGCACTGTTCATCTATCGCTACATTCCATTGCCCGACTACACCTTGCTGCTGACCGTGTCGCTGATCCTGGTGTCGTCGCTGTTCTGCTTCTGCAACGTCAATATGAAGAGCAAGGACAACTACTTCGTCGGGTTTCCGGCGGCGTGGAATGTGGTCGCGCTGTGCCTGTACATCATTGGGCCGGGGCCGTGGGTTACTTTCCTGACGGTGATCGGTCTGGCGTTGCTGACGGTGACACGGATGAAATTCCTGCACCCGTTCCGTGTGCGTCGGTTCATGCCGATCAACATTGCGGTGACGGCGATCTGGCTGCTGTGCAGTTTGTCGCTGGTGCTGAATCACCCGGTGATCAATCCGTTGGTGATGGGTTTGTGGTTGCTGATGTCGGCGTACTTTTTGGGGATCTGCATCTGGCGCACGGCGCTGGAGTGGTTTGATCGGCCGCAGGTGAAATAAGCTCCAGAACCCAACACAAATCCATTGTAGGAGTGAGCCTGCTCGCGATAGCGGTCTGTCAGTTGAATATTTTTGACTGAAAGACCGCTATCGCGAGCAGGCTCACTCCTACAGGGATCGCAATAGATTCGAAAACCGTGTGTGACTCAGCGTTTAGTGATCACCACCTCCAGATATTCACTCGGCACCACCAGCGAACTCTCCCCCGCCCGATTCAAACGATTGAGCAAATCCGCCAGATCATTTTCCAGCGCCTGTCCGCTCTCCGGCGGCAGTGCCGCGAAGGCCTTGTGCACCGGCCCGTACCAATGGCGGAAAATGTCGATGAAGTGCGCGGCCGAGCGATAGCGAAAATTGAACTCGCGCCGCGTCACACGCAGCAGAAAATCGCGGTCATCGAAATGCTTGTGCAGCCACGCATCAGAGCCCCAATTCGACGGCGGTTGTGCACCGGCAGGTGGTGGCAAATGCCGGCCGAGGGTCTTGAACATCTGGCCAACGAAACCTTCCGGCGTCCAGTTGGCCAGACCGATCCGCCCGCCACGGCGACAAACCCGGCCCAGTTCAGCAGCGGCCTTGTCCTGATCCGGTGCGAACATTACGCCAAAGGTCGACAGCACGGCGTCACAGCTCTCGTCGGCGAACGGCAGCGCTTCGGCATCGGCCACCTGAAACGTCACGTCCAGATGCTCCGCGCGGGCGCGATCCTGGCCACGTTCCAGCAGCGCCGCGACGTAATCGGTGGACGTCACCAGACAACCGCGTCGCGCCGCTGCCAGCGTCGCATTACCGTTTCCGGCAGCGACATCCAGCACCTCTTCATCGCAACGCAGATCGCAGGTTTCGGCGAGGTTTTCGCCGACGATCTGCAACGTCGTGCCAATTACGGCGTAGTCGCCGCTGGCCCAGGCGACTTTCTGGCGTTCTTTCAAGGCAGTCAGATCAATCGGGGTACTCATAAGAGTGAACTCCGCTGCGGTGGGGTCGGTGCTCATTCGGCCGTCGTCGGATCGATGACCGTCACCACACGCGCCACACTGTTGGCCGGAAATCCTCCAAGCCTGGCGTGTTCGCGTACCTGCTCTTCGTCAGGTGCGATGTACACGCAATAGACCTTGTCAGCGGTGACGTAACTCTGCAGCCACTGCACTTGCGGACCGAGATCGCGCAACGCCTGACAAGACGTTTGCGACACGGCTTTGAGCTCTACTTCCGACAGCTTTCCGGCTCCTGGAATCTCGCGTTCAATCACGAACTTCGGCATGGCAACCTCGCGTTCTTTTTATGTGGCAGGGCCGGCAGTGACCCTGCTCACGCACTATCGCGCCGAGGCCGCTCGGCGTCCCTGCCAATCGTCTGGCAACCCTGTAAAACCGAGGGTTTGCCGATGAGCGGTGGAAATCTGTAAAGGGTCTGGAACACCTTGAGGATTGCCAAGGTTGGGGGATTGGTTTCTGATGCGTTCTCGCTTCTGGAACGGACTCGACCGATGTCACTGAAACTCGATTGGCTCGCGCATCACATGAATCACAGCGACCTATTTGCTCAATGGATCCACCAACAATTCCCCTACGAATACGTCGACCACCCGCTGACCGATTGGCAGCGTGAATTTGCTGAGGGCCAAGGCAATGGCGACTGGTCCTGCCTGATCGCCATGGACGGTGAGCATCTGCTCGGCGGCGCCGCGCTGGCACGCGATGACCTCGCCCTGCGCCCTGATCTCGGACCTTGGCTGGCCTGCGTGTTCGTCAGTCCTGAAGCACGCGGGCAAGGGTTGGCGGAGCGTTTGATTGCAGGGATTTGTCAGGAGGCGAAAGACTGCGGCTTTGCGCGCCTGTATCTGCACACACAGAACAAACAGGACTACTACGCCAAGCGCGGCTGGGAGGTCCTGGAGCGTTTTCACGCCTGGGACAACGAACAATGGCTCATGGTCCGCGACCTCTGAGCCATTGATATTGCTGATCAGGCCGCAGGCGCCTTCGCCTCCAGCAGCAACTGCTGGATCATCTGTTCCTGAGCTTCGTAGCGACCTTCGCCGAAGTGGCTGTAACGCACCTGCCCCTTGGCGTCGATCAGGTAATGCGCCGGCCAGTACTGGTTGTCGAAGTTGCGCCAGATCGCATAGTTGTTGTCGATGGCTACCGGGTAGGTAATGCCGAGTTTTTTCACCTGATCCTTGACGTTGTCGATGATCCGCTCGTAACCGTATTCCGGGGTGTGGACGCCGATCACCACGAGGCCGTCTTTTTCGTACTTCTTCGCCCAGTCTTTGACGTACGGCAGGGTGTGCTGGCAGTTGATGCAGTCGTAGGTCCAGAAATCCACCAGCACCACTTTGCCGCGCAGGGCTTCGGCGCTCAGCTCAGGTGAGTTCAGCCATTGCACCGCGCCGGCCAGTGACGGCATCGCGCCTTTGCCCTCCTCCATCGGCGAGTCCGCGCGGACTTTGCTGACAAAGTAGTCGACCGCTTTCGGCACGTTTTCCAGCACGCTTTTTTCGACACTGGCTACCCCCTCAGAGGAGGTGTTCGCCAGCAAGGTTTTATCCAGGCCAGTGGCAATCACCGCTGCCGTCGCCAGTACCGCAACCCCGGCACCACGACGCAACCAACCGGTGAACGGGATCGACGGTTTCAGGCGGTTGACCAGGCCGCGCCCGGTGAAGATCAGCGTGCCCAGCGACAATGCACTGCCGGCGCCGTAAGCCAGCAGCAACAGACTGGTCTGCGCGTTGGCGCCTTGCAGAATGGCACCGGTGAGGATCACGCCGAGAATAGGCCCGGCGCAGGGTGCCCACAGCAGCCCCGTGGCCACGCCGAGCATGATCGAGCCCATCGACCCGGCCTTTTTCCGAGTATCCGGGTCAAGACGATTGCCCAGCATAACAAAGGGACGTGTCAGCCAGTCGCCGATGCGCGCCGAGATCAGCGACAGGGCGAACACGCTCATCACGATCAGTGCGACGTATCGTCCGCTGTTGCTGGCCTGGATCACCCATTCGCTGCTGACGACCGCCAGGCTTGAGATCAGCGCGAAGGTCAAGGCCATGCCGCCGAGGGTCAGCAGTATCGAGGTGCGGCTGCGTTGGGCACCGGCAAACAGGAACGGCACCACCGGCAGAATGCAGGGGCTGAGCACGGTCAGCAGACCGCCGAGGAATGCGATGAGGTACATGGTGAGTCACCCTTGATCAATGAATGTGACGAGCATTCAGACGCTCTGGCTGTCCAGCCAATGGCTTTGCGGCGTACGGCTGGCACCGTTCTCGGCAAACATCTGGCCTTGTGGCGTGCGGCTGGAACCGTCCGCGGCAAACATCTGACCCTGCGGTGTGCGGCTGGAGCCGTCCGCTGCAATCAGGCCGTCGCTGCCCTGCTTGGCCACCGGCGTCAGCTGGAAGCAGGTGCCGCTGTGGCAGCTATGCTGTTCAACCGCAGCGTTGGCGTGGGCGGCGACGCCGGCCAGGGAGAAGGCGATGGCGGTCAAAAAACGCGATACGTTGTTCATGGGTGTTTCCTTCTATAAAGAGTGATGACTCAGTTGTCGTTGTTGCAGCCGTCGGCGAATTTGCTGTAATCGAGCACGCGGGTCTGACCAGCGGAATCGAGGTAAGTCATGCGCGCCTCGACAATCCCGCAAGTCACCGAGTTGTCCTGTTTCAGCGAGATCACTTTCTGGATATCCAGGTGGGTGCCGTAGGTGTAGGTTTGCGCGGTGACAGCGGCTTCGGCACGGGCCGACAGCGTGCAGATGTTCAGGGCGGCAAACAGGCAAGCGGCGATTACGGATTTGTTGTTCATGGCGTTTTCCTCGAGGCTTCAGTGGGTTTGAGCCGAGGCGATCTGTGTGGGCCTCGATGGAGCCTATTTGAGGCTCGCGAGGTATCGCGTCTGTGTCAGGAACAGGCGCGTTTCAATCGCTGTGTATCCCTGCCATCGGGGGATACACAGCGATACAAAACCCTGGAAAATTCGCGTTTTTGCGTTCCCGTGTATCCACCGATGCGGCAGATACACTGCAATACAAAGGCAGGCAGGCGAGCCATTGAAGGCTCTATAGACTGCACGGAATTCCCCTTCTGACTGAGGCTTGAACCGATGGATCATGTCGATCACATTCTCATCGTCGACGACGACCGAGAGATCCGTGAACTGGTGGGCAACTACCTGAAGAAAAACGGCCTGCGCACCACCGTGGTCGCCGATGGCCGGCAGATGCGCAGCTTTCTCGAAGCCAACACCGTCGACCTGATCGTGCTAGACATCATGATGCCCGGCGACGATGGCCTGCAGCTGTGCCGCGAACTGCGCGTGGGCAAACACAAGGCCACGCCGGTGCTGATGCTGACCGCGCGCAACGATGAAACCGACCGCATCATCGGCCTGGAAATGGGCGCCGACGATTACCTGACCAAACCGTTCGCCGCCCGCGAATTGCTCGCGCGGATCAACGCCGTGCTGCGCCGTACGCGAATGCTGCCGCCGAATCTGGTGGTCACCGAGGCCGGTCGTTTGCTGGCTTTCGGGCGTTGGCAACTGGACACCTCGGCCCGTCACCTGCTCGACGAGGACGGCACCATGGTCGCCCTCAGCGGCGCCGAATACCGTTTGCTGCGGGTCTTTCTCGATCACCCGCAACGGGTACTCAGCCGCGATCAACTGCTCAACCTGACCCAGGGCCGCGATGCCGATCTGTTCGACCGTTCGATCGATTTGCTGGTCAGCCGTTTGCGTCAGCGTCTGCTCGATGATGCGCGCGAGCCGGCCTACATCAAGACCGTGCGCAGCGAAGGTTACGTATTCTCGCTGCCGGTCGAGATTCTCGGTGCCCCGGCATGAGCGTCAATCTGCACTGGCCGCGCACCCTCGCCTCGCGCCTGTCGCTGATTTTCCTGATCGGCCTGCTACTCGCTCAGGCGCTGTCGTTCGGCGCGCAGTATTACGAACGTTACCAAAGCGCCAAGAACACCATGCTCGGCAATCTGGAAACCGACGTGTCGACCTCAATTGCGATCCTCGATCGCCTGCCTGCCGAAGAGCGTCCTGCCTGGCTCGAGCGTCTGGCGCGAAAAAATTATGGCTACCTGCTGAGCGAAGGCGAACCGGGCACGCCGATTGAGGCCAGTGATGTGCCGGTGGCTGTCACCTCGATCACCGAAGCCATTGGTGAACGCTATCCGCTGACCTTCACCGACATTCCCGGGCCGAAGAAACACTTTCAGGGCCATCTGCGCCTGAACGACGGCAGCCCGGTGACCATCGACGTGCGCCCCGCCATGGTCCCGTTGTCACCGTGGTTGCCGGCGGTCCTGCTCGGCCAACTGGCACTGATGATCGCCTGCACCTGGCTGGCCGTACGCATTGCGGTCCGCCCGTTGACCCGGCTGGCCGACGCCGTGGAAACCCTAGACCCCAACGCCCACCCGATCAACCTCGACGAAAGCGGCCCGAATGAAGTGGTTTACGCGGCGCGGGCGTTCAACACGATGCAGGCGCGCATCGCTGCCTACCTCAAAGAACGCATGCAACTGCTGGCGGCGATTTCCCATGACCTGCAAACGCCGATCACGCGGATGAAACTGCGCGCCGAGCTCATGGACGATTGCGTCGAGAAAGACAAACTGTGGAATGACCTCAGCGAGATGGAGCATCTGGTGCGCGAAGGCGTGGCCTATGCACGCAGCATCCATGGCTCGACCGAGGAAAGCCGCCGGACCAACATGGATTCCTTTCTCGAAAGCCTGGTGTTCGACTATCAGGACATGGGCAAGCAGGTGCAACTGGTCGGCAAGAGCGCGGCGGTCATCGACACTCGGCCCCATGCCTTGCGCCGTGTTCTGGTGAACCTCACCGACAACGCGCTGAAATTTGCCGGCGCCGCCGAAGTCTGGGTGGAAGCCAACAAAGGCAACCTGGCAATCACCGTCATGGATCGTGGCCCGGGCATCGCCGAAGCCGAACTGGCGCAGGTGCTGCAACCGTTCTATCGCGTGGAAAACTCACGCAATCGCGACACCGGCGGCACCGGCCTGGGATTGGCCATCGCTCAGCAACTGGCCATGGCGTTGGGCGGCTCGCTGACCTTGAGCAATCGCGAGGGTGGCGGGTTGTGTGCGGAACTGAAACTCCCCCTGCACTCCTGATAACAGCGAAACTCCCTGTGGGAGCGAGCTTGCTCGCGAAGGCGTCCTGTCAGCCGATGTTCAGGTTGACTGACAGATCGCTTTCGCGAGCAAGCTCGCTCCCACAGTGTGCGGCGCAATATTAGCGCTCAAGGTGCCAGTCCAATCACTTGGTCCTCATGCATCTGCCGCAACAACACCAGACCGTTGTCCATGAACGAATTGCCGGCAGACTGCCCCGCCTCCCGCGCCAGACCTTGCAACTGCTCGCGCCCCGTCAACGACGCAAACTCAGTGATGCGCTGCAACAACCGCCAAGCCAACGGACTCAGCCCGGAAAACTTCACACTCCAGTCCGCCGCACGCCGCACCAGCAAAAACGTCGGTTGGTCCGGTGGCGAGGCGGGCTGATTATCCGGATCGAGTTCATGCACCGGCCACGCATACGCCAACGGCCAGGCCAGTGCCGATATCTGCAGCGGGCGTTCCAGCAACAGCGCCGGATCGCTTGGCGGCATCGCCTGAGCATCGGACTGCTGCAAAACCATCTCGACCCATTCGTAATGCGCCAGCTCCAGCAAAAACGCCGGCCACTCACCTTCGCGCATTACCTGCGGTTGCTTGGCCAGATAGTCGAGAAAGGTTTCGGCAATCTCGCCGAACTTCGGCGACTGCGCGCGCCAGTCCCGCAAAAAGCCGCGCACCAGCAAACTCCAGCGTTGCGCACCGATGATGCGGATCAACACCGGAAACGTGCCGCTCAACAGTTGCGATACGTTGTTGAACACCAGATCGCGATAGACGTTAATCCGCGCCGCGTTCATGTCGGCCGGCGGTGGTTGATGGTCAGGATCGCGCAGATATCGGGTCAGGGCCTGTTGTTGCAGTATCAGGTTATCCACGGTGGCCGCCTCCCGCCTGCAAGTGGCGAATGGTTTGCAACTCAGCGACCAGTTCAGAAAACGCCGGGAAATTGAAATCTCGCTCAAGCAGCGTTGGCTGCGCGCCAAATCGGGCATAGGCCTCGGCCAGCAGCGACCAGACCTGCGGTTTTACCGAGGCGCCATGGGTGTCGATTTTCAGCGTATCGGATTCGTCAAAATGCCCGGCCACATGCATGCCCACCACCCGGCCCGGCTCGATACCGGCGAGAAACGTGTGCGCATCGAAGCCGTGGTTGATCGTGTTGACGTAGACATTGTTGACGTCCAGCAGCAGGTCGCAATCGGCCTCGCGCAGCACGGCATTGGTGAAGGTCACCTCGTCCATGTCCTGACGCGGAGCGGCGTAGTAGGAGACGTTTTCCACCGCAAGGCGCCGGCCGAGAATGTCTTGAGCCTGACGGATTCGCGCGGCGACGTGGTGCACCGCTTCTTCGGTGAACGGCAATGGCAGCAAGTCATACAGATGACCGTCATCGCTGCAATAGCTCAGGTGCTCGCTGTACAGCGGCACGTTGTAATGGTCAAGAAACACCCGGACTTCCTGCAAAAATCCGACATCCAGCGGTGCCGGGCCACCGAGTGACAGCGACAAGCCATGACAGGACAACGGGTAGCGTTCGGCCAGTTCACGCAATGCAGCACCGTGGGCGCCGCCGACGCCGATCCAGTTTTCCGGAGCGACTTCGAGGAAGTCGAAATCGCCGGTGCGGGCAGCTTGCAGGTCTTTCAGCAAGCCACGGCGCAGGCCGAGGCCGACGCTGGGTTGCGTTGATGATTGAGGAATTTGCATGGGAAACCTCGATGGATGGGTCTACCTAGTGGAATCGACGCCTGTATCAAGGCTGTGTGCAACTGACCGGACATTTGCAGCCCTGTGTATCCTCCAGCCTCCGCGATACACAGTGATACACCCTCTCAAATGTGGGAGCGAGCTTGCTCGCGAAGGCGTTGTCCCTGTCGATATCGGGTTGCCTGAAATGCCGCTTTCGCGAGCAGGCTCGCTCCCACAGGTTTTTCAGTGTTGACAAAGACAGCGGCGGTTCCGGACCGGGGCTAGACTCCTTTATTACCCAGTCGAGGGGGACGCAGGACGTCAGCGGTGCCCTGCCCAACTCCGTGACCACCGCCCGGTGGCGCACGCCTCGACCTTCGACGCCGCCGGACTGTGATCCTGTTTCAGGAGCACACATGATGGACGAGGCGAAGCTCAACCAATTCATGGGCAAACTGGTCAACGACATGGGCGGCGCGGCGATGCTGGCCAATGTCATCGTCGGCGAAGAACTCGGTTTGTACCGGGCAATGGCCGACAGTCAGCCAATCAGCGCCGATGCCCTCGCCGCCAAAACCACGTGCAATCCGCGTCTGGTGCGCGAATGGCTCAGCGCCCACGCGGCGTCCGGTTACATGGAGCACCACGACGGCCAGTTTCGTTTACCGGAAGAACAGGCGCAGGCGTTGGCCGTCGAGGACTCGCCGGTCTACGTCGCTGGCGGGCTCGGGGTGGTGGCGTCGTTTTTCCACGACAAGGACAAACTGGTCAAAGCCATGCGCGGCAACGGCGCTCTGCCCTGGGGCGATCATCATCCGTGCATGTTCACCGGCACCGAGCGGTTTTTCCGGCCCGGCTATAAAGGTCACCTGATCGCCGAATGGCTGCCGGCGCTGGACGGTGTCGTGGCCAAACTGGAAAAAGGCGCCAAAGTCGCCGATATCGGCTGCGGTCACGGCGCCTCGACGGTGATTATGGCCCAGGCCTTTCCCAACTCGCGTTTCGTCGGCTACGACTTTCACGCACCCTCGATCACTGTCGCCACCCAACGCGCCGAGGAAGGCGGCGTCAGCAGCCGGGCGACGTTTTTCCAGGGTTCGGCGAGAAGCTACCCCGGCAACGACTACGACCTGATCTGCTATTTCGACTGCCTGCACGACATGGGCGACCCGGTCGGCGCCGCGCGTCACGCCTATGATTCGCTGAAAGACGACGGCACAGTGTTGCTGGTCGAGCCGTTCGCCAACGACACGCTGGACGACAACATCAACCCGGTCGGGCGGCTGTTCTACGCCGCCTCGACGTTTATCTGCACACCGAACTCGCTGTCGCAGGAAGTCGGCCTCGGCCTCGGCGCGCAGGCCGGGGAAATGCGTCTGCGCAAAGTGTTTACCGAGGCCGGGTTCAAGCACTTCCGCCGGGCCACGCAAACACCGTTCAACCTGATTCTGGAGGCGCGCAAGTAACCCACGCGGGTCGCGTGCTAACCTGCTGGCACTGTCCACTTCGGAGCGCTGACCATGCTCGACAGCCCGACCCGCGAACACCTCGACACCCTGCAAGAGGTGATGGCTGATGGCGACTTCATCGTATTGACCGGGGCCGGCATCAGCACGCCGTCGGGCATTCCGGATTACCGCGACAGCAACGGTGTACGCCGTGGTCGGCAGCCGATGATGTACCAGGAATTCCTCGCCGCCTCCGAGTCGCGCCGCCGCTATTGGGCACGGGCCATGCTCGGCTGGCCGAGGGTGCGTCAGGCGCAGCCGAATGCTGCGCACGAAGCGTTGGCCAGTTTGCAGCGCCAAGGGCTGATCAGCGACTTGATCACTCAGAACGTCGACACCCTGCACGATCAGGCCGGCAGTCACGATGTGATCGAACTGCACGGCAGCCTGCACCGGGTGTTGTGCCTGGACTGCGGTCAGCGCAGCGAACGCGACGCGATTCAACAACTGATGGAATTGCACAATCCGTATCTGGCCGGGGTCGACGCGGTGCAGGCACCGGATGGCGACACCCTGCTCGACCCAGCGTTCGAGGCGCGCTTTCAGGTACCGCAGTGTCCGCATTGCTTTGGCGAGCGGATGAAACCGGACGTGGTGTTTTTCGGCGAGAACGTCGCGCAGCCCACGGCCGCTCGGGCGATGGCGGCAGCCGAAAATGCGGCGGGGATGTTAGTGGTGGGGTCTTCGCTGATGGCGTATTCGGCGTTTCGCCTGTGCCGGGTGATTGCCGATCGCGGCAAGCCGCTGATTGCGATAAATCTGGGCAAGACCCGCGCGGATGATTTGCTGGACTTGAAGATTGAAGCATCGTGTGAACAGCTGTTGCCTTTATTGGTACGGCAGCTGATTCGGTGAGTTGCTGCAATCCAGGTTCGACTTAAGGCCCAGCCCCTCACCCTAGCCCTCTCCCAAGGGAGAGGGAACTGACCGAGTTGTCTGGGCTGAATACTGCGACCTGAAAATGCTGAGTCGAGCTCACAATCTGAATAACCCATGATCAGCTCCCTTACCCCTCGCCCTCTCCCAGGTGAGAGGGAACTGACCCTGTTGCCATTAAGCAATACACCGACCTGAAAATTTCAAGTCGAACCCATTTTCTGAAATGCCCCCGATCAGCTCCCTGCCCCCTCACCCCCCTGGGGGCGGTCCGACGTTTCGGCAGGGTTGGGGTGAGAGGGTAGATCTCACAGTCGACTCAGATCTTCAGCCTTGAGAATGTCGAACAACGCCTGCGCCGCCGCCGACAGTTCATTGCCCGGCTCAGTCAGCACGCCGATGGCCCGCTCCACCGAGTCATCCAGCGTCAGGCAATGCGCGCCCAGCTCCTGCATCTGCCCGGCGCACAACGCTGGCACGGCACTGACCCCCAGTCCGCTGGCAACCATCCGCCCGACCGTCGCCAATTGATGGCTTTCAAACTCCACCGGCAACTTCATGCCCCGCGCCTGCAAGTGCTCTTCGAGCATCACCCGCACCGTCGAGGGCCGCTGCAAGGTGATAAACGGCTCCTGCAATAACGTCTGCCAGTCGATCTCGCCGCGCTGCGCCAGTGGCGACTCCTTCGACACCACCGCGACGAAGCGATCCACGTACAACGGCGTAAACGCCATTGAAGTGTTCTGCATCGGCTCGAACGCCACCCCCAGTTCCACCTGACGGTCACGAACCATCTCCAGCACTTGCTCGTTGATCACGTCGTTAACCGTGACGTTGACGTTCGGATAACGCGCGCGAAAGGTCTTGAGGATCGGCGGCAGCAGGTTGCCGGCAAACGACGGCATCGCTGCCAGTGTCACTCGCCCGCGCTGCAAGCTGAAGCGCTGGCGCATTTCGTCTTCGGCGTTGTCCCAATCGGCGATCAGCCGTCGCGCCAGTGGCAGCAAGGATTCACCTTCGGCAGTCAGCGCGACGTTGCGGGTGTTGCGGCTGAACAGGCGCCCGCCCAGGCCCTCTTCCAGCGCTTTGATGGTCAGGCTCAAGGCCGATTGCGAGAGATGCAGGCGCTCACAAGCCACGGCAAAACTCAGGCTCTGGGCCACGGCGAGGAAGGCGCGGATCTGTTTGATGGTCATGGTCGCTTCGCTCCAGTTGTAAGCTACAAGCGTTAAGCGGCAAGCCATGATGATCGTTCCCACGCTCCTGCGTGGGAATGCAGCCCGTGAAGCTCCGCGTCACTGGACGCGGAGCGTCCCTAGAGGCATTCCCACGCGGAGCGTGGGGGAACTATCAACGCAGCACGCAATAACGCGACTATTGAGCTTTATCAATCAATCAACCTTAAAAATCAACTTAACAAATATATTCACCGGCGCGACACTCCAACAATTCGGCTAGCCAGCCGCCCGCAAATAATAAAAGAGGTGCATATGGCAGGTTTCGACAAGCGCGTGAGTTCCTACGAGGAAGCCCTGGCCGGGCTTGAGGACGGCATGACCGTTATCGCCGGCGGCTTCGGTCTGTGCGGCATTCCGGAAAACCTGATCGCCGAGATCAAGCGCAAAGGCACCCGCGACCTCACCGTCGTTTCCAACAACTGCGGCGTCGACGGTTTCGGCCTCGGCGTACTGCTTACCGATCGTCAGATCAGCAAAGTCATCGCCTCCTACGTCGGCGAAAACAAGCTGTTCGAAGAGCAACTGCTCAAGGGCGACATCGAAGTCATCCTGACCCCGCAAGGCACCCTCGCCGAGAAAATGCGCGCGGGCGGCGCCGGCATTCCGGCCTTCTTCACCGCCACCGGCGTCGGCACCCCGGTCGCCGAAGGCAAGGAAGTGCGTGAATTCAAGGGTCGCAAATACCTGATGGAAGAATCCATCACCGGCGACTTCGCCATCGTCAAAGGCTGGAAAGCCGACCACTTCGGCAACGTCGTCTACCGTCACACCGCGCAAAACTTCAACCCGCTGGCCGCCACCGCCGGCAAGATCACCGTGGTTGAAGTGGAAGAAATCGTCGAACCCGGCGAACTCGATCCATCGCAGATCCACACCCCGGGCATCTACGTCGATCGGGTCATTTGCGGCACGTTCGAAAAACGCATCGAACAGCGCACCATCCGCAAATAATTCAGGCTGACGGAGAATAAAAACATGGCACTTACCCGCGAACAAATGGCTCAGCGCGTCGCCCGCGAAATGCAGGACGGCTTTTATGTGAACCTCGGCATCGGCATTCCGACCCTGGTCGCCAACTACATTCCCGAAGGCATGGAAGTCATGCTGCAATCGGAGAACGGCCTGCTCGGCATGGGTCCGTTCCCGACTGAAGACACCATTGATGCCGACATGATCAACGCCGGCAAACAGACCGTGACCGCACGCATCGGCGCGTCGATTTTCAACTCCGCCGAGTCCTTTGCGATGATTCGCGGCGGCCATGTCGACCTGACCGTGCTCGGCGCGTTCGAAGTCGACGTCGAAGGCAACATCGCCTCGTGGATGATCCCCGGCAAACTGGTCAAGGGCATGGGCGGCGCGATGGACCTGGTGGCCGGCGCCGACAACATCATCGTGATCATGACCCACGCATCGAAGGATGGTGAGTCCAAGCTGCTCGCCAAATGCAGCCTGCCGCTGACCGGCGCCGGTTGCATCAAACGCGTGCTGACCGACCTCGCCTATCTGGAAATCGAAAATGGCGCTTTTGTCCTCAAGGAACGCGCACCTGGCGTCAGCGTCGAGGAAATCGTCGCAAAAACCGCTGGTAAACTGATCGTCCCGGATCACGTACCGGAAATGCAGTTCGCTGCCCAGTGAGGAATTCGAAAATGCAAGACGTCGTAATTGTTGCCGCCACGCGTACCGCGATCGGCAGTTTCCAGGGTTCTCTGGCCAGCGTGTCCGCGGTGGATCTGGGCGCGGCGGTGATCCGCCAGTTGCTCGAACAGACCGGTCTGGACGGTGCGCAGGTCGATGAAGTGATCATGGGCCAGGTGTTGACCGCCGGCGCCGGCCAGAACCCGGCGCGTCAGTCGGCGATCAAGGCTGGCCTGCCCCACGCCGTGCCGGCGCTGACCCTGAACAAGGTCTGCGGTTCGGGTCTCAAGGCACTGCACCTCGGCGCACAGGCGATCCGTTGCGGCGACGCTGAAGTGATTATTGCCGGCGGCCAGGAAAACATGAGCCTGTCCAACTATGTGATGCCGGGCGCACGCACCGGTCTGCGCATGGGTCACGCACAAATCGTCGACACCATGATCAGTGACGGTCTGTGGGATGCGTTCAACGACTACCACATGGGCATCACCGCCGAGAATCTGGTCGACAAATACCAGATCAGCCGCGAGCAGCAGGACGCTTTCGCCGCTGCCTCGCAGCAGAAAGCCGCCGCCGCGATTGAAGCCGGCCGCTTTGTTGATGAAATCACTCCGATCCTGATCCCGCAGCGCAAAGGCGATCCGGTGGCGTTCAAGGTTGATGAGCAACCGCGTGGCGACACCACTGCCGAATCACTGGCGAAACTGCGTCCGGCTTTTAAAAAGGACGGCAGCGTCACGGCTGGCAACGCTTCGTCGCTGAATGACGGCGCCGCTGCGGTCATCCTGATGAGCGCCGAGAAAGCCAAAGCCCTCGGCCTGCCGGTTCTGGCGAAAATTGCCGCCTACGCCAACGCAGGCGTTGATCCGGCAATCATGGGCATCGGCCCAGTGTCGGCCACCCGCCGCTGCCTCGACAAGGCCGGCTGGGACATCGGCCAGCTCGACCTGATCGAAGCCAACGAAGCTTTCGCCGCACAATCGCTGGCAGTGGCCAAGGATCTGCAATGGGATCTGGACAAGGTCAACGTTAACGGCGGCGCCATCGCGTTGGGCCATCCGATCGGTGCGTCGGGTTGCCGCGTGCTGGTGACCCTGCTGCATGAAATGATCAAGCGTGATGCGAAAAAGGGTCTGGCGACCCTGTGCATCGGCGGCGGCCAGGGTGTGGCACTGGCGCTGGAACGCGCATAACCAGAGTTCAACAGTGAATGGCGGATCCACGACATCCGCTGTTTTCTGGCAACAAAAACCCGGTGCGACTTGCGTTGCACCGGGTGTTTTTTGCCTGATCGAAATCTGCGTTGAATGTTCCGGCGCCTTCGGAGCAAGCTCGCTCCCACAAGAGAACGCATTTCAAAATGTGGGAGTGAGCCTGCTCGCGAAGGGGCCCGTCCGGCCAGCGAAAATCTACGGCTTGCGCAGCAGGTACGTATCCATGATCCACCCTTGCTCCGCCCGCGCCGCCTTGCGCACCCGCTCGATTTCATCCGCAACATCGGCAAGCCTGCCACTGATCAGAATCTCGTCCGGCGTGCCGAGGTAAGCGCCCCAGTAAATCTCGGTCTGCTGATCGGCCACCCGGTGATACGAATCCTCAGCATCGAGCATCACCACCAGACTGTCCGTATCACTCACCTGCCCTGCCGCCAAACGCCGCCCGGTAGTGATTTCGATGGAACGGCCGATCGTATTCAACGGTACCTTGTGCCGCGCCGCCAACGCCTGAACGCTGGTGATCCCGGGAATCACGTCAAACTCGAAGGCACACGCGCCCGAGGCCAGAATCGCCTGGAGGATGCGCACGGTGCTGTCGTACAACGCCGGGTCGCCCCACACCAGGAAACCGCCGCACTGACCGTCAGACAATTCGTCATTGATCAGGCGTTCAAAGGTCTGCTGCTTGGCACGGTTCAGGTCATCGACACTGGCCGTATAGTCGACATCGCCCCGTTCGCGTTCCGGGCTGTGGGCTTCGACGCAGCGATAGTCGGGGTCGTCGATGTAGCGCTCACAGATCTCACGGCGCAGGTCGATCAGCTTGTCCTTGCTCTGGCCTTTATCCATCAGGAAGAACACGTCGACCCGGTTCAGCGCCTTCACCGCCTGCATCGTGATGTAGTCGGGGTTACCGGCCCCGATGCCGATTACCAGCAGTTGTTTCATCAAAGTGCTCCTTTAACGTCGAGGCTCGGCAGACGCAGACGCCAGCGCCCGGTGAAGTGCAATTCGACCGCTGACAACGGTTCGACATCAATGTCATGAAACGCCGAACCGCGCATCACGTGGATCAGCGCGGCGCGGATGACAAACGGATGCGTCACCGCCACTAAATGCCCCGGCGTGGCTTGCAGGCTGGTCAGCCACTGCGCCACGCGTTCACACAACCGCGCCACCGACTCACCACCATGGGGCATGGCGTGGTGATCTTCCAGCCAGGCATGCAGCGCGGCGTCTTCCGAGCGTTGCAGATCCTTGATCGACATCCCGTGCCAACGGCCCCAGTCACAATCGCGCAACGCCTCATCGATCTGCGCATCCGCGCCAAACCACGCCGCCGTCTGGCGTGTGCGCAATTCCGGCGCGCAAATCAAGCGTCGCGCGGCGTCGAAACGCTGGGCCAATGCACCCGACGCCAATCCACTATTTTCAACAGGCTCATTCGTAGGAAAATACGCCAATTTCTGTGCGACGGTTCGCGCATGGCAAATCAATGTCAAACGAGTGGTCTGCACAGGCATCGCTCCGGTAAGCCTTCATGAAAATCAACGACACAAAGCCGCTCTGTGGGCAATTGTGCCGTAAACCGAGGATTGCGGGGCGGCGGGATAGCCACCGGCAAAAACCGACGACGCCAGGAATACGGCAATATCTGACAGCGTTGTAGGCAATGGACTACAAAGCCGGTCGAATTCCGTGTAGCCCTTGTTACACGGGCATTGCGCCATGTTTTGGCACCTTTTCAACACGCAAAAAAATTCACTAGACATGTAGCGCCAGTTACATAAATACTGTTTTAACGGATTGTGAAGCGAATTCAACACCCTCATCCAGCAGGAGCCCGGATGCCCCCTCTTAGAGACCTGATCACCGATCCCGGCCTGGATCTTACGCCGTCGGAGCGCAAAGTCGTTCGCGCCTTGCTTGATCAGTACCCACGCAACGGCTTGGGACCAATGGCGCGTCTGGCCGAACATGCCGGCGTCAGCGATCCGACCATCGTGCGGCTGGTGAAAAAACTCGGCTTCGGCGGTTATTCCGAATTCCAGGAAGCGCTGCTCAGCGACATGGACCACCGCTTGCGCTCGCCGCGCACGCTGCTGCAACCGCGCGCCCATCAGCACAAGGACGACGCCTGGAGCCACTATCTGGGCGACAGCCATCGCCTGCTGGTCGAAACCCAATCGCTGACGCAACCGGAAGACGTGCGCATTCTCACCGACTGGCTACTCGACGCGCGCCATCAGGTGTACTGCTTCGGCGGGCGTTTCAGCAGTCTGATGGCCACTTACCTGCTCAATCACCTGCGCCTGCTGCGCCCCGGTTGCTTCGCGCTGGAAGACAACGCGCAACTGCCTGATCGACTGTTCGATCTGCAACGTCAGGACGTGGTGCTGCTGTTCGACTATCGCCGCTACCAGACCCAGGCCTTGCGGGTCGCCAGTGCGGCGAAAAACAACAACGCGCGCGTGGTGTTGTTCACCGATATCTACGCCTCGCCGCTGCGTGAACTGGCCGACCTGATCATCAGCGCCCCGGTGGAATCGGCCTCGCCGTTCGACACCATGGTGCCGGCACTGGCTCAGGTCGAAGCACTGATCGCCTGCCTGACCTTGCGCACCGAAAACCTCGCCGATCGCCTGGAAGGCATCGATGCCCTGCGCAATGACTTCAACACCCACCTGCTGGAGGATAAATAAGGATGTTCAGCCTTCCCCATCGCTCGCCACGGGATCTGCCGTTTGTCACTGACCACACCGCACTGTTGCTTGTGGACATGCAGCGTGCCTGGCTCGAACCGCAGTTCGACGCGCACCTCAATGACCCTGACGCCGAGTATTTCCTGACCCGCGCACACATGCAGGTGGTGCCCAACCAACGTCGTTTGCTCAGTGCCTTTCGCGAGGCGCAGCAGAACGTGCTGCACACGATTATCGAGAGCCTCACCGCTGATGGTCGCGACCGCTCGCTCGACCACAAACTCTCGGACATGCACCTGCCCAAAGGCAGCGTGCAGGCCAGAATCATTGAAGACCTGAGCCCGGTGGAAAACGAAATCGTCCTGCCGAAGACCTCGTCCGGAGTGTTCAACTCGACCAACATCGACTACGTGCTGCGCAACCTCGAAACCCGCCACCTGATCATCGCTGGCATCGTCACCGATCAATGCGTGGACATGGCCGTGCGCGACGCTGCCGACCGTGGCTATCTGGTCACGCTGGTCGAGGACGCCTGCGCCACCTACAGCGCCGAGCGCCACCATGCCTGCCTGAATGCGATCAAGGGTTACTGCTGGATTACCGACACCGACACCGTGCTCGCCCGCTTGCAGGAGATGCGGCCATGAGCACGCGCCTGACGCCACTGCCGATGACCACGCTGGTCACCACCGACCTGATCGGTATTACCCGTGGCCGCTCGTTTCCCACTGATGAGCTTGAGCATTATCAAGCCGCCGGTTGCGGCTGGGTGCCGGCCAACAGCGCGTTGACGCCGCAGGACATCATTGCTTCAACCAATCCGTGGGGAGCCTATGGCGATTTGCGGCTGATTCCCGATCTGAGCAGCCGCGTCACCGTCGGCAACGGCCCGGACGCCGACGCGCCGGCGCTGGATTTCATCCACGGCGATATCCGCGAAACCGATGGCCGCCCGTGGGGCGCCTGCCCGCGCACGCTGTTGCGCGATGAAATCGAGCGTTATCGCGATGAGCTGGGCTTGCAGGTCAACGCCGCGTTCGAACACGAATTCAACCTGCACGCCGGTTTCGCCGAGCATCTGGCGTTCTCCCTCGAAGCCCAGCGTCAGGGTGCCGAGTTCGGCGGCTGGCTGCTCAGCGCCCTGCGCGCCGGCGGTGTCGAGCCGGAAATGTTTCTGCCCGAATACGGCAAGCACCAATACGAAATCACCTGCCGCCCGACGCTTGGCGTGGCAGCGGCAGATCGCGCCGTCAACGTGCGCGAGATCAGCCGCGAGATCGCCCGGCAAATGGGTCTGGATTTGAGCTTCGCGCCGAAGACTGCCGCCGACGCGGTGTGCAACGGCGTGCACCTGCACGTCAGCCTGCTTGATCTGGCCGGTCTGCCGATGCTCTACGACGCCGGCACCAGCAACGGTCTGTCGAGCCTCGGCCAGCATTGGGCGGCGGGGATCCTGCATTACTTGCCGGCATTGTGTGCATTCACCGCGCCGACGCCGGTGTCGTACGAACGTTTGCAGCCGCATCACTGGAGCGCCTCTTACGCTTGTCTCGGCCAACAGAACCGCGAGGCGGCGCTGCGCATCTGCCCGACCGTGACCCTCGGCGGCAAATCCGTGGCCAACCAGTTCAACCTCGAATTCCGCGCCATGGACGCCACCGCCTCGCCGCATCTGGCCATGGCTGCGCTGCTGATCGCCGGACGGCTGGGTATCGAACAGCGTCTGGCGCTGAACGCGATCACCGATGAAATTCCCGATTCACTCAACGACGAGCAACGCCAGGCGCGGGGCATCGTTGCCCTGCCCGCCTCGCTGGCCCAGGCGCTGGATTGCCTGCGCAACAGTGGCGCCTTCACCGAATGGCTGCCCAAGCCGCTGCTCGACACCTACTACGCCCTGAAAACCGAGGAACTGGCGCTGACGGAACAGCTCTCGCCCGCTGACTTGTGTGAGCACTATGCACGCCTGTACTGAATCCGCCGAACTGGGGTTGTACACCCGCCCGGCCTACAACCTGAGCCGCGCCGACTCGACGCACCCGTTGATTCTGGTGTGCGAACACGCCAGCCGCTACATCCCCGAGGCCCTGAACAATCTGGGCCTGGACGAGGCCGCCGCCCGCGAACACATCGCCTGGGATATCGGCGCGTTGCAACTGGCCGAGCAGTTATCGGAAAGGCTCGGCGCCACCCTGTTGAGCGCCAACTATTCGCGGCTGCTGATCGATCTGAACCGGCCGCGCCACGCCCCGGACAGCATTCCGGCGCAGAGCGAGATTTATCAGGTGCCGGGCAACCGCGAACTGGACGAAGCCACCCGCGAATACCGCCGCCAGACCCTGTTCAAACCGTTTCACGCGCGCTTGCAAACCTTGATCGACGAACGTGTTGCTAAAGGCCAAACGGTGCGCGTAGTGGGGATTCACAGTTTCACCCCGGTGTACTACGGCCAGCCGCGACCGCTGGAAGTCGGCGTGCTGTTCGGTCAGGCCAAGGCCTACGCGCAACGCCTGCTCGACGGTCTTGGCGAACTGCCGTTGAAAGTGGCCGGCAATCAGCCGTACAAGATCGATCCGCTGGGCGACATGACCGTGCCGGTGCACGGCGATGCCCGTGGCCTCGACTCGGTGCTGATCGAGGTGCGCAATGACTTGCTGCGCAGCCCCGAAGCCGTATCACGCTGGGCCGGATATCTCGCGCCGTTGCTGTAATGACAAGTTTTACCGACTGCTGACGCTGTAAACGATGGACCGATAACAACTAAAACGACCGACTGGCTGACAAGGAGTTGCGCTTCATGGAAATTGAAGAATTCGGCTACAAGCAAGAGTTGAAACGTAGCCTGACGCTGACCGACCTGGTGGTGTACGGGATGATCTTCATGATCCCCATCGCCCCGTTCGGTGTGTATGGCTACGTTAACGCCGAGGCCCCGGGGATGGTGCCGCTGGCGTACATCATCGGCATGGTGGCGATGCTGTTCACCGCGCTGAGCTACGGCAGCATGGCCAAGGCTTTTCCGATCGCAGGTTCGGTGTATTCCTACGCGCAACGCGGCCTCAATCAGCACGTCGGCTTTATCGCCGGTTGGCTGATGCTGCTCGATTACCTGCTGATCCCGCCGCTGCTCTATGTCTACGCGGCGATGGCGCTGAACCATTTGTACCCGGATATTCCGAAAGTCGGCTTCATTCTGGCATTCCTGGTCAGCGCGACCTTCGTCAACCTGCGCGGCATCACCTTTACCGCTCGGATGAACATCATCTTCCTGCTGGCGCAACTGGTCGTACTCGGCATCTTCCTGTTCTACGCGTGGAATGCCCTGCACAACGGTGGCGGTAACGGCGAGTTGACTCTGGCGCCGCTGTATCACCCGGAAACCTTCAACTTCGCCCTGCTGATGCAAGCGGTGTCGATTGCGGTGCTGTCGTTCCTCGGCTTCGATGCGATCTCCACCCTCGCCGAAGAAATCAAAGGCGATCCGGGCAAAAGCGTCGGCAAAGCCGCGTTGATCACTCTGGTAGTCATGGGCGTGATTTTCGTTGCACAAACCTGGATCGCCACCGATCTGGCGGCCGGCATGGGTTTCAAATCCGCCGACACCGCGTTCTATGAAATCGCCGAAATCGCCGCTGGCAGCTGGCTAGCGACCCTGACTGCTGTCGCGACGGCACTCGCCTGGGGTGTGGCCGTGGCGATCACTTCGCAAGCTGCGGTCTCGCGTCTGCTGTTCGGCATGGCCCGCGACGGCAAGCTGCCGAAAGTGCTGGCCAAGGTGCACCCGAAACACAACACACCGTACCTGAGCATTTATCTGGTGGCGGTGCTGTCGCTGGTGATCTGCTACCTGTTCATCAACTCGGTCGACACCCTCACCTCGCTGGTCAACTTCGGCGCGCTCAGCGGTTTCATGCTGCTGCACCTGACAGTGATCAACTACTACTGGCGTCGGCAGAAGTCCGGTCAGGTCGTGCGTCACCTGATTTGCCCGGTGGTCGGCTTCATCATCGTCGCGGCCATCATGTACAACATGGGCGTCGATGCGCAGAAACTCGGCCTGATCTGGATTGCCCTGGGTCTGGTGTACCTGTTCTTCCTCAACAAGCTCGGCGCCAATACCGCGCTGCCTGACCCGAGCAATGGCTGACAAGAAAAAGAGCGGCGTCTGACAACAAATCAGGCGACCGCCGATTTATCGCGTGGAAACCGACAGTGATAGTCAGGTTCGGCGACTTTGCCGAACCTTTTGATACAGGAGTACATCCATGCTGGTCTTACGCCCAGTCGAACAGACTGATCTGCCCCAGCTCCAACAATTGGCCCGCGACAGTCTGGTGGGCGTGACCTCCCTGCCGGACGACAGCGAACGCCTGCGCGAGAAAATCGCCGGTTCCTGCGCCTCGTTTGACACTGAATCGGCGTCCCATGGCCCGGAGAATTACTTCTTTGTGCTGGAAGATCTGGATGATCATAGCCTGCGCGGCTGCTCGGAAATTCTCGCGACTGCGGGCTTCGACGAGCCGTTCTACAGCCTGCGCAACCGCCATTTCACCAGCGCCTCACGCGAGCTGAACATCGAACACGGCGTGCCAGCGCTATCGCTATGTCACGACCTCAATGACCACACACTGCTGCGCGGCTTTCACATCGACGCCAATCTGGTGCGCACGCCGTTCTCCGAGTTGCTGTCACGGGCGCGCCTGTTGTTCATCGCCGCCCATGTGCCGCGCTTTGCCGAGGCGGTGATTACCGAAATCGTCGGCTACAGCGACGAGGCCGGCAACTCACCGTTCTGGGATGCGCTGGGCAAACATTTCTTCGACCTGCCCTACGCGGAGGCCGAACGGCTGTGCGGGTTGCAAAGCCGCACCTTTCTCGCCGAACTGATGCCGCAATACCCGATCTACGTGCCGATGCTGCCGCAAGCGGCGCAGGAGTGCATCGGTCGGATCCACCCGGACGGTCAGGAAGCCTTCGACATCCTTGAGCGCGAAGGCTTTGAAACCAACAGCTACATCGACCTGTTCGACGCTGGCCCGACCCTGTATGCGCGTACCTCGAATATCCGTTCGATTGCCCGCAGCCAGACGGCAACGGTGCAGCAACGGCCACAGATCGATGCCCGTGGCCGTTACCTGTTGAGCAACAACGCGCTGCACGGCTTTCGCGCGATCATGGCCGAACTCGATTATCAACCCGATCAACCGCTGTCCCTCACCCCGGCAATGTGTGCGGCGCTGAACGTGACCGATGGCAGCCCGATCCGGCTGATTGCCCTGTGAAACCCGCGCGGTTGCGCAGCCAACGACAGTGCCCGAACAGGCGCGAAGGAGTTACAGCATGATTGTCCGCCCGGTCAAAGTCAGCGACCTGCCAGCCTTGATGGCGCTGGTGCAACAGGCCGGCCCGGGGTTCACCACCCTGCCGGCCAACGAAGATCGCCTGTCCCACCGGGTCCGTTGGGCGCAACGGGCGTTCGCCGAACAAGTGGAGCGGGCCGACGCTGACTATCTGTTTGTGCTCGAAGACGACGACATGCGCGTGGTCGGCGTCAGCGCTCTGGCCGGAGCGGTCGGCCTGCGCGAACCCTGGTACAACTATCGGGTCGGGCTGACCGTGAGTTCGGCGCCGGATCTGGGTATTCAGCGGCAGATCCCGACGCTGTTTCTCAACAACGAACTGACCGGCCAATCCGAGCTGTGCTCGCTGTTTCTTGGCCATGATCAGCGCCACGGTAGCAATGGCCGCTTGTTGTCACTGGGGCGTTTGCTGTTCGTTGCCGAGTTTCCGCACCTGTTCGGCGAGAAGATGATTGCCGAACTGCGCGGCAGTGCCGATGAGCACGGTTGTTCGCCGTTCTGGGACAGTCTGGGCCGGCATTTCTTTCAAATGGACTTCAGCCATGCCGATCACTTGTCGGGCCTTGGCAACAAATCGTTCATCGCCGAACTGATGCCGCGCCAGCCGCTGTACACCTGCATGCTCACCGAACAAGCCCAGGCGGCGATTGGCCAGGCACATCCGAATACCGAGCCGGCGCTGAAAATTCTTCAGGCCGAAGGTTTTACCCACAAAGGTTACATCGACATCTTCGACGGCGGCCCGGTGATCGAAGCGCCGGTGCGCTCGATCCGCACTGTGCGCGAAAGCGTCGAACTGACCCTGAACCTCGGCAGCCCGGATGAACAGGCACCGCTGTGGCTGATTCACAACCGGCGTCTGGAAAACTGCCGCATCACCGTCGCCCGCGCCCGCCGGGTCGGCAGCAGCCTGGTGATCGACCGCCTCACCGCCAAGCGCCTGCAACTGCAACCGGGCAATTCGGTGCGCGCGGCGATGCTGCCCAATCAACAGCAACAGGCGGTGGCGGCCTGACGGTCACCACCGCAAAAAAGATAAATCCTTTCAGCAAAAGAGTCCGCGACAACCTGTCCCTTGCAAATTCGTCATGATCATTGACCCATTCGCGTGATAGCCTTTTCATTCTTCGGCGTTGACACCTTTGTTCAAGCCTTTCCATTCCTTTGTATTGGTGGAACTCGTATGACCAGGCTTTCCCATCAAGATTTGCGCCGTAACTTCCGTCAACTGCTGGCTTCCGACACCTGCTATCACACGGCTTCGGTGTTCGATCCGATGTCCGCGCGCATTGCCGCTGACCTGGGTTTTGAAGTGGGGATTCTCGGCGGTTCCGTGGCCTCGTTGCAGGTACTCGGTGCCCCCGACTTTGCCCTGATCACCCTCAGCGAGTTCGCCGAACAGGCCACCCGCATCGGCCGCGTCGCCCAATTGCCGGTGATCGCCGACGCCGACCACGGCTACGGCAACGCTCTCAACGTGATGCGCACCATCGTCGAACTGGAACGCGCCGGCGTCGCCGCCCTGACCATCGAAGACACTTTGCTGCCGGCACAATTCGGCCGCAAATCCACCGATCTGATCACCGTTGCCGAAGGCGTCGGCAAGATCCGCGCGGCATTGGAAGCCCGGGTTGATACGGAAATGGCAATCATCGCCCGTACCAATGCCGGCATCCTGCCAAATCAGGAAATCATCAGCCGCACTCGCCAGTACCAGGCGGCCGGGGCTGACGGCATCTGCATGGTCGGCATTCAGGATTTCGATCAGCTTGAGCAAATCGCCGAACACCTGACCGTACCGCTGATGCTGGTGACCTACGGCAACCCGGCGTTGCGCGACGACAAGCGTCTGGCCGAACTCGGTGTGCGCGTTACCATCGATGGCCATGGCGCATACTTTGCGGCGATCAAAGCGACGTATGACAGCCTGCGCGAACAGCGGCAGATCTTTACCCAGGCGTCCGATTTGAGCGCGACCGAGTTGACGCACACCTATACCCAGCCGGAGGAATACATTCTCTGGGCCAAGGAATACATGAGCGTCAAGGAGTGATGGGTTGGCCGGGCTGACGCCATCGCTGGCAAGCCAGGCTCCCACAGGTTATGCGGTTCGACATCAATTGATGGTTCAACACCAAACCCTGTGGGAGCTGGCTTGCCAGCGATGAAGCCCGCCGCTACACCGCTAAACCGGCGTCTTGTAAGCCTCCTCCCGCTGCACCGCCCGCGCCTGAATCACATTCAGAATCGCACAGCCCTCGCGCATCAACAGATGCACCGCGCTGGTCACCCGCGTCAGATCACAATCGGAAATACCCTTGAGGTTGAGACTGGCAAAGGTGTCGGCCAGATCGCGCACAACCACAAACCGGTGCATCGCACAGGCGGCCATGTCGCTGAGTTCTGAGTGAGTGTTGAGGAAGAGCACCGGGGATTCGGCGTCGTAGGTGTCGATGGGGAGGAAGCGGGGCATTACTTGATCACACATTGGTATAACTCCTGTATTGAAAGAGCTACCACCAGTCGCGGCCAAACGAGGAAGGTGGCAGCCGTACGCGGGTTGGCCGACCGGATACAGGAACCGGCACACCCGAAGGTGTCCCACGCACAGCCGCCATAACACAACATCACAGACAAACTTCGACTGAATATGTTGGGCAGACTGTACGTCTCTGTATCGACCGGCCAAGGTCGTTCGCGGTGTTTTTCCGCGAGCCCGAACTATAGGGGTCGATACCGAAATGCGGCAACAGGGTACGTTGTAGGAAACGTCTTGGAAAGTTGTACGCCGTCCGCGCCTTCCACTTTTCCCACAAAAGCCCCTCACCCTAGCCCTCTCCCAGAGGGAGAGGGAACTGATTGGGGGATGCCATGGATTTACGCCGACTTGTGATACCGCGTTGAATGCGAATTTGCATTCAACTTGATCTGCCGGTTGCCACATGGACCACAAACAACACGGTCAGTCCTCTCTCCCTCTGGGAGAGGGTTAGGGTGAGGGGCCGATTTATCTGGCACCCCGCCGACCTCATCACACCGCAAACCACCTCACCGCGGCTTAATGATCGTTCCCACGCTCCGCGTGGGAATGCAGCCCGGGACGCTCTGCGTCCCACACAAAGCGAACGCGGAGCGTCCGTTGAGGCATTCCCACGCAGAGCGTGGGAACGATCACTACCTCACCGCGGCTTGGCCAACTCCATGATCATCCGCGACAACAAATAAATCCGCGGCGCCACGCTCGCCACTTCGGCGTATTCCTCCGGCGTGTGAATATTGCCGCCAACAATCCCGAAGCCATCCAGCGTCGGCGTGCCGACCCCAGCGGACAGACTGGCATCCGCCGCGCCCCCACTGCCCTCCTCGGTCAACTTGCGGCCAATCTCGCCATAAATCCCCTGGGCCATGGCCATCAGGCGATCCGACTCGGGCGTCTGCGGCATCGGTGGCAAGCCCCGCTGCAATGAAGTCTTCACTTCCGTCTCAGGAATCAATTTGTCCTGCGACACCCGCGCCAGATCCTTCTCGATCCGGTCAAATTCCTCCGGCACCGCCGCGCGCACGTCAGCCTTGGCCGTTGCTTGATCAGGAATCACGTTGGTGCGGTCACCGGCCTTGAGCACGGTGAAGTTGATGGTGGTTTTCTTCGCTTCATCGCCGAGTTTGCCCAGTTGCAGAATCTGGTGCGCCGCCTCCATCGCGGCATTGCGCCCCAGTTCCGGCGCGACACCAGCGTGCGCGGCTTTGCCCTTGACCTCGACCAGCGCCGTCGCGCTGCCCTTGCGCCACACCACCAGGCCATCGGCCGGACGCCCCGGCTCCAGATTGAGGGTCACGTCGTGCTGTTTGGCGGTTTTCTTGATCAGGTCGGTGGCGACGTCCGAGCCGGTTTCTTCGCTGGCGTCGAGCAGGAAGGTGATTTGCGCGTAGTCCTTGAAGTCGAGGTTTTTCAGGACTTTCAGCGCATAGATCCCGGCGACGATACCGCCCTTGTCGTCCATCACCCCCGGCCCGTAAGCGCGGCCTTCCTTGATGTGGAACGGCCGCTCGGCCGCCGAACCTTCCTTGAACACCGTGTCCATGTGCGCCATCAACAGGATTTTCGCCTTGCCGGTGCCTTTCAGCGTCGCCAGTACATGGTTGGATTTTTCCGGTGTGTTGGGCACCAGTTCGATGGTCGCGCCGAGTTTTTTCAGCTCATCGATGGCGATATCGCTGACTTGCTTGAGGCCGGGTTCATAACCTGAGCCGGAGTCGATATTGACCAGCCGCTCCAGCAATTTCAGCGCTTCTGGCTGGTATTGCTCGGCATCGGCGAGCACTTGTTTATGCGGTTCGGCGAAGGCCTGTGCAGTGGAAAAGGCAAGAGACAAGCCGAGGCTGGCGGCCAGCAGGGAGCGAGAAAATGAGAACGTCATGAAGCTATCCTTGTTTCGCGTCGGGGGGATTTAACCGTACCCGACATCGGCGCGAGGCTCTACACCGAATGCGACATCTCCCTGACCACCACCGAACACGTGTAGGAGCTGCCGAAGGCTGCGATCTTTTGATCTTGCTTTTGATTTAGAAAGACCAAAGTCAAAAGATCGCAGCCTTCGGCAGCTCCTACAGGGGATGTGGGGTATAGCGGTCAAACCGAATCCAGCAACGTCCGCCGGGGCTTGTCATCGCAATTGCAGATCACTCGGTTACGCCCGCTGGCCTTGGCCTCGTACAACGCCTGATCGGCATCATTGAGCCAGCGTGTCGCGTCGGCATGCGCCGAATCGTACGCCGCCAGGCCGATGCTCAAACTGACCTTCAACGCCGGGTTCTGCTCATAACCGAGAATTGCGAAGCGCTCGCGCAACGCCTCCATGGCCTGTGCGGCATTGAACAATGGCAAATCCGGCAAAATCACGCAGAACTCGTCACCGCCATAGCGCCCGGCAACATCGGTCGCCCGCAGGTTCTGCTTGAGCAACTTGCTCAACTGCCGCAACACAATGTCGCCCGCGACGTGGCCGTAAGTGTCGTTGATCGCCTTGAAGTGATCGATGTCGATCAGCGCAATCGCCGCGCCCTGCTTCTGCCGTTTGCAACGCTGAAAAGCGATCTCCAGTTGATCCTTCCAGGCGCCGTGGTTGAGCAACCCGGTCAGACTGTCGGTGCGGCTCAGGGCTAGCAATTCGCGTTTATGCCGGCCAAGGGTGTAGGCCTGGCGAAAGCAGATCCAGCCCAGCGCCAACGGGTACAGCAGCAGCAACGGGAAACAGGCGTACATTTGCGCAGGCGAGGTCTGCGGAACGAATGCCGGAGCAAAGACCACCAGCCCGACGCCGACCCCGAGCAACTGCGCCGCAGAACCTGCCAATAGAAAGCGTGAACCACCAATAGCGACGTTGTTCATCGCCATCATCGAAATGGTCGTGGCAGTGGGCAATGGATTGAAATGCATGGCGGCAAGCCAAAAGCCGCCGAAAAAGGCATCAATCAACAGATTTCGATGTTCGGCGTGATAGGGAACCCTGGAACGGCGTGCCCATTGAAACGCCAGATGCGGCCAGACCAGGCCGTTGAAGAGCATCAGTGCCCAGACCCACAACGGCGGATCGAGCGCATACATCGCGACAGATACACATAAAAGCCCAAGCAACAGCCCGAGGACTCGCGACGTATAAAGCCTCCTGGCCAATGAAAGTCCCTTTCCTCCGGTATTTCCCATAAGGACCTCGATCACGCACACCGCAGGACGGATGTGTTGGGAGTCTAACAGGGCGACGTTAAATAGCCATCACCGGCCAGCGGGCTGAATAGAGCGACATCAGGGCCGCACACAGTGCAAATATTTGGCTATACATGAAAGGAGCAAAATGGAAAAACAACTATAAGAAGGAGGCCCATGCACACCTATAAAGTGTTGATCATTGGCAGCGGTTTTGGCGGTCAATGTGCCGCGGTCAACCTGCTCAAGGCCGGGATCGACGATTTTCGCCTGCTGGAGCGACGGGACTTCTTTGGCGGCACCTGGTGCCAGAACACCTACCCCGGCGCGGCGGTTGACGTGCCGTCGCCGCTGTATTCGCTGTCGTTCGCGCCGTACCGCTGGTCGCAGATGTTCGCCGGGCAGGCCGAACTGCACCGCTACACCGAGCATGTCATCGAGCAATTCGGTTTGCGCGAGCGCGTAGAGTTGCAAGCCAATGTCGAGCGCGTCGAATGGGACGAAACACAAAAGCGCTGGGCCGTGCACACCGCCAGCAAAGGCACCTTTTATGCGCAGTTCCTGATCAATGCCACCGGGCCGCTGAGCCAACCGGTTATCCCGCACTTTCCCGGCCGGGATCGCTTTCAAGGCAAGACTTTTCATACAAACAACTGGGATCACAGCTACGACTATCGCGGTAAACGTGTGGCCATCGTTGGTAGCGGCGCCAGTGCGGTGCAAGTGATTCCAGCCATTGCGGAACCGGTCGAGCAACTGCATGTGTTTCAACGCACGCCGCATTGGGTGCTGCCCCGCGCCGATCGCCAGTTCGGACCGCTGCAACGCTGGCTGCTCGGACTCAAACCCGCTTACAAACTGTTGCGCTGGCTGATTTACTGGCAATTCGAAACCCGGGTCATCGCCTTCAAATATTCAAAAGCGGCGATTCACCTGGTGCAGCAGCACGCCCTGCGCTTTCTCAAACGTCAGGTGCCGGACCCGGCGCTACAAAAAAAACTCACGCCGGACTTCACCATCGGCTGCAAACGGGTGCTGGTTTCCAGCACCTATTACCCGGCGTTAAGTCGTCCCAATGTGACCTTGCATACCCGTGAGCAAGGCATCGCTTCCATCGACGAAACCGGTATCAACACTCAGGACGGTCAGCACATCGATGTTGATCTGATCGTCTGGTCGACCGGTTACGACGCCACCGACGGGGTGATTTCCTACCCGGTCAGCGGAAAAAACGCCGTGCAACTCAGAGATGTCTGGGCGCAATACCCGCGCGCGTATCTGGGCACCAGCCTGCCGGACTTCCCCAACCTGTTTATCGTCACCGGGCCCAACACCGGCATCGGCCACACCTCGGCGCTGTTCATCATCGAATCGCAGATGAACTACATCCTCGATTGCATCCGCACCGTGCAGGCCAAAGGCCTGCGCAGCATTGAAGTGCGCCGTGAAGCGGAACGTACCTACACTGAGATGATTCATCGGGAGATGGAGCGCACGGTCTGGAAGTCCGGCGGCTGCCACAGTTGGTATCAAAGCAAGAGCGGTCATGTGATCGCGATGTTTCCCGGCTTCAGTTTCAGCTATCACCGCTTGACCCGGGCGCTGAAACCGGCCGACCACATTCTGTCCTGAACACCTAAAAGGAAGACGTCGATGCTTTTGCTGTTTGTCGCCCTCGCGGTTTTCGTGGCCTGGAGCTGGTTGAGTTATCCGGCGGTCGGCCATTGGCTGTATGACCTGAACATGGCCATCGAGGCCAAGTTGTACAAATTGCACAAGATCGAAGTGCCGATCGCCGAGATGACCGTCTCGACCTGGCAGGGTGGGCCGTATGAAGCGGCCAGCGCGATTCTGATGCTGCATGGCTACAGCGCCGAGAAAAATCTGTGGCTGCGCTTTTCCCGGCACTTCGTGCGCCAGTATCGGGTGATCATCCCGGACCTCGCCGGTCACGGTGAAACCGGCTTCAAGGCTGGCGGCGGCTATGACATCCCGCTGCAAGCCAAACGCATGATCCAGTTGCTCGACGTCTGCGGCGTGGAGAAAGTCCACGTGATCGGCAATTCGATGGGCGGCTACATCGCTGCGTGGTTGGCGGCGACGTATCCGGAGCGGATCGCCTCGGTGGCGCTGATAGATCCGGCGGGTGTCACCGCGCCCGAGCCCAGTGACATGGAGCGGCATCTGGCGCGCGGGCATAACCCGTTTCTGATCAACTCGCGGGAAGAGTTTCGCCGGTTTTATGCGATGACCATGGAATCGCCGCCGTGGGTGCCGAACCTGGTGCTGGACGCCATCGCCCAGCGCTACGAACAACAGCGCGATGAACTGGAAGAGATCTTCCGCGATTTTCGCGCCAGCCCGCCGATGGAGCCGAAACTCGCCGACATCAAGTGCCCGGCGCTGTTGCTCTGGGGGCGCAAGGATCGGCTGATCGACGTCAGCAGCGTGCCGGTGTGGAGCAAGGGCATCGCCAATTTGCGCGTGGATGTCTGGGATCATGTCGGGCATATGCCGATGGTTGAACAACCGGGGAATACTGCAGAGCTTTATCGCGAGTTTTTGGGAAGCCAGAGATGACAATGCACCCAGCTCCTGATCGTTCCCACGCTCTGCGTGGGAATGTCTTAAGGGACGCTCCGCGTCCAGTGACGCGGAGCGTCACGGGCTGCATTACCACGCAGAGCGTGGGAACGATCAAGGGTAAGGGTTTGGGATGAACATTCTTTATGACGAACGCCTCGACGGTCCGTTGCCGCAGGTGAACAAGGCCGAATTCCTCAAGGCTTTGCAGCAAGCGGTGCCTGACCTCGACATTTTGTGGCGCGAAGAAGAACTCAAACCCTACGAATGCGACGGCCTCTCCGCCTACCGCACCACGCCGATGCTGGTCGCCCTGCCCCGTCGACTCGAGCAAGTGCAAACCCTGCTCAAACTTTGCCATGAGAAAAACGTCCCGGTGGTTGCCCGTGGTGCCGGCACCGGTTTGTCCGGCGGTGCCTTGCCGCTGGAACAGGGCCTGCTGTTAGTGATGGCGCGCTTCAATAATATTCTGCACATCGACCCCGCCGCCCGCACCGCGCGGGTACAACCGGGGGTGCGCAATCTGGCGATCTCCCAAGCGGCCGCACCCTTCGGCCTGTATTACGCGCCGGATCCATCGTCGCAGATCGCCTGTTCGATTGGCGGCAACGTCGCGGAAAACGCTGGCGGCGTGCATTGCCTCAAATACGGCCTGACCGTGCACAACCTGCTGAAAATCGAAGTGCTGACCATCGAAGGCGAACGCCTGACCCTCGGTTCGGATGCCCTCGATTCAGCGGGTTTTGATCTACTCGCCTTGTTCACCGGCTCCGAAGGTCTGCTGGGGATCATCACCGAAGTCACGGTCAAACTGCTGCCCAAACCGCAAGTCGCGAAAGTCCTGCTGGCCAGTTTCGATTCAGTGGAAAAGGCCGGCCGCGCGGTCGCCGAAATCATCGCGGCGGGGATCATTCCCGGTGGTCTGGAGATGATGGACAACCTCGCCATTCGCGCAGCCGAAGACTTCATTCACGCCGGTTACCCGGTCGATGCCGAGGCGATTCTGTTGTGCGAACTCGACGGTGTCGAAGCCGATGTCCACGACGATTGCCAACGGGTGCGCGAGGTCATGACCGAGGCCGGCGCCACCGAAGTGCGTCAGGCCAGCGACGAAGCCGAGCGCGTGCGGTTCTGGGCCGGGCGCAAAAATGCTTTCCCGGCAATCGGCCGTTTGTCACCGGACTATTACTGCATGGACGGCACCATCCCGCGCCGCGAATTGCCCGGGGTCCTGCAAGGTATCGCCCGCCTCGGCGAAGAATACGGTTTGCGCGTGGCCAACGTGTTCCATGCCGGCGACGGCAACATGCACCCGCTGATTCTGTTCGACGCCAACCAACCCGGCGAGCTGCACCGCGCCGAAGCCTTGGGCGGCAAGATCCTCGAACTGTGCGTGCAGGTCGGCGGCAGCATCACCGGCGAACACGGCGTCGGCCGCGAGAAAATCAATCAGATGTGCGCGCAGTTCAACAGCGACGAACTAAGCCTGTTCCATGCTGTAAAAGCTGCGTTCGACCCAAAAGGCCTGCTCAACCCCGGCAAAAACATTCCGACCCTGCACCGCTGCGCCGAATTCGGCGCGATGCATATTCACGCCGGGCAGTTGCCCTTCCCCGAACTGGAGCGTTTCTGATGGCTGACGTCGACGCCGCCAGCGCCCTGCTCGATCAGGTCAACGAAGCGCGGGCCAATGCCACGCCGCTGAAAATTCAGGGTGGCAACAGCAAAGCGTTTCTCGGCCGCGAGGTGGCCGGCGAAGTACTCGACACCCGTGCCCACTGCGGCATCGTCCGTTACGAGCCAACCGAACTGGTGATCACGGCGCGCGCCGGCACGCCGTTGTCCGAGCTGCTGGCGGCGCTGGATGCTGCCGGACAGATGTTGCCGTGCGAGCCGCCGGCGTTCGGCGAAAGCGCGACGGTGGGCGGCATGATCGCCACGGGTTTGTCCGGCCCTCGGCGACCGTGGTCTGGCTCGGTGCGCGACTTCGTCCTCGGCACGCGGGTGATCACTGGCCTTGGTCAGCACCTGCGTTTCGGCGGCGAAGTGATGAAAAACGTCGCCGGCTATGACCTGTCGCGGCTGATGGCCGGCAGTTACGGCTGCCTTGGAGTGCTTACCGAAGTATCGCTGAAAGTCCTGCCGAAACCGCGCCAGTGCCTGAGCATTCGCCTCGACATGGAATGCGCGCGGGCACTGACCAAGCTTGCCGAGTGGGGCCAGCAACCGCTGCCGATCAGTGCCGCCTGCCACGATGGCCAGAGTCTGTATCTGCGTCTTGAGGGCGGCGAAGGTTCGGTGACGGCGGCGCATCAACGCCTCGGTGGCGAGCCGCTGGATTCAGGGTTCTGGCGGGATCTGAATGAGCAGCGTCTAGGGTTTTTCAACGAAGGTCTGCCGCTGTGGCGCTTGTCGTTGCCGAACAATCTCGGGCCACTGGATCTGCCCGGCGAGCAACTGATCGACTGGGCCGGTGCACAACGCTGGCTGAAATCCGACGCGGCGCACATTCATATCCTCGCTCAGGAACTCGGCGGCCATGCCACCTGCTTCACCCACGGCGCCAGTTCTTCGCCGTTCCAGCCGCTGGCCTGGACACTGCTGCGCTATCACCGACAACTCAAGGCGCAACTCGACCCGCAAGGGCTGTTCAACCCCGGGCGCATGTACGCGGAGTTCTAGTCATGCAAACCACCCTCAGCGAACAATCGCGACAACTGCCCCGCGCCGCCGAGGCGGAGAAGATTCTGCGCACCTGCGTGCACTGCGGTTTCTGCAACGCGACCTGTCCGACGTATCAGTTGCTCGGCGATGAACTCGACGGTCCGCGCGGGCGCATCTACTTGATCAAACAAGCGCTCGAGGGCGCGCCAGCAACGGCGCAGACGCAACTGCACCTGGACCGCTGCCTGTCGTGCCGCAACTGCGAAACCACCTGTCCGTCCGGTGTCGACTATCACAACCTGCTCGACATCGGCCGCGCGGTGGTCGATCACGCGGTGCCACGCCCAGCGGCGCAACGCCTGTTGCGCGAGGGTTTGCGCGCATTGGCGCCGAATCCGGGATTGTTCAAAGGCTTGCTGCGCGTGGGCACGACGTTTCGGCCGCTGTTGCCGCGTTTGCTTGAAAGCAAACTGCCAAAGCATCTGGCTCTTTCCGGTGTGCGTCCTGCCCTGCGTCATGCCCGGCGGGTGTTGTTGCTGGAAGGCTGTGTGCAACCGGGACTGTCACCCAATACCAACGATGCGACGGCACGGGTGCTGGATCGATTGGGCATCAGCGTCACTCCGGTAACTGAAGCCGGTTGTTGCGGCGCTTTGGACTATCACCTCGACGCCCAGGCCAAAGGCCTTGACCGCGCCCGGCAGAACATCGATGCCTGGTGGCCGCACCTGCAAAACGGAGCCGAAGCCATTGTGCAGACCGCCAGCGGTTGCGGCGCATTCATCAAGGATTACGGGCATTTGCTGGCAGACGATCCGGTGTATGCGGCCAAGGCACAGGAAATCAGCGAGCGGACGCTGGATCTGGTGCAGATACTCGCGCAGGAACCGCTCGAACAGATCTGCGCCGCCACTGAACGGCGGATTGCCGTGCATTGCCCGTGTACCTTGCAGCACGCGTTGAAACTGGGCGGCGCGGTGGAAGCCGTGCTGACCCGCCTCGGTTTCAATCTCACCGCCGTGCCCGACGGCCATTTGTGCTGCGGCTCGGCGGGCACCTATTCGCTGACGCAACCGGTGCTCGCCCGGCAACTGCGCGACAACCGTCTCAACGCGCTGGAGAGTGGCCGCCCTGAGCTGATCGTCACTTCCAACGTCGGCTGTCAGAGCCATCTGGCCAGTGCCGGACGCACGCGGGTGATGCACTGGATCGAACTGGTGGATCAGTCGTTGGCAGAATGAAGTTCGTAGGATTCTTCGTTTGCCCGCGTGCGAGAAGGCTGCGATCTTTTCCCTCATCCATTCCGTGACCGTGGCAGGAATTTTTTTCATGACCGTGCAGCCGTTCATCAGCCCCGACCTGATCCGCCAACGCTTCTCCAAATCGATGTCCGACATGTACCGCGAAGAAGTGCCGCTGTACGGCGCGCTGATGGAGTTGGTGGAACAGACCAACCGCGAAGTGCTTGCACGTCAGCCGGACATCGCCCGGCAGCTCGACAGCACCGGTGAAATCGAACGGCTGGACATGGAGCGCCATGGCGCCATTCGCGTCGGCACCGCCACCGAACTGGCCACCCTCGCCCGCCTGTTTGCGGTGATGGGTATGCAGCCGGTGGGTTATTACGACCTGACCCCGGCGGGCGTGCCGGTGCATTCCACAGCATTTCGCGCGGTGCATGAGCAGGCGCTGCAAGTCAGCCCGTTTCGGGTGTTCACATCGTTGTTGCGCCTCGAGTTGATTGAGGATGCGCAACTGCGTGCCTTTGCCGAATCAGTGCTGGCCAAGCGTTCGATCTTTACCTCGGAGGCGTTGCGCCTGATCGCGCAAGCTGAAAACGCAGGTGGACTGAATGAAAGCGAGGCCGAGGCATTCGTCCTGCAGGCACTGGAAACTTTTCGCTGGCATCACAGCGCTACGGTGACTGCCGCGCAATACCAGACTTTAAGCGCCCAACACCGCTTGATCGCCGACGTGGTCGCGTTCAAAGGCCCGCATATTAATCACCTGACACCGCGCACGCTGGACATCGACCGCGTCCAGGAACAGATGCCGGCCCATGGCATCACCCCGAAAGCCGTGATCGAAGGCCCGCCGCGCCGGCAATGCCCGATCCTGCTGCGCCAGACCAGTTTCAAGGCGCTGGACGAGCCGATCGCCTTCACCGATCAAAACCAAACCCGTGGCAGCCACAGCGCGCGTTTCGGCGAAATCGAACAGCGCGGCGCGGCACTCACACCCAAGGGTCGGGCGCTGTATGACCGCTTGCTGAATGCCGCGCGCGATGAACTCGGTGATTTCCCCAACGAAGCCAACGCCGCACGCTACAACGCGCTGATGACTCAGCACTTTGGCGAATTTCCTGACAGTGTCGAGGGTATGCGTGAACAAGGGTTGGCGTACTTTCGTTATTTCGCCACGGAAAAAGGTCTCGCTGCTGTAGGGCTTGGGCAGTCGTCTCTGGAGGACTTGTTGCGCGATGGTTATGTGAAAGCGGAACCGTTGGTGTACGAAGATTTCCTGCCGGTGAGTGCTGCGGGGATTTTTCAGTCGAACCTCGGCGATGCGGCGCAGGCGCATTATGGCGAGCATTCCAATCGGCAAGCCTTCGAGCAGGCGCTGGGGCGCACGACCATTGATGAGTTGGGGTTGTATGCGGCGACGCAGCAGCGTTCGATCGATGAGTGTCTGACACAACTTGCGCGTTGAAAAAGCAAAAGATCGCAGCCTGCGGCAGCTCCTACAGGGGAAATGCATTCCAAATGCAGGAGCTGCCGAAGGCTGCGATCTTTTGATCTGAAAGCCCTGAGATAGCCATCTCAACCAAATGAAGGCATCTGGCCACTGTGCGCAAGAAGTTGCGCACTTGTTTTGCAAAAAAGTCTGATAAAACCGCTGAGAGCCACGTCGCACAAGGCCTGCAGCCAAGTGCGCAAGAAGTTGCGCAGTACTGCGCAACTTCTTGCGCACTTTTGCATTCGACGAGCGCTTTATTTCGCACAAGCGCCCG
>NZ_VCNJ01000081.1 GCF_005938625.1 Pseudomonas fluorescens
CCGCCTGTGCCGCCGCCCGTGTTCTGGTTGTGAATCCCGTCCGCCGAATGGATGTACACCGAACCACCATGGATGGCCGCATCGACGTTGCTCACATTGCTCGCATCGATGGACAGCTGGCCTTTGGACGCCACCAGGGCGGTGGTCGCCTTGTTATTCGCCACGTCAGCCAGTGTCGCCTGGCTCAGGTAGACCTTGGGGCTCAATACCGAGTACCCGTTGACCACCTCGGGCTCATACCAGATGATGTCGTGAGTCAGCATGTTGTACTGATCCCGCGTCAGCGGAACTCCAAACTCCAGATTCTGCGCGACCTCTTCGGACGCGGCATTGTCCATCAGCGTCTTGACCAATGCGGTGCCGGACAGCCCGTCCTTGGCCGCAAAGTAGCCACCTGTCGTCTCCTGGATGGACTGGGTGATCAACTGGTTGTCGAAGAAGGCATCGCCAATCACCGGTACCGTGAGATCACTGTGGTAACCGATCTTGTCGAAGAAGTATTGCGAGCCAAAGAACTTGCTCTGGTCGATGTAGGCAATGCGTGTTTCGTACACAGGATAGATTGGCGTAAAGGCCATGGGGGCAGAGGCCGCGGTCGAAGCGGTGACAATGTTCGTGTTGACCCGCGCCACTTCGGCGCCCAAGGCGCTGACGGAGCCTTTACTCGTCAATTGCACTGCGGCGCCCAAGGCTCTGACGGAGGCTTTACTCGCATTCAATTGCGTTCGTATTTTCGACAAATCCAGCGGAGGAGGCGCCGTATGGATGTCAAACAACGCCCGGGTTTGGGTCAGTCGATAAAGGACGTTCTGCGGGTTCATCGCCGTGGTCAGCGCCGCAAAATTGGGGGCCTGGCTGAAGTCGAACAACACGTTGGTGTTGAAGGTGCGATCAAAGTTGCCCTGCGGCGTCGAGATGGTTTCGGTACCGACTTTCACCGCGACCGTTTGCTGCTCCTTCTGTCGACCGCCGTTGGTGAACGCGCCGCCGGTTTGCGTAAACGCACCACCCGCCGAAATTTCGGCTTGTTTGTCCCCCGAGAAGGAGAGCGCGACCGAAGACTGCAAGTTCCTGAAGCGCTTGCTCAGTTCATCGCGAGACTGCGCTCTCCAATCCGCGCCCAGGGTCGCGCTCATCAGCTGGCTGAAAACCGAGTCATGAGTATTCTGAAGGGTTTTGGACACGTCCTCGTCGTAGTATTTATAGGCGGCGAAAATGGTGTGCGCGTTATTGGAGTTACCGTAGGCGCTGCTCAGTAAATCCCACAGGCTGCCATAGCTCTGTTTGGTCGGATTCGCCGGAGCAAGGCTGTCCTTAGCGGCTAGCGTGATCTTGCCGGTTTCGGTCAATAATTGGTAAATGGACTTCGACGCCTCGGTCGAGGTGTTGGCCAGATTGCCATCGATCTTGATATTGCCCGCGGCCGTCAGCAGGCTGTCGGCGTTGGTGATGTGGGCGCCCCTGCCATGCTTGGCGCCCTGATTGATGTTCAGGTCGCCGCTGCTTTCGATGACGGCCTGAGTCACCGAAATCTCACTCTTGTAGTACGGCAACATCATGGCAATGCCGATGCTGGTGGAGCGACCGTCGTGAGGCCAGTCGTACCCTCCAACGACCGGTGAATAACCGGCGACCACCGCCGTGCCCGTGGCGACGCCCCGGTTGGTGATCGTGTCGGCATCAATCGACATGGAGGCGCCGGAGGTGATGCGCCCCAGATCGTTGGTCACCTCGCTGGCGGTCAAGGACACATTGCCCAGGCCCATGATCCGCGCACCTTGCAGGTTGGAGATCTTCGAGCCCGCTTCCAGCGTCAGGTCCTGCACGGCGAACACCAGCTGTTGGGCGGCGTTTTCGATCGCGCCGGCGGCTTTCACCACCAGACTTTTGCCAGTGACAATGCCCTGATTGTTGTGCACATCCCCTGAGGCATTCACGTGAATGCTGCCGGGGTTGTTCAGCTCGGCGCTGGTTGTCACATCGTGGGCGTTGAGGGTGAGCAGTTGCTCGGCCAGCGGCGCCCTCTGACCTTGATCGATGGTGAGATCGCCGCCGTTCTTGATGCTCAGCGTTGCGGTGTTCTGCGAGCTGATGTTGGCAGAGTTGGCATAATCCGAGGTTTTGATGTCGATGTTGTCGGTGGCCAGAATCTCACTGTCCGCCCCATGGAAGTGGGCGGCATCAATGGCGACCTGGTTGCTTTTGAGAGACGCGGCGGTGTTGCTGACAAAATCGTTTTTGGCCTGGATCGCAATGGTGTCGGCCAGGATCTTGCCACTCTGGATGTTGCTGACGTTGTGGCCGTCGACAGTCAACTTCGGTGTGGCAATGGTTGCATCGCCTGCGTTGACGACGTCGCCTTGAGCCTGTATCGAGACCTGGGTATCGGCCTTGATAATCGCCGCGTCACGGTTGGTGATGTCGTGAGTGGCGCTCAGGCTGACGGTGTCCCCCAGAATGTTGGCGCCGGTCGCGTTATCGATCGAGCCGGTGCCCGCCTTCACGGTCGAGCCCTTGATCAAGGCGTCATCGTTGAGCAACTGCTTGGCGGCACTAATCACCACGTCGGTCTTGGAAATCAGGGTCGACTTGGCCGTGTTGAGCACATCGCCCAGCGCATCGATGTGAATGCTGTCGCCGGCAATGGCACCGTGCTGGTTGATCACGTCAGTGCCGGACTTCAACGTCACGTCGGCACCCGCCAGGTGCGCCCCGACGTTGGCGATGGAGGCCCCAGCCTGTACGTCCAGCGCGCCCTTGGCCAAGATGTTGGCCTGAGCCTCGTTACGCACATCGCTGCGCGCCTTGAGGGTCACGGCGTCCCCGGTCAGGGTCGAACCCGCACTCGGGGATTGACCGCTGTTGGTGATCTTGTCGGCATCGATGAGCAGGTTCTGGGTCGCCGAGATCACCGAACCGTCCAGGTTGGAAGCCTGTCCACCGGCGGTGAGGCTCAGATCGCCCCCGCTGAGCAGGAACGACTGCCCGCTGTTGCTCACATCGCCCTGCGCACGCACCGTGACTTGTTTATCGCCTTTGATAATCGCCGCATCACGGTTCTTGATGCCCTGACCGGCCGGCAGGGAGACGCTGTCCCCTCGAAGATTGGCGCAGGTGGCGTTCTCGATGGAACCGGTGTCAGATTGCACCTGCAGCTTGTTAGTGGCGG
>NZ_VCNJ01000082.1 GCF_005938625.1 Pseudomonas fluorescens
TTCGGGTTCCGATGACTGGCGTGCTCCAGTCGTTTAATCGCGGCTGATGACGGTACCGACTCGACCAGTTCTGCTGGTCGAGTTCGCTGCTTGATCAATGAATTTTCCGCATCAGATTCTTTTAATCTGATGCGCGTTGCAGCACTGCGCGAGGGACAAGGGAATGTTCTCACCGGCCAACCAGCCTCATTTCAATCTGACCGTCGATGGCGGCGATAGCGACTTTCAAGTGCTGTCGTTCACCGGTCGTGAGGCCCTCAACACGCCGTTCGAATTCGAGCTGGAACTGGTCAGCGAAAAGGCCTCGATCAACCTCGAAAGCGTGCTGCACAAACTGGCGTTTCTGCAGTTGTCGCCGAGCGGCAGCGGCATCCACGGGCTGGTCTACAGCGTCGCCCAGGGCGAGGCGGGCAAGCGCCTGACCCGCTACAAGATCTCCCTGCGCCCGCAACTGGCGTACCTCGCGCATCGGATCAATCAGCGCATTTTCCAGCAGATGACCGTGCAGCAGATCATCAGCCAGGTGTTGGAAGAACACGGCATCCTTGCCAGCGATTACCACTTCCAGCTCAGCGCGATTTATCCCGAGCGCATTTACTGCGTGCAGTACGACGAGTCGGACCTGGATTTCATCCAGCGCCTGTGCGAAGAGGAGGGCATTCACTACCACTTCCAGCACACGTCCAGCGGGCACAAACTGACCTTCGGCGATGACCAGACGGTGTTCCCGAAACTCGCGCCCGTGGCCTATCAGCAAGATTCCGGACTGGTCGCCGACAAACCGGTGGTCAAGCGCTTCGGCCTGCGTCTGGCCACCCGCACCAGTCGCACCACGCGCCGCGATTACGATTTCGTCAAACCGAAGATCGAGCTGGAAAGCGATGCCAAAAGCAGCGCGCAACCGGACCTCGAAGACTACGATTACCCGGGCCGTTTCGTTGATCGCGAGCGCGGCAAACACCTGGCCAATCGCGCGCTGGAACGCCATCGCAGCGACTACCGTCTGGCCGAGGGCAACAGCGATCAGCCGATCCTCGTCAGCGGGCATTTCCTCGCCCTGACCGAACACGCCAACCCGACCTGGAACGACCTGTGGCTGCTCACTGAAATCTTCCACGAAGGCAAACAACCGCAGGTGCTCGAAGAGTCGGTGACCAGCGACACCACCGACCTCAAGGACGATTTCCACCAAGGCTATCGCAACCGCTTCAGCGCGATCCCGTGGGACGTGCCGTATCGTCCGCCGCTCGATCACCCGAAACCGAAAGTCCTCGGCACGCAAAGTGCGGTGGTTTGCGGCCCTGAAGGCGAAGAGATTTACTGCGACCAGTACGGCCGGGTGAAGGTGCAGTTTTTCTGGGACCGCGAAGGCAAGCACGACGACATGACCAGTTGCTGGATGCGCGTCGCGTCGAGTTGGGCGGCGGAAACCTTTGGTTCGATCAACATTCCGCGTGTTGGCATGGAGGTGTTGATCACCTTCCTTGAGGGCGATCCCGATCAGCCGCTGATCAGCGGTTGCCTGTACCACGGCGCGAATCTGCCGCCGTACAAGCTGCCGGATTTCAAGACCCTGGCCACGGTCAAGAGCAAGGAATACAAGGGCAGCCGTGCCAATGAATTACGCATCGACGACACCACCAGCGAGATCAGCATTGCGTTGCGCAGCGACCACGGCGCGAGTGCGATCAACCTCGGTTATCTGACTCATCCGCGTCCTAGCGGTGGGCAGCCGCGTGGCGAAGGTTTCGAGTTGAGAACCGACCGCCATGGTGCGGTGCGTGCGGCGGCCGGTCTGTTGATCACCACCGAGCCGCGCCCGAACGAATCCAAGCACCACAAGGATCTGCCGGAAACTGCCGAGCGCCTCGCGACTGCCAGCGATCAGCAGGACGGATTCGCCGTGCAAGCCAAAGAGTTGCAAGCCCAAGAGGCGGGCGATCAGGACGACGTGGCCAAAGCGCTACACGCCCAGCATCAAGGCGTACTCGGCTCGGGGCCGGCGAACCTCACCGCCAACGAATTCCCCGAGTTCACCGAACCGCATCTGGTCCTCGCCAGTCCCGCCGGCATTGCCCTGACCACGCCACGCTCCAGCCATATTGCTACCGGCGAACACCTGGCCCTGAGCAGCACCGGCCACACCAGCCTGTCGATCGGCAAACGCCTGCTGGCCAGCGCCAGTCGTGGCATGCGCCTGTTCGTGCAAAGCATGGGATGGCGGCTGGTCGCGGCCTCCGGCGATATCGACGTGCGCGCGCTGAAGGACAGCATCAACCTGCTGGCCAAACTCAACATCACCGCCAATGCCGACCGCATCACCATCACCGCAAAAACCGAACTGGTGATCCAGGGCGGCGGCAGCGCCACCACCTACAACGCCGGCGGCATCACCCACGCCACCAGCGGCCCGTACACCGCGCACGCGGCGAACTTCGCCTACACCGGCGCGAAAAGTCTCGCCGGGGTATTCCCGGAACCGCCGAAACCGGGCAAGGGCAATCTGGAATTGTTCAACCAGTACGCAGGGCGTCAGGGCATCAAAGAGGGCGATTACGAAGTCATCGATGCGCTGGGCAAAAGCATCAAAGGCAAGCTCGACGGCAAGGGTTTCGCCAGCGTCGCCGGCGCTGCACCGGGGCCTGCGCGCGTGTTGTTCGGCAAGGATCCGGCGGACACCTGGAGCGATGGCAGTTACATCGGTAAGCCGGAATGGCCGTTGAATCCACCGGGTGCCGAAGAGGTGCCGAGTCAGGTGCAGGCGATGGTCGCGCAGGTGTTGCCGAGCAAGAGTTGGGAGATGTTGGAGAAGGGTAAGGACATGGCGCAAACAGGGATGAGTGCGATGCAGACGGCGCAAGGTGCGATGCAAACAGCGCAGCAAGTGAAGGGTGTGGTGCAGGGCGGTGTGGCCGGGTTGCCGAAACTTGCCAGTGCCGCAATGCCGAGTGCATCGAACATCCTCGGCGCTGCCAGCAAGAACGGCAAGCTGCCGAGTTTGCCTGCTGTTTCGTTGCCCAAAAACTCGATTCAAACGCCCGGCCTGAATCCGGTCCCAAGCTTGCTGCCAGATGAGTTCATGTCATGACGACTCCTGCGCCCGATAAAAAACGTGAACCCCAGGTAGCTGTCGTTCCGCTCAACACCATCGATATTCAAGATGTCGGCCGCGGTGCCGCCAAATTCGATGCCTGGCTGCAGTCGATCAGTGGCGGGATTGTCACGCTCGACCGTGTGAAGAACGTTGCCGGCGCCTTGCCGGTGGTGGGTAACATCATGGCGCTGGTCGACGCCCTTGGCGACATCGTAACCCTGGCCAAAAGCAAGCAGCGCCAAGTGCTGGACTGGGTCAGCCTGGGCATCAACCTGATCGGGGTACTGCCGGCCCCTCCAACCATGGCGTCGGCACGCATGACGCTGCGTCCGACATTGGGCCTGGTGCGCCAGGAGCTGCGTAACAGCGCGAAGATGCTACTGGGGGATTCTCTGATCGAAGTGTTGATCGGGCATTTGAACGCGACCATTGTCGGCACCATCGATGACTTCGTAAAACAGGCGCAACCCAAACTGGCTGGCATTCTCGACGACGCCGGCAAACTGGGACAGAGCGCGGTGAACGAGATTGCCAAAGGGCTGGAAACCGTCGTCAATGGCAAACTCGATGCCAAGGGCGACCTCAACGCTGCGGGTTCAAAGATCACGGCGGCGCGCAGCCAGTTACTGCATGACCCCAAAGCGGCCATCGGCAATATCTTCGGTGCTGCGTTCAGTGCCTACAAGGCCGCCGGCAAAGGCGTGGCCAACAGCGCAGCGAAAAACCTGCTGCCGGAAAAAGCCAAGGCATTGGTGCTCAGCAATACGTCCATGCTGCGGACTTTGGGCGTAGAGCTGCGAACACAACTGAAGAAGCTCAGCGATCCGGGCGTTCAACACTCCATCGGCTGGCTGTTGCAGATGCTCGGTGGTGCCGTAGTCACTTGGCGCAAGCGCAAGGCGCATGGTCAGAGCGCGAACGTCAAACCCGGCACCACAACCCAGGCCAAGCGCAAGGCCGGGGAAGGTCAGCTGGAGATGCAGTCCAAGCAAGCCGGGGCGAAAGCCGACCCTAATTGCAGAAAAAACGTGGTGTGTCCCATCACCGCGCACAGCATCAGTTTCTCGATGGGCTCGGAGACCTTCCGTCACACTGATTTCAGTCTGCCGGGCCCGTTCCCGATCAACTGGACGCGCACGTATTATTCGCGTCTGGAGGCCTATGACAAAGGGGTCATGGGCGCTCGCTGGATTACCGAATTCACCACCCGTTTTGATCGCGTCGATGACGGCCTGGTGTTTCACGCGGCGGACGGACGTAGCCACAACTACCCACTGCCCAAAGTCGGTGAGGCCCACTACGACCCGATTGAAAGCCTGACGCTGGTGCGAGTCGACGAAAACCGGCTGGTGCTGTGCAGCGGTGTCGAGCGCAAGGAAACTTACGTGCGCCGCGGTCAGCGTTACGTGCTGAGTGGTATCGTCCTGCGCAGCGGTGCCGGGGTCATGCTTCACTACGAACACCGTCATGACGACGAGGCGGTGTTGTCGGATCTTATTACCTACGAAGGCGATATCAGCAACGTCCACTTGCAGCTCGGCACCCTGCTCGACGCGCAAGGGCGCCTGATCGGTCTCTGGGAAGTTCGCGACGGTGCAGCCAAGCGTCAGTTGTGTGCCTATCGCTACGACGCCAACGGTGATCTGATCCAGGCTCAGGATGAAAACGGCGCAGCCTGGCATTATCAGTATCAGCACCATCTGGTCACGCGTTACACCGATCGCACCGGGCGCGGTATGAACCTGCAATGGCAAGGTCAAGGCGCCGATGCCAAAGCCGTCCGCGAATGGGCGGATGACGGCAGTTTCGATACCCGGCTGGAGTGGGACGAAAACATTCGCCTGACGTATGTCACCGATGCCCATGGCAACGAGACCTGGCACTACTACGACATCCTTGGCTACACCTATCGCATTCGGCACCCGGATGAGCGCTCGGAATGGCTGTTTCGCGATGAGGCGAAAAACGTCGTGCGCCATGTGCACACCGACGCCAGCATCGACCGCTTCAGCTATGACGAACGGGGCAATGTGCTTGAGCATATTCGAGCCGACGACACCGTGTTGCATTTCGCGTATGACGATCAGGATCAGTTGATCAAGATCAGCGACGCCGAAGGCGGGCTCTGGCTGCGTGACTATGATGCTCACGGCAATCTGGAGAAAGCCATAGACCCATTGGGTAACCAGACCGAATACGCCTACACCTCGGCAGGCCTGCTCAAAGTGATCAAGGACGCCAACGGCGCCGAGAAGAAGCTTGAATACAACGATGCCGGTCAACTGACGAAATATACCGACTGCTCCGGCAAGGCCAGCGCCTGGGAGTACAACAGTCTCGGACAGTTGATCTGCTTCACCGATGCAGCCGGGCAAAGCACCGAGTACGAATACCGTGCCGGCCAGCGGGTGCTGATCAGGCATCCGGATAAAACCGAAGAACGTTTCACTTACGATGCTGAAGGTCGCTTGCTGGCCCATATCGACGGGCTGGATCGCTGCACCTCCTGGCGTTACACCGCTGCGGGGCTGGTGGCTGAGCGAGTGGATGCCACGGAGCAGACGTTGCGCTATCGCTGGGACCGACTGGGGCGGCTGACCGCCCTGGAAAACGAGAACCAGCAGCGGGTGCAGTTCGAGTACGATCCGGTGGGCCGCTTGCTCCATGAAACCGGCTTCGATGGGCGCAGCAAACACTATCGCTATGACGCCGAGACCGGGCGATTAGCCTCCATTTGCGACGGTGAGCGCGTCACCGAATTCCAGTTCGACCCGATGAACCGGATGATCAGCCGTTCGGCGAGGCTTGGCAGCGAGTCGCAAGCGGAAACCTTCGCCTACGATGGAAACGGCAACCTCGTGCTGGCCAGTAACGATCAGAGCCGCTTGCAGTGGTTCCATGACCCGGCTGGCAATCTGTTGCGCGAACATCAGCATTTTCTAGGGTTGGAAAACCCCTCGGTCGCGATCTGGCGACATGAATACGATGCCCTCAATCAGCGAGTGGCCACGCTGCGTCCGGACGGTCATCGGGTCAGTTGGCTGACTTACGGCAGCGGTCATCTGTTGGGCATGCGCCTCGACGAACATGACCTTGTCGGTTACGAGCGCGACGACCTGCATCGTGAAGTTGCGCGGCATCAGGGCAATCATCTGCTGCAAACCCAGCAGTGGGACCCCGCCGGACGTTTGCAGGAGCAACTACTGGGGCGCACCGACGATAAGCGCACGGTGCTCAAACGCGAGTATCAGTACGATGCGGCAGGTCAGTTGCGCGGTATCGACGACACCCGCCGCGGGACGTTGGCTTATCAATACGATCCGCTCGGGCGTCTGCTTCAGGCGAGCAGTCGCCTGGGTGTGGAAACCTTTGCTTTTGATCCGGCCGCCAATCTGCTCGACGATACGGCCCGGCAAACCCGGCGTCCGCTGGATCAGGACCCGACCCGCAGCAAGCTTCTGGATAACCTGCTGCGCGAGTACGCCGGCACTCATTATGAGTATGACGAGCGGGGCAACCTGATCCAGCGCTGGCATAACGGCAGCTACAGCCGCCTGCGCTGGGATCTGTTCGATCGTCTGGTGCATTTTGACGACGCCCGTCTGGAGGTCGATTACGCCTACGATGCGCTGGGCCGCAGAGTGTCCAAACATTCCCGTGCGCACTTTAAACAGCACCCTGAAGCCGGCTCTCAGTGGAACCATCACGAATATGCGCGCAAGCAGCGGGAGTCGGGTTGCGGCTTCACGTTGTATGGTTGGGACGGCGACGCTCTAGCCTGGGAAAGTAGCCTGGCACATGTGGACGGTGATTATGGTCGTACCGTGCATTACGTGTATGAGCCTGGCACCTTTGTGCCTGTCGCTCAGGCACTGCGGCATCAGGCAATCAAACTGTCGGAGCAGCCCGACTACAGCGACGAATATCGACTGGACGATGATCCGTTGTGGAGCCACGTACCCAAGGCTCAACCGATCGATGAGTTGAGCTGGTATCAGTGCGATTACTTGGGCACGCCACAGGAACTGACCGACCAGCGCGGCGAAATCGTCTGGAGTGCCCAATACGAGGCGTGGGGGCAAGCACAGGAACAGCGTTCAGATTGGGCCAGGCAACAAGGGCTGACGAATCCACTGCGTTTCCAGGGGCAGTATCATGACCATGAGACAGGCCTGCATTACAACCGCTACAGGTACTACGATCCGCAGGTCGGTCGTTTCATCAGCAAAGACCCGATCAGCTATGCCGGTGGCTTGAATCTTTATGCCTATGCACCAAACCCGACGGGCTGGATCGATCCGCTGGGCCTGGAAACCTGTGACCCACGGCAGCAGCTGGCTGACCGCAGGAAGGCGTTGGGTCTGCCTGTCGCAGGTTCTGCCAATGACACATCGACATTGTCTTTACTGAGGGTCAATGGTCAGAGTTTCGAGGGTATAAACTCAGGCGACCAGAATCCCAAGACGGCGATTACCCTCGACCGCGTAAATGCGCAAACCAAAACCCACGCGGAGGCTGAAGCGGTGCAACATGCCGTGAACGCGGGCATGGCAGGTAAAGCGGAAAGTGCCGAAATGTGGGTCGACCGCGATCCGTGCAAGGCTTGCGGGTTGCCGGGCGCTGGGGGCATTCGTTCACTGGCTCGAAATCTGGGATGTAATATCACCGTGCATTCACCCAGTGGCAGCCGAACTTACACACCAACGAAGTAGTGATCATGAAGCTGGAAAAAATCATAGAAGACGAAGCAAACGGCGCGGGTTTCAAGGAGCGAGAGCACTTGCGTCCCGACCGCGAAAAGGTACTCGCAACTCTGGATCGACTGGATGGAAAGGCGTTCAGTTCGACACTGTTTTTGCTCGATGACGAAAACTACATGAGCGTGGGCGGAGGTAACGACCATCGCTATGTTGTGTTTATCGCGGTAAACGTCGACGAGAAGCTTTATACACTGACCAATCCTGATGCATCAAAGGATGAGACGGTAGATGTTGTCGTCGGTGGGCAGTCCGGGAGCTACCCGAAAAACCAGGTTGTCGACAAAGAGCATGCCCGGAAAGCGTTGCTGTATTTTTGCGATCACGGCACAGCGGACCCGGGATTGGCGTGGGAGATTGAAGAGTGAGGGGGCGAAGGTCAGACCGTCGGGCCTGATTGAACGGCAAAGGCGTGATGCTGTGAAAGACGCGATTCGCTTGGGTGACTGATTGCCAGCGGCCCCAAAGGTGCTGTGGTCAGTTGAAGTCCGAGGCTGTCTTCGGGATTGAGATGACGCTCGCTAAGCGCGAGCGTTGAATACTCGCCAAGGCCTGCCGGTTAACGGTTCGACAAGCCAGGCAGGCTCGCCAGGTTTATCGCCCGTGCGCCGCGTCGGCCAATTGCCCGGTGTCGACCCGCACAAACACCGAGTCGCCCACTGCCGTCAGCACATCTCCGGCAAACACTTCACAGATCACCCGGGTCTTGCGCCCGACGTCACCCTCGACTTTCGCGCGCAGAGTCAGCGTCACGCCCATCGGCGTCGGTTTGATGAATTTGATACCAAGGTTGCCGGTGACGCAGTCGATACGCGGCAGGCTGCCGGGTTCGCGGTTTTCTGCGCGGTAGTGATATGCCATCGCCGTCCAGTTGGAATGGCAGTCGACCAGCATGGCGATCAGGCCGCCGTAGACCAGATCCGGCCAGCCGCAGTACTTGGCCTCCGGCAGGTGTTCGGCGATAACGTGCACGCCGTCTTCATGCCAGTGGCTTTTGACGTGCAGGCCGTGCGGATTGCGGCCGCCGCAGCCGTAGCAGACGCCTTCGGGAGCGGCGAGGTCTTGCAGAGGAGTATCAAGGCTGGACATGGTTTTTATTATCCTGGCGTGGTGAGACCGGTCAGGCGCAGGCGATTGCGCCCGCCGCGTTTCGATTCATAGAGTGCCGCGTCGCCTCGTTCGATCAGTGCCGTCAGGTGGGCGGGCGGATTGTCGAACAGGTTGGCGCCGATGCTCAGGGTCACGGCAGCGGTGGTGGGGAATGTCTGGGAGGTCATGCTCAAAAACTGCTCGCGCAAGGCGTTGCCCAGTTCCATGACACGCTCGCCTGATGTGCTGTTGAGCAGAATGACAAACTCGTCACCGCCCAGGCGCGCCGTCAGCGCATTGCGCGGCAGCACCGAGCGGATCATCTCGCTCAACGCGATCAGCAAACGGTCGCCGGCGGTGTGGCCGTACTGGTCGTTGACCAGTTTGAAGTTGTCGATGTCGATCAGCAGCAGGGCGCCGGGATGCTCTGGCGAAACCTGTTCGAGCAGGCGCGGCGCGCGCTTTTCGAGGGCGCGGCGGTTGTACAGGGCGGTCAGCGGATCACGCTCGGCGAGGCGGGCGATCTGTTTTTCCCGGCGATAGCGTTCGGTGCCGGTCATCGACAGGGCGATCAACATGATCGCCATCGCACCTTCGACCAGGGAAATCTGGATGATCTCGCCACGAAACGCCGCCAGATCGATCAGCGTGCCGGGGATCACCACCGTCAAGGCTTTGGCCACGTAGAAAAGCCCGTGACCGAGCAGCACGTAACGCAGTTGCACCGCGCCGACGCTCAGCGACTTGCCGTGGGGGCGCAGCAGTGAGCTGGCCTTGAGGGTCGCCAGCGCCACCAGCAGCGAATTGGCCGCCAGCATGACCTTCGACCACAGCGGCCCGTCCGGCAGCAACAGCATGACCAGCCAGGTGACGAAGATCAGGTACCAGGCCGGCGACAACCGTATCTGGGTGAAGCGCGCCACGCCGAGCAGGAACAGGAAGTGCGCGGTCACCAGCAAGCCGTTGGCGAACCAGATGCCGATCAGCAGAAAACCGCTGCTGCGTAGCAGAGCCAGGGTGGAACCGACGGTAATGGTGGCGAAACCGGCGCTCCACAACAGTAGCGAAGGCTCACGAATGCTGCGCCATTCGATCGCCAGATACAGCGCGGCAGCGGCTGCGAGAGCGATGGAAAGGGTCAACATCGTAGGTGGGTCGAGCGGCATTTCTTGATGCGCCTGTCTGATTGGCAGTGAGACCGGCGATTGTAAGCGTTCGGGCGGTTTTTTCGCAGAGGCCTTATTGCCGCGCAGACCATCGGCTACGTGAGGGCGCAGTCTTCAGCCGCCACCCTGACCACGGTGCCGATCGGTCATTGCTGTGGCGCGAGCCAGGTGTCGACGACTCGACGATCCAGCTCTTCCCAATAAGCCATTCCCAAGACACGGGTGGTGTTGAGCCCGCGCAGGTAACCGCGCAACTGATTGGCAGTGTCGGTGATGAGCTGCGGGTCGGTGATGCGTTTGTCCAGCAATACGCTCTCGTACTGAACCAGATACTCGGCCACACGCTCGCGGAAATCGGGCAGAACGGCGTCACGGATCAGGTCAAACGTTCTCAAGGCGAACTCCTCATTTCATGTTTTTCTAGTTGTGGTTGAGTGTGTATCAGTCTGCACGTTGCGCAACTATTGCTAGAAGTAATAGTGACCATCACGAAACGCAAGTTCTGCTTTATTGGCAATCGGCGGAAAATTGCCTCCATCGAACACGCCGCTCAAGGAATCTGCGCGATGAAGACTATGACCCGACTGGCTTTGGTCGCCCTGCTGACAGGCGGCGCACTGTTCACAGCTCCGACTTACGCAGCCGCCGGGTCGTGTCACTTCCAGACCATCACGAGCAGCAGCACCACGTTGCAGCATTCGCAAACCGTGGGTGTGCTGCTCAGCGAGAACACCCTGGACAACCTGCAATACCTTGAGCGTTACCACGACATGGCGGTCAACGGCGCGAAAGATGCGCTCGACTCGCGGATTCGCCAGGCCTTTGTCAGCAGTTCCGATCCGGAACTGGCCATCGACTGGCTGGTGAGTTCGTTGCAGCAGCAGTTCTTGTCCGTGACTGTTTACGACAACCTTGATGCGCTGGTGCAGGCGCATCCGGACGTGGTGGTGAAGCTCGACACCTTCAATCGCCTGCTGACACAGCAAAACAGTCTGGTCGAAGCGCGTTTTACCGCACGCTTCTACGACGCTGACCTGCAATACATCGGCAAGGCTGAAGGCGCGGTCGAGAAACAGTTGCCTTCGGCGTGGGTGCATAACCAGGCAGCACCGGTCATCGCTGCGCAGATCGACAAGCAGCGTGATCTGCAACTCCACGCGTTGAAGCAATTCGATGTGTCGCTCAAGGCGCTGGTGGCGTCGAGCGGATCACTTAAAACATAAATGGCGACGGCGGCTCCGTGAGGCTGAACCGTTGCCGGTTGAACCGAACCTTTATTTTCAGGATGACACCGATGCGTCTTTTCTTTATGCCTGCTCTGGCCGTTGCTTCTTTGCTGCTCGCTGGTTGCGCTTCGGCGCCGAACAATCCGAGCCTGACGTTGCAGACCAGCAAGACGCCTGCGCAGTACGCCGACTGTGTTGTGCCGAAGTTGCAGGGCAGTGCGCTGAACCCGACGGTTTCACAGACTCAGCGCAGTTATCGGATTGTGGTGCCGAGCAAGGTTTCGGCTGACAACGTGCTCGAGGCTTATAAAGCCGGGAATGGCGGCAAGGTGTTTATCTACGAGCGGCATTTGTTGGCTTCGAATCTTTTGCCTTCGAGTTTTGAGCGGGCGGCGCAGGATTGCATCTGATTTTGGCTTTTGTACGTATTTGACTGAGCTCCTTTGGTTGGCCGCAACCGACCAATTTTTTGCCTCGCGCCTTCATGTGGTTGCGGGGCTTTTTTTTTGTTTGGGCTTGGCGGCCTTTGGGCCGACCATGCTCTTGGGGATTTGGGTGAATATCCGTTGTTTTTGGGGTTGCGGCTGGCGGTTCCGCTCTTACAGCGGGTCACTTTTTCAAACGCCGGAGTGCCGGCCCAGCAAAAAGTAACCAAAAGGCTGGGCCCCGGCGTTCGGCCCACTCGCTAAAGCTCGGGGTTCCTTCGTTCCGGGATCGATCCGGGGGCATCGCCTACGGTTTGCTTCGCTGCACCTCCTCTCGATGCATTCGACTTCGTCGAACGGTCGCTGCGCTCCCACCCCCGGATCAATCCCTCCACTCAGCCTGCCGAAGGGGCCAGCACGGCAAGATCAAGAGCTGCAGCCGAGCTAACGCTCATCCTGTTGAGTGGAGAGGAGCGGGGGGGGGGGGCGGATTTTGATTTGCTTCCGAATTTGAGTGCGGCTCGGTATTTCATGTCGCTGCATTTCTCGCAATCACCTCGGT
>NZ_VCNJ01000083.1 GCF_005938625.1 Pseudomonas fluorescens
ACCAAATTTGAGCGCGGAGCAGATCGACACGCTGAAAAGTGAGATCGAGCTATTCATCCGCGCCGCGTTTCGGGAAAGCACGCCCCGCGATTATCAGCCGACGCTGACTTATCCCCAGTCGCGCTTCAGCTTCAGTCGCCTCGCGGAAGAACTGCACCAACAGTTTGCCGATATCGCCTCACTGCGGTTTACACCCGGGGTCGACATCACCAGCGGGTTGGACATCCCGCGCCTGACGTCGCTGAAGGTGAACCTGCAATGATCAAACTCAAACTGCCTTTCTGGCTTGGCGGCACCGAACTTTCAAAACTGGTCGCGGCTGCACAGGCGTGGTGGGAAACCGTCACCGGCTGGCTGCGCTGGCCTTACTCGCAGATCGATCCCGACACCTGCCACATGAGCATCCTTGAACTGTGGGCCTGGCAGCGGGACGTGACGCGCTTCAAGGGCGAACCCGAGTCCTTGTTTCGACTGCGCGTGAAATACGCGTTCATCAACTCGGTCGACGCCGGCAGCACCGCCGGGTTGAAACGCATTTTTGAGCGCCTGGGCGTGGGTTACGTCGAGATCGAGGAACGCCAGCCCGACCGCGATTGGGACGTGGTGCTGCTGAAGTTCAGCAACGCTCAACTGTCGCTCAATCCCGAGCTTTTGCGCGTGCTGATTCAGCAATACGGCCGAACGTGCCGGCGCTACGACTTCGTCACCATCACCCCTGTGGGGCTGCAAATCGCCTTGATTGATTTTAACGACGACCAGCAAACGCTGGTTGCCCGCCTGTAGGAGCGCACCGTGAGCGCCAGTATTACCTTGGCCGGCGAAAGCCAAATTGCCCTGAAACAAAGCCAGCAAAAGCCGCTGATCGTCAGCCGCTTCATCTTTGCCAATGTGCCCGGGCTTGATCCGACCGCGCCGCTGGATCGCGCGGCCGGCAAGCCACCGGCGGGGCAGATTGTTTACGTCTATACGATCCCTAAACAGAACGCCGGTTTTGTGAACCCCAACCAGGTGGTGTACAGCGCCCAGCTGGGCTCGGACATCGGCGACTGGGATTTTAATTGGGTCGGCCTTGAGGACGCCGACGGCATCCTGTTTGCTGCCTCGTCGGTGCCCCTGCAGCAAAAACGCCAGAACATTCCGCCGCAGCAGATCGGCAACAACGTCACCCGCAATTTTCTGGTGGCCTTTGACGGTGCCCAGCAGCTGACTGGCGTCACGGTCGATGCCAGCACCTGGCAGCATGACTTTACCGTGCGCCTGGCCGGCATCGATGAGCGCGAGCGCTTGAGCAATCGCAACCTCTACGGGCGTGCGTTCTTTTTCAGTAACTCTCTGATATTCGAAAAGACAGACACCGGCTACCAGATCAATGGTGGCACGGCCTACGTCGAAGGCATCCGCGTGGCCATTGCGAAGTCAGAAGCGGTCCCCGGCGTCGTTCCAGTAGGTAAGGTCTGGCTGGACGTATGTCTTGAGCGTCAATTGAACGATCGGATGGCTGTTTGGAAAGTGGTGTTCGGTGAACAGGCTGATTACACCGATGCTGCCGGCGTGCGTCATTACTGCGTGCCGCTCGCCGATTTCATCTCACCCAGCAATATCGTGGATTTGCGGGACGCCGAGCCAGTCGGTGGTGCGTTGATCAAATATCTCGCATCCCGTACCGGCGACTATCCGCTGCTGCGTGCCCGGGCCACGACCAAAGCAGACGTCGGGCTGGGCAACTTGCCCAATGCTATTAGCGACGACCCAACGACAAACAGCAGTCAGATCGTGGCGTCGACGGCCGCGTTGAACAAACTGCAAAAACAGGTTGGTGATTCCATGACCGGCATGGTGGCCGCGTTTGCCATGACAGCTGCTCCGACGGGGTGGCTGAAGTGCAATGGTGCGGCGGTTTCCCGTACCACATTCGCGCAACTCTTCGCCTGGCTTGGGACGCACTACGGCGCCGGCGACGGTTCCACCACGTTCAACTTGCCCGACATGCGCGGCTTGTTCCCACGCGGCTGGGACGACGGGCGCGGTCTGGATCCTGGCCGTGCATTCGGCGTCTATCAGGACATGATGATCCACTCGCATGCGCACTCCGCGTCGGCTGCGGCCGTAGGCGACCACTTGCATAGCGCTTGGACAGATGCGCAAGGAAATCATGTCCACAGCGCCTGGACAGATGCCCAAGGCAACCATGACCACGGCTGGCGAATTGCGGCCACTGGCCAAGGTATTTCAATCGGTTACCCAGTAGGCGGCGCAAGCGTCGTTGACCTTGAGATGCCCGGTGGGAGAAACGCAGATAACCAGCCGATGCGCACCGATTACCAGGGCCAGCACGCCCACAACATCGGCATGGGGCTCGCCGGCCATCACGCGCACAACGTTGGCGTGGGCTGGGGCGGTAACCACACCCACGGCGTGACCGTCGCCGCTGCCGGCGGGGCCGAAACCCGGCCCCGAAACTTGGCCCTTTTCTACTGCATCAAATATTGAGATCGAGCATGACTGAAAAACTCGTTTATCAGACCAATCACCTGGGCATCTTCATCGGCGCCGTGAAGGCTGAAGAGTCGCCGCTGGAGCCGGGTGTTTACCTAATCCCCGGTGGTTGCGTGGAAACGGCACCACCCGAGATCCCGGAACATAAAGCCGCATGGTGGAACGGTCGGGCTTGGCAGTTGGTGGACTACTTCGGGGGCGTGGTTGTCTATAAAACCGATACAGGTGAACCGCGAACGCTGGAAGGCTTCGAACCGGTGCCGGCCGGTTTCACCATGAAGAAGCCCGGGCCGAATCAGGTCTGGAAGAACGGCGAATGGGTTGATGATATCGACGCCGTGCTGGCTGCACTCCGGGACAAGAAGCTGCAAGCGATCGCCGCCGGCAGCACTGTCTATATCGCTGGCGGTTTCACTTCCAGTGCATTGGGTGAGCCATACCGCTACAGCAGCGCGATCGATGACCAGGTAAATTTGAATGGCCAGGTGCTGCTGGGCCTGGACGACGTTTACCCGTGCTATGACGCCGACCAGGTGCTGGCCTTCCGGCCGCATACCATCGCCCAGCTGCAGAAAGTCAGTCTTGACCTGGTGCGCTTCCGGCAAGCGGCGCAGCAGCACGCGGAAACATTGCGCCAAGCTGTGGCGAAGGCTCAGAAAGATAAAAATCTGAAGGCAATGAAAGCCATCACCTGGACGCCGCCGGCATGACCTGGGCACCGGTGACGATGCGCTGGCCGGAGCAGGCCACGCAGTGGATGGCCGGGCTGTCAGCGGCCAAGGATCTGGCCGGTAGCGAACTGGCCAGCACCGCCCAGCGCCTGGCTGGCCTGAGTGGACTGGCCAACACCCACCCGGGGCCGGTCGGTGATGCCGCAAAAGGCGCGATCGCGGCCGGACGCGCAGCGCTGGCCGAGCAGATGGGGCAGGTGCCGGCGTGCCTGGTCGTGACGCCATTTCAAAGCGGCGTTGGCCAGGGCGCGGGCTATCAGCGTTTTCTGTCCGCGCCCAACGCGCTGGAACATCTCGCCAAGAAACTGGAAGACGCCAGCGACAGCGGCCGCCCGACCGGGCCGCAATACGCGCTGTCGATCCTGTTTCTGGGCACGCGGCTGGAACAGTTGGCCAGCAGCTTGGCGCGATTCAATGCACTGCTGCCGATCCCTGACCTGGTGCGCACCGAGCGCCGGGCGCAACACCTGGTGAAACTGGAGAGCGAAAAGTGGGAGATCCCCGGCGCCGGCCCACTGCCACGTTGGCAGGGCTTGCCGCTGGAGCGTTGCACGGTGGTCAAAGCCGCAAAACAGTCCATGGCGGGGCAAATAGCCGTGTTGGAAGGCTACGCCGCCGACAGCTCGCCGTTGGCCGATCTGGCAGCGCTGGCTGCGCGCAAGAGCGCCCAGCAGCAGGGCCGAGACAAACAATTGGCTGATCTAAAAGACCTGCTGGCTGGGGGCAACCCCGACGTCAGCCTGCGCGCGCGGATGATTGGCCCGGGCAATCCCAGCGAACTGAGCCGCGAACTGCTGGCCGGCGACGCCCCGGGGCATGAATGGATTCAGTGCGCCGGTTTGTTGTTGGTCGGCAGCAAAGAAGGGCTGAGTTTTGTGCAGGAACTGGTGGGCCTATGACGCTGTTACTCGACGGGCAAAAAGTCCAAGGCAAGAACCTCAAGGTCACGGCCAATCTGCGAATCGAAAGCGGCGACATGTCCGGCCAGACAAGCAATACCGACAAGGCCCATAAGGGCTTCAAACCCAAGACGCTGTCCGTCTCGCTGATGATTCCCTTTGTGGATAAGACTCAGCTGACCGATCTGCTGCGGATGGCTGAAGCCACCGCCGGCGGCGGTCAGTTGCATCTGTATCGGATCGTGAACGACACGGCCGAGACCTTCGGCGTGCGTCAGGTGGAGTTTTCCGACGGCGTCAGCGCACGCGAAGCGGACACGCTGAAAGCCTGGCTGGTGCAGTTCACCTTGAGCGAGCGCGAGTCGAACCCGGAGAAAGTCGAAGGCCGGCGCGCTGGCAACAAGGTCAACGCTCAAGGCGCCCCGGGTAGCCCGGTCGGTGCCGGCGGTGCGGGTGATGGAACCAGCGACAACCCCGCGCTGAGCGGCTTTGAAAAAGTGCTGGGACGTGTGGATAAGTGGCTGGGCGGGAGTGAGCAGACGTGAAACTGCACAAGATACTGTCCATCAACGGCGCCCCGATCGCTCTCATCAAGGAGGACGTCAGGCTGGACGCTACCAGCCCCGGCCGGGCGAACTTCACCGTTCAATCCCCTGTGCCGCTGAAAGGGCTGGTGACGCTGGATATCGGCTACAACGAGGGCACGCTGCAGCGGCACTTCATCGGCTAC
>NZ_VCNJ01000084.1 GCF_005938625.1 Pseudomonas fluorescens
CGGCAACTGGCCGGCGGCGCGAGTTTCTTTTGGGAGTGGGAACGCTCCGGCAAGGCGGCCCGTTGCGTGCGTCACTGGGCATCGTTCTCGCAGATGGACACGCGTTACGTCTGGGCGGACGACGGCAGTGTGGCGGTGCATTACGTCGACGGCACCGAAGAGACCTACGTTCACGATGAGCGTGCGCGGTTGGTGCGCAAAGTCTCGGCGGATGGCGGCGAACAGCTCAAGGCCTATGACTCCTCGGGGCGTTTGATTGCCGAGCAGGATGCGTTAGGCGCCGTCACTGAATACCGCTACGACGAGGTCGGACGGCTGGTGGCGCTGATTCCACCGGACGAGGCGCCCACGTCCTACGAATATCGCAACGGTTTCCTGCACAAACGCTCTCGCGGCGAGGCGGTGTGGATCTACCGGCGCAATGCCGAGGGCGATGTCACCGAAGCGGTCGATCCCGACGGTCAGCTCACCCATTACTACTACGACACCCGGGGACAGTTGCTGTCGATTCGCTACCCGGACAGCAGTCGGCATCGGTTGGTCTGGAATAGCCTCGGCCAGTTGACCGAAGAGACCTTGCCCGATGGCGGCGTGCGGCGTTTTTCCTACGATGCGCTGGGGCGACGGACCACCACTGCCGACGAACACGGTGCGGTCACCCGTCAGCATTGGGACGCGCTTGGCCGACTGATTCAGACGACATTTCCTGACGGTGCGACCCGCGCCTACAGCTACGGCGCCTACGGTCAGGTCACCGCCGAGCGCGATGAACTCGGGCGCATCACCCGTTACGAATACGACGACGACCTGCACCTGGTTTCGCGGCGGATCAACCCCGACGGCACGCGGGTGCAGTACCGCTACGACCATGCGCAGCTGCTGCTCACTGAGATCGAAAACGAATCGGGGGAAAAGTATCGGCTCGATTACACCCCGACCGGGCTGATTCGTCAGGAAAGCGGTTTTGACGGCCGCCGCACCGCGTACGCCTATGACCTCAACGGCCATCTGCTGGAGAAGACCGAGTTCGGTGATGACGGCTCTCAGTTAGTCACTGCTTATGAGCGCGATGCTGCCGGGCGCCTTCTGGTCAAAACCCTGCCCGACGGGATCAAGGTCACCTACCAATACGACCGACTCGGTCGTTTGATCGGGGTCGACGACGGCCAGCAACACCCGCTGGCCTTCGAGTACGACCGCCAGAACCGCTTGATCACCGAGCATCAAGGCTGGGGCACCCTGCGTTACCGCTACGACGCCTGCGGCCAGCTCAAGCGCATGCGCCTGCCGGACAACAGCGTGCTCGACTACCGCCACGCCAAGGGCGGCGCGCTGACCGACATCGACCTCAACGGCACGCCGCTGACCCGTCACGTCTACCAGTCCGGACGCGAACGGCAACGCCAGCAGGGCCTGCTGCTCAGCGAATATACCTACGACGATCAAGGACGATTACTCGCCCACGCCGTAGGCCATCAGCGCGATGCGTTGTACCGCCGCGATTATGCCTACAACGCCAACGGCAATCTCGCGCACATCGCCGACACTCGCCACGGCCAGCGCACCTACGGCTAC
>NZ_VCNJ01000085.1 GCF_005938625.1 Pseudomonas fluorescens
CCGCTACGACGCCTATCAGCACCTGATCGAAGCCACTAACGCCGTCGGCGACAGCGAGCGTTACGACTACGACGACGCCCACGTGATCTTGCAGCGGCAACTGGCCGGCGGCGCGAGTTTTTTCTGGGAGTGGGAACGGTCGGGGAAAGCCGCCCGTTGCGTGCGCCACTGGGCGTCGTTTTCGCAGATGGACACGCGTTACGTCTGGGCGGACGACGGCAGTGTCGCGGTGCATTACGTCGACGGCACCGAAGAGACCTACGTTCACGATGAGCGTGCGCGGTTGGTGCGTAAAGTCTCGGCGGATGGCGGCGAACAGCTCAAGGCCTATGACGATTCGGGCCGGCTGATCGCCGAGCAGGATGCGTTAGGCGCCGTCACCGAATACCGCTACGACGAGGTCGGACGGCTGATCGCGCTGATTCCACCGGACGAGGCGCCCACGTCCTACGAGTATCGCAACGGTTTCCTGTTTCGGCGTTCGCGCGGCGATGCGGTGTGGATCTACCGGCGCAACGCCGAGGGCGATGTCACCGAAGCGGTCGACCCTGACGGTCAGCTCACCCATTACTACTACGACACCCGGGGACAGTTGCTGTCGATTCGCTACCCGGACAGCAGTCGGCATCGGTTGGTCTGGAATAGCCTCGGCCAGTTGACCGAAGAGACCTTGCCCGATGGCGGCGTGCGGCGTTTTTCCTACGATGCGCTGGGGCGACGGACCACCACTGCCGACGAACACGGTGCAGTCACCCGTCAGCACTGGGACGCGGTTGGTCGACTGATTCAGACGACATTTCCTACCGGCAGCACCCGCGCCTACAGCTACGGCGCCTACGGTCAGGTCACCGCCGAGCGCGATGAACTCGGGCGCATCACCCGTTACGAATACGACGACGACCTGCACCTGGTTTCGCGGCGGATCAACCCCGACGGCACGCGGGTGCAGTACCGCTACGACCATGCGCAGCTGCTGCTCACCGAGATCGAAAACGAATCGGGGGAAAAATACCGGCTGGATTACACGCCGACCGGGCTGATTCGTCAGGAAAGCGGTTTTGATGGTCGGCGCACGGCGTACGCCTACGACCTCAACGGCCATCTGCTGGAGAAGACCGAGTTCGGTGATGACGGCTCTTGTTTGCTCACCGCTTATGAGCGCGATGCTGTCGGGCGTCTTCTGGTCAAAACCCTGCCCGACGGCATCAAGGTCACTTACCAATACGACCGCCTCGGCCGGCTGGTTAGTGTTGATGACGGCCAGCAACACCCGCTGGCCTTCGAGTACGACCGCCAAGACCGCTTGATCACCGAGCATCAGGGCTGGGGCACCCTGCGTTAC
>NZ_VCNJ01000086.1 GCF_005938625.1 Pseudomonas fluorescens
AACCTGCTGATGCAGGACCGCCCCGGCCCGAGCCAGATCAAGGGCAACCGCCTGCTGATGCAGGGCGACCGCCACTATGACTACGACGCCTTCGGCAACCTGATCCGCGAACGCCGCGGCCGCGCCCAGACCCTCGTCACCGAATACCGCTACGACAGCCAGCACCGCCTGATCGGCCTGACCCGCCCCGACGGCCAGACCGCCAGTTACCGCTACGACGCCTTCGGCCGACGCATCAGCAAAACCGTCGGCGACGACACCACCGAATTCTTCTGGCAAGGCGACCACCTCGTCGCCGAAAGCAGCGAAAGCGAATACCGCAGCTACGTCTACGAACCCGGCACCTTCCGCCCCCTCGCCTTGCTCGACGGCAAAGGCCCGAAAAAAGCCTGCCCCTTCTACTACCAGCTCGACCAACTCGGCACCCCGCAGGAGCTCACCGACTACAGCGGCGACATCGTCTGGTCCGCGCAATACGACGCCTACGGCAAAGTCGCCGCACTGACCCTCGCCGGCGAGGATTACCTGAACCAGCCGCTGCGCTTTCAGGGGCAGTATTTCGATGGCGAAAGCGGGCTGCATTACAACCGCCACCGGTATTACGACCCGCGGGTGGGACGGTATCTGACGCCGGATCCGATCAAGTTGGCCGGTGGCTTGAATCAGTACCAGTACGTGCCGAATCCGACGGGGTGGGTGGATCCGTTGGGGTTGAGCTCCAACTGTCCGCCGCCGAATAAGCCTGGGTGTGAGGTGCCGGGTGGAAGTGATGGGATTACGGTTGATGAAGGAGAGCCGAAACTACCGAACATTGCTCACAATATAGATCCAAAAACTTTGAAGCGAATACATACAATAGAGGGAAAGACCTCAACCAAGAAAGTCGAGGATTATAAAAATAAAATGCGCAACGGATACGATCCAGATGATCCCATCGATGTCATAGAACATGACGGCAACCTATATATTCTGGACGGACACCATCGCGCAGCAGCCGCACGGCAAACCTCAACAAATGTGACAATCAAACTCATAACCGACCTTATAAAATACGACAGAACTCTAAACAGTATTGAAGATGTAATAGAGTCAGCAAACAACGTAGGTTTAGACAGATTGGAGCATCGGAGAAGAAGATGAGCGATCAAAATGAAACTTTGGACATCCTGATAAATGACTTCATCTCCATGGTGGAGTCCAGCACGCTGATATTTGAGCGCAAATTTGGCACTCGAGACATTCGAAGGCTTTGGCGCACCAAGGCAATCAAGCGATGCGGGAGAGTTACTCGAGGCGTTAAATATGAATTGCATGGTATTGGCTGCCGCATCAATTTATCGACAGGAAGCGTAGATTTTGACTATGGCCCTAACGGTGAAATCAATGGCTTTGATACTTGGCGCCTATACAACTTTGCTTGTGACAGACCCTCTAAGCATAGAAAATATTGCGATGAAGAAACCATTAAAAAAGAACTCGCAGAATATCTGAAGCTAAAAAAAATCAAAAAAATGTCTGACATAAGTAACCTGTATGTATTGGCTGACTCAAAACAAACCGATTAGACACGACCACAAAAAGGGCCTGTTCACTCAGGCCCTTAAAACCAATTTCAGACTTTCTACCCACCCTATTCCCCCTCACTGCTCATCCTCATCCTCTTCATACTCCATATCCGCCTCATCCGAATCATTCAACGGCACCGTCGCATCATCCATCAGCGACCCTGGATCTTCATTCCCCGGATCATTGATAAACGGCAGTCCACTCGAACCTTTCTCTTCCTTGCCCTCAGTTTCGGGAGTCATGGCAAACCTCATCATCTCGTGGCGTGTATAACGTTCGAAAGGCCCTACAGCCAATCGTTCCGGAGTACGGCGAGCAAATACAAAAAACCCGGCAAAATGCCGGGTTTCCGTTTAACCCACCATCAATGATGGCGGTTTTTATGTTTGTTCTTGTTCTTATGCTTGTGGCCACCACCCGAATGAGAGCCACCATCGTCACCCAGATTATTGCCGACCGCACCGCCGGCCGCGCCGCCCAACCCTGCGCCAATGGTCGAACCGGTCGAGCCGCCGAGGCTGTTGCCGACGACCGAGCCACCCGCCGCGCCGAGACCACCGCCAATGGCAGCTTCGGTTCGATTGCGTTTATTCGCCCCAACGGCACTGCCGGCCGCGCCACCAACACCCGCACCTACCGCCGCGCCAGTACTGCCACCGAGTTGTCCACCGACCACATTGCCGAGCGCGCCGCCGAGTCCGCCACCTACAGCGGCGGTGCCATCACCGGCGGCCATCGCCCCTTGTGCTACCAGCAAACCGAAAAACAGTGCAGATAATGACAAGCGCATATGAACCTCACAGTTCCCGAAGCGGGACAGCTCGCCCAGACATGGGCCTATGTGAGATTGGAGACACCAACGGGGAAAACGTTCAGCCATGAAAAAGCCCGACATCAAGCCGGGCTTTTTCTGACAAAGGATCAGTCTCAGTGACGCTTGTGACCTTTGGACAAGTTGCTGCCCACTGCGCCGCCAGCCGCACCGCCCAAGCCTGCACCAATCGTGGCGCCGGTTCTGCCGCCCAGGCTGTTGCCGATCACCGAACCACCGGCTGCACCGACACCGCCGCCAATGGCCGCTTTGGTCCGGCTACCCTTGCGCGCCGCCATAGCGCTGCCCGCCGCGCCTGCTACGCCGGCACCAATTGCCGCGCCAGTGCTGCCGCCCATTTTCTGACCAACGACATTACCCAGTGCGCCACCCAGACCACCGCCCAGCGCCGCGGTGCCATCACCCGCAGCCATTGCACCTTGAGCAACCAGAAGCCCCAGAACCAGAGCGGGCAGTGTTAAACGCATGACGAAAACCTCAAGAAATTGGGAAGACAAAAAGGGCCAGGATTTAATGCCGTCGCCGCGCAAAAGTCCAGACGAAACCAGAGGCTTCGCGCACTAGGCGCCGATTGGACAGTGATTCTGGAAAAGGTTTTTTGACAGGCAAAAAAAAGCCCGCTGGGGAGACGGGCTGGAGACTTGCTTTCTAACGGATGGCTTCACCCTACTGCGGCAGACGTGAAAAGTTTGTGAAAGCCCAGCGAATTATCCGCTATCGCCTGTAAGAAATTTCTTCACACATTCAGCTATAAAAAACCCCGCTCAATGACGGGGTTATCTAGAGAAAGACTACTTTCTGGCTCGAGCAGTGACTTTGGGCAAGAATTTTGCCTTGGGTCCTTTAGGTGCGGTTGATTTGATCTTGCCAGTCTGCACCGGATCCTCACCAAAGCCTGCCTGATACTCGGTCTGGCCGCACCGTACGCAGTTATTGAAGGAAAACTCAGCACCATCGTCTTCGATATACGGATCAGTCATACCATCGCCCCTTCGCAACAGGTCAACACCGGCAAAAACCCTTTTGCCTGAAAAAATATCGACCTCCAAGGCTTTTGAGACTAGCCGGTCATTCCTGGACTTGTTATTCAGATCAGCCGACGCCCGACGAGCGGCCTACAAAATTCAAACACAACGATGAACCGTTGGTCACGCTTTGCTAAAGAATCCTGAGCACCGGCCGTTGCCCTTTTTCATACAAATGAATCTCAAGGAGAGAACATGCAAATCAACGGATTTCCCAATATGCCTGTCGTAAAACTCACGGACGAACAGATCGCAGCCGGCAAGGCTGGCGCTGAAAAACTCAAGGAGAAGATCGCTTCCGGTGAAATCACCATCAAGCATCCAGGTCCGGATACACCGGTTCTGCAACCTGGGGTCATTTACCATCCCAGCAAGCCAGTCGAACCCAACCCGCCTTCTGATACACCCCCTCTGGTCGCCATAGATACCCCACTAACCTATGACGAAAGAGGCACCGTGATCCTCAAGCCACAAGGCTGATTACACAGAAAGATCGAGCTCGTTCAATCTCTGAATGGGCTCACACACCGTCGAAAAAACTCAGCGCAACTTCACCGCTGTACCCGTCGCAAACACCACAACCATCCCGCCCTTGCCGCCGGGCATGCTGATCTCGAAATCCACCCCGACCACCGCATCAGCCTGCAGAAGGCGCGCACGCTCCCGTATTTCTTCGGTCGCCTGAATACGCGCCTCCTTCAAAGCCCGCTCCAGCGTCTGCGAGCGTCCACCGAAAAAATCGCGCATGCCGGCAAACATGTCACGTATCACATTCACGCCCTGTACCGACTCGGCGCTGACGATATCCAGGTACGCGGTGATCTGCCGACCTTCAATGGCGTGCGTGGTGGAAATGATCATGGAATGGCGTTCCTTTACTGATAGATAAGTCGGCGATTGTAATCGCTCAACGCTGAACTCAACTCGCCGCCAATAAAATCCGGACGCCAGAAAGCACAAAACCCCTGACTTCTCTCGAAATCAGGGGTTTTGTGTACTTAATGTGGCGGTGAAGGAGAGATTCGAAACTACCCGTTTGCGGTTTTTTGAGCATACCCCCCCGGTTTATAAGGGCTGCAGAGGAGCGAGTTTTTTAATCTCAGTCCCATGTCAGTCCCATGGGTTTTGCGCACCAGGTTGCAGAACACGGACGCGAAGGCCGTTTCAACGTTTCATGTTGACCCATGGGAAAAAGGTAATTTTGGTAATGCGGCATGAGGCAAGCTCTGGAAGCCTTGAAAATCGGGGCATTGAGAGCAGTAAGCAGAGGTAATAATTTGGTAAGTATGAGGTTAGAAAATTACCTTTCCTATGAGTAATCCCTTATAGCCCTCAAACCCAGTAAAACCGGGCACTTCAGAAATTATTACCCTAACTCTTACCTAAAATTACCTCTTGAGGTAATTAGTGAAAGCCAGGCATGACAAGGGCTGTAGCGCGTTTCTACACCTCGCTTACCAAAATTACCTTTTTCCCAGCCCACGTCTGAAAAATGGCCAAGACGACGTCCCTTTCCGACGTTTTTCACATCATGCAAATTGGCACTGGTCGCAAGTAAATCCTTGGTTACGCTGTGCAATACCAGAAAATAACGGAGAGCCAAGCAGGCTGGGCCTTACAGCCGTTTTGCAAGCGGACTGAGCGGTGTCGGATTCCCAACTGGTGCGACCAGTGCCGAAAACGAAAACATCCTGTGCGGTAGGTTTTTCAGGGCGTCGCCCCTGCACGCCGTGCGTTTCATTCCCTTGGCCAACTCGTCGACGCTCCGTTACGCAGTGCAACTACCTTTGCTCTTTTTTGCAAAACCTTGCACTGCGTGCAATCGCTACAACGCCAACAGCCCCCGCAGCAGGCTTGGCCAGAGCAGGTGTTTGCACCACTCTGGCCTTTGCATAAAAAAGGGACGCAAAGCCCGTCGGCGGGAGGGGG
>NZ_VCNJ01000087.1 GCF_005938625.1 Pseudomonas fluorescens
ATCCTGGCGCTGGCCGGGGACGCGGCGCGGTTTTATCACTTTCGTGCAGGACGGCTGACGGCGATCAGCGATGCCTATGGCAATCGTCTGACCGTGCAGCGCGATCGGTCTGACCGGGTGCAGCGACTGGATAACGGCGCCGGGCGCTCGCTGCTGTTGCGCTATGAGCGGGCGCAGTTGCTGGGTGTTGATTATCAGGTGTTTCAGCACGCGGAGTGGGTGACTGAACAAGCACTGGTCAGTTACCGCTACGACGCCTATCAGCATCTGATTGAAGCCACCAACGCCGTCGGTGACAGCGAGCGTTACGACTACGACGACGCCCACGTGATCCTGCAGCGGCAACTGGCCGGCGGCGCGAGTTTCTTTTGGGAGTGGGAACGCTCCGGCAAGGCGGCCCGTTGCGTGCGTCACTGGGCATCGTTCTCGCAGATGGACACGCGTTACGTCTGGGCGGACGACGGCAGTGTGGCGGTGCATTACGTCGACGGCACCGAAGAGACCTACGTTCACGATGAGCGTGCGCGGTTGGTGCGCAAAGTCTCGGCGGATGGTGGCGAACAGTTCAAGGCTTATGACGATGCCGGGCGGTTGATTGCCGAGCAGGATGCGTTAGGCGCCGTCACCGAATACCGCTACGACGAAGTCGGACGGCTGATCGCGCTGATTCCGCCGGACGAGGCGCCCACGTCCTACGAATATCGCAACGGTTTCCTCTATCGGCGTTCGCGCGGCGATGCGGTGTGGATCTACCGGCGCAATGCCGAGGGCGATGTCACCGAAGCGGTCGACCCCGACGGTCAGCTCACCCATTACTACTACGACACCCGGGGACAGTTGCTGTCGATTCGCTACCCGGACAGCAGCCGCCATCGCTTGGTCTGGAACAGCCTCGGCCAGTTGACCGAAGAGACCTTGCCCGATGGCGGCGTGCGGCGTTTTTCCTACGATGCGCTGGGGCGACGAACCACCACTGCCGACGAACACGGTGCAGTCACCCGTCAGCATTGGGACGCGCTTGGCCGACTGATTCAGACGACATTTCCTGACGGTGCGACCCGCGCCTACAGCTACGGCGCCTACGGTCAGGTCACCGCCGAGCGCGATGAACTCGGGCGCATCACCCGCTACGAATACGACGACGACCTGCACCTGGTTTCGCGGCGGATCAACCCCGACGGCACGCGGGTGCAGTACCGCTACGACCATGCGCAGTTATTGCTCACCGAGATTGAAAACGAATCGGGTGAAAAGTATCGGCTGGATTACACGCCGACCGGGCTGATTCGTCAGGAAAGCGGTTTTGACGGCCGCCGTACGGCGTACGCCTATGACCTCAACGGCCATTTGCTGGAAAAGACCGAGTTTGGCGATGACGGCTCGCAACTGGTCACTGCGTATGAGCGCGATGCGGCCGGGCGCCTTCTGGTCAAAACTCTGCCCGACGGCATCAAGGTCACCTATCAATACGACCGCCTCGGTCGTTTGATTGGGGTCGACGACGGCCAGCAACACCCGCTGGCCTTCGAGTACGACCGCCAGAACCGCTTGATCACCGAGCATCAAGGCTGGGGCACCCTGCGTTAC
>NZ_VCNJ01000088.1 GCF_005938625.1 Pseudomonas fluorescens
GGGTCAGGTCTCCGGTATGCCGGTGGTGTTTCTGGAAGCCGATCGCCACAGCGACGATCGGGCACACGCGAAAACCTTCGAATGGGATGAGCTGAAAGACTTCTACGGCGGCGGCACGCTGGCCACCAAAGGCGTCAAGACAGCAGGCAATGAGACGTACGAACCGCCCTTTCGCGGAACGATCGCCATCAGCCAGAACGCCGCCGTGGTGGCACACGAAGCGATCATGACGCGCATCGTCAAGCTGCACTTTGTACGCCCGACTGTCACCCCGGAAAGCCGTGCGGCCGCTGATCAGTTGAATGCGCTGGACGGCGGTGTCCTCAGTCATTTTCTGTTGAAAGCGGTGGGTAAAGAATCCGCTGTGCTTGATCTGTTCGCCCAGCGCATGCCCGAACACGAAGCCAAACTGCGCCGCCTGCACACCCACTGTTTTGCCTGCGCTACGGCCTACACCAGCGAGCAGGGTAATTGCAGCAGCTGCGGCTACGACCTGCGCGGTTACATCCGCGTGGAACGGATCAGCAAGAACCACGCACAACTGCTCTCGCTGCTGGACGGGCTGCGCCTGGTGCTGAAATTGAGTGATCCGCAAGTCGCCGCCACACAACGGCAAATCGTCCGTATGGCGATCGAGCGCCAAGCCTCGATCAGTTCCGACCACCCTGCCGTCGCCGAATTCTGGGAGGTCTACGACTACCTCGAATCCTTGAGTGAGGACCCTGTAGTCGACCACAGCAGTGACACGGCCGTGATCGCCATCAACCTCAACGAATTCTGCGAGCGCGCCGCCGAACACAAACAGAAGCTGGCCGACGTGGCCACGTTGCGCGACCTGCTCAAAGAGTCGCGATCGCGCAAATTCCTCGACAGCAACAAGGCCGTACACAGCGCCGTACGCGCCGCCTTCAACCACCGCAACCCCGTTTCACAACCCCGGCCGACCACCGTCAAGTGCTGGACATTCAAGGCGTAAAGGAGAGCAACACCGATGCAGATTCAAGTGTTTATGGGCAATGCCGGCGACGGCCGAACCAACAAGCTCCAGTCGGTCCAGGACCGGCTGGACTTCGCCGGCCTAAGCGCACCGATCATTCAGGCCGGTGCGTACGGCGAGGAAGGTTTGCTGCAGATTCTGGAAGTGCGGGCAGCCGCTGGCCAGCGCGAAATCCTCGTGGACGACTGCAGCAGGCAACAGATCTTGCGGGTACTGGAATGGCAATCATGTGTTGAGCATGAGCCGGATTTTGACGGCCTGGTGATCCACCTGGCACGAAAGGACTGATCTTAAAAACAGTGCCGAGGAGTTGCAGCTCCTCGACACCCGACCACTTACGAGGACCATACCATGCAAGCACAGAACCCCAGCAGCAGCGGCAGGAAGGCTACCACACCGGCGCGGCACCTGGTGGCGACCGCGATCATCGGCGCCGCCGTCATCGGCTACCTGGTGCATAAAACCCCTGAAGCCCGAACGCGCCTAGAAAGCCTCAGCCAGATGGCCAGCACCCTGGGCAACCTGAGCGAAACGGATGTTGCCGTGATCAGCCAACTGCTGGCCACCCCGGCCACTCGGGGAGTGTCACGCCATGACCAATGACCCTGCCGCGACACCGGTGCGCCGCTTTCCCTGGAACATGGATCACACCAGCGTGTGCGACCAGTGCGGCAAGTGGCGCGTCCAGGGCAATCACCACGCCTGCAGCCGGCGGCGTCAGCTGTTGAATGCCCAACTGCGCCGGCACAAGCCCAAACCATAAGCCGCGTCCACCAGAAAACGCGCTTGCAGATACTTGGCCCGGAAACGGGCCTTTTTGTTTCCGATCGTCAGACTGTCGAAATACGAGTACAGCGTTAGGGGTTTTACATGAGTGGGGTCGAAGCTCGCGGCAAGTCCGTGAGAATCTATTTTCAATACAAAGGGGAGAAGTGCCGGGAAACGGTCCCGGGCGTCAACACACCGGCTACCGTGGCCCAGGCCAAGCGCCTGGCCGACATCATTGAATACGAGATCCAAACCGGCACCTTCGATTATGCCCGGCACTTTCCACAATCGCCCAGGCTGGTGGAAAACACCTTCGGTCATTATCTGGATCTGTGGTTGAGGATCAAGGCCAACAGCGTTGCGGCCTCCAGTTATCGAGGTTACGCCAACAAGGCCGAGGTGCATGTGCGACCGCGCTGGGGCAAGGTTCAGATCAACCAGATCGATCACCTGGACCTGCAGGAATGGATACAGGACACGCTGTCGAAAACCCTGAAGAACAAGACCATTCGCGACATCATCAGCAACGTGCGCCAGGTGTTCCGCTTGTACCGCACACGGATGAAAGTCGCGCACGATCCGACCGAGGGTTTGATGGTGCGTTTGCCCGATCCGGAAGCCCCGGACCCGTTCACCCGCGCGGAAATCAAACAGATCCTCGACACCCCCACCAGCCGCACGCATGAACTGCTGATGGTGCAGTTCATGTTATGGGCAGGCCCACGGGTGTCGGAAACGATCGCCCTGGCCTGGGAGGATGTCGACCTAGCACAAGGCACGGTGACCTTTCGCCGGTCCAAGGTACGCGGCGCCTACCGGGTAACGAAAACCCGCCGATCGACGCGCCGAGTGCGTCTGCTAGCACCCGCCTGGGACGCCCTGCAGAAGATCGATGCGTTGACCCGCAAACGCAAAGCGGAAACTGTGGAGGTGGTCGAGCGGGACAACAAGACGGTGCGAAAACACAAGCTGCACTTTGTGTTCCTGAACAGCAAAAGCGGCCTGCCGCACGCCAATGATTTCGTGGTGCGCGATCGTTTCTTCAAGGCGCACCTGCTCGCGGCCGGCGTTCGCTATCGGGGACCCGGACAGTGCCGGCACACCTACGCCAGTCAGTTGCTGACCACCGGTGTGGCGTCGATCGACTGGATCGCCGAACAGATGGGCCATACCAACGGCAACATGATCCGTCAGCACTACGGGACGTGGATCAATGAGGATGGACCGGACGTGGTGGGCATGCTGCAAATGGCCTTGAAGCTCTCACCGGTTACAGCTCTACGCTGAATGCGTTAACCGGGAGCAGGCAAACAGCGATGCCATTGGTAACTGAGCCTAAGGAGGGATGGTTGCCAAACTCCTAAAAAAGCCCCCCACCTGGCTCAGGTGGGGCTTTTGAACATAAATGGGGACTGCATCTACCTGTCGTGAGAGGCCAATACATAGGAGACTTCATCCGTGCCCGATGCTGTAGCATATCAACTAAAAACTTTGCCAAATCAAACTTCTGGGGACGCATTCACAGGATTTTCAGCTGTTGTTTTTATGGCGCCCTAAGCACACAAGATGCGACTCCTTTTTGGAGAGGCTATTATCTCTTTTCTGGCCGAAGCATCTTTAGTTTTTTCCGCTCAGCACCAACTACGGCATCAAACTTCTCTAACTCCAACTTAATATTCTCCTCAACCTGAATGAGCGCTGATACAACGCCCTTCGGATTGAGATATTCAAACATTGACTTGAGACCTATCCCCAACACTCCCGTACGCGATATCTTTGTCGCTCTAATTGACCTATGTATATCTCGATCAGAAGCATTTGCTACTGCACTCTGTGCAATTTCGTGTACCAAATCAGTAAGAAGATGATGAAAAGGAAAAATTGTTTCAGGATGCATAACTACAAACGCGCTAATAGTAGTTCCGGACATCTCTATTAGAAAACTTGGAAGCTTCTCCTGGAAGTAGCGGATATATTCTTCTTCGTCTTGGCTTTGAATAGTTTGCGAAATCCTATCAAGTTCCGCGGGGTAATACTTTAAAATATAGTGCTTCCCGTATCGGAATTCGTCCATATACTTCAGGAAACTCAACACATCCTCCCAAGAATTCATATCTTTAGCTGCAATCTCGTAAAAGTCACAAGCCAGTTCGGACGATGAGTTCCTTATGAAGGATGCTGCATGATATTCGAGTATGCTTTTATGAAGAAAGCTAATTTGCTCATAACCATCTTCAAGCATCAAGCACGCAACGTTTACAATGTCTTTTCGAAATCCTTCAATTTCGCATGACACCCCCCCTGCGTACTCCAAGGCTTCATTGAATACACGATGGAACTCAATCTCTTTCATCGTTCGGCCGAGGCGCAACTGCATCGTCATAAAGCAAAAAGCATCAAATAGACGATGGAGTTTCGACTCAGATAGCCCACTGTGTCGCTCTCGTTGAAAACCCGGCTTAAATCTATCATGCCGAGTGAAAACTGCTGAAAACAAGCTATTAAAAAAGTCCGGCAGCGTCGCAGGTATATGACTTTCCATCTCGTACACAAGACACAACAAAGTCAGCATAAGTGGAGTTGTAATAACCCCACGAATATTGCTGGGAGCGTCTATTATAGATTGATATAGGTTCTCTCTGAGAACTACATCCTCGATCAACTTGAGCAAAAATGGTTGATAGTCCTTCCCTTGGAACTCGTCTATATAGAAACTTCTAAAGCCTGCAAGGCGCTGCACTGCATGATGTGGCCGAGAAGAAACGATCAGGGGTAATTCAATGTATTTTTTCTGGATATTTTGAAAAGCATAAACAGTCGAAGTCACCATACTTTCTGGTATTTCATCAAACCCATCCAGCACTAAACTAACTTTGCCCTCTGAAGCTAAAAAGTCGAACACATCTCTGCCGCCTTTTATTCCAGCAGCATCCATATAGTCCAGGATTAGATCCATTAGCTGGCGATCACTAGAGATCATGCGCAGCTCAATAAATATCGGTATTTTGCCATCACTCACAATCTCATTACAAAGATTGCGCATCAGTATAGACTTCCCTTGCCCAACAATACCTTCAATAACGGACTTTCCGCTAATTATACTACCTGCCGCCACATTCCTATTTAAATTGTTTTTTTGAATAATTCGTGGAGGGTAATAAAAATCACTAATCAGCACCCCCCTGTCACGCGACCACATAGTTTTTACTGTATTTATATTAAGGATGATTTCTGTCAAACTATCTATGGAGGTCGTTGCATCCCACTTCACCTTCTGCTTTTTGAAGGCGACACCTAACTCTTTGAGTATGATTGTGATTGTGGGTGTCAGCGCCCGGACCAAGGCTGCTGCAGTAATTTCTATAGCCACGATTTGCGTCCTTGTAGTAAAACCCCTAGATGGGAATAGCGGCAGGGTCATTTAGTAGAAAATACATCTTAGCTAAGATAATGAAAAGGCGAGCATGCACCGAATAGCTTATAAAAATCTAACTCCTTTTTGGAGATTATGAACAAGTTACCCCTCATTTGATCCTTTGTCCGCCCCCGCCCTATGTTGCCTACTATAAAGATCTGAAAAAGTCGCTGGCGGCCAGTCCTCTATGCGTAGCTGCGACGCCCTATGACTGCCGTAGTCGAGTGATCGCATCTGTAAGTGCTTGTGCGTTTGTTTCCAACGTTTCCATAGCAGCTACTGCGTTTTCCGAAACAATCCCTGCACCACTCTCTGAAAGCCATAAGATGACCTCCTCTATCGCCGCCCCAAGCGCATGCTGGTTGTGCAGCAGCAGTGTCAGTGCATCGGCGGTAACAATGTTGGAGTCTGAGTCATTAGGCATGGAGTTTGTCCTTGGAGTGTGTTCGCGAAAGAGTAGTCCACGACGTCGCCGGTGAAGATCCTTTAGGCATTTCCGGAGCCTATTTTTTTGCACCAAAATAGATCATCAGTCCCATCTCAGTCCCATATGGCCTTTTTTCGAACGCCAAAAACCACAAACCCCCGACTTTCTCTAGGAAAATCAGGGGTTTGCGTTTACTGAATGTGGCGGTGAAGGAGAGATTCGAACTCTCGATACAGTTTCCTGTATACACACTTTCCAGGCGTGCTCCTTAAGCCACTCGGACACTTCACCGTATCTCTTCAAACATGTTCTGTCTGTCGAGGCGCGCTAATGTAGTCGAAAGCTTTTGCGATGGCAAACTTTTTTTCAGAATTTTCATGCGGTTAAGAGAAAAAGTCGTTTTGCCCGTTGGCAGGCCATGGCAAACCGGCCAATCTTCGGTGGGTGTGGCCCTTCTATATAGAAGCAGAAGGCCTCACCACGCTGGATGGGCCGTGAAACGGTGACTGGCGGGTCAGTCACGGCGCTTTACCTGGCCTGCGGCGGTGGGTAACGTCTGCCCATCTTTCTTACAAGGAATAGCGTCATGAGTGAGTTGATTTCCTACCACCTCGAAGACGGTATCGCGACCCTGACCTTGAGCAATGGCAAGGTCAATGCCATTTCTCCGGACGTGATTGCGGCATTCAACGCGGCGCTGGATCAGGCGGTGACTGATCGTGCCATCGTGATCATCACCGGTCAGCCGGGGATTTTGTCCGGCGGCTATGATCTGAAAGTGATGACTGCCGGCCCTAAAGAGGCAGTGGCGCTGGTGACCGCCGGTTCGACGCTGGCCCGTCGTCTGCTCTCTCACCCGTTCCCGGTGATCGTCGCTTGCCCAGGCCATGCGGTGGCGAAAGGCGCTTTCATTCTGTTGTCTGCCGATTACCGTATCGGCGTCGACGGCCCGTTCAGCATCGGTCTGAACGAAGTGCAGATCGGTATGACCATGCACCACGCCGGTATCGAGCTGGCGCGTGATCGCCTGCGTCGCTCGGCGTTTCACCGCTCGGTGATCAACGGCGAGATGTTCGATCCGAAAAGCGCCGTGGATGCCGGCTTCCTCGACAAGGTGGTTGCCGCCGAGGAACTGCAAGGTGCCGCCCTCGCCGCTGCGCGTCAGTTGAAGAAGATCAACATGCTTGCGCACAAGAACACCAAGTTGAAAGTCCGTAAGGCACTGCTGGAAGCGCTGGATAACGCGATCATTCAGGATCAGGAGCATCTGGGTTGAGTCTGGATTCAAGAACGTAAAGAAAAGCCCGACCGTCGTGTCGGGCTTTTTCTTGCACGCTCAGTTTAAAAGTCTGCGACAGCTCTAGGACAGGTCTTACCCTCCACTCGGAAACATGCGCTTAAACATCGGCTATCTCCGCACTCTATAGTGCCAATTGCCGAAAACAGTGCACATCCGTACACTGCGCCACCTTTTGTCCCGGTGGGGCCTGAAAATGCTGTTCGTGTTTCGTATGTTATTGATGGGCCTGCACTTTATTCTGGCCGGTGTGCTCGGGGTGATTCTCGGGATCTGCCGCCCGTTCAATCCGGACAACAGCCGTCTGTGCGCCCGCCTCTACGCGCTGCCAGCGATGTGTATTTTGCGTTTACGGGTGAAGTCGGACGTCAGTGGTTTGATGAACAAACCCGACAGCTGCGTGATCATCGCCAACCATCAGTCCAACTATGACTTGTTCGTTTTCGGCAACGTCGTGCCGCGCCGGACCGTGTGCATCGGCAAGAAAAGCCTCAAGTGGGTGCCACTGTTCGGGCAACTGTTCTGGCTGGCGGGCAATGTGTTGATCGACCGTGGCAATGCGCACAAGGCACGCCAGTCGATGCTTACCACCACCAATACCTTGCAGAACGAAGACACCTCGATCTGGGTGTTCCCGGAAGGCACGCGCAACCTCGGTGAAGAATTGCTGCCCTTCAAGAAAGGGGCGTTCCAGATGGCGATTGCCGCCGGCGTGCCGATCGTTCCGGTTTGCGTGAGCAGTTACATCAAGCACATGCGCCTGAATCGCTGGCGCAGCGGGAAAATCCTCATACGCTCGTTGCCGGCAATTCCTACAGCCGGATTGACCATCGACGACATGCCCATGCTCATCAATCAGTGTCGCGAGCAGATGCGCGAGTGCATTGAATCGATGGACCGGCAACTGCAAGCCGCCTGAAAAGACAACCCGCCCTGTGCGGGTTTTCTTTTGCCCGGTGAACTGTACAGATTTCACTGACTCTCAAGCAGCGACACGGCTAAGCTGAAGCCTTGTATTCCCTGCCACCTGCCAAGAAGAAGTGAATCACCACCATGGGTCGAGTTGTTGCTGCTGCGGTGTACAGCGCAGGCAAGAAAGTCACCAATATTACCCTCGACGAAGGCGCTGCCTGGGCCGCGAAAACCGGTCATTTTGTCTGGATCGGTCTGGAAGAGCCGGACGCTCAGGAGCTTTCCAATCTGCAACGTCAGTTCAACCTGCACGAACTGGCCATTGAAGATGCTCTGGAAAAACACAGTCGACCGAAACTGGAAACCTTTGGCGACGCTTTGTTTATCGTCACCTATTCGCCCATCCGCGAAAACGGCGTTCTGCAGTTCATCGAAACGCACATTTTTGCCGGCAAGGGCTACATCATCACCGCGCGTAACGGTCACTCGGCGTCCTACGCTCATGTCCGCCAACGCTGCGAGGCGCGCCCGCTGCTGCTGGAGCATGGCGAAGATTTCGTACTGTATGCGCTGCTCGATTTCGTCATCGAGAACTACCAACCGGTGGGCGAAGCCATTCATGCCGAAATCGATGAACTGGAACGCAACGTATTGTGTAGCGCGTTGAACGAGCGTGACATTCAGAAGCTGCATGGCTTGCGCCGCGATGTCGTGCGCCTGCGCCGATACGCGGCGCCGATGGTGGAAATTGGCGAGGAACTGCAGAAGCTGAGTTTCCCGTTTATCGACAAGAATATGCGCCCGTACTTTCGCGATGTGCAGATCCACGTAACGCGGCAAATGGAGGACCTGAGCACTTTGGCCGACATTGCCAGCCAGACCATCGAGATCGGTGTGTTGCTCGAGGCTTCACGGCAAAGCGTGGTGCAGCGCAAGTTTGCTGCCTGGGCGGCGATTCTGGCGTTTCCGACAGCGGTGGCGGGGATTTACGGGATGAACTTCCAGAACATGCCGGAGCTGAGTTGGCACTACGGCTATTTCGGTGTGCTGGGGTTTATTACGGTGGGGTGTGTGAGTTTGTGGGCGAGTTTCAAGAAATCCGGGTGGTTGTAGAGCAGACCGAGTTGTCTGGAGCATTCGCGCGCAGGCTCGCTCCCACATTGATCGGTGGCGCACCGAAAATCCAATGTGGGAGCAAGCCTGCTCGCGAAGCTTTTGGCCTTAGACAGTTTCTGGCTTATGCGCCACAAAACGCATCATCCACTCCGCAACCGTCGCACCATGGTGTTCCTGCTCGAGGCTGGCCACACCCTTGGTGTAGATCTGCGAACCCAATGCCTCCTGACGCAGATCCAGCAGCGCTCGCGAATAATCGTGGATAAATTCCGGGTGGCCCTGGAAGCACAACACCTGATCGTTGATGTGATAGGCCGCGAACGGGCAGAAATCGCTGGATGCAATGACCGTAGCGTTTTCCGGCAGCGCGGTAACCTGGTCCTGATGGCTGATCAGCAGCGTCAGCTCTTCGCGTACCGGACTCATCCACGGCGCCTTGGCCGCGAGTTTGTAATTGTGGGTGCCAACACCCCAGCCTTGCGTGGCGCGCTCGCTCTTGCCGCCGAGCAGCAACGCCAGCAGTTGGTGGCCGAAGCACACGCCGAGCAATTTGTCGCCACGCTCGTAACGCGTCAGCAGGTATTCCTTCAGGGTCTGGATCCACGGATCAGTACCGAACGAATCGGCCTTGCTGCCGGTGACCAGGTACGCGTCGAAGGTCAGGTCATCGCTCGGGTATTCGCCCTGCATCACGTTATAGACAGTGAACTCGGCGGCAATCGGTTGCTGCGAGAACAGGCGCTGGAACATCTGCCCGTAACCCTGATATTGATCGACCAGTTCCGGACGCAGGATGTCGGTTTCCAGAATGCAGATGCGTAGCGACATAAAAAATACCTGACACGTGATGGGAATAATGAACACCCCAGAGCCTGCCCTGAAACACCCTGTCAAGGCAAGCCCCGGAATGCTCGCTGCCCTTAGAACATTTCACCTTTCGCTGCTTTATCCAACAGCAACGCAGGCGGCGCAAAACGCTCGCCATATTGCTCAGCCAGATACTGCGCGCGAGCGACGAAATCTTTCACGCCGTACTGGTTGATGAACTGCAACGCACCACCCGTCCACGCGGCAAAACCGATACCAAAGATCGAGCCGACGTTGGCGTCCGCCGTCGAAGTCAGCACGCCCTCCTCCACACAACGCACGGTTTCGATGGCCTGCACGAACAACAGCCGATCACGCACGTCTTCAGGCGAAATCTGCCCGTCGGGCTTCTCGAAGCGCGACTTCAACTCGGGCCACAGGTGTTTCTGCGCGCCAACCGGATAATCATAGAAACCGCCACCTGCCGCTTTGCCCGGGCGCTTGTATTCGTTGAGTAGCAAGTCAATCACGGCGAAGGCCGGATGCTCAATCAGCGGCTTCCCTTCTTTCTGTAGGTCTTTTGCGGTTTGCTGGCGGATATGGCTCATCAGGCTGAGGGAAACTTCGTCAGAGATCGCCAGAGGCCCGACCGGCATCCCGGCCTTGCGCGCTTCGGTCTCGATCATCGGTGCACTCACACCTTCGCCGAGCATGGCGATGCCTTCGTTGGTGAAGGTGCCAAACACACGCGAGGTAAAGAAACCGCGACTGTCGTTGACCACGATCGGGGTTTTCTTGATTTGCAGAACGAAATCGAACCCGCGGGCGAGGGTTTCATCGCTGGTTTGCGCCCCCTTGATGATTTCCACCAGCGGCATTTTTTCCACCGGACTAAAAAAATGCAGGCCGATGAATTTGCTCTGATCTGGTACCGCAGTCGCCAGGCCGGTGATCGGCAGCGTCGAGGTGTTGGAGGCGATGACCGCCTCGGTGCCGACAACCCGTTGGGCTGCAGAAGAGACCCTGGCCTTGAGGTCGCGGTCTTCAAACACCGCTTCGATGATCAGATCGCAACCCGCCAGATCGGCATCATTTTCCGAGGTGTGAATAAGCCCCAGCACCGCCTCGCGCTTCGATGCATCCATCTGTCCGCGAGCAACTTTCTTGTCCAGCAAAGCTGCAGAATGGGCTTTGCCCTTCTCGGCAGCAGCCAGATTGATGTCCTTGAGCACCACCTCTATGCCCGCCGAAGCACTGACAAACGCAATCCCCGCGCCCATCATGCCCGCGCCGAGCACGCCGACCTTGCGCGTGACATACGGCGCGAAGCCCTGCGGACGCGAACCTCCGGCGTTGATCTCATTGAGCTGAAACCAGAACGTGCCGATCAGGTTTTTCGAGATCTGCCCGGTGGTCAGTTCGGTGAAGTAACGGGTTTCGATCAGGTGCGCAGTGTCGAAATCAACCTGAGCGCCCTCGACTGCTGCGCAGAGAATTTTCTCCGGCGCCGGCATTGTCCCTTGGGTCTTGCTGCGCAAAATCGACGGCGCAATCGCCAGCATCTGCGCGACTTTCGGGTTCGATGGCGTACCGCCCGGAATCTGATAGCCCTTCACGTCCCAACGCTGCACCGCCGTCGGGTTGGCCACGATCCAGGCTCGCGCTTTGCCCAGCAACTCATCGCGATCCGCTGCGAGTTCATCGATCAAGCCGGCCTGCAATGCCTGTTGCGGACGGACTTTCTTGCCTTCGAGCAGATACGGCAGCGCCTTCTCGATGCCCAGCATGCGCACCATGCGCACCACCCCGCCGCCGCCCGGCAACAGGCCGAGGGTCACTTCCGGCAGACCGAGTTGCACCGATGCATCGTCCAATGCCACGCGGTGATGACAGGCGAGGCAGATTTCCCAACCGCCGCCCAACGCAGCGCCGCTGATCGCCGCCACCACCGGTTTGCCGAGGGTTTCCAGGGTGCGTAACTGCGCCTTGAGGGTCAGCACCATGTCGTAGAACGCTTTGGCTTCTGGTTTGCCGACCTTGATCAACTCATTGAGATCACCGCCAGCAAAGAAGGTTTTCTTTGCCGACGTGATGATGACCCCGGCGATGCTGTCTTTTTCTGCCACCAGTCGGGCAACGCAGGCGGCCATGGCCTCGCGGTACACGGCGTTCATGGTGTTGGCGCTCTGGCCCGGCATGTCGATGGTGAGGACGACAATAGCGTCCTGGCCTTTTTCGTAACGAATGGCTTCGCTCATAACAAGGTTCCTTGAATTCGGGGCTCAGAGGCGTTCGATGATGGTGGCAATGCCCATGCCGCCGCCGACGCACAGCGTCGCCAGGCCATAGCGCAGGCGTCGCGCTTCCAGCTCATCGAGCAAGGTGCCGAGGATCGCGCACCCCGTGGCGCCCAACGGGTGGCCCATGGCAATGGAACCGCCGTTGACATTGACCTTGTCGGGGTCGACCGCCATGTCCTTGATGAACTTCAGCACCACCGAAGCAAACGCTTCGTTGACTTCGAACAGGTCGATGTCTTCCACGCGCAGTCCGGCCTTGGCCAGTGCCTTGCGCGTCGCCGGTGCAGGGCCGGTGAGCATGATGGTCGGATCGGTACTGGTGACCGCCGTGGCGACAATTCGCGCTCGCGGTTGCAGGCCCAGTGCCCGACCTTTGGCTTCGGAGCCGATCAGCATCAGCGCCGCACCATCGACGATCCCGGAACTGTTGCCCGGCGTGTGCACGTGATTGATCCGCTCAACATGGCTGTAAACGCGCAGCGCCGTCGCGTCGAAACCCATCTGGCCGATCATTTCGAAACTTGGTTTGAGCTTGGCCAAACCTTCAAGGGTAGATTCGGCGCGAATGAACTCATCGTGATCGAGCAGGATGATGCCGTTCTGATCCTGCACCGGCACCAGCGACTTGTTGAACGAACCGTCAGCCCGCGCCCGTGCGGCTTTCTGCTGCGAGTGCAGCGCGTAGGCATCGACGTCCTGACGACTGAAGCCTTCCAGCGTGGCGATCAGGTCCGCGCCAACACCTTGCGGGGTGAAGTGGCTGTGCAGGTTGGTCTGCGGATCCAGCGCCCAGGCGCCGCCATCGCTGCCCATCGGTACTCGCGACATCGACTCGACGCCGCCGACCACCACCAGATCTTCGAAACCCGAGCGCACTTTCATCGCGCCGAGATTGACCGCTTCGAGCCCCGATGCGCAGAAACGGTTTATCTGCACACCCGCGACGCTGACGTCCCAATCGGCCACTTGTACGGCGGTTTTGGCGATGTCCGAGCCTTGATCGCCAATTGGCGTGACGCAGCCGAGCACCACGTCGTCGACCTGGCTGGTGTCCAGCGCAGTGCGTGATTGCAGCGCGGCCAGCAAACCGGCGACCAGATTCACCGGTTTGACGCTGTGCAGGGCGCCATCGGCCTTGCCTTTGCCCCGGGGCGTGCGTAACGCATCGAATATCAAAGCTTGGGTCATGTCGTCCTCGAACCTGTGCGGTGAGTGATTTCTTGTACCTTCACTTTTGGCCCAAGCCGCCATGGTTTCAATGACCACAGCGCTCAATACGCTTGACGCACACGCTCAGACGGACGGTCATCCACGGCTGGGTGAACCGGTTCAGGTCGGCGAGTTGTCTAGCCAGCGGGCGGCAAAGAAGCTGGCAATACGCCTCATGCCTTTTTAATCGCAATTTCCAAGCTTTCCATATGAAATGGATCTAAGCCAAGCGTGACGCGGGCCCTAAGGTAGTACATGTACGTCAGGGTCGTCGGGTTTTGCCGAGACCGACGTTCTTCAACAGGAAGTGCAGCGCTTGCCGTCATGGATATGCAGGCAAGCATCAGGAAATAACAATAAAGGCGGTCAAGCCATGTTCAAACAACCGAAAGTTCGTCAAGCAGGGCTCATTCTTTTCGCCACGACGCTGTTGTTGATTTTGCCGAATCTGACCAAGGTCATCGGCTGAATCGAGCGGCAGGTGCTGTTTATCGCCACTGAAAATATGACTGGCCCGCTACGCGGGCCAGCGTGGCTGTGCCAACCTTTGCGCACTCCCACGACATGGACGGCGATCATTTGAAAGCGCTCATTGTGTTCGGGGCCATGCTGCTGAGCATGCCCTTGTCTGCCGCCCAGTTGGACTTACAACTGGGCACAAACAGCCGCACCTGGCAGACCGAGGAATTGCTCAAACATCCTCAAGTGCAAACCCTCACGATCAAAAACGATGTGTCCTACAAAAAGGACATGACCTATCGCGCCGTGCCTGTGGCTGCGCTGCTGACCGGAGTCAAACCGCAAGATCACCTGCAAGCGGTGGCACTTGACGGGTTCGCAGCCGAATTGGCCGCTGCACCGCTGCTGAATACAAAAGGCGCGCGGGCCTGGCTTGCTATCGAAGACCCTGCGCAGCCGTGGCTACCGCTGTCGGAAGGCAAGCACAGCGCCGGGCCGTTCTATCTGGTCTGGACCGATCCGCAGGCCGGCAATATCAGCCCGGAGCAATGGCCATTCCAGGTCGCGAGCATCAAGCGAATGGCACCAGTGGCCGAGCGCTTCCCTGCCCTGCTACCGGATCCTGCGTTGAAAGCGGATGACCCGGTGAACCTGGGATTTGCGCTGTTTCAGAAAAACTGTCTGGCGTGTCACCGGTTGAACGGTGCGGGGGATGCGCAGTTCGGGCCGGATCTGAATATTCCGTATAACCCGACCGAGTATTTTGGCGCGGATTTCTTGAAGCGCTACATTCGTGACCCGCAGAGTCTGCGCCAGTGGCCGCAGGCGAAGATGCCGGGGTTTTCGGTGGAGGTTTTGCCGGATGGCGATTTGCAGATGTTGGTGGGATATTTGAAACACATGGCTGGGCGCAAGGTTAAGCCCTGAGCACATTTCCTTGTAGGAGTGAGCCTGCTCGCGATAGCGGAGTGTCAGACACTGATAATTCAACTGTCAGACCGCTATCGCGAGCAGGCTCACTCCTACAAGGGTTTTGTGTTAGCCCGTTACTGTTGTTGCACGGAGATAACCGGGGTCGGCGAGACGAACACTTTCGCATGCATCTGCTCACACCCACCGCCCCGACGCATGCCGCGCACCGGGCAGGCATCCAGATAATCCAGACCCACCGCCAGTTTCAGGTGCCGCTCCGGTCGCGCCAGTTGATTGGTCACGTCAAAGCTGTACCAGGCGTCATCCAGCCACGCTTCTGCCCAGGCGTGACTGGCCAGATGCTCGCAATCCTCACTGTACAAATAGCCCGACACATAACGCGATGGAATCCCGAGGCTGCGTGCGCAAGCCAGAAATGCGTGAGCGTGATCCTGACAAACTCCGGCACGCCCGGCGAAGGCTTCAGCCGCGCTGGTGTCGACTTCAGTAGAGCCCGGCGTGTAGGTCATGTGCTGATTCAAACCGTGCATCAAATCAATCAGCGCCGTGCGATCGCGCCGCTGCTTGCAGGATTTTTCCGCGAACGCACGCAAGGCCTCATCCGCCTCGGTCAACCGGGTAAAGCGCAGGAACGGCAGCGCCGACTGGCTCTCATGCTCGGCCTCGCGTAGTTCGTCGATATCGACCTGGCCGCGCGCGCCGATGATGATTGCTTCGTGCGGTTCATCCATAGTCAGCACGTGCAGGATATTGCCGAACGGATCGAGTTGCGCGCGCACCGGGCGCGGCAGGTCGAGCTGCCAGCTCAACACGTGCTGACGCTCGCTGTCGTGGGGGGTCAATCGCAGGTACTGGATGCTCGCCCGCACCTGATCCTCGTAGTGATAGGTGGTTTCGTGGCTTATGGAAAGTCTCATGCAGCCTCCAGGTAGGAACTGTGAATGGCGTTACCCAACTGGCGCACCAGCGGGATGAATTCGGTCAGCCAGGCGTGCAGGCCTTCCTCCAGAATTTCGTTGATGCCGGTGTAGCGCAGGCGCGCGTCCATCTCTGCCGCCAGACGTTGTGCGGGACGACCGTTGGCACCGGGCAGTTGCGCGAGAATCTGATCAATCTCTTCGGTGCAGGCCCGCAGTGAGCGAGGTACGTCGGCACGCAACAGCAGCAATTCGGCAACATGCCGGGCGCCGGGCGCGTCGCGGTAGATTTCGGTGTAGGCCTCGAATGACGACAAGGCGCGCAGCAAGGCACTCCACTGGTAATAGGCGTGGGCCGTACCGTCGCTGACCGCTTCAGCCTGATCGCCAGCCATTTCATAGCGGGCATCGAGTAAGCGCAGCGTGTTGTCCGCCCGTTCGATAAAGGTACCGAGGCGAATGAAGCGAAACGCATCATTACGCATGATCGTGCCGTACGACGCACCACGGAACAGGTGCGAACGCTCCTTGATCCATTCGCAGAAACGGCTCATGCCATAGCGACTGAGGCCCTGCTCGGCGATCCCGCGAATCTCCAGCCACGTAGAGTTGATGTTCTCCCACATGTCCGCCGTGATGCGTCCGCGCACTGCATGGGCGCTGGCCCGCGCCGCGCCTAGGCAGCTGTAAATACTCGCCGGGTTGGCGGCGTCGAGGGCAAAAAAGTGCAGCAGGCGTTCGGCATGCAACGCGCCGTGACGCTCCAGATAATCGTCGAGAGTGCCGGTGATCAACAGCGGCATGGCCAGTTCGTGCAGACCATCGCCGCGCCCGTCCTGCGGCATCAGCGACAGCGAATAACTGATGTCGAGCATCCGTGCGAGGTTTTCCGCCCGCTCCAGGTAACGCGACATCCAATACAGATCCGAGGCAGTTCTACTTAACATGGCAAGCTTCCTTCAATCCTCGACCACCCAGGTGTCCTTGGTCCCGCCACCCTGGGAGGAATTCACCACCAGAGAGCCTTCACGCAGCGCTACACGGGTCAAGCCGCCGGGCACCACGCGGGTTTCGCGCCCGGACAAGACAAACGGACGCAAATCGATATGGCGCGGCGCAATGCCGTTTTCGACAAAGGTCGGACAGGTCGACAGCGACAATGTCGGCTGCGCGATGTATGCGTGTGGCTTGGCCTTTATCCGTTCGCGGAAGGCATCTATTTCCGCCGTCGTTGACGCCGGCCCCACCAGCATTCCGTAACCACCGGAGCCTTGGGTTTCCTTGACCACCAGATCTGGAAGATTGGCCAGCACATGGGAAAGTTCAGAAGGGTTGCGGCATTGCCAGGTCGGCACGTTCTTCAGGATCGGTTCTTCGTCGAGGTAGAACCGGATCATGTCGGTGACAAACGGGTACACCGATTTGTCGTCCGCCACACCGGTGCCGATGGCGTTTGCCAGCACTACGTTGCCGGAGCGATAAGACGAGAGCAGCCCCGGCACACCGAGCATCGAATCGGGGTTGAACGCCAGTGGGTCGAGGAACGCGTCGTCGAGACGACGATAGATCACGTCCACCGCTTTCGGGCCATCGGTAGTGCGCATGAAGACTTTGTCGTCACGCACGAACAGATCGGCGCCTTCGACCAGCTCCACGCCCATTTCCCGGGCGAGAAACGCGTGTTCGAAGAACGCACTGTTGAAGCGCCCAGGCGTCAGCACCACCACGCTTGGGTCATCAATCGGGCTGGAGCTTTTCAGGGTGTCGAGCAACAGGTTCGGGTAGTGATCGATTGGCGCAATGCGCTGGGCGGCGAACAGCTCAGGGAACAGGCGCATCATCATCTTGCGGTCTTCGAGCATATAGCTCACGCCACTCGGTGTGCGCAGGTTGTCTTCGAGAACGTAATAGGTGCCGTCGCCGTCGCGCACCAGATCGACGCCAGAGATGTGCGAATAGATATCGCGGTGCAGATCGAGGCCTTGCATCGCCAACTGATATTGCTCATTGGCCAGCACCTGTTCGGCAGGAATGATCCCGGCCTTGATGATGCGCTGCTCGTGATAGAGGTCGGCGAGAAACATGTTCAGCGCCTTGACCCGCTGGATGCAGCCGCGCTCAACGATCCGCCACTCGCTGGCGGGAATGCTGCGCGGAATGGTATCGAAGGGAATCAGGCGCTCGGTGCCCTGCTCGTCGCCATAGAGCGTGAAAGTGATCCCGGCGCGATGGAACAGCAAGTCAGCCTCGCGTCGCCGTTGGGCCAGCAGTTCATCAGGCGTGTCGGCCAGCCATCGGGCAAACTCCCGATAATGCGGGCGAACCTGGCCGCCGGCATCGTACATCTCATCAAAATAGGTGCGGATCATGCCGTACTCCTTGTCACCCGGACATACAGGCCTTCGCAAGGCCCGTGCCATCGGCATAAACGCTTTGATTTCAATCGGTTGGATATTCACGCCGCAGGCACCGCACCATTCCTGTGCGGCAAATGCCCCAACCGGATTGCCCCCGCTTCATTGCGACGCACTGCATCGCCTATCACCAGCATAGTCAGAGTTGATTTCACTGCCCGGCGCTGCCTGCGGATAATCCGCGCATTCGCTGCAAAACTTCCCCGCGCACAGCGCCGCGAAGTCGCCAGCTCAACTGACCTGGACTGCCTTCGCAGCCCGCCCCGCTGTAACCCTGACCGGTTTCCTCTCCTTATCGGTCTTCCCTTTTAGCCACCCTCTCCGGTGGCTTTTTTTTGCCTCGGTTTCTTGTTTCAGGGTTTTGCCACGATGGTTTTCGCGCGCCGCAAACGACAACGGCCGACCCCAAGGTCAGCCGTTGCTCAACAGTTATCGCAAGCGATCAGTTCAAAAGGTGGCGATTGCGCACCTCCTGCTTCACGCCCCAACCCTCGATAATGCCGCCCAAGGGCTCGACCACTGCCGAAAAGCCCTGCTCGAAATCGCCGATATCGTCATAGGTCGCGTACATCACTTTGCTCAATTCCAGCGCCCACGCACCGTCATCACGCACGCTGACCTGGGCATTGATGGATTCACCGCGAAATTTGCCTGCTGCCCTGCGCGCCCGCTCCTCGTCCGGGAAAATCGCGTAGAACTCGATGGGATGGAATCGGGAAAAATCGAAACCGCCTTCTTTCATGCGGCGCAGAACATTGCTGCTGATGTCTTCTTGATAGGCTGTGCTCATGAATCGTCCCCCTCGCATAGATGGATAGACTTTCCGTATTCCCGCCCCGGGCCTTTGGCCAAAGTACTACGGCAACGTGGTTGCACGCGGGAACAAGCATGTAGCTGACAAGACCAGACCTTAGCGATCCGTTCGCTGATCTCGCTTGCAGAGTAGCCCCAAGATAGAGCTGCTGCCAAGGCCTGGTGATGCAAGTGACAAGAAGTATTTCAGATGGGAGTGATGCTGCGGATTTCGATGCTGTTCTGGGTTTTCAGGCTTTTGACCCCGGCATCGGGGGTGCGCCCTTCGAGATCGTTCAGATCCAGTGCGGCCGCGACGGGCAGAAGCTTGGCCTTGATCAGTTGAGCGGCCTCATCGTCGCTGGGGCATTCCGCGCGCTCGAACACCTCATCGACAATTTCACCATGATCGTCCACGAAAGTGACTTTCCACTTTTGCATCGGTGCCTCCTCGATCAAACCCGCAAATGGGCTTACACCTCAATCGACTGGTACGCCGAAAGTTGGTTCAAAAGGATTACAGCGGGCGAAGATGAAAAAAACGACATCTACGGTAGGAGCTGCCGAAGGCTGCGATCTTTTGGGACGCAGAGCGTCCCCGGCTGCATTCCCACGCAGAGCGTGGGAACGATCAACAGTCCGATTTCGCGAGCAGGCTCGCTCCCACAGGGGTATTGCGGTGTTCTTTTAATCGTTGCTTGGCTTGTTGATCGCTTGCAGCACGTACTGAGGCAAGGCGAACGCGCCGATGTGGATTTCCGGGTTGTAGTAACGGGTGACGATGCCGCTGCCGATGAAGCGCTGTTGCAGGGTTTCACGGCTCAGTTTGCGGTACGCCGGGTTGGTCGAGCCCCAGGCGAAGGTCATCGAACCGCCGATGTAGGTCGGCACTGCCGCTTGATAGAAGTGCCAGTCCGGGAACAGGCTGTTCAGGCGACCGGCGGTGGTTTTCACTTCGTCGATCTGCATGAACGGCGTGCCGTTCTGGGTCACCAGAATGCCGCCCTCGTTCAGGCAGCGATGGCAGGCCTGATAGAAGTTTTCCGAGAACAGCACTTCGCCCGGGCCGATCGGGTCGGTGGAGTCGGAGATGATCACGTCGAATTTTTCAGTCGTGGTGGCGACGAAACGCATGCCGTCGTCGATCACCAGGTTCAGACGTGGATCGTCGTAGGCGCCGCTGGAATGGTTCGGCAGGAACTCTTTGCACATGTCGACCACGGTGCCGTCGATCTCGACCATGGTGATGTGTTCAACGCCGGCGTGCTTGGTCACTTCGCGCAGCATGCCGCCGTCACCGCCGCCGATGATCAGTACGCGCTTGGCACTGCCATGGGCGAGGATCGGCACGTGGGTGAGCATTTCGTGGTAGATGAATTCGTCGGCTTCGGTGGTCTGGATCACGCCGTCCAGCGCCATCACGCGACCCATGCGCGGGTTCTGGAAGATCACCAGGTGCTGGTGTTCGGTGCGCACTTCGTGCAGCAGTTTTTCCATGCGAAAACGCTGGCCGTAGCCTTCGTAGAGGGTTTCCAGGTACTCGCTGGTTTTGGTGACGGTCATGGTCAAGTGCTCCGATGAATGCGCGGGCGCCGATCGAGGAGACGATCGCCCGGGAAAGGCGCGCATTCTACGTTGCCGAAGATGACAGGTCGAACCTCACAACCACAATCCCTGTAGGAGCTGCCGAAGGCTGCGATCTTTTCATCTTGTTTTTACAATCAACATCAAAAGATCGCAGCCTTCGGCAGCTCCTACAGGGGTATCGCGGTGTTATGTGATTCAGATCCGCACGTTACCCCGCGGCCCGGCAATCGCCCAGATGATCAGGCCCAGCACTGGCAGGAGGATGATCAGCAGCACCCAGACGATTTTCATCCCGGTGGTCGCGCCGCTTTTCAGCACATTGATGATGGCCCAGATGTCGAGGGCAAGGATGATCAGGCCAATCAGACCGTTGAACGTGGAACCCATGGTGTCGCTCCAGAATAGTGGCATGCACTTTTAGGATAGACGGTCGCGCGCAGGGTTCCCTTTTATTGCACTCAGACGTGAACGGCGATCTTCAGGGCTTCGAGCGAGGGTGCGGCGGCGATGCCGACTTCGGCGCACAGTTCCAGCACCCGAGGCACGTCGTTGCCGTAGACCAGCACCATTTGCAGTTCGTCGTCGAGCAACTGGCTGAAGTTCATCAGTGTGTAACCACCGTTTTCCTTGTTCATGCTGCTCATTTGCACCTGGATGCGGTTGAGCGCGACCAGTGCTTCGGTCTTGGCCAGTTGCTTGGGTTTGAGGTTGAAATCAACGCCCGGGCCAAAAGAGGCAACGATCTGCGCGAACAGGTCAACGTAGGTGTCGGCCTGGAACAGCACGGTTTCCGGCAGGCTACCGACTACGACCCACTCACCCAACGGGATCGGGAAGGTGTCGTCGTAGTTGATGTCCGGATTGGCTGCCAGAAAGGCATCGGCATCGGCGTAGGCCTGTGCCGCTTCGTCGGCGACTTTCAGGATCTCGTCCTCGCCCATGCAGCCGGAGCTGATTTTGCTGATGAGTTCGACGAGTGCGGCTTTCATGAGGGCGGATCCTGTGGCGAAGGTGAATTTCGAGGGCGCGGAGGATAGCGCACAAAGCAAAAGATCGCAGCCTGCGGCAACTCCTGCAAGTTCAGCGTTCGACCGCGAAATGGGCCACGAACGCAATTATTGTAGGAGCTGCCGCAGGCTGCGATCTTTTGACCTTATCAGGCCAACAACTTTTCCAGCTGCGCAGTGGTATCGACTGCGCCCATGGTGCGCGCCGCGTCGAGCGCCGTCACGCCATTGGCATCCTTGGCCTGCGCGTTGGCGCCTTTGCTGATCAGGTATTCAACGATTTCAACACGGTTGAACATCGCTGCCATCATCAGCGCCGTACGCCCGTCAAACGACGAGCCTTCAATCTCGGCACCCGCCTCGACCAACGCCTTGACCACCGCCAGGTCACCTTTGAATGCGGCACCGGCAATCGGACTCTGGCCGTTGCCATTGCGCATTTCCGGATCGGCTTTGTGTTTAAGCAGCACTTGCACCGCATCCACATGGCCGTAATAGCTGGCCAGCATCAACAGGGTGTCGCCCTTGCTGTTTTTCAGGTTCACCGGCAAACCGGCCGTGACCAGACGATCAAGCATCTCGGCATCACCGTCGCGCGCCTTGTTGAAAACCTGCTCGGTGAATTCGGCAGCTTCTTCAGGGGTCATCTGGCGGCTTTGGTCGGACATGGGGCAACTCCACTTTCGGTCAATCGGAAAGCCGACAGTTTCCCGAGCGAGGCCGTGGCTGTCACCCCCTTTTTCTCAAGCCGGCCCATAGCCAGATTCAATAACGATGTTTGCCCTGATGAATTTCGGCCAATACGTCGTCAGTGACCCGAACATAAGTCTGCGTTCCGGGCAGCCATGCGTAGATCGGATCATCGCCTGTCTGACCGGGGTCGAAGCCTTCATTTTTCAGTCGGGTTTTCTGATATTTGAAGGTGCCAGTGGTTTCCATTTTGACCTTCACTCTCAGGAACAATGGCACGGCATAGGCCGGCATACGCTCCCGGGCAAAGGTCAGCAACTCGGCGAAATCCAGCGTCGCGAGGGATTCCGCAGGCGTGATCGCCGCCATCCCGGCACGGCCGTTGGTGTTGCGAATTTCCACGCCATAGGCCACCGCTTCGGAGATGTGCGGGTGTTGCAGCAACAGGTTTTCGACTTCAGTAGTCGAGACGTTTTCGCCCTTCCAGCGATACGTATCACCGAGCCGATCAACAAATTGTGCGTGGCCAAAACCGATGTTGCGCAGCAGATCACCGGTGTTGAAGAAACGGTCACCCTTGGTAAACACGTCGTGCAGCACGACCTTGGCGGTTTTCTGCGGATCGGTGTAGCCGTCCAGCGGCGCCTTCTCGTCAATCCGCGCCAGCAGCAAGCCCTGCTCGCCTTTGCCAACCTTGCTCATGAAACCGTCGGCGCTGCGCAGCGGTTCACCGCTGTCATGATCGTAGGCCACCAGCTCCCAGGCCATCAGCGAGAAGCCAATGGTGTTGTCGAAATTGAGGATATTGGTAAAACCGATGTTGCCGTCGCTCGCCGCATACAGTTCACAGATGTGGTCGACGGCGAAGCGCGTCTTGAACTCGGCCCACGCGCCGGGACGCAAGCCGTTGCCGATCATCTTGCGCACCTCGTGACGGTTGTCGTCGGCGCTGGCCGGTTGATCGACCAGATAGCGGCACAACTCGCCGACGTAACCAATGGTGGTGGCGCGATATCGGCGCACGTCGTTCCAGAACTGACTGGCGCTGAATTTACGCCGAATCGCGAAGCCTGAAGCGCCGTTGACCGCCGAGCCCCAGCACACGCAGAGGCCGGTGGCGTGGTACAGCGGCAAGGTGCAATAGACGACGTCGTCGGGGCCCATGTCGAGGGCGATCATGCCGAAACTGGCGGAGCTGCGCATCCAGCGCCCGTGCTTGAACACCCCGGCCTTGGGCAGGCCGGTGGTGCCGGAGGTGTAGATGTAGAAACACGGATCATCGAAAAAGATCTGCTGGCTGCTCGGCGGATTGTCACTGGCGGCGTCGGCACTGGCGCTGATCAGGTTGACGTAGCCGTCGGGCGCAATGCCCGGATGGCTGTAGGTGTCCTGATCGGCGACGAACCAGGTGCGCGGCGCGGTAATCGCCACTTGGTCGCGAATCGCCGCATAAGCTGGTACCAGTTCCTCGCCCACCACAATCGCCACCGGCGCTACCAGATTCACGCTGTGGATCAATGTGTCGCGGGTTTGTGAGGTATTGAGCAGCGCGCTGACCGCGCCGACCTTGGCCAGCGCCAGAATGGTCACCAGCAATTCCGGGCGGTTTTCGATAAACACCGCGACCACGTCGCCCTTGCCGATGCCCTGCGCACTCAGATAGTGGGCAATGCGGTTGGCCCACTGATTGACCTGCGAATAGGTCAACAATACATCGCCCTGCAACAACGCCGGCCCCTCGGGATTGCGCAACGTCGCTTGCTCAAATGTCCAGCCAAGGCCACAGCTTTGGGTCGGATCCGTGACATTGGCCACCTTCATGCCCTTGACCACCCGCGGGATGGCTTTGGCAATCATTGGCAGTTTGCGGAGCATCATGCCCCAGGTAATCGTGTCGCTTGGCGCGTGGCTCATAAAAGCTCCCCGTCCGACCTTGGCGTGCAGGTCGATGTTTTTATTTTTCGGGCTTTGGCTTAAAGCAACCGACGCGTTCGAGCGCGGTTCGAGATCGAAAATACGTCAGCGCTTCTCACGCTGTACACGCGGTTTTTGCAATGTTTTGTATCCGCTGACGTGGCGGGCGCGGAGCTGATCGCCGGCTCAGCGTTTGGTTCCGTAGAAATGATCACGATCCCGCAAAATGCAGGATGCACGATGGCCACTCATGCAGATTGCACGACGCCTTCAAAAATCATAATTTTCAAGCTATTGATTTATAAGGATATTTTTTTAATCAAATGCTGGCACAAACTCTGCAACCTCCTCTGCATGCTTGCCATTCAAGTGCATACGGAGCTGAAAGACATGAGCCTGATCCAAGAAAAATTTACCTCCCTGTTCTCCAACTTCGACGTCACCACTGCGCCACGTCCCGATGGCGGGATCCTGCTGACTCTGCGCAGCAGCGACGGCAAAGTGTTTAAGCGCGCACTGACTTATCAACAACTGCATGCCGGCGACCAACTGTCGTGGGCAATCAGTGCCATTCGTCGTGACCTGGCAGAACAAGCCAGTGAGCTGCCGCAAATTGCCATGCTGCAGAGCCAGCAGCGTTTTGCTCTGCCGACGTATCACTCGCTGTAATTTTTAAAACGCTTTAAACAAAACAGGCCGTGGAGCATGCGCTTCACGGCCTGTTTTTTTGTGCGCGATCTCTATCGCGATCTCCATCTCAACTGTGATCGCTAACTCTTTGTAGGAGCTGCGGAACGCTGCGATCTTTTGATCCTGATTCTAAAAACAGATCAAAAGATCGCAGCGTTCCGCAGCTCCTACAGGGATCGAGTGTGATTAGAAGGCTTCGGGTTCTATGCCGGTAAAGGTGTCGACGGTGATGTGGCTGCCCAACTCCCCGCCTTCACGAGCCAGGCCACATGTTTGCAGGCCTGCCGCTTGTGCGGCGTCGAGTTCTTCGACGATGTCCGAGAGAAACAGAATCTCCCCCGCTTCAACACCGATCGCTTGCTGAATGTTGGTGTAAGACTGCGCCTCACGCTTGGGTCCCGAGGTGGTGTCGAAATACCCGCTGAACAACGGCGTCAGATCCCCCGCCTCCGAGCAGCCGAAAATCAGCTTCTGCGCCTGAATCGATCCCGACGAGTACACAAACAGTTGATAACCCGCCGCATGCCAGCGTTTTAGCGCTTCAACGGCATCCGGGTAAACATGCCCTTTCAACTGCCCGGCGTGATAACCCTGGGCCCAGACCATGCCCTGCAAAGCTTTGAGCGGCGTGGCTTTGCGATCTTCCTCGATCCAGCTCAACAGAATTTCAACAACCCGCTCAACATCGGCTTGCGGTGCATTGCTGTCACGGCGCACAGCGTCGAGTTGCTCGGCAACATCGGCGCGTTCGGCGTTCTGGCGGACGAAATCCGGCAGGTGTTTAGCGGCATACGGAAACAGCACGTCGAAGACGAAACTCACCGCGCTGGTGGTGCCTTCAATGTCGGTGACAATGGCTTTGATCGACATCGAATCAGTCCTCCAGACGCGGGAAACGGCCGGCGATGTCTTCGCCGGTGAAGTTGGCAACCCAGCCTTCAGGGTTGTTGAACAGGCGAATCGCCACGAAGTGCGGATGCTCGCCCATGTCGAACCAGTGTCTGGTGCCGGCCGGAACCGAGATTAGATCGTTCTTCTCGCAGAGTACGGCGTAGACGTAATCGTCGATGTGTAAGGTAAACAGGCCACGGCCGGCGACGAAAAATCTGACTTCGTCTTCGCCATGGCGATGTTCTTCGAGGAACTTGGCGCGCAATTCGGCTTTTTGCGGGTGATCGCTGTTCAGGCTGATCACGTCGACAGTGATGTAACCGCGCTCGGTCATCAGCTTGTCGATCTGCTCTTTATAAGCGCTGATCACTTCTTCCTGGGTGGCGCCGGGCTGAATCTTCGCGGCGGCTTGCCAGCGGTCGAAGCGCACGCCCTGCTCGGCCAGGGTCGAGGCGATGTCTTCAAAGTGGGTCAGCACTTTGTTGGGAATGTCGGGGCTTGAGACGTGATAGACGGACAGGCTGCTCATTGGGGCAATTCCTCGGTATCGGCCTTGCCGTCCGGTTCTTGCAGACCGGTCGGGCACAGCATTTCATCAGGCAAATGGGCTACTTCCGGTGAAGTCAGCCTTGGCGGTTCATGACGCTGCGGGTTTTCAACTCGCATTCAAACAGAAATTCAAAGGCCTCGATCTGCCGCAGCGCGTCGTTCATTTGCGCGCCCCAGGTGTAGAGGCCGTGGCCGCGAATCAGATAGCCGACGCAATCAGGGTGGGCGTCGAGCCAAGGCTGCACCTTGGCGGCGAGGCGCGCAATGTCCTGATCGTTGTCGAAAATCGGCACGCGCACTCGCGATTCATGGGTCGAGATGCCGCTGAAGGCTTTCTGCAGTTCGTAGTCTTCGAATTCGATAAAGTTTTCCGGCGTCAGGCGCGACAGCACCGTGGCGTTGACCGAATGGGTGTGCAGCACTGCGCCGATCTCCGGCCGCCAGCTATAGAGCTGGGTGTGCAGCAGGGTTTCGGCGGACGGTTTTTTACCCGCCTCCAGGCTGTTGCCGCAAAGGTCGGTGGCGAGCACATCGTCCAGACCCAACTGGCCCTTGTGCTTGCCGGACACGGTCAGCAGCGCTTCGCTCGGCGACAGGCGCGTCGAGTAGTTGCTGCTGGTGGCCGGCGACCAGCCGCGACCATACAGAAAACGCCCGGCGTCGACGATTTGCTGGGCGAGTTGTTCACGCGTAAGGCTCATGGCCTGTCCTCTTGCATACGTGTGGCGATGATAACGGCAGCAGCGAGCGCTGCGAGACTGGCAATACTAAAGGTCAATGTTGCGCCGAGGGCATTCCAGCTGTAACCGGAATACAACGCGCCGAGCGCACCGCCAGTGCCGGCCAGTGCTGCGTACAACGCCTGGCCCTGCCCTTGCTGACGCGCGCCGAAACTACGTTGCACGAAAGCGATGGCAGCGGCGTGAAAACTGCCGAAGGTGGCTGCGTGCAGAATCTGCGCGAACAACAGCACCCAGAGAAACTCGGCGAACGAACCTAGCAGCAACCAGCGCAATGCCGCCAGCAGAAAACTCGCCATCAATACGCGACGCAGGGAAAACCGCGCGAGAATCCGGCTCATCGCCATGAACATCAGCACCTCGGCGACCACACCCACGGCCCAGAGCATACCGATGGTGCCGCGTGTGTAGCCGAGTCGTTCAAGGTGCAGGGTCAGAAAGGTGTAATACGGGCCGTGGCTCATTTGCATCAGCGCCACGCAGCCATAAAACGCCAGCACGCCGGGATTGCGCAGTTGCTTGAGGAAACCCTCGCCGTTCGGCCGATTGCCCTGCGGCGGTTGCGCGTTTGGCACCCACAAACTGCTGAGGACGATGCCGGCCATGATCAGCACCAGCGCCGCCGGGTAGATGTCGAGGCTGAGCCATTCGAACAGCCGGCCCAGTACGACCACGGTGATGATGAAACCGATCGAGCCCCACAGGCGAATCTGGCTGTAACGTGAGGTCTGCCCCTGCAAATGCGCCAAGGTGATGACTTCGAACTGCGGCAGTACCGCGTGCCAGAAGAACGCGTGCAACGCCATGACCATCGCCAGCCAGGCGTAGGTCTTGCTGATGAAAATCAGGGAAAACGTCAGCAGCGTACACACCGCGCCAAAGCGCACGATGGCCAGACGTTTGCCGGTGTAATCGCCGAGCCAGCCCCAGATGTTCGGCGCCACGCAGCGCATCAGCATCGGAATGGCGACCAGTTCACCGATCCGCGCCGGACTGAAGCCGAGGTGATCGAAGTACAGCGCCAGAAACGGCGCTGTCGACCCGAGCAAGGCGAAGTAGAACAGATAGAAACTGGACAGTCGCCAGTAAGGGAGCGCCGTCACGCCGGTTATGCCGCGACGGCTTTAAGGCCTGCCATCAAAGCTGACCCAGCACCGGCGTGCTCACGCGCACATCGGCGTTCTGCCCACGGTGACGCAGCAGGTGATCCATCAGCACAATGGCCATCATCGCTTCGGCAATCGGCGTGGCGCGGATGCCGACGCATGGGTCGTGACGGCCCTTGGTGATCACATCCACCGGATTGCCGTGGATATCGATCGAACGGCCCGGGGTGGTGATGCTCGACGTTGGTTTCAGCGCCAAATGGGCAACAATCGGCTGACCGGACGAGATGCCGCCGAGGATGCCGCCCGCATTGTTGCTGAGGAAACCTTCCGGAGTCATTTCATCGCGGTGCTCGGTGCCGCGCTGGGCAACCGAAGCGAATCCGGCACCGATTTCCACGCCTTTTACCGCGTTGATGCTCATCAGCGCGTGGGCCAGTTCGGCGTCGAGACGGTCGAAAATCGGCTCGCCCAGACCGGGCATCACGCCTTCGGCAACCACGGTGATTTTTGCGCCGACCGAGTCCTGGTCGCGACGCAATTGGTCCATGTAGGCTTCCAGCTCCGGCACTTTTTCCGGATCCGGGCTGAAGAATGCGTTCTCTTCCACCGAATCCCAGGTCTTGAACGGGATTTCGATCGGGCCGAGCTGGCTCATGTAGCCGCGGATGACGATGCCCTGGCTGGCCAGATATTTCTTGGCAATCGCACCGGCCGCCACGCGCATCGCGGTTTCGCGCGCCGAGCTACGGCCACCGCCACGGTAGTCGCGCTCACCGTATTTGTGGTGGTAGGTGTAGTCGGCGTGGGCCGGGCGAAACAGATCCTTAATCGCCGAGTAGTCCTTGGACTTCTGGTCGGTGTTGCGGATCAGCAGGCCGATCGAGCAACCGGTGGTGCGCCCTTCGAACACGCCGGAGAGGATTTCGACTTCGTCGGCTTCCTGACGCTGGGTGGTGTGGCGGCTGGTGCCCGGCTTGCGGCGATCGAGGTCGCGCTGCAGGTCTTCGAGGGAGATCTCCAGGCCCGGCGGGCAGCCGTCGACAATGGCGACCAACGCCGGACCATGGCTCTCGCCAGCGGTGGTGACAGTGAACAACTTGCCGTAGGTATTGCCGGACATGCAGGACGCTCCGTGAAATCAAACCCAAATTCGTGATGCGCGCCAGTATACGCAGGCTAACCGAGTAGTTCATCCTCGAACCTTAGTGGTGCTGGCGAGTCCAACCGGCACCTTGGCGAATGATGGCGTGATGATGCTGCGAGTTTTGATCTTGAGTCTTACCCTGTTTACGGGCTTTGCCCAAGCGACGGTCCTACAACGCCCGGTCACTTTGGATACCGGCACTGGCGAACTTTTCGGTTCGCTGCTGCTGCCAAAATCTGACAACCCGGTGCCGGTTGTCCTGATTATTTCTGGCTCAGGTCCTACGGACCGTGACGGAAACAACCCCGACGGCGGACGCAACGACAGCCTCAAACGCCTGGCGTGGGTGTTGGCCAAACACAACATCGCCAGCGTGCGCTACGACAAACGCGGTGTTGCGGCGAGCCTTGCGGCGACGCCCGATGAGCGCAATTTGTCGGTAGAGGCCTACGCGGCGGATGCGGTGGCGTGGGGGCAAAAGCTCAAGGCCGATCCGCGTTTCGGCAAACTGATCCTGCTCGGCCACAGTGAAGGCGCACTGATTGCCAGCCTCGCCGCGCCGAAAGTCGATGCGGCGGCGGTGATTTCCCTGTCCGGCAGTGCCCGCCCGGTCGATCAGGTGATCCGCGAGCAACTGGCCCGCAGCCTGCCGCCGCCGCTGATGCTGCGCAGTAATGAACTACTCGACAGCCTCAAGGCCGGCCACACCGATGACAATGTGCCGCAACCGTTGCAGGTGATTTTCCGCCCGAGCGTGCAGCCGTATCTGATTTCACTGTTCCGTCAGGATCCGGCAAAAGCGTTCGCGCAATTGCAGATGCCGGCGCTGATTGTTCAGGGCAGCAACGACATGCAGGTCGGCGTTGGCGATGCGCAGGCGCTGAAATCCGCCAAACCCGACGCCGAACTGGCGGTGATCGATGGCATGAACCACGTCATGCGCATCGTGCACAACGATATGAAGCGGCAATTGGCCTCGTACAAGGACCCTAATTTGCCGCTGGCCGCCGAACTCGGCGCAAAAATCATCGAGTTTATTGACGGACTTCGCACCCGTTAACGGTTGTTTGCCCTCTAGTCCTGCAAAAAACGGCCGATAAGCCTTTGTCGCCAGCGCAACGGCTGGCGACAAGCAGGGCTTGGACAGGATCTCGCCGTTATGACTGATACCCAGACTTCACCCGACACCACCGCTGAAAAAGACGCACCGCCAGCGGTCGAGCTGCCGTGGGCGGATGTCCACGTCGAGCACCACAAGATGCTCCGCCTGGCCCCACTGCAGACCGACCGCAACACTGGCGGCCGCCCCTTGCGCTTCGTCGAATTCGGCTATGCCGAGCGCATCAGCAAAGAAAAAAGCCTGATGCGCATGGCGATCAAACTGCCCGGCCAGCGTGTGCGCAAAGAGCAGAATCAACTGGATGTGTGGGTTGATCACACGATCAAGCGTGTGCACTTCGGCCCGGACAGCGGCCTGCAGATCGAACCGATGAACCGTGGCATCGGCCGTTACATGGCCGCGCAAGGCATCAATTGGGCGAAAAAGCGCTGGCCGACCTACACCGTCGACGGCATGGACTTGAACAACAAGGACGCGCTGAACGAAGACACGCGTCTGCGTCGCGATCATTTCCTGCGCGTGCACGGCTTTGATGTGGTGTACGCCGATGCCCAGCATTTGAAGGGCAGCGTCAAGGAAGTGCAGGTTGGCGATTTGCTCGGCGACTGGAACAGCGAAAAGCTGCAGATCGTCGAGATTCTTGAAGCGGCGCAGATGCTTCAGCAGGCCGAGCAGAATCTGGCCGAGCAGGAAGTGAAGCTGAAGAAGCAGGAAGACAAGGTCAGCAAGTTCAAGCGTGAAGACGCCGGGCTGCGTTTCACGATTACGTGTCTGGTGGCGTTTGCGGTGTTTCAGGCAGGGTTGTTGATCTGGATTGCCACGCACCGCTGATGGCTGATCGTTCCCACGCTCCGCGTGGGAATGCAGCCCGGGACGCTCCGCGTCCCAACAGCGGACGCAGAGCGTCCATTGAGGCATTCCCACGCAGAGCGTGGGAACGATCGGCCGATTAGACGCGGGAAGCGAAAAGTGCCTGATGATCGCGGCACTGCTCCGCCGTCAGCATGAACACGCCATGCCCGCCACGTTCGAATTCCAGCCAGGCAAAATCGACTTCCGGGTACAACGCGTCAACGTGCACCTGGCTGTTACCCACTTCGACAATCAGCAAGCCCTTCTCGGTCAGGTGGTCCGCCGCTTCAGCGAGCATCCGCCGAACCAGATTCAAACCATCATCGCCACACGCCAGACCCAGCTCTGGTTCATGCTGATATTCGTCCGGCATGTCCGCGAAATCTTCCGCATCCACATAAGGCGGGTTCGACACGATCAGGTCGAAACGCTGACCCGGCAAACCATCAAAACCATCTCCCTGCACGGTGTAGACGCGCTCATCGACGCCATGGCGCTCGATGTTCTGGTTGGCCACTTCCAGCGCTTCGAACGACAGATCGGCCAGCACCACCTCGGCGTTCTGGAACTCGTAAGCGCAGGCGATACCGATGCAACCGGAGCCGGTGCAGAGGTCGAGAATCCGCGCAGGTTCGGTGCCGATCCACGGGGCGAAGCGGTTTTCGATCAGTTCGCCAATCGGCGAACGCGGGATCAACACGCGCTCGTCAACGATGAACGACATGCCGCAGAACCACGCCTCACCCAACAGGTAAGCGGTCGGAATGCGTTCTTCGATGCGGCGCTTGAGCAGTCGTTGCAGGTTGACCAACTCGTCGTCTTCGAGCGCGCAATCGAGGTAGCTGTCGGCGATTTCCCACGGCAGGTGCAACGCACCGAGCACGAGTTGCCGGGCTTCGTCCCAGGCATTGTCGGTGCCATGGCCGAAAAACAGATCCTCCCCATGGAAGCGGCTGACGGCCCAACGGATATGGTCACGCAGGGTACGAAGTCGGGAAGTGATCACGGCGCAGAACTCCAGAAAAAACGACTGGCGATTCTACCAGCCAAAACGCGTGACGACGACGCAGGAAAAACATCGCGCCGACAGTAGGAGTTTTCTGTTTTTTGCATCGGCTATTGAACAGAACGTGTAACTTGACAAGGCTGCAGGCCAATAACGACGGTGCCTACGATGGTAGCGATTCACAGAACCGCTCAGCCAGAGGACAATGTCGCAAAAGCCCCACCCCAAGGAGCCCCAGAATGTCCGTTCCAAAAACGATGTTTCAACTCAGCGGTCGCGGTTACGCAGCGGCCACACTGAGCCATGCCACCGTGGTCATCATCGATGCCCAGAAAGAATATCTCAGTGGCCCGCTGGCCCTGAGCGGCATGGACGCGGCCGTCGCGAACATCAAACAAGTGGTTGCCGCAGCCCGTGCAGCCGGTCGGCCGATCGTGCACGTGCGTCATCTCGGCACCGTCGGTGGCCTGTTCGACCCGCAGGGCGAACGCGGCGAGTTCATCCCGGGCCTCGAGCCACAAGGTGATGAAACCATCATCGGCAAACTGCTGCCGAGCGCCTTCCACGGCACCGAGTTGCTCGATCGTCTGCAAAACCTTGGCTCGCTGGACTTGATCGTCTGCGGTTTCATGAGCCATTCCAGCGTCAGCACCACCGTGCGTGCGGCGAAAAACCTGGGTTTCCGCTGCACCTTGGTCGAAGACGCCTGCGCCACTCGCGATCTGCCGTTCAAGGGCCGCGTGCTCAACGCTGCCGTGGTGCAGGAAGCTGAAATGGCGATCATGGCGGATAACTTCGCCACCCTCGCACTGACTCAAGACCTGATCTGATCTGCGCAGATCCACTTCAGATGAGCGGCTCACGGCGCCGCTCATCCGCAAAATCCTCTCATTTGCCGCAAATGCCATAGCCTCAGGAACAACCCGGTCAACTCCCGGTCGAAGGGCCGATACCCATTGAGGAAGGTCGGAATGAAGTTATCCGATGGATTTGACGCACGCCGCTTGCGGCCCAAAGGCCAAAGCAACTGGCGTTTTCGTTTCGGCGCAGCGATCGCGGCCATTCTGGCCACGTTCGGCGTGCTGCTGGCGATGGCCGGGGCGGCCAGCCTGCTTGGGCGCCCACCGGCACTCGGTGACTTGAACGCTACGCCGATGGGCTCGGCGATCATTCTGGCGGTCGGTTTGCTGTTTCTGTATTTCGGTGTCGCCCTGTGGCGTCGCTGCCGCCGTCGCGCACGGCAATCGCGGGAACTGAACATGTCCCCTCACCTGATGAAAAAACACGACTGACGCACCGGCCTGGCTTTTTGCCGGGCCGTTTTGTTTCGACTTGGGTAAACTGGCCGCCCTTCGCGGAGGCTGACATGCAAGACGACGATTTTTCTCTGTTCAAAAGTGCGATCCAAGGCGTCAAGCCGATCAAGCACGACCGCGCCGACACCGGCAAACCCAAGGCTGACCGCGCACAGATTGCCAAGCTGCGCCAGTCCGCCACCGTGCGCACCGACACCGCTACCGTTGATGGTCTGTCCGATCAGTTTGTGATCGACGTCGGCCCGGAAGACGAGTTGATGTGGGCGCGTGACGGCGTGCAGGAAAGTCAGATGCGCAAGCTCAAGGTCGGTCAGATTCCGTTCGAAGGCAGCCTTGACCTGCATGGCATGAGCGTAGAGAAGGCCCGCGAAACCCTTTGGGCGTTTCTTGCCGAAGCGACCAAATTCGAAATCCGCTGTGTGCGTGTTACTCACGGCAAGGCTGTACGCCTGGACGGCAAGCGGCCGATGATCAAAAGCCACGTCAACACTTGGCTGCGTCAACATGCGCAGGTGCTGGGTTTCTGCTCGTGCCAGGCCAGACACGGCGGTGCCGGCGCGGTTTATGTGATGCTCAAACGCACCATGATGGAAGGCCGCGACGAATAATCCGCCCCATCTGAAGCCCCGCATCGTTAGTCACGATGCGGGGCTTTTACTTTGCTGAAGCTGTTCGAATGGCGCAGCTGAACGGCATCTTTCGGCAGTCGGCTTTGCACCCACTGCCAGCGACCGACGCATTAAGCGCAATTCAATGAGTGACAGGCGCCAGCGCATCGTTTGCTGACGATGAGGGCACATAAACTGAATGGCTCTGCTCGTGTTCCTCTTGGTGAGCCTTTTCGATACGGTAAGTGAGTTCTTCTTCAAGGTTCTCGTAGTCGACGTTTTTGCCGTCTTCGTCGCGCAGACCCCCATAGTTGAACACTACAAGATGCTTACGAAAGCCTTTACCCTTTCGCGCACTTGGCATCTTGAAAAAGATCTTCCACCGGCTGTCATTAAAGTTCGGCAGAGTGTCAGCCTTCTCGGCAATGATATGAAGTACCGTATTGAGTTGCATCTGAGCTATCCCGCTGTACGATTCGACCTCTGTGGCTTCAATCGATGTGTAAGGGACTAACCCATCAGCATTGAAAAACCAGATGCCCTTGTCCTTGAGGACCATCAAAGTTTGCGAACCAGCGTTGCGATTCAGCCACGCCATGCCCAAGTACCATAACGAACACACCAGCAGCAGCGCAGCAATTCCATTGGACTCCATACGGAATCCCTGGATGGCCATGACCAAGAATAAAACACCGCCCAATAAAGCCCTCACAGGCACGCGGCGACGCTCGGTAAACGCCATATCATTGATTGAACTTTTCATGATTTTCCTTTGGCTAACAGGCGCGAAAATCGCATCCAGGTAATGCAAAAGGCCCTTTCGGGCCGTCGTTTTAAATGAACCTTTCACCCATCTCTTCTTGCCTGCGAATGCCAAGGTTCAGCCTCCACACACAGCAACTCTCTGGCTTCTCAACAGGGTAAAGGTTGACCTGTGGCCTTTGCGTCAGTGACACCTTTGCGGGTCATTAGAGGCCGCGAGAATGGCGATTGCTGCCATAGCAAAAATGACGTTTCAGGATTTTACTCGATAAAATAGCTGACGTGAGAGATCTACTCTGGCGCGCTGGATGTCGGTGAGCGTTCCGGGGAGGGTTATTTTCGGCCATTCAAATACCTGTCGCGAACTGAGCGCTCATTCGAAGTGGCGGACGAACTCTTCCAGGCCGCGCTGATCGAATTGGGGATTCGCGCCCGCCGGCAATACAACTGCCGACACACATACGCTACCATGTGCCTCATGGCGGGTATGAACCCTGCGTTTATTGCCACTCAGCTCGGTCATAGCGTTCAGATGTTGCTATCGACTTACGCCCGATGGATCAACTCCAGCACTGACTGGGTTGAACTCGGTAAGCTCGAAAACAGCTTGATTGGTACAAAATTGGTACAGACAGAAACAGTACCCCTCTGAAACCCTTATGGAATCAGCCCCTGTGACACTGGAACAGAACTACACCGCGATTCTCGGCCAATTGGGCGAGGACGTGTCCCGCGAGGGCCTGCTCGACACGCCAAAGCGTGCCGCCAAAGCCATGAAGTACCTCTGCCGCGGTTATGAACAGACGCTCGAAGAGGTCACCAACGGTGCCCTGTTCAGCTCCGACAACAGCGAAATGGTGCTGGTCAAGGACATCGAGTTGTACTCGTTGTGCGAACACCACCTGCTGCCATTCATCGGCAAGGCGCATGTTGCGTACATCCCGAGCGGCAAAGTGCTGGGCCTGTCGAAGGTCGCGCGGATCGTCGACATGTACGCCCGCCGCCTGCAGATTCAGGAAAACCTCAGCCGTCAGATCGCCGATGCTGTCCAGCAAGTGACTGGCGCACTGGGCGTAGCCGTGGTGATCGAGGCCAAGCACATGTGCATGATGATGCGCGGTGTCGAGAAGCAGAATTCGTCGATGATCACCTCGGTGATGCTCGGTGAGTTCCGCGAAAACGCTGCGACCCGCAGCGAGTTTCTCAGCCTGATCAAGTAATTCGCAGCACGAAGAAAACCGGCATTCATCGCCGGTTTTTTTTTGCCCGTGAAAAATCGGGTAAGCTGCGCGCCTTTCTCAATTTGCACCGTGAGGCTTTCAACGTGTTCGTCAAAGCGCTTCGTGTCGGCCTCGGCCAACTGGTTATCTTCATCGACTTCATCACCCGTCCGGGCAAGAAAAAACGCCCCGCCGCTGCCCAGGCTCAGGTCGAGGCAGCCGCGAAGGATCTGACGCTGTATCAGTTCCACGCCTGCCCGTTCTGCGTAAAAACCCGCCGTACGCTGCGCCGTTTGAATGTGCCGGTGACACTGAAGGATGCGAAGAACAATGAACAGGATCGTCAGGCGCTGCTGGAACAGGGCGGCCGGATCAAGGTGCCTTGCCTGCGGATTGAAGAAAATGGCCAGACGACGTGGATGTATGAGTCGAAGGTGATTATTGATTATCTGGATAAGCGCTTCGCGGCAGTCTGATGATTATGTGGTGATGCTGATGGCCTCATCGCTGGCAAGCCAGCTCCCACAGGTTTTGTGAACGCCACAGATCACTAATGAAATGGTTACCCCC
>NZ_VCNJ01000089.1 GCF_005938625.1 Pseudomonas fluorescens
GTTGGGGTTTTGTTTTGCCTGCAGGAAAGTTCTTCCGGGATAAAGTTTGGGAAGACTATCCTAAAGCCCCGTCGCAATGGAGATTGCTACGGGGCTTTTTGCATTACCGTCAGATGACGAACTGCCACGGCGAGCCGCGACTTCACCATTGATTTTCAATATCAGACAGGATGCGCGGCTAACCTTCGTTCAGCTCAACTTTACCTATTGAAGTGCTGACTTCGGTCATGTGTCGGCGACCGTAGACTTCGTATGTACGGCTGCCGTCATCGCTGTCCGGTTTACGCAATGCCAGTTGCGCGAACAAACCATTCTTTTCGCTGTAACTGCCGAACCAGTCGATCAAGGCGCCGATGTAACAATCATTGCCAATGAAGACCGGCAGGTCGGCGACTTTTTCAATGCTGTAATGCGCCGGGCCAAAGCTGTAGTAATCGTTTTCACCGGCGCCGGTAGCCGGAATAGGGCAGAGCGGTTCTTTTGATGGGATAGCGGCGCTTTCATTTACTTTGGCCATTGCCAGATTGAGCGCTCGGTGCAGATCGGGTTCGAGTTCAAACGTGCTGTTGCCATCATCTTTGTGTTGAAGAACGGGCACGTCGAGTTCATAGCGATAACGGATTGTCACCGTAGGCACCAGGACGTTGATTTTCAGCGGGTTGAGCAAGTAGACCCGATCAACGCCGTATTCGCTGTTTCGATAAGCCGCGTAAGTCTTGCCGCGCAGGCTTATCCAGTCCACCGACTGATTGGCGCCGCGATCGTTGGTATAGAACAGCGAACTTTCGGGTTCAACAGAACGTTTGACGAACCGTTCGCCGTCGCGCCGCCAGGTTTCCACATAAGTGAACAGGCCGGTGCCGCCGGCGTAAGTATTTACAATCAGATCGCGTTGCCCGTCGTCATCCAGATCCCGCAAGGTGTAAGACGTCAGGCCGGTCTCGGCAGCGTCAGTGATCCGCGAAGCGCTCAACGCTCTCCATTCATTGGCAGTAACGCCTTTGGGCTGCGCTGTCGGAAAGTGCGTTATCGAAGAGTCATCTTCATTGGCATCGCCGTCAAAACCGCCGGCAGTCGTTTTGACGGCGAGCGCGGCGAGTGCCCTGTCCAGCGCAAACTCTGGATCATCTTCACTGGCGGCTTGAATGCGCTTTTGCAGGTCGTCCAGCGCCAGTGCATCGAGGTCATCCGGTTGATAGGCAACCGCTGCCTGCCACTGCGCGCGTAACGCTTGCAGGCGCTCACGATAATGCTGGCTCAGGCACGAAACGTCTTCGGCGCATTCATTGCGGGCTTTTAACCACAGTCGTTGAGTGCGCTTCAGTTCAGCTTGTGCGGGGGCAGAGGCTTTGAATAAATCCCGATAAACCACGCCCATCTGCGCATCCAGTTCAGACAGCGACTTGTTCGCGCAAACAGTGTTTTCAACGGCATTCGCCGCTTTTGTGCAATCCATTCCGGCCGCCATTGCCTGCTGTATAAACAGCAGCGCACAGACAGACGTGATGCAGCGTCCTTTGTTGTACACGATGTAAACCTTGTAGTGGAAAGTTGAACCGGCGCGCAGGTTAATCGCTGGGCGAGGAATCTTGAAGCGCTGGCTTCAGGGAACAGCACTTCTGGCCGATAACCCATTCGGTGACTTAAAAGTCGCGCGAAATCGCTTGATAGCATTTGGCCGCCAGCTATCATCTGCGCGCCTGAAATTGCCCTCACTTCAATTGCCTGGAAATCTTCGATGCTGTCGTATCACCAAAAGAGTTTTCTGATCGTCGATGATTTCTCGGATTTCCGCAGTTCAGTGCGTTCGATGCTGCGCGAGCTTGGGGTCAAGGACGTCGATACGGCCGACACCGGTGAGCAGGCGCTGAAGATGTGCGCACAGAAGTCCTACGATTTCATCCTGCAGGATTTCCATCTCGGCGACGGCAAGAAGAATGGTCAGCAGGTACTCGAAGACCTGATGCTGGAAAAGCTCATCAGCCATGAAGCGGTATTTGTCATGGTCACCGCCGAGACCAGTCAGGCGATGGTGCTCAGTGCCCTCGAGCATGAGCCGGACGCGTACCTGACCAAGCCGTTCAACCGCTCCGGCCTGGCTCAGCGCCTGGAGCGTCTGGAGCAGCGCAAGACGTTGCTCAAACCGATTCTGCAAGCCCTCGATCGTGGCAAACCGGTCGAGGTGCTCAACGCCTGCATCGCCCTGTGCAAGCAGGACATCCGCTATTCGCCGCTGTGCCTGCGTTATCGCGCCGATGCGCTGCGCGACATGAACCAGAACGAAGCGCTGGAACGCCTGTACGACAGCATCATCGCCGACCGACCATTGCCGTGGGCGTTTGCCGGATTGGGCAAGCTGCTGTTCAAGCGTGGCCAAGTGGCGCAAGCCAAAGGCGTCTATGAGAAGGCGCTGAAAGTGTTTCCGATGATGCCGTCGTTGTACGACGGCATGGCCGACGTGTTGGTTGCCGAGGGCGACACCAAAGGCGCACAACGGGTGCTGGAAGAGGCGATTCGCCTGTCGCCGCTGGCGGTGCGTCGCCAAGCCTTGCTCGGCAAACTGGCGATGGCCAACGAAGATTTCGACACGGCTTCGCGCGCCTATCGTCAAGCGGTGGCGCAAGGCGCGCAGTCGCGGTTCAAGGATCCGGAAAGCAATCTCGGCTTGGCTCACGCGCTAATCAGCAAGGGCAGTGAGCGCGGTCTCGACACGCGCACGCGGCTGGAGATCAACACCACCCTCAGCGCCGTGGCCAAGGAGAACCCGAGCGACCCCGGCCTGCAGATTCGCGCACGACTGATGAAGGCCACCAGCCTGCTGCTCAATGATGCCGAGACCGCCGACAAGCTTACCGAGCAAGCGTTGATGCGCCTGGATGGTATGGAGCAATTCATGAGTCCGGAAGCGGCGTTGCTGGTCGCCAAGCAATTGCAGATGCTCGGTCAGGCCGAGGCGGGCACCTCGATGCTCAAGAGCTGTGCGGAAATCTACGGTGATGATCCGGCGGTGATGAAAGACATCGCCAAGCTCACCGATGACCCGACTATTCTCAGCTCCAGCAATGCCGCTGCCGACCTCAACCGTCAGGGCGTGCGTGTGTACAAAACCGGCAACCTGGTGGAGGCCCGCGAGGTCTTCCGCAAGGCGCTGAAGATGCAACCGAAGAACATCAGTATCGCGCTGAATATGGCCCAGTCGCTGCTGCATGGCACCGACACCAGTGTGCCGTCGGCGGAGCTGGAAGAATGTCAGGCCTGCCTGAAAATGGTCGGCCTGATGCCCGACACCGACGCGCGTTTCGCGCGTTATCAGAAGCTGAAAAGCAAGGCGTTTGGCGAATGAACCACGACGAGCAAACTCTGGATTTCTCCACGGTGATTGCCTCCACCGTCCACGACATGAAGAACTCGCTGGCCATGCTCATGCAGGCCCACAGCCAATGGCTGGCGCGCTTGCCTGAGGCCCAGCGTCAAGGCGCGGAGCAGGGCGTGATCGACTTCGAGTTTGCCCACCTCAACGGCATGCTGGTGCAGTTGCTCGGGCTGTATAAGCTCGGCGTCAACCAGATGCCGCTGCAACCGGCCTATCACGAGCTCGACGACTTTATCGAGGCGCAACTGGCGGCGCATCAAGAGGTGTTCGCGAGTCGCGGGATCATCGCCACCTACGAGGTCGATCCGCTGAGTCCGTTGGGTTTCTTCGACCGCGAACTGATTGCCTCGGTGCTCGGTAACTGCATCAACAATGCGATTCGTTATGCACGCGAATCGTTACTGATCACCGTCAGTGACGAAGCCGGGCAACTGGTGCTGAGCATCAACGACGACGGCGACGGTTATCCGGCCGAGATGCTCGAGCGTCAGGCCGATTACGTGCAGGGCATCAATCACAGCAGCGGCAGCACCGGGCTCGGTTTGTATTTCGCCAATCGCATCGCGGCGCTGCATCAGCGCAACGGTGTCGAAGGGCGCACCGAAATACGCAATGGCGGGCCGCTTGGCGGCGGGGTGTTCAGCCTTTATCTGCCGTGACACAGGTTTTTGTTTGACGCTGCTTGATATTCCGAACAGCCGAAGCCTATTTTGTACGGGTCGCCGTTCGCGGCTCGCACAATAACAAGGATTGCGTCATGACAACCGATGGCCAGCGTTCACTCGCACAGCGATTGACGGGCATTGATGAGATTGAATGTGTCACGCCGGATTTGAATGGCGTGCCGCGAGGCAAAGTGATGACCGCGGAGGGTTTCCTCGAAGGGCGGCGTTTGCAGCTGGCGCGTGGCGTGCTGCTGCAATGCATCATGGGCGGTTACCCAGCGGCGCGGTTTTACGGCAGCGATGACGGTGATCTCGCCCTGATTGCCGAACCGACTCAGATCCATCGCTTGCCATGGAGTGACGACCCGCGTGCCTTGGCCATTTGCGATGCCGATGAACTGACTGGCGAAAGCTCCAACCTGTCGACCCGTGGTCAGCTCAAAAAGGTCATCGCCCGTTACGCCGCCCGCGGTCTCGCACCGGTGGTGGCGACCGAGCTGGAATTCTTTGTCTTCGCGCCGAACAGCGATCCGACGCAACCGTTCCGTCCTCCCGTTGGCCTCGACGGTCGTCGCGAGGATGGTCAGTCTGCGTTCAGCGTCAGCTCCAATAACGGCCTGCGCCCGTTCTTCAGCGAAGTCTATAAATGCATGGCGGCTCTCGGTCTGCCGCGCGATACCTTCATGCACGAGATGGGCGTCAGCCAGTTCGAGATCAATCTGCTGCACGGTGATCCCTTGCTGTTGGCTGATCAGACGTTCCTGTTCAAACACTTGCTCAAGGAAGTCGCGCTCAAGCACGGCCTGACCGTGGTCTGCATGGCCAAACCACTGGCGCACACGCCGGGCAGTTCGATGCATATTCACCAGAGCATCGTCGAGACCGGCAGCGGCAAGAATGTCTTCAGTGATGCGGACGGAGAGGCGACGGCGATGTTCCGCCACTTCATCGGCGGTCAACAGGCAGGCATGGCCGATTTCACCGCACTGTTTGCACCCAATGTGAATTCCTATCAGCGTCTGTGCCATCCCTATGCATCGCCCAACAACGCGTGCTGGTCCCACGACAACCGTGCCGCTGGGCTGAGAATTCCGGCCAGTTCGCCGGTTGCTCGTCGGGTGGAAAATCGTCTGCCGGGTGCCGATGCCAATCCGTATCTGGCGATCGCCGCCAGTCTGGCTGCCGGTTTGCATGGTATCGAGCATGAACTGGAACCGACCGAGGCGATTCAGGGCGAGTTCGAAGTGCCGGACAACCTCTCGCTGCCGTGTACTTTGCATGCCGCGCTCGAACGTCTGAAACGTAGCCAATTGGCGAGGGAACTGTTCGGACAGGAGTTCATCGAAGGCTACATCGCTTCGAAGACCATGGAGTTGACCAGCTTCTTTGATGAAATCACTCCCTGGGAACGGCGTGTTCTAGCAGCCCAGGCCTGACGAACTGTCGCCGCCGGACTATCGTTTTGATAGTCCGATCTTTACTGCAAGGAGCCGCTCGGAACGCCGATGCGCCAAATCTGGAAATCCTTTCGAGCGCTGTATTTCGCCTCGCTGATGATGTTGATCGGCTCGGGCCTTCTATCCACTTATCTGGCCTTGCGTCTGGCGGCTGACAACGTCGACGGCCTCTGGGTCGGTGCGCTGATGGCAGCCAACTATTTCGGTCTGGTGCTGGGCGGCAAGATCGGTCACCGGTTGATCGCGCGGGTCGGGCATATCCGTGCTTATTCTGCCTGTGCCGGGATTGTCGGGGCGGCGGTGCTTGGCCATGGCCTGGTCGATTGGCTGCCGGCGTGGCTGGTGCTGCGGACCATCGTAGGTCTGGGCATGATGTGCCAATACATGGTGATCGAAAGCTGGCTCAACGAGCAGGCGGACGCCAATCAGCGAGGTCTGGTGTTCAGCGGTTATATGATTGCTTCGTACCTTGGCCTGGTGCTCGGCCAACTGATTCTGGTCATGCATCCGGGGCTGGGTCTGGAATTACTGATGCTGGTCGCGCTGTGCTTCGCGCTGTGTCTGGTGCCTGTGACATTGACTCGAAGGATTCACCCGGCGCCACTGCATCCGGCGCCGATGGAACCGCGCTTCTTTATCAAGCGGGTGCCGCAGTCGCTGAGTACGGTGCTCGGTGCCGGTTTGATTATCGGTTCGTTCTATGGTCTGGCGCCGCTGTATGCCTCGCAACAAGGGCTGTCGACCGAGCAGGTCGGTCTGTTCATGGGTAGCTGCATCTTCGCCGGGCTGCTGGTGCAGTGGCCGCTGGGCTGGTTGTCCGATCGTTACGACCGGGCGCTGCTGATTCGCTGCTTTGCCGGGTTCCTGGCGGTGGCGGCGTTGCCGTTGGCGGTGCTGCCGCAGGTCCCGCTGGAGGTGTTGTTCGGGGTTGGTTTCCTGTGTTCGCTGGTGCAGTTCTGCCTGTATCCACTGGCGGTGGCGTTCTCCAACGACCATGTAGAGGGTGATCGCCGGGTGTCGCTGACCGCGATGTTGTTGGTGACCTACGGGGTCGGTGCGAGCATCGGGCCGTTGCTTGCGGGCGTGTTGATGAAGTTGTTCGGCAGCCAGAGTTTGTATGCGTTTTTCAGTTTCTTCGCGCTGGTGCTGGTGTGGCGGATCCGGCCGAAAGCCGTGACCAATCTGCATCAGGTCGACGATGCGCCGCTGCATCACGTGGCCATGCCCGACAGCATGTCCAGCTCACCGCTGGTGGCCGCCCTCGACCCTCGCGTAGATGAGCAAGTGGTGCAGGAGCAGATGGTGCAGGACCCTGTGCAAGCGCCGCCGGCTCCCGAGCCGGAGCCTGAACCCGATACGCAACCAGAGCCTGCGGCAGAAACTGAAACGGATAGTGGTAGCGACAAGCCCACGCCAGATCTCAGTGGCGGCAGACCTTGAACTGAACAAAAAATACCGTGCATAAAAAAGGGCAGTCCCGCCAGGGACTGCCCTTTTTATTGGCCGTTACGAATCACATATCGTCTTTGTCGAAACGGCGTGCTTCACGTTGCAACTGATAAACGAAACGCTCAACGTTGCGCGCTGCCTGACCACTGATGTTGTGGAAACGCAGGCCGGCAAAAGTAATGTTGAGTTTTTCTTCGAAGTGCAAATAGCGTAGTTCGACGGAAGTTGGCTGGTTGCCGAACAGCGGCGGCGCGATCAGGCGGTCATAGACCTGACCCAGTTGCAGGCGATCGGTGATATCGCCTTCGAAACGCAGCTTGCAGCCGGTCGCGGAGATATCCAGCAGTTTGCCGTTGATCGGCGCCTTGAGCTTTTCGCCGCCCAGCTCAACGCTGACCAGATCGGTCAGTTTCAGTGCGGCGCGGAAGGCATTGCGGCGCTGGTGGTAAACTACTTCGGTCGGCAGCTCGCCGGTGTAGAAGCGGTCACCCTCCGATTCCTCGATATTCAGCGTGCCGGTGCATTCCCAGGCAATGCGCACGCCTTCATGAAAACCTTCGACCTTGAACGGCTCGCCGGCGAGAAGGAATCGTTCGCCATCTCGCGGGATCATCTCGTCCAGAGCGATCGAAGCGCTGTCGCGGTCGACTTTGATCAGGTAGCTCTGGAAGCGCTGGCTGCGCTCGTGAAAGGTGATGATCAGCGGATCGTGGCTTTCTTGCAGCTGGCGCAGGTTGCTGGAGATTTCCAGTGGCGTGGTGAGCACCTTAGGGGGCTGCGGAGCATCATCCGCGCTGAGGGCGTTGGACACGGTTTATCAATCTCCAGACAAAATATGACGACTAGCCAGCATTTTGCCAGCATGTTTCGCGGGTTGATAGGGCTGGCGCATCAACGGCTCATGCCTGGCTGAGCGGACGCGGTACGGCGGGCTTGGCAAAAGTACCGCTGGCGTTATAAAGCGCTGGCGCTTCACCACCGGTGAGGATCTTCAACTGATTGGCCGTGGCGGCCTGCTGGATCTGGATCGACTGGCCATTCTTGACGTTGGCGGCCTGGCATTGAGCGATCAGATCGGTCAATGCATCGCCTTGCGTCAACAACTGCTCGCCAATGCTCGACTGGCCAGCCAGTTGCGCAAGTCCGCTGCGGTCGGTCGGCAAGTTGAGGCTGGCGAGGATTTCGCTGCGTTTGCGGCCATGCTGTTCAAGCAGAATGATCAATGCCTGTTTGTGCGCCAGAATTTCTTCCAGCAGGGGCATGTCGCGACCGTGCAAAGCGAGAGATTCGGTTTGCAACAACTCTAGCAATTGTTGAGCTGGAGCAAAGTCGTCGTTGATCAGTTGCAATAAATTAGTGTCGTGCATGGCTGGCCTTGGGTGTTAAGCGTCCAAAAGCCTCGCGCCGGCAAAGGCCTAGCGCTGGGCTTCGAAGTTGAGCAGTTTGCTGGCTACACGGTTGCTGTCGACTTTATAGCTGCCATCGGCAATCGCGGCTTTCAACTCGGCCACACGGGCTTTGTCGACAGCAGGTTGATCGCGCAGCTTGTCAGTGACCTTCTGCAACTGTTGAGCCTCATTGCTGAGGTGTACCGATTCCCCGCTTTTTGCGGTACTGGCCGGTTCGGCCTGGGTATTCAGCGGCGCGGAGGTGCCGGTTTCGGCGGTTTCCTTGGCGTTGCTGGTACGTGTACTGCCCGTAAGTGACGAGGAGCTGTTCAAACGGCTGAAATCGATGACCATGATAAAAACCTCTGGGAATTTGGACGCTTGCCATGTTTTCGGCCATCCCCTGGAAAACTTTAGGCTCATTTGCAATGAGCCTTGCATGCGCCGGCGCGTGTCCTGCTGCGGCACAGTTTAGGGAACAGCCGGGGTCAGCGCCAGTTTTCTACATCGCGACTTCCACTTGGCCGGGCGCGGTGACTTGCGCCTTGATGACCCGTTGCGAGTTGAGGTTTTTCACGCGGATCTGTTCTTTCAAACCGCCATTGGCCAGCGCTTCACCGGGCATGCGCACGGCGAGCGTGCCGCTGCGCGCAGTGATGACTACTTGATCGCCCTTGCGAATGACTTCGGCCTGTTCCAGATGAACCAAGGTAATGACCTGATCGGCTACCGTTGGTCGGGTTAATTTCTGCCCGATCGCTTCGTCTACCGAGGTCAGAAAGCCTTGGTTGATCGTGCTCACGTCGCGCTCACGCAGGGTCACGTCCTGTGGTTCGATAATACCCGCACGTTTGAGCGGACGCGTGGTGGTCACAATCTCGCGAAACAGGCGGACTTGAGCGGGCACGAACACGGTCCAGGGCGAGGCGCCTTCACAGCGAACCTTCACGGTAACCCGGCCCAACGGACGTGCGGGGCTCTCCAAAGTCGCTGTCAATTCCTTGTCGCACATAGGCATGCGCATACGGGGGTCGAGCTGGTTGACTTCGATTTCGTAGCGGCCTTCCGTTTGACTGGTAGCCAGATAGTCTTCTACGGTGAACTCAAGAAAGCCCTGAGTGACGCCGATAAGCATGTCAGGCAAGGTAACCGCATCAGCAATGGCAGGGCTGCCAGCGAAAAAGCAGCAAATGGCGCACGCAGTACAAAGCCCTCTGCGAAGAGGCGATGTCAGGCGTCGGAAAAATGTCGTTTGAGCGTTCATACGAGTTAAAAAGCAAGCGCCGTGCCGTTTAGCAATGAATGTGCGTCGCAACAACACTTGGCGTTGGTGTAGGAGTCTGGGCATGGCTGGTGTAATGGATTCGGTGAACCAGCGCACGCAACTGGTAGGGCAGAATCGCCTGGAGCTGTTGTTGTTCCGTCTTGACGGTCAGCAGCTCTATGGAATCAACGTGTTCAAGGTGCGGGAAGTGTTGCAATGCCCGTCGCTGACGTTGATGCCCAAGTCCAGTCCTGTCGTGTGCGGGGTGGCAAATATCCGGGGGGCGACCATTCCGATCCTTGATCTGGCAATGGCCACCGGTTCCGGAGCGTTGAAGGACAAGAACAACCCGTTCGTGATCATCACGGAGTACAACACCAAGACCCAGGGTTTCCTGGTCCGCTCGGTGGAGCGCATCGTCAACATGAACTGGGAAGAGATTCATCCACCGCCCAAGGGCACGGGTCGCGATCATTACCTGACCGCTGTGACTCGGGTGGACAATCAGTTAGTCGAAATCATCGACGTCGAGAAAGTGCTGGCGGAAGTTGCGCCGACACCGGAAGCGATTTCGGTGGGCGTGGTCGATGTCGAGACCCAGACCAAGGCACTGTCGTTGCGTGTCTTGACGGTCGATGACTCATCGGTGGCGCGCAAGCAGGTCACGCGTTGCCTGCAGACGATCGGTGTCGAAGTGGTGGCGCTGAACGACGGCAAGCAGGCGCTGGATTACCTGCGCAAGTTGGTCGACGAGGGCAAGAAGCCGGAAGAAGAGTTTCTGATGATGATCTCCGACATCGAGATGCCGGAGATGGACGGATACACTTTGACGGCCGAGATTCGCGCTGACCCGCGCATGCAAAAGCTTCATATCATCCTGCATACTTCGTTGTCCGGGGTATTCAATCAGGCGATGGTCAAGAAAGTCGGTGCTGATGACTTCCTGGCCAAATTCCGCCCTGATGACCTGGCATCCCGGGTAGTCGACCGGATCAAAGCAGCAGATATCAGCTAGGGGCGTTTTGTCCCTGGCGGTCAACACGATTTAAGAGGCGGCATCATTGTCTACGGGTAATTTGGATTTCGAACAGTTCCGGGTCTTCCTGGAAAAAGCCTGTGGCATTTTGCTCGGTGAAAACAAGCAGTACCTGGTCTCGAGCCGTCTCAACAAACTGATGGAGCAGCAAGGCATCAAATCCCTGGGTGAGCTGGTTCAGCGCATCCAGACCCAGCCGCGCAGCGGTTTGCGCGAGCAGGTAGTCGATGCCATGACGACCAACGAAACCCTGTGGTTTCGGGATACCTATCCGTTTGAAGTCTTGAAGAACAAGGTGCTGCCTGAAGCGATCAAGGCCAGCCCCAACCAGCGTCTGCGGATCTGGTCGGCCGCTTGCTCGTCGGGCCAGGAGCCGTACTCGCTGTCGATGTCGATCGACGAGTTCGAACGCACCAACCTTGGCCAGTTGAAGATGGGTGTGCAGATCGTTGCCACTGATTTGTCCGGCCTTATGCTGACCAACTGCAAGACGGGCGAATACGACAGCCTGGCGATCGGTCGCGGTTTGTCGCCGGAACGTCTGCAGCGTTACTTCGACCCAAAAGGGCCGGGGCGTTGGGTGATCAAGGCGCCGATCAAGAACCGCGTGGAGTTCCGCTCGTTCAATCTGCTCGACAGCTATGCCGCGCTGGGCAAGTTCGACATCGTGTTCTGCCGTAACGTGTTGATCTACTTCTCTGCCGAAGTGAAGAAAGACATCCTGTTGCGCATTCACAGTACGTTGAAGCCGGGCGGTTATCTGTTCCTTGGCGCTTCCGAAGCGCTGAACGGGTTGCCGGATCATTACCAGATGGTGCAGTGCAGCCCGGGGATCATTTACCAGGCGAAGTGAAGCATGCGGAAAAAAGGGAGCCCTCAAGGGCTCCTTTTTTTTGCCGCATGCTTCACGTAGGAGCTGCCGAAGGCTGCGATCTTTTGATTTTGTTTTTTAAGAACCAGATCAAAAGATCGTCCGATCGCGGCCCGAGCCTTCGGCAGCTCCTACAGGGGGAGGTGTTAACAGGAAGAAGCGGCAGAAAAGCGGCATCCGGCGGAAACCGGTTGCCGCTTTTCTGGCATTGCCGCTTTGCCGGCGTCGCGCAAAGCCCCGGTTTACGGGCGTTTTATGGTTTGGCACGGCGCTTGCTAAAGCTCAGTTACGAAAAACCGGTCACCTGAAGGTTCCCGACATGAGCATCAGCTTCGATAAAGCGCTCGGCATTCACGAAAAGGCATTGGGCTTCCGCGCCCAGCGTGCCGAAGTGCTGGCCAACAACATCGCCAACGCCGACACCCCGAACTACAAGGCTCGGGATCTGGACTTCTCCAAAGTGCTTGAAGCACAGACCCAGAAAAATGCGAACGGCACCATCGCCCTGAACATGACCAACAGCCGTCACATCGAAGCTGAAGGCCTGGGCAACGGCGACGAATCGCTGATGTATCGCACACCGATGCAACCTTCGATCGACCAGAACACCGTGGATGCCCAACTGGAACAGTCGAACTACGCGGAAAACGCTGTCGGCTTCCAGGCCAGCTTCACCCTGCTCAACAGCAAATTCAAAGGGCTGGTGTCAGCCCTGCGCGGAGAGTAATTCATGTCCCTGTCCAGCGTTTTCAACATTGCCGGCAGCGGCATGAGCGCACAGACCACGCGTCTGAACACCGTGGCTTCGAACATCGCCAACGCCGAAACCGTCTCGTCGAGCATCGACCAGACCTATCGCGCCCGTCACCCGGTATTCGCCACCATGTTCCAGGGCGGCCAGAACAGCGGCAGCAATTCGCTGTTCCAGAGCCAGGACGCGGCCGGTCAAGGCGTACAGGTGCTCGGTGTGGTCGAAGACCAGAGCAACCTCGAAGCGCGCTACGAGCCGAACCATCCGGCGGCCGACGCCAAAGGCTACGTCTACTACCCGAACGTCAATGTGGTGGAAGAAATGGCTGACATGATTTCCGCGAGCCGGTCCTTCCAGACCAACGCCGAAATGATGAACACCGCCAAAACCATGATGCAGAAGGTACTGACCCTCGGTCAGTAATAAGGGGCGACTGCCATGAGTGTTTCCGATACCACCAGCAGCTTGAGCATGAATGACATCCTGGCGAACTCGTCGAAAAAGACCGGTTCGACCACAGGTGGCATTGCTTCGGCCACTAACAGCGCGACCGGCGGCCAGGCCTTGGGCAAGGACGCGTTCCTGCAATTGCTGGTCACCCAGCTGAAAAACCAGAACCCGCTCGATCCGCAGGACAACAGCGCATTCGTTGCCCAGTTGGCACAGTTCAGTAGCCTGGAAGGCATCACCACGCTGAACAGCACGGTCAGTTCGCTGGCCGGCAACTACAACTCGTCGCAAGCCTTGCAGGCTTCGTCGCTGGTGGGCCGCAATGTGATCGTGCAGACCAACTCGGTTCAGCTCGACGATCCGAGCAAAGGCATGACCGGTTCGGTCACCGTGCCGTCGTCGATCGCCGGCGGCACCGTGAGCATTACCGACAGCAGCGGCACGGTGGTTCGCACCATCGATCTGGGCAGTCGTGCCGCAGGCGCCGCGAGCTTCACCTGGGACGGCAAGGACAAGGACGGCAATGTGGTCAAGACCGGTACCTATACCGTCAAGGCCAACGCATCGATCAATGGTACCTCGACCGATATGGCGACCTACCTGCCGGCCACGGTCACCAGCGTGACGATCAGCCAGACCGGCGGCGAACTGATGCTCAACCTGTCCGGCAAGGGCACCGTTGCCCTGTCCAAAGTACAAACCATTGGTATATAGAGCCGACTAACCGGCACAAAGGAGTGGAATATGTCTTTCAATATCGGCCTTAGCGGTCTCTATGCAGCCAACAAACAACTGGACGTGACCGGCAACAACATCGCCAACGTTGCAACCGCCGGTTTCAAATCGTCCCGTGCAGAATTCGAAGACGTTTACTCGGCCACTCGCCTGGGTAGCGGCAGCAAAGTGATCGGTAACGGCGTGCGCCTGGCCAACGTTTCCCAGCAGTTCACCCAAGGTGACATCAACAACACCGGTAACGTGCTGGACATGGGCATCAACGGTTCGGGCTTCTTCACCATGAGCAACAACGGCTCGGTGTCCTACACCCGTGCCGGTACGTTCAAGGTCGACAACGCCGGTTACATCACCAACACCGACTACACCTCGCGCCTGCAGGGTTACGGTGTTGACGCCAATGGCAAGATCATCAACGGCGTGTTGACCGACCTGAAGATTGATACCTCGAACTTGGCGCCGAAATCGAGTTCGTTGGTGACTTCGAGCATCAACTTGAACTCGACTGCGTCGGTGATCGTTGATACCGGCACCAACGCCGTCAAGTTCGACCCAAGCAAGCTTGAGACGTACACGAAGAGCTTTAGCACTCCGATCTATGACACGCAGGGCAACTCGCATGTTATGGACCAGTACGTGGTTAAAACTGGCGAGAACACCTGGAAGGTGTACACCCTGGTCGATGGCCGTAACCCGGATGCAGCCGGTAGCGATCCAACCAAGGTCGATCCGGTTGCTTCGACTCTTACGTTTGACAGTTCCGGCAACCTGCTGCAAGTCAGCACGCCTAGCACGTTACCGGCTCCGGCGCCGAACCCGATCATCAGTAGCGACTTGAAACTGACCGGTTGGGTACCGGGCAAAGTGGTCAACGGCACCTTTACACCTAATGGTGCTGCGGCAAACCCGGCCGGTATTACCATTTCGATGGCCAAGACCACTCAGTACAACGCTGACACCGCGCGTTCGATTCCGACTCAGGACGGTTACGCCACTGGCCAGATCACCAACCTGACCATCGACGGCACCGGTACTTTGTTTGCCAACTTCAGCAACAACCAGAGCAAGGCCATCGGCCAGGTTGCGTTGGCCAGCTTCACCAACGAACAAGGCCTGCAGGCTATCGGTGGCACCAGCTGGAAAGAGACTTTCGCTTCGGGTATCCCGGGCTACGATGCACCGGAAACCGGTACCTTGGGTTCGATCGCTTCCAACTCGCTGGAAGAGTCGAACGTTAACCTGACCAACGAGCTTGTGGACCTGATCAAAGGCCAGAGCAACTATCAGGCGAACGCCAAGACTATTTCCACTCAGAGCACCATCATGCAGACCATCATTCAGATGACTTGATGTGATCTGATAGCTGCATTGAAAACCGACGCCTTGAGCGTCGGTTTTTTTATGCGTGTCACTAAATTTACATTCACCAATTAACCGTTTGTCTGAATTTATGGTGTGGAAGTTGCAGTCCTGCCTGGCAAAGGACCTTGGCGTCAAAACTTCGCACGACCTGCTTCATTGGGCCATGACACTGGATGGCGATATGGAAGTCAGGAAGCTTCTACCTGGTTTTTCAACCGTAGTTTCCAACACAAAAACACAAGGACGATGTAATGGCGATAATCAACGGGACCGCTGGTGCCGATAATCTGCTCGGTACTGCGGGCGATGATCAGATACGTGGTTTGGCGGGCAATGATGTCTTGAATGGTGGGGCAGGTAATGATCTGTTGATCGGCGGCGATGGCGCCGATCAACTGATTGGCGGTGCCGGCTTCGACACCGTCAGCTATGAAGATGTACCCAACAGCGTGGCGGTG
>NZ_VCNJ01000090.1 GCF_005938625.1 Pseudomonas fluorescens
AAGGCACTCGGTCAAGTCACCGTCGACAATCTCAATCTAGGCCAGGGCGCCGTGACAGAGGTTGAGCGTTACTTTCTTTTTATTGGTCCCGCCGCCAAAAACGTCGGCCAGTTAATCCCGCTGAACACCGACAGCGACCTGGACACGGCGCTGGGCATTCCGGCCAGCGACCTTAAAACGCAAATCACTGCGGCACGCCAGAACGGTGGTCAGCGCTGGGCCTGCATCGCGGCCCCGATCGGCCCCGAGGGTGACTGGGCCACCGCGTTGCAGAAAATCCAGCAACAGGGCGTTTCCGTAGAAGCGGTGATTGTTACCAAGCCCGTAGTGAAGGCCGATGAACTGAAGGCCATGCACGACGCTGCCGTTGCGCTGAACAACACCTACGGGCGTCGTGTTTTCTTCCTGGCAAGTACTGCCGGCATCACCGTTGACCAGACCTGGGCGCAATACCTCACCGAGCAAAAAGCATTGGTAGCAGGGGTGGCCGCACCACGCGTTGCAATGGTGCCGCAGCTTCACGGTAATGACCTCGGCGTGCTGGCCGGTCGCTTGGCCAACTCGGCGGTAAGCATCGCTGATAGCCCAATGCGCGTGGCCACCGGCCCGGTGCTGGGACTTGGCCAAGTGCCCACTGATAGCGAGCTGATCCCGCTGCCGTCCGCTGTGCGCAGTGAGCTGGATCGGGCGCGGCTCTCCGTGTCGCAGATCTATCCGGATTACCCAGGCGTGTACTGGGGCGACTGCAACATGTTGGACACCCCGGACAGCGACTTTCAGGTCGTGGAGTACCTGCGCATCACCGACAAGGCCGCGCGCCTGATTCGCCCGCTACTGATCCGCCGTGTCGCCGATCGCCGCTTGAACAGCACGCCCAACAGCATGGCGGTCAACACCAACCAACTGATGGCCCCGCTGCGCGCCATGGCCAAGTCCGTCAAGTTCGCCGGCGAGGTGTTTCCCGGTGACATCGAGCCGCCGAAGGATGGCGACCTGGTGCTGGAATGGCTCAGCAAAACCAAGGTTGCGGCCTACATCAAGCTCAAACCCCTCAACTGCCCGAAAGACCTCACGGCGAACATTGCCCTGGATCTTTCCACTGACAAAACGGAGTAACGCCCCATGGCGAAAATTGGCGGCAAGAACTTCGACGTGAGCCTGGGCGATCTGTCGCTGCACGTCGAGAGCTGCACCCTGGACATCACCGACAACTCGGCGGTGGCCCAAACCCGGGGCGTGCCTGACGGCTACGTGGAGGGCGACGTGGCCGCTGCCGGCGAACTGGAACTGGACAGCACCAACTTTCAGTTGCTGATCGACGCGGCGCGATCGACGGGCAGCTTCCGCAAGCTCAAGCCGTTCGATTCGGTGTTTTTCGCCAAGGCCGGCGAAGACGAGGAACTGCGCGTGGAAGCCTTCGGCTGCAAGGTGAAGATCTCCAGCCTGTTGTCGATCGATCCGAAAGGCGGCGAGAAAACCAAACACAAGGTGCCGTTCGACGTCACCAGTCCGGACTTTATCCACATCAACGGCGTTCCGTACCTCGACGCTACCGAGATCGAGGGGCTGCGCTAATGGTGGATTGGTTCGACCGCGCCCAAAAACTGGAGCAGCGCCAACGTGATCAGGCAATCAAAGCCCAGCTGCTGAAGTCTGTGCCGGTCGGGCCGAGCCTGACCCATTGCGAGGACTGCGGCAACGAGATCCCGCCGGCGCGCCAGGCAACAGGCGGTAAAACGCGGTGCGTCCCGTGCCAAACGGGCTTTGAGCAGAGTAAACGTTGATGACGACTGAAGCCGCACGCCTCGGAACGCTGGAGCAGAGATTCGCCGTATTCGAACACCGGCTTAGCGAGCTGGAAGACCGCCACGAAACCGTACCTACCCGCGTGACCAAACTGGAGCAAGGGTTCGAGCACATGGCGGGGCAACTGTCGGAATTGAACGCTGGTCAGCAGACCCTGACGGTCGCGGTAAACGACATCGGCGCGAAGGTCGGGCGCTTGCTGACCATCCTGACACTGGTTGGCGCCGTCCTGCAGATGGTGGTGCCGGCACTGCTGCGCGTGTGGTTCCCATGAGCCTGCGCGGCAGGATCATGGCCGGTGCGATCGCGCTGGCCAGCACGCCGCTGGTGATCTTCCTGGGCACCTGGGAAGGCAACGGCCAGAACACCGTTTACGCGGACAAGCTCGCCGGCGGACTGCCCACGGTTTGCAAGGGCATCACCCGGTTTACCAGCCCTTACCCGGTCGTTGTCGGCGACTACTGGTCACCCGCCAAGTGCGCCGAGGTGGAGCAGCTGGTGATCCGCAAAACGCAGCTGCAGCTGGCCGAGTGCATCACGAACCCGAACGTGGGACAGACCACGTTCGACGCACTCACCAGTCATGGCCACAACTTCGGTGTGACCAGCACCTGCGCCAGTCGAGCGGTCGCGCTTATCAACGCCGGCCGCATCGCCGAGGGCTGCAAAGCTCTGGCATGGGCGCCGGACGGCATGACGCCGGTATGGGCCTTTGTGACTGACGCCAAGGGCCAGAAGCGCTTTATTCCGGGCCTGCACAACCGCCGGTTGGCCGAATCCCGGCTGTGTGCGGAGGGCTTGTGATGCTGCGCCAAGCCTTGTTCCTGGTCGTGTTGTGCCTGGTCGCCT
>NZ_VCNJ01000091.1 GCF_005938625.1 Pseudomonas fluorescens
AGGCGACCAGGCACAACACGATCAGGAACAAGGCTTGGCGCAGCATCACAAGCCCTCCGCACACAGCCGGGATTCGGCCAGCCGGCGGTTGTGCAGGCCCGGAATAAAGCGCTTCTGGCCCTTGGCGTCAGTCACAAAGGCCCATACCGGCGTCTTGCCGTCCGGCGCCCATGCCAGAGCTTTGCAGCCCTCGGCGATGCGGCCGGCGTTGATAAGCGCGACCGCTCGACTGGCGCAGGTGCTGGTCACGCCGAAGTTGTGGCCATGACTGGTGAGTGCGTCGAACGTGGTCTGTCCCACGTTCGGGTTCGTGATGCACTCGGCCAGCTGCAGCTGCGTTTTGCGGATCACCAGCTGCTCCACCTCGGCGCACTTGGCGGGCGACCAGTAGTCGCCGACCACGACCGGGTACGGGCTCGTAAACCGGGTGATGCCTTTGCAAACCGTGGGCAGTCCGCCGGCGAGCTTGTCCGCGTAAACGGTGTTCTGGCCGTTGCCTTCCCAGGTGCCCAGGAAGATCACCAGCGGCGTGCTGGCCAGCGCGATCGCACCGGCCATGATCCTGCCGCGCAGGCTCATGGGAACCACATCCGCAACATTGCCGGCACCACCATCTGCAGGACGGCGCCAACCAGCGTCAGGATGGTCAGCAAGCGCCCGACCTTCGAGCCGATCACATTGACCGCCAGGGTCAACGCCTGCTGGCCTTTGTTCAGTTCCTTGAGCTGGCCAGTCATGTTTTCGAATTGCTGCTCAAGCTTGGTCACGCGAGTCGGCACGGTTTCGTGACGACCTTCAAACTCGTTCATGCGGTGCTCAATCACGGCAAGTTGCCGCTCCAGCGTTCCCAGACGCGAAGTTTCAGTGGTCATCGGCGTTTACTCTTCTCGACGTCCGTCTGGCACGGGACGCACCGGGTTATGCCACCGTGCGCCTGGCGCGCCGGCGGGATTGGTGTGTCGCAGTCCTGGCAATGGGTCAGGCTCGGCCCGACCGGCACGGGCTTGCTCAACTGGGCCTTTATCGCCTGGTCACGTTGGCGTTGCTCCAGCTCCTGGGCACGGTCGAACCAATCCACCATTACCGAAGCCCCTCGATCTCGGCCGCAGCCAGGTAGGGAACGCCGTTGATGTGGATAAAATCCGGACTGGTGACGTCGAAAGGCACCTTGTGTTTGGTCTTCTCACCACCCTTCGGGTCGATCGACAACAGGCTGGAGATTTTCACCTTGCAGCCGAACGCCTCCACACGCAGTTCGTCTTCACCGGCCTTGGCGAAGAACACCGCATCGAACGGTTTCAGTTCGCGATAGCTGCCCGCCGATCGCGCCGCGTCGATCAGCAGTTGAAAGTTGGAGCTATCCAGCTCCAGTTCGCCGGCAGCGGCCACGTCGCCGTCGACGTAACCGTCAGGCACGCCTCGGGTTTGGGCCACGGCCGAGTTGTCTGTGATGTCCAGGGTGCAGCTTTCGACGTGCAGCGCGATATCGCCCAGGCTCACGTCGAAGTTCTTTCCGCCAATTTTTGCCATGGGGCGTTACTCCGCTTTGTCAGTGGAAAGATCCAGGGCGATGTTCGCCGTGAGATCTTTCGGGCAGTTAAGGGGTTTAAGCTTGATGTAGGCCGCGACCTTCGTTTTGCTCTGCCACTCCAGCACCAGGTCGCCGTCTTTCGGCGGTTCGATGTCACCGGGGAATACCTCGCCGGCGAACTTGATTGACTTGGCCATGGCTCGCAGCGGCGCCATCAGTTGGTTGGTGTTCACCGCCATGCTGTTGGGCGTGCTGTTCAAGCGGCGATCGGCAACACGGCGGATCAGCAGCGGACGAATCAGGCGCGCGGCCTTGTCGGTGATGCGCAGGTACTCCACGACCTGAAAGTCGCTGCCCGGGGTGTCCAACATGTTGCAGTCGCCCCAGTACACGCCCGGGTAATCGGGATAGATCTGCGACACGGAGAGCCGCGCCCGATCCAGCTCACTGCGCACAGCGGACGGCAGCGGGATCAGCTCGCTATCAGTGGGCACTTGACCAAGTCCCAGCACCGGGCCGGTGGCCACGCGCATTGGGCTATCAGCGATGCTTACCGCCGAGTTGGCCAAGCGACCGGCCAGCACGCCGAGGTCATTTCCGTGAAGCTGCGGCACCGTTGCAACGCGTGGTGCGGCCACCCCTGCTACCAATGCTTTTTGCTCGGTGAGGTATTGCGCCCAGGTCTGGTCAACGGTGATGCCGGCAGTACTTGCCAGGAAGAAAACACGACGCCCATAGGTGTTGTTCAGCGCAACGGCAACGTCGTGCATGGCCTTCAGTTCATCGGCCTTCACTACGGGCTTGGTAACAATCACCGCTTCTACGGAAACGCCCTGTTGCTGCGTTTTCTGCAACGCGGTGGCCCAGTCACCCTCGGGGCCGATCGGGGCCGCGATGCAGGCCCAGCGCTGACCACCGTTCTGGCGTGCCGCAGTGATTTGCGTTTTAAGGTCGCTGGCCGGAATGCCCAGCGCCGTGTCCAGGTCGCTGTCGGTGTTCAGCGGGATGAACTGGCCGACGTTTTTGGCGGCGGGGCCGATGAAAAGAAAGTAACGCTCAACCTCTGTCACGGCACCCTGGCCTAGATTGAGATTGTCGACGGTGACTTGACCGAGTGCCATGCAGTGCCTCGTTAGCGGGGTGAAGTTAGGATTTGTTGCAACACCTGGTTAATCAGGAGATTGGTTTCGCGTTCAGTTTCGGCGCCGATGAACTGGCGTTTCGGCAGGGTGATTTCCCAGCTTTGCCCGCCGGTGCTTTCGCTGCGCTGGTCGTCGAGGATCCGGATCAACAGGCCGGCTTTGGCGTAATTCACATGCTCCTGAATCCACGCCACTGACGGCCGGGTCAGCGTCTTTTTTCCGGCTTGGCGCACACGGAAGCCCAACCGGCGCAAGCGCTTGGCTTGCTTGTCGGTTGCCGCCAAACCCGGTGGGGTCTTGTTCCATCGGCGCATCTGCTGGGCGGTGCGGCGCTCGCTGGCACCGTTGTGCTGCTGCGCGGCGACCCATCGGGTCAGGGCGTTTTTCCAGCCCAGCTCCGCTTCATCAGCGGACACCCGGGTGACCACCATCAACTTGGCCAGGCCGGCTTCCATTTTCTTTTTGCCCTTGCTGTCGCCCTTGCGTGGGGCGAAGGGTGTGCCGTCCAGGTTCTTCTGCTCACGCACTCGCTTGCGGCTCATCGTCCGC
>NZ_VCNJ01000092.1 GCF_005938625.1 Pseudomonas fluorescens
GGTCCTCGCTGTCGATGGTGGCTCCGCTCGCCCGGCCGACCGCAGGGTCGCGGAACGCGGCTCGGACAGTCTGATCGAACGTCGCGTTGCTGAAGGTGGTTCTGATCGTCTGATCGAACGTCGCGTTGCCTGAATGGATGGCTGCAAACGCAACAACCCAGAGAAACCCGGCTCCCTTGGCCGGGTTTTTTATGTCTGTCTGATCTATCCGGCCTTGGCCATGCAACGTTTGTAACGTTCATCTACGCGCTTGGCGAACCATGCGGTCGTGAGTTTTCGGGTGATCTTCGGGCTCTGCAGCACGATCCCCGGCAACACCGCACGCGGCAGCTTTTTCCCCTCCGCTTTCTCCGCCAGTTCGAATACTCGTTGATAGAGCTTGGTCTCTTCGAATTCCAGGGTTTTGCCCTTCTCCAGCTGATCGCGAATAGTCGGGTTGCGCATGCCCAATGACTTGCCGAGGGTGCGCACCGCCAGTTCCGTGCCGCCGGGCATGATCGAGTCGTAGCGGATCAGGTCGCCATCCAGCGCCAGCGGGATGCCCGACGCGCGGCTGACTGCATTCTGGAAAGCGGCATTACGGCTGGCGTACCAGCCGGCATTGAAGTCAGCAAACCGATACAGCGGCTCGCGATAACTCACCGGATAGCCGAGCAAATGGGCGATACCGAAGTACATGCCACCGCGCCGGCTGAACACTTCGCGGCGAATCGTACCGTCTACCGGGTACGGATAGTCTTTGGCGTGCTGCTCGGCAAATTCGATGCTGACCTGCATCGGCCCGCCGGTGTGCACCGGGTTGAAGCCACCGAACAGCGTACGGCCCATCGGCACCCGGCCGATGAAGTCGTCGAAAATGCCACTGAGTTCTTTTTCACTGCGTGCGGCGTTCAAGCGCTCGCTGTAGGTCTTGCCGTTGGTTGAACGCACTTGCAGAGCGCCGCTGACCAACAGGCTGGGAATATGCACTTTGGCGGCACGGCGATCGATTTCGTCGCGGGCGATTTTGCCCAGCCCTGGCACGGTGGGGTCGGCCTGGAAGGTGGATTCCTGCTCGGCGACGGCCAGCACCGAACACAGATTCTGCGTGGTCGGGCTGATGTTCTGCGCGGCAAATGCAGCGTAGATGTCGGTGGCCCAGCCTTGGCGATCAGCAGTCTTGGCCGGCATCAGCCGCACGATCTCGGCCTTCACTTCGGCAGGCGCACGCGGCACCGGTTCCTGACTGCGCTGTCCTGCGCAACCGGCGAGCACCAGCAGTGCGGCGAGCGTGATCGGTAATCGAAAGTTGTGCATGAAGCTTTATCCAGTCCGTTAAGCCCAAACCACCATACACAATCCGTGTAGGAGCTGCCGCAGGCTGCGATCTTTTGACTTTGATTTTAAAAACAAGATCATAAGATCGCAGCCTGCGGCAGCTCCTACAGGTGATGTGTGTTTTGAGAGGGTGATGACAAACTGATTGCAAAACGTTACTGAGAAAACCTATCATTTGCACCTGGAGTCGCATTTGCGCAAGGAGTTCCCGCGCCGCCCTTATTTTTCTCACCGGCCGTGCGCCTCCAGGTATCTACATGCCCGCTCCAGCTCGACTCGCCGTCCCGTTTCGCCCGACGCTTCTCGCCCTGCTGTGCTCCCTGACTGTCACCGCTCACGCCGCCGAGGGCGACAACAAAGCGCTGGTGCTGGACGACGTCAACGTCAATGCCCAGGCCCCGACGCCTAACGCCTTGCCCCCGGTTTACGCGGGTGGTCAGGTCGCCCGTGGTGGTCAACTCGGCGTGCTCGGCAATCAGGACATGATGGACGTACCGTTCAGCGCCGCGTCCTACACCGAACAGCTGATTCAGGATCAACAGGCCGAAAACGTCGCCGACGTGTTGCTCAACGATTCGTCGGTGCGTCAGGCCTCGGGTTTCTCCAACCAGGCACAAGTCTTCATGATCCGTGGCCTGCCGCTGAACGGCGACGATATTTCCTATAACGGCCTGTACGGCGTGCTGCCACGGCAGATCATTTCCACCGACGCCCTGGAGCGCGTGGAAGTGTTCAAAGGCCCCAATGCCTTTATCAACGGCGTGACCCCGACCGGTTCCGGCATCGGCGGTGGCGTCAACCTGCAACCAAAACGCGCCGGTGACGTGCCGCTGCGCCGTTACACCACCGACATCAACAGCGAAGGTCGCATCGGTCATCACTTCGACATCGGCCAGCGTTTCGGTGAAGACAACCGCTTCGGCGCCCGGATCAACCTGTCCCAGCGCGAAGGCGACACCGGTATCGATCACGAGAACCAGCGTTCGAAACTGTTCGCCATTGGCCTCGACTATCGCGGTGATGCCCTGCGCATTTCCGGCGACTTCGCGTATCAAAAAGAACGCGTCAACGGGGGCCGCAACTCGGTCAACCTCGGCACTGCCACGCACATTCCGGATGCGCCATCGGCCGACACCAACTACGCGCCGAAGTGGGGTTACACCGACATCGAAGACACCTTCGGCATGCTTCGCGCCGAGTACGACCTGAACGATAACTGGACCGCCTATGCAGCCGGCGGCGCCAAGCACACTCGCGAAGTCGGGCGTTACAACTCGACCACTTTGGTCGGCAACAGCGGCGCTTCGTTTACCACTGGCTCGTTCATTCCCCATGACGAGGACAACACCAGCGTGATGGCCGGCCTCAACGGTAAATTCAACACCGGCGCGGTCAGCCACAAGCTCAATTTCGGCCTGACCGGTATCTGGGCCGAACAGCGCAGCGCCTATGATTTTGACCTGACCAAATACGCCAACAACATCTACCACCCCGTGCAAACGCCGTCGCCGGTGGGCAACTTTGCCGGCGGCGACTTGAATGATCCGGGTATCGTCGGCAAGACTTTCAACCGCAGCATCGCGCTTTCCGACACCCTCGGTTTCTTCGATGATCGCCTGCTGGTCACCGCCGGTCTGCGCCGTCAACAACTGGTGGTGCAAGGCTACAACTACGCCAGCTGGGGCAGCGGCGACCGCAAGTCGAGCTACGACGAATCGATCACCACACCGGTGTACGGCGTGGTGTTCAAGCCATGGGAACATGTGTCGTTCTACGCCAACCACATCGAAGGCCTGGCCCAGGGCCCGACCTCGCCGACCAGCACCGGCGGCTTCCGCGTGACCAACGGCAACGAAGTCTATGCACCCGCGCGTTCCAAGCAGACTGAAGTCGGGGTGAAAGTCGACATGGGCACTTACGGCGCGAGCCTGGGTGTTTATCGCATCGAACAGCCGAGCGATGGTTACTGCGAAATCGACAGCGCCACCACCTGCACCTACGTACGTGAAGGCGAGCAGATCAACAAAGGCGTAGAAATGAACGTGTTCGGCGAGCCGATCCAGGGCCTGCGCCTGATCAGCGGCCTGACCCTGATGGACACCGAACTGAAGAACACCCTTAGCGGTGCCAACGACGGCAACCGTGCGATCGGTGTGCCGACCTTCCAGTTCAACGCTGGTGCGGATTGGGACGTGCCGGGTCTGCAAGGTGTAGCGCTGAATGCGCGGATGCTGCGTACCGGCGGTCAATATGCTGACGCGGCGAACAATCTGAGCCTGCCGACCTGGAACCGCTTCGATGCGGGTGCGCGTTATGCGTTCAAGGTGTCGGAGAAGGACGTGACCGTGCGTCTGGGCGTGGAGAATCTGGCGAACAAGAAGTATTGGGAATCGGCTCAGGGGGGTTATCTGACTCAGGGTGAACCACGGGTGGCGAAGTTGTCCGGCACTATCGATTTCTAACGCTGAAAAGCCCCTCACCCTAGCCCTCTACCAAAGGGAGAGGGGACTGATTGCGGTGTTCTTTCGAGTTACGCCGACGTGTGCGACCAAGTCGAACTCAGGTTTTGAAAGGCACCCAAATCGGCTCCCTTTCCCCCTCGCCCCCTTGGGGGCGGTCCGACGTTTCGGGAGGGCTGGGGTGAGGGGGTAAATTTCACTGTCACCAAAATCTCCTGCCGAACACCCAAAAAAGGCCCCACAGCCCCACCGCTGCGGGGCCTTGTTCCGTCTGGCCGATCGACTGGCCACCCTCTCCTTCTGATCCATACTTGCTCCACAGCAAACGGAGGACAGGCCCATGAACCGCAGCGACGTTCTTATCATCGGCGCCGGCCCTACCGGCCTGGTGCTGGCCCTGTGGCTGTCCAAACTCGGCGTGCGCGTGCGCATCATCGATAAAACGTCCGCACCCGGCACCACTTCGCGAGCGCTGGCAGTGCAGGCGCGCACCCTTGAGTTGTACCGGCAACTGGACCTCGCCGACACCGTGGTGCGCAACGGCCATCGGGTGGCGGTGGCGAATTTCTGGGCCAACGGCAAACCAGTCGCGCAACTGCCGCTGAACCGCATCGGCGAAGGCCTGACACCCTACGCGTTCGTTGAAATATTCCCGCAGGACGAGCATGAACGCCTGCTGATCGAACGCCTTGAAGACTACGGCGTCACGGTCGAACGCAACACCACGCTGGAAAGCTTCGAAGAAAGCGGCGACGGCCTCACTGCGCATTTGCGCCTGGCCGATGGCGAGCAGGAAATCTGCCAGGCCTGTTATCTGGCCGGCTGTGACGGCGCCCGCTCAGTGGTGCGCAAAACCCTCGACACCGGGTTCCCCGGCGGCACCTATCAGCAGATTTTCTACGTGGCCGACGTCAAGGCCAGCGGACCGGCGATGAACGGCGAGTTGCACCTGGATCTGGATGAAGCGGACTTTCTCGCCGTGTTTCCACTGGCCGGCGAAGGCCGCGCAAGGCTGATCGGCACCGTTCGTGATGAACGTGCGGATCGCGCCGAAACCCTGGAGTTTTCCGATGTCAGCAGCCGTGCCATCGAACACCTGAAAGTGCATATCGAAGACGTCCACTGGTTCTCGACCTACCGCGTGCATCACCGCGTGGCCGAGCATTTTCGCAGTGGCCGCGCGTTTCTGCTCGGCGATGCCGCGCATGTGCACAGCCCCGCCGGCGGTCAGGGCATGAACACCGGGATTGGCGACGCGATCAATCTGGCGTGGAAACTTGCCGCTGTGCTCAGCGGCGCCGCCGAACCAAGCCTGCTGGACAGCTACGAAACCGAACGCAAGGCCTTCGCCCGTCGTCTGGTGTCGACTACCGACAAAGTCTTCAGTTTCGTCACCGCCGAGGGGCGCATGGCCGATCTGCTGCGCATGCGTGTAGCACCGTTTCTGATCCCGAAAATGGCTTCGTTCGAGGCCAGCCGCGAGTTCCTCTTTCGCACCGTGTCGCAAGTCACCCTCAACTATCGCGGCATGCCGCTGAGCCAGGGCGCAGCCGGTCACGTCCACGGCGGTGACCGTTTGCCGTGGGCGCATGATGGTGAGGGGGATAATTACGAACCGCTAAGGCAACCGTGCTGGCAGGTGCACGTGTACGGCGACACCAGCGACGAGATGATTGCCTGGTGCCAGGAACATCATTTGCCGCTGCATGTGTTCGACTGGCGCCCGGCGTTTGAAACGGCGGGATTGGGGCGTAACGGTTTTTATCTGCTGCGCCCGGATACCTATGTGGCGATTGCCGAAAACAGCGCGGATCCGAAGGTGATTGAACGCTACTTCCGCGATCACGGAATCAGGCCTTACTTCAACTGCCCCTGACACACCAAAATCCCTGTAGGAGTGAGCCTGCTCGCGATAGCGGTGTATCAGCCGCCATTAATGTTGACTGACAAGACGCTATCGCGAGCAGGCTCACTCCTACAATTTGGATTTGCGGTGTTGCTTAGATCCCGGCCAATGCCAGATCCATCGCAAAGTAAGTGAAGATCAAATCCGCGCCCGCACGCTTGATCGCGCCCAGGCTTTCACGCACCACGCGATCCTCATCGATCGCCCCGGCCTGTGCGCCGAACTTGATCATCGCGTACTCGCCACTGACCTGATACGCCGCCAGCGGCAGGTTCGAGGCTTCACGGATATCGCGGATGATGTCGAGGTACGCACCGGCCGGTTTGACCATCAGCGCATCGGCGCCTTCCTGCTCGTCGAGCAACGATTCGCGCAGGGCTTCGCGGCGGTTCATCGGGTTCATCTGATAGCTTTTGCGGTCACCCTTCAGCGCGCTACCACCGGCCTCGCGGAACGGGCCGTACAGAGCGGAAGCGAATTTGGTCGAATAGGCCATGATCGGAATTTGAGTAAATCCGGCTGCGTCCAGCGCCTGGCGAATGGCGCGCACCTGACCGTCCATCGCTGCCGATGGCGCAATCACGTCAGCACCGGCGCGGGCCGCCGCCACAGCTTGCTTGCCGAGGTTGATCAGGGTCTGGTCGTTGTCGACTTCGTGGTTGTGCATCACGCCGCAGTGGCCGTGATCGGTGTATTCACAGAAGCAGGTGTCGGACATGACGATAATTTCCGGCACGGCATCTTTGGCAATGCGCGACATGCGCGAAACCAGACCTTCTTCGCGCCAGGTGTCGCTGCCGTTGCTGTCCAGATGGTGGGACACGCCGAAGGTCATCACCGACTTGATGCCGGCGCGGGCATAGCGCTCGATTTCGCTGGCCAGTTTGCGCTCGGGAATGCGCATCACCCCGGGCATGCTGTTGATCGGCACGAAGTCGTCGATTTCTTCTTCAACGAAAATCGGCAGGACCAGATCGTTCAGGCTGAATTCGGTTTCCTGGAACAGGCTGCGCAGGCTCGCATTGCGGCGCAGACGGCGGGGACGTGCTTCGGGGAACTGACTGGACATGGGGGCCTTTCCTGAAAACGGCAGATGAGACGAAAGTCGTAGGGGGCGAAGCTTATGCGTTGCGGGGGGTGGGGTACAAACCTGGATCAATCAAGAGTGCATTACCGGGGGTGTAATAATCCCTGTGACACAACAAATCCCCTGTGGGAGCGAGCTTGCTCGCGAAGACGGTGTATCAGCATTAGAAATGCTGGCTGACGCGACGCCTTCGCGAGCAAGCTCGCTCCCACAGGGTTATGTGTACAGCCCTTAGATTACGAGGGGATGGTCAGGCCGCGAATGACCGCCGGACGTGCGAGAAAACGCTCAAGCACACGGGTGACATTCGGGAAATTCTGAATGCCGACCAGATCACCCGCTTCATAAAACCCGATCAGGTTACGCACCCACGGAAACGTGGCGATATCGGCGATGGTGTAACGCTCACCCATGATCCAGTCACGGCCCTCGAGCCGGCCGTCGAGCACTTTAAGCAGACGTTTGCTTTCATCGACGTAACGATCACGCGGACGCTTGTCCTCGTAATCCTTACCGGCAAACTTGTTGAAGAAACCGAGCTGGCCGAACATCGGGCCGATGCCGCCCATCTGGAACATCAGCCACTGAATGGTTTCGTAACGCAGCGCGCCTTCCTGCGCCAGCAACTGGCCGCTTTTGTCGGCCAGATAAATCAGGATCGCACCGGACTCGAACAGCGGCAGCGGCTGGTCCTCGGGACCATGCGGGTCAAGGATCGCCGGGATCTTGTTATTCGGGTTCAGCGACAGGAATTCGGCGGACAACTGATCGTTGCTGTCGAATGCGACCTTGTGCGGCTCGTACGGCAGGCCGATTTCTTCGAGCATGATCGAGACTTTGACGCCGTTGGGCGTCGGCAAGGAATAGAGCTGAATCCAGTCAGGGTACTGCGCCGGCCATTTCTGGGTGATCGGGAACGCGGACAGATCAGTCATGGGAAGCATCCAGTCACAATTTAAAGTCCTGAGCATAATCCAGGATCACCCGCTCTAGCGCGGGTTCTTTTTCCCGGCACCGTTGCCCCTACTTAAATCCGCAACATCCTGTCGCTAACCTGCCACCAGGCCGCTGAACGTTGCCGTTAGAGTGCTGCGCACTCAGACGATCGAACCAAACGGCCCTCAGGGGACTCTGAGCTATGCCTTTGTTGCAGAGGAAGCCGTTCATGACAGGGAAAACACCCGGTGCTGGGAGCCCGTGGTGTAAAGGTTTGTCAGCCTTAATTGAATCAGCTGAAGAACTTTCTATTTCATGACGAACCTTATGCGATTCGCCAAACGCTTCAAACACCGTGCGTATGTGGCCCTGCCTTCCCTGCTGGCCGTCAGTGCGCTGTTCCTGTCGCTTGAGTCCAGCGAGAGCCGCGCGCAACCGGCGGATGGCACCCAGACGCTGGTGTTCCTGCGCCACGCGGAGAAACCCGAAGGCGGTCTCGGTCAGCTCAACTGCCAGGGTTTGAACCGCGCCATCGACCTGTCGACGCTGCTGCCGGAAAAATTCGGCAAGGCCGATTACGTGTTCGCCGCCAACCCGACGCGCAATGTCGAGGAAGGTGAGCTGGACAACTCCTACAGCTACATCCGCCCACTGATGACCATCAGCCCGGCGGCGATCAAGCTCGGCCTGCCGGTGAACATCGAGTTCTCGGCCAACGACACCAGCGATCTGGCCCGCGAGCTGCTGGAAGACAAGTACCATAACTCGACGATCTACACCGCTTGGTCCCACGGCTATCTGCCGGAACTGATCAACAAGGTGGCGGGCAAAGCGGTCGGCGAGAAACAGAACATCACCGAGGACTGGGCGGGCAACGATTTTGACTCGCTGTATGTACTGACGCTGACCTGGCACAACGGCAAGGCTAGTCTGCAGAGCCACAGCTACAAGCAGGGGCTGGATCATGGCAAGGAAACCTGCCCGACCTGAGTTTTGTGTGGCCTGACCGGGCCCCTTCGCGAGCAAGCTCGCTCCCACAGGGATCGGAGTCAGGCATACCATTTGTGTTAAATGAAGATCCAATGTGGGAGCGAGCTTGCTCGCGAAGAGGCCAGCCGCCACAACCTCAAGCCTCCCGGCTCACCCGCTCGCGAAGATACTCCAGCACCGCCCCACGCTCCCCGGCAAACTCGATCCGCCCGCCCTTCTTCTCGCGCTGAAACACATACATCGGGTCGTAATACTCACGCAGCAACCCCTCGATCCAGCCGCGATGCAAGTCCACCGCCCCGCTTTGCCCCTGCTCGATCAACGCCTCTTCCATCAACAACAGCATTCGCCTATGACGCTCGCCACCGAGGCGCTTTTGCACATTGTTGAGGCTTTCCAGCAGGCGCTCCGAGAACAAGGTAAAACCCTCCTCCCCGTGCACGGCCCCGAACTCCGCCGACAGATCCACCACATAGTCACGCAGAATCCGCTCGACGCGATCGTCAAAACTGTCTTCCAGCCAGACCATCGGGTACTGCTGCATGCCCTGATACAGCGGCAGCGGCAAGGCGCAACTGCCCACCACCCGGCTCTCGTCCTCAAGCACAAACTGCGCGATACCCGCGTCGCGTTTCTTGAGGATGTCGATGGCCAGGCGGTTTTCAAAATCGATGTTCGACGGCTGCCCGGTGGCGCGTTTGCCGAAGCTGGAGCCGCGATGATTGGCGTGGCCTTCCAGGTCCAGACCATTGCGCAACTGCACCAGCACTTCGGTTTTGCCAGTACCGGTCATGCCGCCGAGCAGGACGAAATCACATTGCACGATGGCCTGCTCAAGGGTGTCGATAAGGAAGTTGCGCATCGCCTTGTAACCACCGCCAATACGCGGATAGTCGATACCGGCCTCGTCACGCAGCCATTGCTGAGTAATCTGCGAGCGCAGACCACCGCGAAAACAATAGAGATACCCATCAGGATGGGCCCGAGCGAAATCGGCCCAGGCCTGGATGCGCTCGGCTTTCACCGCGCCCGACACCAGTTGATGGCCCAACTCGATGGCGGCCTGCTGACCGTGCTGTTTGTAGCAGGTGCCGATCTTCTGCCGTTCGACGTCGTTCATCAACGGCAGGTTGATCACACCGGGGAACGCGCCCTTGTGAAACTCGACCGGCGCGCGGGCGTCCATCAGCGGCCGGTCGTTGAGGAAAATGTCTCGGTAGTCAGTGCAGTCGCGGAGCATCAAATCACCTCGACTGCGTTCGTCTGTCGCTCAACCAGTTCGCCGATTGGCGCAAGGCTCAGGCCCAGTTCGGCGGCGACGGCGAGGAACTCTTCATTGCCTTCAGGCGTCACCGCGATCAACAGACCACCGCTGGTTTGCGGGTCACAGAGCACGCGTTTATGCAGTTCCTGCACGCGGCCAACCTTGCTCGCGTAGCTGTCGAAGTTGCGCAACGTGCCGCCGGGTACGCAACCCTGATCGAGGTAATACTCGACGCTGTCCAGACGCGGCACGCGGTCATAGGCGATGCGCGCGGTCAGCTTGCTGCCATCGGCCATTTCCACCAGATGCCCGAGCAGACCAAAACCGGTGACGTCGGTCATCGCCGTAACGCCAGCGAGTTTGCCGAAACGACTGCCGGGTTTGTTCAGGGTGCACATCCAGTCGCGGGCCACGCCGACATCGGCGGCGCGCAATTTGCCTTTTTTCTCGGCGGTGGTGAGGATGCCGATGCCCAGCGGTTTGGTCAGGTACAGAAGGCAGCCGGCGGTGGCGGTGTCGTTGCGCTTCATGTGGCGCTTCTCGACCAGACCGGTGACGGCGAGGCCGAAAATCGGCTCCGGCGCATCGATCGAATGCCCGCCCGCCAGCGGAATGCCCGCCGCGTCGCACACCGAACGGCCACCGCGAATCACTTCACGCGCCACTTCCGGCGCCAGCACATTGACCGGCCAGCCGAGGATGGCGATGGCCATCAGCGGATCACCGCCCATCGCATAGATGTCGCTGATCGCATTGGTCGCGGCGATGCGGCCAAAGTCGAACGGGTCGTCGACGATCGGCATAAAGAAATCGGTAGTCGAGACCACACCGCGCTCGGCATCGATCTCGTACACCGCCGCGTCATCGCGCGAGGCATTGCCGACCCACAGTTTCGGATCAAGGTTCTGCGCACCGCTCCCGGCCAGAATCACTTCCAGCACCTGCGGGGAAATTTTGCAGCCGCAACCGGCGCCGTGGCTGTATTGGGTCAGACGAATCGGCTCGCTCATGGGGGAGTCTCAGGCTGTGAATGGAGCCGATTCTAGCAGAGCACGGCGCAGCAGTTTTTCGATCGTTCCCACGCTCCGCGTGGGAATGCAGAACGGGACGCTCCGCGTCCCTTCCGGAGCCGGAACGCGGAGCGTCCCTAGAGGCATTCCCACGCAGAGCGTGGGAACGAGCAGCTTGAGGCAAGGCAAAAAAAACCGCCCTTACGGGCGGCTAAAAGTGCTTCGACCCTAAATCAGAAGCCAAGGCTGAAGCTGATGGTCATCGCATGGTCGTTGCTGTCGTTCGACAGTTGCCCCGAGTAGCCGACGCCGAGTTTGCCGGTCGGGCTGATCTGGAAGTCGACTCCGGCTTCGACGATGGCGCTGTCCTTGGCGATCGGCACACCTTGGGTGCTGAACGAAGCACCGCCGTCGATGAAGGTCAGATCAGCATCGGGCTTGGTGTCACCGAAGGCATGGCGCCAGCCGATGGCCGCGCGCGGGGTGAATTGCCCGCCGTTGGCCAGGGTGATGACTTTGCCGGCGCGCACGCCGAGGGTCGAGAAGGTGATGTCTTGATCGGCATCGGCCTCCAGGCGCCCTACTCCACCTTTTTCCTTGGCCTTGTCGGTGTCGTAGTTGACGTAGGCGAGCCCTGCGAACGGCTCGAGGGCAATGCCGCCTGCGTCAATGGCGTAACCGACTTCACCGAACACCTGCGCGCTGCGCGCATCGTAGTTGGCTTTCAGACGATCGTTGTAGCTGCCGACGCTGACGTTGCGCTTGGTTTCGATGTCGTGCCAGCTGTAAGCCGCGCCGAGGCGCACCGCCAAGGCATCGAACTGCGAGTTAAGGTACGCCGCCAAGTGGTAGCTTTCGACAGTAGCATCCGAGCGACGATCATGCGCATCGAGGTCGCTGCGGGTGTAACCGGCGGCCATGCCCACGCGCCACTGGTCATCGAGTTGCTTGTCGGTGCCGAGCATGAAGCCGCTGAGGTTGCGGTCAAGTTTCGCCGCGTTGCTGTCGCCATCCGACTCGCCCCACGCGCCGAGTGCCCGCGCCCATCCGACCATTTCGCCATGGCAACCGTTGCTGCTCAGTTGATTGTCACTTGGCGCCAGGGCACGGCGTGGATCATCCGCCGCACTGCACGACGGTTGGCGCATCCGATCGTTAACCGCGTCACGCACGTAGCGCGAATCCTCAAGGATGGCGCTGGCCGTGCTGGCGTGGATTTCACCGGACAGACTGTCGAAGGCATTACGCGCACCGGCAACACTGAGGTTGACGATTTCGTTCTGCAACGCCGCACCCGCCGGACCGTTGTTCGACAGCGCGGTGGCGGTCCTGAACTGGTTGCCGGTGGCGGCGACATCGGCGAACGAACTGCCATTGCGGCTGACCACCAGGTTCACCGCGTTGGCGTCATACACCAGTGCAGTATTAAGGAACGCGTATTGCGGCAGGTCCGCAGCGCTGAAGGTGCCATTCACGCCACCGCCCGCAGTAATCAGCGAGTACGTGGTATTGCCGGTGAACGGTGCCAGCGAGTTCACTTGCAGACCACCATCCAGGGTCGCCGTGCCAGCAACTGCCAGTGGCGTTGCGGTTGGCGAACTGACCGTCAGCGCCAGCACACCGTCGCTGGCGTTGGTCAGGTTACCCGCAACGCTAAGGGTGCCCGCTTCAGAACCCGAGGCGACAACGCCATGGTTGACCACCGAGCCGACACTGCCATTACCACTCAGGCCGGCGCCGTTGGCCACGGTGACTTGCCCGCCCAGCGAAGCCCGCGCCGCACGGCTGCCGACTTGCAGCACGCCTTGATCGACCGCGACCGTGCCGCTGAACGGATTATCACCGGTCAACAGCAAGGTGCCGGTGCCGCGTTTGAGCATCGCGCCAAGCCCGCGCAGCGATCCATTGAACTGACCGTTGAAGTTCTGCACGAAGAGCAGCGATGCGTTGTTAAGGATGTTGCCCTGCAGGCTGGTGGTGTTACCGACCAGCGTACCGCCGCTGACCGTGGTGCCACCGCTGTAGGTGTTGGCGCCACTGAGCACCAGCGTGCCGGAATCGAGTTTTTCGATCCCGCCAGTGCCCACCAGTGGCGTGGAAATTTCCGCACTCCCACCGGCATTCACCCGCACTGGCGCGAGGCTGCCGTCGGCGCCATTGACCGGCGTCAGCGTACCGCCAGCCCCAGGAACCAGGCTGTAGCCGCCGGAGAGGAATTGCAGACCGGTGAAGTTCTGATTGCCCTGCACGGTCACAGTACCCGCCTGACCACCGAACACCGCGAACTGACCATTTGACGCCAAGGCCTGAGTACCGCTCGGATCGGTCCAGTTGGTGCCTGGCCCCCACACGCCGCTGCCGCCACCGATGCTGCCGTCCGGATTGGTGGTGCCACCGTTCCAGAACTGCACCTCACCCGGCGTGCCTTGCACCAGCATGTTGATCTGGTTGGCGATGGCGGTTTGCAGGGTCAGATTGGCCGCCGACACCGGCAGGCTGCCATACACCAGACCGTTGTCGGTCAGGCTGCCGCCATAGCTGAACAGTTGATAAACCCCGGTGCCGAAGCCGCCGGCGTTGCTGATGTTCAACGTACCGTCGAGGGTCAGGTTGCCGGCGACGTTGACCACGGTGGTCGAACTGGCCGCCGAGCCGAGGCTGAAGTCCAGATTGGTCCCCGACGACAGTGCCAGCGAACCGACTGACAACGGCGTTGCCGTACCGCCACCCAGCAGCGTCGCACCGCTGGCCAGTTGCACAGCACCACCAAACTGGCCGCCACCGCCGATGCCGGCACCGCTGGCAACGTCGACATTGGCGCTGTTGAGCACTCCGTTGACGATCAGGTTACCGGCCTGCACCGAGGTGTTGCCGGTGAAGGTGTTGTTGCCGGTCAGGAGCAATTGACCGGTACCGGTTTTGTTCAGCGTACCGGCGCCAGTGAGATTGCCGGTGTAACTGCCATCGGCGTTTTGTTCGAAGTTCAGCGTCGCGTTGTTGACGATCGCACCTTGCAGGCTGCTGGTGTCACCGCGCGTCGTGCCGCCGTTCAGGGTGGTGCCGCCGCTGTAGGTGTTGGCGCCACTGAGGACGAGATCGCCGCTACCGTTTTTCAGCAGACTGCCGGTGCCGGTCACCGCACCGATCAGCGTGGTGTTCTGGTTGCCGGCGAGGGTCAGTTGCGCGCCAAGGTTGATGGCGTTGGCCAGTTGCAGCGCCGAGGTGCTATCGAGCGTGCCGTCACCGGTCACGTTGAGCGCAGCGCTGCTGAGTGCACTGTTGTTGCCGAGGATCAGCGTACCGCCGGCGAGTTGAGTACCTCCGGTGTAAGTGTTGGTGCCATTGAGGGTCAGGCTTGAAGCGCCGGCCTTGATCAGGCTGCCGCTGCCGCTGACCACGCCGCCGAGAGTCAAGGCGTTGGAACCGGCAACGGTCAAACCACCGTTGACGACCACGTCGTTGCTCAGACTGACGGCCGCGTTGCTGTCCAGCGCTGTACCGTCAGCAGCAGTCAACACGCCAGTGCCGAGCGCCGCGTTGTTACCGACCACGATCTTGCCGCCGTTCAGCGCCGTGCCACCGGTGTAGCCGTTGGCCGCGTTGAGCACCAGCGTACCGCTGTCGTATTTGCCCAGTGTGCCGCTGCCGTTAAGCGCGACGCCGATGGTTGCCGTGGCGTTCGGGTCAACCCGCACCGTGGCATTGCCCAGCGAACCGTTGACCAGATTCAGCGAGCCCGCCGTGCCATTCACCAGGCTGTAGCCATCGGTGACGAACTGCATGCCAGTGATGGTTTGCGCGCCATTGACGGTGACCGTGCCGGGCGCGCCCTGGAACACCGCGAAGTTGTTGGTCCAGGCCTGATTGGTGGTGCCGTTGACGTCGGTCCAGTTGGTGGTGCCGGTGCCCCAGGTGCCGCTGCCGCCTTCGACCGAACCGTTGGCCACCAGTTGGTTGCCGTCCCAGAACTGCACGGTGACGCCCGGGGCGGTGACCAGCAGGTTGATCTGATTGGCCAGTGCGGTTTGCAGGGTCAGATCGCCCGGCGTCACGCTGCCCGGCACCGAGCCGATCAACATGCCGTTGTCGGTCAGGCCACCGGTGTAGTTGATCAGGCGATAGACGCCGCTGCCGAACCCACCGATGTCGCTGACGTTGAGGGTGCCGTCGAGGGTCAGGTTACCGCCAACATTCACCAGCGCATTGCCGCCACCGGACACCGGTGTGCCGAGGCCGACGTCGAAGTTGGAATTGCCGTTGAACACTAGCGAACTGACGCTCAGCGTACTGCCGGTGACGCCCGCCAGATGACCGCCATCGGCCACCGTTACGGCGCCGGTCAGGGTGCCGCTGCCACCGAGGGTGCCGCCGTTGTTGACCAGCACATTGCCGCTGGCCAGCGAACCGTTGACCTGCAGGGTGCCGGCGTTGACGTTGGTGTCGCCCGTCAGGTCGCTGATGCCACTGAGGGTCAGGGTGCCGCTGCCGAGTTTGCTCAGCCCGCCGTCGCCACTGAGGATGCCGGCGAAGGTGCTGCTGACATTGTTGCCACCCAGGCTCAGTGTATTGCCCGTGCCGATCAGCGCCGTGCCGCTGCCAGTGAGGCTGGCAAGGCTGCCCGATGCGCCGAGATTCAGCGCCGCGCCGCCTGCGAGATTGACCGTGGCGTTGTTGCCCAGCGCCCCGCTACTCAACGTGGTCAGGCTGCCGGACGCCACATCGAACGTGCCGCTGAAAGTGTTGCTGCCGCTCAACGTCACGTCGGACAGACCGTTCTTGGTCAATGTGCCGGCGCCGGCAACGATGCCGCCGAGGGTCAGGTTGTTGTTGCCGGCCAGGGCCAGATTGGCATTGACGTTGAGGTTGTTGGCCAGCACCAGTGGCGCGGTGTTATCGAGGGTCGAAGCCCCCGCTACGGTCAGCGCGCCACTGCCCAGAGAGCCACCAGTGCCAAGGGTCAGCGTACCGGCATTCAGTGTGGTGCCGCCGGAGTAAGTATTGATGCCGTTAAGCGTCAGGTTCGACGCGCCGTTCTTGATCAAGCCGCCCGCGCCGCTGACAACGCCCGCGAGGGTCAGGTTGTTGCTGCCGGTGTTGCTCAGATTGGCGTTGAGCACGACGTTGTTGCCCAGACTCAGCGCACTGTTACTGTCCAGCGCCGAGGCGCCCGCCACCGTCAGGTTGCCCAGGCCCAGCGCCGAGTTGCTACCGGCGGTCAGGGTGCCGGCGTTCAGGGTGGTGCCACCCAAGAAGTTGTTGTTGCCGCTGAGGGTCAGGTTGGCGGCGCCGTTTTTGCTCAGGCTGCCGGCGCCATTGACCGTGCCGGCCAGAGTCAGATCCGCCGTGCCGACGATGCCGAGATTGCCCGCAAGGTTGACCGCGTTGTTCAGCGCAACCGCGGTGCTGGCATCCAGCGTGGTGCCGCCCGCCGCGTTCAACGTGCCGGAGCCGAGCGCCGAGTTCGACGCCAGAATCAATCCGCCGGCGTTCAGCGCCACCGGCCCGAGGAAGGCGTTGTTGCCGCCGAGGGTCAGGTTCGCCGCGCCGTTTTTGATCAGGCCACCGGTGCCGCCAATCACGCCGTTGAGGGTCAGCGCATTGCTGCCGACCACGGTGAGGTTGCCGTTGAGCGTCGCGGCGTTGACCAGTGTCACCGCCGCATTACTGTCCAGCTGCGTGCCGGCATTCGCCGTCAACGTTCCGGTGCCGAGTGCGGTGTTGCTGCCGACGATGATCTTGCCGCCGTCCAGTTGCGTGCCGCCGGTATAAGTGTTGGCACCACCGAGCACCAGCGTGCCGGCGTCGAGTTTATTGAGGATGCCGCTGCCATCGATATTGGCATTGATGGTCGCCGTCACGCCCGGATCAACGCGCAACGAAGTAGTGCCGCCGGTTCCGTTGACCGCTGTGAGTTGCCCCGCCGCGCCGTTGACCACGTTGTAGCCATCGGTGAGGAATTGCATGCCGGTGAACGCTTGCGTGCCGTTCACCGTCACCGTGCCGGCAGTGCCCTGGAACACCGCGAAGTCGCCGGCCCAAGGTTGGTTGACCAGACCGTTGGCGTCGGTCCAGTTGGTACCGACCGCATTCCACGTGCCGCTGCCGCCATCGACCACGCCGTTGGCGATGGTCTGGCTGCCGTCCCAGTAACGGATGTTGCTGTTCGGCGCGGAGACTTGAATGTTGATCTGATTGGCCACCCCGGTTTGCACCAGCAGATCCCCGAGGCCGTAGCCGACCGGCACGCTGGCGACGTCCAGACCGAGATTGGTCAGGGCGCCGGTGTAGTTGAACAGACGATACACGCCGACGCCAAAACCGCCGGCATCGGTGACGTTGAGATTGCCGTCGAGGGTGAGGTTGCCGCCAACGTTCATCAGCGAAGTGGTCGACGGCGTGCCCAGTGCCACATCGACGTTGCTGCCGGCAGCGAGAGTCAACGCACTGGCGGACAGTTGATTGCCCGACGACAACGCCAGATGGCCGCCACTGTTGATGTTCACCGAACCGATCGCCGAACCGGTGCCGGTGAGGGTACCGCCGGTGTTGACGTTGACCTGTGCACTGGCCAGCGAACCGCTGAGGTCGACGGTACCGCCGTTGATCGCAGTGTTGCCGGTGATGCCGTTGATCCCGGTGAGGTTCAAGGTGCCGGTGCCGACTTTGATCAGGCCGCCGCTGCCGCTGAGGTCACCGTCGAACGTGCTGGTGACGTTGCCGCTGCCGACGGTCAGCAGGTTGCTGCCGGTCAGTTGCACACTGCCGCTGCCGGTCAGCGCACCGAGGCTGGCGTTGCTGCCCAGATTGAGCCCGGCGCCGGCGCTGATGTTGACGCCGGAGGTGTTGCCCAGCGCATTGGTGTTGAGCGTAGTGACGCTGCCGGACACGATGTTCAGCGCACCGGTGAAGGTGTTATTGCCCGCGAGGGTCAGGTCCGACAAACCGTTTTTGGTCAGGTTGCCAGCACCATCAATGACGCCGTTCAAGCTCAAATCGTTGTTGCCGGCGACGGTCAGCCCGGCGTTCAAGGTGATTGCGTTGCCGATGCCGAACGAGGCGCTGTTATCCAGCGTCGCCGCACCGCCGACAATCAATCCCCCACTGCCCAGACCGTTGGCATTGCCCAAGGTGAGCGTACCGGCATTGAGCGTGGTGCCGCCGCTGAAGGAGTTGTTGCCATTGAGGGTGAGATTGGCAGCGCCGTTCTTGATCAACTGGCCGGTGCCGCTGGTGACGCCGCCAAGGGTCAGATTCTGCGTGCCGCCCACTGTCAACGCGGCATTCAGGGCGACCGCATTATTGAGGCTGACCAGCGGCGAATTGCTGTCCAGCGTTGCGGCGCCAGCGACGGTCAGTGCACCGGAACCCAATGCCGAACTGTTGCCGACGGTCAGTGTGCCGGCGTTCAGCGTGGTGCCGCCGAGGTAGTTGTTTGCGGCGTTGAGAATCAGATTGGCCGCGCCGTTTTTTACCAGACTGCCGGCGCCGCTGACCAGACCGGTCAGGGTCATGTTCGCCGTGCCGCCGATGTTCAAGGCACCGGCGAGTGCCACAGCATTGTTCAGGCTGACGGCCGTGTTGGCGTCCAGCGTGGTGTTGGCGGCCGCGTTCAACGCACCGGAACCCAGTGCAGTGTTGCTGCCGACGGTCAGTTTGCCGGTGTTCAGCGCGGTGTTGCCAAAATACGTGTTGGCGCCGTTGAGGGTCAGGTTGGCAGCGCCGTTCTTGGTCAGCCCACCGATACCGGCGACCACGCCGCCGAGGGTCAGCGCATTGCTGCCGCCCAGGGTCAGATTGCCGGCGAGGTTGACGTTATTGGCAAGAGTCGCGGCGGTGCTGGCATCGAGTGTGGTGCCGTTCGAGGCGTTCAGTGTGCCGGTACCGAGGGCGGTGCTGGAGCCGACAATCAGTGAACCGGCATTCAGCGCGGTGGTGCCGGTGTAGGTGTTGTTGCCGTTGAGGGTCAGGCTCGACGCGCCGGTCTTGATCAAGCCGTTGCTGCCACTGATCACCCCGCCAAGGGTCAGCGCGTTGGCGCCGCCAGCGGTGAGGTTGGCGTTGAGAATCACGTTGTTGTTCAGGGTCACGGCCGAGCTGCTGTTGAGCGTGCCCGCACCTTCCACCGACAAGGCGCCGCTGCCCAGTGCCGCGCCGTTGCCGACGGTCAGGCTGCCGGCATTCAGCGTGGTACCACCGCTGTAGGTATTGGTGCCGTTAAGAGTCAGATTCGCGGCGCCGTTTTTCACCAGTTGGCTGGTGCCGCTGATCACCCCGCCGAGGGTCAGCGCGTTGCTGCCGCCAATGCCCAGGCTGTTGTTGAGAATGACCGCGTTGTTGAGGGTCACCGCCGCATTGCTGTCGAGGGTGGCCACGCCGCCGACAGTGATGTTGCCGCTGCCGAGCGCCGCGTTGGCGCCCGCGGTGATCGTGCCCGCGTTCAACGCGACCGCACCGAGGAAGGTGTTCGCGCCATTGAGGATCAGATTGGCCGCGCCGTTTTTGGTCAGCCCGCCACTGCCGCTGACGATGCCGCCGAGGGTCAGGTTGGCACTGCCGCCGACGTTCAAGTTGCCGCCGAGTGAGACCGCGTTGGTCAGCGCAACGGCGGTGCTGGCATCGAGCGTAGTGCCCGCCGCCGTGGTCAGTGCACCGGTGCCCAGCGCGGTGTTGGAACCGACAATCAGGGTGCCGGCGTTGAGCGCAGTACCGCCGGAGAAGGTGTTGTTGCCGCTGAGACTCAGGTTCGCCGTGCCGTTTTTGATCAGGTTGCCAGCGCCGCTGACGACGCCACTCAGGCCCAATGCTTGCGTGCCGCCAAAGGTCAGCGCCCCGGTCACTGCGACGGCATTGGCCAAGGTCACTGCCGCCGTCGCATCCAGCGTGGTCCCGGCGGCGGTATTCAGTGCACCCGTGCCCAGCGCGGTGTTGCTGCCGACGAACAGGCTGCCGGCGTTGAGCAGCGTGTTGCCGCTGTTGGTGTTGTTGCCGGTCAAGGTCAGGCTGGCACTGCCGGATTTGGTGATGCCGCCGGTGCCGGACAGTACGCCGCCGAGCGTCAGGGCATTGCTGCCGAGCACGTTGAGCGCACCGGTCATGCCGATGTTATTGGCAAGAGTGACGTTGGCGGTGCTGTCCAGACTGGTGCCGGCGGCGGTATTCAGCGCACCACTGCCCAGCGAGTTGTTGTTGGTCACCAGCAGGCTGCCGGCGCTTAGGGTGGTGGTGCCGGTGAAACCGCTGTTGGCGCCACTGACGGTCAGGCTGCCGCTGCCGGTTTTAGTCAGACCACTGCTGCCGCTGATCAAACCGCCGAGGGTCAGCGCGCCGGTGCCGCCGGCGGTCAATGTGCCGCCGAGGTTGATGGCGTTGGCCAGGCTGATCGTGCCCGGTGCGCTCAGGGTCGTCGCGCCGGTCACATTGAGCGTGCCGGTGCTGAACGCCTGATTGTTGCCCACCTGCACCGTGCCGCCATTGAGCGTGGTATTGCCCAGATAGGTATTGGCGGCGCTGAGATTAAGCTGGCCGGTACCGGCCTTGGTGAAACCGCCGCTGCCGGAAATCACCCCGCTCAGCGTGGTGGCGTTGGTGCCTTGCACCGTGACGCCGCCAGCGCCGAGGGAGATCAGATTGCTGATGTTCAACCCGGCATTACTGGCCTGCAGAATCCCGCCGTTGGACGTGAGCACGCCGCTGCCGAAGGTGGCGTTGTTGTTGAAATTCGCGATACCGCCGTTGAGCGTAGTCGCGCCGCTGACCAATGGCCCCTGCAAGGTCCAGGTGCCACTGTTGAGGGTCAGGTTGTTGAAGTTGACGTAGGTGGCGCTCGAGGCCGTGCCAGTCCCGGTGATACCGCCGCCGACGCCGGCCGGGTTTTGCAGGATCAGACTGTTGGTGCCGCCCGCGCCGCCATCGACCGTGCCGGTTGGCGCGAAGGTCAGGTTGATATTGACCAGACCGCCGAGGCCGACGCTGATCTGTACACCGTCACCGACGTTGACGCTGGAGCCGGTCACCGCAGTGAAGGTGTTGGTGCTCGCCGCGCCCATCGACACACCGCCGGTAATCGCACCGGCGTTGGTGAAGGTGTTGCCCGCCGACGACGTTTCGAATGCGATTCGGCCGTTGATGACGCCGGTGTTGCTGTTGGTCATGTTGACCTGCGAACCACCGTAGACGCCGATCACCGGGGTATCGGCCAACGTGATGCCGCCGATCGAGAGTCCTGTCGAGGTGATGGTGCCGTTGTTGGTGATGCTGGTGGTGCCGGTTGCCGCGTTGTTAACCGAAAGGGCCAGGCCGTCGATGCTCGTCAGGTTCAGCCCCAGTAACATCCCGGTGCCCCGCATGATCGCGCCAGCGTTGTTGAGCACGCTGACCGTGCTGGTAGCGCCGCTGCCGATGAATGCCCCGCCACTCAAAACCGACACCAGACCGAGGACTGCCGGGTCGATGATGCCGGAGTTGTTCAGGGTGATGTTGACCCCCGTCAGGTCCATGACATGCCCGCCAAGGGTCGCGTTCATCTGCGCGCCGCTGTTGACGTTGACCGTCAGGTTGTTAGAGGCACTGGCAAAGTCGTTGGGAACCAGTGGCAGTGGTGGCACTCCCGTACACGTCACGATTGAACCGGCCGTGGAGCACGTGGCCAACGCAGGTGCGCTGATGCCGCCGAACAGCAGCCCGGCGACGCTCAAGTGCACAGCAAGGGAAAGAGGGGAAAAGCGCGAAACGAGGGCGACACCAAACCTTGCTTCCACGGGCTACTCCTTGTCGTGGCCAATTTCTTCCTTGAGGGCGCGCAGAGCCGTGCTTATTCCACACGCGAATCAAGACTGCGACGGTCATCACAAAACCGCTTAACTGGGGACAAAGCTAGTAGACGCCCGGCAATGGGGCACGGATTAAATGGTGTTAATACTTTAATACTAGAGGGGTCTGGAATCAGCGTTTCAGCCCGCAGTCATTGACTGTGAAGAGGTTAAAAACTGTGGGAGCGAGCTTGCTCGCGAATGCGTTGTGTCAGCTTGCGGATACTTTTCTGATACCCCGCCTTCGCGAGCAAGCTCGCTCCCACAGGGAACTGTAGGGTCTGCAAACCCGAGCCTGACCGATTCATCAGGAAATACTGAAAAAGGACATATTTTTCAGCCCATTGAAGGTTTTGGTACGCCTTGTGCAAACGTTTGCGTAACGGCAATACCAACGTTTTCGTAACAAAACCGTACAAGCCCACGGAACACGGGCCTTGATCTGCAAAAAAGGATTTTGAATGCCCATCGCATGCCCTGTTCGCGCACCTTTCTCGTGCACGTTTGCTGTTTCCTTGCTACTGACCGGCGTTACCGGACTTCTCAGCCATAGCGCGTTGGCGCAACCGGCAAGCAAAGAAGAATCCGCTCAGGGCGAGGCGCTCAGCCCCGAAGCCAGCCCGCCAAAAAAAGGCGCCTACCTGTCGGACTGGTACAACCAGGACCTGATGCTGATCGGCAGCAAAGACATCAGTTTCGGCCCGCAGCCGGCCGACGACATCTATCTGGAATACGAGTACTTCGGCCGCAAAGGCCCGTTCGAACTGTACGGTTACATCGACATTCCAAAGATCTTCAATATCGGCAACAGCCACGACAAAGGCGTGTGGGACCACGGTTCGCCGGTGTTCATGGAGCACGAACCGCGCATCTCCATCGACTACCTCGCCGGCCGCAGTCTGGCCATCGGCCCGTTCAAGGAATGGTACGTCGCTTTCGACTGGATCTACGATCACGGCAGCCGTAAAGAGAACCGCGCCAACACCCTTTACAGTGGTTTCGGCACCGACATCGACACCCATTCGCGGGTCAATCTGTCGGCCAACCTGTACGGTCGCTATCAGTGGGAAAACTACGGCGCGAGCAATGAATATTCCTGGGACGGATACCGCGCACAACTGAAGTACATCGTGCCGATCGATAAATTCAGCAACGGCGCTTCGCTGACCTACATCGGTTTCACCAACTTCGATTTCGGCTCGGACATCCACAAGGACAACCCCGCGCGCACGGCCAACGCGACGGTGGCGACCAACGTCTTGCTCTACTCGTTCACCCACTTGCGCTTCACCCTGGTCGGCCGTTACTTCCACAACGGCGGAAACTGGGAAGACGGCAGCGAGCTGAATTTTGGCGACGGCAATTTCCGCGCGCGTTCCAATGGTTGGGGTTACTACGCCGGCGTCGGTTATCAGTTCTGATTCGAGGAGTTTTCTATGCAAGCAATGATGCGTTTGACCCTGGCCGGCGCGGCCCTGCTCTCCTCTACCGCGTGGGCGGCAGAGGCACCGATACAACCGAAAGTCGTGCTGATCACCATGTTCGCCCCCGAGGCTCAGCACTGGATCGACCGCCTGGAACTGAAGCAGGAAATCCGCGTGCCGGGCCTGTCCGCCGAGTATCCGAGCATCCGCTGCAACGCGCAGCAAGTGTGCCTGTTGACCACTGGCATGGGCCAGACCAACGCGGCCGCTTCGACATTGGCGTTGGCGCTGTCGCCGAAATTCGACCTGCGCAAAAGTTACTTCCTGATCGCCGGCATTGCCGGGATCAGCCCGAAACACGGGACCATCGGCACCGCTGCATGGGCGCACTATCTGGTGGAATTCGGCACGCAATGGGAGATCGATTCGCGCGATGCGCCATCGAACTGGCCGACCGGTTATTTGGGTATCAACACAAAAGGCCCAAACGAAAAACCGCCGCTGGACTACAAGACCGAAGTCTTCGAGCTGAACGCGAAACTGCAGAACAAAGCCTTCGCCCTGAGCCACAAGGTTGCGTTGAGCGAGAGCAAGGAATCGGCAGTGTGGCGCCTGAAATATCCGTCGGCCCCTGCCAATCAGCCACCGGTGGTCACCCGCTGCGACACGTTGGCCGGCAACACCTGGTTTTCCGGCACGCGCTTGAGCGAACGGGCCGAGGTCTGGACCAGATTACTGACCGACAACAAGGGCGAATACTGCACGACGCAGCAGGAAGACAACTCGACCTATGAGGCGCTGTTACGTGCCAGTCGCGAAGGTCTGGTCGACGTGCAACGTCTGGCCGTGGTGCGTGCCGGTTCCGACTTCGACCGTCCTGAGCCGGGCGGCAGTGAAGTGGACAACTTACTCAAGTATGCCGATCAGGGAGGCTTTGTGCCGGCGCTGGAAAACCTTTATCGCGCGGGTAATCCGCTGGTGCAGGACATCCTGAAAAACTGGTCAGCCTGGGAAAACGGCGTCCCGCAATCCTGAGCCCGACACCAATCAACTGTAGGAGTGAGCCTGCTCGCGATAGCGGTGTGTCAGTTTAATCATGAGTGACTGACACACCGCGATCGCGAGCAGGCTCACTCCTACAAAGGTTTTGAGGTGTGTCAGGGGATAAGGATGACCTTGTCACCGCTGCCCTGATTCACATCCGCATAACGCTGCAGGCCATCAGCCAACGGCGCCTCGACCAACCCCTGCGGCAACGGCAACAACCCTTCATCAAAGAACCGCCCGAACTGCTCCAGCATCGCCGCACACGCTTCAACGCCGTACAACAATGAATTGATCCCGACCACCGAACCGCCCTTGCGATACAGCGCCAGTGCCGGCAATTGCACATGGCCGTCCACCGGCGCGGCGATGATCGCGATCCGTCCGAACGTGGCCAATGCCGCCACCGACGCCGGCAGCCAGAAACCGGTGGTGTCGAAGATCACATCGGCGCCGCCGCGATACACCGCGCTGACCTGTGCACCGAGGTCCTCGGGCTTATCCAGCTGAATCGTCTGATAACCCTGCGCCTGCAAGTCCGCCACTTGCTCCGGACGGCGCGCCGCTGCCAGCAACTGCGCGCCACGCACTTTCGCCAGGGCCAATGCCGCCGTGGCCACCGCACCGCCGCCGATTACCAGCAAACGGGTTTCGGCCGTTACCAGACTGCGCGCCAAAGCATCCCATGCCGTGGTGTACGGCACGCCGAGGCTGGCCGCCTGGGTGAAACTCAGGTGCAAGGGTTTATGCGCCACACCATTGGCCGGCAGTTTGACGAACTCGGCGTGGGAGCCATCGGCGAAAAAGCCCAGCTCACGGCCAGTGCCCCAGACTTCCTCACCGATCAACGCCTGCGGACCGTCGACGACGACACCGGCGAAATCCCGACCGGGAATTCGTGGCAGCGTGGTGTAGGGAAAACGGCCGAGGACGTTTTTCACATCGCTGGGATTCAGGCCGGCAGCCTTGATCTGCACCAGCACTTCGTCAGCGCCGGGTACCGGGGTCGGCACCTCGACGTAATGCAGGGAAGACAGGTCGCCGGTTTTATCGAATTGCAGTGCTTTCATGGGGACATCCACCGAAGGAAAAGAGGAAATTCAGGACAACCAACCCGCGACCAGCTGCCGGCCCATCGGCCACAACTGCTCACCGGCCAGCATGCCGAGCAAGCCGACCAGCGCGATGGCCGGTGGCGCGGGAGAACGGAAATCCAGCGCGCCGTACAACAGGCCGACGCCCAGACCGATGGCCAGCGAAATCAGGTAGTTCATGGGGAGGAACTCCGCCGTTTGAAGGGAATGGGCAGAGTTTAGGGAACCGGCGGGGATGGCATCGGCCAAGGACTTCTGAATTTCGGACAAACCTTTGGAGCCAACACAATCCACTGTAGGAGTGAGCCTGCTCGCGATAGCAGTCTGTCAGTCACCGATGCATCAACAGACACACCGCTATCGCGAGCAGGCTCACTCCTACAGGTCTAATGCCAGTCTGATCATCCGCTGTGAGTCATGAATTGCGAGGGGGCGACGCCCAGTTCGCGGCGGAACATGTCACTGAAGCTACTGGGTGAATAGCCGAGCTCCCGGGCAATCACACTCACCGCCACGCCCTGAATCAACTCCGCCACCGCCGTCGCCAGTTGCACCTGCCGCCGCCATTCGGCGAAGCCCATGCCGAGGCTGTCCTTGAACAACCGCGCCAGCGTGCGCACGCTGGCCCCGGCATTTTCCGCGTGCTGCTCGAATGAAATCTCCAGCGACGGCGCCGCCATCACCGCTTGACACAGATTCATCAAGCGCCGATCGGAGTCGTCCGGCATCGGGATTTTCAACTGCGAACGCCTTGCGCGTTTCAGCTCCAGCAACGCCAACCCGACCAGTGCCTCGTAATACGCCGGATCACCACTGTCGCCCTGCTCCACCAGCCCGACAATCAACTCGCGCAGCAAACCGCCGACCTCGATCACCTGCACCGTCCGATCCAGCGTCGCCGCCAACGCCGGGCGCAGGTAGATATTGCGCATCTGCAGATCCGACACCACCCGAATCCCGTGCGGCACACCCGGCGGCAACCACACCGCCCGCTGCGGCGGCACCACCAGCGCTTCGTGCGGCGTCTCGACCCACATCACCCCGCTCATCGCATACAGCAATTGGCCCCAGACATGCTCGTGCGGCTCGATAAACAAGCCACGCGGATAGGTACGCGCCAGCGGTTGCACGGGCACATCGGTATCACTGAGATCGGGCGGTGCGGCGAGGGCCATGGCGAGCATTCATTGGGCTTGGTGGAAAACCCATGGTAACCAGTGCGCCACGGCGTCGCCAACGATAGATACCGTCGGACAATCCGAGTGAATTTTCCCGGTGCGCCGTGATCCCTCTATTACCACAGGGAGGAATACGGGCTTTATGAACAACGCAAAACTCTATGTCATCGAATACACCCTTCACGGCACGCCCAAGTCGTTCATTATCCGCTCGGACAAGATGGACAATGCCGAGGCGTGGCACTGGGCGAGCTGCGACGCCGGGGTCGGCCGCATCCCTCGTTTTGGCCGTGAGAAGGTGCAGAAGACCAGCAAACCGATGGCGGAAAAATTCGGCGTGGAAAACGTCGTGTGGCGACCGACCAGCTAAGCTCTGCCTGGCGATCGACATCATTCGGGGGAATGCACAATGAGCAACATCAGCAGCCCGGCGCATCTGGACTACGGCCTTGATACGCTGTTCGGGCGGATCACCAAAAGCGTGGACTGCCGCGTTGGGCTGGAGGCGGTCGAGGATGATCCGTATCGCTTTGCACTGCGGGTGCCGGCACCGCTGCCGGAAGACCTCGACCAGGCGAAAACCGTCGTGGTCAGGGTGGAAGGCCGGCGGCTGCAAGGCACGGTGCGGCTTACTGAGCGGCTGGATGATGAGAGCCTGAAACTGGAAGTGGAGCCTGATTAGGCTCCACTTTTTTATGGGTGCTGTTATTTGGGATGCGCGCAGTGGCAGCCTTTGCTTGAGCATTCCTCGCCACTCTTGTGGTGGTGTGCGCAGGCTTCACAGCAATAGTGTTTGCCGTGGACGGCGTAAGCATGGTCGCCTTCCTTGATTATGCACTTGCATCCGGGACAGTCGCATTTTCTATCGGGCATGGGGCAGACTCCTTGGGTGGTGGTTGTCTGAGGCTTGATGGGCAAGCCTTGATAACCAGTGTAGGAGCTGCCGCAGGCTGCGATCTTTTGATTTTGTTTGGGATTGGGGGTTTGGGTTTGGGTTTGGGGGCATATCCGTTGCTGCGGGTGTTGCCGCTGGCGGTTTCGCTCTTACAGCGAGTCACCTTTTCCAAACGCCGAAAAGGTAACCCAAAAGGCTTTGCCCCGGCGTACGGCACTTCGCTGAGGCTCAGTGTTCCCTCGCTACGGTGTCCATCCGGGGGCATCGCCTACGGTTTGCTTCGCTGCACCTCCTCTCGATGTATGCGGCTACGCCGCACGGCGCTGCGCGCCTACCCCCGGATGAACACCTTCGCTCGGCCTGCCGAAGGGGCAAAAGATCAAAAGCCGAAGCAAGATCAAAAGCAGGATCACAAGCCAGATCAAGAGCCCCTCACCCTAGCCCTCCCGAAACGTCGGACCGCCCGTAGGGAGAGGGGACTGACCGCGGTGTTTGGGAGAGGTACGCCGACGTGAAATACCGAGTCGAACTCAGACTCTAAAAAGCAAACAAATCGGCGCCTCACCCTCCAGGAACGG
>NZ_VCNJ01000093.1 GCF_005938625.1 Pseudomonas fluorescens
CAAGCCCGTCCGGCGTCCGCAATGGTTGATCGCCTGCTTGTCGGTGCAAGGCTGGCGTACCGGAAGTCTCGCCGGCATCAATCAGGTCGTGTTCATTGCCGGTATGGTTCGCGGGAGCCAAAGACAGCTCAAGCCCATCCGCAGCCTGCAATGACTGATTGCCTGCTTGTCGATGTAGGGCTGGAGCGTCGGAAACCCCTGTACCCACATGATTTACAACCTCTCGGTTATCCATGGCCGGAGCCTCCGTAACCTGTCGCGTTACGGAGGCAGGACCGGCTGGCGCGTTGTCTACCATGTGCTCTGGATGAACAGTGAGCGATGGTTTAGTCGCTCTTGAACCCTTTACGTCGTTGCCCACATTACCCTTCACCACGCTTTCAGGTTCGCCCCGCGATGTGGCGATGTCCGACGTGTGTTTGATCGTCCCGCCGGTGGCTTTGCCACTACCAGTATCGGTTTTATTCTTGAGCTTGCCAGCAAAGCCTTTGATGTCCCCAATACCGGCAGTAATGGACACGTCGTTACCGGCGATGTGCTCGTCACGGGTCACGGTCTGTGTCTTGTTCGCATCGCGGTTAAGCGGGCCTTCGATCCCTTGACCAGTCTTGACCTGCAGGCCGGCAATCGTGGCGTTTTGCGTGGCGTCGTAATGCACCTGATCCACTCGCGTGACGTTCAGGCTGACAGAGGCCAAACCGGTTTTGCTCAGACCGCCACCGCCGCCGCCACTGCCGCCATCCTTTTCGCGATTGTCGTGCAGTTTTTCGGCCTTGATTTTACCTGCGACATTGAGATCGCCCTGACCGCTTTCGGAGATCAGGTGCGCACCCTTCAGCGTCAGATCACCGCCGATGTTGGCCGTGAGCTTGTTTTTGGCGCTGATGCCCGATTGCTCGGCCGTCAGCGTGCTGCGATCGGTGTCCTTGCCACCGCCACCGTTGGCACCGCCCGTGGGGGCCACGATGCTGGTGGTGGTGATGGCGGCACCGGCGTTGGCACCCCAGTTGGCCACGGTATGACCCATGTCGGAGGTGTCCTGCACCGACGTCACCCGGGTGTTGCCGGCAACGTCCAGATTGACATCATTACCGACCACCTTGGCCCCCGTCAGCTCAAGGTCTTTCTTGGCCTTGATGATCACGGTGTCGCCCAACACTTCGGTGTTTTGGTAAGCGGTCGCCGTGGTTCGGGTTTTATCCAGGCTGCCGGTGTAGCCGGCCGACAGACCCACCCCCGCGCCGGTCGGTGCCACCGAGGCATTGAGACTGACCGAGGCATCATGGGTTTGACTGCTGGACTCGCTTTCGCTGTGGGACTTGCCTGCCGTGAGCGATACGTTGCGTGCCGAATCGAGCTCCACACCGGCCCCGGTGCCGTCCAGTTTGACACCGACCAGGGCGATGTCGCCTTTGGTGGAGGTGATCTTGATATTGCCCTTGAGGAGGTTGATGTTGTCTTTGACGTCCCGGCTCGAGGACGAGGATTCAGTGTACTTGGCCCCCACTTTGGCGGAGAGGGCACCGGTGTCATTGAAGATCAGGTTGGTCGCATCACCGGCGGCCTGCAGGGCAGTCATGCCGGCATCCACCGTCATGCCCTGCTTGGTCTTGTCCGCCAGGGTCGTGGAGTGGTTGATCGTATCGGCGATGGAGCTTGAGCCCGTGCCGCTGACGCCCACAAAAAGGTCTTTGCGCGAATGGGTCTGAACGTCCTCATCTTCAAATTTGGTGCTGACCACCTCGCTGCCGATGATGTTCAGGTCACCGGCCTTGCCGTCCTTGATGGCCTGGATGTTCGCACCGCCAATGTCCACCGTGCCACCCCCCTGCACGGTGACCGATGAGCCGAAGTTGAGGTTGGCGTTGTTGTTGTGAACCTGGGAGCGAGTGTCCTTGGTTTCCACCCGCGAGTAACCAATCTTGGCCCCCAGGGGGCCATCGAGTACCGGCTTGCCGCCATCGAGGGGGCCGGCGTCCGTGGCGTTGGCCTCATCGCCGTTGATCACCCGGGCCGATGCGCCTTGCGGTCCGTATTCGGCGGCCACACCCTTGCCGGCGATACCGGCGTTGACACCCAGGCTCAGCCCTTCGCTGACCATCGTGTCTTCGGTGTGCGAAAAGTCCTGTCCGGTGAGTGTGCGCACTTCACCCTTGGCATCGACTACGCCTTTGTCGGCACTGTAGTCGCCGCCTTGCAGGGTGATGTTCTTGCCGGCGCGCAGGGTCAGCGAACCACCGTCTGCGGCGCCCTGCAGTTGACTGCCGACCGATGTGGCGCTGACTTCGGTGTGCGTTTTGGTCGTAGAACCCAGGGGGATCGATAACGCTCCCAGGCTGACACCATTGGTCTCAACAGTCTGTTTGAAGCTGGAGGTCACCTCGTGCACGTCGTTGGAGGTCAGATTGCCCCCGGCTTCAACATTCACGTGCTTGGCACTGATGCCCGCGGCCGTGAGGTTGACATCACCGGCGGCGACAATCGAGACGCTGCCGTCCTTGCCGCCGTCGACGCGTCCCCGATCCTTGAGCACCAGGCTGCCATGCTCGTCATAACCCATTCGGGCCGAGTCGGTAAAGGCACCGTCGGTGTGGATGGCGACATCCTTACCTGCAATCGTGCTGCCCAGGTTGCTGACATCGCCCTTGGCGTCCAGCTTGAGCGTGGCGTCGGCCACGATCCCGCCTGTGCCGCCGCCCGTG
>NZ_VCNJ01000094.1 GCF_005938625.1 Pseudomonas fluorescens
GCTGTAACCGTCCTGCAGCAAGCCGCCGAGCACCATGATCTGCCCGTCATCCAGCAGGATGCTGGTATCGATCGCCCGTTTGTTGGTGACAATCCCCGCAGAATTGGCACTGGCCGAAGCCCGCTCATCAATGCTGCTGACTTCCTGATAGATATCAAGCTTCACCGTGCCACCCTCGGAAATCTGCGGGCGCACATTGAGCTTCAAACCGACCTCTTCTCGGGTCACGGTCTGGAACGGGTTGTTGCTGGTGCCGCCACCGCCCGTGACATAACTGCCGCTGACAAACGGAATGGTCTGGCCAACAAAAATACTCGCCGCTTCGTTGTCCAGGGTCAGCAGGTTCGGCGTCGACAGCACGTTGGTGCCGCCCTTGCTCTTCAACGCCCGGGCCAGCACTTTCAGGTCAAGAATCTTGCCGATGCCGGGGATATCCACGGTGCCGTTGACGTAGCCCAGGTTCAAACCTTGCGGCAGCACGTCGATGCTGGTCTTGCCGTTGGTGTTGATCCCCGAACCGCCCAGATTCGCGCCACCGATCACGCCTTTACCGCCGAGGTTGCCGGTCTGCCACTGCACACCAAATTCACTGGCATCGTCCTCGCCCACTTCGACGATCAGGCTTTCGATCACCACTTGCGCACGACGTTGGTCGAGCAGATCGATCACCTCACGCAGGTTGCGGTACAGCGGTTCTGGCGCAGAAATCAGCAAGGTGTTGGTGGTGGCGTCAGCCTGAATGGTCACGCCGCCGGCACTGAAGGCGACGTTCTGCTCGCTGTTTTGCGCACCGCCGCTGCCGGTTGTGCTGCCAGTGCTGCCCTGCGCGTAACTGCCGCCCGTGCTGCCGCTGCTGTTAGTGGTCGATGTGCTGCCGCTTTGCGTACCACTCTGGCCGTTCTGCCCAGTGCTACCGCCAGTACTTGCGCCCATGGCACTGAGCACCGAGCGCGCACTGTCGCTGGTGCCACTGTCACTCTCGCCGGTGAGCAAACCGCGCAGCGCCTGCGCCAGTTTCGCCGCCTGCGCATTACGCAGATAAACCACATGCAGATTGCTCGGATTGCTCTGCGCGTTATCCAGTTTGTAAATCAGATTGCGCGCCAGCTCGGTACGCTCCGGACTGCCGGCGCGAATGATGATGGTGTTGGAACGTGGATCGCCAATCACCGCGATTTTCTGCGTCGGATCATTACCCGGCGCATCGAGCAAATCCGCGACCATCGGCGCGATGTCAGCGGCAATGCCGTTCTGGATCTGCACCACATCCGTGTCGATCGCGCTCGGCGAATCAATGCTCGCAATCAACTGCGCAACGCGGGTCAGGTTCTCGGCGTAATCGGTGATAACGATGGTGTTATTGCCCGGGTAGGCGTTGATCGGATTGTTCGGCGAAACGATCGGCCGCAGCACCGGAATCAGGTTCACCGCGTTCTCGTATTGCAGGCGAAACGTCCGTGTGAGCATGCCGTTACCGGCCGGTTTGTCAGCACTGTAAATCGGCCCACCCAGCAGCTTCGCATCGGCCTCCGGCACTACCTGCGCGACACCGCCAACATCAACCACACTGAAACCCTGCATGCGCAACGCCGCCAACAACATGTCGTACGCCTGCCGCGCCGGCACCTGACCTTCGGAAACCAGCGTCAACGTGCCCTTCACCCGAGGATCGACGAGAAACTGCTGCCCGGTCGAACGCGACAACGCGCGCACCACCGCTTGAATATCCGCGTCGACAAAATTCAGCGTCACCGGTTGATCGCCCAAAGGATTACTCGGCAACGCAATTCCCGAAGACGCCGCCCCGCTACGCGAACTTTTGGAGATGTTGTGCAATTGCTTCGGCACAGGTCGCGCCTGTGCCTGTGCACGCTCGCGGTCGAGCACCGCGTCGCCGCTACGCTGGGTGTTCGCCAGCGGCCGGCCCAGTTCACTGTCGACCAGCAACGGCGGTTGATTCTGTGACGGGGTGGTGTTGCTGCATGCGCTCAGTGCCAACAACAGAACCGGCGCGGCCGTACGTACATAATTGGAACCTGACCACTTCATGAAGCTTCCTTAGCGCCCAGCGCCTGATCCATGCGAACGGTTCCCGACAGAGTGCCTGCCGTATCATCGACCTTGACCTCACTTGCACGCTGCAAACGAGCCTCGACCACTTCAAGTGAAAACTGCACGGGGTGGATTAACAGCCAACTGATGACGGCATCAGCGGGCGCATCCTCGAACGTCAACTGCCAAGCGGTGCCAACTGCCTGCAATTGGTAGTGACCAAGCAGCCCGCCGCCATCGAGAGATTGCTGCAATGACCGCTCAAAGTTTTGCCCAATGGGCGCTGTCGCCACCTCGCGCAACAACAGATCCAGCGCTTCGGCCTGGCCACGCAACTTCGGCGTTTCGGTTTGCCAATGTTGAATTTTTTTCAGCGGTGGCTGGACGAGCAGCAGCCAGACCAGCACGCCCCCCAACATCAATGCGGTGCCCGCGACCAGGCGTTTTTCGCGCAAGCTCAGCGGCGCCCAATGCCGATGAATCTGTGCTCGCAGCAGCAGCCAGCGAGCCCGATAGATCGTCAGTAAATTATTCATCGTCGCTGTCCATGACGGCATCGTCCTCAATCGCTGCCGGCTCAACCTGCGGGGTGAAAATCCACACGTTGTCTTCGCGTCTGGCGACCAACCCGGCCTGCGTCAGCGCTCCCGGCAATGCGCCGTCGGCGGATGCCTGCGCAGTGTCGGCGGCCAACTCCAACTGCAAACGTCCCTGCTCAAAGGTCATGCGCTGGACGCTGCCCGCCATAAACGGCAGCGCGCTCGCGGCGTGTTGCACCAGGTAGGCGAACCCATGATTCGCGTCGGCCGCCACCCCATTGTGCCGAGCCGCCAGTTGCTGGCGAGCCTGCTGCAACGGATTGAGAATCACCGGTAACTCTGGAAAAGCCTGCTTCACCCGCTGGCTCATTTGCGCCTTGAGCTGCTCGCCTTGGGTCACTTCACGGGCCGCGTAAAGATTCAGCCCCGACACCCAGATCGCAATCGCCAAAGCACCACAGAAGACAGCCTTGCCCCAACCGCGAGCGGGGCCGGCAGCCTTGCCGATGCCTGCATGCAACCCCCATCCGGGCGCAACGCCGCACCAGCGCTGCTCCGCAGGTCGTGGTTCGACGACTGTTGCAGGAGCATCCGCGCCGATCCACTGCAAGCCGCGACCACTGGTGACGAGTTCATCCAGACGCGCCTGCGCCAACGGTTCTACCGAAGCCTGCGTGCGGCTGAAGCGCAGCAACAATTGCCCGTCCAACACGCAGGCGCTGACCTGCCCCTGCGCTGGCACCGGCAAAGCGTAAGGCGCCGGGTAAAGGCCTCGCAGCTTCAATCGGTGCTGAGCCAATAACTGCCCGAAACGATCCAGAGATGCCTGCGCGAGCCAGGTCAGCGACACTTGTCCTGAGACCTCACGAGCACTGTGTGCAACGTACATTTGTTCAGTGCCACCCAGAATCAGCGCCTGCGCGGCACACTTCACCGCCGCATCGATCTTCACCGGCGTCAGCGGTGGCAACTGCAAACTGGTCAGTACGCTGTCCGCCGGATGCAGAAAAAATTCGACGGGCTGTAACGGCCACTCCTGTTCAATCAGCAACAGCGTACTGACACCGGTCTGACTGACCTGGTCGTGCCGATCCAGGCGCGCAAATTCAACCTCAGAGTCTGAGGTGAAACCCGCCAGCGGCGGCAAGGCGACGCGCAGACGAGTCATACGCCGAGCCTCGACCAGACCACTTTCGGCATGTCGTCGGCAGGCCGATGCAGCAACGCATCCAAGCTGACGCGGCGCTGGTCACGACGCGCGTGTCCGCGCAGCAGAAACCAATCGCTGCTGATGCCGACGTTCAGTCCGTCGACGGTCAGATGCGGCAAGTGCAGACGGTTGACGAAGTCCCCGCGATTGATGAACCACTGGCCACGATCGCGCTCTCCCACCACGGCCCTGGCCTGCGCGAGCGATAAACCCGGTACCACCGCCACCAATACCTCGGCGCTGGCAGTATTACCGTTGACCCAGGTCTTGGCCGGAATCAGGCTGACATACTGATTCAAGCGACCAAGCAGATCCTCGTTCATGCCTTCGAGGCCACGTAAATCATCAAGGCTGCGCAACATCGGCTGAGTGGCCGGCAAGGGCCTTCGACGCGCACTCGGTGACGTCGCACGGACGCCGTCGAAACCCGTCTGCGCCATACTCTGCCCGGCGGCTTGCAGGTCGGGCATTCTCGGGTAGGAGGCAATGACGCGCTGGCTGATGCGCTGGCTGAGGGCAGCATCGATTCCGATCATTTCGCAGAGCCGTTCGAAGCTGCGCAACTGTCCGCCATCGACGCGCTCATTGCTGAGTAAATTGCGCAGATTGAACTTGCCCTGCTGATCCTCGATGCGCCCCTCGAAACCGCCCCCCGGCGCATTCAACAAATGGCTTTTGACAGGCTGCGCCCAGGGTTGGTCGAGCCGGGTCAGCGCGTCCTGTTGACGCGTGTCCCTGAGCAGTTGCCGACTGAGCTCCAACCCCGCCAACAGTGCGGCAGCGCCCTGCACTCGGGACTGTTCCGCTTCAAGAGAACGGGTAGAGACGCTCTGCCGGGTGAGCATGCCAGCGGCGATCACCGCAACCACGGCGGCAATCAGCAAGGCGCTGATAATGGCCATGCCGCGCTGTTTCTGCGCCTGTGGCGAGGATGATTTCATGCCGCTCTCAGAGCTGCCAGGAACCAATATCGGCATTGACGCCGTCGCCGTCGGGTTGGCCGTCTGCGCCGAGGGAGAAGATGTCGATCTCACCGTTCGCGCCAGGATTCAGATAGTTGTAAGGACGACCCCACGGGTCGTTGGGCAAGCGCTCCAGATAAGAGCGCCAGTTGCTGTTTTTCGCATCCGCCGGGCGCTCCACCAGCACTTTCAAGCCCTGATTCAGGGTCGGATAAGTGCCGTGGTCGAGGCGGTAAAGTTTGAGCGCCTGCATCAGACCGGCGATGTCTTGTTTCGCCGCAGTGGCTCGGGCCTGATCAGGTCGGTCGAGCACCTTGGGCACGACCATCGCAGCCAGAATGCCGAGGATGACAACCACCACCATGATTTCGATCAGGGTAAAACCCTGCTGGCCTCGACGGCCTGCGGACTGAGATTTGACGCGCGCGAAATCCATTTCAACCTTCCTTGGCATGATTACATTCGGCGCGCAGTGTAACAAAAGCCAGTCATCGTACAACAATCATTAACGCACTGTTTTTCTGCACATTCGCCAAAGGACGGGTGTTATTCTGCGGGCCGGTTTCAACCGCAGAGACAAGCATGGAAGCGTTGCGCAAGGAGCGAGGTTTCACCCTCATCGAGGTTCTGGTGGCCTTGGCAATCATCGCCGTGGCCATGTCTGCGGCCGTTCGCGTTGCGGGGCTGATGACTCAGAGCAATGGCCTGTTGCGCGATCGCTCGATCGCTTTGCTGGCGGCGCAGACCCGGCTCGCCGAACTGCGTCTGGAAGAAGACTTTGCCCCGGGACTGAAAACCTTCGAGTGTGATCAAGGTCGCCTGCAACTGCGCTGTGATCAACGCGTGACGCCGAGCACCGACGGACGACTGATGCGCGTGACGCTGCTGGTTTCGGATCGCGAACGTCAGGCGCCCCCCCTGGCGCGACTCGAAACGTTACTCGGCCGGCCGCAGGAAAAGCGCCAATGACCCTGCTTAGGGTCGAGTCAACCGAGGCAGCGACGGGGGGTCTGGCAGCGTGCTGACTTTTAATCGGCTCTGTTCTGCGCCACGCTCAATGACCACCGCATCCTGTTCAATGGCGATCACGCGCACACCCAGGGCCAAGCGATCACCCACCAGAAAACTGCGCGGCGGACCGTCGTTGAGACTTAGAATTGCCACCGCAGCGTGCGCCCCTGCCAGCACTCCGGAAACTTTGATATTCAACGGTGCCGGCTGGTTGGAAAACCACTGCAAAGCCGCTGTGTCGGCGCGCGTCGGCAGCACTTGGGGGTCCACTGCCGGAACGTGGGATTGTGCCGGCGTCAGCAACAGCGCAGACCAGAACAGTCCCCCTGCCAGTGCAGCGATCAGCGCCGCCGATTGCACAAGCTGCGTTGCGGATAAGCGAAAAGTAAATGCCAAGACCCAACCTCCCTGTTGTCCTGCGTCGCAGTCTACAGGACAACATTCGCTTTTCTATCGGGATTGATGGTTCGAATCCGCCAGGATGGACTCACGACGAAGGAACGTTGCGGTATGACCAAGGACAGACAAACGGGCTTCACCCTCATCGAATTGATGGTGGTGTTGATCATCATCGGCATTGCCAGCGCCGCCGTCAGCCTGAGTATCAAGCCTGACCCGGCGCAACTGCTGCGCAAAGACGCCAATCGCTTGATCCAGTTGCTGCAAATCGCCCATGCCGAAGCCCTGGCCGATGGACGCCCGATCACTTGGCTGGCGGACAAAAACGGCTTTCGTTTCAGCCGTCGCAATGAACAAGGCCCCGGCTTCGATCACTTCCTCGCCGATCCGCAACTGCGTCCGCGTCATTGGGAAACGCCGTCAATGAAGGTGCGAGTGACACCCAGGCAGCCGCTGATACTGAACGCCGAGTGGTTCGATTCGCCCTTGCAACTGCAACTCTCGGACGGCCAGAACACGCTCACCGTGCAACGCACAGCCACGGGCAAATTGACCTTGGCCAACCAGCCATGAATAGCCGGCAAGAGGGTTTTACCCTGATCGAAGTGATGGTCGCGATCCTGCTCATGGCGATCGTCAGCCTGATTGCCTGGCGCGGTCTGGACAGCGTGACCCGCGCCGACACGCACCTGCAGGCGAGCACCGAACACACCGAAGCACTGCTGCGCACGCTGCATCAACTGGAACGAGATATCGCCTTGCGCGCCAGCATCGAATTGCGCGAACCACAGTTGAATGACAACGATGACCAACGATCCGGGCAGCCAGCGGCAATCAGCGTGCGCAGCGCCGACGACCAGCGCTTTCGTCTTGACGTGATCCGCAGTGCAGCCACCTCGCAGAACGGCTTGCAGCGCGTGCGCTGGTGGTTGAAAGATCAAACCCTGTACCGCGCCGCCGCCACGCCACGTGATCGCTACCCGCTGCCTGCGCCGAAACAGGCAGTGGCGGTGCTCGACAGCATCAGCGACCTGCAAGTACGCGTCTGGGAACCCGAGATGGGCTGGCGCCAGCTCAGCGGCAACCGCAAAGAAAACCCCCAAGGCCTGGAAATCCGCCTGACCCGGCAGACGCCTCAAGGCGAAGAACACTACCGCCAGGTATTGGGTCCACTGGATTAGTGTCAGGGCAATATTGCGTATTGCCCTGACACGCACAGCAACTGTAACGTCGAACGTCAGTTACCGAGGAAATCTCATTGCACGACTCTAAACTTCTCGAAGATCTACGCGCTCGCTTCAACGCTGGAGAGCCTCTGGATTTCACCTTTTTCTGGGGACACCAGCGAAGTAAAGACGCCGTCACGGCTTCGTGCTTCAGCCAGTGGTACGAAGCCGAATTCGTTGTCGAGGGGCAACGCTACCCGACAGCCGAACACTTCATGATGGCCGAGAAGGCAGCATTGTTCGACGATCAGGAAATTCGTGCACAAGTACTGCTGGCCCCGACCCCGAACGCCGCCAAAGCCCTCGGCCGCAAGGTGCGCGGGTTCAACGACCCACTCTGGCTGCAACACCGATACGACATCGTCGTCCGGGCAAACCAAGCCAAGTTTCCCCAAAATCCGGAACTGAACGAATTCCTGATGCGCACTGGATCTCGGGTCATTGTCGAAGCGAGCCCGGTTGATGGCATTTGGGGAATTGGACTCGCGCAAGATCACCCAGATGTGAACGATCCGAATCTGTGGAAAGGCCTGAATCTTCTGGGGTTTGCATTGATGCAGGTTCGGGACGGCAGGGTCGGATCGTCCTGAGTTTTATCGGCGGTGGCATCAGAAACGAAAAAGCCTTGGCACATGCCAAGGCTTTTCTACGGGAGTTTTATACCGCTCTAGGTTGCACTACCCGTAAGTCATAAATTGCAGGTGTATTGATATTCAAAGGGGAAGAATACTGTATCGACCACCAATGAAAATGGCGCGTCGATCAGTAAAAAGGGAATCAACTTGCCTTTGGATGTACCGACCAACCACCAGTCGAGCCGAACACCGATGTAGGGGCATCGATGCTTGTCATAATCCATCCGCATGGCCGTTGCTGCACAGCCGCTTGAGCTGGCGATCAACACCAGTAACATCAGTTTTTGAAACACTTAACGTCCTTATTACTTATTGATACTGAGCTGCGTGAACGGGGTTGCAGATGACTTTCCCTCTACAAAGGGCCACCCACGTGGGTGGAGTAGAGCTCTACGCCGACTACCGAGGCCCATCGTAAGGACAATGAGAAATATCAACCAGACTGGAATTGGCAAGATGCGTGAAGCATGCAGGCGAGGATGCAGATCTGATGGACTTTATTGATTTTCTGGGAAATCTTTGCAGCGCCTTCAGTAACTATCAAGGCTATGAAAAGCCTCGCCGGGTGTTTACCCGAGGATTCGTTGCGTTCTGCGTATTTGTGGCTGTGTTTGAGCTGATTGCGCTGAACCTCTACTACGCGTAGACGTGAGGAATCAGATGTCGAGGAAGGCATCAATTCTCGTGCAGAGGCGATTTCTGATTTTTAATGGTGTTTCACACTTGCTGAATGCCAGCAAAGATCGTCGGGCCGGAGTGAATCTAGGCCTTCTCGACGAAATTACCGGGTAGTTTTGTGCAGGCACAAAAAAGCCGATCTAGGTGATCGGCTTAAGTGTCTGATTTAAATCAGGAATTATGGTCGGGACGGAGTGATTCGAACACTCGACCCCTAGCACCCCATGCTAGTGCGCTACCGGACTGCGCTACGCCCCGACTGGTTTTGCATCCGTTCTTCACCTCGAAGAACGCTCAAGAATATAGCGCAAGCTTTTGAAAACTGGAAGTATTCAAACGCAGCTTTTTATTTCTTGAGAACCACCAGCACATCTTCCAATTCGGCAATCATCTGCCGAATCATCTGTTTGTATTGGGTCGTGTCGTCTTTGGCTTCATCGCCGGACAAACGCAAGCGTGCGCCGCCGATGGTGAAACCCTGATCGTAAAGGAGCGCGCGGATCTGCCGGATCATCAGCACGTCCTGGCGCTGATAATACCGGCGGTTTCCGCGGCGTTTGACGGGGTTGAGTTGAGGAAACTCCTGCTCCCAGTAGCGCAGCACGTGTGGCTTTACGGCACACAGCTCGCTGACTTCACCGATGGTGAAGTAGCGTTTGCCCGGGATGACGGGTAGTTCGTCGTTATGACTTGGTTCCAGCATAAGCCTCAACTCGGGCCTTCAACTTCTGCCCTGGACGAAAGGTGACCACACGGCGAGCCGTGATCGGGATTTCTTCCCCCGTTTTCGGGTTGCGGCCAGGCCGCTGGCGTTTGTCCCGAAGGTCGAAATTGCCGAAACCGGACAATTTGACCTGCTCGTTGTCTTCAAGAGCGTGCCTGATTTCCTCGAAAAACAGTTCGACCAATTCCTTGGCTTCCCGCTTGTTCAGGCCCAGCTCTTCATACAGACGTTCCGCCATCTCAGCTTTCGTCAAAGCCCCCATACGTCACTTCCTTAACGTGGCGTTCAACCTTTGTTCGAGCGAGGTGAGGATATTTTGCGTCGTCGAATTCACCTCATCGTCATTAAGAGTGCGCGATGGATGCTGCCAGGTCAAGCCAACTGCAAGGCTTTTTCTATCAGGATCAATACCTTTACCCTGATACACGTCAAACAGCCTGAGATCTGTGAGCCATTCGCCTGCATTTTCACGGATTACGTCCAGTACGGCTGCGGACGCGACGTCTTTGTGCGCAATCAGTGCAAGGTCACGACGCACTTCAGGAAAGCGCGACAACTCGTGGAATTTCGGCATTTTACCGAGTGCCACTTCCGCCAGAACCAGCTCGAAAACGAAGACTGGACGGTCCAGACCCAGTGCCTTCGACAATTCCGGGTGAATAGCGCCGATGAAACCGACTTCACGCCCTTCGCGCTCGATGCGCGCGGTTTGACCCGGGTGCAGCGCCGGGTGTTTGCCCGGAGCGAAAGTGAACGAATCCAGTGCACCGGCAAAGCCCAGCACAGCCTCAACGTCAGCTTTGACGTCGAAGAAATCGACGGTGTCGCGACCTTGCGCCCAGCCTTCCGGCAGACGGCTACCGCAAACCACGCCGGACAGCATCGGCTCTTGCTTCAGGCCTTCCAACTGACCAACGAAGCGCAGACCGCTTTCGAACAGACGCACGCGATCCTGCTGACGGTTGAGGTTGTGCTGCAGCGCTTTGACCAGACCTGGCCACAGCGACGAGCGCATGGCAGCCATGTCATTGGAGATCGGATTGGCCAGCAACAGCGGCTCGACGCCCGGGTTGAACAGTTCGAACTGACGCGGATCGATGAAGCTGTAAGTGATCGCTTCCTGGTAACCACGCGCCACCAGCAGACGACGCAGCTCCGGCAGATCGCTACGCGCTTCAGCCTTGGCTTGCGGCGCCAGACGCGCTTGCGGGTAACGAACCGGCAGACGGTTGTAGCCGTACAGACGGGCCAGCTCTTCGATCAGATCGACTTCCAGGCTGATGTCGAAGCGATGGCTTGGCACTTCTACGCGCCACTGGCCTTCACCGTCGGCGGAAATACCGAGACCCAGGCCGCCGAGCAAACGCTCAACCTGAGCGGAATCCATTTCCATACCGAGCATCTGGGTGATGCGCTGGGAACGCAGGGTGATCGGCGCGATCGACGGCAGATGCTGCTCGCTGACGGTCTCGATGATCGGGCCAGCTTCGCCGCCAGTGATTTCCAGCAGCAGGCCAGTGGCGCGCTCCATGGCCTCACGGGCCAGTTGCCAGTCAACGCCACGCTCGTAACGGTGCGACGCATCGGTGTGCAGGCCATAGGAACGAGCCTTGCCCGCCACAGCGATCTGGTCGAAAAACGCACTTTCCAGGAATACATCGCGAGTGGTCGCGGAGACACCGCTGTGCTCGCCACCCATGACACCGGCAATCGCCAGCGCGCGGGTGTGGTCGGCGATCACCAACGTATCGCTACGCAGGCTGACTTCCTGACCGTCGAGCAGCACCAGCTTCTCGCCCTCTTCCGCCATGCGCACACGAATGCCGCCATTGATTTCGGCGAGATCGAAAGCGTGCAGTGGCTGACCCAGTTCGAGCATCACGTAGTTGGTGATGTCGACGGCAGCGTCGATGCTGCGCACGTCGGCGCGACGCAGACGCTCAACCATCCACAGCGGCGTTGGCTTGGACAGATCAACGTTACGGATAACGCGGCCCAGGTAACGTGGGCACGCGGCAGGCGCCAGCACATCTACCGAACGCACTTCGTCGTGCACGGCAGGAATGGTCATGACCACCGGACGGGTCACCGGCGCGTCGTACAGCGCGCCGACTTCACGGGCCAGACCAGCCAGGGACAGGCAGTCGCCGCGGTTCGGGGTCAGGTCGACCTCGATGCTGGCGTCTTCCAGATCCAGATACACACGAAAATCTTCGCCCACCGGCGCATCGGCCGGCAGTTCCATCAGACCGTCGTTGCCTTCACCGACCTGCAGTTCGGCTTGCGAGCAGAGCATGCCGTTAGACTCAACGCCGCGCAGCTTGGCTTTCTTGATTTTGAAGTCGCCCGGCAGCTCAGCACCGATCATGGCGAACGGAATCTTCAGACCCGGACGCACGTTTGGCGCACCGCATACGACCTGGAAGGTTTCCGCGCCATTGCTGACCTGGCACACGCGCAACTTGTCAGCATCAGGGTGCTGCTCGGTGCTCAGCACCTCGCCCACCACAACACCACTGAAAACACCGGCGGCCGGGGTCACGCTATCGACCTCCAGGCCAGCCATCGACAGACGAGCAACCAGCTCGTCGCGATTTACCTGCGGGCTAACCCAGCCACGCAGCCATTGTTCACTGAATTTCATCCTGCTCTCCTAAGAATTCGTTACGACTAGCGAAATTGCGCGAGGAACCGCAAGTCGTTGTCGAAGAACAGACGCAAGTCGTTCACGCCGTAACGGAGCATGGCCAGACGCTCGACGCCCATGCCGAAGGCAAAACCGGAGAACTCTTCCGGATCGATGCCCGACATGCGCAGCACGTTCGGATGAACCATGCCGCAGCCCATCACTTCCAGCCAGCCGGTCTGCTTGCAGACGCGGCAGCCTTTACCGCTGCACATCACGCATTCCATATCGACTTCAGCGGATGGCTCGGTGAACGGGAAGTACGAAGGACGGAAACGTACGGCCAGCTCTTTCTCGAAGAACACCCGCAGGAATTCTTCGATGGTGCCTTTGAGATCGGCAAAATTGATGTCGCGATCAACCAGCAGGCCTTCGACCTGGTGGAACATCGGCGAGTGGGTGATATCGGAGTCGCTGCGGTACACACGGCCTGGGCAGACGATGCGGATCGGCGGCTGTTTCGATTCCATGGTGCGGACCTGTACCGGCGAGGTATGGGTGCGCAGCAGCATGTTGGCATTGAAATAGAAGGTGTCATGCATCGACCGGGCCGGGTGATGGCCTGGGATGTTGAGCGCTTCGAAGTTGTGATAGTCGTCTTCGACCTCAGGGCCTTCGGCAATGCCGTAGCCGATGCGGGTGAAGAACTGCTCGACACGTTCCAGAGTCCGGGTCACCGGATGCAGACCACCGGAGGTCTGGCCACGGCCCGGCAACGTCACGTCAATGGATTCGGCAGACAGTTTGGCAGCCAGTTCGGCTTCTTCAAACAGAGCCATGCGCGCATTGAGAACGCCTGTGACACGTTCCTTGGCAACGTTGATCAGGGCGCCGACTTGCGGACGCTCTTCTGCCGGCAAATTCCCCAGGGTCTTCATCACCTGAGTCAATTCACCCTTTTTGCCAAGGTATTGAACCCGGATTTGCTCCAGGGCATTGATATCTTCAGCGCTTTGCACAGCCTCTAGTGCTTGAGAGACCAGCGCATCCAGGTTTTCCATGTACAGACTCCAGATACAAAATAGGGGAAGAGCTTGAAGGCTCTTCCCCTATTTAAGACGTTTACCACCTGGCCCCACGGAAGTGAGACCGGGTGATTGTCGGGGGTACTTAAGCCAAGGTGGCTTTAGCTTTCTCGACAATCGCAGCAAACACCGCTTTTTCGTTCACTGCCAGATCAGCCAGAACCTTACGGTCGATCTCGATGGACGCTTTTTTCAGGCCAGCGATGAAACGGCTGTAGGACAGACCGTTAACACGAGCACCAGCGTTGATACGAGCGATCCACAGAGCGCGGAACTGACGTTTTTTCTGACGACGGTCACGGTAGGCGTATTGGCCTGCCTTGATTACCGCTTGCTTGGCAACACGGAATACGCGCGAGCGTGCGCCGTAGTAGCCTTTAGCAAGTTTCAGAATTTTTTTGTGACGCTTACGGGCAATGACGCCACGCTTTACACGAGCCATGAGTTACTTCCTCTATTCTTGACTAAAATTAACGAAGGCGCAGCATGCGCTCGACTTTTGCCACGTCAGACGGATGCAGCAAGCTGCTACCGCGCAGTTGACGCTTACGCTTGGTCGACATTTTAGTCAGGATGTGGCTCTTGAAAGCGTGCTTGTGCTTGATACCGTTAGCAGTTTTCAGAAACCGCTTAGCAGCACCACTTTTGGTTTTCATTTTTGGCATGTTCGGATACTCCGCATTCAGTTGATAAACATAATCAGAAGGCCTGCCGTGCCCTGTTGATTACTTCTTCTTTTTCGGGGCGATGACCATGATCAGTTGGCGTCCTTCCATCTTAGGATGCTGTTCGACCGAACCGTACTCGAGCAGGTCAGCTTCAACCCGCTTGAGGAGTTCCATCCCCAGCTCCTGGTGGGCCATCTCACGGCCGCGGAATCGCAAGGATACCTTGGCCCTGTCCCCATCACTCAGGAAACGTACCAGGTTGCGCAGTTTTACCTGGTAATCCCCTTCCTCCGTCCCTGGACGAAACTTGATTTCTTTTACCTGAATCTGCTTCTGGTTCTTCTTCGCCGCGGCAACCTGCTTCTTCTTTTCGAAGATCGATTTGCCGTAATCCATCACACGGCAAACCGGTGGGATTGCGTCTGCGGAGATTTCCACCAGATCAAGCTTTGCTTCTTCAGCAATACGAAGCGCTTCATCAATCGAGACGATGCCAATCTGCTCGCCATCAGCGCCAATTAACCGAACCTCGCGTGCCGAGATATTCTCGTTGATCGGGGCTTTCGGTGCAGCTCGTTTATCTTGTCTCATTTCACGCTTAATAATAATTACTCCGAATCTGGGCGACCACGCCGGGAAACCGCTTGCGCGAGAAACTCAGCGAACTGGGCGACGGGCATCGAGCCCAGGTCAGCACCTTCACGAGTACGCACAGCGACAGTCTGCATCTCGACTTCCTTATCTCCGATAACCAAAAGATAGGGAACCTTGAGCAAAGTATGCTCGCGGATTTTAAAGCCGATCTTTTCATTTCTCAAGTCGGACTTGGCACGAAATCCGCTTTCGTTGAGAGTTTTTTCAACTTCTGCAACAAAATCTGCCTGTTTATCAGTGATATTCATGATCACCGCCTGGGTTGGCGCGAGCCACGCAGGGAACGCACCTTCGTAGTGCTCGATCAGAATCCCGACGAAACGCTCGAAGGAACCGAGGATCGCACGGTGCAACATCACTGGGTGTTTGCGGCTGTTGTCTTCAGAGACGTATTCAGCGCCCAAACGGACAGGCAGGTTAAAATCGAGCTGCAGAGTACCACATTGCCAGACGCGGCCGAGGCAGTCTTTCAGCGAGAACTCGATCTTCGGACCGTAGAACGCACCTTCGCCCGGCTGCAGATCGTACGGCAGGCCCGCAGAATCAAGGGCTGCAGCCAATGCAGCTTCAGCGCGATCCCACAGCTCGTCGGAACCGACGCGTTTTTCCGGACGAGTGGACAGCTTCATCTCGACATCGGTAAAGCCGAAGTCGCGGTAAACGTCCATGGTCAGCTTGATGAATGCAGCGGATTCAGCCTGCATCTGCTCTTCAGTGCAGAAGATGTGGGCGTCGTCCTGAGTGAACGCACGCACGCGCATGATGCCGTGCAGCGCACCCGACGGCTCGTTACGGTGGCAGGCACCGAACTCGGCCAGACGCATCGGCAGCTCGCGGTAGCTCTTCAGGCCCTGGTTGAATACCTGCACGTGGCACGGGCAGTTCATCGGCTTGATGGCGTAGTCGCGGTTTTCCGACTGAGTGGTGAACATGTTGTCGGCATAGTTGGCCCAGTGCCCGGATTTCTCCCACAGGCTGCGGTCAACGACTTGAGGGGTTTTGATCTCAAGGTAGCCGTTGTCGCGCTGGATCTTGCGCATGTACTGTTCGAGCACCTGGTACAGAGTCCAGCCGTTCGGGTGCCAGAACACCATGCCCGGGGATTCTTCCTGGGTATGGAACAGGCCCAGACGCTTGCCGATCTTGCGGTGATCGCGCTTTTCAGCTTCTTCGATGCGCTGGATGTAAGCCGCCAGTTGCTTCTTGTCTGCCCAAGCGGTGCCGTAAACGCGCTGCAATTGCTCGTTCTTGGCGTCGCCGCGCCAGTAGGCGCCAGACAGCTTGGTCAGCTTGAAGGATTTCAGGAAGCGCGTGTTCGGCACGTGCGGACCGCGGCACATGTCGACGTATTCTTCGTGATAATACAGACCCATGGCCTGTTCGTTCGGCATGTCCTCGACCAGGCGCAGCTTGTAATCTTCGCCACGGGCCTTGAACACTTCGATCACTTCGGCGCGCGGAGTGACTTTCTTGATCACGTCGTAATCTTTTTCGATCAGCTGCTGCATGCGCTGTTCGATAGCGGCCATGTCGTCCGGAGTAAAAGGACGCTCGAAGGCGATGTCGTAATAGAAGCCTTCGTCGATGACCGGCCCGATGACCATTTTCGCAGTCGGGTACAGCTGCTTGACCGCGTGGCCAACCAGGTGAGCGCAAGAGTGGCGAATGATCTCCAGCCCCTCTTCATCCTTTGGCGTGATGATTTGCAGGGTCGCGTCGCTGCTGATGATGTCGCTGGCGTCGACCAGTTGCCCATTGACCTTGCCGGCCAGGGTGGCTTTGGCCAGACCGGCACCAATGGATGCGGCGACCTCGGCTACGGAAACCGGGTGATCGAATGAACGTTGACTGCCGTCGGGAAGAGTAATAGTTGGCATGGCGCCTCCTCTCCTAGTGGTGACCCCTACCAAAGGTCACGTGGGTTGGGATGAGCCAGTACAAGATCCGATCCAGGCCATTCAATGACGAACGCCTGCCTTACAGCGGCAGGAGCCTTGCGGCCAACCGGAAAACCGAACCAGAGTGACTGGGATTCAAATCGAAATATTCGCACGTTGACCGCTGCCGGGACTGAAGGTCATCCGGAGCCTGAGAACGCATGAGCCCGGCATCCTAGCACAGATGAGCGGTCACTTATGCCTCTGTTTGATCAGAAGGCAAATCGTCTGTTTTTATGCCAGAGTGCTGAACTTGATGGCCCCTTCAGCCCTCAGATAACAAGACATTGACCCACAAGGAGCATCCTCGCATGCGTCTGAATACCCTGTTCGCCGTCGTCGCCCCTATCGTTATGCTGCTGCCGCTGAGTGCCCACGCCGACTGGCCGAAGGGCGAGCGCGAGAAGTACATGGCCCAGTGCACCCAGGCGGCGACTCCGCAAATCGGCGCTGCTGCAGCCAAATCGCATTGCGCTTGTGGCGCTGATGCCATCAAGTCTTATCCTGCAGCCGACATTCAGGCGCTGATGGACAATAAGGCCACCCCTGAACTGCAACAGAAAGCGCTCGGTCAGATTGCCAAATGCAAGGCAAATACCCCGGCGAAAAAGTGAGAAAAAAAGCGTTCTGATTCGGCTCAGCGCCCCTGAAAAGGGCTGAATTTGAGCCTTTTCAGACGATTTATGCAGGTTTTACAGGTTTTTTTATTGTCTTTACGTTCCGCGCAAAGCCTTGTAAACCGGGGCTTTCAGCCGAAATCAGCAGTAAAGAAAACACGACTGATTGGCAAACAGCACGTCCGGGGGGCTACCAAAGCGAACATTTCGACTATGATACCCGGGTGTGCCCAGTTGGCCTGAGCAGCACAGTACTGAAAAATATATGTTTCTTGGAGATACACCATGTCTAATCGCCAAACCGGCACCGTTAAGTGGTTCAACGATGAAAAAGGCTTCGGCTTCATCACTCCTCAAGGTGGCGGTGACGACCTGTTCGTACACTTCAAAGCTATCGAATCCGACGGTTTCAAAAGCCTGAAAGAAGGCCAGACCGTCTCTTTCGTGGCTGAGAAAGGCCAAAAGGGTATGCAAGCTGCACAGGTTCGCCCAGAGTAATTTCTGCGCGCACTAAAAAAACCCCGTCCATGTGACGGGGTTTTTTATGCCTGCAACAAAAGCGTTGTGCAATCAGCCGCAGTTGACGCGAGTGACCACCAGGTTGTTGTCGGTGTTCAGATTCAAGCGGTCGGAGCGGTACTCGAGCGTGATCATGTCGTTCGGCTTGAGGAAACGGGCATTCTGCGCCCCTGCCTTGGCACGCGCCTGCTCCAGCAGTTCCGGCGAAGCTTTCTTACCGATGGCGAACTCCGCCGCCGTTGCTTCACAGCGGCTGTGACCGGCTTCGGTCGCCGCAGATTCCTTTGCCGACTCGCTGGAGGTCGTGCTGCAACCGGCCAACATGGCAGCGGCCATAAGTGCACCCAGTGTCGCGAACTTCAAAGGCATGAAGCCTCCTTGTTTTCAAAATGGTTAAGCTGAAATCGTGCGACCGCCATTCCGGCTTTTGGTTTCACAGCCAAGGCCATCACCCTGCCCCACGATCGGAAAAACGCCGAGTGTGCCTGAGGGGCATGCGTCACTTCATCAATCAATCGTGACTGAATATTAATGGCGCTCAGTAAACGTCGATGTAGTCATACGGTGGATTTGGCCAGTTGTCCTTCAGCGCATTGAAAATCTGCATCACCCACACCTCGTCACTGGCCGCGACATTGCCCACGTAGCCCGAGCCCTTGGCCCAGGTTTCCAGGCGAAACAGCAAGCCGTCGATATCCTGCCCACCGGTAACGCCGGAGGAAATGTAAGCGATACCACCTTTGGTCACGCGCAGTTGCGTGTGTTCGTCATCGCTGGCCGAAGCGAGCAACTGGCGCACTGCGTCGAGCGTGAGTCCGTCAGGAGTGTTCAAATCGATCTGCACAACACGATCCTTCGAAAGCCTTAAAAGACCAAGTGTCGCATAGCGCTCTGTTCATGCCTAAGTCGGAGTGCCAAACGCCCGACAAAATGGTTAACTCGAAACTCAGACTTTCCGACTTTTCGACTTTTCGAGCGCTCTCAATGACCACCATCAGCATCGACGCCGCCATTAATGCCAAATGGGCAGACGGACATAGCTCCTACAGCCCGGGAACCACCGAAGAGCTGGCGCTGATTGGTATCGATCTATTGGTCAAGGAGCTGGGCACGGAGGCGGCTCAGCAATTCATCAAGCAGATTTTCGAGCGCTACCCGACCGAACAGGACGAACACACTGAGAGGGTGTAAAAACCCGCAGGCTGGCACCTGCGGGCGAATGATTTACTTCAAGCGTTTCAGACGCTCGGTCAGCAAGTCAAAGAAGCCTTGCGCGTCGCCATTTTCAACCCAGAAAGCGTTTTTAGGCGCCTTCAGGCCATCGTACCAATCGACGATGGTCTGACCGAAAGTCGGGCCTTCACGGCTATCCACCACGACATTCACCGAACGACCGGTGAACAGTTCCGGCTTGAGCAGATAGGCCACAACGGTAGCGTCATGCACCGGGCCACCCGGAATACCGTAGTGTTCCATGTCGCCTTTGATGTACTCATTGAGGATGTCGCCGACAATCTTGCTCGCGTTGTTGTTCAGCGCCGCGATCTGCTTCAGGCGCGCATCACTGGTGAGAATCTTGTGGGTCACGTCCAGTGGCAGGTAGGTCAGTTTCACGCCGCTTTTCAGGACCACTTCGGCCGCTTGCGGGTCAGCGAACAGGTTGAATTCGGCCACCGGAGTGATATTGCCACCGTTGAAGTGCGCACCACCCATGATCACCACCTCCTTGATGCCCTGAACAATTTCAGGCTCCTGGATCAGCGCCAATGCCAGGTTGGTCTGCGGCCCGAGCATGGCGATCGTGATGCTGTGCGGCTTGGCTTTTTTCAGCGTTTCGATCAGGTAGTTGACGGCATTGCCTTCAGCCAGCCCCTTTTTCGGTTCGTGCACGGTGACACCCGACAGGCCTTCCTTGCCATGGATGTTCTCGGCGTAGATCGGCGTACGCATCAGCGGCTTAGGCGCACCAGCGTAAACCGGTATGTCTTCGCGCCCTGCCCACTCGCGAGCCAAGCGTGCATTACGCGAAGTCTTGTCGAGGCGCACATTGCCGGCCACGGTGGTCAGCGCGCGAATGTTGAGTTCGTCCGGCGAGGCCAGCGCGAACAGCAAAGCGACCACGTCATCGGCACCCGGGTCGGTGTCGATGATCAGGTCGATTTTTTCCGCCGCGTGAGCGCCGGTGGCAGAGATAACGGACAAAAGCAGCAGGCTCCGGAGCAGTTGGTGCAGTTTCTGAGCATAGCGTTGCATGGCGCATTCCTTGTGCTTGTGAAATCAAAAGTTAAAAGGTGACTCCAGCGACCAGCACGATATTGCAGTACGGCTGGCATTCGCCTGTACGAACAATCGCCCGCGCCTGTCGGCTGAGCACCTTGAATTGCTCATGACTGAGCAGATCGCGACGCCCCAAAACGCCCTCTTCATTCAACTCATCCAGCGCAATCAGCGCAGTCGGTTGCTTGTCGAAGATTTCTTTGGCTAACGCATGGCTTTCCACCTGCATCTCACTGAGCACGACCTTCAGGGTGCTGACGAAATCCGGGACGCCATGGGTCAGCGCCAGATCAATCAGCTCGACGCCCGGCGGCACTGGCAGCCCGGCATCACCAATAACCACCATGTCGCCATGGCCCAGTGACGCGATCAGCCGCGACAAGGCGACGTTGAGCAGAGGAGTCTTTTTCATGCGGGTTTAAAGGCCTGTACGTCGGATTGGGTTGGAATGGACGGCTGCGCGCCGGCACGAGTTACCGACAGCGCGGCGGCGATCTGCCCGTAGCGAATCGCTTCAGCCTCGGACTTGCCATTGGCTAGCGCCGCCGCAAAGCCACCGACAAAGGTGTCTCCGGCGGCGGTAGTGTCGACAGCCTTCACTTTCGGTGCCGGAAAATGCTCAAAGTTTTGGCCATTGGCGAACAGCGAACCTTGAGCGCCCAGGGTGATGATGACTTTGCCTGCCCCCATGGCAATCAGTTGGCTGGCCGCACGCCCTGCGGTTTCCAGCGAGTCCACCGGCAATCCGCTCAACGCGGTGGCTTCGCTCTCGTTGGGAATCAGATAATCGATCGCGGCAAACCAGTCTGCCGGCAGTGGACGACTGGCCGGTGCCGGATTGAGGATGACGGTTTTACCCAGTGCTCGCGCACGCTTGAGCGCATGCCCGACCGTGGCATCGGGAATTTCGAGCTGGCAGATGATCACGTCTGCGGCTTGCAGAACCGCATCGAAACGGTCGATCACTGCGGGGGTCATTGCGCCGTTGGCGCCGGCGACGATAACAATGGCGTTCTGACTGTTGTCATCGACCACAATCAGCGCCACGCCGCTGGAGTCATTGACTGTACTCACTGCCTGACAATCGATCTGCTCGGCCAACAAAGCGTTACGCAATTGCACGCCATAGTCGTCATCGCCAACGCAGCCGACCATTGCCACCTGTGCGCCCAAACGCGCTGCGGCCACCGCCTGATTGGCGCCCTTGCCACCGGAAACCGTGGCAAACGAATGACCGATCAGCGTTTCACCGCCTACGGGAAGCCGCGGCGCGCGAGTCACCAGATCCATGTTCAGGCTGCCTATTACCACTACATTTGCTGGCATACATCATTACTCGTCAATTCGGTTTCAGCGGTATTCGGTGAACACGCCGGACAACGGTGCGGTCGATTCGCGCAAGACAATACTCGGGGTCACGATCCGCTGATCAGTGCCGAGAGTCGGCGTAGCAATCCTTCGCAACAGCACTTCGGCGGCCATCTCGCCCAACTGCAGGATCGATTGCCCCACAGTGGTGAGTGCCGGATACACGTAACGACTCATTTGGATATCGTCGAAACCGATCACCGACAATTCGCTCGGCACGCGAACATTTCGCTCCGCCGCCGCGCGTAAAACACCGATACCGATCATGTCGTTTCCGGCGAAGATCGCGCTTGGCGGATTGCTCTCCAGCAAAATCGCTGCCGCGTTGTAGCCGCCGGTACTGGTGAAATCACTTTCCAGCATGCGCGCTTGTCGCACTTCAATGCCCGCTTCTTTCAGCGCCCGGCAATATCCGGCCTGACGCATCTGCGCCACACTGGTACTCGCCGGACCGCCAATGGTGGCAATGTCGCGGTGACCCAATTCCAGCAAGTGCCGGGTTGCGAGGTAAGCGCCGTATTCATGGTCGATGCGCACAAGATCGGCATCAACACCGTCAAGACCCCGGTCGACGATGACCATCGGCGTCTTTACCCCCGCCAGTCCCTGCGCCAGGCCGCTGTCACCGCCAGCGGAGGCGACGATCAAACCGTCGATGCGCTTCTCCAGCAATACGCGCAAATAGCTGCGCTGCTTGTCGGGATTATCGTCGGAGTTGCAGAGGATTACGCAGTAGCCGTTACGCTCGCAATAATCCTCGATGCCCCGCGCCAATTCCGCAAAGTACGGGTTGAGACTGTTCGGCACTAGCAGGCCGATGGTTGCAGTGGTCTTGGCCTTCAGCGAGCGCGCCACCGCGCTTGGCACATAGTCGAGGCTCTTGATCGCTGCCTCGACTTTCAACCGCACTTCCTGACTGACCGGCCGGGTGTTGTTCACCACATGTGACACCGTCGTGTAGGAAATCCCCGCGAGGGCTGCCACGTCCTTGATCGTTGCCATGTCTTAGCCCCGGCGACTGGCGCGTTGACTGCGATAAGTATCAAGCACCACCGCAATCACAATTACCGCACCGGTGATGATGCGTTTGGTCGGCTCGGTCGCGCCGATCTGCGCCAGACCCGCCGCCAGTACCGAGATGATCAATACGCCAAAGAACGTGCTGATCACCGAACCGCGTCCGCCCATCAGACTGGTGCCGCCAATCACCACCGCGGCGATCACTTGCAGCTCCAGACCGGAACCGGCGTTCGGGTCAGCGGCTTCCAGACGGGAAATCTGAAACAGCGCGGCGATACCGGCCAGCAGGCCCATCAGACTGAACACCAGAATCTTGTAGGGCTTCGGATTGATCCCGGCCAGACGCACCGCCTCTTCGTTGGTGCCGATGCCGATCAGGTAGCGACCGAACACGGTGCGGGTCAAAACGGCCTGGGCAATGATGATCACCAGCAAGGCAATGATGAACGACGGCGAGATACCGAATGCAACCGGGTTCGACAGCCAGGCGAACGAGTCACCGATATACGCGGTGCGCGATCCGGTCATCTGATACGCCAGACCCCGAGCCATCTCCAACACACCCAGGGAGACGATGAACGATGGAATCCGCCAGGCCACCGTAATCGAACCAGTGACTGTACCAGCCAGTGCCGCCACAGCCATGCCGAGCAACGCTGACGGCAACACACCCCAGCCCCAACCGAGAATGGCGACGCTGACCGTCGAAGCGGCCAATGCGAGCACCGAGCCCACCGAGAGGTCGATGCCGCCGATGATCAATACAAAGGTCATGCCGACTGCCAGCACCATCAGATCTGGAATCTGGTTGGCCAGCGTGCTGAAGGTGTTATAGGACAGAAAGTGGCTGCTCAAGACCGAGAACAGCGCAATCATCGCCAGCAAGGCACCGGCCAGGCCCAGATAAGTGCCCAGGCCATAGAAGTTGCCACCACGTTTGCCGGCAGGAGATGCAGTTTTCATGGGAGATCCCTAGGCGCTGCTTCATTGAGCAACGCATCACGTTTTTGGTAGCCGGCGAACGCGGCGGCAAGCAAGTCATCCTGGGTCCAGCTGTCGCGCTCGAAGGTGTCGATCAAGCGCCCCGCCGACAACACGCCGATCCGGTCGCAGATCAGCATCAGCTCACGCAGGTCACTGGACACCACCACCAGCGCTTTGCCTTGGCGCGTCAGCTCGCCGAGCAGGGCATAAATGTCGAACTTGGCACCGACGTCGATGCCACGGGTCGGTTCGTCGAACAGCAGCACCGAACAGTCACGCTCCAGCCAACGGCCGATCACGACCTTCTGCTGGTTGCCACCGGACAACTCTGAAACCAGTTGTGTCGGACTTGAACTGCGGATGCGCATGGCGTCGATCTGACGCTGCGCCAAAGCGATTTCGTCGCCGTTGTTGACTACACCGCCACTGGAAATTTCCGGCATGTTGCCGAGCGCGATGTTGGCGCTGATCGACTGACTGAGCAGCAGGCCTTCACCTTTGCGATCTTCAGTAATCAACGCGATGCCATTACGCACCGCATCGACCGGCGAGCGTACGCTGACCACTTTGGCTGGCGAGCCGAGGGCGATGGTGCCGCAGTCGGCGGCGTCTGCACCGAAGATCAGGCGCAGTAATTCCGTGCGCCCTGCCCCGATCAATCCGGAAATCCCGAAAATCTCGCCGGCACGCACTTCGAAGGAGACATCGCGAACTTTGTCGGAACGGGTCAGGCCTTTGATCGTCAGCGCCGGGGCACCGATCTTGCGCGGGCCCATGTCGATATGCTCGCCCAGTTCACGACCGACCATCAGCGTAACCAGTTGCTCGCTGTTGTAATTGGCCATCGGCTCGACACAGACCAGATTGCCATCACGCAGGACAGCGATGCGCTGCGCTACGCGGGCCAGCTCTTCGAGACGGTGGGAAATGTAGATGATCGAAACGCCGCGCGCCTGCAAGCGGGTGATCTGCTCAAAGAGCATTTCGACTTCACGCGCGGTAAGCATCGCAGTCGGCTCGTCGAGGATCAGCACATGGCAGTCGCCAATCAGGTTGCGGGCGATTTCAACCATTTGCTGGTGGCCGATGCCCAACTCGCCGACCAGCGTATCCGGATCAATTGCGTCGAGACCGACCTGCGCCATGGCTTCGATCGCGGCTTTGCGCAACTGCTTGCGACTGATCCAGCCACCATTGCTCGGCAGATTGTCGAGAAACAGGTTCTCCGCGACCGACAGGGTCGGCAACAGATTGAGTTCTTGCATGACCATGCGCACACCGAGGTCTTCAGCCTGGGTGCGACTGCCCGGTCGATAGTCCTTGCCGTGGAATTGCATCTGGCCGGTGGTCGGGGTGACCAGTCCGCCGATGATTTTCGACAGGGTGCTTTTGCCGGCGCCATTCTCGCCGGTCAGCGCCAGCACTTCACCGCGCATCAGCGTCAGATCGATGCCGCTGAGCACCGGCTGCGCATAGGTCTTACCGATACCGCTGACCGAGAGGACAGCGTTCGGGGCGGAAACTGACATAAAAACTCTCCATGCGCTCGCCCGGACGGACGAGCGCCGTTGTGTCGCCAGAAGACTTACTTGGTGACCAGCTCGACCGGTGTTTCGATCACGCCGTTGGCACCGCTGTCGACTTTCTCGCCCTTGATGATTTTCAGCGCGGTTTCGATGCCGAAAACAGCTTGCTTGGCAGCGAACTGGTCAGCCGTGGCCAACACCCGACCGTCCTTCAACATTGGCTTGATGGCATTGATGTTGTCATAACCAACCACTTGGACCTGACCGGCCTTGCCCGCGGCGCGCACAGCGGAGACAGCACCTACAGCCATGCTGTCGTTGCCGGCCAGCAATGCTTTGACGTCCGGGTATTCGCTAAGGATCGACGCAGCAACCTTGTTGCCCTTGTCGATTTCCCAATCACCGGATTGCAGGGAAACGATCTTGATCTGCGCAGCGTCCATCGCATCCTTGAAGCCAGCGGTGCGCTGCTGGGCATTGGTGGTGGTGGACACGCCTTCAATGATGCCGACTTCGTCACCGGCCTTGAGCTGCTTGGCCAGATATTCACCGACCAGACGCGCACCTTTGCGGTTGTCCGGGCCTACGAAGGGCACGCTGATGTTTTTGCTTTTGACGATGGCCGGATCGAGCTGGTTGTCGATGTTGATAACGGTGATGCCGGCATCGACGGCTTTCTTGATCACCGGCACCATGGCCTTGGAATCGGAAGGCGCGATCACCAGTGCATTGACCTTGGCCAGGATCATTTGCTCGACGATGCGGGTCTGGCCAGCAGTATCGGTTTCATCCTTGATGCCGTTGGAGATCAGGTCGAAATCGGCGGAGTGTTCTTTCTGGTAGGCCTTGGCGCCATCTTCCATGGTCAGGAAGAATTCGTTGGCCAGAGACTTCATGACCAGCGCGACTTTAGGTTTTTCGGCGGATTCGGCGAATGCCGAGGAGACAGGTAGTGCGGCGGCTGTGGCAGCCAGCATAGCGACAGCAAGAAGACGTCCAGCGAATGGCAGCTTCATGGGTTCACTCCGATCTTATGATTATTGTGAGCAACGTTTGCGCTGGCGTAAGCTACATCGCTCTCTTCCGGGCCATACAATGCCGGGAGAGCCGCGCAAACGTTTGCGTAGACCGAACTATGCGAATCCCGCCGACATTTGTCAACAATCAGAAATCGTCATTGGTTGTAGGGCGAATCGTCGGACTCGCCCCTTCGCTGCTTATGCCGTGGTGCTGACCAGATTACCGCTGGTGGAATTCTTCGTCATTTCCTTGACCAGTGCACCGGCCACTTCTGCCATCGCAGCGCTGGTTTGCGCGATTTGCCCCTGAATGGACATCACCGCTTGCGATTTCGCCTCAGGCGTCGGATAGGTCTTGGCTTGTGCGGCCGCCAGTTGTTGTTGCTGCTCCTGAAGTTGCTTCTGCAGTTCCTGCATTCGCTTGAGCAACATCTTGACCGTGACACTCAGGTTGTCGCCGCTTTCAGCCTTGCTGTCTTCTGGCGCGGCAGCACCACCGGTCCTGACCTGATTGTTCGATTCTTTCTCACTGCCCAGCGCCTCGGTGGAAGCCTCCGCTCCCGCCTCGCTCAATGCATTGATAGTCGCTGCGGTTTTGCCGCCGATGGTGACTGCCGCAGGATTAGATAAACCGACCGTCAGTGACATGTGAACTCCCTAGATTCTGTTTCCTTGAACAACCATCGGCCCCCGCGAAGGTTTCTTTAGCACAAAAGCAGAAACCGGCCACTCGAATCACTCGACAAAAGCAGTAGTCCTTTTCGGAGAGCCGAACGCGAAAGCGTCCGTTGTTCGGAAACCCGGATAAACAACTCTCCCCGCGATTCGCCACCTCATAAAATCTTGATGTAAATCATCAGGTTAAACATTTCTCTGACGCAAAGTACGGCTGGTACAGATCCTGCTCCCTTCACAGCACTCCGGGCATCCAGATCGGCTTGGGGTGCATCTAGATGAACCTGCATCAGCACCGTCTCACTACTAGAGAGAAAAATAATGAAATCTGCTTTCAACACTTTGGTTCCGGGCGCTTTGGCCCTCCTCCTGCTCCTGCCCAGCGCCCTTCAGGCAAAAGAAGTCGAAACCCAGACCAAGCTCGCTAACGTCGTAGTACTTGCCACCGGCGGCACCATCGCCGGTGCTGGCGCGAGCGCCGCCAACAGCGCCACCTACCAGGCTGCGAAAGTGGGTATCGAGCAACTGATTGCCGGCATTCCCGAGCTGAACAAACTGGCCAATGTGCGTGGCGAACAAGTCATGCAGATCGCTTCGGAAAGCATCACCAACGAAAACCTGCTGCAACTGGGTCGTCGTGTCGCCGAACTGGCCGACAGCAAAGACGTCGACGGCATCGTCATCACCCACGGCACCGACACCCTGGAAGAAACAGCCTACTTCCTCAACCTGGTGGAAAAAACCGACAAACCGATCATCGTCGTCGGGTCGATGCGCCCAGGTACTGCCATGTCCGCCGATGGCATGCTCAACCTGTACAACGCAGTGGCCGTGGCCAGCAGCAAAGAAGCACACGGCAAAGGCGTACTGGTGACCATGAACGATGAAATCCAGTCCGGTCGCGACGTCAGCAAAATGATCAACATCAAGACCGAGGCGTTCAAAAGTGCCTGGGGTCCACTGGGCATGGTGGTAGAAGGCAAATCCTACTGGTTCCGCTTGCCAGCCAAGCGTCACACCATGGATTCGGAATTCGACATCAAAAACATCAAGAGCCTTCCCGATGTAGAAATCGCTTATTCCTACGGCAACGTTAGCGATACTGCCTACAAGGCTCTCGCCCAATCCGGTGCCAAGGCCATCATCCATGCCGGTACCGGTAATGGCTCGGTCTCCTCCCGCGTGGTTCCAGCCCTGCAAGCGCTGCGCAAGGATGGTGTGCAAATCATTCGTTCGTCCCACGTCAACGCTGGCGGCTTCGTTCTGCGTAACGCCGAACAGCCGGACGACAAGTACGACTGGGTTGTTGCTCACGACCTGAACCCGCAGAAAGCCCGCATCCTGGCGATGGTCGCCCTGACCAAAACCAACGACAGCAAAGAGCTGCAACGGATGTTCTGGGAATACTGATTCGCCTTCGCCCGATCAACTCTCGATCGCGCACCCTGCGCACTACTCGCCCAATGGGCGGGTGGTGCATCGCTTACAACGCTCTCGCACTTTTCCCACAAAAAATTCGACACGGCCTACACCAAAATCGGAAAACCGCTGTCAGAGGATTTTCTTGAATTTTAAGCAGTTGCGAAAATGCTTACAGTTAAATACTGTATGCACGTACAGCTTAATAAGGATAACCTCGTGGCCACCTCCCCTGATGCTCCTGACGCTTACGAACGCATGGGCATGCGCGTTCAGAAAATCATCAATTCCCCTACTGCCCAAAAAGCCAAAGCCGCACTGATCTTCCGTCTGCCGGACGAGCCGATGGACGAGTGGGAACGCTTGCTTGAGGAAATCGACGAGAACGACAACGTCACCCTCGCCTATCGCGACGACGGTGGTGTGCAGATTTTTTGGGTTGTGCCGAAGGAAGATTGATTCAATGAGTGTCCGCTGTTTTGCTTTGCTGCTTTTGTTCATCGCCATGGGTGCCCAGGCTGGCGCACCCCGCACCTTTACCGAAGCCAAGAAGGTCGCCTGGAAGCTGTATGCGCCGCAGTCCACAGAGTTTTATTGCGGGTGCAAGTACACCGGCAACAAGGTTGACCTGAAGGCTTGCGGCTACGTACCGCGCAAGAATGCCAAGCGTGCGTCACGCATTGAATGGGAACACATCGTGCCGGCCTGGCAGTTCGGCCATCAGCGTCAGTGCTGGCAGGAAGGTGGACGTAAAAACTGCACGCGTTACGACCCCAGCTATCAGAAAGCTGAAGCCGACTTGCACAACCTGGTGCCGAGTATTGGCGAGGTCAACGGAGACCGCAGCAACTTCAGCTACGGCTGGCTGCCGGTGCAATCCGGGCAGTATGGCTCGTGCCTGACTCAGGTCGACTTCAAGGCAAAGAAGGTCATGCCGCGTCCGTCGATTCGCGGCATGATCGCCCGGACTTACTTCTACATGAGCAAGCAATACGGCTTGCGTCTGTCGAAACAGGATCGGCAATTGTACGAGGCGTGGGACAAGACTTACCCGGTGCAGGACTGGGAGCGTCAGCGCAATCAGAGCGTGGCGTGCGTGATGGGACGCGGCAATGAATTTGTCGGCCCGGTGAATATGAAAGCCTGCGGTTGATTGCAGCCCGAAAAAAGGCCTCGAACGCTATGTTCGAGGCCTTTTTATTGGTGCTTAGTTGGCGGACTTGTTGTGTCGCCAGTAGCCCATCAAGTTAAGTGACTCACGAGGTATGCCACACTCTTTGATCAGGTATCTGCGCAAACTCATCACCGCCGCCGACTCTCCGGCAATCCAGCCGTAAAAACCTTCAGTGGCGGTATCGGCGATTTCCCAGAGAATGTCCTTTTCTATGTCGACGTCAGCCAATTCAATCGCTTGACCCGCTGAATATGCATGGATGGGTAGAGTCGCCGCCCTCACCGCTTCCACCATCAGCGCTCCCGCGATTGTTTCGCTCGCAGGATCCCGGATCAACCAACGTACCGACAACCCTGGCCAGTCAGGAACGTCGAGCATGTCCTGAGCACTGTCCACTTCAAAAAATGCCTGAACTTGTGGTGGCTCGGCGAGCATCGCCAACTCATCAAGAATGCCCATGGCTGCTGGCAGCGCCGTCGCATCTGCAACGAGCAAAAGTTGCTTGAGTGCCTGTGGCGGCTTCCATTCAAAACCGCCGGCCTCCTTCGCCGAGAAATGGCGATCGGGCGCAAGGATCTGCATCGAATCACCTGGCTGTGAATGCAGCGCCCAACGCGACGCCGGCCCGGTCTCACCGTGCAGAACAAAATCAATATCGACTTCGCCTTGCTCTGCGCGTAGATGCCGAATGGTGTAGGTGCGCATGGCGGGACGTCGGTCTGCCAGCATCGCGCGAAATCGGGCGTACCAACCCTCCTCTTGAGAGAGCTTCGCGTGCGAGCCATTGACCGCAGGAAAAAACAGCTTCACCCGCTGATCCGGCGCCCAGGTCGCCATTTCGCGGACTGGAGGACCGACGAGCGTGATCCGCATCATGTGCGGGCTCAACTGAGTTTTTCGATGCAAGGTCACATCGAACAATTTGTAAGGATTGGCGGAGGCCATGGGGAACTCCCTCAGGAAATCATCAGCGACTTCAATAGGAACGAGTCGCGCTAGATAGCCTTTAGGAAATTCCGCCGACCGGAACGTTTACGGCGTGAGCGGATGCTCGACCAACACCGATTCAACGTTTTGTTTCTTGGCCTTCACCAGCGCTGCATCCACTTGGACTTTGCGAGCTTCCGCTTCAGCCTGGGAGTTGAACGGTCCAATCAGAATTCGCGTTTTGCCGCTGCTGTCCTTGATCACCGTAGGTACAAAGGCGTGCTCGATCAACCAGCCACTCAGGTCGCTGACAGCCTGTGGCGTTTCACCGCGCACTTCGAGATCCCATTGTGGTGCAGCGGCCGCCGCCGGCGCAGTCACTGCAACCGATTGTGGTTTTGGTGCATCTGCATTCTTGCCTTCACCACAGCCTGCCAATACCAGTGCCGCGACTACCCAAACCAATTTGCGCACAACGCTTTCCTCGAAATTCTCAAAGCCGCGATCTTATCATTCATAAATACTTCGCGAGCCCCGCAAAATGGGCACAAAACAACGAGATTGATGCCTGCAGCCTCTGTATAGTTACGCCCTGGGAATTAATGCCGCATCTGCGCGTCAGAAAGAGGCACCCAAACCGTGAGACTTCGCACTAATCTATACGTACCACCGACCTCTGCACTGTCTGAATCAGGTGCCCTACAAAGCAATCAAGGAGAAGACCATGCTGATACTCACCCGCAAAGTCGGTGAAAGCATAAACATCGGTGATGACATCACTATCACCATTCTGGGCGTAAGCGGCCAACAGGTTCGCATTGGTATCAACGCTCCGAAAAACGTTGCCGTGCACCGTGAAGAGATTTACCAGCGCATTCAGGCTGGCCTGACCGCCCCGGACAAGCCACAAACTCCCTGAGCCAAATCGCAGTCAGTAGCCAGTCCGTTTTACCTCGTGGAATGACTGGCTAGAGATTCACGCGCCGTTTTGCATCCGCTCCCCATCTTCGGGCACGGCGCCTGACACGAGAACCTTGCTTTAACTTCACACCTTGTCACCCGATACTACCTGCCATCCCCTGGACTGGCTGTCGGACATTTCCGATAGAGCGCAGAGAATTTGCCTTCCTAACCAAATGTCACGCCGCGCGCCATGCCTGTGGCCGCGATCACCATCAGCACCAGCAACAATGCCTCGACATGACAGAATCGTGCGTAATGCTTCGCACGCCCGACATCGAGCGCCTTACCCCGTCCTTTTGCAATACGCCATTTGACCAAGGTAATCATCGGTGCGAGTTCAATAAGCAGAATCAGCACGAACAGCGTGATTTTCAAATGGAACAGTGGCTGATGAAGATAATAGTCAGCACCCTTTTCATAGCCGCCAAAGGCACGTATTACGCCGGTGACCAGCAGGACCAGTGCAGAAATCCCCCAAATATTGTCAGCCAGCAAAACTCGCCCGGGCTCTCCCGTCCCGGCTGCCAGACGACTGAACGCCGCCCCACGCGTCAGCACCGCCCAGAAGCCGATGGCAAAAGCGAGTAGATGAATAGCTGCAAGAGACCAGTGGACCAGCATCGATACACCCCCATCAGAAGAGTTGAAAATCGGCCAGTCAGTAGTAGTAGAAAAAGTGGAGATTTGCCTGCGAGGCAGTCGCCGGGCACTTGGGGAAGTCGTGAAGGATAATTCGAAGCGGCAAAAGCCAAATCACAGGCAAAAAAAATCCCAAGCAGCTGATGGAAGCTTGGGATTTAAAAATGCATAAACCGTGGTGGTGAACGCGGGACGAATGTTACTTAATCCCACGAACAGTAACAACGTTTTTTTGATAACCGGCTGGTTAGTAACACTCGTAACCTGTTCAATATCCACACTTTTTCAAAGGGCGCTCGCGACGAACGGCGATTCCTCAATCGCCCGACGGAAAAATTTGCAATGTGAATCAGCAAGGACCGCAAACAATGAACTACGACTCCCAGTGGATCAGCATCCCGCGCTATAACGTTCTCAACGATAAATCCACAAAGAACATCCCTCACAAGCATCCTGTGAGTTTTTCTACCCTCATAGGCTTGCTGTGTTGTGCAAGTGCGAGTGCAGCCGAGATTCCCATAACAGAGGGAATGTCGTTTCAAAGCGCCAGGAAAGCCCTTTTGCATGATGGCTGGAAGCCGAACCCGACCTACCCAGGGGAATTCGGCGTAGAAAACATCATGAGGAGAAACGGCTTCGTAGAAATTGAATCCTGCACCATGGGAATTCAACACTGCAGTTTCAACTACACCAAAAACAGAACCTGTCTTGGCGTAGGAACCGTGGGCGAAGATGTAAAAACCATGAAGGTCTACTCATGGAATTTCAAATGTCCGGAGATCGATTAATCGCTGCCACCTACGCCGCGATCGCAGTGTTCAGTTCATCCTTGAGCAGGACTTCAGCGAAGGCGCGAGAAGCTACCTCGATGCCCTGAACAGTCGGACGCTGTAACTAGCTCATCTGTACAGGCTCGTAGCGGATCGGACCGAAGACGCCGGCGATTTTGACCGAAGAGTTCTTCAGCTCGGTCAGGTCGGTGATCGGCGCGGCACCGTTGGCGGCGTAGCGATCAACGCGGCACTGGGCAGCGGCCAAGGTCGGGAAAAACGACTATCGGAGAAAGTCGCCGGTGAAACCTTCCGCCGAGATGTTGATCGCGCCATTGCTGGCGGTGTTGAACACATCAATCGTCTGAGAAGTGAAGAAAGTGCACCCACTTTGGGTGGCACGAGAAATCCGCATGTGAATAATGGGTAGGGCAAATTAATAACCGAGAGCCATCAAATGCCCCCAATTGCCGACACAATTATCTACATGCTTGCCTTTTTGGCCGGACCTCCTGCGATGCACTGGTTCGCCACCTGGTACTCGAAAAGCTTCCGCTGGATCGCCTCTTCCATTGTCATCCACGTAGTTTTCTTCGCTTGTTGGCTTGCCCAGCATCCCGATGCTTTGTAGAAGCAGCGCCAGTGCCGCGTTCACCTGCGGCAGATCACCAAGTTAAGCCCTACTCCCTGGATTACTGGTTGCGCGCCGTTATGCGCGCACGCCTAATACTAAACAGGCGACCGTCGAGGTAACCAATCAGTTGCTTAGCACTGGTCTTTTTGACCGTTTGGATGCCGTGGATCCCAATACTGGCCACAAGGTGGAAGCAATGTACCTTGTGGATACTTCCCACTAGTTATTGCCATGAAAGCCGGCCGCGGCTTATTCAGCTTTGTGGCTCGGCAACTTGAAATCAGTCACCCGATCGCAATGTTCCGGATCGTCTCCACACCCAGGAAGCCAAACCAGTTGATCAAGGCTCGCACAACCCTGCAGCATTGTGAGGTCAGGGTGCGCGGGCTGCGGCGTTGATTCCGTACGTCGCACTATCCGGCTATCGACGTCCAAGCTTTCCGCAATACTGTTTTCCAAGGATGAAAGCCCTGCATCAGTGCAGGACCGTCATGCCCGGAGCTCAATCTAGGGGTGAAGAGAGCTATCACCTGGTGGTGGTGGAGTGCCCCACTGATCTTCAAGCCATTTTTTGTATTCTTCACTAGCGCAATTAGCTAGGTTTTTCCCCTTAAGACTAGCAACGTAAGCCAGCTGGATTGCGTTGAGGAACTTACAAAGAAGCGCTTTTTCCTCGATATACGCCTTAAGAGCAAAAGCATTCCTCTTTGAGGAGACGCAAACGATAATTCCGTCGTGGTACACGACCCAAAAATCTGGCGTGATCGGCACCAACCCTTTGGCTAGATAGGCCTGTGATTCATCTAATTGTTTTACGACTACTTCAGTCATTGCTTGTTCCAATCGTGTGAAAGGTGAATCCCAACCAAAGATTTCAATGCCTCAACAAAAAGCCCAGCGCGATGGCTGGGCTTACGCAACTCAAGATATCTGTCGACTGTTGTGCCAGTAGAGGTACGCGAGGCCAATAGGGGCAATGAAAATCGCGAACGACCAGCACATGGCCATCGTGAAGCCTTTCACCATGAGCATAAGGATGGCGTTCACGAAGAACACATTCTCACCCATCACGTAACCCACAGCACTCTCGTATACAAATCGAGAATAGGGGTAAAGCAGCGTACAGACAATCGACATAAAAATCAGCCCCGGCTTAGCCATCAGTCCGGTCGGGCTATGCGCAGCGAGCGACAAAATCATAATCGCAAATAGCGACCCAAAAACAAGCTGACGGATGTAGTAGCTGGTTGTCAGCCCGCCAAAAGTCTTCGACAAAAACGACTGCATAAGATCCCTCTAAAACGCTGATTTGAATGACGGCCATCATAATAGCATCACCTTTCATAATCAAAGCTGGCGAGCTGAGCGTGAAGCATCTTAGTACTACGAATTGAAACTCAGGGTGCACGGGCTGCCGGCGTCGATTCCGCATGTCGCACTACTCGGCTATCGATGCGCAGGCCTTATCAAGGGCTGTCCTGGCTACAGGTAAATTCGAGGCAAAAAAGCCCCGCACAATGGCGAGGCCTCAAAACAAAAAGATCGCTCTTCAAAGGCCTTTCAGATCGATCAGGTCAAAGAGTTTCGAGCAGGTCGTGTCCAGTCCAAGTCAGAAGAAGAAAGCTCTGCGCGTGATCAGCAGTGAACTCACGTCTCAAATATCCGCCACCGACAAGAAGGTCAAGATGATAGTTGAAGGAATCTCCCATTGCGGGGTAATTGATCAGGGCAAGCTTTGCCATATCTGTATTCACCCCACGACTCTGGTCGTGCATTTCAACGAACTGCAGAATGCTCTTCGCAAAGTTTTTGTCGCGAACCATATCTTCACTCCCTTGGTAGATACGGAAAAGCCCGATCAATGTCGGGCTGCTTAATATGTATTTTTTCTGGTTTACTCGCGGCTTTCCGATTTACAGAAGATTACCGGGTTCCAGGCGGACGCCCTTGGCCTGGGTTAGGAGCAGGCTCTATCGGAGGAAAAGGGCCAGCACCACCACCTTGAGACGGGTCACTGTGATAGTTAGGTTTGGGTTGCGGTTTTGGCTTTTCCGTATCACCGCTTTTTACCGACTCATCCTTTTTCATCAGCTACACCTCACGCACAGGGAGCTATTAGTTCTAGCACAACTTTTTGCCAGCCCCGCCCCTTCTTGCAAAAAAAACTGGCGTTGGCCGGGCTCAGTTATTCGTGTGCGTATTGCGTGAATTGCGCACTTTGGGGAAAGTCCCCCCCGCAATATCAGCATCGCAATATGAGCAGCAGAACTTCCCGCAGGAATACATCCAGGCGCTGCTGGGCCACGCGGACGTCAAGATGACTGAACACTACCAGGCGGGTCATGGCGATGACGCCGTGGTGTACATGCGGGTGAGCGCCGATCTGAAGGTGTGATCGGTGGTCGTTTGCCCAAAGTATTCCCAAAGTTTGCCCAAACGACAGACAACAAAAAAGGGCCCACCTTTCGGTGAGCCCTTCTAGACCGCCCAGCAGAGCGGATTTTGTTTGGTAGGCGCGATTGGACTCGAACCAACGACCCCCACCATGTCAAGGTGGTGCTCTAACCAACTGAGCTACGTGCCTGCTGTGAGGCGGCATTCTACGGAATTCCGGAGGGGTGTCAACACCTTTTTTTCACCTAACCCTATGAATATGCAAAATATTTAATTTCGGGGCTCCGACGAAGATTTTCCGGCGGCTGGCGGAGGTTTTTCAACTCGGGTAGGATCGACGCACTCGTAAAATATATTAAACAGAGGCTGCAGGATGGCGAACACCCTTTACCCAGAGTCTTATTACGCTGCGTCGGCCAACGCCGTACCGCCCCGCCCTGTCTTGCAGGATGATGTGGAGACGGACGTCTGTGTGATCGGCGCCGGGTATACCGGATTGTCCTCTGCCCTGTTTCTGCTGGAAAACGGTTTTCGCGTCACCGTGCTGGAAGCGGCCAAGGTTGGTTTCGGCGCCTCAGGGCGCAATGGCGGACAGATCGTTAACAGTTATAGCCGCGACATCGACGTGATCGAGCGCAGCGTTGGCCCCAAGCAAGCGCATCTACTCGGACATATGGCGTTCGAGGGCGGCCGGATCATTCGCGAGCGTGTGGCCAAGTACAACATCCAGTGCGACCTGAAGGACGGCGGCGTGTTCGCAGCCCTTACCTCCAAGCAGATGGGCCACCTGGAATCGCAGAAGCGCCTCTGGGAGCGCTTCGGCCATACACAACTCGAATTGCTCGATCAACGCCGTATTCGCGAAGTGGTTGCCTGCGATCAGTATATTGGTGGCATGCTCGACATGAGCGGCGGCCACATCCATCCGCTGAACCTCGCGCTCGGCGAAGCGGCTGCGATTGAATCCCTCGGCGGTACTATCTATGAACAGTCACCCGCCGTGCGCATCGAACGCGGCGCCAACCCGGTGGTGCATACGCCGCAAGGCAAGGTCAGGGCCAAGTTCATTATCGTCGCCGGCAATGCCTACCTCGGCAACCTGGTGCCGGAGCTGGCAGCGAAATCAATGCCGTGCGGTACGCAGGTGATCACCACCGAGCCGCTGGGTGATGAGCTGGCGAAAACGTTGCTGCCACAGGATTACTGCGTTGAAGACTGCAATTACTTGCTCGACTATTACCGACTGACCGGCGACAAGCGCCTGATCTTCGGCGGTGGCGTGGTGTATGGCGCACGCGATCCGGCGAACATTGAAGCGATCATCCGCCCGAAAATGCTCAAGGCATTCCCGCAGCTCAAGGATGTAAAGATTGACTACGCCTGGACCGGAAATTTCCTGCTGACCCTGTCGCGCCTGCCACAGGTCGGACGCCTGGGCGACAACATCTATTACTCGCAAGGTTGCAGCGGCCATGGTGTGACTTACACGCATCTGGCCGGCAAGGTGTTGGCTGAGGCATTGCGCGGTCAGGCTGAGCGCTTCGATGCGTTTGCCGACTTGCCGCACTACCCGTTCCCTGGCGGGCAACTGTTGCGCACGCCGTTTGCCGCACTGGGCGCATGGTATTACGGGCTACGCGATAAATTCGGGATGTAAAAAAGGGCCGCTGATGCGGCCCTTTTTATTGAACATAGAACTCAGAGCTGATCCCGAGCAATCCCACTGCGGATGCGCAAGATATCTGCCAACACTGCCAAGGCAATTTCCGCCGGCGTCTTGCTGCCGAGGTTAAGACCGATCGGCGCATGAATCCGCGCCAACTCAGCCTCGCCCAAGCCGCCAATCCGACGTAACCGCTCAAAGCGCTTCTGCGAAGTCTGCTGCGAGCCCATCACGCCGATGTAGAACGCCTCGGTACGCACCGCTTCCATCATCGCCAGATCATCGATGCGCGGATCATGCGTCAGCGCCACCACCGCCGTATCACGATGACAGCCACCGTCAGCAATGAACACCGACGGCAATTGCCGACGAATTTCCACGCCATCCAGCACCACACCTTCAAGCACCTCGTCACGCGGATCGCAGAGAATCACCTCAAAACCCAATCCAACGGCAAACTCGGCACATGCCTGCGCCACACTGGAATACCCGGCGAGCAACAAACGCTGGGCCGCGCCGACACGAATGCGCACCCTATCAATCTCACGCTCGATCCGCGCACCCTGCTCGCGATCAGCGAACAGGCTACGCGCACCGCTGGCCAGATCGACCTCGCGAATCAAGCGGCGCTGACCGAGCAGCGCCGACTCCAATTCACGCAGATGCGCGTGCACCTCGCAGTCAGCGTCAAATTTCTCAACCAGCACATCGAGAATGCCGCCACAGGGCAGACTGACCCGCGAGCGCGGATCATCGCCCTCGCCGTAACGCACGACGTTGACCGCATCGATAAACGCACCTTCGGCGACGCGCTCAAGGAAATCCTCCTCGACGCAGCCACCCGACAGCGAGCCGATCCACTGTCCGCTGTCATTCACTGCCAGCAGCGAACCCGGCGCACGCGGTGCCGAACCGTAGGTCGTCAGCACGGTGCAGAGCCAGATGCGCTGCCCGGCCACCGACCACTCCAGCGCCCGACGAACCACTTGTAGATCGAGATGCTGCATGTCAGTGCACCTTGTGCTCGATGGACGGTGCGTCGGCTTGCAGTTTCTGTACGTCGCTCACTGCCAGTTCAGCCGACTGACCGCCCCAACCTTGACGCAAGTAGTTGAGCAGGTCGGTCAGTTGCTCAGGCTTGAGCTTGTCGGCGAAACCCGGCATCGGTTGCATGTGCTCGAAACCGGAGAACTTCTGCTCGCCGATACCATCCTCGATCACCCGCAACAGGTTGCGTGGGTCTTCCAGACGCAACGTGGTGTTGCCGCGCATGGCCACCGCAATATGCGGCTTGCCCTCGCCACCGACCGCATGGCAACCGGCGCAGACGTTCAGGTATTCCTGCTGACCGCGCTGGGCGCTGGCGCTGAGTTTCTCTACTGGCACTTCGACAAGGGCTTTGGCGGCTGGCGGTTTGTCGCCGAGCAGGAACGTCGCCATCGCTGCCAGATCGCTATCGTTCAGGCCTTGGGTGCTGTTATGGAACACCGGGAACATCTCGTTGAACATCGTCCCCTGCGCACTCATACCGTGCTTGAGGAAGGTGCCCAGATCCTGCTCGTTCCAGCCGCGAGCCGCCAGATCAGTGGCCAGCAGGCTCGGCGCCAGATAACCATTGAGGATGCCGCCGGTGAGGCGTTTATCCAACTGCATCGCACCCGGCAGACCACGTGGCGTGTGGCATTCACCGCAGTGACCAAGCACTTCGACCATGTACTGGCCGCGCTTCCAGGCTTCACTTTTGCCTTCGGCCGGCTCCAGTTTCAGCGCTTTGCCGTACATCATGTTCCAGCCGATCAGGCCCGGACGAACGTTGAAAGGGAAGCTCAGACTGGTGACCGGTGCTGCGCGCTCGATCGGCTCGATGGTTTTCAGGTACGCATGGATCGCATCCGAATCTTCACGCGGCATCAGGTGATACGAGGTGTACGGCATCGCCGGATAGAGGCTCGCGCCATCACGACGCTTGCCCTCGGTCAGCGCAGCGAAGAACTCGTCATCGTTGTACAAACCGATGCCGTGCTCTTTGCTCGGCGTGATGTTAGTGCCGTAGATCGTGCCGAACGGCGAGACGATCGGCAGGCCGCCAGCAAACGGCGCGCCTCCCGGTGCGGTGTGGCAGGCCATGCAGTCAGCGGCGCGAGCGAGATACTCGCCGCGCTTGACCTGATCATCGGCGTGGGCAAACACCATCGGCGCAGCGAGGCCGGCCGCCAGGGTCAGGCGGGTCAGAAAAAGCTTCATGCTTAACCCTCCTTGACCAGGCCGAGATCGGTCAGCACGTTGCGGGTGGCGTTGTAATAACGCACGTACCCGGTGCAACGGCAGACGTGGTGGCCGAGGCTGTCCTCGATGACTTGTTCGAGCTTGCTCTGCACGGTCGGCTGGCGCTGCAGTTTTTCAACCAGCACGGTCGCAGCATTAACGAAACCCGGGGCGCAGTAGCTGCACTGGAAAGCGAACTCGTCGACGAAGCGCTGCTGGATCGGGTTCAGCTCAGTGACCTGGCCGTTTTCGTCACGCGTGGCGTGGCTTTCGATGGTGCGGACTTTCTTGCCTTCGAAGTAATGCGCGCCAGTGATGCAGGTGCGCACTTCTTCGCTGGTGCCGTCCGGGTTATCGACGATCACCACGCAGGCGTGGCAGATACCCTGACCGCAGCCCAGACGAGAGCCGGTGAGGTTTTTGTATTCGTGCAGGTAGTCGATCATCGGCAGGTCATCAGGGATGTCCACCGGGCCGACGGATTGACCGTTGAGGGTCAGTTGAAGCGGACGGTTAGCCATTGAGGGCCTCCTTGATGCGCGTAGCAGTGATAGGCAGATCGCGAACACGTTTACCGATGGCGTGCGCCACGGCGTTACCGATGGCACCGACAATCGGGATCATCACCACTTCGGCGATGCCTTTGGACGGATCACTTGGCGACAGTGCCGGGAGAATCTCCGACGTCTGCTTCCACACGGCAACGTGGCGCGCCATCGGCAGACGGTAACGGTTGAAGTTCCAGTCACCCTCTCCCGGTCCACCTTCATACAGCGGCATTTCTTCCATCAAGGCGTGGCCGATGCCCATGGCGATACCGCCTTCGAGCTGGCCCTTGACCAATTCTTCGACCAATACGCGGCCGCACTCCACCCACGAATGGTGGTTGAGCACTTCGACTTCGGCAGACCCCTTGTTGACCTTCAGCTCGACCAGCGTGGCGACCGGGCTGTAGTAAGTCACAGCGGCGTTGTTGAGCTGGACAACCGGGTAATTGATGTTCTGGCGATCCAACAGGTGGAAACCAGACGTGGTCATCAACGCTTTCTTCGCTTTCGGCGCGCCGTCACCGTATTTCACGGCGAGACCATCGAGCGGCAGACGCTCGCGCACACCGTCGATGCTGTATTCAGCTTCAGCCCAGCTCCAGCGGTTGAATGCGTGAACGGTGGCACCGGTCACCAGACCACGCTCGTGAGCGTGTTTGGCCAGCTCTTCGAAGCTCAGCGGCTGCATGCCGTTGGCGGTGAGTTTGCCGTCAACCCAGTGCGCATCTTCGCGACGTACAACGTAAGGGTTGGCTTGACCGCCGTAAGGACCCTGACGCCAGATTTCCATGGCCGCCGGCCACAAACCGTTGTTGAACAGCACGCGTGCCGCTTCACGGGTGGCGTGGCTGAAATAGTAGGCAGAGTTGGTCGCCGACGAAGCCGAAGCCAGTTTGCCAACCCAACGTGGGTTGCGCAGCAGGTTGTCCTGCTCGGCCTGGCTCATGATGTAAGGGTTGCCGCTGGTGATCAGCTGCATTTCCTTCCATTCGGTTTCGCCGGTCTTCACTTCGTGCGCCGGGCTGCCGAGGAAATCGGCCACCACCAGGGCTTGCGAGGTGGACATGCCGGTGCCGATTTCGATACCGATGTGGCGCAGAGTAATGCGACCGTCAGCGGTGAATTCGATGCTGGCCATCGGCGCTTCAGAACCGGTGCCGAAGTCTTTCTGGCAGATGGCAAAACCGACGCCGTACCAGTTGTCCGGGTCGGCGGCTTCGCGCTGTTTTTTGATCGCGTCGCGGTTTTTCCAGACTTCGTGTACCGAGGCCTTGTCGAGAATTTCATGCAGGCGCAAAGCACCGGCCGGGATCGCGCCCTGGGTATTTTTCATGCCCGAACGCAGGGCGTTCTTGCGGCGCAGGTCGATGGCATCGACACCGAGGCGATTGGCGATTTCGTCGACCATCATCTCGGTCGCCGCCATGCTTTGCAGGGTGCCGTAACCGCGCATCGAACCCGCCTCAACACCACGCGAGTGGTAAGCGGTGACTTGCAGGTCGTTCTGCGGCATGTAGTAGATCGACTGCGCCGCCGTGGCGCCAACTGCCGCTACGGACGGGCTGTAGTTGATGCGGCCACCACCGTCGACGCTCATTTCGGCGCGGAAAATCTTGAAGCTGTAGTCGTTCTTGTCCACGGCCAGTTGGTAGCGAATGTCGAACGGGTGACGCTTGATGCCGCTCTGGAACTGCTCGTAGCGGTCGTTGGCCAAACGCACTGGCACACCGGCGCCGTACAACGCGGCGAGGGCTGCGTAGTAGACGAAGATGTTGTGGTCTTTGGAACCGTAACCCACGGTGTAACCCGGATGCATGTTGAGGTTGGCCAGGCCGAAGCGCGACGGCGAGATCATTTTTGCGGTCTCGGTCGCAGCTTCCAGTGGGCACTGGGTGGCTACCACGAAGTGCAGGGTCTTGGTTTTCGGGTCGTACCAGCCGTTGCCGTTATCCGGTTCCATGGCGGCCGGTTCGATCGACGGGGTTTTGTAGCGCTCGTCGAACACCAGCCAGTTGTCCGGCGGGGTATCGATCTCTTTCTTCATGCGGTCGGCGTAGAACAGGCCACGCTCGGTGAGGTTGCCGTGCAAGTTCGGCTGGGAATTCCATACCGGACGACGGTTCTTCAGCATCGGGAACAGGATCGAGTCCTTGAGGCTGGCGAATTCGTCTTCGTCGGCCGAGGTCGCGCCGCCGACGCGCACGTAGCGGAAGCTGCCGTAGGGGTCGCCTTCGTAGAACGGCACTTTGGCACCGTAACGAATCGCTTTGTCATTGAATTTGAGTTTGTTCTTCGCCTGACGGAAACGCTCGAAGTCGTTCCAGATCAGGATCGCCACCGGGTGACCGATGAACATCGGCACCTTGCCTTCCGGCAGCAGTGGATCCGGGGCGTGCTCTTCCGGGAAGACGATGCCGTCCTTGTCCAGATCCGCGGCGGTGACGATGCGGTCCGGCTGCAAATCGGCACCGAGCCACGACAGGTCGTAACCGGCGTAGATGCGGTCAGCCTTGATGGTTTTCAGCAACATGGCGTGGCCTTGCTGTTCAGGCCAGCCCGGCATGTCCTTGGAGCGGATGTCGCGGGCGAAGACTTTGCTGCCGCAGACCTTGGAGAGTGCGTCGTTACGCTGACGCGCCTTGCCGTTGTTGCCGAGCCACTTCTCGGACGGCACGGTGACAGTGTTTTCCATCAAGGCAGCCAGCGCCTGACTGCTGAGCGGCGTGAGCGTGACGCTCACACCCGCCACCAGCCCGCCCTGGAGGAACGAGCGCCGGGATATTTCACGGTTGGACATGGATCATCCTCTGGGCGGTTATGTGTCCGCCCTTCTGGTTATCTACTGGGGAATCTCGAGTCTTGCAGAAGCCCTTCTTGGCTAAACAAAAGGGCGTGTTGACAGTTCAAAGCTGACCGAAAGGTTAACTTTAAAGGTTTCTGCGCTCGCAGCAAACAACCAGTTACAAAAATTTGACTAAAGAATCAAAAAATCAATGCGACGTGGTAACGCATCTAGACCGCAGAGATAACTGGGCATGCCCATGTGGGAGCGAGCTTGCTCGCGAAAGCGTTGTGCCAGCCGATGCAAATTTTGAATATGCCGACGCCTTCGCGAGCAAGCTCGCTCCCACAGGGATTTGTGTAGGGCACAGGATGGAGGGGATAGAAGAAAAAAGCGGAAAAGCCAAATTTCGGACACAAAAAACCCCGGTCTTTCGACCAGGGTCTTTGCTATCGATTCCGAATCAACCAATGGCTGTTTTCGGTGCTTCAAGGCGTTCAGTGGTCCTTGGAGCAGATATGGCGCAGCGGACGGGAC
>NZ_VCNJ01000095.1 GCF_005938625.1 Pseudomonas fluorescens
CATTCGAATAACTGGTCGTATTACTCGCTGCCCGGAAGATTTCGTAGTGCACCTTCACTTTTTTCCCGCGATTAGGCTCGATGTGCTGCGCCACAAACGCCGCGTTCAGCGGGAAGTTCACGTCCTTGTCCTTGGATAATGTGTTGAGTACTTTCGAGTCGGTAACAGGCTCATTGCCCTCAACGATCCAGAAAAACTTCACGATATCGTAGGGCTCGGTCGGAACAGCCACCGGCCGTGGCGCGGTGATTTTGCTGGCGCCACCGGGCAGGTCTTTGGGTTCCAGGGCTTCGTCCTTTTCGCCAAGGACGATGGGTTTGACCAGTTCGCGTTGCGCTTCACCGACGTTGAGCAACGAGGCGTGCAGCGAGGCGCGGCGGGTGATGGTGCCGTTTTCGTCGCTCAGCAGGTTGTACGACAGACGCAGCGTGCCGCCCTCCAGGGTTTTGCCGTGTTCGCCGGCGACGGTGATGATGAACCCCTCGGGGTCATTGGCCTCGTCTTGGCTGGGGAAATACCAGTCCAGTTCGGGGTCGTAAATCGTGAAGTCGGACCGGGTGCCGAACAATTTTAGCTCGATGGCGTTGTCCGGGGTGATCAGCGGATCGTAGAGGATGCGGATGCGGTATTCGGGCGCATTCGGGTCGAGCGCGCCACTGATGGCGTCCAGCGCAATCGGGGCCGCCAGGCGCGTGGCTTCGCCGATGATGTTGTAGGCGCGGGACTTGGATCTGGAGTTGTCGACCACGACGCCGCCGCGACGTACGTGATAGGAGTACACCACCGTACGTTTGGCCAAGGCGCGCAGGGTGCTGTTGTTGTGCGCGATCGAGACTCGCACCGGCGGCGTGGTTTCAATACGCTGGATCACCAATTCGCTGATCTCTGTACCTTCGTCGTCGGTACCGAAGACGCTGAGGTAGATCTCGTCGTTCTTTTTGAAGATGTTGCCGTCTTCCGCCCACACCTCCACCAGCGGCCGTTCTTCCCCCAACGCCTCCAGATCCACGACGAGACCGTCGGCCTGTTTGAGGATGGGCGCACCCAGCCGCAAGCCCTGGGTGTCGACGACAATACGCACGGCCTCGCACCAGTCTTCGGACTCGTTGTACACGCGGTCGCGGATCTTGTAGCTGACCGACACGCCGTCGGAGTCGCCGGCTGAGAGGATGGTGTCCTTGTCGGCCAGCACCACGATGGGATTACCCTCCGGATCGTCGATCTGTTCCTGGGTGACGGGCTCGGACTCCACGGTTTTCCCGGCCCAGGCCAGGATGAGCACGTCACCGACGGCGCAGTTCAGGTAGAGCCAGCCATCGCCGGGCTTGGGTTTGGCGTAGACCAGCACGCCTTTCTCGACGGAGACCTTGTCGACACCGTCGCGCACCACATCCGGCGGATCGAAGGCCATGGTCAGTTCGGAGTGGCCATAGTCGGGATTGGTGTCCTGGCCGGCGGGCAGTTCAAGTTTGACGAAGAGCTTGATCGTCGGTCCTGGCTCGGGCTTCTGCCCGAAACGCGTGATCTGGTAGGACAGTTCCCAATCGCCGCTGAGCAGGCGCGGCGGCTCAATGAACAGCGTGACGTGCTTGTCCACCTCGATGTCTTCGGTGATGGTCTTTTGCGCGACCATGGTGGTGCCCAGGTACAACTTGCAGTTGTCGCTCTTGCTCATGTTGTTCCAGGCGGGAATCTGGACCTTAAGCCCCTTGTCGGGGTAGTTGAGTCGTGCGGCGGCGAGGTTGATGCCCCACGTGCCGTCATCCAGCAGCCGGCCGCCGGGGATTTCCGGGTC
>NZ_VCNJ01000096.1 GCF_005938625.1 Pseudomonas fluorescens
ATAATTCAGGTATTCGCATGAACCGTCGTTGTTTCCGCTTGATCTTCAGCAAGGTGCTCGGCTTTTTAATACCCGTGGCCGAAATTACGACCTCGCAGGGCAAAAAGAGTCAGGGCACCGGTCTGCACGCCGACGTAGCACAGGCGCCTGTGTGGCCTTTGCTGCCCGTGGTGGCGGTACTGCGAACGCTGCAGCAATCGCTTGTTGAAGTACGAGTGGTGGCCAAGGCCGGCGGCTGTGCCTTGCTGACGGCCCTGGTCTTTGTACCCGCGATCGCCAGTGCACTGCCGGTGGCCGATCCGGCCGGCGGCATCAACAAGCCCAATGTGGTGCAAGCCGCCAATGGCGTGCCGGTGATTGAAATCGTCAATCCCAACGCCACCGGGCTGTCGCACAACAAATTCCAGAGCTTTGATGCCGTTACCCCCGGGGTGGTGTTCAACAACAGCCTGGTCAATGGTACCAGCAGCCTAGGCGGCGCTGGGTTTAAAAACCCCAAGCTCGTTCAGCAGGCCAATGGCATCCTGGTGGATGTGACTGGCCCCACGCCCAGCAACCTGAACGGCACCCTGGAAGTGTTTGGCAAAAAGGCCGACCTGTTCATCGCCAACCCCAACGGCATTACCCTCAACGGGGTCAATACCCTCAACACCAACAGCCTGACCGTGACCACGGGCAAGCCGATCGTGAGTTCGAGCGGCTTGCAGTTCTCCGTCAGTGACGGACGCGTCACCGTGGGCCCGAGCAACGTGGACACCACCGGACTGTCGTACTTTGACATCGTCGCCCGCTCGATCGCCCTGCAGGGCTCGGTCGGATCGGCCACCAGCGCCACCGACATCAACGCGATTGCCGGTCTGAACACCTACACCGCGGGCACCCGCCAGGTCGACGTCAACAGCGCCTCAGCCCCGGGGACACCTGCCGTGGCCATTGACGGCACGGTGGCCGGGGCCATGTATGGTCGCAACATCTCCCTGCGCAGTACCGAAACCGGCGCCGGTGTGCGCCATGCCGGACTGATTCGTGGCGCCCAAGACATTTCGATTTCGGCCCAAGGCGATATTTCCGTGGCCACGGTGCAGGCCGGTCGCAACGCCAGCCTCACCACGCCCGGCTCCATTGAGGTGGGCACCGGTGCCGCCGATCAAGGCCTCAGCGCCGCCCAGGCGGTGACGTTCAATGCCGGCAAAACCATCACCATCCGCAACGCCGTTCAGGGCGACACCCTGTCGGTGACGGCCAACAGCCTGCTGGTACAGGCCGCCCAACTGAGCGCCACGTCGGCGGCGCCAGGGCCGGTCAAGTCCATCAACCTCAAGGTCGGCGACTTCACCCTGTCCGGTACGCTCGTAGCGTCCAACCTGGATGGCTCGCCGGTGGCGGCCAACCAGCCGCTGGTGATCGCCGACGGCAAGCTGCAGGTCCAGCGTGGGGTCGGCAACTTTGACGAAAACTTCACGCTCAAAACCAATGCCATGATCATTTCCCACAATGGCGTGAACATCGAGGCCAACACGCTGGTCAACGATGGCGGCATCGTCCAGGACCTGGGCAACAGCGGCATCAACCTGCTGGCCCGTCAGCTCACCAACAAGGGGATCATCAATACCCAGGGTGACATGAAGCTGGTCACTGACGTGTTGAACAACTTGTGCACAGGCATGGGCCAGCAGATCTGTGCGGGCCTGATGGCGGGCGGCAAAGCGGATCTGCAGGCAGGCGCCCTGACCAACGAGGCCGGTCTGGTGGCCGGTACCGATCTGGACCTGACGCTCAAGGATCAGAGCCAAAACACGGACCTGGCAGCCATTACCGCCAAAGGCCAGCTGACGATCAAGCAGGCGGCGGGCAACCAGGCGCAGCTGGTCAGCAGCGGCAAGATTATCAGCGGCGGTGACCTGCTGGTCATCCTCAACGCCTTGTCCAACGTCCACCAGGACTCACGGATTCACGCCGACGGCAAGGCCACCTTTCAGATTGCGGCCAGTTTCAGCAACGGCGGGGTGACGGAGGCGGCTCAGGACCTGAACATCGCGGCCGGTGATTTTACCAACGGTGCGGATTCGAACGTCCTGACGGATCAGAACCTGCAGATCGTGGCCAAAGACAACATCGACCTGGGGCTTGGCAGTAATGTTCATGCCGGTCTGGTCGGAACCTTGTCGGCCGGGAAGATGCTGAAAAACGCGGCGACTATAACCGCCGGAACCACGCTGAACATGCATGCCGATGGTCAGCTCATCAACGACAGCGGCACCTCGCTGGCCAGTAATGTGTTGAACATCAGCGGTGATCAGCTGACGAACAAGGCCGGCTCCTTGATCAGCGTGGACGATCAGTTGAACATCAACGTCAAAGGGGATGTCAGCAACGCCGGGCAGTCGTTCCTGCTCAGCGGGGGCGATATCAGCCTCGTCGCCGGTGGAGAGGTGTCCAACCTCGAAGGCTCGCTCGTTCAGGCCAATCGCAATGTCCTGATCGATGCCAATAAAATCACCAACAGTGGCGAGACACAGGGTGATGCCCCGACGGTATCGTCCATTACAGGTGGCGACATCACCCTCAAGGCGCGCAGTGATGTGCGTAACGAGGCCAAGGGCAACATTGCCGCCACTAACAAGCTGCAGGTGCAATCTGACACCGGCTCCATCGAGAACGCCACCGGCGCCAATCTTCAAGGGGACAGCGTCTCCCTGACGGCCGGTCAGGGCATCAAGAACCGTGATGCGGCGATTATCAAAGGCGATAAGCAAGTCACGGTGCTTGCGCAGGGCGATGTGAGCAACAGCGGGGAGTCGTACATCATCAGCACGGGCGATCTGAGCCTCACCGCCGGTGGACAGGCTTCCAACCTGGACGGTTCGGAGGTCTCGGCGACCCAGAACCTGCTCATCGATGCCGACAAGATCACCAACAGCGGTCAATCCCCGAGTGCGGGTTCGACCCTGACCGGGGACGCCGTGACCCTCAAGGCGCGCAGCGATGTGCGTAACGAGACCAAGGGCAACATTGCCGCCACTAACAAGCTGCAGGTGCAATCTGACACCGGCTCCATCGAGAACGCCACCGGCGCCAATCTTCAAGGGGGCAGCGTCTCCCTGACGGCCGGTCAGGGCATCAAGAACCGTGATGC
>NZ_VCNJ01000097.1 GCF_005938625.1 Pseudomonas fluorescens
CTCGTCGCCGAAAGCAGCGAAAGCGAATACCGCAGCTACGTCTACGAACCCGGCACCTTCCGCCCGCTGGCGCTGCTCGACGGCAAAGGCCCGAAAAAAGCCTGCCCCTTCTACTACCAGCTCGACCACCTCGGCACCCCGCAGGAACTCACCGACTACAGCGGCGACATCGTCTGGTCAGCGCAATACGACGCCTACGGCAAAGTCGCCGCACTGACCCTGGCCGGCGAGGATTACCTGAACCAGCCGCTGCGCTTTCAGGGGCAGTATTTCGATGGCGAAAGCGGGCTGCATTACAACCGCCACCGGTACTACGACCCGCGGTTGGGACGGTATCTGACGCCGGATCCGATCAAGTTGGCCGGTGGGTTGAATCAGTACCAGTACGTGCCGAATCCGACGGGGTGGGTGGATCCGTTGGGGTTGAATGGATGTCCGGGTGGCGATGGCTGCAAGAAACCAACCCTCGAGTCAATCGATCCGACCAAAAAAATAAAGGGTGGAGATGAAGACTCTTCCCGCTCTGTGCCGCAAAAAACTTACTTGTACCGTGGGTCTGGAACAGATCCATCAGAAGTCTTCGAGAACGGTTTTAAAAGCAAAGGAAATAGCAACGACCTATTCCTTCACTCAATCGATAGTGACTTTCCTCCAAGTAATTTTATTAGCACTTCTCTTTCAAGAGAGATGGGGAAGGCATTCGCTACCAGCTATTTCACACGTCCCGGATTTCTCTACACACTGAAAATGATCCCAGGCCATGACTTGAAAAAAGAGTTAGGTGCATCTTATAGATTTAGTAAGGAACAGGAAATTGCCATCCCTGGTCAGATCAAAAGGGAAGATATTCTTGGTGCTACACTGATTATTGATGATGGCAGAGAGTTTGGTTACTCAATTCCTAATCCGTACAGGAAAATAAACAAGTGAGAAAAATATTTACAGTTTACGTTGAGAAGAATGGCAATAAGAAGAGGATTGATCTTGCTTGTGACTGTGTAGATATGTCTATAACAATCGAGCTTGGTGGTGGGCCAAAAAAGACGTATTTCGGAAGTGATTTTTATAGGTGTTTTGCGGCATTAAGAAAAGATAATGATGATTTGGTTTTTTATTGTAAGGGAGCGAAGACTAATGTTCATCCATCAAGCATGGCCTCGCAGATGTCTCTCGGGCTGAAAGCATACGAGTTGGTGATAGGCAAAGAACCGTCGATGGATGATCTTGTATTTATCTTTGATTATGAGGAGAAAGACTTGTCAAACGATCCCGAAGAACAACGGCAGTTTTATTTGAGTTGGATAACTTCTTGAATGTTGTGAAAGTAAATCGAGCTTTTGGTGTATTAGTAATTAAGCATTGAGCTTAGGTTGTTGTTGGAAGCATTGCTTATGTAATGGTCGGTTTACTGTGAGCTGGATGTTGCTTTGATACGGAAGAGGAAGGTTGTGAGTAAAGTCGATAGTGATGAAGGGAAAAATTTCGGTCTTGGTGCTCATCAAATAGGCGATAGAAATAGTGAAATTTCAAGAGATACATTCAGAGGCGTTCCTAGCTCTAGGTTTATTAGTAATCGGGCGCAAATGAGCGCATATAATGAAGCGATGACAAGGGAGGTCAGAAACATGCCGCGCTTTACGGGTGAGGACAGTATGGGGAATTTGGTCGTGCGGATGCCAGCGGAAGGTGTGGGTGTAGGATATGAGCCTAATCCATCAGAACCGACAGAGCCTAGATTCATGCCTAAAATGAATGGGTTTGAAATGAAGTTTGATTTTGAAACGTTACAACCCTACGCCCTGTATCCGGTGGAGAATATTTGATGTTGATGCATCCCTATCTTGATGTTCCATATAAACCCCAGTTGAAGCACTTTCTTGGAGGGTTCGATATATACGATCGCGAGGAGACGCTGGGCTCGGAGTTGGCGGAGTACGACCCTGAGTGTCCTTCTGACAGAGTAGGTCTGATATCTAAGTTTGTTGTGAAAAGATTTTCTGGTTTGACTTGTCGGCACAAGTTCGTCTTGTTTTCCGTGTTGGGTGAGGCTTTGGATGGCGAAATAAGTGATCTTGCTAAAGTCTTTAAACATGATCCGTTTTCTCATTCATTGCTTCCATTTGGTTGGAACGAAATGAAAGATCCGAAGAGTTTTTTTGAGGATATATACTCTGTCCTGTCCGAAGTCTGGGCTGATGATTTATACCTTGCCAGTCAGGAAGGCTACTCAACGTGGTAGCCGGCATTAGAAGCAGAACTTAGAGTGATTGTACTGACGCCTTCGCGGACAAGCCCGCTCCCACAGAGAAGTGTGTCGTTTGAGGGATCAGCGTTGACCCGTTAGCTGTGGCTGGTGGAGTACTGCGGTTGTAAGGCTATCCAATAAATGAACGCTATACCCCGGAACACTCTTCGCATGATGCTTCGCCTGCGATGCCATCTCAGCAAGCCGACTGGCATCAAGCTGTGCGCAGGCTTCGGGATGTAGATGCACGACGCCGATGGACAGTGACAACAACGGAAACTCCTGTCGCACTCCTTGGCGATTCGGTGCGATGAAGCAACCCGCCTCAAGGTGTTCGGGGCGATAGAAGCGCCGGCACTGGCTCTGGAAGTCATCAAGCAGCTGATTGAGTCGTTTGCGCCACTCTTCGGGGCCGAGGACGAGGAGGAAGTCGTCACCGCCGATATGGCCAACGAAGTCTCGGCTCGGGTCGACGCGTTCGTTAAGGCATTGCGCCAGGCACAGCAGAACTTCATCACCACGTCCGTAGCCGTAGATATCGTTGAAGGGTTTGAAACTGTCGATGTCGACGTAGCAGATGACCGACTCGCGCCCCTGCTGCAGCAACCGCGTCAGGCATTGCTGAATCGGCACATTACCCGGCAACAAAGTCAGCGGATTGGCATACCGAGCCTGTTGGATTTTCAGTTCGGTGATCAGCTTGAGCACGTCGATGACCCGGCCAAGACCCAGGTAACCACCGTTGAGGGTGATGATGAAGTCTTCTTCGATGCGTTGCCGCGCGCGGCTGGTGATCAGACGGCTGACTTGTTGCAGCGACTGGCTCATTTCCACGGCGAGGAAGTCGTCGTTCATCAGGCGGCTGATCGGTTTGCGGGCGAACAGGTCGGTGGCGAACGGTTTGAGTAGGGCATCCGACAGGGAATGACGATGGACGATGCCACACGGTTGGCCTTGTTCGTCGAGTACCGCCAGTGAGTTGAGGTTGGCCTGGCGGCGAAAGGCTTCCAGCACGGTGGCGGTCGGTGTGTCGCGATGCACGGCGGGCTGGTCGTTGAGCAGGGCGCTGAGGTCGCTGCCCTCGTCGTTCAGAGCAACGGTGCTGCTGTCGTGTTTGGGCATCAAGGCGCGGGCGTCGCGCGGAGGGTGTTCCTGAGGGCGGCCGAGCAGGTAGCCCTGCACCAGATCGACGCCCATTTCAGTCAACACCGCGAGTTCTTCCGGCAGCTCGATGCCTTCGGCAATGACTTGTGCGCGTGAGGCTTTGGCGATTTGCAGGATCGAGCCGACGAACTCACGCTTCAGCGCGTCCTGATGAATACCGTCGATGAAGTGCCGGTCGATCTTCACGTAATCCGGGCGCAATTCCGACCATAACCGCAAGCTCGAGTAGCCGGCACCGAGATCATCCAGCGCAATGGAAAAGCCCATGGCCCGATAGTGATGCAAGGCGGTTTGCAGCAACTGGAAATCGTCGATGGGTGTCTGTTCGGTCAGCTCGATGACCACCTGACTCGGCGGAATGCCGAAATCCTGCAGCAGCTGCAACGTGCGCCCCGGTTGATGCGCGGCTTCAAGCAAGGACTCCGGGGAGACGTTGAGAAATAGTTTGCCCGGCAGTTGCTGCTCGTTGAAGCGACGGCAAGCGCTTTGCCGGCAGGCGATCTCCAGTTCACTCAGGCGCCCGGCCTGACGGGCCACGGCGAACAGTGCGATCGGCGAGTGAAGGGGGCTGTTGGAAGGGCCGCGGGTGAGGGCTTCGTAACCGAGGATGCGGCGTTCGGAGAGACTGATGATCGGCTGGAACAGGCTGTGTAAACCGCTTTGAGTCAGGATCGAGCTCAAGGCACTCAGCTGTTCGGTCGTGGTCATGGCAATCTCTGGCGATAAAAAAAGGACTGGGAGCGCTCTCGATGAAGAGAGTGACTCCCAGTCCTTTATTGCACGACAGAATGATGACTGTTTGATGACGATCCGGGGATCGTCAGCATTAAATTGCCATCATCTTACTTCTTGGCCACCTGGTTACTCAGCTTCAGGTAATCCAGCAACACGCGCCCGGTTTCGCTCAGGTAGGCATCGTCTTCTGGTTTGACCTTGTCCGGATCAGCCGCCGCGAGGGCGTCGTCGTCTTCTTTCTTCAGCTCTTTGAGCGGTTCTTCGCCTTTGGCCTTGCGACGGATGTTTTCCATCGCCAGTTGCTTGGCGTCGATGTCGTTGTGCTGGGCACGGCGCTCGGCTTCGTTGAGGCTGACGGTTTTTTCTTCCATCAACTTCTGCGCCAGGGCCAGCTTGTCACGGATGAACACAAACTCGGCATCCTTGGCGGTGCGGGTGTCATGTTCGGACTTGAGCTGGGCCAGGAACGGTTTGAACGGGTCAGCCGCCGGTTTGATTGCCGCACGGATGGTGTCCCACGGCATGGCTTCCGGCAGTGCGCTCTCGCCGATTTCCTTGGTGTCGATCAGCGACGGGTAGTCGATGTCCGGCAACACGCCCTGATGCTGGGTGCTCTGACCGGAAACCCGGTAGAACTTGGCCAGGGTCAGTTTCAGTTCGCCATGGTTCAGCGGCTGAATGGTCTGCACGGTGCCTTTACCGAAGGTCTGGCCACCGATGATCAGCGCGCGGTGGTAGTCCTGCATGGCGCCGGCGAAAATCTCCGAAGCCGAGGCGGACAAGCGGTTGACCAAGAGTGCCATCGGACCTTTGTAGAACGCGCCCGGGTTTTCATCTTCGAGTACGTCGACACGGCCATCGGCATTACGTACGAGTACGGTCGGGCCTTTGTCGATGAACAGGCTGGTCAGCTCGGTGGCTTCCTGCAGGGAACCGCCGCCGTTGTTGCGCAGGTCGATGACCACGCCATCGACTTTGTCTTTCTGCAGCTCGGTGAGCAGCTTCTTGACGTCGCGGGTGGTGCTCTTGTAGTCCGGATCACCGGCACGGAACGCCTTGAAGTCGAGGTAGAAGGCTGGAATCTCGATTACGCCGAGCTTGTAGTCCTTGCCGTCCTGTTTCAGGTTGAGGATGGACTTCTTCACGGCCTGGTCTTCGAGCTTCACCGCTTCACGGGTGATCGGCACGATCTTGGTGGTCTGGTCGTTCGGCGCATTGCTGGCCGGAATCACTTCCAGACGCACCACGGTGCCTTTCGGACCACGGATGAGTTTGACCACTTCGTCCAGACGCCAGCCGACCACGTCGACCATTTCTTTGTTGCCTTGGGCAACGCCGATGATCTTGTCGGCCGGGGCGACTTGTTTGGTTTTGTCGGCCGGGCCTGCCGGCACCAGACGCACGACTTTCACCTGGTCGTTGTCGCTCTGCAACACGGCACCGATGCCCTCGAGGGACAGGCTCATGTTGATATCGAAGTTTTCCGCGTTATCTGGCGACAGATAGTTGGTGTGCGGATCGTACGACATGGCGAAGGTGTTGATGTACGCCTGGAAGATGTCTTCCGGACGGGTCTGGTCCAGGCGCGCCAACTGGTTCTTGTAGCGCTTGGTCAGGGTTTCCTGGATCTGCTTCGGCTCTTTGCCGGCGATCTTCATCCGCAGCACTTCGTCCTTGACGCGTTTGCGCCACAGGTCGTCGAGTTCAGCGGTGGATTTGAGCCAAGGGGCGTCCTTGCGATCGATCAGCAAGGTTTCCTTGGTGGTGAAGTCCATCTTGTCGACGCCTTTGTTCAGCTCGGCAAGGGCGAAGTCCAGGCGCGACTTGACGCGGTCCAGATAGCGTTTGTAGATGGTGAACCCGGCGTTGAGGTCGCCGCTTTTGAGGAAGTCGTCGAACTGCGTCTTCCACTTGTCGAATTCGGTGATGTCGCTGGCCATGAAGTAGCTGCGCGACGGATCCAGCAGCTTGAGGTAGCTGTCGTAGATGATCACCGAGCGCGCATCGTCGAGCGGCGGCTTGCTGTAGTGGTGACGCTTGAGCAACTCGACGACGTTCAGGCTGGCGATGACTTCATCGCGATCAGGCTGCAATTTGTCCCAGCTGTTGGCTGCGAATGTATTGCCCGACACCGGCAACAAACCGATACCGATGAAAAGAGCGAGGGCGGTGCTGGGGAGCAAATGCTTCATGCTGATTCGACGCGGGGACAATTGATAACGCATATTAGGCCGTCTTTGAAGTCGCCGGTTCTACGAGAGCCGGTCGCATAATGCAAAAAGCCCGGCGCTACAGCTTCGGGCTCAGTCCAGACTCACTATGGAGGCACTGTGAAGGCATTGCAAGGCGTTGACGGTCAAGTGGCATGGGTTGAAGAGCCGAGTCCTACGTGTGATGTAGGACAAGTCCGCATCCGAGTGGCAGCAGCGGGCCTCAATCGCGCCGATTTATTACAGAAAGCAGGGCTTTATCCGCCACCGCCAGGGGCCAGCCAAGTGCTCGGTCTTGAGTGCTCCGGGGTGATCAGCGAGGTCGGCGCGGGCAGTGCCTGGCAGGTCGGCGATCGGGTTTGCGCCTTGCTGGCCGGGGGTGGTATGGCCGAAGAGGTAGTCGTCGACGGGCGGCACGTGCTGCCGGTTCCCGAAGGCGTCTCGCTGATCGAGGCCGCTGCATTGCCCGAGGTTTATGCAACAGTCTGGCTGAATGTGTTTCAACTTGCGGCGCTCAAACCGGGTGAGAAAGTTCTTCTGCATGCCGGCGCAAGTGGAATTGGTTCAGCCGCCATTCAGTTGTGCAAGGCGTTCGGCAACCCGTGCTGGGTCAGCGTCGGTTCGGCTGAGCGCTTGGCCTACTGCGAGGCACTGGGTGCGCAGGGCGGGGTGGTGCGCACCGATGATCTGGAGAGCCTGCGTGATTTCGGGCCGTTCAATGTGATTCTCGACCCGGTCGGCGGCAATTATTCGGCGCTGAACCTCAAACTGATGGCGCTGGACGGGCGTTGGGTGTTGATCGGTTTGATGGGTGGCCGTGAGGCCAAACTGGATCTGGCGCAAGTCTTGGCCAAGCGTGTGCAACTGCTGGGCTCGACGTTGCGTAGTCGTGACGATCAGTTCAAGGCGGATCTGTTGAGTGATCTGGGCCAGCAGGTGTGGCCGCTGTTTGCCGAAGGGCGCTTGAGTCCGCAGTTGGCCAAGGCGTTTGCGGTGAAGGATGCCGAGGCGGCGTTTGCGGAGCTGGCGAGTAATACGGTGGCGGGCAAACTGGTGTTGGTGATTGACGACAGTCTGAGTTAAGAACCGAAAAAAAACCCCTCACCCTAACCCTCTCCCAAAGGGAGAGGGGACTGACCGAGTTGTTCTGCCGGGCTACATCGACCTGACACCTCGAGGCGAACTCAGGATTGGGATGTCAGCCTGTCTGCAATTGCAGATTAAATCTTTGTCATTTCCAGAGATGGATCGGCCAGCCGGATTTTTCCGCGTGTTCCAGCAGCACTGGGTCAGGATTCACCACGTGTGGGAAATCCACCTTCAGCAACAACGGCAAATCATTCCGCGAGTCGGAATAGAAACTCGCACCTTCCAGGTTCTCTTCTTCAGCATCCAGCCATTCAAGCAAACGGGTGATCTTGCCTTCGCGGTAGGTCAGGGTGCCGACGGTGTGGCCGCTGTAAACGCCATGGGCGACTTCCAGTTCGATGCCGAGAATTTCATCGATGCCGAGTCGATCGGCAATCGGTCTGACCAGATGCGTGCCCGACGCCGAGATCACCAGAATCCGGTCGCCGGCCTTGCGGTGGGCGGCGATGGTTTTGGTCGCGTCGCTGAAGATGATCGGTTCGATGAAGTCTTCAACCCATGGCCCGACCAAGTGCTCGACTTCTTCCGGCGTGCGCCCGATGAGCGGTTCAAGGCTGAACTCCATGTAGTCTTCCATGCGCAATTTGCCATGGCTGTAGGCGTCCATCAGTTCGTTGTTCTTGCGCATGAACGATTCAGGATCGACCCAGCCCAGGCGCCCCATCTGCTCGCTCCAGAGGGTGGCGCAGTCGCCGTGGATCAAGGTTTCGTCCAGATCAAAAATTGCCAAAGCCATCGGTTCTCTCCGAGAACAGCTGCGAGCTACAAGCTTCGAGCTGCAAGAATTGGAATCAAGTACGTCGCAGTCTACAACTTGAAGCTTGTAGCTCGAAGCTTGCAGCTGCTTTTAAGCTACTTCACACAGGGCCGTTGGATCGATGGAAAGTGCCAGTCGCTGACCGTCGGGATGCAGATCGGCGGCCGAGCGGTTGAGCACATCCACTACCAGTTCCACGCCGCGCGCTTCGATCCGGTAGCGGATGACGTTACCGAGCAGGCTGTGGCTGCGGATCTGCGCATCGAGTTCGCCGTTGAGGCTCAGTTCGATGGCTTCCGGGCGAATGGCGACGCGATGATTGATCGGGCGTTGCAACAGCTTCGACGCGTCGTCGGCATCGAGCAGGTTGTAGTTGCCGATGAAGCCGGCGGCGAACACATCGACCGGCGCAGTGTAGAGGGTTTCGGCATCGCCGCTTTGTACGATTTTTCCTTGATTCATCAGGAAAATCCGGTCAGACATGGTCAGCGCTTCTTCCTGATCGTGGGTAACGAAAATCGTCGTCAGGCCGAGTTCGCGCTGGATCTGCCGAATCTGTTCACGCAGGTGCTTACGAATGCGCGCATCCAGTGCAGACAGAGGCTCGTCCAGCAGCAACAAACGCGGACGGGTGACCAGCGAGCGGGCGAGGGCAACACGTTGGCATTGACCGCCGGATAACTGATGCGGATAGCGGCTGGCGAAGTCGTTCAGTTCAACGAGTTTCAACACCTCTGAAACGCGTTTATGGCTGTCGTCGGCATTGACTTTTTGCATGCGCAAACCGAAGGCAACGTTCTGCTCGACGGTCATGTTGGGGAACAGCGCGTAGCTCTGGAACACCATGCCGATCCCGCGTTTCTGTGGGCTCAACGGCACGATGTCGACGCCATCGAGCAGGATCTTGCCGCCATCCACCGGCGTCAGACCGGCAATGCAACGCAGCAAGGTGGATTTGCCGCAACCGGACGGGCCGAGCAGGGTGACGAATTCACCCTTGTTGATCTCGCAATTGATGTCGCTGAACACCGTGGTGCCGGCGTAGTTTTTCTGCAGGTGTTGGACGCTGACATAGCTCATTCGCTTTTGTCCTTGTTCAAGATGTTGGCGATCCAGGTCAGGACCAGCACGAAAAAGAAATACGAGATGACCAGCGCACTGGTGAAGTGGCCGCTGCTGTTGCGCATGTTGTTCAGGTAAACCTGCAGGGTTTCGTAACGCGTACCGACGAGGATGTTGGCGAAGACGAACTCACCGAACAGGAACGAGAACGACAGCAGCAACGCGACCATCAGGCCTTTGCGCAGATTCGGCAGCACCACCAGAAACGCCGCCTGAAAGGTGCTGGCGCCGAGCAGTTGCGCAGCGTCCATCAGGTCGCGCAGGTTGATCGCTTGCAGGTTGTTGGTGATCGCCCGGTACATGAACGGTAGGGCCACGGTGAAGTAGCAACCGATCAGAATCCACGGCGTGCCGACCATCGCCATCGGCCCGGAACCATAGAGCTGCAACAGACCCACCGAGGACACCACCGGCGGCACTGCGAAGGGCAGCAGGATCAGGATGTTCATCAGCGCATCGAGCTTCGGAAAGTGGTAATGCACCACGAACAACAGCGGCAGGATCAGCACCACCGACAACACTAGCGCGCCCACGCACACCAGCAGCGACTGACCGAAGGCGTGCAGGAAACGCGGATCGCTCCACAACTGGATGTACCACTTGAAGGTGAAGCCGCTGGGCAAAACGGTCGCCGACCAACTGCTGGCGATCGAGTAGATCAATGTGCCCGCCAGCGGCAGCAAGAGTATGGCGAACAGCAGGTAGACCACGACGCGGTGGTAGAGGCCGGCCGGACCGGATTCAGCGCGAGACATGGTAGCTCCTCTTCAACAGCAGTTGATGCACGACGGTGACGATGGTCATCAACGCCACCAGCACCACGGCCAGGGCGCTGGCCAGATTCGGGTCGAGGGAGATATCGCCGGAGACCATTGCCGCAATTCGGATCGGCAGGACGTTGAAGTTGCCCGTCGTCAGCGCATAGACCGTGGCGTAGGCACCGAGGGCGTTGGCCAGCAGGATCACGAATGTGCCGAGCAGCGCCGGGGTCAGCACCGGCAAGCCGATATGCCGCCAGAACTGCCAGCCATTGGCGCCGAGCAATGCGGCGGACTCGCGCCAGTCTTCACGCAAGGCGTCGAAGGCCGGGTAGAGCAGCAACACGCCGAGGGGAATCTGGAAGTAGGTGTAGAGGATGATCAACCCGGTTTTCGAGTACAGGTTGAAGTCCTGAATGATCCCCGACTGCTTCAACATGATGGTGATGCTGCCGTTGAAGCCGAGCAGGATGATGAACGCGAACGCCAAAGGCACACCGGCAAAGTTGCTGGTCATGTTGGCGAAGGCATTAACAAAGTTGCGCAGTTTTGAATCAACCTGACGCAGCGAATATGCACCGAGTACGGCGATGATGATGCCGAACACGCTGGACCAGAAACTGATCTCGAGGCTGTACTGGATCGCCTGCAAATAGAACTTCGAACTGAAGATCTTGCTGAAGTTGGCCAAGCCCCAACCGGATTCTTCCGATTGCAGGCTGTTGATCATCACCCAGACCAGGGGGGCGATTTCAAAGACGATAAAGAACAGCGCGAAGGGCACCAGGCAAAGCGCCGCCAGCCATTTGCCGCGATTCATCGAGTTCACTTGAGCAACTCCCGGCACACAGGTTTGTCGTGGGGCACACCGAGCAGTTCGCAAACGGTGCCGCAGATTTCCGTCTGCTTCGGCGCGGCATCAGCGTTGAGGCTGAACGCATCGCCGAGGACGAACAGCGGCACCTGGCGTTCTTCCGGCAGCAGGCCGTTGTGCGAGCGGTCGTTGTTCATGCCGTGGTCGGCGGTCACAAGTATTTGATAGCCAGCGTCGAGCCAGCTCTGCAGATAGTCGGCGAGGATGATGTCGGCCGAGCGTGCACTGTTGCGGTATTGCGAAGAGTCGAGGCCGTGCTTGTGCCCGGCGTCGTCGATGTTCATCGGGTGAATCAGCAGGAAGTCCGGATCGTGGCGCAGGCGCAGGTTTTCCGCGTCGGCGAACAGGTGCGAATCCGGGTAGTGATCGCTCCAGTAGAAATGCCCGTGCTGGATCGGCAGCGACAGATTGTCGGTGTGGCGGTCGCGTGCTGCCACGAACGGCGAACGGTTATATAACTCGCTAACCCAGTGATACGCCGCCGCAGCAGTCTTCAGACCGGCATCGCGGGCGTAGTGATAAATGCTGCGCTGATTGGACAGGCGCGAAACGTTGTTGTGGACGATGCCGCTGTCGATCGGCGGCACGCCGGTGAGGATGCATTCATAAAGCGGTCGGGACAGGGCCGGCAGCTCGCACTCCAACTGATAGAGCGCGGCGCGTCCTGCGCCAACATAAGCCTGCAGATGCCCCATGGCGTGGCGCGCGACCTCATAGTTGAGGCCGTCGAGCACGACAAGGATGACGTTGTGCTTCATAGGGGCAAAAACTCCGAAAACAAAACTGGAACCAACCCCTGTAGGAGCTGCCGCAGGCTGCGATCTTTTGATGTTGCTTTTAAAGGGCAAGATCAAAAGATCGCAGCCTGCGGCAGCTCCTACAGATGAAGGATTACTTCATCTCTACGATGACTTCTTCGTTCCACTGCTGTGGCAGGGCCTTGGAAGTCTTTTCCCACGCATCGGCGTCTTTGATCGGGGTGACCTTTTTGTACTGCTCGTTCGGCAGCAGTTTGGCCTTCACGTCTTCCGGCAGTTGCAGGTGCTCGGCGCGGATCGGGCGGGCGTTGCCGCGCGCGAGGTTGGTCTGGCCGGCGTCGCTGAAGATGTATTCGCGGGTCAGCTTGGCGGCGTTAGGGTTTTTCGCGTACTTGTTGATGATGGTGGTGTAGCCGGAAATCACCGAGCCGTCGGACGGGATCAGCACGACGTAGTCATCCGGGTTGGCCATCTTGGCTTTGTAGCTGAGGCCGTTGAAGTCCCAGACCACGCCGACTTCGATCTCGCCTTTTTCCATGGTGGCGATGGTCGGGTTGGCCATCGACAGGCGACCTTGCTTGGCGATGTCGGCGAACAGCAGCAGCGCAGGCTTGATGTTTTTCTCGTCGCCACCGTTGGCCAGTGCGGCAGCCAGAACGCCGTTGGCAGCTTGTGCGGCGGTGCTCACGTCACCGATGGAAACCTTGTATTTACCGCCCTTGAGGTCAGCCCATTTGGTCGGTACTTCGGAGCCGTGCAGCAGCTTTTTATTGACGATGAAGGCGATGGTGCCGGTGTAGGCCAGTGCCCAGTTGCCGTCCTTGTCCTTGGCCCAGTCCGGGACCTGATCCCAGGTGCTTGGCTTGTACGGTTGCACCACGCCTTGCTTGACCGCGATCGGGCCGAAGGCGGCACCGACGTCGCCGATGTCGGCGGTGGCGTTGTCTTTCTCGGCGGCGAACTTGGCGATTTCCTGGGCGGAACTCATGTCGGTGTCGATGTGTTTCAGGCCGTAGGTTTTGGCCAGGTCTTCCCAAGTGCCTTTCCAGTTGGCCCAGTCATCGGGCATGCCGACGCTGTTGACGGCGCCTTCCGCTTTCGCAGCGGCTTCGAGGGTTTTCAGATCGGTGCCGGCCGCCATGGCGGAGGTGCACAGTGCAATGGTCGAGCCTAACAGTGTTGCCAGGAAAAGCTGTTTCATTCCGAAGCTCCTTGGTCGTGTTCAACGCTGCGATTGCGGTGTGTGTTGGTCTAGGTCAGCAATACCTGAGCCAATTTAAGCGGGCTGGATGACACTTTGATGTCGATGGCCCGGCGGCAGGCCCTTTGTTTGCCCGGTATCAGCCGTTGCCAGATAAGCGTAGACCATGCTCAGGCCCCGGCGCACAAGGGACTTGGCCGATGTATTGCAAGTCGTGAGGACGACCGTTCGGTAGTTTTGTCATCTCTCGGTCATCTGCACTGCCTAGGCTTGCAACACACGGAAACGGCTTGATCGCCGTGCGGTTTTGCCCCGAAACAGTGCTGGTCTAGTCCAGATAGGTAACGTTGATGCGCGATGAGGCAACAAAAGCGGTGACAGCGATTGGCCAGGTGCTGCAGGAGCAGCTCGATCATGGTCTGTTGGCGGCGGGCAGCAAGTTGCCGGCGGAGCGCAAGCTCAGTGAGTTGTTCGGCACGACGCGGATCACCGTGCGTGAGGCGTTGTTGCAGTTGGAGGCACAGGGGCAGATTTATCGCGAAGAGCGGCGTGGCTGGTTCGTGTCGCCGCCGCGTCTGGCCTACAACCTGATGCAGCGCAGTCACTTTCACGCTATGGTCAGTGCGCAGGGGCGGGAGCCTTCGACCGAGGTGATTTCGGCGCGGTTGCAGCCGGCTTCGGCGGCGGTGTGTGCGTGGTTGCAGTTGCCGGCGTTGTCGAGCGTGATTCAGATTTGCCGGTCGCGGCGCATTGATGGGCGGCTGGTTTTGTATGTGGAACACTATTTGAATCCGCAGTTTTTTCCGGGGATTCTTGAGTTTGATTTGAATCAGTCGATTACCGAGTTGTATGCGCGGCATTACGATTTGCACTATGGGCGGGTGCGGTTCGAGATTGTGCCTACGTCACTGTCGGTGGATGCGGCGGCGGCTTTAAGGGTGTCGGTGGGGAGTCCGGGGTTGCGGATTGCTCGGGTTAATTATGATCAGCATGAGCGGTTGATTGATTGTGATCTGGAGTTTTGGCGGCATGATGCGATTCACGTATCGGTTGATGTGGTTTGATCGTTTTGGGTGTATATCCGTTGCTGCGGTAACGGCTACTTAGGGTTCCGCCCTTACGGCGGGTCACCTTTTCCAAACGCCGAAAAGGTAACCCAAAAGGCTTGCTCCTACGTGCGTCCCGCTCGCTGGGGCTCGGGGTTCCTTCGCTGCGGGATCGATCCGGGCGCAGCGCCTACGGTTTGCTTCGCTGCACCTCCTCTCGCTGTGTTTGGCTTCGCCAAACGGTCGCTGCGCTCCCACCCCCGGATCAATCCCTCCACTCAGCCTTCCGACGTCGCCCGTGGATCAAGATCAAAAGCGGTACTCGAGCTAACGCTCATTGTGTTGAGTGGTGAGAAGCCGAAGCGATATAGATTTACCGGTTGGACTCAATCCTTGTGGGAGCTGGCTTGCCAGCGATGGCGGCCTGACAGCCGACCTGTTTCTTGCGGATGTACTCAATCCCTTGTAGGAGTGAGCCTGCTCGCGATGGCGGCCTGACAGCCGACCAATCTCTGTCGTATGTACTCAATCCCTGTGGGAGCGAGCCTGCTCGCGAAAGCGCCCGGACAGCCGACCAATCTCTGTCGTATGTACTCAATCCCTGTGGGAGCGAGCCTGCTCGCGAAAGCGC
>NZ_VCNJ01000098.1 GCF_005938625.1 Pseudomonas fluorescens
TCAATCAAGGGGGGAATAACCAAGGGCCCCCGCTAATTTTCTTCAGAACCAGATGCCTCCTCGCATCTCGGCCAGCACCTCATCAATCGAAGCTGAGTCAGTAGCCGCGTTGGCATCAACAGTCAACCGAACACGACCACCACCAGCTTTGCGGTGCGTTGCATACTTCTCATCGGACAAGTCCGGATCGAGTTGCATCGCCACTGCCTTCCAATCGATCGAACCATCCTGGATATATCGCGTGATGGATATGCCATCAGCTTTGGCTGAAACATACCCCCCCATCAACGCCACCAGTTCATCCCGGATGGTCTCTCGTTGTTCCTTACAGACTTTGACCGTCTGCATGGCTTTGGCCAAATCAGCATCTACCCGTTTCAACTGATCCGCGAACGTTGCCCACTGCACTCTCACTGCATCCTCAGGGGTGTAGTGATCGCGCTCAGGATCTTTAGGTGGAGCTTTGCCAGTCTGAACCATCTCCCAGAAATCCAACTCGCGATCCAGCATCATGTCGATGAAAGAATCTTCTCGTTGAATTTCGAATACCACGGGAGAATGACTGGGGTGATAGAACACCAGATATCCCATGTCCGCACCGGCTACAGCAATTTGGTGCTGAACCTGCGGGTAGTAGAGCCTGTAGCCCTTGCTGGCCATTCGATTGACAACAACGTCTTCGAAGTTACTGGTGCTCGGGCATTTAATCTCTAGAGGGCGTCCTTGATGTTGAATCCCATCGAACGACGCTCTGATGATTGAGTTAACAGACGACTCCGCACAAATTGGCAGAGCAATCGTGTCGTACTCCTCTTCAAACCATTGTCTTGCATAGGGCTCATGAACTATCCCGTGTCTGACCCAAGGGTTCTTGGACAGATCGTCGACAGGCAGCACTCCTCGAATTTCGCCCCATAAACGCCAAGGCGTTTTGAAAGGCGAGCTTCCCAGGATAACTGCTGCGTTCGAGGCCGAAACACCGCCTCGGCGCCACTCATGCCACTGTGTTGTTCTTTGCCCAACATCAACGACTCGCATAACAGCCTCCTCGTGAGTTGGGGCTGCCCCAAAAGGGGAAAGCCCCTCTTGGGTTAATGGTTGATGATGAACCTCTCATCATGCTGATTGCTGTTGGGCAGGTGCTCCAGACTGTGCCTTGTCAAGCTCATCCAGCGAATACTGTAAAAGCTCGCGAGAAAAACCTGATTGCTCTTCGAACCAGTCTCGAGCAGCTTGCCAGCAACCTGTTGTGTAAGCCCGGTCAATCACTGACTGGATACGCTGTAACACCTTCGGAAGAATTGTGGATGGGTCAAATTGAGGCTGAAGATCAACATGTCCCATTTCCTCAAACTCAGCGTCCGCGACCACATGAGAATCCATGTGGGAAGCCACGAATGCATGATTGTGACCAGGGGCCTGAGAGCTCATTGGCACAACAACCGGGTCAGCCGCCTGAACAAGCATGGCTTGACCGTCGATTACAGCGTCAGGATCACCAGAGAAGCCCTCTCCGTTCTGAATATCCAGAATCTCCATAGCGGTATCCATGCGCGGACTGGACAATGGCCAATCCTTGCGTGCTCGCTTGGTGATGGTTTTGAGGTACATCTCTTCCGCCCAGTTCATCCATGGTCCTTTGTCCTTCTTGAAGGCTTCGGAGGAATCACGGATCTGGAAAATCTTCTCGGCCCGAACAGGCGTCACGAGATGATCGCCACTAGGTAGCTTCGCGATGTTGTAACCGCCACGAAACTTACCTCGCTCCTCGATCGATGCAAAAGCATCGAACTCGTGAACGGGTAGCTGTGCAGGACCGCGAAATTTGAAGTGATCGTTGCTGTAGACCAACTCGGATTTTGACCAGGAAATACTACCGGTGTCGGTAGCAATCTTGACCAGCCCCCGGTAGCTGATATCCAACATGATCCTTCCATCGCGCGGCACCAGGTACGCAAGTGCCAACGCTGGATTCAACGTCAACCCGACAGCAGCGACGTTGATCATCGCCATGATCACGCTAGAAGGATTGCTTTGGGCAATCTTCAGAGCGAAATCCTTGTTTTTTCCACTGAACTGTTGGACCGCATACAACGCTTCAGCGTTGAAATTGAGTCCAACGTTTGTGCTTTGCACCATCTCAAGAAACTTCACCTCCGAACGTTTAACGAGGGAAGTAACAACCTGAATCGGGGATAAAGCTTGACTGGACATTTCACGCCTCCAAAAAATAAAGGCGCCACCCCAACAAGGGGTGGCGCCCCTTGTGTGGGTTGTGTATCTATAAATTATCGATTCAAATACGAATGATAATCATTGCGTCAAAACGGAATATCGTCATCAAAACTGTCAAAATCAGGAGCAGGCTGAGGTGCCGCTTGTTGCTGAGGTGCCGATCGTGACTGTTGTTGAGACTGTTGTGGTCGGGCTTGCTGGGGACGTGGTGCGGCACTAGATGGTGTCTGCTGAGACTGTCCGTTTTGAGGACGTCCGCCTAGTAACTGCATAGTGCCCTGCATGTCGACCACGACTTCAGTGGTGTAACGCTTGATGCCGTCTTTTTCCCATTCGCGAGTTTGCAGTTTGCCCTCGATATAGACCTGAGAGCCTTTACGCAGATATTCACCCGCGATTTCTGCAACCTTGCCGAACAACGACACACGGTGCCATTCAGTCTTTTCAACTTTTTGGCCGGTTTGTTTGTCGGTCCATGATTCACTTGTAGCAAGACTCAGGTTGGTGACGGCATTGCCGTTAGGCATGTACCGCACTTCAGGATCTTGGCCACAGGTGCCCACGAGAATTACTTTATTTACGCCACGAGCCATGGGTTATTCCTCCAGGAACAAATGAAGGGCACGACTCGTCCCTGAGGGGCGTGGTGCCCCAAAGGGGTTGGAATTGGTGGGTGTATGTTTTAAGTGATCACCAGACACTTTTTCCGCCGCTCCGCATGGAGCTGGACGAGAAACTGGTAGGAAATATTTGGCTGAAAGTACCTTCCGCAAACAGGAGGCTTCCTGTCTCTGGAAGGCGCTTTCCGGAGAGGTTTCCCTCTCCGGTGCAAGAAGCGACTCATCAAGCAACCAGGCCGATTTCCGCATGTTGCGACAGAAGTTTCTGTTGCACGGCCCAATTTTTGACGTAACGAAAATCAACCTGGTCCTCGCTCACGGTATCAGCAATGTGTTTTGGCACTGGGACACAGCGATTGTGGTCAAGGAGAAGCTCGCGTAGCTGCATGCAGTAAATAGCGTCGATCATGGAAGTGTCCTTTACGGGGTGTGCCACCAAAACCAATCCAAAGATGGGCTTTGGTGGCACACCCCGTAGGGTGCACCACTTGCTTCAGTCGACTCGCTTCATGCGTTGAAACGCAGGAGCGTCGTATGCGGACCAATCCTGAGGCATCCACAGCTTTCTGTAAGCGGCTGGGGAGAGATCAGTTTTGGTAGCACCAGTTGGTCGAGGTTCGGCGGGCGAAGGAGCAACAGACTCCTTCTTAACGGGCGTGATGTAGTAAATGAATGCTGCGACACGCTCTCTTGCGAATTGAACAATGATAACAGCGCAGATCAACAGTAAAACTATCGCGATCGGGCTAGGAGCAGTCAATGCAAGGTTATTCATGAGAGGCCTCTCTTGAAAAGTAGAGACCTCGACCCCGGTAGGGTGCGGTCCCTACGGGTGATGAGTAGTAGCGAACTACTCAGAAGGTGGGTGTTTGTTTTAAGTGATCACCAGCCACTCCGGAAGCAAGCCTCCGGATTCTCTCGACAGCGCAGCTGTGCGAGAAGAAAACGAATTGATGGAAAAATTACCAGCGCAACTGGAAGCTGTAAAGTCGACATTTCACGTAACCCCCTGCTAGGGGGCAGACTCAAGGTCAGGTCAAATAACACCTCGTTAACCTAAGGTTACCCCCCCCAACCAAAGGATATGACCATGACAGCTGTTGGCGAATCAGTAGAAAATCAATTGAATACGAACTCCGCTGTAGCTGAGCAGCCGGGAATCTCTGCAGGCGCTAAGAAAACCCCACAAGAGCAAAAACGAAAAACTGAGCCAAAACGGAAAATTTCGACTCCTACCATCAGCTCTACGGTGTCATTGAACACCGATGTCGCTCAGCGCGTTTTCAGAGATACCTTCCAGGTTGCAAGTCGCTCCCTGTTCACAATTGACGTTGTCACTCGGGCACTTGCCAATAAAAATACGGCATTCGACTACAGCGAAGTACTGAATGCCGTCATGAAAATCATCGACGACATCCAGGCCAAGCTCAGCAAGGACAAAGCCCAGATCGAACAGTTGCTGGCCTCGCAAAATGTCACGAGCAAAACCCGGTACGATCACTCCATTGAACAGCCTTACTCGATTTCGACTCCGCACGCGAATCGTTTTGCCCTCATCATCAGCGACCTGGACAGCTACCTGGTACTGATCGATACGGCTTGGCTAAGCGGGCTTATTGCATCCAACTCTGTTGCCGATCTGAAGTACGGCTGGCGGCGATCTGTGCTTCGCGCTACTCGCCAGCTAACGCACATCGCACGCGATTCGATGAAAAAGGTAAACCGTTCCGGCGAAGAGCTCGCAGCAGAAGTGCGTGAAGAGCTTGGTATCGATGCCGAAACGGATCAAGCAATCCTCTCGGATGCTTTAGCTAACGAAGTTGAGTCGACAGCAGAAGTCGCCTGACGCCTTCCAGTTTGTTTGCGACCCTATAACCCCCGCCATGCGGGGGTTTTCTTTGCATTTTTTTTAAACGTGGCAACATAGAAAAAACGAAAGGGATGCTCACGCATGACAAAAATGAAGGTACTAACAGGATTATTCAGCTCACTCGTACTGGCAGGTTGTGCTACCTCAATGCCTGTTTCCACCAATCAGTTTGAACATGATGGGGTGAAATACGGTTTCGAGGTAAAGGATCGGTCGACGCTGAAATTGGTCAATCAGGCCCCGCTGAAGTTTGCGGAAGACACTTCCACGACAGATCAGGTACTGCTATCAGCGGGGTTGCCGACTCTGAAGCAGGTACCGCTGGGTCGACTGAGCTCGAACGAAGTCGACAACTCAACACGTAAGGAAGGGTTCGACAATGTCCACACAGCGGCTTCACTGGCAATGGACGTTTCGAGTGGTGTGACCAGCGCCGCCACTGCAGGAGCGCTCGGAGCAGTCAACTTCCTGCTGGCGCCGACGGACAACGACCCGCGCACGCTGAACAACGCATACTGCTTCGTGCCGCGCACTGATTATCCAGACCAGAAGGCTGCCTACAAAAAATGTCTGGGTGATATCAAGGCCGATATCGAGGCCGCGACACAAACCAGCAGTACAAGAATCGGCTCAGATGGTACTCAGTGGTTGATGGACGACGCCCGTTGCAAACTTGGGCCAAAGCAATGCTTCACTGTTGCAGTGAATACATCAAATGCCGTGGCCGCTTCAGGCTATGCCCCTGTGAACAAGGGTGAATTCGCGGCATACATTTTCAGGGTCAGCTTAGGCTTTTACCGTGGGAAAAATGCGGCTCCAGGCGCAGAAGCTGACCTGTCAAAAGCCCTGGAAACTACGAGGGGAACTAAGACAACGACGTACCGCTTTTACGACCGTGTCAACGAGAAGGTCTTGGGAGTGTACTAGCGAACTACCTCAGAGTGAGGGACGCTATGTCAGAATTTAACGCAGCGTCTTTCACTTCAGGCATTGCCAGAACAGACCTACCCTTGATCGACAGTTAAGAAAAGAAATGGTGATGGCGAGTGTTACACACGTGGTCTAAGCACTCGTTCGGACCAGTTGAACTCGTCGCCACACAGCCGGGCCTCCAAGGCGATAATTCGAACCCCGCGTCCATCACTCGTCATCATCTTCAAAGCACGGTCGACAATAACGGATTCGGCCCAGTCACCCTGTCGCACAGACGTTGAAGGTCGATGCATTTGGGCGATGACTACGTATCCTCGGCCAATTGAGTTTGCCTGCTCGATGAGCTGCGCAAGTCCCGTGGGAGCAAGCAACTGTGGCTCATCGATGATTAACGTACTCCCGGTACGTGCCTCCCAACGTTCTAGAGCACTCGGGAAGACCCGACCACTTAGCGTCTCGCCTTTTAGGACCACGTCTCTCTTGTCAAACAGGCAACCGTTGGGGAAAGCTTTCCTTGCCAGCACAGTCTTACCGTGACCCGGCCGACCTACCAATAAAATTCTCTCTCCTAACTCGACATAGCTGGTCAGCTTCCGAGGTAGATCAACTCCGACATAAAAGTCGATGCTCCGCACTTTTATCCCCTCATTTTCATGAGATCAGCTATTAGATCTCACGTTTGCCATGGGTTGTCTTCGGAGGCGGTTATCATGAATTCGCTCACTGATCTCCATCTTGAGCAAAGCTCGTAGTTAGAGCTCTTGAAGCCAAATGGGAAGCATGAGAGGAGATCCGCTCCTTGAGCCGTACCAGCACATGAGCAAGCTCCGGAAGAGCTTCAGCTTCAACAAGGGAATAACTCTTGCCATCCTGCTCATAATCCACAATTCGGGGAGCGCATGTCCGCTTCGGATACTCGGCCAATCGATCTAGAGAGAAACCGCCCTCAATCTCACCCTTATCGCTGATCGTTTGAGTGACAACAAAATGAGAACCGCCAACCTCCGTGTCGAAACGGTTGTCGAATTGCTCACCGATCGTCCAACCTTCGGAAGAGGCAAATTGCGCACGATAGCGCTGAAAAAAAAGTACTTCCTCGCGGGTGTGCTTGAACTCATCTTCAATCATGAATGGTGCTCGCATTTTGAGTTTGTGCCCTGCTGAATATCAACACGTCGATTTTCACACGTTAGTGGAGAAAGCAATCGAGTTGACTGCCCCTTAGCTTGGGGCAATTACAGGGTGTGATGACAGATCATAAAGGCTTTTGGACACACAAAAAAACGGGCTGCGAAGCCTAATGCCAGTCAGTTAAG
>NZ_VCNJ01000099.1 GCF_005938625.1 Pseudomonas fluorescens
CAGCTCTTCGCCGGTGACCATCGACACCGGGCAACCATTGGTGCAGGTGAAGGGCACGCAATCAGCGCTGTCGCCGTTGGGGTTTTTCGCCTGATCCGGCGAGTCGTCGTGATGCTCGTCTTTCTTCAACAAGGTGTTGCGCTGCGCATTCCAGCGCAATTGCATCTGGCCCTTTTTCACCCCCGTCGCAATACCACGGGCGGCAACGGCCTTGTATTGATCGACGTATTTGATGAACCCCTCGACGATGCCGAATATCGCCTTCACCAAACGCTTCACCGCCGACAGCAATTGCACGGCGCGGTCCGCCAGACGCAGCGTCAGATAAGCGATGCCTGCGCCACTACTGACGAACGTCAAGACGACGCTGATCAGCACATCGATGAGCAATTGCACGATCATCATCGATGCCGCTTCAGCGGTTTTACCGGCGACCTCACTGGGTGGCAGCATCTCCAGCCAAAGGCTGGCCGTGCGCAGCAATAAACACAGTGCAGCTTCGTCACTGACCAGCAATTGAAGCTTTTCCATGACGTCGGGGGCGGTCGCTGCCAGCGCCATCAACTGCGTGGCCCCCTCACCCAGCCGCTCGGCGAACGCTCCGGGATTCTTGAGAATGTCCGACAGCAGGCCAATGCTGTCCCACACCCCTTCGATCGCCGCCCAGCTCCCGGCGAGCATGCCGTTGCCCGCCGCGGTCGCCACTGACTGCGACCACTGCGGTTTGAAACCCTGCCACTCACTGCGCAGCCAGCCATCCAGCTCAGCGGTCAGGCCGTCATAGGCTTTGAAAAGATCCTCGACCTGACTCTCAGTGACCTCGCTGTGCACCTGCACCCGGTAGAACTTGCCAGGTATTCCTTTGAACGAGCCCTTGCCTTGCGCATCAAGGGTGATGGGGGTGGTTTCGCCACCGTCCATGGCGATCACATCGACCACGATATTGCCCAGCGGGATGTTGTAGACCGACTCGAACTTGCTCTCGATCTGCATCAACCCGCCTTTCGGGCACTGGACGACACCTGAGAAGAATTCGTTGTCGGTGCTGCTGACGGCAGTGCTATCGGAGCCGAAGCGAATGATCCGCTCCATGCCCATCAACGACGGCACATCCGCCGCGTGGCTGACCTTGTCCGCCGCTCGACTAGCCCAATGCCTGAGCTGTTCACGGTAAATACTGAGGGTGGCGGGAAAGCTGTCGAGTGCTTGCTCGATGCGGCTGACGGCTTCCATCAGCGCACGCGGGTGTGCGAAGTGGACTGAATAAGCGGGTCAAACATGAGCGTTCCCTCGCGCAAAAAAATTAGGCGCGGGAACTGTGCGGGGGATCAATCAGGAAAGAAGTCAGGCAAGTAGGCGATGACTGTAGGACTTGTCTTTAAAAAATCACTCATAGATAAACAAATGTGCACAAACGAAAACGCGACGTGAGGAAAACCTCACGCCGCGTTTATTTGAGCAGACATAACTGGATTTACAGTGTTGAGTCGCGAGTACTCAGCTCTTTCAATTTGAGCTCAGCCAAGGGATGCCCCGCCCTGGTAGCCATCCCCCACCAGCGTGCGGCTTCAACAGGATCCGGCGGTTGGCTCGTTGTCCCGGCCAGGCAGATCACACCGACCTGATAAGCCGCTTTGCCATCGCCTGCGAGCGCCGCCAACCGCAACAGGCGCACACCTTCTTCACGCGCACCCAGGCCGACACCGCGAAAAGTCAGGATGTGCCCATAGAAGCTCTGCGCACCGACATCGCCAAGGTTGGCCATGCGCGCAAACTGACCTTCGAGCCAGCGCCAGCCGCGCGGTTGGCGAACAAACCATGACCAGTGAAACAGCCTGCGGGCCAGCCAGTAACTCGCCCGCGCCTTGAGTCGTAAAAACACTCAGGCCTCCGCCGATTCCGGGTACTCGTATTCAAAAACACGGACGACTTCCGAAGCATGCCACGAGGCTGCGGCAACGCCATCGGACGGCCCGGAAAAACGCCCCAGACGTTCAACACATTCAAAGAAACCGGTGCGTGGCAGGCGACTCGCCCCCTGGCTGATCACCAGCGAACTGCGCAACGGTTGTTCGGCCTTGGCATCCAGCGCGGCCAGATGCTCAAGCGCGGCGGTCAAGGTTTGCATGGCCGGTGTCGGCAATTGCAACCGTTCGAGCAAGGCCCGATAAGTCAGCAGATGGCGCTGGCGGCGCGCCTGATCCAGTTCTCCGAGCAATCCATCCCAATGTTGACGGCTGATGCGTACGCTCACGATTCATCCCTCCACCCTGGCACCGTCAATTCCCAGGCCAGGCTGCGGCGAATCGCGGCGTCGGGCTGACGCTCACCACTTTCGATCATGGCCAGATATGACGGGCTGATGCCTACCGTGCGGGCCAGCGCCTCGATGGCGATGCCCTTCCCTTCGCGCAAACTGCGTAGTTGATCCAGACCTGGAAGAATCGGGTCTGCTGTGGCCGCGAGCGGCGCAACTGCCGGACGCGACGGTGTTTCATTGATGCCTGCTGCTTGTAGTAGAGCCTGATACTGAGCCCACGGCAGAACCGCGTATTCGGGTTCGCCATCGCGTGCAATTATCTGAATATCCATGACTACCCCGTAGGACAACAACACTTAGCGAGTCGGCACTTTTCCCTAGAAGTGTAATCCTAACAGCGGCCAAGGTCGCGGGGGGTATCTATCTACAGGAAGACTTAATGAATCAGGGCTTTTTCGGCCCCTGAAGCTGCAGTTGTTCAGGGGTATCGGGCAGCCGTTCGACAACCGCGAGTTTTTCCGGTTGCTGGCGGTTGCGCCAGAGGCGGAAGGCATTGAGTTCATCGTCTAGGGTTTTCATCAGCCAGGCGAGGACGGCGATGTCGTCGAGCATGCCGAACACAGGGATGAAATCCGGAATCGCATCCACCGGGCTGAGGAAGTACATCAAACCCGCCACCACCGAAACCAGTGCTTTGCCGCTGATGGCCCGATACTCGCCGCGCCAATAGGCCAGACACAGCGCCTGGAGCAAACGTAAATCATCCTTGAGTTTACCAAGACGATTGCCTTGTGCGGCGCCTTTGCTGGCGACCGCAAACAGCAAGGTCGGCAAACGCCCACGCGCCAGCAGGCGGCCGGCCAGGGGCAGGAATCGAGCGAAATTCCACGGAGCTTTCATCTATTCCTCCCGTTGAAATGTTATCCACACAAATTGTGGATAACCTTGTGAACAGAGCTGCATTTCAGCGCTGAAAGCCCCGTTTCATAAGGGCTGCGCTCAGATCGGGCGTTTTTTACTCACATAAAAAACCCCAATATTTCATTGACTTGGCTGCTCAGGGCGGCTAGCGATGGCAGTCTCAATGGCTATGACTCTCCCGGCTGCCATCGGTTCGCTCTGTTTACCCTTGCCAGACTCCAGATGCAACAACGCCCCGCATAAGCGAGGCGTTGTTGTTGAAGCCTTTGCCAATTACTTGGCAGCAGCTGCTTCTTTGGCTGGATCCTTGATGGCCAGCAGTTCCAGGTCGAAGACCAGAACCGAGTTGGCCGGGATTGCCGGACTTGGCGACTGAGCGCCGTAAGCCAGATCGCTAGGGATGTACAGTTTGTACTTCTCGCCAACGTGCATCAGTTGCAGACCTTCAACCCAGCCCGGGATCACGCCGCTTACCGGCAGATCGATCGGGCTGCCGCGCTCGACGGAGCTGTCGAATACGGTGCCGTTGGTCAGCTTGCCGGTGTAGTGAACAGTCACTACGTCAGTCGGCTTAGGCTGTGGGCCGTCGGCTTTCTTGACCACTTCGTACTGCAGGCCGGAAGCGGTGGTGGTTACACCAGCCTTCTTGCCGTTCTCTTCGAGGAATTTCTTGCCAGCCGCAGCCGACTCTTCGCTCATCTTGGCCATGCGCTCTTCAGCACGCTTTTGCAGTGCGGCGAAGGCCTCGACCAGTTCTTCGTCTTTCAGCTTCTGTTCTTTCTTGCCGACGGCATCTTCGATGCCCTGGGCTACCGCTTTGGAGTCCAGATCATCCATGCCTTCCTGAGCCAGGCTCTTGCCCATGTTCAGGCCGATACCGTAGGAAGCTTTTTGCGCCGGGGTTTTCAGCTCTACGCTGGTCTGCGAATCACAACCCGCGAGGACCAGGCTAACCAGGGCTACCGCCGCCGCCAACCGATGCTGTTTCATGCTATTTCCTTGTTCATGCGCCGAAAGGGCAATCGAGTAAAGCCGCGAGCTTATCAGGCCGCCACGACCAATGGCTACCGGCATGAGAGCAGTAAAGCGACGATAAGTTCAGGGATTAAAACGCATTGGCGCGAAGCGACGATGAAGCTTCTGTCATCTTGTCCCGACAATCAACGTCGTTTCTTCTTGCATCATCTGGCGTAATGGCCACTTGCCGCATAGGGCAGGCTCAGGCATAACAGCGGAACAACTCGACAAGGATGTTTATCTTGCGCCTTCTATTCCGTGTGCTGATTCTGATGGTCGTGCTGCTGGGACTCGTTCTCGCAGTGGTGCTGTACTACGTCGCCAACCCGAAATTGCCCTTCTACACGCCCGCCGAGCAGGTGCATTACCTCAATCAGTGGAGTGACGAAGACCGGCAAACCTACTATTTCACGCCCCAAGGTACGCAGGTCAAAGGCTTGCGCTACGAGTGGTTCCAGGCGTTGGAACTGCCCTTTTCGCTGCAACGTTTCGCCTCTCCCGATTACCTCGCGCGCTTTGGTTTTCTGGTCGATCCGCAACAGCAAGCCACAACGAACAACCCCGGCAACCTCCCCGTCGGTTTTGCCCGCCACCAGAATCCCGGCAGCTCCGAGCAATATCTGGACATCACTTGCGCCGCTTGTCACACCGGCGAATTGCGTTTCAAGGGCCAGGCCGTACGGATCGACGGCGGTACCGCGCAACATGTGTTGCCTTCCAGTGTTCCTACTTTGCGCGGCGGAAGTTTCGGACAGGCTCTGGTGGCAAGTCTGACCTCGACTTACTACAACCCATGGAAATTCGAACGCTTTGCCAGAACCGTGTTGGGTGACGAATACGACGCGCGCCACGAGCAATTGCGCAAAGACTTCAAAATTTCATTAAACACATTCCTTAGAGTGGCCTGGAACGATACCCATCGCGGCCTCTACCCGACCGAAGAAGGCCCCGGCCGCGCCGACGCCTTCGGACGCATTGCCAATGCGACGTTTGGCGATGCGATTTCTCCCGCCAACTACCGCGTGGCCAATGCTCCGGTGGATTACCCGCAGCTCTGGGACATGTGGAGGTTCGATTGGGTGCAGTGGAACGGCTCGGCGCAGCAACCAATGGCGCGCAATATCGGTGAAGCGTTGGGTGTCGGCGCCACCCTGAATTTTTTCGATGCCAACGGCCAGCCACTGCAAGGCGACGCACGCTATGCCTCCAGCGTGCGCGTGCGTGATCTGCACAAGATCGAAGAAACCCTGCAAAGGCTCAAGCCGCCAGCTTGGCCAGAGGATCTGTTTGGTGCCATCGACAAACCCCTTGCAGCCAAGGGGCGCACGCTGTTTGCCGAGAATTGCGCCGGTTGTCACGTACCGCGCCAGAGTCAGGAAGGTGAGCGCTGGGTACAGCATCTGCACATGCTGCCGGTCGATGTCATCGGTACCGACCCGACCGCCGCCAACAATATCGCCAGCCACCGTTTCGATCTGACTGCCCTGCAATGGGATCTGAAAGAACTCGAAAAAATGGACGTCAAACTGCATCCAAAGCCCAAGGAGCCACTGGATCTGAGCCAATTGTCAGTGGCCAAGGGGCTGGCTTACGTCACCGCTTTTGTAGAAGACCGCGCCTATCGCGAGGCCAACGTCACGCCGCAGGAGAAACCACGCATGGACGGCTTCGGCCTGCCCATCGGCGTACGCGAAAAAGTCGCTTACAAGGCGCGCCCGCTGGCCGGTGTCTGGGCCACCGCGCCGTTCCTGCACAACGGTTCGGTGCCGAGCATCTATCAGTTGCTGTCGCCGCAGGATGAACGCGCCACAGCCTTCTTCAAAGGCACTGTCGAGTACGATCCGCGCCATCTGGGGTATCGCACCGAAGCGTTTGCCAATGGCTTCCTGTTCGATACGCGGATCACCGGCAACCACAACAGCGGCCATGAATTCCGTGCCGGCGAGCGTGGTAACGGCGTTATTGGCCGGTTGTTGCAGCCGGAAGAACGCTGGGCGCTGTTGGAATACCTGAAAGTCCTCGGCGGCCCACTGGAGGCACAATTGCCATGATCTCGACCTTCAAAAAAGAACAGTCGCTGCTGGCCAGAATCTGGTTATGGCTTGGACGCTTGCTGGGCAAGACTGTACTGATAGTGCTCGCCATCGGCCTGCTCGGCTGGGCCATCGCTACGGTCTGGTTTGCCTGGCAACACCGTGGCCCGGTGTCGGCGCAAGAGCAGATTCCCACCGGCGAAGCGGCAATGACTCAGGACGTGATCCAGACCGCCGTACGCATCGTCGATCAACACCGTGAAAGCACACGCTATCTGCGCGACGCCCATGCCAAGGCTCATGGTTGCGTGAAGGCGCAGGTGCAGGTGTTGCCGGAACTGGCGCAGTCGCTGCGACAGGGCGTGTTCAGTGAGCCCGGCAAAACCTGGCAAGCGATGGTTCGCCTGTCCAACGGCAATGCCTACCCACAGTTCGACAGCATCCGCGACGCCAGAGGCATGGCAATCAAACTGCTGGAGGTTTCGGGAAAACAGCTGCTCGGCAACCGCCAGGCACAGCCTGAACAGGATTTCGTGATGTTCAGCCACCCGAACTTTTTCGTCAGCGATGTTGCCGAGTACCGCCAGAACGTAGCCGCGCAGGCTGATGGCAAGAAGGTCATGGCGTTTTTCCCCGGATGGGACCCGCGCACCTGGCAGATCCGCCATTTGATTATTGCGCTGGCAACCTTGGCGCCGCCGCCGGATAGCCCGACGGCGACGACTTACTTTTCGGTTTCGCCCTACAAATTCGGTGAGGCAAATGCAAAGTTTCGTGTAGCACCCGATCCCGACAACTGCCCTGCTTACACACTACCCAAACAGAATCACGACCTGCCCAACTTCCTGCGCAGCGCGTTGAATCAGCAGCTGTCGACGGATCGCGTGCCGGCCTGTTTCGTACTGCAGATCCAGCGCCAGGATGCCCATAAACACATGCCGATCGAGGACACCAGCATCGAATGGCGCGAGCAGGATTCGCCCTTCGAAACCGTCGCGCGGATCACCTTGCCGCCGCAGGATTTCGATACTCCGGCGCTGAATCGGCAATGCGACAACCTGTCGTTCAATCCTTGGTTTGGCATTGAGGCGCATCGCCCGATCGGTGGGATCAACCGGTTGCGCAAAGCGGTGTACGAAGCGGTCAGTAATTACCGTCACCAGCGCAATGGTGAGTAATCACCGGGAAGTTTCTACGCCTATAACATCGACAGCGGAGGCGGCCGTGATCTGCCGAGATCCGGCCAGGTCTGACTCGCCAATAAAACGCTGAGGATGCCCGCGTCGGCAACCTTGTCGACAAACCTTTGCGGTGTCATGTCGCCGTCGATGATCTTTTGCTCGAGGCCTTGCTCAAGGTTCGCTCTTAACTCCCGAACCTTGGGGATTATCGGTTTGGCAAATCGCAAGACGGCGCCATCGGGGGTGACCATGAAAATTCGCTGATTGGGCGCTGCAATCATATGATCCAGGCCGACCTTCAGATCCTCGGGCGTAAAAAAACTCCGGTACAAATCCATTCCGGTCGGAGGCTGTCGCTCTGACGCCAATTGCGGCGTCGAGTGGTAAATACCATGCACCCGAAACCCTCTTGGGATCAGTGGGTTGCCGTGCTTATCCTTGGGAAATAAAGCTGCCCGATCGAAACTGGCGTAGGGAATGGAGACCGGGTCAGTGACCACCAGGAAATCGCTGGAGTTATGTTTAAGGATGAAGCCGACACGTGGGCTCGCTGCCGGTGGGACGAATAATTTTTTGCGCAAGTAAAGTGCGACCTCCCCCGCATCACGGCAGATCGGCCCAAAGACTGGCATCTGTGTAATCGGCGGTTTGGCTTCAAGGACATCCGACCGCCAGCCGGCTTTGAGAGGGCCTCGGCGGCGCCAGAGATCGCCCGTTACCACAACGGTTACTTGCCCGGCCGCCAAGACCAGCAAGATCCACAGGCTGCTGGGTATTGCCCCCCCGGCAAGCAAGCTTTCGAACAATTGTGGGCCACTTTGAGGGCGTCTCGACAGTCGGGGCGCCAACTCCTGTTCAAACGGCAGGTTCGTCGAGGCGTAGCACAGTAGTCCGCCGTTGTAAGCAGACAGATAACACTTCGAATATTTACGATGACTGTTCATCACAGCTGACAAATCGGCAATCGTGAAGAACCGATTACGCTGAGCCCATTCACTGGTGGATTCGTCAACACCACGGGCTTGGGCCGGGTGGGCGTGAAAGCTCGCTTCGATAGTAAAACCGCTCGGGACAATCAACTCGTCCAAAACACCAACAGTCACCACAAGGGTAGTGCGCTGGAGCGTCGTTACTTCACTCCGGTGTTCGCCACTGGCAGGATTGGCGTCAATACGTTGAGCACAAAAGAAGCGCCCCTCGGTATTTTTCAGAATGAACCCGTGCAGTTCTGCGCTGAGCGGCGACTTCAACAGATTGTGCAAGCCAGCGGCTGCATCGTCGCTGGATAAAAATGCCGGATTACTTGCCATGAATGACAGCGCATCCGTGTCTTCGGCGGAAAAAGGAATATCGGTTAAAGCAGGAGTCGAAGGCATCTGATCGGTCTCTCGGCTGGCAACGGAATTGCTCCACGACCCAAAATGATCATGGAGAACATTGCCCATTGTCCGAAAGCGACGTGTCCCGCAGGCACTACATAGATATATGCAGCGAAAAATACTCAAACGCAAGACAGCAAAAAGCCCGCACGAGGCGGGCTTTCTGTGGAATCTGGCGTTCAGTGTTCCAGATTCCGAATATGGCGCAGCGGACGGGACTCGAACCCGCGACCCCCGGCGTGACAGGCCGGTATTCTAACCGACTGAACTACCGCTGCGCGAAACGCTTGAAACGAATGGTGGGTGATGACGGGATCGAACCGCCGAC
>NZ_VCNJ01000100.1 GCF_005938625.1 Pseudomonas fluorescens
GTTAACTCGTCGGGCAGCTTGATCAGCCTTGTAAATCGAAAGCCCCTCACCCTAGCCCTCTCCCAAAGGGAGAGGGGACTGATTGGGGGTGGCTGAAGTTTTTCGCCGACCTGAACGGGCACTGCCGAATCCGGAGTTAACTCGGTTCGTGCTGTGCCGAATCCGGAGTTAACTCGGTTCGTGCTGTGCCGAATCCATAATCGACTCGGTTTTTCAGGTCGATGTAGCGCGCCAGACACCTCAGTCGGCCCCCTCTCCCTCTGGGAGAGGGCTGGGGTGAGGGGCGGCCTTCAAAGTCGATAGAACTTCCGGACACGCGCCAGCCTCATAGCTAACAAGCCCCCCATTTCTGGTAACGACATGGACCTTGTTATCGCCCGCCCCGAAGGTCTTTATTGTCCTGCGGGGGATTTCTATATTGACCCTTGGCGCCCCGTCGAGCGCTCGGTCATTACCCATGCCCACGGCGATCACGCCCGCACCGGCAACCAGCATTACCTCGCCAGCAGCGCCAGCGAAGGGATTTTGCGCGCGCGACTGGGGCAGGACATCAACCTGCAGACCCTCGCCTACGGCCAGCGCCTGACGCACCACGGTGTCACTTTGAGTTTTCACCCAGCCGGGCACGTTCTCGGCTCGGCGCAAGTACGTTTGGAATACGGTGGCGAAGTCTGGGTGGCATCAGGCGATTACAAGATCGAACCGGACGGCACTTGTGCCCCGTTCGAACCGGTGCGCTGTCACACCTTTATCACCGAATCGACCTTCGGCCTGCCGATCTACCGCTGGCAGCCACAGGCGCAGGTGTTCCGCGAGATCAATCAGTGGTGGGCGGCGAATATTGCCGCCGGCAAGGCCAGCGTGTTGTTCTGTTACTCGTTCGGCAAGGCCCAGCGGATTCTCCACGGCATCGATGAATCCCTCGGCCCGATCCTCAGCCACGGCGCAGTCGAGCCGCTGAACCGGGTCTATCGCGAGGCTGGCGTTTATCTGCCGCCCACGATCTACGCGGGAGACGTGAATAAAAGCGATCCGATCATGCGCCAGGCCTTGGTCATCGCCCCGCCCTCGGCCGGAGGCAGCACCTGGATGCGCCGCTTCGGCGAGTTCAGCGACGCATTTGCCAGCGGCTGGATGCGATTGCGCGGCACCCGACGGCGGCGCGGCGTCGATCGCGGATTCGTGCTCTCCGATCACGCCGACTGGCCCGGCCTGCTTTGGGCGATCGAGCAAACCGGCGCGGAACGGGTGATGGTCACCCACGGCTCGATTGGCGTGCTGGTGCGGCATCTGCGCGAACAGGGTCTGGATGCCCAGGGTTTCAACACTGAATACGGCGATGACGAAGAAGAAAACATCGCCGCCGAACCGACCATCGCCGAGATGCCCGCATGAAAGCATTCGCCGAGTTGTACGCCGAACTCGACGCAACCACGTCAAGCAACGCCAAACTGGCGGCAATGCAGGCCTACTTCGCCCAGGCGGAGCCGCATGACGCCGCGTGGGCGGTGTACTTCCTGTCCGGTGGCCGCCCCCGGCAACTGGTCCCGGTAAGAATCCTGCGCGAACTGGCTGTAGAGATTTCAGGCCTGGAGCCGTGGTTGTTCGAGGAAAGCTATCAAGCAGTCGGCGACCTCGCGGAAACCATTTCGCTGGTGCTCGCGGAAAACCCGCACAGCTCCGACGCCGGCCTTGCCGAATGGATCGAAGACAAACTGCTGCCGCTGCGCGGTGAAACCCCGGAGTTCCTGAGCCGACAACTGCCCGCCCTGTGGGCGCAACTGGATCGGTCGAGCCTGATGCTGTGCATCAAACTGATCACCGGCAGCTTCCGCGTCGGCGTGTCAAAATTGCTGGTCACCCGAGCCCTTGCCTCAATGGCTGGGCTGGACAGCAAGCGCGTGGCGCAGCGTCTGGTCGGTTACACCGATCTGTCCAACCGGCCGAGCGCCGCCAGTTACTTGAAACTGATCGCCCCTGAATCCAGCGATGAACATGCCCAGCGTGGCGGTCAGCCTTATCCGTTCTTCCTCGCCCATGCCTTGTCGCAACCGGTGGAAGAATTCGAAGCGCTGATCGGACCGGCCAGCAACTGGCAGATCGAATGGAAATGGGATGGCATCCGCGCACAAGTGGTCAAACGCGATGGCAAATTGTGGGTGTGGTCGCGCGGTGAGGAACTGGTCACCGAGCGCTTCCCCGAGCTAGATGTGCTGGTCCATGGGCTGCCCGATGGCACGGTAATCGACGGCGAAATCGTCGTGTGGAAAAGCACCCATCCCACCACCGAAGATGCCTTCGATCCGCAATCTAACGAACCACCGGCGGTGCAGCCGTTCGCCCTGTTGCAACAACGCATCGGCCGCAAAACCCTCGACAAGAAAATCCTCGAAGACGTACCGGTGGTAGTGCTCGCCTACGACTTGCTGGAATGGCAGGGCGAAGACTGGCGCAACCAGCCGCAGGCCAAACGCCGCGCGCAACTGGAAGAGGTCATCGCCCGTTGCAACAGCCCGGTGCTGCTGCCCTCACCGGTGCTGACCGGCAGCGACTGGTTCGACCTCGCCCGCCAGCGCGAGTCCTCTCGGCGCCTAGGCGTTGAAGGGATGATGCTCAAGGCCAGGGATTCGTTGTACGGGGTGGGCCGCACCAAGGACATGGGCGTGTGGTGGAAGTGGAAAGTCGACCCGTTCAGTGTCGATGCCGTGTTGATTTACGCGCAGCGCGGCCATGGTCGGCGGGCCAGTCTGTATAGCGATTACACCTTTGCCGTGTGGGACGGCCCGCCCGAGTCCAGCCAACGCGCGCTGGTGCCGTTTGCCAAGGCGTATTCGGGGCTGACCGATGCGGAAATGCGTCAGGTCGACAGCATTGTGCGCAAGACCACCGTGGAGAAATTCGGCCCGGTGAGCAGTGTGAAGCCGAGTCTGGTGTTTGAGCTGGGTTTCGAAGGAATCGCCCTGTCGCGGCGGCACAAAAGCGGGATTGCCGTGCGTTTTCCCCGGATGCTGCGCTGGCGTCAGGATAAAACCGTGGATGAAGCGGATAGCCTCGCCACCCTGCAAGACCTGCTGGCCTGACCCCTTTTCCCGGGACATTGATCGTTCCCACGCTCCGCGTGGGAATGCCTCAACGGACGCTCCGCGTTCGGCCTTGGAGGGGACGCGGAGCGTCCCGGGCTGCATTACCACGCAGAGCGTGGGAACGATCAGCGATCTGCTTGACTGTCCCCGACAAGCCACAAATCAGTGCACGCTTTCTGCCGCGCCCGTTTTCGTGCATTCATCCATTGATCTTGTAGCTCTCCTCACCTTTTAAAACACTTGTTCGGGACTCTGGTTCGGAAATTGCTACTTTCTATAGGTCGTACGCGTTCCAGTAACAATAATTCTGCGCCACAAGCGCTCATATTGGTTCTTAGGGATTGAATAATGAAAAAAGCATTGCTGACCCTTTCTGCACTGGCGTTGTGCATGGCCGCTGGCTCCGCGCTGGCCAAGGAATACAAAGAGCTGCGCTTTGGCGTTGACCCTTCGTACGCACCGTTCGAGTCGAAAGCGGCCGACGGCAGCCTGGTGGGCTTCGACATCGACCTGGGCAACGCGATCTGCGCCGAACTCAAGGTCAAGTGCAAGTGGGTCGAAAGTGACTTCGACGGCATGATTCCGGGCCTCAAGGCCAATAAATTCGACGGTGTGATTTCGTCGATGACCGTGACCCCGGCCCGCGAAAAAGTCATCGACTTCTCCAGCGAGCTGTTCTCCGGCCCGACCGCTTATGTGTCGAAAAAAGGCTCGGGTATCACCGCAGACGTCGCATCGCTGAAGGGTAAAACCGTTGGCTACGAGCAAGGCACCATTCAGGAAGCCTATGCCAAAGCCGTGCTGGACAAGGCCGGCGTGAAAACCCAGGCCTATCAGAACCAGGATCAGGTGTACTCCGACCTGACCTCCGGCCGTCTCGACGCTGGTATACAGGACATGCTGCAAGCCGAACTGGGCTTTTTGAAGTCGCCACAGGGCGCCGACTATGACGTTAGCAAGCCAGTCGACAACGAATTGCTGCCAGCCAAAACCGCTGTCGGTATTAAGAAAGGTAACACTGAGCTGAAGGCGCTTTTAGATAAAGGTATCAAAGCGTTACACGATGACGGCAAATACGCCGAGATTCAAAAGAAACACTTTGGCGATCTGAATCTGTACAGCGGCAAATAATGCCCCGGCGCCCATCCTCGATGGGCGCCTTTTCCATCCGCTCAGGTTGCTGATTTATGTTCGAAAACCTCTTACAAAATCTGGGGCTCGCAGCCTTCAGCCTCAAGGGTTTTGGCCCTTTGCTGTTGGAAGGCACCTGGATGACCATCAAATTATCGGCGTTGTCGCTGCTGGTGGCCGTGTTGCTCGGCCTGCTCGGCGCCAGTGCCAAGCTGTCAAAAGTCAAACTGGTGCGCCTGCCCGCTCAGCTCTACACCACGCTGATTCGCGGCGTGCCGGACCTGGTGCTGATGCTGCTGATTTTCTACAGCCTGCAAACCTGGTTGACGACCCTGACCGATCACATGGAGTGGGAATACATCGAAATCGACCCGTTCAGCGCTGGGGTGCTGACTCTGGGCTTCATTTATGGCGCGTATTTCACCGAAACCTTCCGTGGCGCGATCCTCGCTGTGCCGCGCGGTCAGGTCGAAGCTGCCACGGCGTATGGCCTCAAACGCGGCCAGCGCTTTCGCTTCGTGGTATTCCCGCAAATGATGCGTTTCGCCCTGCCGGGCATCGGCAACAACTGGATGGTGATGCTCAAGGCCACAGCGCTGGTGTCGATCATTGGTCTGGCCGATCTGGTCAAAGCCGCGCAGGACGCCGGTAAAAGCACTTATCAACTGTTCTACTTTCTGGTCCTCGCCGCATTGATTTATCTGCTGATCACCAGTGCCTCGAACTTCATCCTGCGCTGGCTCGAACGCCGCTACGCCGCCGGTGCCCGGGAGGCCGTACGATGATCGAACTCCTGCAGGAATACTGGCGCGCCTTCCTTTATACCGACGGCCAGAACATCACCGGGCTGGCAATGACGATGTGGCTGCTCAGCGCCTCGATCTTCATCGGTTTCCTTGTTTCGATCCCACTGTCGATCGCGCGGGTTTCGCCGCACTTCTACATTCGCTGGCCGGTGCAGTTTTACACCTACCTGTTCCGTGGCACGCCGCTGTATATCCAGTTGCTGATTTGCTACACCGGGATCTACAGCCTCGCCGCCGTGCGTGCGCAGCCGCTGCTCGACAGTTTCTTTCGCGATGCGATGAACTGCACGATCCTCGCTTTCGCCCTCAACACCTGCGCCTACACCACGGAGATTTTCGCCGGGGCGATCCGCAGCATGAACCACGGCGAAGTCGAAGCGGCCAAGGCTTATGGGCTGACCGGCTGGAAACTGTATGCCTACGTGATCATGCCTTCGGCGCTGCGCCGTTCGTTGCCGTATTACAGCAACGAAGTGATCCTGATGCTGCACTCGACCACAGTGGCTTTCACCGCGACCATCCCCGACATCCTGAAAGTAGCGCGGGACGCCAACTCGGCGACCTTTTTGACCTTTCAGTCGTTCGGCATCGCCGCGCTGATCTACCTGACCATAACCTTTGCGCTGGTCGGCCTGTTCCGCCTTGCCGAACGCCGATGGCTGGCCTTCCTCGGCCCGACTCACTAGGACAACTTTGCAAATGCGCCACCTGATCCATGACTTGCTGGCCCCACTGCCGGGGACCGCACGACAGATCCACAGCTTCCACTTCGGCCCGGAGCAGGCCAAGGGCAAGGTTTACATTCAGTCTTCGCTGCATGCCGACGAATTGCCGGGCATGCTCGTCGCCTGGCATCTCAAACAGCGTCTGGCCGAGCTGGAAGCGGCCGGGCGCCTGCGCAGCGAAATCGTGCTGGTGCCAGTGGCCAACCCGGTCGGCCTCGAACAAGTGCTGATGGACGTGCCCCTGGGACGCTACGAACTGGAGAGCGGGCAGAACTTCAACCGCTGGTTTGTCGACCTCAGTGAAGAGATCGGCAACGCCATCGAGGGCAAGCTCAATGACGATCCGCAGCACAACCTCGAACTGATCCGCACGCATCTGCGCAACGCCCTCGCCCGCCAGACGGCCAGCACGCAACTGCAATCCCAGCGTCTGACCCTGCAACGACTGGCCTGCGACGCGGATATGGTGCTCGACTTGCACTGCGACTTCGAATCAGTGGTGCACCTCTACACCACGCCCGAAGCGTGGCCGCAGGTCGAACCGCTGGCGCGCTACATCGAAGCCCAGGCGAGCCTGCTGGCCACTGATTCCGGCGGCCAGTCGTTCGACGAATGCTTCACCCTGCTGTGGTGGCAACTGAAAGAACGCTTCGGTGAACACTTCGAGATTCCGCTCGGCAGTTTCTCGGTGACCGTCGAGTTGCGCGGCCAGGGTGACGTCACCCATCCGCTGGCCAGCCGCGACTGCCAGGCGCTGATCGACTATCTGATCCAGTCCGATGCGATCGTCGGTGAGACCAAACCGCAGCCGCCATTGCCGTTCCCGGCCACGCCTCTCGCGGGAGTCGAACCGGTGACCACGCCGGTCGGCGGCTTGCTGGTGTACACCGCAACAGCAGGGCAAGTCCTGGAAGCCGGACAGCAGATTGCCGAAATCATCGACCCGATCAACGACCGGATCACCCCCATTCATTGCACCAGCGCCGGCGTGATGTACGCCCGCTCGCTGCGCCGCATGGCCACTGCCGGCATGGTTATCGCCCACGTCGCGGGCGCTGAAGCCTATCGCAGTGGCTACCTACTTTCGCCTTGAGGATGTTCGTCCCATGTACAAACTGACCGTTGAAGGCCTGCATAAAAGCTATGGCGACCATCAAGTGCTCAAAGGCGTGTCGCTCAAGGCCAAGACCGGCGACGTGATCAGCCTGATCGGCGCCAGTGGCTCGGGCAAAAGCACCTTTTTGCGCTGCATCAACTTTCTCGAACAACCCAACGACGGCGCCATGAGCCTTGATGGCCAGGCGATCCGCATGGTCACCGACCGCCACGGCATGCACGTCGCCGACGCCGATGAACTGCAACGTTTGCGCACGCGGCTGGCGATGGTGTTCCAGCATTTCAACCTGTGGAGTCACATGACCGTGCTGGAAAACATCACCATGGCCCCGCGCCGGGTGCTGGGTTGCAGCAAACAGGAAGCCGATGACCGTGCGCGGCGTTATCTGGACAAGGTCGGCTTGCCGGCGCGAGTGGCGGATCAATATCCGGCGTTTCTCTCTGGCGGGCAGCAACAGCGCGTGGCGATTGCCCGGGCGTTGGCGATGGAACCGGAGGTGATGTTGTTTGATGAGCCGACTTCGGCACTGGATCCGGAGTTGGTGGGGGAAGTGTTGAAGGTGATTCAAGGGCTTGCCGAGGAAGGTCGGACGATGATCATGGTGACCCATGAGATGAGCTTCGCCCGAAAAGTCTCCAGCCAGGTGCTGTTTCTGCACCAAGGTCTGGTGGAAGAAGAAGGTGCGCCCGAAGAAGTGCTGGGCAACCCTAAAAGCGAACGCCTGAAGCAATTCCTCAGCGGCAACCTCAAGTAGCCCACGTTCCCCTGTAGGAGCTGCCGAAGGCTGCGATCTTTTGATCTTGTTTTATAGAGATCAAGATCAAAAGATCGCAGCCTTCGGCAACTCCTACACGGTCACCCTGATTAAACCTTTCGCCAACTGATGTGGTCACTGGAAGAACACCTCCAGAGCGCACGCAGCCCGCATGGCGAAATCTCCCGACCACGCAAAAACCTGGTTCAGCGCCCGCGGCTGGAAGCCGTTCGCCTTTCAGAAGCAGGTGTGGGCGGCGGTCAAGAGCGGCGAATCCGGGCTGCTTCACGCCAGCACCGGTGCAGGTAAAACCTATGCAGTGTGGTTTGCCGCACTCAATCGTTTCGCTAAATCCTCTGTTGTTATTGAAACCTCACGCAAGCGCAAACCACCGGCCGAACCGCTGACCGTCCTGTGGATCACCCCCATGCGCGCCCTCGCCGCCGACACCGCGCGCGCCCTGCAAACGCCGGTCGATGACCTGCAGATCCCATGGAGCATCGGCTTGCGCACCGGTGACACCAGCAGCAGCGAACGAGCCCGGCAGAGCCGACGCCTGCCGACCACGCTGATCACCACGCCGGAAAGCCTGACACTGCTGCTCGCTCGTGCCGATGCGCAGGTGGCGCTGGCGAGTCTGCGCATGATCGTCGTCGATGAATGGCACGAACTGCTGGGCAACAAGCGCGGCGTGCAACTGCAACTGGCCCTGGCCCGCCTACGGCATTGGCAACCTGAGCTGATCGTCTGGGGCGTATCGGCCACCTTAGGTAATCAATCCCACGCCGAACAGGTACTGATCCCGCAGGGCGGTGGCGTCAGCATCCAGGGACAAAGCGAAAAAGCGCTGAAAGTCGACACCCTTCTCCCTCCGTCGATTGAGCGTTTTCCCTGGGCCGGGCACATCGGTCTGAAGATGTTGCCGCAGGTCGTTGCTGAACTGGAGGCCTGCGCCAGCACCCTGGTGTTCACCAACACCCGGGCACAGTCGGAAATCTGGTATCAGGCGCTGCTGGAGGCACGGCCGGACTGGGCCGGGTTGATCGCCTTGCATCACAGCTCATTGTCACGCGATACCCGTGACTGGGTAGAACAGGCATTGAAGGACGGCTATTTGAAAGCCGTGGTCTGCACCTCAAGCCTGGATCTGGGCGTGGACTTCCTGCCGGTCGAACGCGTGTTGCAAATCGGCTCGGCCAAAGGCGTCGCACGATTGATGCAACGCGCCGGGCGCTCCGGCCATGCTCCGGGGCGCACATCGCGGGTAACGCTGGTGCCGACGCACAGCCTTGAGTTGATCGAAGCCGCTGCCGCCCGCGATGCCGTCGAGCAACGGCGCATCGAACCACGCCAGTCACCGCACAAACCATTGGATGTGCTGGTCCAGCATTTGGTCAGCATGGCCCTTGGCGGCGGATTTTTACCCGATGAGTTGTACGAAGAAGTCCGTGGCGCCTGGGCTTATCGTGACCTGACACCCGCCGATTGGGCCTGGGCGCTGGCTTTCGTACGCCACGGCGGAATGTCTCTGACGGCTTATCCGGACTATCGCCGGGTCGAACCCGACGAGCACGGCATCTGGCGCGTACCGGATGCGCGATTGGCGCGGCGCCATCGCATGAGCATCGGCACCATCGTCAGCGACGCGAGCATCCATCTGAAATTCTGGAGCAAGGGTGGCGGTGGCAAGCAGTTGGGCAGTGTCGAGGAAGGCTTTATTGCGCGGCTCAAACCGGGCGACGGTTTTCTCTTTGCCGGGCGTTTGCTGGAGCTGGTGCGAGTGGAAAACATGACCGCTTACGTCAAACGCAGCACCGCGAAGAAAGCCGCCGTACCGCGCTGGAATGGCGGGCGGATGCCGCTTTCCAACGAATTGGCCGAGGCCGTGGTCAGGCGCTTCAGTGCGGCGGCGCAGAGCGAGTTTGTCGGCCCGGAAATGCAAGCCTTGCGACCGTTGCTGGAAACCCAGATGCGCTGGTCCGGGTTACCCACAACAGAAAATCTGTTAGCCGAACTACTGAAGTCCCGCGAGGGCTGGCACCTTTTCCTCTATCCGTTTGCCGGGCGCCAAGTGCATCTGGGCCTGGCGAGCCTGCTGGCCTGGCGCGTCAGTCAACGGCAGCCCGTGACGTTTTCCATCGCGGTGAACGATTACGGCCTGGAATTGCTCAGCGCTACGCCGATCGACTGGGCCGAGTATTTGAATACCGATCTCTTCAATGCTGATGATTTGTTAGCGGACGTTCTGGCCAGCCTGAATGCCGGCGAACTGGCGCTGCGGCGCTTTCGCGAGATCGCGCGGATTGCCGGGCTGGTCTTCGCCGGTTACCCCGGTGCGCCGAAAAGTACCCGCCAGGTGCAGGCGTCCAGCGGTTTGTTTTTCGAAGTGTTCAAACAATACGACGCTGACAACCTGTTGCTGGCCCAGGCCGGGGAAGAAGTCCTACGGGAAGAACTGGATATTCGTCGTCTGGAACAGACATTGGAGCAGATCAACGGGATGAAACTGGACGTGCATCAGCTCAAACGTCCTACGCCACTAGGGTTTCCGCTGCTGGTGGAACGCATGCGCGAAAGCATGAGTTCGGAAAAACTCGCTGACCGGATCAGACGGATGGTCGGTGATCTGGAGAATAGCGCCGACAAGGATAAATCCCCATGAATGCGGCCTACCCGGTGCGTCTGGCTGGTGAAGAGCTGTGGCTCTTGCCGGAGAAAGCCTTGTACTGGCCCGCGCAGCAGGTCTTGTTGATTGCCGATGTGCATTTCGGCAAAGCGGCGGCTTACCGCAGTCTTGGTCAACCGGTTCCACATGGCACCACGGCGAGCAATATTGCCGTGATTGATCGGCTGCTGACAAAGCTGCCCTGCCGCTTATTGATCTTTCTCGGGGATTTCCTGCACGGGCCCGGCTCTCATGCCCCGGGCACGCTGAGCGCGCTGGCGCAATGGCGTGCGCGTCACGCGGAGTTGCCGATGACGCTGATTCGCGGCAATCACGACAAACGCGCAGGTGATCCGCCTGAATCGTTGAATATCCGGGTGGTGCCGGAACCGCTGCTGCTCGGGCCATTCGCCTTGCAACATGAACCGGACCCGCATCCTGAAAGACACGTGCTGGCGGGTCATGTGCACCCGGTCTATCGGTTACATGGCAAGGGTCGGCAGAGCTTGCGCCTGGCGTGTTTCAGACTCGGCGAACGCCTGAGCCTGCTGCCGGCCTTTGGCGCCTTTACTGGGGGCTATCCGGTCGAGAAGAATGAAAGCTGCAGGATTTTTGTCATCGGCGACAACGAAATATGGCCAGTCAGCTGAAGTCTTTGCAGACTTCATCTGACTGGCCATTCGTTTTCAATGCAAATCAGGCAACCGGTGCCGGTGGCGGTTCGTCCGGCAGCGTCGGTTCGCCCGGCTCGGTGGGTTGTTCGTTGGGGGTATCGGGATCAGGCTGTCCGGGAATTCCGCCGGCCATGCTCAGCGCCGGATGCGCCAACAAGGACCAGGCCAATACGCCAATCTGATTGGGCTCGAGCCTTGCCAGTTCGGCGGTGATTTGCGGATCGATCTTCATAGGGCACTCCTCGGCGAAGGCCCGTTTTGCCGAAAGCAAAAACGGGCAGTACACCCCATAGAGTGTCTGCCCGCCAAAGAATTCCCGCGATCTGTCGGATGGACCGATCAGGTGCGCGGCAAAGTGACGCCGCGCTGGCCCTGATACTTGCCGCCACGATCCTTGTAGGACACTTCGCATTCCTCGTCGGATTCAAGGAAGAGCATCTGCGCCACGCCTTCGTTGGCGTAGATCTTCGCCGGCAGGTTGGTGGTGTTGGAGAACTCCAGCGTCACGTGACCTTCCCACTCAGGCTCGAGCGGCGTGACGTTAACGATGATGCCGCAACGCGCGTAGGTGCTTTTACCCAGGCAGATGGTCAGCACATTGCGTGGAATGCGGAAATATTCGACGGTGCTGGCCAGCGCGAACGAGTTCGGCGGAATGATGCAGACGTCGCTGTGGACGTCGACGAAGCTGCCCGGATCGAAGTTTTTCGGATCGACGATGGACGAGTTGATGTTGGTGAACACCTTGAAGTGATTGGTGCAACGTACATCGTAGCCATAGCTCGATACACCGTAGGAGATCACTCGGCTGTCATCGCTGCCGCGCATCTGGCGCTCGACGAACGGTTCGATCATGCCGTGTTCCTGCGCCATGCGGCGAATCCACTTGTCCGATTTGATGCTCATGGCGGGGTGTCCTGAATAGCGAGGTGGAAAAATTCTGTCCGGCATCTTACCGGGCGCGCCGCCGGGTTCAAAGTGCGCGGTGCAATTCTCGCCGAACACCCATGAAATACGGGCTTTGGCGACGAACCGTCACACCGCCGATCCCGAAAACAGAGAAACCTTCGCAAGAAGCATTGGCACTTCTCGGAAACTGGGTTAAGGTGGCGTCACTGTGTTGCTTGTGTCACTGAGAATCTCTACACGATATGTTGAATTTCGATCCAACCATCTACAAGAATTTTTCCTGCTCTTTGCACTCAGTCTCGGCCAGGGTTCTTCCTGAGTCGCAGTTATCTTTGTTCAAGGAGTTACACCATGTCTAATCGCCAAACCGGTACCGTTAAGTGGTTCAACGATGAAAAAGGCTTCGGCTTCATCACTCCACAATCCGGTGACGACCTGTTCGTTCACTTCAAAGCTATCCAATCCGACGGCTTCAAAAGCCTGAAAGAAGGCCAACAGGTTTCTTTCATCGCTACCCGCGGTCAGAAAGGCATGCAAGCTGAAGAAGTACAAGTTATCTAACTTGTAGCTTCTTTAGAAAAGAGCCCCGCCCTTAAAAGCGGGGCTTTTTTGTGGGCGTCTGTTTTTCAGCTCGCAAAAAAAGATCGCAGCCTTCGGCAGCTCCTACAGGATGTACATCAATCCTTTGTAGGAGCTGCCGAAGACTGCGATCTTTTGCTTGTGCGTTACCAGGCCACGCCAAAACCTGCGGTGTAACGGGTCTTGTTCAGATCCGCATCGTTGGTGCCGCTGATGATGTCGCGCTCAGCCTTGAGGTTGAGCGAGGCCCAATCGGTAACTTTGTAGCGCAAGCCCATTTCCGCATCCAGCGCATAATCGGCAACACCCGACAGCGGCTTGCCCACTTCACCGTTGGTGAAGAACTCGACTTTCTTGCCGATCAGGTAACGGTTGTAATCCCACTTCATGGCGACGGAATAGAAGTTGTCCTTGCTTCCATCGCGGTACTCATAGTCCGTGCGGTTGAGCAGCGAGCCCAGCGAGAACGCGCCCAACTCATCATCCCAGAACTGGTAGCCGGGACCGGTACCGACCACACGCTGACGCGACAACTCTTCGATGTGATCGCGCTTGTAGTTCAGACGGCCCTGCCAAAACCACTTATCGGTCAGGAAGCGGTCGAGTGCGTATTCAGCGCGCCAGTTGTCGGTGGTGGTTTCGTCGTCCTGCACTTCTCGGTTGTATTCGCCTTCGGCAGTGTGGCGCCAGCGCCCATGACGTGCAGTGGTCTTGAAGCCGACATCGTAGTCATCGGTGTCCTTCTCGGCGCGCTGATAGTCCAGTGCCAAGTCGACATTGCCCTTCCACACCAGATCCTCGACCACCGGTTTCGGCTTGAGAATCTGCTGAATGCTCGCCAGCTCGACGGTTTTCGGCGCTTCACCGTTGGCCAGGGTGACTTTGCCATCTTCGGCGGCGGTCAGCGACTTGGACACTTCACCGGTATAGGCGTCCTGCTTGACCAGCAAGTGCTGATCGCTGTCCAGGGTTTTGACCTCTTTCCAGTCAATGGTGACCGCACCGGCATATTTGGTCTGGATCAACAGCTTGCCGCCATCGAACACGGTGATGGTGCCGCTCAACTTGTCACCATTCTTCAACCAGACGGTGTCGGCAAGCAGGGGCGTGGACGCACTGAAAACAGCAAGGCACAGCAGGGATCTGGACAACATAAGCGAATCGAAGGCTCAAGTTTGCGGAAAAAGGTCGGCATTATCCGTAGGAATAAGACCCTGACAAGGACTGACCGGACTATTTCTAATGAGTTCATTTCTCAACGGCGCGAACACCGATTACTCTGAAAGCCATCAAACTGTTCATGCTCAGGAACCGCGTACGTGAAAGACCCGCTCGACAGCGTCGAAAACGATGCGCAAATCCGACGCACGGCGCTCTACTCGACGCTCGCCCAAGTGCCCGAAGGCAAAGTCGTCAGCTATGGTCAGTTAGCCGAGCTGGCCGGGTTGGGGCGCGCCGCCCGCTGGGTCGGCCGCACCTTGAGTCAGTTACCCGGCGATACCAAGCTGCCCTGGCACCGAGTGCTGGGTGCCGGCGGTCGGATCAGCCTGCCGGTGGGGAGCCCGTCGGGCGATGAACAACGGGCACGATTGCGCATGGAAGGCATCACCGTCCTGAACAATCGTGTGGATATTCAGCGCCATGGCTGGCGTCCGGTAGAGCACAGCGGTTAGAGTGCGCGCTTTGTTTTCGCAATCTTGAGGCAGACTTCAGCCCATGCCCCGTAAAACCTGGCGCGCCGCGCTAGCCGCTTATGCCAGTCCTTCGACGCTCGTGCTGTTGTTGCTGGGTTTCGCCGCCGGCCTGCCGTACATGCTGGTGTTCTCTACGCTTTCCGTCTGGCTGCGTGAAGCCGGTGTCGCCCGTGAAACCATCGGCTACGCCAGTCTGATCGGCCTGGCTTATGCGTTCAAATGGGTCTGGTCCCCGCTGCTCGACCAATGGCGTCTGCCGTTGCTGGGCAAGCTTGGCCGACGCCGTTCGTGGCTGGTGCTCTCGCAGGCGCTGGTGATTCTCGGCCTGATCGGCATGGGTTTCTGTGATCCGCAGAAGCACTTGTCCTGGTTGATCGCCATTGCCGTTGTCGTTGCCTTTGCCTCCGCCACCCAAGATATTGCGGTGGACGCCTATCGCCTGGAAATCGCCGAAGACAATCGCCAGGCCGCCCTCGCCGCCAGTTATATGTCGGGTTATCGCGTGGCCGCGCTGCTGGCGACTGCCGGTGCGTTGTTCTTCGCTGAGGGCTTCGGCTCCACGGGCTTCAACTATCAGCATTCGGCCTGGGCCGGCACTTACGCACTGTTCGGTGCATTGATGATTCCCGCGTTGCTGACCACGCTGTTCATGCGCGAGCCGCCGGTTCCGCTACGCACGCAGTTGCAGGCCGGGCGTTACACCTTCATGCATCAACTGATGTCGGTGTTTGTGCTGATCGTCTTGCTGGTCTCGGTACCGGCGATGTTCACCCAGCTCTACAACACCGATTTCGCCAGCGTGCTGTTCGGCGGCATGAGCCCACTCGATCTGCTGCTCGAAGACCGCGCCTTCCTGCGCGCCATTCTCTATACGCTGCTCACCGGCCTGTGTCTGTCGACCATGGGTCGTCGCGGCCTCGCGCCGGTGCTGACGCCGGTCAACGACTTCATTCTGCGTTACCGCTGGCAGGCGTTTCTGTTACTGGGTCTGATCGCCACCTATCGGATGTCGGACACGGTGATGGGCGTCATGGCCAACGTGTTCTATATCGATCAGGGTTTTACCAAGGATCAGATAGCCAGCGTCAGCAAGATCTTCGGCCTGATCATGACGCTGGTTGGCGCCGGCATGGGCGGTCTGCTGATCGTGCGCTTCGGCATTCTGCCGATTCTGTTTATCGGTGGTGCGGCCTCGGCCGCCACCAACCTGCTGTTCGTCATGCTCGCCGACATGGGCCCGAACCTGCAGATGCTGGTGGTGACGATCTCCCTCGACAACTTCAGCTCGGGCCTGGCGACGTCGGCGTTCGTTGCCTATCTGTCGAGCCTGACCAACCTCAAGTTCTCGGCCACGCAATACGCTCTGCTCAGCTCGATCATGCTATTGCTGCCGCGCCTGATGGGCGGGTATTCCGGGGTCCTGGTCGAAAAGTTCGGTTACCACAGCTTTTTCCTGATCACCGCCCTGCTCGGCGTGCCGACGCTGGTGCTGATCGCCCTGCACTGGTTCCAGGAAAGCCGCCGCGAAGGCCCGACGCCAACGCCCGAGCCTTTGCCGACGCCGGTCACAGAAGAATCGTAAGACGTTTCGGCAACGGCGGGAGGAATCCCGCCGTCGTGCCTTCCCACTGACCTCACGCCTGTACGTCGGCAAAACTCGCCGGTACACTGCGGAGTCATTTCCAGTCATAGCAACCGACAACGGCCAACCATGCGCACCAGTCAATTTTTGCTCGCCACACAGAAAGAAACGCCTTCCGACGCGGTCGTGATCAGCCATCAGCTGATGCTGCGCGCCGGCATGATCCGCAAACTCGCCTCGGGCCTGTACACCTGGCTGCCCATGGGCCTGCGAGTCATGCGCAAGGTTGAAGCCATCGTTCGTGAAGAGATGAACGCCGCCGGCTCTCTGGAAGTGTTGATGCCGAGCACCCAACCGGCCGAGCTGTGGCAGGAATCGGGGCGCTGGGAAGAATACGGCCCTGAGCTGCTGCGCATCAAAGACCGCCACGGTCGCGACTTCTGCGCGGGCCCGACCCACGAAGAAGTGATCACCGATCTGATGCGCAACGAGTTGAGCAGCTACAAACAGCTGCCGATCAACCTGTACCAGATCCAGACCAAATTCCGTGACGAAATCCGCCCACGCTTCGGTTTGATGCGCGGCCGCGAATTCATCATGAAGGACTCGTACTCCTTCCACGCGGATCAGGCGTCGTTGCAGATCACCTACGACCGCATGCATGAAGCGTACTGCAACATCTTCACGCGCCTGGGTCTGAAATTCCGTCCGGTTGAAGCCGACAACGGTTCGATCGGTGGCGCCGGTTCCCACGAATTCCACGTACTGGCCGAGTCCGGCGAAGACGACATCGTCTTCAGCAACGGCTCCGACTACGCGGCGAATATCGAAAAAGCCGAAGCCGTGCCACGCGAAACCTCGCGCGCTGCTGCGACTGAAGAGCTGCGTCTGGTCGATACGCCAGACACCAAAACCATCGCGGCGCTGGTGGAAAAATTCAATCTGCCGATTGAGAAGACCATCAAGACCCTGATCGTGCGCGCCGAAGAAGAAGGCAAGCTGATCGCGCTGGTGATTCGTGGCGACCACGAACTCAACGAAATCAAGGCTGCCCAGCAACCAGGCGTTGCCAACCCTCTGGTCATGGCCACCGACGCCGAACTGCGTGACGCCATTGGCGCTGGCGCAGGTTCCCTCGGCCCGCTGAACCTGCCGCTGCCAATCATCATCGACCGTTCGGTCGAGCTGATGAGCGACTTCGGTATCGGCGCGAACATCGACGACAAGCACTACTTCGGCGTGAACTGGGAGCGTGATCTGCCGGTTCCGACCGTCGCAGACCTGCGTAACGTGGTTGCCGGTGACCCAAGCCCTGACGGCAAAGGCACCCTGGAAATCAAACGCGGCATCGAAGTCGGGCACATCTTCCAGCTGGGCAACAAGTACAGCAAGGCGATGAAGTGCGAAGTGCTGGGCGAGAACGGCAAGCCAGTGACCCTGGAAATGGGTTGCTACGGCATCGGCGTATCCCGCGTGGTGGCTGCGGCCATCGAACAGAACAACGACGAAAACGGCATCATCTGGAGCGATACCCTGGCGCCGTTCCAGATCGCTCTGGTACCGCTGCGCTATGAAACCGAGCAGGTACGCGAAGCCACCGACAAGCTGTACGCCGAACTGACGGCCGCCGGCTTCGAAGTGCTGCTGGATGATCGCGACAAGAAAACCAGCCCGGGCATCAAGTTCGCGGACATGGAGCTGATCGGCATTCCTCACCGGATCGTGGTCAGCGACCGCGGCCTCGCCGAAGGCAACCTGGAATACAAGAGCCGCACCGAAGGCGAAGCGCAAGCACTGCCAGTGGCCGACGTATTGTCTTTCCTGCAGGCCCGTATCCGCCGCTGAAACCAGATAGAGACGTCATGTTCAAGCGAAACACCTTAGGCCTCGGTGGCACCGCCCTGTGCGGTGCCCTGCTGGTCAGCGGCTGTGCCAATCACATGTCACAACGCAGCGAGCACGAAGAGCGGGTCGAGCGAAAGCTGCTCGACCATAGCCTGCAGATCGATGTCGGTGAGCCTAAGGAGCTTGAGCTGCCGCAGCGACGCGTGAAGATCAACGAGCAGAAGACTTTTGAAGTCACCGAGTTCGAAGTGACACGTCGCTACGATCGCTATACGCCCTACCAGCCTTGGCGGGAGGTCTACGAGATTCCGCTGGGCGCGGTGGCCGTAGTCGGTGGCGTCGGCGCCAACGTAGTCAATGTGTTCGCCCTCGGCAACCTGCCGGACAGCGTCACCAAGGACTGGCTGAGCTACGGTTTCGCCGGGCTCAACCCGTTCATGAACGTGCAGTCCAACGGTCGTGCGCAACAGAATCTGGCCGGTATAGATGAAGTCCAGCGCGACAAGCGCACGGAGTATTCGAGCCTGCCGTGGAGCGAGCGGCCGGTGCAGGTCAAGGCTGGCAAGCAGACCTTCGACATGACCACCGACCGCAATGGTGTACTGCGTCTGAACCTGCTCGACAGTCCGTTTGCCGAAAATGACCTCAATCATGTCGGCAAATTGCAGATCAGCGTCGAAGACGCCAAGGATGACGTGCATTCTGACTCATCGCTGATGATCAGCAGTCATCTGCGTGGCAAGTTGCTGGAAGCACACGGGCTGATTTACGACGATCTGGAAGACGACGAAGTGAGCCAGTGGGTGCACCGGGTCAAACGCCTGTCGGAACTGGGTCTGGAAGAAGAAGCCAGCGAACTGGAACAAAGCCTGATCGAACTGACGCGTAACGATCCTGAGTTGCAGACTGAGTTTCTCAAGTCTTTGACCAAGGATGCCGGGCGTCTGGTGGCGGATCCGGGACCGAATTAAGGCCCCATAAAAGATCGCAGCCTTCGACAGCTCCTACATTGGAACGCGTTTCCCTGTAGGAGCTGCCGCAGGCTGCGATCTTTTGCTTTTAAGATCTACCGCTCAAACAACTCCATCTGCTCAAACCCGCCGCGCAAATCCTCCAGCCGCACCCCAACCCCCAACAACCGCACCGGTTTCCCGCCGCGATTGAACGCCTGCGTCAGCATCAACTGATAGCTGCCAAGATCCCGCCCTGCCCCGGCCTGCTCAAGCGTCGTCTGGGTAAAGTCATGAAACTTCACTTTGACGAACGGCTTGCCCGGTCGATAACTGCTGTCGATCCGTGCCATACGGGTTTTCAGGGTTTCCAGCAGCTCTGGCAGTTTGTCGAGGCAACTGCGTAGATCCGGCAGATCAACATCGTAGGTATTTTCCACGCTGATCGACTGACGCCGACTGTCGTTGTGCACCAGCCGGTCATCGATCCCACGGGCGAGACTCCACAGTCGCTCGCCAAAACTGCCGAACTCTCGCACCAGCGCCAGTTTGTCCCACTCGCGCAACTGCGAGCAGTCAACGATGCCGAGCTTGCCCAGCTTATCGGCCGTGACCTTGCCGACACCGTGTAATTTGCTCACTGGTAAACCACTGACAAAGTCTTCGACCTGGTCCGGCGTGATCACAAACAAACCGTTGGGCTTTTTCCAGTCGCTGGCGATTTTGGCCAGAAACTTGTTCGGCGCCACACCCGCAGACACGGTGATGTGCAATTGATTGGAGACCCGGCGACGGATGTCCTGAGCGATGCGCGTGGCACTGCCGCCAAAATGCGCACTATCGGATACGTCGAGATAGGCCTCATCCAGCGACAGCGGTTCGATCAGGTCGGTGTAATCACTGAAGATCGTATGTATTTCTTTCGACGCTTCGCGATAGGCGTCCATGCGTGGCTTGACGATGGTCAGATCCGGACAGAGCTTCAAGGCGTGCCCTGAGGCCATCGCCGAACGCACGCCGTAGGCCCGCGCTTCATAGTTGCAGGTAGCAATCACCCCACGCCGATCAGCCGAGCCACCGACCGCCAACGGTTTGCCGGCGAGGCGCGGGTCATCGCGCATCTCGATGGCGGCGTAAAAGCAATCGCAGTCGATGTGGATGATTTTTCGCTGAGTCATGTCAGAAAAGGGAATGTGGCAAGCCGGATCGGCAGTATCTCACTGACACCTGTATATAGCACCAGTGGTATGAATGTTCTTTCCAAGCGGTAGGAAATGTCCTTTGAATTTATTTTATCAATCGACAAGCGGCCTCCAATAGAGCTGAAAGCCTTGCTCCGCCTGCCCTGCAGCGTGAAAAACACCCGATAAAAAACGCTAACCGATTGAACCTCAACAGATTTTATCCAGATTGCGGGTTGACACCCCGGCGTTCCTCTGTAGAATGCCGACACACAGACGCGGGATGGAGC
>NZ_VCNJ01000101.1 GCF_005938625.1 Pseudomonas fluorescens
GCGACGTCGGAAGGCTGAGTGGAGGGATTGATCCGGGCGTGGGAGCGCAGCGACCGTTTGGCGCAGCCAAACACAGCGAGAGGAGGTGCAGCGAAGCAAACCGTAGGCGCTGCGCCCGGATCGATCCCGCAGCGAAGGGACCCCGAGCCCCAGCGAGCGGGCCGCACGTAGGAGCAAGCGTTTTTTGCTTACTTTTTTGGCGTTTGAAAAAAAGTGAGTCGCCGTAAGGGCGAAACCCTAATCAGCCGTTACCGCAGCAACGGATATACACCCAATAAAAAACACACCAAAGTCCGATAACCGCCCAATAAAAATGCCCCGATCTCTCAACCGGGGCATTCAGCACAACATTAAAAAACCATCAAACCATCAATGCGAAACCGCCCCACTCGCCCCCAACCCAGTCTGCGAACGCACAAACTGCGGGAAGAACAACGCCCGCTCTTTGTCCGCAGCCGCCGACTTGTCAGTAATCGAGAAGAACCAGATCCCGACAAAGGCAATGATCATCGAAAACAGCGCCGGGTACTCGTAAGGGAAGATCGCCTTCTCATGATGCAGAATCTGCACCCAGATGGTCGGCCCAAGCACCATCAAACCAACGGCACTGACCAGCCCCAACCAGCCACCAATCATCGCACCACGAGTGGTCAGCTTCTTCCAGTACATCGAAAGCAACAGCACCGGGAAGTTGCAACTCGCCGCAATGGAGAACGCCAGACCAACCATGAAGGCAATGTTCTGGCTTTCGAACAGGATGCCCAAGCCAATCGCCAGCACGGCCAAGGCAATGGTGGTGATCTTCGAGACACGAATCTCGTCCTTCTCGTTCGCCTTGCCCTTCTTGATCACACTGGCATACAGGTCGTGAGAAACCGCCGAAGCACCCGCCAGCGTCAGACCGGCAACAACCGCCAGAATGGTCGCGAACGCCACCGCCGAAATAAAGCCGAGGAAGATACTGCCACCGACCGCGTTGGCCAGATGCACCGCCGCCATGTTGTTGCCGCCCAACAGCGCGCCAGCCGCATCTTTGAAGGCCGGGTTAGTGCTGACCAGCAGGATCGCGCCGAAGCCGATGATGAAAGTCAGGATGTAGAAGTAACCGATGAAGCCAGTTGCGTAGAGCACGCTCTTGCGAGCTTCTTTTGCGTCACTCACGGTGAAGAAGCGCATCAGAATGTGTGGCAGGCCAGCCGTACCGAACATCAGCGCCAGACCCAGCGAGAATGCCGAAATCGGATCCTTGACCAGACCGCCCGGGCTCATGATCGCTTCGCCTTTGGCGTGAACCTTGATCGCCTCGGAGAACAGCGTGTTGAAGTCGAAGCCTACGTGCTTCATTACCATCAGCGCCATGAACGAGGCACCGGACAACAACAGCACAGCCTTGATGATCTGTACCCAAGTGGTCGCCAGCATGCCGCCGAACAGCACGTACATGCACATCAGCACACCGACCAGAATCACCGCGACGTGGTAGTCCAGACCGAACAACAGCTGGATCAACTTGCCGGCACCAACCATTTGCGCGATCAGGTAGAACGCCACCACCACCAGCGAACCGCAGGCCGACAGGGTGCGGATCTGGGTCTGCCCGAGGCGGTAGGACGCCACGTCGGCAAAGGTGTATTTACCCAGGTTACGCAGACGCTCGGCGATCAGGAACAGGATGATCGGCCAGCCCACCAGGAAGCCGATCGAGTAGATCAGGCCGTCGTAGCCGGAGGTGAACACCAGCGCGGAAATCCCCAGGAAGGACGCCGCCGACATGTAGTCACCGGCAATCGCCAGACCGTTCTGGAAGCCGGTGATCTTGCCGCCCGCCGCATAGTAGTCGGCCGCCGAGTTGTTTTTCTTCGAGGCCCAGTAGGTGATGTAGAGCGTCGCACCGACGAACGCCACGAACATCAGGATCGCGGGAATGTTCAGCGGTTGTTTGGCCACCTCCCCCGTCAACGCGTCAGCCGCCCAGACACCCGGCGCGAAAGCCGCAACACTCAATAGAGCCAGTAGACGCCGGATCATTGCTGAGCCTCCTTGAGAATCGCATTGTTCAGGTCGTCAAACTCGCCATTGGCGCGGCGCACGTAGATACCGGTGAGGATGAATGCCGAAAGAATCAGTCCGACACCGATCGGAATACCCCAGGTAATCGAAGACTCGGGACTGAGTTTCGCTCCCAGTATGTGCGGCCCGTAAGCGATCAAAAGGATGAAGCCAGAGTAAAGCCCGAGCATGATTGCCGAGAGAATCCAGGCGAATCGTTCCCTTTTCTGAACCAGCTCCTTGAATCGGGGACTGTTTTGAATCGAGAGGTAAATGCTGTCGTTCATTGTTTTTATCCTCGCAGCACAGATTATTGTTGGAACATAGCTAATGTATGCGGCTGCGGGAGCGGTAACAGACGACCTTAGTAGTAGAACGCCATGACACTTTTGCCAATTTCCGGTACACACAAAACAACTGTGGGAGCGAGCTTGCTCGCGAAGGCGTCGTATCAGTCAACACATCAGTCGACTGATAGACCGCTTTCGCGAGCAGGCTCGCTCCCACAGGATATTGCGGTGAGGCGGTTATTTGGTCCAGTCAGCCACGCGATCCGGGTGCTTGGCGACCCAATCCTTGGCCGCTGCGTCAGGCTTGGCACCGTCTTGAATCGCCAGCATGACTTCGCCGATTTCGTCTTTCGACGCCCACTGGAAGTTCTTCAGGAACTTGGCCACTTCCGGTGCTTTGGTCGCGAGTTCTTTGCTGCCGATGCTGTTTACGGTTTCAGCTGCGCCATACACGCCTTTCGGGTCGTCGAGGAAGCGCAGTTTCCACTTGGCGAACATCCAGTGCGGCACCCAACCGGTGACCGCGATGGATTCGTTTTTCTTCTCGGCACGGGTCAGCTCGGCAATCATGCCGGCGCCGGAACTGGCTTTGAGGCTGTATTTGTCGAGGCCGTAATCCTTGATCGCCTGATCCGTCTTGAGCATCACGCCTGAACCGGCATCGATGCCGACGATGCGGTTTTTAAAGGTGTCATCGGTTTTCAGATCTTCGATCGACTTGGCTTTCACATACTCCGGCACGATCAGGCCGATTTTCGCATCCTTGAAGTTCGGGCCGTAATCGACGACCAGATCCTTGTTCTTCGTCCAGTACTCGCCGTGGGTCACGGGCAGCCAGGCTGAGAGCATGGCGTCGAGTTTGCCGGTGGCAACGCCTTGCCACATGATCCCGGTGGCGACGGCTTGCAGCTTCACGTCATAACCGAGTTTCTGCTTGATCACTTCGGCCGCCACGTGGGTGGTCGCGACGCTGTCGGACCAGCCGTCAACGTAACCGATGTTCAGGGTCTGTTTTTCTGCACTGGCGAACGTGGAACTCATCGCAAGCACCAGAGCAGCACTTGCGCCAAAAAGTCGTCGCATCTTCATCGTTACTTCCCCGAAATGCTGCGCCCGACGGATGACGGGCGGCGTCAACGTATTGTTATGGTGCACGGCGCCCCCATCACGCCTGACCGCAAACTCGTTAGAACATCAGCGGAGCACTGATGGCTTGATCATCAACCTCACGCGGTCGTCGACCTGCTCTACCAGCGACCTCAAGACAACGAGAAACGACATCACAAGGCCATTAATGGCGTCTGGATATTTGACGCCAGACAATCCGCCCGAACTTTGCATGTCAAAATCATGCGGGCCACCAACCCCTCTATAAATGCAGGTAACATGCGTCGCTTTGCAGCCACTCGGCCTGACCATGTCCGCGACGTCCCGCTTCCCCTTTCTGCCTTATCTCTTTGCCTGCCTGCTCGGGCTGTTTGCCCTCGGCGGTTTCTGGTACGGCCTCGGCCAACCGGTGGTTCTGCCGGATGCAGCGACGCCGACACACAAGCTGCAATGCGCCTCGTACACGCCGTTCGATAAAGACCAATCGCCGTTCGACGTGCCGTTCAAACTGCGCCCGGAGCGCATGGACGCCGACCTCGCGTTGCTGGCGACACGCTTTGAGTGCATTCGCACCTATTCAATGACTGGCCTGGAAGCGTTGCCTGATCTGGCGCGCAAACACGGCTTGAAATTGATGATTGGCGCGTGGGTCAACAGCAACCCGGTGGACACCGAGAAAGAAGTCGACCTGTTGATCAAATCGGCCAACGCCAACCCGGATGTGGTCAGCGCGGTGATCGTCGGCAACGAAGCGCTGCTGCGCAAAGAAGTCACCGGCGCGCAACTGGCCAAGCTGATCAACAAGGTCAAAAGCCAGGTCAAGCAACCGGTCACCTATGCCGATGTCTGGGAGTTCTGGCTCAAGCACCCGGAAGTCGCGCCAGCGGTGGATTTCCTGACCATCCATTTGCTGCCGTACTGGGAAGATGATCCATCAAACATCGATGCTGCCCTGCAACATGTCGCGGATGTGCGCCAGGTGTTCGGCAATAAATTCGCACCGAAAGACGTGATGATTGGCGAAACCGGCTGGCCGAGCGAAGGCCGTCAACGCGAGACCGCCCTGCCGAGTCGGGTCAACGAGGCCAAGTTCATTCGTGGTTTTGTCGCGATGGCCGAAAAGGAAGGCTGGCATTACAACCTGATCGAAGCGTTTGACCAGCCGTGGAAGCGCGGCAGCGAAGGTGCGGTTGGCGGTTATTGGGGCCTGTTCGATGCCGATCGTCAGGACAAGGGTGTGCTGGCCGGGCCGGTGACCAATGTGCCGTACTGGAAGGAATGGCTGGCGGTCGGTGGGTTGATTTTCCTTGGCACATTGATACTCGGCGGTCGCGTTCGCACTACACGCTCGGCGTTGGTATTGCCGCTGCTGGGTGCCCTCGCCGCTTGCTCGATTGGCGCCTGGGGTGATCTGGCGCGGGTGACCACACGGTTTACCAGTGAGTGGTTGTGGGTCGGCTTGCTGACGGCGTTGAATCTGTTGGTGTTGGCGCATGCGGCACTGACGCTGAGTGCGCGGACTGGCTGGCGTCAACGTGCGTTCAATGTGCTGGAGCGTCGCGCCGGCTGGCTGGTCGCGGCGGCAGGTTTTGCTGCGGCGGTGATGATGCTGGAAATGGTTTTCGATGCGCGTTATCGCAGCTTTGCGAGCATGGCGTTTGTACTGCCGGCGCTGGTTTATCTGTGTCGGCCGGTCAGCGTGCTGCGCCGGGAAATTGCATTGCTGACGTTTATTGTCGGCGCGGGGATTGCGCCGCAGTTGTATCAGGAAGGTTTGCAGAATCAGCAGGCGTGGGGCTGGGCGTTGGTGAGTGGCTTGATGGTGGCTGCGTTGTGGCGCTGCCTGCGCGTTCGCAAGGCCTGATTTTCAGCGAGGCTAAAGACCTCTTCGCGAGCAAGCTCGCCCCCACAGGAGAATGCATTCCAAATGTGGGAGCGAGCTTGCTCGCGAAGACTGATTGTCAGGCGCTGGGAGTCGCTCTGACCAACCGCAACCCGGCAATCACCAACGCAAACACCGCTAACGTGGTGTTGTACAACGCCAGTGCCGGCCCCCCGAACACCAGCGCCAACACCGCCAGCCACCACCCTGCCCGCCCGGGCACGACAAAACCGATCAGCGCCGCACCGAGCGCCGCCCAGCCCAGCACCTTGAAGTGAATCATCAAGCCCAGGTTCGAACGCACCTGACATTCCCAGCGGCTGGCCTCGTCGACGCAGATGCCCACCCACTTGCCGTCTTCCATAAAGCCATAACGCGCGCCATAACTGGCAGCCAGCCACAACGGCAACAGAACGAGCAGCAAAATCACGGGCAAACGGCGGGACATGAAACACTCCAATCTTCGGAAATCGGCGGCCAGCTTAATCTGCCGCCAGCCGTGTGCAAGAACTAACAACTGTTAACTGTTCATTCAGACGGTGCAAAGTGTATCGTCCAGCTACTATTACTCCGAATTCTGCCCGTTTGGTGCCGCAGCATGGCACTTTGGCGCACACCCGGTGGTCATAGCCTGCGAACTTCATTCGGCACCTTCCTCTAAGGGATCTAGTCATGCTCCGTTCCTTGCGCTTCGCCGCGCTGTTCAGCGGCCTTATTCTGAGTGCGTCCGCACTGGCGGTGGATATCGACGCCGCCAGTTATGGCTACCCCCTGACCAACCCGTTCGAGGCGACCATCGCCACGACGCCACCGGACTTGCGCCCGGAATTGCCGCTGGACGACGACATCAATCAGTCGGACCGCAGCCTGACGTTGCGCCCGGAGCGCGAGTTCATCCTGCCGGACAACTTCTGGGCGGTGAAAAAGCTCACCTACCGCATCGCCACCCAGGACAAGCCAGCACCGCTGATCTTCTTGATCGCCGGCACCGGCGCACGCTATGACAGCACGCTCAACGAATATCTGAAAAAGCTCTACTACAAGGCCGGCTACCACGTTGTGCAGTTGTCGTCGCCGACCAGTTTCGACTTCATCAGCGCAGCCTCGCGCTTCGCCACTCCGGGCGTGACCAAGGAAGACGCCGAAGACATGTACCGGGTGATGCAGGCCGTACGCGCGCAGAATCCCAAGCTGCCAGTCACCGAGTATTACCTGACCGGCTACAGCCTCGGCGCCCTTGATGCCGCGTTCGTCGCGCATCTGGACGAGACGCGCCGCAGCTTCAACTTCAAGAAAGTCCTGCTGCTCAATCCGCCGGTCAACCTCTACACCTCGGTGACCAACCTCGACAAGTTGGTACAAACCGAAGTTAAGGGCATCAACAACAGCACGACATTCTATGAGCTGGTGCTGTCCAAGCTGACCCGCTACTTCCAGCAGAAAGGCTACATCGACCTCAACGATGCGCTGCTCTATGACTTCCAGCAGTCCAAGCAACATTTGACCAACGAACAGATGGCGATGCTGATCGGCACCTCGTTCCGCTTCTCGGCGGCTGACATCGCGTTCACCTCCGACCTGATCAACCGCCGTGGCCTGATCACACCACCGAAATTCCCGATCACCGAAGGCACCAGCCTCACGCCGTTCCTCAAACGTGCGCTGCAGTGCGACTTCGACTGCTACCTGACCGATCAGGTGATCCCTATGTGGCGTGCACGCACCGACGGCGGCAGCCTGCTGCAACTGATCGATCAGGTCAGCCTGTATGCGCTCAAGGATTACCTGCATGACAGCCCGAAAATCGCCGTGATGCACAACGCCGACGACGTGATCCTCGGCCCGGGCGACCTCGGTTTCCTGCGCAAGACCTTCGGTGATCGCCTGACCGTTTATCCACTGGGCGGCCATTGCGGCAACATTAACTACCGCGTCAACAGCGACGCCATGCTGGAGTTCTTCCGTGGCTAAATATCTCCTGCTGATGGCAGCGCTCCTCTGCGCAGGCGTGGCCCAGGCCGACAACAGTAAAGCCAACGCGCCGGTGGTCGTCGACAGCGACGGCTTCAAGGAGCCGCTGTCCAAACTCAAATTCAACCCGGGGCTGGACCAACGCGAATTCGAGCGCTCGACGCTCAATGCGCTGAACGTCTACGATCCGCTGGAGTCGTGGAACCGCCGGGTTTACCACTTCAACTATCGCTTCGACCAATGGGTGTTCCTGCCGGTAGTCGATGGCTACCGTTACATCACGCCAAGCTTCGTGCGCACCGGGGTGAGCAACTTCTTCAACAACCTCGGTGACGTGCCGAACCTGGTCAACAGCCTGTTGCAGTTCAAAGGCCAGCGCTCGATGGAAACAACGGCGCGCCTGCTGCTCAACACCACCATCGGCATTGCCGGTCTATGGGATCCGGCAACGGCCATGGGCCTGCCACGTCAGAGCGAAGACTTCGGTCAGACCCTGGGCTTCTATGGTGTACCGGGCGGTGCCTACTTCGTACTGCCAATCTTCGGCCCGTCGAACATCCGCGATACCGCAGGCCTGGCCGTGGACTACACCGCCGAGTCGGCAATCAACTTCCTCAACGTTTCCGAAGTCAGCTCCAACCACCCGGAAATCTGGGCCCTGCGCGCGGTCGACAAGCGCTACCAGACCAGCTTCCGCTACGGTCAGATGAACTCGCCGTTCGAGTACGAGAAGGTGCGCTACGTGTATACCGAAGCGCGTAAGTTGCAGATCGCCGAGTAGTTTTCGGCAGGTACAAAAAAGGGCCATTCGATGCGAGTCGAATGGCCCTTTTTCATGGGATTGCAAAGATCAAATGTAGGAGTGAGCCTGCTCGCGATAGCGGTGTGTCAGGCGACGCTTGTGGGGCTGACACACCGCTATCGCGAGCAGGCTCACTCCTACAAGGGTTTTATGTTGAATGTCAGTTTTTCACGGCTTTCCAGATTTTGCCGACGACAGAAACCACCGCCAACACCACCGCACCGGCAATAATCCCCGCGACACCATTGAGCAACATCGGCACCGCAAATCCGGCACTCCCCGCCGCTGCGCCAACACCTTCAATCCAGTGATGCAGCACCGGCACACCATGGGTCAGGATGCCGCCGCCGACCAGGAACATCGCCGCCGTACCGACCACCGACAAGGTTTTCATCATGTACGGCGCAGCGCTGAGAATGCCGCTGCCAATCTTTTTGGCCATCTGCCCAGGCTTCTGCGTCAACCACAGGCCGAGGTCGTCGAGTTTGACGATGCCCGCCACCAGACCGTAAACACCGACCGTCATGACGATGGCGATGCCGGACATCACGATCACTTGCTGAGTCAGCGAAGCGTCCGCCACGGTGCCGAGCGTAATCGCGATGATTTCAGCCGAAAGAATAAAGTCCGTGCGGATCGCGCCTTTGATCTTGTCCTTCTCGTACGCCACCAGATCAGTCGCTGGGTCGGCCACGGCTTCTGTCAGTTGCGCATGCCCGGCTTCATCTTCGGCTTCGCTGTGCAGAAACTTGTGTGCGAGCTTCTCGAACCCTTCGAAGCACAGATACGCGCCACCGACCATCAACAACGGCGTTACCAGCCACGGTACGAACGCACTGATCGCCAGCGCCGATGGCACGAGGATCAGTTTATTGACGAACGAGCCTTTGGCCACGGCCCAGACCACGGGTATTTCCCGCTCGGCACGCACTCCGGAGACCTGCTGGGCATTGAGCGCCAGATCATCACCGAGCACGCCGGCGGTCTTCTTGGCGGCCATTTTGCTCATCAACGCCACGTCGTCCAGCACGGTGGCAATATCGTCGACCAGCACCAGCAAACTGCTTCCTGCCATGAATCCTGTTTCCTTTTATGTATGAATGTTGCGAAGCATAACGCGACCACAGACCACACGGGGCATTCTTGAGCGCTGCGCGAGGCCGGTGCTACCATGCGCAACCGCCAGAACAGGCAAGGAACCACCGGGTTTATGAGCACAATCCGCGAGCGCAACAAAGAACTGATCCTGCGTGCCGCCAGTGAGGAGTTTGCCGACAAGGGCTTCGCTGCGACCAAAACCAGCGACATCGCCGCCAAGGCGGGATTGCCCAAGCCCAACGTCTACTACTACTTCAAATCCAAGGAAAACCTGTACCGCGAGGTGCTGGAAAGCATCATCGTGCCGATTTTGCAGGCCTCGACGCCGTTCAATCCGGACGGTGTGCCGAGCGAAGTGCTGAGCGGCTACATCCGCTCGAAGATCCGCATCTCCCGCGACCTGCCCTTCGCCTCGAAGGTGTTCGCCAGCGAAATCATGCACGGCGCGCCACATTTGAGCGCCGACCTGGTTGAGCAGCTCAACGGCCAGGCCAAGCACAACATCAACTGCATCCAGAGCTGGATCGACCGCGGGCAAATTGCCCCGATCGACCCTAATCACCTGATGTTCAGCATCTGGGCCGCGACCCAGACCTACGCCGACTTCGACTGGCAGATTTCTGCGGTGACCGGGAAAGACAAGCTGGATGAGGCGGATTATGAGGCGGCGGCGCAGACGATTATCCGGTTGGTGTTGAAAGGCTGTGAGCCGGACTGAAACACCGTAGAGACGCCATCGCGAGCAGGCTCACTCCTACATTTGGAATGCGTTCCCCTGTAGGAGTGAGCCTGCTCGCGATCGAGGCAACTCGGTTTCAGCTCAAACCCAAATAGCATCCCACAGCGGATAGTCGCCAAGCTTCTCCACCAGCCCGGCCCGCAACGGGTTGGCCACGACATATCGCGCCATTTTCACCAAATCGTCTTCCCGTCTCAGGGCGCGGTCATGAAACCCTCTCTGCCAGAGAACGCTGTTTCCACTGGAAGCTTGCCTGACAGCCTTGGTGCTCAGCGATTTGGTTTTTTGCATCACCTCACTCAATGAACCTCGTCGCAATTCAATCAGCCAATGGAAATGATCTGGCATCACTACCCAGGCTAATGAGCTCACCAGCCCCGAATCTTGCGCGTGTCGAAATTGATCAGCGACCAGTTTTCCCAAGGCAAAATTCGTGAAAATCGGCTTTCGTTGATAAGTGGTGCTGGTTAACAGATAGATTCGACTGACTTCGGTATAGCGCCCGACTCTCAATTTATGTGCAGCAGGTAGATCCGGCATTCCTTTGCCCTCTGTGATCAGGTCATGACAAGGCTAGTACCGGGAAAGACAAATGGAGCGGTCAACTGTTGGCAGGATGTGTCTGGTAGATAGCTATCGCGAGCAGGCTCACTCCTACAGGGGATCTGGGGTGTTCAAACATTTTGTGTCTGAACACAAATCCCTGTAGGAGTGAGCCTGCTCGCGATAGCGGTTATTCAATCAACGCAGATTCAAGCAGCCACCCCCGCATCCGCCTTCAACTCCAACGCCTCCACCGCCCTGATCGCCACCTGCTCATCAATATCCGACAGATCACCGCTGATCCCGATCGCGCCCAGCACATTCCCCGCCTGATCCCGAATCAACACACCACCCGGTGCCGGCACGACGCTGCCTTGGCCCATGCTGTTGAGCGCGGCAATAAACGCCGGGCGTTGTTGTGCATCCAGTGCCAGCAGGCGTGAGCCTTTGCCCAGGGCGATCGCGCCCCAGGCTTTGCCGATGGCAATGTTCGGGCGCAGCAGGCTGGCGCCGTCTTCACGTTGCAGGGTGATCAGGTGGCCGCCGGTATCGAGTACCGCGATGGTCAGCGGCGCGGCGTTGATGCCGCGCCCTGCGTTGATGGCCTCGTTGACCAGGTTGACTGCGACTTTCAAGGTTAAAGCGCTCATGGTGCCGTCCTCATTTTGTTATAGGGAAAGTCGTGGGGCTGCGCTTTTCTGCCGCAGCCCGATGCAACAAATAGAACACAATGAGCTATTTTTTTGTATACAATAATTCTCGAAAAGCGCCGCATGCGACGAAAAGCCACAGTCAGAGAGGCTTCCGACGAATGAAACAGGCGCTTGAGAAAATGGATTGACCTGCGCCGTCCGCCGTGAATACACTCTGCGCAAAGCCACTTGTATACAATTACAAAACGTAAAGAGGCACAAAACCATGAGCAAAATGAGAGCAATCGAAGCCGCCGTTCTGGTGATGCGCCGTGAAGGGGTTGATACCGCTTTTGGCATCCCGGGCGCTGCCATCAACCCGCTGTACTCCGCCTTACAGAAAGTCGGTGGCATCGATCACGTCCTTGCTCGCCACGTTGAAGGCGCCTCGCACATGGCCGAGGGCTACACCCGCACCAAGGCCGGCAACATCGGCGTGTGCATCGGTACTTCCGGCCCTGCCGGTACCGACATGGTCACCGGGCTCTACAGCGCCTCGGCCGACTCGATTCCAATCCTCTGCATTACCGGCCAGGCACCCCGCGCCCGTATGCACAAGGAAGACTTCCAGGCCGTCGACATCACCAGCATCGTCAAGCCAGTTACCAAGTGGGCAACCACTGTTCTGGAGCCGGGCCAAGTGCCTTACGCGTTCCAGAAAGCCTTTTTTGAAATGCGCTCCGGCCGTCCAGGCCCGGTGCTGATCGACCTGCCGTTCGACGTGCAGATGGCCGAAATCGAATTCGACATCGACGCTTACCAGCCGCTGCCATTGGCCAAACCAACCGCGACCCGTGTTCAGGTCGAGAAGGCTCTGGCTCTGCTCGATCAGGCTGAGCGTCCACTGCTGGTTGCCGGTGGCGGCATCATCAACGCCGACGCCAGCGATCTGCTGGTTGAATTCGCTGAGCTGACTGGCATCCCGGTTATCCCGACCCTGATGGGCTGGGGCACCATCCCGGACGATCACCCGTTGATGGTCGGCATGGTCGGTCTGCAGACGTCGCACCGTTACGGCAACGCGACCATGCTGAAATCCGACGTGGTGTTGGGTATCGGCAACCGTTGGGCTAACCGCCACACCGGTTCGGTTGACGTTTACACCGAAGGCCGCAAGTTCATTCACGTCGACATCGAAGGCACGCAGATCGGTCGTGTGTTCACACCGGATCTGGGCATCGTGTCCGACGCCGCTGCAGCACTGACCGTGTTCATCGAAGTCGCTCGTGAATGGCAAGCCGCCGGCAAGCTGAAAAACCGCAGTGCCTGGCTGCAAGACTGCCAGCAGCGCAAAGCCAGCCTGCACCGCAAGACCCACTTCGATAACGTGCCGGTGAAACCACAGCGCGTTTACGAAGAAATGAACCAGGTGTTCGGCAAGGACACCTGCTACGTCAGCACCATTGGTCTGTCGCAGATTGCCGGTGCGCAGTTCCTGCACGTCTACAAGCCGCGTCACTGGATCAACTGTGGCCAGGCCGGCCCGTTGGGCTGGACCATTCCGGCAGCGCTGGGCGTGGTGAAGGCCGATCCGAACCGTAAAGTCGTGGCCCTGTCGGGGGACTATGATTTCCAGTTCATGATCGAAGAACTGGCGGTCGGCGCTCAGTTCAAACTGCCGTACATCCACGTCGTGGTGAACAACTCGTACCTGGGTCTGATCCGTCAGGCACAGCGCGGGTTCGAAATGGACTACTGCGTGCAGCTGTCCTTCGATAACCTGAACGCGCCGGAACTCAACGGTTACGGTGTTGACCACGTCGCAGTGGCTGAAGGCCTCGGCTGTAAGGCACTGCGTGTGTTCGAACCATCGGAAATCGCCCCTGCCCTGCGCAAGGCCGAACAGATGATCGAAGAGTTCAAGGTGCCGGTAATCGTTGAGATCATTCTGGAGCGTGTGACCAACATCTCCATGGGTACCGAGATCAACGCCGTCAACGAATTCGAAGACCTGGCGCTGGTCGGCAACGATGCGCCAACGGCGATTTCGCTGCTCGATTAACTGCTGCCTGCTGATCGTTCCCACGCTCTGCGTGGGAATGCAGCCCGGGACGCTCTGCGTCCCAAAGCGGACGCAGAGCGTCCATTGAGGCATTCCCA
>NZ_VCNJ01000102.1 GCF_005938625.1 Pseudomonas fluorescens
AGGCTCACTCCTACAGGGGTCTTGTGGTGGACCCATACTTCGAATTCACCGCAAAAAACTGTGGGAGCTGGCTTGCCAGCGATGAGGCCAGTGGCAGCACCGCATCTATTAATTCAGGGCCCGAGCCAAAAACGGCGCCGTCCTGCTCTTCTTGCTCGCCGCAACCTTCTGCGGCGTGCCGGCAGCGACAATCCTGCCGCCCTGATCCCCCGCCCCCGGCCCGATGTCGATCACCCAGTCGCTCTGCGCTACCACGCGCATTTCGTGTTCGACCACGATCACCGTGTGCCCCGCCGTGACCAGCGTATCCAGTTGCTCCAGCAGCCGATCGACATCCCGCGGATGCAGCCCGGTGGTCGGTTCGTCCAGCACGTACAAGGTCGCGCCGCGCTGACTGCGTTGCAACTCGGTGGCCAGTTTGATCCGCTGCGCTTCGCCACCGGACAGTTCCGTGGCCGGCTGACCCAGGCGCAGATAACCCAGGCCGATGTCTCGCAGCACTTCCAGTGACCGGCGAATCCCCGGTTGCCCGGCAAACACCGTCACCGCTTCATCAACGGTCAGTTGCAGCACTTGGGCGATGCTCAAACCCTCCCAGAGAATCGCCAGCGTCTGCGGGTTGTAGCGTGCGCCATGGCAGGTCGGGCACGGCGCATAGACACTCGGCATGAACAACAACTCGACACTGACAAAGCCTTCGCCCTCGCAGGTGGCGCAGCGACCCTTGGCGACGTTGAAGGAGAACTGCCCGGCGTCATAACCCGCAGCCCGTGCAGCGTCGGTCGCGGCGTACAGCTTGCGCACGTTATCGAACAATCCGGTGTAGGTCGCCAGATTGGAGCGTGGCGTGCGGCCGATCGGTTTCTGGTCAACCTGCACCAGTCGCTTGATCGACTCCAGCCCGGACGTAACCTGACCGCTGCTGACCTGCGGCGCGTCGTCTTCGAGGCTGAGTTCTTCCGGTTCGCTTTCCAGCGTGGGACGGCCCAACTGCGCGCCGACCAGTTCCAGCAACGCCTGACTGACCAGACTCGACTTGCCGGAGCCGGACACGCCGGTCACCGAGGTAAAGCAGCCCAGCGGAAACTCGGCACTGAGATCATTCAGGTTATTGCGGGTGATCCCGTCGAGTTTCAGCCACGCCGTCGGCTTGCGCGCAACGCGTGTCTGGCGCAGCGATTCGGCAAACAGATAGGCCCGCGTCTGCGACGCTTCGATCTCGGCCAGACCTGCCGGCGGGCCGCTGTACAGCACCTGACCACCCTGCTCGCCCGCCGCCGGACCCACGTCGATCAGCCAATCGGCGCGGCGCATGGTTTCCAGGTCATGCTCGACCACAAACAGCGTGTTGCCATCGGCCTTCAAGCGCTGCAACGCCTCGAACAACGCCTCGCCATCGGCCGGATGCAAACCGGCAGAGGGCTCGTCGAGCACGTAGATCACCCCGAACAATTGCGAACCCAGTTGCGTCGCCAAGCGCAAACGCTGCAACTCGCCGGACGACAGCGTCGGCGTACTGCGCTCCAGCGCCAGATAGCCGAGGCCCAGATCGGTCAGCGTACTGACCCGCTCCAGCAGGTCCTCGGCAATGCGCTGCGCCGCCAGACGTTTTTCCAGCGACAGATTTGGCGTGTGGCGCACATCCGGCGCGGAGCCGTGGCCGCTGGCGCCATGGGCCACGCGCTGCTGGCGGGCTTCGCGGGTCTGTGCATGACTCAAGGTCTCGCCGTTTTCTTCGGCATGTTGCAGATAACTGGCCGCCGCCACCGGCCGCAATACTTCGGCCACTTGCAGCAATGGCATCTGCGACAGCTCACCGATGTCATACCCGGCAAACGTCACCGACAACGCCTCACGCTTCAGACGCTTGCCGTCACACAACGGGCAAGGGTTGCCGAGCATGAATTGCGACACACGCTTCTTCATCAGCGCACTTTGCGAGTGAGTAAAGGTATGCAGAATGTAGCGCCGCGCACCGGTGAAGGTGCCCTGATAACTCGGTTCCATTTTGCGTTTGAGGGCGACGCGGGTTTCTTCCGGGGTCAGCCCGGCGTACACCGGCACGGTCGGGGTTTCTTCGGTGAAGAGAATCCACTCGCGCTGTTTTTTCGGCAGCTTCTTCCATGCAATATCGACATCGATGCCCATGGTCACAAGGATGTCGCGCAGGTTCTGGCCCTGCCACGCCAACGGCCAGGACGCCACCGCACGCTGGCGGATGGTCAGGTTGGGATCGGGCACCATCAGCGCTTCGGTGACCTCGTACACCCGGCCGAGGCCATGGCATTCGGAGCACGCACCCTGCGGCGTGTTCGGCGAAAAGTCCTCGGCATACAACATCGGCTGCCCCGGCGGATAACTGCCGGCGCGCGAATAGAGCATGCGGATCAGGCTCGACAACGTGGTCACGCTGCCCACCGACGAACGCGTGCTCGGCGTACCGCGTTGCTGTTGCAGGGCCACGGCCGGCGGCAGGCCTTCGATGGAATCGACATCCGGCACGCCAACCTGATCGATCAGCCGTCGGGCATACGGCGCCACCGATTCGAAGTAGCGGCGCTGGGCTTCGGCATACAAGGTCGAGAACGCCAATGAAGACTTGCCCGAACCGGACACGCCGGTGAACACCACCAGTGCATCGCGGGGGATGTCGACATCGACGTTTTTCAGGTTGTGTTCACGGGCGCCGCGCACCCGGACCATGCCGGTGGGTGCTTTGGAGGTGCGTTTGGAAGTCATCGACCTGCCTTGGTGAAGGAATGTTCAGCGCTCAGCTACCGAGCACCACACGAATCATCTGCAACATGGCTTCCGGGCTATACGGTTTGCTCAGCAAATGGGTGTCGGGGCTCAACTGGTGATTGCGCGAAATGATGTCGCGGGTGTGCCCGGAGGTGAACAGCACCGCCACCGGCGGCGTTTGCACCTTGGCCCAGGCGAACAGGTCGGAGCTTTTGATCAGCCCCGGCATGACCACGTCAGTGAAGATCAGGTCGACCTCGACACCGTCGAGGAGCATTTGCATGGCCGCATCGCCGTGCCCGGCGGTCAACACGCGATAGCCCTCCTCACGCAACAGCTCGACCGCCGAGGCGCGCACCGCGTCGTTGTCCTCGACCACCAGAATCGTCTCGTGGCCACCGCTCTGCTGCCTTTGCAGATTGGGCGATTCATCCAGGATCGGCCGCAGGCTGCGCGGGAAATACAACTGCACCCGCGTGCCCTCGCCCAAAGCGCTGAAGATCTCGACATGCCCGCCGCTCTGCTTGACGAAGCCGAACACCATGCTCAGGCCCAGACCGGTGCCTTGGCCATCGGCCTTGGTGGTGAAAAACGGCTCGAACACCTGCTCCAGAATGCCTGGCGCGATGCCGGCGCCGGTGTCACTGACGGCAACGCGGACAAACTCGCCGGGAACGATGCCTTTACCGGCACAGAACTCGCGATCAAGCCGCACGTTGGCAGCGCTGAGCCCGATGGTGCCCTCGCCCTTCATCGCGTCACGGGCGTTGATCGCCAGATTGAGAATGGCGTTTTCCAACTGGTTGCGATCGACGTTGATATGCCACGGTTGCTGCGGCAACTGCACGTCGATCTGAATGGTTTCGCCCAGCGCGCGCTGCAGTAATTCGCCTACGCCTTCGAAAATCTGCTGCGGGTTGCACACCGCCGGCGACAACGGCTGGCGCCGGGCAAACGCGAGCAATTGCGAAGACAGCTTGGCGCCGCGCTCGACCGCTGCCAGCGAGGCGCTGACCCGGCGCTGCACATTGGCGTTGTTCGGCTCGTGACGTGCAAGCAAATGCAGATTGCCGGCGATCACTTGCAGCAGATTATTGAAGTCGTGAGCCACGCCGCCGGTCAGCCCGCCAATGGCTTCGAGTTTTTGCGACTGGCGCAACTGTTCTTCAGCCGCCAGCCGCGCCTCGACTTCCTCGCCGACGCGCTGTTCGAGGTTGCGGGTAAATTTGAGCAGGGATTCTTCAGCAATTTTGCGTTCATGAATGTCAATCAGCACACCGGGAAAGCGCAGCGGTTTGCCGTGTTCGTCAAACTCGCAACCGCCGCTGGCCAGCACCCACAGATAATGACCGTCGCTGCGCTGGACGCGGTATTCGGCGTTATACGGCTCACCGGTCTGCACGGAATGGGCGACGCGCTCTTGCACCCAGGCGTGGTCATCGGGGTGGATACGCGACTCGGCAATGTCCTGGGCCAGATTGCTCAGGTCATGATCCGGCGGATACGAGAACGTGCGGGCGAAACGCTCGTCTGCCGATAGCGTGTTGTTTTTTACGTCCCAGACAAACGAGCCGAGCAAGGCCCCCGCATTCAGCGCCAGACGTACCCGCTCGTTATCGGCGCGGTAAGCCTTTTCGGCGGCCTGACGGCGGCGTTCGGAGTGCATGAATTCGGTGGTTTCCACCACCATCGCCATCACCCCGGCAGGCGCTCCGTCATCATTGGCGACCGGGCTGTAATACAGGTCCATCCAGACGTCTTCGGGGACGCCATCGCGCAACAGCACCAGTTCTTTATTGCGAAAGGACAAGGTGCCGCCCGCCAGGCAGGTGTCGACCACGTGTCGATTGAATTCAGCGACTTCCGGCCAGCCCAGTTCCACTGGTGAACCGAGCAGATACGGATGGCGACCACCGGCAAATATCGAATAGGCATCGTTGTAGATCATGTAGCCGGCACGGCCCCAGAGCATGACCATCGGCAGTGGCGAGGCCAGCATCAATTGCACCGCGCTGCACAGGCTGGCTGGCCAGCCGTTCAGCGGGCCAAGTTCGGTGTGGCCCCAGTCGAACGCACTGATGCGCCCGGCCATTTCGCCTTTCCAGCCGTCACAACCATGGCTATCGGATAAAAACTGCATCGACTGACTCAGTGTCCTTAGGTGGTTGCCCGATAAATCGCGACGCCATAACGACGCGACGCCCGTCTGTTTCGAGCGTCTTGCGTCGTATTGGTTTCATAAGAGGTATAGCCGATTTCATTCCCGCTCGGCGCCTAGACCCCGATCAGGTGCTTGAGCGGATGGTAGCCAGTTTTCATCTTCGCGGCGACGTCGAGAATGGCCTTCTCGATACCGTTCAAATGCATGCAGGTCAGCTCGATGGCGGCGCTCTGATTGCCAGCCTCGATGTACTCGAGCAAACGCAGGTGTTCGTCATCGCGACAGGCTTCGTGGCTGTCGTCGTCCAGCGCGGCAGCGTAGAGCGAGGCGCGGGAGATCAGCTTCTGGAACCAGTCGAGCAACACCGGATTGTTCAGGCTGCGCGCCAGTTTGATGTGGAACTCGCCGAGCAGGTGAATCAGGCGTTCATGATCGCCCGCCGCATGGGCTTCATCTTCCAGCAGCAGGTGTTCGCGCAAATCCTGCATGGCTGCGCTGTCCTTGCGCCGGCACAGTTCGGTGACGATGCCGATCTCGATCAGCCGGCGGGTTTCGAACAGCGAACGGATCTCTTCGTTGCTCGGCAGCGACACCGATGCACCTTTATTGGGCTCGGTGGTGACCAGTCCGTCGGCCTCCAATTGCTTCAATGCGGCGCGCACCGACGTGCGGCTGACATTGAATAACTCGGCCAACGAGGCCTCGCCCAGCTTCATCCCCGGACGCAACGAACGCTTGCTGATCGCCTCGTAAACCCCTTGGTAGACGCGGTCGACCGTGGTTTCCAGTTTCTTCTCGGTCATTCGAACACTCCTTTGGCGTCGGGCAACCTGCCCCTGGCGATGCACGGCCATGGAAAAAGGGGGTTGCACACGCAGATTAATCCGGGTATTTCTAAATTGCATTCAGATATTGCATACAATAAATAGAGGATTGCACCATTATGGGTCAACCAATAGCAATTGAAGTGCGCAACGTCTCTAAACGGTACTCCGATGATCCTGGCCTCGCGCCGGCCCTCGACAATGTTTCGGTGAACATCGCCGATAACGAATTCTTTACCCTGCTCGGCCCCTCTGGCTGTGGCAAAACTACCCTGCTGCGGACCATCGCCGGTTTCGAACACGTCAGTGAAGGCGAGATTCGTCTGGCCGGCGAACCGGTCAACGATCTGCCGCCGTTCAAGCGTCGGGTCAACACGGTGTTCCAGAGTTACGCGCTGTTTCCGCACATGAGTGTCGCGCAGAATATCGCCTTCGGGCTCGAGATGCAGGGTCTTGAGCGCAAGTTGATCCCAGAGCGGGTCAACGAAATGCTCGCGCTGGTGCAAATGGAGCATCTGGCCGGACGCAAACCCGCTGAATTGTCCGGTGGTCAACAACAGCGCGTGGCTCTGGCCCGGGCCTTGGCGCCGAAACCGAAAGTGCTGTTGCTCGACGAACCGCTGTCGGCGCTCGATCTCAAGCTGCGCAAGGAAATGCAGGTCGAACTCAAGCGCGTGCAGAAAGAAGCCGGGATTACCTTCATCTTCGTCACCCACGATCAGGAAGAAGCGCTGACCCTGTCCGACCGCATTGCCGTGATGTCCGCCGGCAAGATCCTGCAGATCGGCACGCCGACCGATATCTATGAGCACCCGCAACATCGCTTTGTCGCGCAGTTTATCGGCGATATCAACTTCCTCCCCGGCCAGCTCAAGCACGGCGAGCACAACGAAAAACTCTTCGTGCCCAATGGCATGCCGGTCGAGATTGCGTGCCAGCCGCAGGCTTTCAATGGCAGCAGCGTGCAACTGGCGTTTCGTCCGGAACGCTCGCAACTGGTTGACGCCAGCCAGCCGCATCACTTGCGTGGCGTCATCGAAGCGGTGCTCTACGTCGGCACCGCCACGCTCTATCAGTGCCGTTTGAACAACGACATCAAAGTCATGCTGCGCGAAAACAACGAAGGCCTGAACCAAAGCCGTGCGGTCGGTGAACGCGTTGCCGTGCACCTGCCCCCGCACGCCTGCCTGTTGATGGAGGCCTGAGATGAGTGTCAGCAGCACTTCCCCCGCTCTCAACCGCGCGCTGTTGCTCAGCCCGGTGGTGTTGACCCTGCTCGCCCTGATCGCCATTCCACTGGGAATCATGGGCTACATCAGCCTGTTGCCGCGCAACACTTATGGCGGGGTCGACTGGCAAGCGCAATGGCAACTGCAAAGCTACGTGCAGCTGTTTTTCCAGGAAGGATTCGACGGCGAACTGGAACTGAACTGGGTCTACGCCCAGGCGCTGTTGCGCTCGGTGTTGCAGGCCGGCGGCACCACCGTGTTGTGCTTTCTGTTCGGATTTCCGGTGGCGTTGTGGATGTCGAGCCTGACCCCACGCCGACGCAATCTGATGGTGCTGCTCATCACCATTCCGTTCTGGACCAACCTGCTGATCCGCAACTACGCGTGGTTGATCATCCTCCGCGAACAGGGCTGGGTCGCGCAAAGTCTCAACGCGCTGTTCCCCAGTGCCGGCGGCATCACCCTGCTCTACAACGACTTCGCGGTAAGTGTCGGTCTGGTCTACAGCTTCCTGCCGTTCATGATTCTGCCGATCTACTCGACGCTGGAAAAACTCGACTGGCGTCTGGTGGAAGCCGCTTACGACCTTGGCGCCAATCGCTGGCACGCGTTGCGCCGGATCATCCTGCCGCTGTCGATGCCCGGGGTGATTGCCGGTGCACTGCTGGTGTTTGTGCCAAGTCTCGGCGCCTTCATCACCCCGGCAATCCTTGGCGGCGGCAAGACCTTGATGATCGGCAACCTGATCCAGCAACAGTTCGGCACCGCGCGCAACTGGCCGCTGGGCAGTTCGCTGTCGTTCCTGTTGCTGGCGATTCTGCTGGTGTCGCTGGTGCTCTATGCGCTGTACAGCCGCCGTGCGGCGAAGACCATCAATCGGGGGGCGAAAGCATGATTTCCCTGCACCTGAAAAAACTCCCGGCGACCCGCGAAATCAGCCTGCTGATCCTCGCCTATCTGTACCTGCCGATCTTCGTGTTGATCGCCTACAGCTTCAACGCCAACCGCTCGGCGACGGTGTGGACCGAGTTTTCGTTTGCCTGGTACGGGCGGATTCTGGCCAACCCGTCGATCCAGACGGCGGCGCTGAACTCGATCATCGTCGCGACCATCGCCACGGTCTGCGCCACGGCGATTGCACTGCTTGCGGCGCTGGCCACGTACCGGCCGTTCTACGGGCAGAAAATGGTCGAGGGCGGGATAAACCTGCCGCTGATCCTGCCGGAGATTGTCACGGCTGTGGCGACCTTGCTGCTGTTCATGGCGCTAGGCATCAAGCTTGGGTTGCTGACGGTGATCGTCGCGCACATCGGCTTTTGCATTCCTTTCGCTTACCTGCCGATTCGTGCGCGGCTCAACGATCTGGACAAGAGTTTGCTGGAAGCGGCGAACGATCTTTACGCCAATCCGTGGCAGGTGTTCCGCCGAGTGACCTTGCCATTGCTGTGGCCGGCAGTGCTGTCCGGTGCGGTGCTGGCGTTCGTGGTCAGCCTTGACGACTTCATCATGACCTTCTTCGTCGCCGGGCCCGGTTCGACGACCTTGCCGGTGTACATCTTCTCGGCGATCAAGGCTGGCGTGACCCCGGAAATCAATGCGATCTCGACGCTGATGCTGGTGATCTCGATTGTCCTGGTGGTGCTCGCCTTCTGGCTGGGCCAACGCGGTAAAAAACAATAAATCTGGAGCGCTCCGTTTATGAAAAGCAAAAGCATGCGTTTGGCAGTATCCGGTCTGGCCCTGAGTTGTTTCGCCGCGTTCGGCGCTCACGCCGCCGAGCCGAAAGAGCTGTTTTTCTACAACTGGACCGATTACTACCCGGTCGATCTGCTGGCCAGGTTTGAAAAGGAAACCGGCATCAAGGTGACCATGGACGGTTACGACAGCAACGAAACCCTGCTCGCCAAATTGCAGGCTGGTGGCGCCGCGTATGACGTGATCGTGCCGTCGCAGTCGATCATGCAGACGCTGATCAAGCAGGACCTGCTGATGGAAATCGACGCGCCGAGCCTGAGCAACTTTCAATACGTCAAAGGGCCGTTCCGCGATCCAGGCTTCGACCCGGGGCGCAAGTTCTCGGCGCCGTATCTTTGGGGCACCACCGGCTTCTCCTATGACAGCGCGCGGGTGCCTGGCGGCAAACTGGATGACTCGTGGAAAGAGTTTTTCGAACCGCGCAAAGAGCTGCAAGGCCAGCTTGCCGCACTCGATACCTCAAGCAGCGTGATCAACGCCGCCAGCCATTACCTGAACGTTGATGAATGCAGCGAAAACCCGCAGGACGCCAAGCGCATTCTGGAATTGCTGCAAAAGCAGAAGCCGTTTTTGAAGATGTACAGCTCGGATAACACCGTCGACCGCATGGCCTCGGGCGAAGTGATCATGATGCAGAACTGGAACGGCTCGACAGCGCGGGCGACGTTGCAGAAGAGCACGATCAAGTACGTCTATCCGCGTGAAGGCGTGGCGATGTTTCAGGATAACTTCGCCGTGCCGAAAAGTGCGCCGCATCCGGGCAACGCGAAGATTTTTATCGACTGGATGATGAAGCCGGAGAACGCCGCGGCGGTGTCTAACGCGATTGCGTATGCCAACGGCATTCAGAGTGATCAATTGCTCGATCCGAAATGGAAGGTGATGGACGCGATCAACATGCCCGACGAGTACGCCTCGCGTCTGCGGCCGGAGAAGGAATGCAGCAACAAGGCGCGGGAGCTGCAGGATCGCATTTGGTCGAAGCTCAAGGGTTGATCCGGAACCGCTGCCCTCACCCTAGCCCTCTCCCAGGGGTAGAGGGGACTGACCGAGGTGTCTTGCGATCTACGCCGACCTGATGAACCGAGTCGATTATGGATTTACAGCTGAGCTTGCAAACCGGTCAGTTTTGGATTCACAGCTGAGCTTTCAAACCGGTGAACTTTGGATTCACAGCCGGACTTTCAGGTCGGTGTACTTCTTCAATATCCCCCATTCGGTCCCCTCTCCCTCCGGGAGAGGGCTAGGGTGAGGGAAAAAATTCAAAGACCTACGAGGTTTGTATGACCCAACCACACTGGCTCCGCAACGTACGCCCCTACGGCGCACCCGCCGAAGACCTGCTGATCGAAAACGGCCGGTTCGCCCAACGCCGCCCGGCCAGCAATGCGCCGCTGGCCGCCAGCGAGATCGACGGCCAAAACCAGCTGCTCACCGCGGCCTTGGTCGAAAGCCACGTCCACCTCGACAAAACCCTCTACGGCCAACCCTGGCGCCCAAACAGCGCCGGGCCGACGCTCAAGGACTACATCAGCAACGAGCGCCGTATCCTCCGTGAAGTCACCGCGCCGATCGCCGAACGCGCCGGTGCCCTGCTGGAAAACTGCATCGCCCGTGGCTCGCTGACGATGCGCTGCCACGTCGACATCGACCCGGAATTCGGCCTGCGCCATGTCGAAGCCATGCAGCAATTGCGTGAACGCTATAAAGACCTGATCGACCTGCAACTGGTGGTGTTCCCGCAAACCGGGCTGATCAGCCGCCCCGGCACCGCCGAATTGATGCGTGAAGCCATCGCACTGGGCGTGGAGAACGTCGGTGGCCTCGACCCGTGCGGCATCGACAACGATCCGATTGCGCAGCTGGATTTCGTCTTCAAACTGGCTGCGGATTTTGGCCGAGGCGTGGACATTCACCTGCATGATAAAGGTGAGCTGGGACTGTGGCAGATCGCGCTGATCGCCGATTACACCGAGCGTTTCTGCCTGCAAAACCGGGTGATGATCAGCCACGCTTACTGCCTGGGCATGTTGCCGTGGAGTCAGGTCAAACCGGTCGCTGAGCGTCTGGCGGCGTTGGGGATTTCGCTGATGAGTTCGGCGCCGGCCGACACCGCTGTTCCACCGTTTATGGCCCTGCGCGAAACCGGTGTGAATGTCTGCCTGGGTTCCGACGGCATTCGTGATGCGTGGTCGCCGATGGGCAATGGCGACATGCTCGAACGGTCGATGTTGCTGGCGTTTCGGTTTGATCTGGCCAAGGACGATGAGCTGGCGGCGGCGTTTGATGCGGCCACGGTCAACGGTGCGCGGGCGCTGGGCGTCGAGGATTATGGATTCGCGCTGGGTCAGCGTGCGGACTTCTTGCTGATGCCGGTTGAAACCCTCGGCGAAGCAGTCGTTGCGCGGCCATTGCGGCAGGTCTATCGCGCGGGCTCCTTGATCGCTAGCGGCGGTCGTTTGCTGGACAGCCGTCTGTGAAACGCATCGGTTTGAAAGCCAGTTGCGTGGTCGGTTTCGACGGCTCGCAGCATGTGCTGTGGCGTGACGGTGAAGTGGTGTTTGCCGGCTCGCGCATTGAATTTGTCGGGCGCGGTTACGCGGGGCCGGTGGATCAGTGGATTGATTACGGCAATGCGCTGATCGGCCCCGGCTTCATCGATCTGGATGCGCTGGGCGATCTCGATTCCACGGTGCTGACACTGGATAACGGTGACGAACGCAACATGGGCCGCATGTGGTCGTCCGAGTATCTGGCCGCCGGTCCGCGTGAGACTTACAACGCAGAAGAGGAGATTTTCAAATACCGCTACGCCTTCACCCAATTGATCCGCAACGGCATCACCACGGCGATGCCGATCACTTCGATGTACTACCGCGAGTGGGCGGAAACCTGCGATGAATTTGCCGCCGTCGCCGATGTAGCCGGCGAACTCGGTTTAAGGACATACCTCGGCCCCTGCTACATGAGCGGTATGAGTTACTGGCAGGCTGACGGCAGCCTCGCTCATCACTGGGATGAAGATCGCGGGTTGACCGGGCTTGATGCCGCTGAACGGTTCTTCAGAGACTTCGACGGCGCGCACAACGGTTTGATTCGCGGCGCCTTGCTGCCAGACCGGATTCAGACCTGCACCCCGGCGCTGCTGCAACGCACCTCGGCGCTGAGCCGCGAACTGAATGCGCCGATGCGTCTGCACTGCTGTCAGGCGCTCAGTGAGGTGGCGATGGTCGAGCAATTGCGCGGGACTTCGCCGCTAGGCTGGTTGCAACAACTGGACCTGCTCACGCCGCGCAGCCTGCTGCCACACGGCATCTACAGCGCTGGCGATGACGACCTGCAACGACTGATCGATGGCGGCGCGAGTCTGGTGCATTGCCCATTGGTGTTTGCCCGTGACGGTGAGGCGCTGAACTCGTTCGGTCGCTACCGCGCCAAGGGCATCAACTTTGCGCTGGGCACCGACACCTGGCCGGCGGATCTGCTGGAAAACATGCGCCACGGTTTGAACATCGCGCGGCTGATGGAGGGCGGCTCGGCGCTGACCAGCAGCCTCGACCTGTACAACGCCGCGACTCTCGGTGGTGCGCGGGCGCTGGGCCGTGATGATCTCGGCCGTCTGGCGTCCGGCGCCAAAGCCGACATTACCGTGTTCAACCTGCGCGGTCTGCATCTGGGGCCGCTGTTCGATCCATTGAAAAACCTGCTGCTGGCCGGGCGCGGCGACGACTGCATCGCCAGTTACATCGACGGTCGCTGCGTGATGCACGACGGTCAGGTCAACGGCATCGACTACCCCACCCTGCAACGCCAGGCACAACGCCAATACGAAAAACTGATGCGCAGCCACAGCGATCGTGCCTTTGCCCGACCGGACTGGAAAACCTTGTTCCAGCCGGCCATTCCGTTCGCCGATGACTACAGCGCCGACGCGCCATTGAGCGCGATTGATCCACTTCTTTAGAGACTTCTGCCATGCACAGCTTCGATTTCAGCCAGCTCAGCCCACGGGAAAAATACAAGATTCTGATCGGCAGCGTAGTGCCCCGACCCATCGCACTGGTCACCACTATCGATGGCGAAGGCCGCGTCAATGCTGCGCCGTTCAGCTTTTTCAATGCACTGTCGGCCGATCCGCCGATTCTGGCATTGGGCGTGGAGAATTACGGTGACCAGAGTCCGAAAGACACCACACGCAATATCCAGTTGAATCAGGAATTCACCGTGAACATCGTCAGTGATGCATTGGTGGAGGCGATGAACGTCTGCGCCGTGCCGTTCGCGCCGGGTTTCGATGAATTGACGGCGGCGGGCCTGACGGCGATTGCCGGCACCACGGTGAAATGCCCGCGCATTGGTGAAGCGCCCGTTGCGCTGGAATGCCGGCGGATGATGGCGCTGAACATTGGTCAGTCGCGCGAGATCATTTTTGGCGAGGTGTTGATGGCGCATGTGCGCGATGAGTTGATCGATCCAAAGACGCTGTACATCGATCAATTGGGCCTGGATGCGATCGGGCGCATGGGTGGCCATGGTTACGCGCGAACCCGCGATTACTTCGACCTGCCGACCCGCTCGTTGCAAGCGTGGACGGAAGCACCGGGCGGTGGCGAGCGGTTTTGGCCAGAGCGTTGATGACTGATCGTTCCCACGCTCTGCGTGGGAATGCCGCCATGGATGCTCTGCGTCCACTGTGACGCGGAGCGTCACGGGATGCGTTCCCACGCAGAGCGTGGGAACGATCATTACCGGACTCAGTCAGTGCCGTACTTCGGTGAGCGCGGGCCGTACAGCAGGCCTGCCCGGTGTCCGGCCGAGAGCAGACGATTGCTCGCCACACCAGCAATCGGGTAGCCGGCATCGGTGGCGCTGTTGATGACCTGCTTCACCGCCGCCGTGATCAGCATGCCGATCAGACCGCCACCACCGTTGTTGCCGCCCTCCTCGCTCGACGCCCGCGCCGAACCGGTCCACAGCGTCGTGCCGCTTTTCAGGTCGACCAGTTTCGCCGTCGCGGTCACCGCCGTCTCGCTGCTGATCACCATGTAACGCGTGCCGTATTCGGTCACGGTGATGTACAGCGCCGCGTCCGCACCGAAGATCTCCTTCAGTTTGCTCGGCGGTGCCTGATGGATATCGTCCGGGGTGGTCAGGCCATTCTGGCGGAACGTCTCGTCAACCAGCGCGATCGGCAGCACGTAGTAACCGGCTTCGGCCAACGGGAAGGTCACTTGCGACAACAGGCTGTACGACGCCTTCACATCCGGCGAAGTGTTCAGCGGTGGCAGCACCAGAATGGTTTTCGGCCGCGCCTGTTTGTAGGCCGAGTAATCCACGGTCTTGGGCGCAACGCAGCCACCCAGCACGGTCAGGGCCAGACCGGCGGCCAGCAGTTTCAAGGTGCGCGCGATCATTTCGCGTCTCCGCTCTTGGCGTTTTTAAGCAGAAAATCCATGTACGTGCCGGACTCGGGAAACAGGGTTTTCTCGGTGTTGAACTGCTGGACCATCTGATCGTCCTTGCCCATGCTCAGATAGAGCAGGCCAAGGTGCGCGTGGTAACCCGGCGGTACGGCTTTGCCGGTGGAGCGGATTTTCTGCAGGTCACGTTCCAGTGCTTCGGCCTGGGCTTCTTTCGGCTCTTCGCCTTTGAAGTATTCGTAGACCTGGGGTTCGTAGCCTTCCCACTGGTACAGGGTTTGCGGGCCGGGGGCACAACCGGCCAACAAGGCGCTGGCGGCCAGCGTCAGCGCCATCAGCGAGCGCGACAAAGTCAGAGTCATGGGGTGTTGCTCCTTGCAATGGGCGTCGATCAGTTGCCCGGTTTCCAGGCACCGGCGTTCATGCCATCAACCAGACGATTGATCGCCTCGCGCATGGCCAGATCCAGTACTTTGCCGTTGAGGGTCGAGTCGTAGGCAGCGGTGCCGCCGAAGCCGATGATTTCGCGGTTGGACAAGGCGTATTCGCCGGCGCCCTGAGTCGAATACACCACTTCGGAGGTGCTGATGTTGACGATGTTCAGGTTGACCTTGGCGTAGGCGACCTGGGTCTTGCCACGGCCGAGAATGCCGAACAACTGGTGATCGCCGGTCTCTTTGCGGCCGAATTCGGTGACGTCACCGGTGACCACGTAATCAGCGCCTTTCAAGCGTTGGGCCTGGCCCTTGATTGCCGCTTCCTGCTGGATTTCGCCCATGTTGTCGCGATCCAGCACAGAGAAACGGTTGGTCTGCTGCAAATGGGTGATCAGGATGGTCTTGGCCTGACCGCCGAGACGGTCGACGCCGTCGGAGAAGATCCCGCGCATGTAGCTGGAGCGGTTGTCGAACTTGCCCACAGCCATTGGCACGCGAACGCCGGTCCAGACCTGGGAGGCGCTTTCAACCTTGGCCACCGGCAAGGCGCGCGAGCTTTCCGTCGCGCAACCTGAGAGTGTGCCAGCCATCGTGCCAAGCACAGCAATCGCGACGCCTGAGACCAGCATCCGGGAGATCATTCTCACTGAGTATTCCTTTGAAAAACGGGGATGTCCCGGCGCGGCGATGCGCGGCGGGAGCTGAAAAGGGGCGGCATTATGACAAAGTGCCATCATTGAGGACAGGTTTTTTTGACGCCAGTGAATTGGCTGTACCGGACTTGATCGTTCCCACGCTCTGCGTGGGAATGCAGCCACGGACGCTCCGCGTCCGCTGTGACGCGGAGCGTCACGGGAAGCGTTACCACGCAGAGCGTGGGAACGATCAGACAAGGGGTCGGTGCGCTAATGGAAATCGCGGCTCTGCACGCGAATGCCATTGAGCAGCGGGCTGAGATCGCTCAAACGCCCGGCGATCAGGTGGCGTACTTCGCCTTCGCGCTCCCAGCGGCCATCGACCCTGAGCAATTGCGAACCGACCAGCACTTGCCGCTGACGCTCGGCCAGATCGCGCCAGACCACCACGTTGACGTTGCCGAACTCGTCTTCCAGGGTCACAAACGTCACACCGCTGGCGGTGCCCGGTCGTTGCCGTCCCGTCACCAGCCCGGCGACGCTCACCGGCCGACCGTGTTCGACGTCGAGTAACTCCTGCGAACTGCGGCAACGCCGGGCTTTGAGCTCACCGCGCAACAGCGCCAGCGGATGCGGCCCCAACGTGGTACCGACGGTGCTGTAATCGGCGTGAAGATCTTCGCCAACACTGGGTTTGGGCAGCACCACCTCGGCCTCCTCCTGACTCGGCAACCCGGCAAACAGGCCCAGCTGTTTCTGCACCCCGGCGACTTCCCAGCGCGCCCGATGCCGATGCCCGGCCAAGCCGCGCAACGCCCCGGAATCGGCCAGTAATGCCTGCGCCCGACTGTCGAGCGCCGCCCGCTCGCCCAGGTCGGCAACATCGGCAAACGCACCCCGCGCGCGCGCCGCTTCGATGCGCCGGGCATCGTCCTCGCGAAAGCCCTTGATCATGCGCAGGCCCATGCGAATCGCCGGTTGCGCTGCCGTGGTGGTTTCCAGGCTGCAATCCCAGTCACTGGCGCGCACATCGACCGGGCGGATCTGCAACTGATGCCGACGCGCATCCTGGAGAATCTGGTCCGGGCTGTAGAAGCCCATCGGCCAACTGTTGATCAACGCGCAGGCGAACGCCGCCGGTTCGTGGCACTTGAGCCAGCAACTGGCGTAAGTCAGCAGGGCGAAACTGGCGGCATGGGACTCGGGAAAACCGTAGCTGCCGAAGCCTTTGATCTGCTCGAAAATCTGCGCGGCAAACTCCGGCGTGTAACCGTTTTTCTTCATGCCGGCGGCGAGGCGCTCCTTATGCGGCTCAAGTCCGCCGTGGCGCTTCCACGCCGCCATCGAACGGCGCAATTGATCAGCCTCGCCGGGGCTGTAATCAGCAGCAACGATGGCGATCTGCATCACCTGTTCCTGAAACAGCGGTACGCCGAGGGTTCTTTCCAGAACGACCTTGAGTTCTGGCGACGGGTAGGTTTCCTCCTCTTCCTTGTTCCGACGGCGCAGGTACGGATGCACCATCCCGCCCTGAATCGGCCCCGGGCGGACGATGGCCACTTCGATCACCAGGTCGTAGAACTTCGCCGGTTTCAGGCGCGGCAGCATCGACATCTGTGCGCGGGACTCGATCTGGAACACGCCAATGGTGTCGGCGCGGCTGATCATCTCGTAGGTCGGTTTGTCTTCGGCCGGAATATTCGCCAGGCTCAGATCCAGATTGCGGTGACGACGCAGCAAGTCGAAGCAACGACGGATTGCACTGAGCATGCCGAGGGCAAGGATATCCACCTTGAGCAGGCCGACCGCGTCGAGGTCGTCCTTGTCCCACTGGATGATCGTGCGCTCGGCCATCGCCGCGTTCTCGACAGGCACCAGCGTGTCCAGCGGTTGCTCGGAAATCACGAAGCCGCCGGGATGCTGCGACAGGTGCCGGGGGAAGCCGATCAACTGCCCGGTCAGGCTCAGCACTCGGCGCAACACCGGGCTGTCGGGGTCGAAACCACCTTCCAGCAGACGCGCGACCGGCGGGGTTTCATCGCTCCAGTGGCCGCAGCAATCGGCCAGTGCATTGATCTGATCCGGCGGCAGGCCCAAGGCCTTGGCCACGTCGCGCACTGCCCCGGCGGCGTGGTAGGTGCTGACCACCGCGGTCAGCGCCGCGCGACCACGGCCGTAACGCCGGAATACGTATTGCAGGACTTCTTCGCGGCGTTCGTGTTCGAAGTCGACGTCGATGTCCGGCGGCTCGTTACGCTCTTTGGACATGAAACGCTCGAACAGCAGTGTGGTGCGGTCCGGGTCGATTTCGGTGATGCCCAAGGCAAAACACACCGCCGAGTTGGCCGCCGAGCCACGGCCCTGACACAGAATGTTTTGCTCGCGGGCGAAGCGCACCACATCGTGCACGGTGAGAAAGTAGCTTTCGTAACCGAGTTCGGCGATCAGCTTCAGCTCATCGTCGATCTGCTTGAGCACTTTGGCTTGCGGCCAACGCCAGGCGATACCCTCTTCGGTCAGTTGCCTTAGCCAGGAACTGGCGCTGTGCCCCTCGGGCACCAGTTCTTTGGGGTATTGATAACGCAATTCGCCCAGATCAAAGGTGCAGCGCCGGGCCAGACTCACCGACTCATCCAGCAAGGCCTGCGGATATAACTCGCGCAACACCTCGACGCTGCGCAAATGTCGCTCGCCATTGGGATGCAAACGCAGCCCGGCCTCGGCCACCGGCACGTGATGCCGGATCGCGGTCATGGTGTCCTGCAAGGCGCGGCGGCCACGGGCGTGCATGTGCACATCGCCGCTGGCTACCGGCGGAATCTGCAACTCGGCGGCCAGACTCAACAAGCTCGCCAGCCGTTGCTGATCGTCTTGACCGCGATGCAACTGTACCGCTAGCCACAAGCGTTCGCCGAAGGTCTGCTGCAGCCAACGGCCCTCGTCCACCTGATCAAGCGAGTCTGGCACCCATAACACCAGCAATCCCGGCAACGGCTCGGCGAAGTCCTCGCGCAGCACCTGATACTGGCCTTTTTGCGTACGCCGCCGGGCACGGGTGATCAAGCCGCAAAGCGCCTGATAGCCCGCAAGATTCTCCACCAGCAGTACCAGTTTCGGGCCGTTTTCGATACGAATTTCACTGCCGATTATCAGCGGCAGCTCAACGGATTTCGCCGCTTGCCATGCGCGGACGATCCCGGCCAGCGTGCATTCATCGGTGATCGCCAGTGCCTGATAGCCGTGTTTTTTTGCGCGCTGAAACAGTTCCAGCGCACTGGACGCACCGCGCTGGAAACTGAAGTTCGACAGGCAGTGCAGTTCGGCATAACCGTCGCTCATGCAAACCAGCCCTGCAGCCACAACGGACCACCCTCACCCACCGCGCGATAAGCCCAACCCTGCTGACCGGCGCGGTTCTGGATCAGGTAATAATCGCGGCGCACATCGTCACCGTCCCACCAGCCGGACTCGATACGTTCCGGCCCCATGAGAATCCGCGCCGAACCTTCTGCCACGCTTTGCGGCTCGCCAAGCAACCAGCCCGGACGGTGCACGCTCGGCAAGCCTGCGCAGCGCTGTTTGTCGACGCCGTGCTGCCACGCGCACTCCGGGCGGTGATCGGCCTGAAAGCGCAGCCCCTGCACGGCATCATCGCCCAAGCGTGCACGCAAGCGTTCGCGCAATTGCTCCCACGGCAAGGTCTGTTGCGGACGGTCATCGAACAGTTCCTGAAACTGCGGCACGAAACTCGGCAGGTCCTCGGCGCGCAGACGAAAGCCGCGCACGGGCGCCTCGACCAGCACTTGCTCCAGCCGCCCGCGCGCCAGTTCGAAGAGCATCGCCGGATCACGTTCGGCGCTGAGCAGGCCAACCTTGATCACACTGTCCGGCAACCCGGCGTGTTCCAGATGCAGGTCGAAACGCTGCACGCCACTGTCACGCCCGCAGAGGAATGCCGACAGATCGCCGGTCAAACGCCGTAACGGGAACAACAAGGCCTGATACGATTGCACGTCGAAATTCAGTTCGATGCGCACATCGAAACGATCCGGCGGCAAGTAAAACTCAAGCGCCAATGGCCGCGCACCGAACAAGGTGTCGAGGTGTTTGAGCATCTGCGCTTCAAAGCGCCGGGCCAGCGCCTGACGTGGCAGGCTTTGCACCTGACTGAGATTGCGCAGGCCCATGCGCGACAACGCCGTGGCCACGGCCGGTTCCAGACCGACACGATCGACAGGCAACTGGCCGAGATGGTGCTGCAAGGCTTCGCCGTCCGGCACCACCAGCCCGTCGTAAGCATTGGCCAGTACCCGCGCCGCCACCGGATTCGGTGCGGCAACGATGCGATGGCGAAAGCCCAGATCGGTCAGCTCCTTGCGCAACCGTGCTTCAAACTGCGCCCAGGAACCGAACAGACCCAGGCTCGATTCGATCTCGAACACCACGGTGCGCGGGTAATGCACGCTGACCTGCGCGCTGAAACGGTAGGCCCACGCAGCAAGAAATTGCTGCCAGTGCTCGACCTCAGCCACCTCGTAATCGGCAGTGGCAAACCCTTTGCTCATCGCTTGGGCGGCGGTCATCGACTGGCCCGGACGCAAACCGAGTTTGCGCGCCGCCGGGTTGACCGCTTGCAGCACCCGGCGCTGGGCCGGGCCGTTGAGCAGCACCAACGGCTCATCGGGATCGGGGCGCTGACGCTGCACGGCGTCGAGGGCCAATTGCGGAAAAAGAATACACACCCAGCGCATGACGACCTCAATGACCCACGGCAAAGGCAATCGGCGCCGCACGCGCCAGTCCGCCACGGCACTTGAGGACGCGCAACTGCGCGGGTTTGGCATCAATGGCAATCCGTAACGCCGCCGGTGACGGGTTGACCGCCTCGCTCAACGGGCGCCATGCAAACGCCAGGGTCTGGCCGGTTTCCGCCGCCACCTGCAAACGGCGCAATGCGCGGTCATCGGCCTTGTGCGGCCAGCACAGCACCGCGCCGCAACTGCCCGAACGCAGGCACTGTTCCGCCGCCCACAAGGCATCGCGCTCACTGGCCTGGATCACCGACAACTGACGCAGATCGACCCCGGCGTTTGCCCACGCTTGCGGGTACGGCACGAATGGCGGCGCCACCAGTACGATGCGCTCGCCTGCCGCCGACAACCGCGCCAGCGTCGGCCAGACCAGTTGCAGCTCGCCGACACCGGGGCCGGCCAACAGGATTTCGCTGAGCGCCGCTTCCGGCCAGCCACCGCTGGGCAATGCGGCGTCCAGCGCAGCGTGCCCGGTCGGTTGCGGGCTGGCGGCCGGCGGCGCAGGTCGGCCCTTCCAGACCTGGCCGCCATTGAACAGCGTGTCCAACGCAACGACGGCGCCCATCAGCCTTGCCTCACCAGACCACAGAACACCCCTTCGATGGCCAGATCCTGATCGTCGCGCACGACAATCGGCTGGTACGCCGGGTTGCGTGGCAACAGCCGCACTTCATCGCCGAGCCGTTCGAAGCGTTTGATGGTGACTTCACCGTCGAGCCGCGCCACGACGATCTGGCCGTTGAGTGCTTCGGGATTGCGCTTCACGCCGACCAGATCACCGTCGAGAATGCCGTCCTCGATCATCGAATCGCCCTGCACCCGCAGCATGTAATCGGGTGTGCGCGAGAACAGCGCCGGATCGAGCAGCAAGCGGCTATGGATGTCGGCATCGGCGCCAATCGGCGCACCGGCAGCGACGCGGCCAAGCACGGGGATGTCGAGCAGCTCCGGACGCGGCGCTTGCCCGAGCAGGCGAATGCCGCGGGCCTGGTGCGGGTTGACCTCGATAAAACCGGCTTCAGTGAGCGCGAGCACGTGCTTGCGCGCCACGCTGCGTGAGGCAAAACCAAAAGCCTCGCTGATTTCAGCGAGGCTTGGGGGCTGACCGTGTTCGGCGATTCGATCGCGGATAAACGTCAGGATGGCGGTACGGCGGGGAGTGAGGTTCGTCATGGAGTACATTTGTACTCCTGTAGGATTTTCCTGACAAGCGCCGCCAGTCGGCCCACCCCTCGTTGATCGTTCCCACGCTCTGCGTGGGAATGCCTCTAGGGACGCTCCGCGTCCAGTGACGCGGAGCGTCACGGGCTGCATTCCCACGCCGGAGCGTGGGAACGATCAGTGCGGGGGTGTTAGCCAAGGCCGCGTTCGGCGAGGAGT
>NZ_VCNJ01000103.1 GCF_005938625.1 Pseudomonas fluorescens
TGTAGAGACCGGTACATCCTTTACACATTAGACCGGGGACATCGTTTACACCTTTTCCAGGCTTGCTACGCGTTTAGCGCCGCGTTCAAGCCTGCCTAAACAGAAGGTGCAAAGGTACAACTCCCACACATCATCAGCCACCTCCTTCAGCGCGATCTCTTCGCCGATCAGTGCCTCCCCCAGAAAAATCAGCTGTCCTTTCCATTTGAACTCTCCGTTCGAACGAACCTTACGCACTTCAACGTCAGTGCCATATTCAACCGCTGGCAGGTAACCGGGGTATGGTCGTAACGACGGGCTATACACCGAGGCAGGTGGCTTCATGTCCAACGCGGTGTGCGGTCGAACCTGATTGAAGTCCTGGATGAAATCCTCAAAAGCCAATTGCTGGCGTACAAGATTTTCAGCAGGTGTTCGTAATACCGCTGCTTTCAGCGTTCGGTGCATCCGTTCGTGCCGGCCATTTTGGTCGGGACGGCCAGGCGTAATTGTCTCGACGTGGATTCCGTGCCTGATGAACCACACCGACAACTTCGACAAACGCGCCAAACCTGTTGATGCGAAGGGAGCGCCATTGTCCGTGCGAATCACATCCGGCAACCCAAACTCCCGGAAGGCCCACTCGAAGCCCTGCCGCGTCGGCTCCCCATGCGTGCTGGGCAATGCCCGGCAAAGCAGCAGATAGCGACTCATCTGGTCGGTAATGGTCAGCGGATAGCACCAATTGCCATCCTGCATTTTGAATTGCCCTTTGTAATCGGCACACCAGGTCTGATTGGGTTGATCGACCGGACGCAAATGCGTCGGAGCGCGTGGGCGCACGGGATAGGGGCGCCGCGCGGTGACCAGACCAGCCTTCTTCAACCATATCCCGGCGGTACTCGCGGCCGGCCAGTGGATATCCGGATCGGAGACGCGTAGACGATCAATGATCTGCTTAGGCCCCCGATCGGGATGCTCGTTTTTCTTGGTCAGCAGCGTGGCAATGATTTCGTCGGGAGTTTGATGAGGGCAATTCAGTGGCTTACGCGATTGCTCTTTCAAGCCATCCACGCCCAGCGCTGCATACCGTTCCAGCCACTTGTCGATGGTTGGACGGCTGACGCCATAGCGCCGGCTTAATTGGCTCTTGGTGTAACTGCCGCCAAGCCAGTCGCTGACTAACTTCACTCGTTGATCCATTGGGGACTCTTGATTCCAGGGCATGGTCAGCACCTCCTGACCATAATTGATACCTGTAAACCATGTCCCCGGTCTCAAACGTAAAGGATGTACCCGGTCTTTACCC
>NZ_VCNJ01000104.1 GCF_005938625.1 Pseudomonas fluorescens
GAATCCTGTCGAGTGCACCATATACCGAAAAGCCCGCGTTTAACGCGGGCTTTTTGCTGTCCGCGATTTGGCTTTTGCCTTCACGCATCCTCTCTCATCAAATTCTATTTGAGCACTACGGCCTCGCTTGAGGTCGTATCGATAGCTCGTTGTCGATGTTCGAATATTCACCTTGTCCGGTTTGCCTAGCGCGCTTTCGACATCTTGCTGACTCATGCCGGCAATCACGCGTTGATTTATGATCGCGGCGCGACGTTGTCTGGCGTCGATCAGATTTCCGCATTTGTCTTCGGTGTGGCCAATGATGCCTGGTTCGCGGCCTTTGGTTGTCATGCCTGATGTTTCTTCGTGGTTGTGTTCCGGCATCACTGCCACAACCGATCCGGGTGAGTAGGGGTGGACTTCCTGTGCTGAGCGCCGTTCTCCCTGGGCGCAGCTCATCGATGTGAAGGTGATACTGCCATCGACGGCTTCGCAGCGATGGAGGGTAAGGGCGGCCCCGGTGGGAGGCAGGCAGAGTAGGCAGGTGAGCACAAGGTGGGATGGTTTCAATGGCATTCGACGTCCTCCATGACGATCTACGCTCAAGGGTAGACGCTACATCTTTCAGCGCTGGTGTGTTTTCTTTTCAGGATGAGTCGTCGCATTTGCAGGGATCAGGGCAGCGCTCAGGTTTGTTTCGCAAGCGCTTGTTTCGACCGCGATTTTTTAACGTTTTAAACCGTCAGGCGGTGTATCATTGCGCCCGTCAGCCCCGCCGGGGCTTATGGAAAACCTCCATGGACTTACCCAGTAGTTACTCAGTACCCCGTTTCACCAATCATGAATTGACTGATTGATCCTTCCGGCGTGCCCCGCTGCTGGGAGTGGAGTTCGCCTATGTCTGAAATCGAAGTAAAGAAAACACAAGAAAGCCTCCAGGATCGCCTGGCTCAGGTCGTCGAGCTGCTGCAGCGTCAGCGGGTCGTCGAAGACCTGACTCACCGCCAGGAAGGCGCGCATCACGATCGCGTCGAAAATCTGGTTCACCGACAAAATCTCGTCGAGCTGCAACGCAAGCTTGATGATCTGCACTCCGCCGACGTTGCTTACATCCTTGAAGCCTTGCCGCTGGACGATCGTCTGACGCTCTGGCAATTGGTCAAGGCAGATCGCGACGGCGATATTCTTCTCGAAGTATCCGACTCTGTTCGTGAAACGCTGATCGCCGACATGGACGATCACGAGCTCCTGGCTGCGGCCAAGGACATGGACGCCGACGAACTTGCTGACCTGGCTTCCGAGCTGCCGCGAGACGTCGTCCATGAGCTGATGGAGAGCCTGGATAACCAGCAACGTGAACGCGTACGATCGGCTCTGTCTTACGACGAGGAGCAGGTCGGTGCGTTGATGGATTTCGAGATGGTGACCATCCGTGAGGATGTCAGTCTCGAAGTGGTTCTGCGTTATCTGCGTCGACTCAAAGAGCTCCCCGGCCACACTGACAAGTTGTTTGTGGTCGATTACGACGGCGTGCTCAAGGGTGTGCTGCCGATCAAGCGTCTGCTGGTCAACGATCCGGAGAAACAGGTTGCCGACGTGATGGCCAGCGATCCGGTGAGTTTTCACCCGGACGAAGATGCCTATGACGCCGCGCAGGCGTTCGAGCGTTACGACTTGATCTCGGCCCCTGTAGTCGACAAGAACGGCAAGTTGATCGGACGTCTGACCATCGACGAAATGGTCGACCTGATTCGTGAGGAAAGCGAAAGCGAAGTTCTCAACATGGCCGGTCTGCGCGAAGAAGAGGATATCTTCGCTTCGGTCTGGAAATCTCTACGTAACCGCTGGGCGTGGTTGGCGATCAATTTGATCACCGCGTTTGTCGCCTCTCGAGTGATCGGTCTGTTCGAGGGCTCGATCGAGAAGCTGGTAGCGCTCGCAGCGCTGATGCCGATCGTGGCGGGTATCGGCGGCAATTCCGGTAACCAGACGATAACCATGATTGTTCGCGCCATGGCGCTCGATCAGGTAAGCACTGGCAATACCTCGCGTCTGATGCGCAAGGAGTTGGCGGTGGGCTTGATCAATGGCTTGGTCTGGGGCGGTGTGATCGGCGTCGTTGCTTATCTGCTCTACGGCAGTTGGTCGTTGGGCGTGGTAATGACGGCAGCGATGACGCTGAATCTGTTGCTGGCTGCGTTGATGGGGGTGTTGATCCCTATGACTCTGGCAAAGATGGGGCGAGATCCGGCGATGGGGGCGAGTGTGATGATCACTGCGATGACGGACAGTGGTGGTTTCTTCATCTTCCTGGGGCTGGCGACTATCTTCCTGCTCTGACCGGTATTAGCGAAACTGCCCGCCAATTGGCGGGCTTTTTTGTGTCTGCGAAATCTCAAATTCCGCGCAAAAAAAAGCCAGCAGTTAAGCTGGCTTGAGATGTTCGGTATGGCTCAGGACGCGTCTGCTGCCATTTCGGCGTCATGGGCAATCAAGGACACCAAAGCATTTTGCTGACGATGAGATAGCTGGCGGAAACGTTGCAACAACTCACGCTCGTGCAACGACAGCTCCGGGCTGTCCAGGCGCATGCTCAGCTCTTCGCCCAGTGCACCTTCCTGAATAAGACTCTGCTCAAGGCGCGCAATGATCTCGGAGTTCATGCTGCGATGATGATTGCGAGCCACCTCGGCAATGCGTTCACGCATTCCGTCTGGCAGACGTACGACGAACTTGTCAGCCGTACGGCTGGAATAAATTGCCTGTTTCAATGGGCGCATATATTTAACCGGTTAGTTCAGGGGAGCGGTTCTCGGGATTGGCCGCAGGATGTGTGGTAGGACAAGCATCCGCGCCAAATGGTTCAACCTGAATTGTTAAGAGGCCCGCATCATGCCTCAAAATTGCCAGATCATTGGCGTCAATTCTGTGACAAATATTGAGCTGGGTAAAGGCGTAATGCCAGCACCAATTATCAGAAATGCGGACTGGTTTGAAATCTTCGCCTCTGTCCGCATCCTTGCCCGCTTCCTGCCGCACATCAATTGATGTCCGAAGGCATCAGAACGTGCATGCTATGTGGGTTCTGCATCCTTGTTCCTTACCTGTACAGGATAGTGGCAAATTGCCGATTTACTAGTGGCAGGCACCCGCTGGAGGGCGTTTTCAGGATGGATGGCAAGTTAATTTATTTGATGGGGCCTTCCGGTTCAGGCAAGGACAGTGTGATTGAGGCAGCTCGGGAGCCATTACGTGCTTTGAATTGCCAGGTGATGCGCCGGGTGATCACACGATCTTCCGAATCGGTAGGGGAGGATGCTATCGGTGTAACACCGGAAGAGTTCGAGCGTCGCGAGCATGCAGGCAATTTCTCGCTGGCCTGGCGTGCCAATGGTCTTGCCTACGGGATTCCCGTGGAAATGGATCAACGGCTCAGTGCTGGACAGCATGTACTGGTCAATGGCTCTCGGGCCAATCTGCGTCAAGCGATGGAATGCTATCCAGCGCTGGTGCCGGTTTTGCTGACGGTCAGGGATGAAGTGCTGCGAGAGCGTCTGCTCAAGCGTGGTAGGGAAACGCTTGAACAAATTGACGCAAGACTCGCTCGCAATGCGTTATTCAAGGATAGGAGATCAAGTGATGGGCCAGTTCATCTTGTCGACAATTCCGGAGACTTGGCGGACGCTGTCAATGTTCTCTTGCGTCTGATCAGGCTCAGCGTAAAACCGGATCAAATTTGATTTTTCGTCCTGCTGCCAGTGCCAGCACAAATAGCACGGCAAAAACGGCGCAGCCAATCAGGGGCAGGGTGATTTCAGCGCCCTCGAACAGCGATAAATGCACATCGCCACTCAAAATGGCGAGGATCAGAAATCCCGCAGCTGACTTGGACATGTTGTACTCCTGAAGATATTTCAAAAAACCAGATGTTCGGAGGTCAGTGCTGGTCGCACCTGCTCAGAGTTACTGACGGCCTGCGGGGTAGAGATGCTCTGATCGCTAAGTACCGCCAGTTGGGGAGCTTTTTGTACCTGCAAGTAATGCGGCATGCGCTGAGCCAATGGCTCCGGCGAGTCGCTTGCGGGCATAAAATGGAAGCTCACCAAAACCGCCAGAGCAATTGCGTTTGCAAGCAAAAGAGTGCTGTTCATGGGCGTGGCTCCGATTGTTCTTCTATAGAACAGACAAAGCAGCCGTCGTGCCAATAGTCTAACCTCTGTTAAGTCCTTTAAAAACAAGCATTTGAGCGAGTTTTTCGGATTGTGCGGGTTGCAATCTGCATTGATGGCTTTTTAGGCGGCGTGCAAAATGCACGGTAATTCTTCCCGCAGAATCGCGGGGCGCCTGCCTACACTTAAAAAGCCCTACGGACGACATGACAAATCGGGGTTCGGTGGTTAACATGCACGCCGTCCGTCATGCAGCGTCTGCTGCGACAAAGCGTGTGTCCCAGTAGCTCAATTGGATAGAGCATCCCCCTCCTAAGGGGAAGGTTGGCAGTTCGAACCTGCCCTGGGACACCATATATTTAGCGCCTCTCCGGCCTTTCTCGTGTTTAACGGTTTTTCTCGTGACAGCAGGGTGACAGCAGGAGGAATCTAAAAGCCTCGCTACGGTTTACCTAGCGGGGCTTTTTTGTGCGAAAAGGAAGGTTACTTTAAGGTGGGGGGGTTGTGAGAAAGCACGCATCGTTTACTGAGCGCAACTTTGAGACGGCGGAAGATCTATGGCTGGCTCTATCACCGACAGCTAAGCTTACCGATGGACCAGAGAACTTCATTTATCGAGGCCAGGCTGACGCGAGTTGGTCACTGATTCCCTCCATCCTGCGCCCTCGCAACCAGCCACCCATTACGTCCTATGACGATATGGTTGATGCCAGTGAGATGGTTTTTTTTGAACTGATCATTTTGAGCAGCTTTGCGGATCACTGTGATGCTATCGGTATTTCCATCCCCAATGATTCTCAAGGCTTCCGCGAGTTTGCGATCAATACGCAGACGGCTGATAGGTACTACAAAGATCCGTCACTTTGGCCGAATCCTCACGTGCTGGATTTGATGGCAATGGCCCAGCACCATGGAGTGCCAACGCGCTTACTTGATTGGACGACTAAACCTTTCACGGCCCTTTACTTTGCGGCCAGCTCTGCGATCGCCGACTATGCAAATTGGTCTGATACGAAGCGCTTAGCTATCTGGGCGATGAACCGTGATCAGCTTGGGCTTCATCCCAAAATTACTCTACACAATTCGCCGGGCGCAATTAGTAGGCATCTTGCCGCGCAGGGTGGTTTGTTCACTGTTCATCCTCACTCGGGATTCCGCGCCGGCCAGTTCACAGTGCAAGGGCTAGAAGAGTATTTTGCCGATATCCCTGGCCCGATGATTAAGTTCACCCTGCCAGTTTACGAGTCCGTCAAATTACTTCAGCTGTGTCGCAAGGCGGGATTCAGTGGAGCGAATGTCTACCCCACAGCTGACGGCGCGGGTAGAGCCGTTATGGATGACCTTAACAGTGAAGGGGCACGTAAATTATGGAATCGCACGGAAATTTTAGTTAGGTAACGATGGTTCACCGTCCCTGATCCGCGCACAGCTGTAGTCGAACAATTTGCGAGAAGTTCTGTTGCTCGGATGCCACTGCCTGTAACACGGTTTGAGGGGGTGCGTCCCCTTGCCCCTATAGCAACGCCTCCTCCAGCGAGGGAGAATTGGCGGCATCGGATGCCTTTCAAATGTCATCACCCGGCTTTGCTCGGGTGTAACACCTATCAGTGATGTAACACCACCTTTCGATCACGCAGTGCGAACGTGTAACGCATGAAAAGTCCTTTAATTACAATGTGTTAGTGTTTTTCGTAACGCGTGTAACACCGGTAACACGGTTTGAGGGGGCACCCCTTGCCCTCTGTGGCTACGTCTCCTCCAGCGACGGAGAAGTCCTATTGGTTGGCGGCATCTGATACTTCACTCTGATGTCGCTACCCGGCTATACGAACGCTAAACCGCCAAGTGGATGAACTTATGTGATGGACCTACATAGGGCAATGATCCGGCATGATTTGCTGTAGGCGGTCTGTAGCGGTACTTAATCTAAATGGTACGCCAGAAGACACAGTGGGGCCTCGAGCTTTTTGAGGGTGGCAGGCCGGGCAGGGCGCCGATTTTTACGGGTCCTCCCCGAGGGCCGCCCCCTACACGGGTTATCGAACTCGCGGGATCTCTCTAGCTGAACCCTTTGCAGGTATGTCCGTCTTTCCAAAGGGATGGGGGGAGGGCATGGCAGTCGAATGCCGAGTTGATCGACCGGATCGGGCAGAAAACCGCCGGGGACCCTGGGGACTTTCAAAGGGTACGGGGTCGGAAACCCGCGTGACTGAGTTAGTGGGAGGTTTCCAAAGTTACTGAAATTTCAGTCGTTGAAATTGAAAGAATTCGGTTGAAAAAGGGTCATCGTTACCGCATCGGTAATGATGACCCTTTGTGTTGCTGATTACGCACACACCGAGCTGTCAACCGAGTCAACCTGTCAACCAATGTAGAAAAATCAGCCACTACCAAGATCGCGCGGGTTTTCTGCCCCGTGTCGTTCAGAATTGCCCAGGGGCCCCGGCAACATTTCAAGACCTTGTGCAATTGCACTGGTGAACTGTGAGTTCACCCGGTTCACCAGTTCACTAAGCTGGGCACCTTTTCGCTAACACATTCCCGCGGGTTTCCGACCCCGTGTGTGTCTTAATGCGTCAGGGGCCCCGGCTCCTTATGGAGTCGCCTCGCTGGTGGAGTTCATTGCTAACGGGGAGCGGGGACAGATACCTGTCAAATATCGTGTTACGTGAGTTACAGGTGTTACAAATTCATTTAACTCGTTGAATTTAAAGGATAAAAATTTAGTAACACCTATTTTGAGTCTCACCTATGTTTGGTGTAACACTGTGGAAAGATGTTACGCGTGTAGTCAATCGCCTGGAACCTAGGAAACCCAGCACTTAGCCCCGCATGACCCTGTTCCAGTCGATCTCATGACCAGCAGCATCCAGTTCACGGCCCAAGGCTTGCTTCCAGCCGTTACCTTCCATGGACTCCCAGACCACACCAGCGAAATCGCTGGGAATCTCCACTGTGCCACGCTTCAGTGCACACACCTTGTCGCGTCCGAGGCGACCCAGGAAATAGCCCAACTCCAGCAGGACGTTCTGCCGGGCTCGCGGCTCCGGCGTGCCACCCTTGGCGCAACCCTCGTCGTCCGGCGTCAGCAGCACCACGGCAAAATCCACTTGTCCATGTGCTTCGACCTTCTCCATGACCGTACGGCCCTGGTTGGCTTGCTCGTGCAAAATGATCGGCTCAAAGCCCAGCTGCATCAAAAATCGAGCCACGGTCTCGCGTGCGCCTTCATCATGGCCATGCACTACAAATACGCGGCGTGATAACGCTGGCTTCACATTGTCTAGGTCGGTAGAAGAAACAGGAATCGCTGCATGATCGTGGTCCGCGAGGTCTTCCCTAAGCGTTCGCTGCGCCTCTGCAAGCATTAGGATCGCTTGCTGGATATTTTCCTGAGTGCCAGTCACGTAATGATGCCTAAGCGGGTAGTCAGATGAGTAATACCCAGGGAAGAAGTGCAGGTTTGCTGCGGATGAGAGGCGGTAATAAACCGAGGTGTTTTCACCAAAGCATCGCTCTAGGGTGTCTTGAATCGACGTTGCGAGGGCGGTCAGTTTTGGTGAGTCTCCCTCACCATTGAGTTCTGATACATCAAAACCTCCCAACTCGGTTATGCGATCTTGAAGGCGTTGAATCCCCCGCTGTATTTGGTCTGGGGTCAATTTGAGTTTGGGAGCGACGGTAGTGGTGGGAGCTTTAGCGCGGGCCATCGGCGTGAGTCCTTTTTGTTCTACATGTGATAAAGGACATTATCACCTATAGGTAAGGATAGCGGTGGCTGTCTAGGTTAAGCTGTGTTAGCGCCGGGGGCCGGCCGAGCCTGAGTGCCGGGCAAAGGGAGGGAGCATGGAAAGGCTGCATTGCGAGACACTTGAAGAGCTCAGGGTGACTATCGAACGATTTGGACCCGGCGTTCTTTACAGGGGGCAAGCCCAGCACTACCCGAGTTCTAATGGTTTCCCTTCATTGTCAACCTCATTTCAGCGTCAGGGGTGCGTGCCCGATCTGATGATTAAGTGGACTTATTACGCAAAGAGGGCCCTGCAGCATCTAGTACTCGGCTGGAAGGAGACCGGCGATATAGCCACCAACCAAGCAATCCTACAGCACTATGGGTTTCGCTCGTTCTTCCTAGACGCTTCCGGTGATCCGCGCGTTGCCGCTTGGTTTGCAAGCAATAGGTTTGAGTCAAAGATCGCAGTTAACTTGGTTGAAGACTGTTTCGAAGACCCGGTTTGGCTGCGCACACTCAATGCGTGGTTTGTACCAACCGAGGACGTCGGTCACCTCTACCTAATATGCCAGAAGTCGCTTCGACAGTCCGGAATTCAGGCGGTTCACCTATCAGAAATTGCCACAGACCTAGGAGCGCCGCGATACGTGCGACAAGACGCGTACATGGTTGGCCCTTTGATTCAGAGTGGTCTAAATGGTGATTGCATTCTTTGTCATATCACCGCGTCGGCAGAGGTTCTGCGCAACTTCGCGGGGGAGTACAGCGTTGGCTGGCTATTCCCTGAGCCTTCGGACGATCCTGTGTATCACGAGCTGCTGGCGATGCCTTGGGAAAAGATGCGACACGTCCCAGATGATGGCCTCGAGGCCTTCCGGCGATCGCTGGAGCTTCCGGAGTACTCCAGGCACCTTCAAAAGCACATGCCGCCTCGGAGCGCGATGTATCGACCATTCTGGACCAGAGATCTTCCGCCTCCGCCAGATTGCAAGACCGCGACCGCCACACAAATGGCCCAGCTTCTGTGCGGTAGCTCGTTGTATTACGGAGCTAGTACGCCTCGCTTCATCCTTCCGGAGATCAACAAGCTGCTTGAGGAGTACGACGAGATCTCTATCGAGCTGGATGGTCTTGTTTACCATGGGATGGACACACAATATGGGAAGGGCGTCGGAATCGTGAAGATGCCTGAGGACATTGTCTGTGTTTTTGAGTATGGAGTTGATCATCCGGGACTGCGCATCATTGGCGTCGGACGCTTCTATGGATTGCATTATCGGATCGACAGCAATGGTGGTTGGGAGCGTGTTACGCATGAGGACGACTGCACGTGCGGGTCGGATCACGCGGAGAATTTCAGCTTACTTGGCCGGATTGATCTTTCATTGAAGGACCGGTGGTTAAAATGTGTCGAGCCCGGCCTATACGTTCAGAACGGTGTTGATCGTACCTCTGATTCACGTGCTACCTGGGGCGAGCCCTACTAGCGTGTTCGAGCGGTTGAATCCACAGCCAAAAGCGGTCACTCCTGCAGGGCGGTTCTGTAGCTGCTCCGACAGCGACATGTGAAAGCCATTCATAGGAAAGGATTTAGTTCGTGCATCCACGTATGGCCAAGTGTTGGAGCGGGATGGCAGCTCGATGCAGCCAATCGTAGGCTCAGACTGGATTTTCAGCCATCTGTCGCTATGGTTTCCAGGAAGAGAAGAATATTCCGAGCGCGCACAATGGCCTTTCTCGCGTAATTGCACATGAAATTAATAAATATCATTCACTCCAAGGATGATCAGAATGGCGGCAGAGAAGAGAGTGCGATCGGTTGGTTCTGTAGCCGGCGAACTTATAAAGAAATCCAGAGAAGCGGCCCTCGCTTCGGTACAGATATTCAATAACCCTGCGCTCACGTTTAAGTCTGAAATATTTATAGTCTTGATGATGATCTCTTGGACTTATCTCCTCCATGCATTTTATCGAAAAAAGGGCATTGAATATCGCTACTTCAAGATGGAAGGCGCGCGAAAGAAATTTCACAAAACTGCTAAGGGTGCTGTAAAGCATTGGGAGCTAGAGAAATGCTTGAATCAACCAGAGTCACCGGTCGACTTGAGTGCTGCGAATAACCTCCGATTCCTAATCGGTTTGAGGCATGAGATCGAGCACCAAATGACAACCAGGATAGATCAGTTCTTAAGTGCTAGGTTTCAAGCCTGCTGCCTAAACTATAATGAGCTTATAAAGTCGTTATTCGGCGCCGGCTTCGGTATAGATAGGCACTTATCTTTTAGTCTTCAGTTCTCCTCCTTAAATAAGGATCAGGTGGACAGATTGTCCCAAGCAGATGGCCTGCCTGAAAACATCCGAGCCTATATAACTGCATTTGACTTGGCTCTAACCGATGAGGAGTTCAATGATCCGAAATTTTCTTACCGTGTTTTCTTTGTTCCTAAAACAGCGAATCATAAAGGCCAGGCAGACCAGGTTATTGAGTTTATCAAGCCAGGATCTGAAATGGCCCAAGGAATGAATACTAAATACATCCAGATCAAGGAGACTGAGCGTCCTAAATATTTACCTTCGAAGATTGTCGAAAAAGTACAGAAAGCGGGCTACCCACGATTCAATATGATGCATCACACGCAAATGTGGCAATCCACAGGAGCAAAGAAACAAGGCAAAGGTTTTGGTGTCACTGTAATGAATACATGGTATTGGTATGAGACATGGCTGGATAATGTGCTGGCCGAATGTGAGATTCGAAAAAAGGAATTCCTATAGGGTATACGCACCTGCTATTTCCGAATTGTAGCAGCCATTCGTATAACGCCGGAGGGCAGGCCAACTAATTGTCTAGGTGTCGGAGTGAAAATTGTTAAAACTACATACTCAGTTGATTTGCGTTCATCACATAAGCAATGCAGACGATCCTTCTGAAGTTGTGCCGGCGCCTGATAGACGCGCAAATAAACCTATCGGCATTCACGAGACATCCACAAACAAAACAGCTTTTTTTCAGAAGATAATAAAGCCAAGAATTGGTTTAAATACAATTACGCTAGCGGTCCCTAATGAGATTGCTCTGGCGATAAGTGTTGCAACTAAATCGTTGCAACGATCAAAAAAAATCAAAGTGGATCTCGAGCGACTATCGGAATCCACTGAGTCGATATACGATCATAATGTGGGCCTGGCTTATGATTATCTTGAGGGCATACAGACAGCAATAATATTTTCATATAAGGCGGTAGAGTCATTTTGCAATGCGGGAATCCCTGATTCATACATATATAAAAAGTCCACAAACAAATCTACAGAGCATTACAATAAAGAGCAAATAGAGCGATGGGTCTCCACCTCAGAGAAAGTGTCGTCCATATTGCCGTCGATACTAAAATGCTCGCCACCTCAATCAGAGAGTTTTTGGCCCGACTTCAAGAGTCTTGAAAGACTAAGGAATGAGATCATACACAGCAAGTCCAGTAATACAGATGCAATATTAGAAGAATTGTTCGCGGAGTGCGTATACCGCTATATACAGTCAGTAACGATTTTGCTGGAGTTCTTTGCTTCTATAGATCCATCAAATCCAATCTTTCCGTTGGGCTTTGGGAAGTCTATGGTGCGAGTTATGAATGTAGAAAAAGCGGAGGATATATTGGGTAAGATCGAGGGGAGTTAATTAAAAGTTATCTGCAGCATTAGCGGTAAGGAGCCATCCATGCCTCCTTTTTGGCGTCATGATTGATGGACGCAACGGGTGTCGCACCGCGTCTCCGCAAGTCGTACCAGTTCTACGATGCGGTATATGTGAAAGGTTACAAAGAACGCTTATGGCCGGTTGCTGCCTGTTGTCTCGATTGGGAACAGATGGTAGAAGGCGATCACCCTTACCCTTAGCTATTCGACATATAGAACGGGGAATAGCCGACCTACCCTATCGAATGACTATCCGCCGCTATCAGGGGAGCGGGCCATTCGTAGACATTGTGGTGGCTATCCGCTACCTTGCCTGCTATCCAACCAAGTGCTTGGCAAGTGTAATGCCGATAGCGCGCGGCAGCTTAATTCAATGGAAGAATATCTTGGATCTCGTCTCAGAGTTTATCTCCCGCTACCGCAAGGAATACGATTTCTACGAACAAGCCTGTCGCATGGTCGCTCAGAGCCTTGAGGCTAATTTGCGGTCAGCGGGCGTGCGAGCAATTGTTACCTCTCGAGCGAAAAATCCGACCCGTCTGGAGGCAAAGGTTAGACAGCGCGCGTTGAAGCGCCAATATGGGACCGTCTCTGCGATTTTCGACGATATTGTTGACCTAGCTGGGGTTCGGGTTGCCTTGTACTTTCCTGGTGAGCGGCAAGAGGTCGGTCGTATAATTGAAGGGTTATTCGACCTGACCGAGGCACCAAAAGAGTTTCCAACAGCTGCAGCACCATCTTATAAAAAGCGGTTTTCTGGATACTGGGCCACACACTACCGTGTGGTTTTGAAAGAGGCTTCGTTGCATGACTCCAATCAGCGGTATGCCGAGGCAAAAGTCGAGATTCAGGTCGCTTCTGTGCTTATGCATGCATGGTCAGAGGTGGAGCATGACTTGGTATACAAGCCGCTTCAAGGTGAGTTGTCGGTTGAAGAGTATTCAATTTTAGACGAGCTTAATGGCTTGGTTCTGTCCGGCGAAATTGCGCTAGAGCGGCTGCAAAGAGCTGGTGAGCAAAGAGCGTCTACTCAAGGTCGTGAATTTTCTAATCACTATGACTTGGCGGCGTCATTGATAGAACTCGCTAGAGCTGCATTGGGTGAGGCAACCGTCACGGAAGCGGCGATGGGTAGGGTTGATACATTATTTGACCTGCTGAAGTCGCTGGGCTTGAACAAGCCCGAAACCCTAGCTCAGTACGTGCAGCCTCTGCATAACGACTTCGAAAAACGCCCATTGTCTGAGCAAGTGATAGACCAAGTTCTGATCGAGGATCCTGGCCGGTACGCCACATATGAGCAAATTCGACGAGTAGAGCCTACGCCTGCAGTATCTTTGGTGACGGGCGAGACTCGTCAACAGCAGGAGGCAATCGGTGAGTTCGTTCAGTTGTGGGTGGACTATGAGCGGCTGCTCACCACATTACTGAAAGAGGTGTCCGGTGATTCCAAGCTGTGGGCACCCGCGCGTTTGGTTCCGATGCTCCATCAATATTTTCCACAAACCGGACCCACGCTCGGCCAGGCAGCTAAGCGGATTCAAGAATTCCGAAATCGGCTTGTCCATGGGATTGATATGCCGAAGCAGGAAAGCATTAAGGCGGCCTCAGAAGAGTTACGTGAAGTGATGAAGCAACTGAAGTTACTTATTCAGCCAGATCAGCCTATAAAGGCCCGCGGCCAAGAGGCGGGATGAACTAAAAAGGGCCCGCCTGGGCCCTTTTTCAGATGAAACTGTTTTACTTCTTCAGCCATCCCTCTACGACGTCGGCACCGTGTTTTGCTTTCCACTCTTTCAAAGCTTTGTGGTTCCCACCTTTGGTTTCGATTACTTCTCCAGTATTCGGGTTTTTGTACACCTTGAGTTCGCGTGGTTTGCGTGTGCTGACGGCCGGACCTGCGGCTTGACGCTGAGCCTTGGTTTGCGGCTCTAGAATGTTGATGATGTGCTTCAGACTGAAACCATAGTTTTCAAGCAGCTTGCGCAGCTTCGTTTCGAACTCGATTTCTTTCTTCAGTCCGTCGTCACCTTTCAGTGCTTCCAGTGCCTGGAGTTGCTCAGCGAGATGTTTTTCCAGCTGACGGTATTCTGCGAGTTTGGACATGTTGTTTCCCTTGTTCAGTGAGATCATGCGTGCTTATTTGGATGGTAGTGCGGGTTACAAGTTCTGCACTATTTCCGGCGGTTCAGTTGGCTATCGATATGCACCATTTCCGCTTTAATCGCATTGATGGTTAGCGTTTGTATCTGACTGGTTTTGCCCGCACGCGCGTCGATGGTTTTCAGCAAAGCACTCAGATGGGCTTTCCGAGTTTTGAGCGTGTCAGACCAGCTCGCGCTGTTCTGTATAGGTTTGTACATTACTTTCATCTTTGCGTTCTTCTGGATTGTTCATATCTGCTGGCTGTTGCGCTATCGGCAGGGTGTCTAGTTGCACTAAGTCGAGCGCGCTGTATTGACGAGAGCGGTCTATCAGCTCGTGCCATCCCCACCGCCCATGATTTTCGCCTTGTTCGGGTACGGCCAGTTTCATTAGCCCTACCGGATCATGTCCCAGCAGGTTGTAATTGGCCCACAGCTTTCCGCCTACCTCGAGCAACGCTTTAGCGGCCTCGTTCCATTGCTCCTCGAGTACCGTCCGTGAGAGCCACAAAGCGTCGCGTTCTATCCCCCGGTGCGTTTCCTGTGCTTCGGAAATGTATTTGTCTACGGTGACCAGTTCCTGCTCCAGCGCGGCCATGATCAGAGTTTGCCGACGGTTATGCTCGGCGGCCGCCGTGAGGTTCTTCGCTGCCTTTTGCGCATCAGTGTTGGCGGTCTTCTCGCCTTCGGTGTCACCCCATGCAACGGCCTGCGCGTACGCGGTGGCAGCGTCCGTTTCTGCCTGACGGGCTTTGGTCATGTCCTCTTCAGCTTGTTGTTGGATCTGCTCCAGGCGGGTGCTGAGGCTCTGGCGCTTTTCGTTTAGCTCCTGCTCATCGGCCTTCCAGTTGTTCATCACCCCGATGTAACCCGCCATCAGGGAATCGCAATTGGCGAGGTTTTCACGGCGACTGATCCGCCGGTCTAATAGATCGGCATTGAGATTGCGCGAATCGAAATTTCTTTTCAGTTCGTTGTACTTGTCCCGCAGTTCACGTTTCCGATCCGGTTCGATGGGATCGTCACTTTCCAGCACGGTCTCAAGTGGCAGCATTTCGGCGTGCAGCCGTTCTGCCTCGCTGCGCAGTTGGTCGCGACGGTCTTTCAGGTCTTGAATCTCGTTCATGTGTTTAATCTCTGTTCTCGATTGTGGGTTGGTTGAGTGGCTGGCGAGGCCGGACACAAGCCGGCGCTACCTCGATCAACAGAGTGCCGTCAGGCAGCCCTAGCCTCGCTCTCATCCAATCCGAGAATCGTTCTCACGATGTAGCAGCGTTGCGGGCCTAGGCCGGGTAATCGAACCAAGCTATATGCCTTGCCATCGCTCCCAGGCTCTAGAGCGCCTCGCTGTAACAGCTCCTTGTTCACTGCGTTGATGTTCATGCCCCGAAAGATCTCGGATCGCCATGCTTCGGGCAGAACGTAGTAGGTGTTGGTGGTGTGCAAGGAGTCGCCTAGGCCGTGTTCCAGCGTCTTGCGAAAGCCGAGCCGGTCGATGGTGCGCGGGCCGTGTTCGTCGATCTTTGCCGCCGCCGATTCCCAGCGGGTGAAACGACTTTCACCGAAGCGTTCGATGACTTGGCGCAGCCGCGCCAAGATCGCATCGCCCTCGAAGTTACCGGCACCGCCACGCTCGTTCATCCATGCGTTGAGGCACACGCGAGCGGCGGTGGTGGCCGTTCCATCAGGCCAGCCAGTGATGCCCATCGCGGTGGCCAACTCACCCGCTGCGGCCGCAAGACCGAAGCGAGCGGCTGCGCGGTGTGCCTGTCCGCTGGCCGTGGCCGGTAGCGACTGGGCGATAAACCCTTCCAGCGTACGGCGCAGGATGGCGGACCAACCGTGACGTTTGCCGGGTTCACACAGCGCCGTGAGGAAGGCGGTGAGCGGTGTGCCGTAGTACTTCGCTACCCGTGCCTTGAGCGTATCGGCAAGCGCCGCCGCATCCTCAAAGCCGTTAAGCGCGTCAAACATGCCGAGGCCTTTGCTCGCATCGGCCGGGACCGCGAGCATGCGCACCTCCATGCCTGCTTTCAGTTCTTTGTTGGCTTCGGCCATGTGCTGCGCCAGCGTCTTCTCGCCGGTGGAGAGAAAAAGCAAACGCCACTCCTGTACCTGTCGGCCTGCTTGCCCTCGATCGTTGGCGCGGGCCTTGCCGGTGCCGTTGCCGAGCATGTACACCGTTTCGCCAATGATGCGTGGATCGCACATGCCGATTTCATCCAGCACCAGAAGCCCGTCGGAATGCGCGGCGGCGATGGATTCGAGCGCGTTGTCGGTGGAGCGCCACGAGCGCACCAGACGCGGCCCGCCGTAGATCGAGGCGGCAACTTGCAGGTGCGTGGTCTTGCCGCCGGAGCTATCGCCGTACAAGTGAAAGCCACCCGATTCATGGCCCAGCATGTGCAGCAGCGGGCCAGCAAAGGCCACACCGACAACAAAAGCCAAGCGATGGTTACCAACGCACAGGGCGCCGATCTGCTCCTGCCACTGCTCAAGCGTGCCCGCTTCGCTGATCGGCGGAAGCTGAGAACCGGCCTCGTAGAAGTGCAGGTGTTCGCTGTGCGCGCCGACCTGTTGCTCTGGCAGTAGAAAGGCGCTGTCGTGCCAGCCCAAGCGAGTGACCAGTCGTGCCCGTTGCGCGCTGTCGAATCCGCCGAGGTAACTTTGCAGGTCGTTTCGTGCATTGCGTCCGGACCGACTACCGGCCAGACGCAGCCCCATGTCTACCAATGGGCCAAGTACGTCTTTGCCGAAGTCGCCGGTCATGGTGCGCGCCGGGATGTTCCAGCGTTTTTTGGCGCCGTCGGGATCGTCGAACTCGACCAGTAGGCCCCAGTTCTGCCCTTTGTCGTCGCGAGTGCGGGCTAGGATTTCCAGTGGCGAACACACCGGGCGCGCTTCGCCATCGTCGCCCGAATAAAACACGCCTTCTGACGTGAGGCGAAAACCGCCGGGCATCAAATCATTTTTCGGTTTAGCGGGACGCTTGGCTGCTGCTTTAGCCTTCGGCTCCGGATTAGCCTTGGCCTGCTCAGGCTCCGACTTTTCCACAACCCAACCGAACAGTTCACTGGTGCTTTCCAGCTCCGCGAAATGGGCAGATGTCCAGCCTTTGGCGAGTGCATCGGCTGCATCGTCGCCGTCGTGCCATTGACCACCTTTGGCGAAAGCAACGGCGCCGCTCTTCAGCGTGGGCTTGCGCTTGAACACCTCCAGTGCAATGACCCGCACCGACGCGGCGCCGTTCTCGCGCAGCTTGTCCGCTACGGTTGCCATGCAGGCTGTGCCGCTGACGTCATTGTCTGGCCACAATAAAATGTCGCGACCTTTGAGCGGTGTCAGCTCGGCTTTGTGCCAGGAGTTGGAGCCGTTCGGCCAGCAGGTGGCCACGTAGCCCGGCAACAGTTCGGCGGCGGCATCGGCAGCTTTCTCGCCTTCGCAGAGAACAACCGGTGCGTCAGCGCGTTGGGCCAGTTCATCAAGGCGCAGAAGGGGACGCGGGCCAGGCAGACCCTGCCAGCGCCATTGTGTGGTTTGGCCATCGGCGCGCCGACACCATGTCAGGGGAGCAAAGACCTTCTTCGGCTTTCCGTCGTCATCAGGAGTGAGGTCGAAGCGGTAGAGCGCCATGAGTGGCTGGCCTTGCGCATCACGGTAGATCCACACCTTGGACGGCGCGCCGTGCTGCCGGTGCTTGGCCGGGCACTTGTTCATGGCCTCGGCCGGGATCGGCTGAATGGCACTCCACTCAGGTGCTTTTGTCTTGGCGGGCGCTTGCTTCGCCTGGGCGGCGCCGGGCGAAACGTTGAGCAGATCTGCCAGTTTGTTACAGGCTTCGATGTCGGTGCCGCCGTCCAGATAGCGCACCAGATCGATCAGGTCGCCGCCCTTGTCGCCAGTGGCGAAGTCGGACCAGGTGCCCTTGCTCAAACTGATTTTGAGTGAACCAGCGCGTTTGTCGCTGCGGGTCGGATTGGGAGCGGTGTACTCCTTGCCGCTGTCCACGCGCTTACCGTTGGGCAGCCAATGCGTCAGGACACGATCAATGTCTTTCAGTGCAGCGGCTTTTACGTCGGCGAAGCTGGGGCGTTTCGCGGAGTTGCTCCGGCGTTGGCTCATGCGTCAGCCCTCGGCAAAAACAGCGCGTCGTTGATGTCATCGATCAAGGCTTTGGCCATCTCACCAAGGTACAGAGCAGGCCAACTGAAACGCTCGCCGCTGTCGCTCATGGCGGCGTCGAAGTTGAGCTGGTTAGCGTGATGCTGGAGAAGAGAAACCATCTCCAGTGCATCCTCGACCGGTATCCCGGCATTGACCCGGAACAACTTTAAATCGGTGGCGTTCACGCGAGTAAAGGTGGCGTGACCCAGCGTGGTAGAGGTGGTCATAGCGCACCGCCTTTCTGCGCGGCCGGAATGGAGGTGTTGTCACCGTGCAAGGTGAGGGTTTTGATCAGGCCGAGAGTGCCGCGCACGTCCCATAGGACGGCGGCGATCACATGATTGGCGAGGCGCGAGGATTCGCTTTCGAAGTGATCCTCCAGCAGCGTCAGCACCGAGTCGGCGCGATCAATGGCGCAGGTGATAGCGTCGATGGGTACACCGGCTTCTGCTCTTGGATTAACGCAGAGCAAGTCTTCAGGTAGGGCAAAACTCAGGGCGTTGTTCATTGGGCATACCCTGCGGTTCTGAAATCCTCACCCTTGCTGTAATGAGTGCTGTAGCAGTTGCATTCAGGGGAGTGCCTATCAAACTTGGCGTGAGGGGGGCATAGCACTTCTACTCGGCAGACTCCGTAGGAGCGGAATGACTCAAGTGCTATCACAGATGTAGCGTTAGACAAGCAGCAGCTACCAAGGATGCAGCCCGTGTGGTCTAGCAAGTAGATGATGATATGCTTAGGCGGTTGCATGGCGGTCTGCTCAGATTTGCTTTGTGACAGTCGGGTCAGTGGTGCAAACACTGACTCGACACTTTCTAGCTTCAGATCCCTCTCGCTTAAAATTTCTTCTTGTGCCTTTGGTGATGTGTCTTTGCTCATCGGGCACCTTCCTTTGCTGCGCGCTCGATCCAGCTCTTGAGTTCGGTCATCAGAATTAGGCGTCGCTTCCCGAGCTTGAATGCCTTCAGCTCACCCAGTGCAATGACTTCGTAAATCCCGGATCGAGTGTGGCCGACCAAGCGGGCAGCTTCTTCAACGCTTACCGAGAGTGGAGGGCAGCTTGCTATTTGCGACATGGTTTTCTCCTGAGGGCGATGATCTGTATTTATCCACGGCAGAAGGTTATGACTACAAAAGATTTTTGTAAAGCAAAATGCTTTACGGTTGCGTCCGGTTGTTGCCGATTGCGTTTTGCATTACGCTGAAGGTCTACAGGAGATTAAGACATGGCAAAGCTCAACACGAAGCAATCGAAGCTCACCCCGGTTTCATTCAGGCTTGATCCAAAGGTTAAATTCGCTGCTGAAATTCTGGCGCGCTATCAACGGCGATCTCTCGCCAGCACGGTGGAGTGGGCTTTGCTAAGATCCCTAGAAGGTAGTGTTCAAGTCGGTGTCGAGGAGGGAGCTGCTGTAACGCTTAACGAGCTCGTCAATCTTTCTTGGAGTGAAGATGATTTCATACGAGCTGTGAATATCGCTTTTTTAGTTCCTCATATGGCCACCCATGAGGAGTCTTGTATCAAGGCAGTCATTCTTGCATCGAAGCCACTTTGTTTCACTGATAGCACTAGGCGCGTTTATCATGGTGTCGATAAAGTCAATTTTGATGCTTTATTGCTAATGCGGGAGTTGGTAAAAGAGCGTGCGAACATGCTTTCTGTTTCAGGAGAGCTCAAGCCAATAACTGAAAGGGAGTGGGCAAAAGTTTTCGTGGAGTCGGGCTCTGTCAGCGCCACTTTAGAAGAGTCTGAATCTACAGGGGAAAGTCTAGAACAGAAATTAGAAAATCTTTCGCTAAAAATCTTAGAGCGCGACCAGTATCTGATCAGTCTCCAAGCAGAGTGCAGAGGCTTGAGATCGAGGTGTGAATCGCTTGAAACTGAGAGCACTTGGAATCGAGTAAAACTAAATTAATTCGACTGCTGCGGCCTTTGTAGCTGGTGCTAGGTGAGCGTAGCGAAGTGTCATCTTGATATCCGCATGACCCAGCAGGTCCCGTACAGTGTTGAGCGGTACGCCAGCCATAACTAATCGTGAGGCAAAGTCGTGGCGCATATCATGCCACCGGAATCGCTCAATGCTTGATCGCTCAAGTAGTTTAGACCAAGCACTCTTTACGTCTTCCAGGCGCTCACCTGTCTGACTAGGAAATACATATTGAGAATCGTTAGAGTTTTTTTTCCAGTCGGTAAGTGTTTTCAAAACCTCTCTGTTCATCGGTACGTGACGTGTATCATTTGTTTTGGTCGTCTCGCCTCTTACGGTTATCGTCTTGGTGTCAAAATTTACAGCTGACCATTTGAGGTTAAATATCTCCCCGCGTCGCATGCCTGTATTAAGTGATACAAGAACTAGCGGTTTCAGATGGTCGGTAAATGGTGATGTTGCTAGGCTTGGCATTAATTCTTTGTTTCTCTCAGATCGCCATCTATTTGCGCTTTCACGTTCTGCACGCATTTCGTCCTGTCTGATATCTAAAGCTGCGCGCAAGCGTTTCGTCTCATCGGCACTTAAGTATCGAACCTGTCCCAGCGTATCGACCTTGAGTTGTTTCACTCTGGCGAGTGGGTTGGCACTGATGTACTCCCATTCGACGGCTCGACTGAATACACCACTCATTGACCCCATTTTTCGATTCACCGTCGATGCCTTGTTGCCAGCCTGCATCCAAGAGGTACGAATTTGTTCCAAGTCGCGCCCGGTGATCGCATCCAGTCGCTGGGCCATGATCTCGTCAAAGTTGTTTTCGAGTGTATGGCGGGTTTTTTCGTGGCCTTTGTGGTGCATTACAAACCACGGCATATAGGTGTCGTCGATAAACTCCCGTAACGAGGGTAGGGCGGCGCCTTTGCGACCTTGCACGATGGCTAGTGGTTCGCCGTGTGTATGCGCGTCTGAAAGGTACTGTGCGGCTTCAGTGCGTGCCTGTTCGAGTGTTAGCACCCCAACTCGACCGAGAGTGGCGTTCTTGTTACGACCCCAAGTGACCATAAACGATTTATGGCCGCTGGGAAGCACACGAATAAAGAGACCTGGCTGCGCAGTGTCGTGTACGCGGTATGTCTTAGGTTCAGGCGATAGGCTGTTGATTAGCTTCTGCGTGATTTTACTTTTCAAGTGGTGCGACTCCATGACAGCAGGGTGACAGCAAAAATGACTATACGGACCTGTTTTAATGGACGCAACCGGACGGACTGCCTAGTAAACAAGGGTTTAGGTCCGTGTACGCTGGACTTGCGATGTCCCTCCTAAGGGGAAGGTTGGCAGTTCGAACCTGCCCTGGGACACCATCTATTATAGAAACTCCTCTCCTTTGCTGTTCCCTAACCCAATGCTCAATGCTCAGGCTTTGTGATGCGCCATGGGGCTTGCCTGCGCTTGCTGGTAGTGGGGTTGCCTTTTTGATTTTGAATCAGGCATGCGTAAGCGCCTCTATATAGAAGGCTTTTTCAACTGTTCGATAGAAAAGCTAAATTAACGGTTGACGGCAGATTTCAGATGTCTATAATTCGCCCCACTTCCGGCGCAGTCGACACGGAAAACTCCTTGAGATTCAATGAGTTATGTAGGTTTCGACAGCAGGTTGCTTCAGTTCATCGAAGCCGAAAGGAAGTTGAAAAAGAGGTGTTGACAGCAGCGTGTAACGCTGTAGAATTCGCCTCCCGCTGACGAGAGATCGGAAGCG
>NZ_VCNJ01000105.1 GCF_005938625.1 Pseudomonas fluorescens
GCTGCGCTCCCACCCCCGGATCAATCCCTCCACTCAGCCTTCCGACGTCGCCCGTGGATCAAGATCAAGAGCAGGCGAGCTGACACTCGGCCTATTGAGTGGTGAAGAGCGGGTGTTCGGCTTTGGTTTGCGTTCAACGCGGTATCGCACGTCGGCGTACCTCTCCCAAACACCTCGGTCAGTCCCCTCTCCCTCTGGGAGAGGGTTAGGGTGAGGGGTTTTTGATCTGTTTCAAAATCTGAGTTCAACGCGGCAATCGCACGTCGGCGTAACTCTCCCAAACGACTCGGTCAGTCCCCTCTCCCTCTGGGAGAGGGCTAGGGTGAGGGTTGGCTTTTGGCTGTTTAAATTTGTGTCAAATAACCAGAACCTTCCCACAAGGTTTTCAGGTTGTCCGTCGGACGTGCGCTCTCTAGTCTTGGGTTGTCGCCGAAAACTCGGCGATCGGGTGTGAGAGCCCGTAGGAACTGTTAATCCAACACCAGTACCACCATAATTGCCGCCGGCTATTTGCTGCCCTGCAATTTTTATGGCGGCTGTGTGCGGGCGAACTTCGGTTCGGCCGGGCTTGTTCCTACCGGTTTCTCACTCCGCACATAGCTGCCACCACTCCGCCGCGTGAGAAACGGCATGTGTTGGCTTTTGATTAGGAACATTTTCATGACTAAGCCCGTACCAGATCCACCCATCGATCCCACAACCCCACTCGAAGACGCCATCCGCGCCGACGACCAGATCAAAACCCGCGAAGCCATCAAGCGCGCTCTCGATTTCTACCTCTGCCCCGAACCGGTCAAGCCGCGTCAGCCCAGTACGATGTTCCTCATCCACCCGAACATCGACACCGAAAGCCTGCTCGCCCACGCCTGCGAATCGCTGGCTTCAGCCAATGTCATGGCCGGTGATCTGGCCGACCAGCTCAGTCGCCCGCAGCGCAGTACGGCGCTGGCGATCCAGCAGATCGTCATGCTCGCCGAGCTGGCGGTAAACCGGGCGCTGGATCGGGTTGATCCGCAGACGTAATCCGTCTCAACACCGCGTCATCGTTCTTCGCGAGCAGGCTCGCTCCCACCGTTTGAAACGCAGTCCACCTGTGGGAGCGAGCCTGCTCGCGAAGGCGTCTGACTGGGCAGCACATCTCTAACGGCCATTTTTTGTTGAGCAGTCCCAAAAAGGGATCGATCAGTCCCAATCAGGGACTTATTTGCCCACTACGCTTCTCAAGATCCGTCCCTGCACGCGGATAAACATTGTGTAGCCCGGGTCCTCTGGGCCGCTCACCCCGGGAGTGTCTTGAAATGAAGCTGAAAACCGCTCTGCCGTATGTGCTCCTCTTGCTTCCACTCACAGCCTTCGCCGCGCCGGCCAGTCAATCCGGTGAGATCCGCTTCACCGGGCAAATCGTTGATTCTGGCTGTCAGGTCGGACCGGTCGGGGCGTTTGCGTCTCGTGAGTCTCGCCAGATCGAAATCAAGCCCGGCGTGAAAGTCGATGTCGACACTGAGCGCAACGCCTGCAGTCATCAGGCGCTGCCGATTGCCATGCGCTACGAAGCGCTGAAAACCTCGACCGACAAAGGCATCGTCATCATCAGTTACCTGTAAACCGTTCGGCGTGCGCTGCAAATCTTCAGGTGCCCAACCTTGGCGCACAGGTATACTGCGCGCCTTCGCGGCTCACTGATCGGGCCCGACTTTTTGCTTTCCGGAGCTTTTATGACTTCCCCGACCCTGCCGCCGGTTGACGACGCTGTGAGCGATGTCCCGGCTGAACTGGCCGACACCAGCGATACCAAAGCCGATATCCCGGCGTTCAAGTTCCCGTTCAAACCGGGCGAACTGGCCTCAGCCAAAGGCTCGAACCAGCCGTGGTACAAGAACGGCGCCAAGAATGGCCACACCAAGACCCCTGGCATGGCGCCGCCGGGCACCCGTCGTTCGATGGGCAAGCGCTGAGTTTTAATCCCGCCTGCGTTCAACGTGGCGATTGATATTGCCCGTGCCGGACCTTTCGCTGGCAAGCCAGCTCCCACAGGGTTCTGTGTCGTACACAAATTATGTGAACGCCCGAGATACCTGTGGGAGCTAGCGTGCTAACGATGAGGCCGGTTCGACCTCTGCAAAACCCCGATCAAGCCGCCCGCAGCGAAATGAACGCATACGTCTGCGCCGGCTCAGTCACCACCTGCGCCCCGGCCGCCAACACTTGTCCGGCAACATCATCCCCAGACAAATGAAACACCCACTCACTCGGTGCCTTCGTCAGCGGTTGCGCGGTCACCTGATCAATCACCGAAGCAAAAGCGCTCATATTCGGCAAGTACGCAGTAAACCCGTCACCCTTCAGCGCCGTAGTGCGAATTCCGAGCATCGCGCAGATCGCATCCTTGATGCCGATGTCATCCCGATCCGCCTGGCGCGAGCGCTGAATCAACTCCACCAGTTCCTGATCCGCCAACTCACCGCCGGCAATCAACACCGGCCCCTGTTGCCAGGACTCCGGCGGGCAATCCTTGGCGGCAGGGTTGAGCGGGATATGCGGGTTGATTTCCGCCGGATAAATGCGACACACCAACGGCCGCCGCTCGTAGATCCGGCACAGCTTGTCTTCGTCAAGATTCCGACAGGGGCCGACGTTGTACGCGGCGAAAGTGATCGCCACATGGGCGTCTGTCGCGCCGCTGCGAACGACCGCTGAACGCCGTTCGGCATGTTCACGCTGCTGCGCCGGCAAACCCAGGCCATTACCAAGAAAAGCCTCGACCAACACGATCACTTGACCGCCATCCGCCGCCCACATGCGGGCTTCGGCCAGGGTCAGCGGGACATGGTGATCGGTGCAGCATTTGCCGCAGCCTACGCAGGAAAACGTCGTGTTCATTGAGCGATCTGTCTTCAATCAGGGTGTGAAACGGTGGCGGAAAACCACCGCACAGACGCCGATCGAAGCAAATTATGCGCCACTCAGCGGGTTTTGCCGGTTGGGCGGATCGAGTCCCACTCGGTGACGAAGGCGGTTTTCGACTGTTTGTTGTACAGACACAGCTCGCTGCCTTGCTGGCCTTTCATGTGTTTTTGCGGGTATTGGCCTTGCAGCAACACGGCGGTGTAGCCGACGCGGTCATCGAATTGTGCGGGCGTGCCGACCGGTTTGGCGTTTTTCAGGCCGCTGGCTTTGGTGCAACTGGCGAGTACGGTTTTGTCGTAGGCGGCCCAGGCGTCGGGGCTGGAGGCGTGGGTTTGAGAGGCGAGGGCGGTGAGGCAGAGCAGGCTTAAGGTGATGGCTTTCATGGGGGCATCCTTGGTCGTGGGTGGCCAAGGTTGGAGTGTGCCTAAAGAGTTTTGTTGCCTGGGACACCGCTAAAAGATCGCAGCCTTCGGCAGCTCCTACATGGATATGCGGTTCCCTGTAGGAGCTGCCGAAGGCTGCGATCTTTTGACTTTAATCAGTCCGGCACCAGCTCGCGGCGGACTACGTACATCCCGGCACTTTCATACAACCGCTGCGCCCGCCGGTTGTCTTCCAGCACCTTCAGATCAACAAACCCTTCGCGCCGTTGCTGAAACACCTTGAATGCCTTGAACAACAACGCCCGGCCCAGTCCTCGGCCCTGCATGCGCGGATGCACCACCAGATTCTTGATATAGGCGCTGGTCCAGCATTGCGCCACACCGACCACGCCTTCGGCATCGTGGGCAATAAAGCACAGCGACGGATCGTATTCGGGATCGGTCTCGAATTGCTGCTGCCAAGCGTCCAGCGCCGGCACCCGACCGCCGCCTTCGCGGTAGCCGAGTTGCATCAAATGATGCACGTCCGGCGCCAGTTCGGCGGAGTACGTGCACAGTTCAATACCTTGAGGCACAAGAGCAACCGGCGCGTCTTTGCCAAGATCGCGCCGCATCAAAAAACAATATCTCTCGGCCAAGACTCAGTGCCCGTGGGCGGCGACGTGCTTGGCCGCTTCGATCAGGCAGTGGGTCAGTTCCGGCGAGGAGAACTTGGTCAGCACGCCGTTCGCCCCGGCCAGCCGCGCTTTCTCGCTGTTCATCGCACTGTCGAGCGAGGTGTGCAGCAGCACGTACAAATGGGCGAAGTCCGGGGTCTCGCGCAGGGTACGGGTGAATGCATAGCCGTCCATTTCGGACATTTCGATGTCGGAGACGATCAGGTTGATCTGCTGCGCGGTGCCTTGCAGGTCGAGCAGGCAGTCGATGGCTTCCTTGGCGCTGCGTGCGGTGTGGCATTGCAGGCCGAGATTGCGCAGTGTATGCACCGATTGTTGCAGCGCCACCTGGCTGTCGTCGACCACCAGAATGCGTGCGTTGCCGAGCACATCAGCGTCTTCCATGCTCAGGTCGGTCGGGGCCATTTCGATCTGAGCCGGGGCGATGCTGTGGATAACCTTTTCGATATCCAGTACCTGCACCAGCGTGCCGTCCACCGAGGTCACGCCGGTGATGTAGGCGCGCGAACCGCCGGAGCCGAACGGCGGCGGTTTGATGTCGGTGGTCAGGCAATGGACGATTTTGCTCACCGCCTGCACGTGCAGGCCCTGCTTCGAACGGCTGACGTCGGTAACGATCAGGCAGCCGCCGTTCGGGTCTTCCAGCGGACGTTCACCGATGGCGCGGCTGAGGTCGATGACCGACAGCGAAGCACCGCGCAGGGTGGCGATGCCTTTCACGTGCGGGTGCGATTCCGGCAGCTTGGTCAGCGGCGGGCAGGGGATGATTTCACTGACTTTCAGCAGGTTGATCGCCATCAACTTGCCGCTGCGCAAGGTAAACAGCAGAAGCGAAAGTGAGTCTGCGCGGGCTTTGGTGGAGGACATATGAACCTTCTGTGGAAAGGTGGTGGGCGAGGGTGGAAATCGCCAGAAACTATTGATGCCGGGTTATCGGCGTTAAAGGGGTGGGCTTTAGGTTAGTTGTCGGGTAGTCGGCTTGAGTTGATCGCTGTTCTCTCGATCACTGCCCCTCACCCCAGCCCTCTCCCAGAGGTAGAGGGGGCCGACGGAGGTGTCTGGCGCTTTACATCGACCTGAACGACCGAGTCGATTATGGATTCGGTAAAGCAGATTCAGGTCGGCGTGTTTCTTAAGCATCCCCGGGTAGGTCCCCTCTCCCTCCGGGAGAGGGCTAGGGTGAGGGTGCTTTTAGCCTTTCATGCCCAGACGTTTAGCCATGCGGCCCAAGTTCGCTCTATCCAGCCCCAACTCCCGTGCCGCGCTCGCCCAGTTATCCTGATTACGCTCCAGCGCCGCACTGATCAAGCGCCGTTGGTATTGCTCGGTCGCACTGCGCAAATCCCCACTGATCAGCGGCATCTCCGCCACGACGCCGGCCACCGGCTCAACCGAGTTATCCACAACCTCGTGCGGCAAATCCAGATCCGCCGCGCTCAAACTCAGAATCTTCGGCCGCACCTTGCAGTTGCCCAGCGCCTTCAACGCACTGCGTCCGATCAAATGCTCCAGTTCACGCACGTTGCCCGGCCAAGTGTAGGCGAGCAGCGCTTCCTGAGCGTCGCTGTTCAGGCGCAGGCTGTTGAGGCCCATGCGCGAACGGTTCTGTTCGAGGAAGAAGCCGCTGAGCAACAACACATCGCGGCCGCGATCACGCAGGGCGGGCACGCGCAGCGGGTACACACTGAGGCGATGATAGAAGTCAGCACGATAGCGACCGCTGCGCACTTCTTCGGCCAGGTCGCGGTTGGTCGCGGCGATCAGGCGCACATCAACCTGATGCTCCTTGTCCGAGCCCAAACGCTGTAACTGACCGCTCTGCAAGACGCGCAGCAATTTTGCCTGCACGGTCAGCGACAGCTCGCCGACTTCATCGAGAAACAGCGTGCCGCCATTGGCTAGTTCGAACTTGCCACGCCGGTCGCTGGTGGCGCCGGTGAAGGCGCCGCGCACATGACCGAACAGTTCGCTTTCGACCAGCGTATCCGGCAGCGCGGCGCAGTTGAGGCTGATGATCGGTTTGTCAGCGCGCGGTGAGGCGGCGTGGATTGCTTGGGCGACCAGCTCTTTGCCGACCCCGGTTTCGCCGGTGATCAACACGGTCAGATCGCTGCCGCCGACCAGATTGATTTCCTCAACCAGTTTTTTCAGCGCCTTGCTTTGGCCGATCATTTCGCGGTTCTGCTGGCCGCTGGCTTGACGGTAAACCTCGGCGCGTTGATGTTCGTCTTCTGCGCGATTGGCCAGTCGCTCGATGCGTTCGGCGGCATTGACCGTTGCCGAGGCGAGGCTGGCGAAGGCTTGCAAGGCGTCGAGCTCGATCGGCTCGAAACGCTCGGGGTCGAGGGCGTCGAGGGTGATCAAGCCCCAGATCTTTTCATCGACGAATAAAGGACAGCCGAGGCAATCGTGAACTTCCAGATGCTCGTCGAGGCCGTCGACCAAACCGTCATAAGGATCGGGCAAGTCGCTGTCGGCGGCGAACCGCGTGGGTCCGGCACCGCTCAGTAGAATTTCGAAACGCGGATGCTCGCTGACCTTGAAGCGTCTGCCGAGGGTGTCGGCGCTCAAACCGTCCACCGCCAGCGGCACCAGCGATTCGCCGTCGAGACGCAACAACGCCGCCGCATCGCAGGGCAGCAGGGCGCGCATGGCTTCGAGCAGGCGTCGGTAACGCTCGCCCTCGGGCAGTTCGCGGGACAGGTCGGCGACGAGGGGCAGCAGGGCGGTAAGCAGGGATTTGGCAGTCATGGTCTTGTAGTCAAAGAGACAAGATGTAGTCGGGATGACTATAAAGGTCTTTGAGTCGTTATGACTACTGTATTCTCAACTCATTGATTTATATAAATAAATAAGTTGGCACGAAATCTGATAACCCTAAGGCAACTTTTCAAGAAAGCTCAGGAGTCATTCTTATGCTTAGCGTCCAGGATCGTGCCATCGTCAAATCCACCGTGCCTCTGCTGGAAAGCGGCGGTGAAGCGCTGATCACCCACTTCTACCGCATGATGCTCTCTGAATACCCGGAAGTTCGCCCGCTGTTCAACCAGGCTCACCAGGCCAGCGGTGACCAGCCTCGTGCCTTGGCCAACGGTGTATTGATGTACGCGCGGCACATCGATCAGCTCGACCAGTTGGGCGATCTGGTGGCGAAGATCATCAACAAGCACGTCGCCCTGCAGATCCTCCCGGAACATTACCCGATTGTCGGCGCTTGCCTGCTGCGGGCGATTTCCGAAGTGCTCGGCGAAGAGATCGCCACACCGGAAGTGATGAGCGCTTGGGGTGCGGCGTATGGCCAATTGGCGGACATTCTGATCGGCGCCGAAACCGCCATCTACGATCAGAAAGAGCAAGCCGTCGGCGGCTGGCGCGGGGCGCGTGAGTTCATCGTCGCGGCCAAGGTCGAGGAGAGCGCGGAGATCATTTCGTTCTACTTCGAACCGGCAGACAAAGGCCCGATCCTCGCGGCCGAACCGGGTCAGTACATCGGCATGAAGTTAATCCTCGACGGTGAAGAAATCCGCCGCAACTACTCGCTGTCGGCACTGGCGAACAACGGTCAGTACCGCATCAGCGTCAAGCGCGAGCCGGGTGGCCGCGCGTCCAACCACTTGCACGATCAACTGCATGTTGGCGCGAGCATTCAACTGTTCCCGCCATCGGGTGAGTTCACCTTGGCTGCAAGTGACAAGCCGTTGGTGCTGATCAGCGGTGGGGTGGGTATCACGCCGACGCTGGCGATGCTTGAGGCGGCGTTGGAAACCGAGCGGCCAGTGCACTTTATCCACTGCGCGCGCAATGGCAGTGTGCATGCGTTCCGTGACTGGATTGATGAACTGGCTAAGCGTCACCCGCAACTGAAGCGCTTTTACTGCTACGCCGAAGATGACGGCGTGAGCCCGGCGGCGGACCAGGTTGGCATGTTGAGTCAGGAGTTGCTGGGCGAGTGGTTGCCGCAGCAGCGTGATGTCGATGCTTACTTCCTTGGGCCGAAGGGCTTCATGGGTGCGATCAAGCGGCATTTGAAAGCGCTGGGTGTACCGGAGAAGCAGAGCCGTTATGAGTTCTTTGGGCCGGCTTCTGCTTTGGAGTAATCCAGAACCGAGTTATCTTCATTCGCGAGCAAGCTCGCTCCCACAGGATTTGTGTTCGACGCAGATCCAATGTGGGAGCGAGCTTGCTCGCGAAGGCCGTTACGCGGTGCTGATTCTTAAAAAGTGTTTAAAGGTTAATCGTTTCTTAACCGGTTTATCGTTTATTCCCCGATGCTGATGATAGGCGCTCGTTCGTTTACATGATCAGGATCGCCCCCATGTCGCACCTCACCTTCGTCCGTCGTTTCAGCTTCGCAGTCATCGGTCTTTCGGCCGCCTGGCTGGCCAGCCCGTTTGCTTCTGCCGAGTCTGCCCTGATAAAACCGCAGAGCCTGATCATTGATCAGAGCCTGCCCAGGGCACAGGTCGAAGCCATGGAACTGGCAGCACGGCGTTATGGCAGTTTCTGGAATTCCGGAGAAGAGGCGTTGGCCACGGCGGCGTTGTCGCCGCAGTTTGTCGACCAGACGCCCCCCGAAGGTCGGGTGCAGGGGCCGACCGGGCCGTTGCTGGCGTCGAAGTTCTTTCGCACGGCCGTGCCGGACTTGAGTTGCGACATCGAGCAAATGATCATCGCCGGGGATCGCGTGGTGGTGCATCTGCACTTTCGCGGGCACTTCAGCGGTACGTTCAAGGCTCTCAAAGGGCAGGGCCAGCGTGTAGACTTCCGGGCAACCGATATCTATCAGATTGATAACGGTCGCATCGCGGCCAATTGGCATATCGAAGACAACATCAGCTTGATGGCGCAACTGCAAGCGCAGCCGCCGGCCAGCTGAACCATGGACATATAAAGGAAACGCGATGAGCGAGGAAACGATTCGACTGGGACGTGAGCGGCGCTTTCTGGTGCTGCTGGGCATCATCTGCCTGGCACTGATCGGCGGAGCGCTGTACATGCAGATCGTGCTCGGCGAAGCGCCGTGCCCACTGTGCATCTTGCAGCGCTATGCGTTGCTGCTGATCGCGCTGTTCGCGTTCATCGGCGCGGCCATGCGCACGCGCCGTAGCATCACCGTGTTCGAAGTGCTGGTGGTGATTTGTGCGATTGCCGGGGCGGCGGTGGCCGGGCATCACGTGTACACCCAGTTCTATCCGGCGGTGAGCTGCGGCATCGATGTGCTGCAGCCGATTGTCGATGATCTGCCGCTGGCGAAGATCTTCCCGCTGGGCTTCCAGGTCGACGGTTTCTGCTCGACGCCGTATCCGCCGATCCTCGGTCTGTCGCTGGCCCAGTGGGCGCTGATGGCGTTCGTGCTGGTGGTGATCCTGGTGCCACTGCTGACCTCGCGTAACCGAAAAGCACTGCGCTGAATCAACTAATCGGCAGTCTGGCCGATACAGAAAACGCCTCGATTTGCGTATCAGCATATCGGGGCGTTTTGCATTTCAGAGTGTTTGTGAAAACACCGTGACGGACAGCAAGGCAGGGTGCGGCAGGTGTGCGACATGTTGTCACACACGCGGTGTCGCAGGCCGCTTCAGTGACATGGAATCGGCCGTTGTTACAAAAAAGGATTGGTCTGTTTCGGCGGTTTTCGGCTTTAGCACGCGAGTGCCAGAGCAGGCAGTTTTAACAAGCGCTGGCATATGGCCAAAAGCCTTGGGTTATCGGGGCTCGCGCTGTTCGAGCCTTCGGAAAAACCCTTCAGAGCTGTCTGAACTGACGCGGGTACACCTACAATTTTTGGTGTTTTTGTTGAGAAATGTTTTCGATAACATGCGGAACTTTTGCAAAAATGGCGATGGATTGTTGCTCGAACGGATAAAAATTATTTCGGGATAAGACATGGTGTATAGGGCGCTACCTATCTACAATCGCCCGCACTGAATTCCCGGCACTGTTCAGCCTTTATTAAGGAACGCTTTTTATTAAGGCGCTGCGCAGAAAGTCGGGTGTCGAGTGAGTCGCAAGGCTTCCAAGACACCCAGGTGTCGGTGCCTTCCAACTTTCCGCACCAAATGGAATTGGTCTGTAACAAGGCCTTTGACCACGAATTCGAATAAGAACTGACCGCTGTCCCAGGTTTTGTCGAGCGTCTGACGCGCGACGGGCGGCCCTTATTCAATCCAAAGAAAATGCCAACCCTTGGCAGGGTGAAGTGTTGGCGATCAAAACCCAACTGCATTGCGCAAGCTGCTTTAGAGGTCGTGAGATGAGTAAAAACAGGTACCCCAGATTACTAGGCCTAGTGCCGCTGCTCGGCACGTTGTTGCTGGGAGGCTGCAACATGACCTTGCTCAATCCAACGGGCCAGGTTGGCCTGGAACAGCGAAACCTGATCATCACCGCGACCCTGCTGATGCTGTTGGTCGTCGTGCCGGTTATCGTCATGACCTTCCTGTTCGCCTGGAAGTACCGCGCGTCGAACAAGAACGCCGTCTACACCCCGAAATGGTCGCACTCGACCAAAATCGAAGTGGCAGTCTGGACCATCCCGGTCCTGATCATCATTGCCCTGGGTTACATCACCTACATTTCGACCCACGAACTGGACCCGTATCGTCCGATCCAGTCCGACGTCAAGCCTGTGACCATCGAAGTGGTCGCGCTGGACTGGAAGTGGCTGTTCATCTACCCGGAACAAGGCATTGCCACGGTCAACAAGATCGTGTTCCCGGCGCACACGCCAATCAACTTCAAGATCACCTCTGACGCTGTGATGAACTCGTTCTTCATCCCGGGTCTGGGCGGCCAGATCTACGCGATGGCGGGCATGCAGACCAAGCTGCACCTGATCGCTGACCGCAACGCTGAAATGGACGGTATCTCCGCCAACTACAGCGGCGCGGGTTTCACCGGTATGAAATTCAAGGCTATCTCCACCACTCAGGAAGATTTCGACGCCTGGGTAAGTGAAGTCAAGAAGTCACCTAAACAGCTTGATCAAGCTGAATACGCGGCACTTGCCAAACCGAGCCAGAACAACCCAGTCGAGCTCTACTCCTCGGTCACGCCGAACCAGTTCCAGATCATCGTCGACAAGTACGAAGGTATGAAGCCGGGCAAGCCGCTGAAGCACGAGAAGAAAGAGAAAGAAGTGGCGGCCACGGAAATTGACTCGAGTTCGCATTCAGCTGCCGGGGCAGAGGAGTAAACGATGTTTGGTAAATTAAGTTGGGAAGCAGTCCCATTCCACGAACCGATCGTGATGATTACCATCGCCATGATCGCGCTCGGTGGTCTGGCGCTGTTCGCTGCAATCACCTACTTCAAGAAGTGGACGTACCTGTGGACCGAGTGGTTGACCTCGGTAGACCACAAGAAAATCGGCGTGATGTACATCATCGTTGCCATGGTCATGCTGCTGCGCGGTTTTGCCGACGCCATCATGATGCGTACCCAGTTGGCCATGGCCACCGAGGGTTCGCCTGGCTACCTGCCACCTGAACACTATGACCAGATCTTCACCGCTCACGGTGTGATCATGATCATCTTCATGGCGATGCCATTCTTCACCGGCCTGATGAACCTTGCAGTGCCGCTGCAGATCGGCGCGCGTGACGTTGCGTTCCCGTTCCTGAACTCCCTGAGCTTCTGGCTGCTGGTATCCGGCGTAGTACTGATCAACCTGTCCCTGGGCGTCGGCGAATTCGCCAAGACCGGTTGGGTTGCCTATCCACCATTGTCGGGTCTGCAATACAGCCCTGGCGTGGGCATGGACTACTACATCTGGGCGCTACAGCTATCCGGGTTAGGTACGACGCTAACGGGGGTTAACTTCCTCGCGACCGTACTGAAAATGCGTACCCCTGGCATGAAACTGATGGACATGCCGATCTTCACCTGGACCTGCACCTGGGCAAACGTTCTGATCGTGGCTTCGTTCCCGATCCTGACCGCTACCCTGGCACTGCTGACCCTTGACCGTTACATGGATTTCCACATTTTCACCAATGAACTTGGTGGCAATCCAATGATGTACGTCAACCTGTTCTGGGCCTGGGGCCACCCTGAGGTTTACATCCTGATCCTGCCGGCATTCGGCATTTTCTCGGAAGTGATCTCGGCGTTCACCGGCAAGAAACTGTTCGGCCACCACTCGATGATCTACGCCTCGGGCGCGATCTCGGTACTGGGCTTCATGGTTTGGCTGCACCACTTCTTCACCATGGGTTCGGGTGCCAGCGTCAACGCCTTCTTCGGTCTGGCGACGATGCTGATTTCCATCCCGACGGGTGTGAAGCTATTCAACTGGCTGTTCACCATCTACCAGGGCCGTCTGCGCTTCACCAGCCAGGTGCTGTGGACTCTGGGCTTCATGGTGACCTTCGCCATCGGCGGCATGACCGGCGTACTGCTGGCCATCCCGGGTGCTGACTTCGTTCTGCACAACAGCCTGTTCGTGATCGCGCACTTCCACAACGTGATCATCGGCGGTGCGGTATTCGGTTACATCGCAGGTTTCGGCTTCTACTTCCCGAAAGCGTTCGGCTTCAAGCTGCACGAAGGCTGGGGTAAAGCAGCATTCTGGTTCTGGATCTCGGGCTTCTTCGTCGCCTTCATGCCGCTCTATGCACTGGGCTTCATGGGCATGACCCGTCGTCTGAACGCCACCACCAACCCTGAGTGGGTACCGTACCTGTACGTTGCCATGTTCGGTGCGGTGATGATCGCTGCCGGTATCGCCTGCCAACTGATTCAGCTGTACGTCAGTGTGCGTGACCGCAACAAGCCAGAGAACATTTGCGATCACGGTGACCCGTGGAATGCACACACTCTGGAATGGTCGACCTCGTCGCCACCACCGTTCTACAACTTCGCTGTGCTGCCAAAAGCTGACTGCATCGACCCGTTCACTGAAGCCAAGGAAAACGGTACTGCGTACCAGCAACCGGCCAAGTACGAGCCGATCCACATGCCGAACAACACCGCCACGGGCGTTGTGATGGGCGCGCTGTTGACCGTGTTCGGTTTCGCGATGATCTGGCACATCTGGTGGCTGGCGATCGCGAGCCTGGTAGGCACCGTCGTCTACTTCGTGATCCACGCTGCACGTGACGACCAGGGCTATATGGTTCCGGTTGAAACGATCGAACGTATCGAAGCCGAGCAGCACAAGCGTCTGGTCGCGGCAGGGAAAATCCCGGCCTCCGCCACCCGTGTTGAAACCTCGTTGGAACAGGCTTAAACCATGTCGAATTTAGTGACCAATGCTGGACACGCCCATGGTGAACATGGGCACGATGACCATCACCACGATTCGGGCGAGATGACCGTATACGGTTTCTGGCTCTACCTGATGACCGACTGCATTCTGTTTGCGTCGATCTTCGCGGTATACGCGGTACTGGTAAACAACGTTGCCGGTGGCCCAGCCGGCCACGACATCTTCGAACTGCCATACGTGCTGGGCGAAACCGCTCTGCTGTTGTTCAGTTCGATCACCTACGGCTTCGCCATGCTGGCGTTGTACAAGGGCAAGAAGCAGCAGGTTCTGGGTTGGTTGTTCATGACCTTCCTGCTCGGCGCAGGCTTTATCGCCATGGAGATCAACGAGTTCCACCTGCTGATCTCCGAGGGCTTCGGTCCTAGCCGTTCGGGCTTCCTGTCGGCGTTCTTCACCTTGGTCGGTACCCACGGTCTGCACGTTTCGGCGGGTCTGATCTGGATGGGCATCATGATGTACCAGGTCAACAAGCACGGCCTGACGGCGACCAACAAGACCCGTCTGAGCTGCCTGAGCCTGTTCTGGCACTTCCTGGACGTGGTGTGGATCTGCGTATTCACCGTTGTTTACCTGATGGGGACCCTGTAATGGCTAACGCACACTCCCATGACAGCCACGACGACGCCAGCCACGGCAGCGTCAAGTCCTACGCGATCGGCTTCATCCTGTCGGTGATCCTGACAGCTATCCCGTTTGCACTGGTCATGTACCCGTCGCTGCCAAAGTCGATCACCTTGATGATCGTCCTGGCATTCGCCGTGATCCAGGTGGTTGTCCACCTGGTGTACTTCCTGCACCTGGATCGCTCGGCTGCGCAACGTAACAACGTGATTGCCTTCGTGTTCGCCGCGATCGTGATTGTGCTGCTGGTTGGCCTGTCGCTGTGGATCATGTTCAGCATCCACACGTACATGATGGCGAAGTGAGGTAGACCCGATGTCGCTCAAGCACTTTATCCAAATCACCAAACCGGGGATCATTTTCGGTAACGTGCTTTCTGTGGCAGGCGGGTTCTTCCTGGCCTCGAAAGGGCATGTCGATCTGGCGGTGTTTCTGGCTGCCATGATCGGTACATCCCTGGTAGTTGCCTCCGGTTGCGTGTTCAACAACTGCATCGACCGCGACATCGACCTGAAGATGGAACGCACCAAGAACCGGGTGCTGGTGCAGGGCTTGATCTCCCTGAAACTGGCACTGGTTTACGCGACCATCCTTGGTGTTCTCGGCGTTGCCTTGTTGTACAAGGTGGCCAACCCGTTGGCTGCCCTGTTCGCGGTAATCGGCTTCGTTATCTACGTCGGCTTCTACAGTCTGTACCTCAAGCGCAAGTCGGTTCACGGCACGCTGGTGGGCAGTCTGTCGGGCGCCATGCCGCCAGTGATCGGTTACGTTGCCGTAACCAACAGCTTCGACATGGCCGCGCTGACGTTGCTGGTGATGTTCAGCCTGTGGCAGATGCCGCATTCCTACGCCATCGCAATCTTCCGCTTCAACGATTACCTGGCCGCATCGATTCCGGTGTTGCCAGTGAAGCGTGGGATTCAAGTGGCCAAGAAGCACATCCTGCTCTACATCCTGGCGTTCCTCGTAGCGACCTTGATGCTGACCTTCAGCGGTTACGCCGGCATGAGCTACCTCGCCGTCGCCGCGGCTATGGGCATGTACTGGTTGTACATGGCCTGGACCGGCTACAAAGCGGTGGATGACACGGTCTGGGCACGCAAGCTGTTCGTGTTCTCGATCTTCACCATCACTGCGTTGAGCGTCATGATGTCCCTGGACTTCAAGGTGCCCGCAGAGCTGCTGCTGACGTACGCGCCGTAAGGCTCAAAGGCTTGAAGAAAAACCCCGCACATTGAGAGATGTGCGGGGTTTTTTGTTGGGTAGATTATGCTGATTTGATGTGCTGCCATTCGCGAGCAGGCTCGCTCCCACAGGGGAATATGTGATCGACGCAGATCAAATGTGGGAGCGAGCCTGCTCGCGAATCGCAACGTCACTGAATTTGCTGGGTTGGCGGTTGCAGACTTCCGGTAAACCTCCTAGATTTGGATCCAGCATGACAGCGATAGCGCCTTGCCATTTGCTGGTGCTCCGCTGTCTCACCTGCGGTATTTCATGCACTGATCAAAAGGCTGGGCGAAATGACTGAAAGGATGACCTGCGACGAACGTTTTATTGCCCTGGCCCAAGAGCTGAACTACGACATTTATGGCGAGAACACTGCCGGCGGTAATTACGCGCCGCTGATCCGTCATCACGATGAGCTGTACATCAGCGGCATGGTGCCGCGCACCAACGGCAAGATTCAGTATCCCGGTCGGGTCGGATTGGAGCTGACCCTCAAGGATGCGCAAGCCGCCGCGAGCATCAGTGCGATGCGTTGTCTGGCGCTGATCGTCGATGCCGTCGGTTCGCTGGACAAGATCAAGGCGTTGTTGCGGGTCACCGTGTACGTGAAGTCGACCCCGGACTTCATTGACCTGAGCGAAGTGGCCAACGGTGCGTCGGATGTGTTCAGTCATGTGCTCGGCGATGCCGGACGGCACACGCGCACCACGGTGGGGGTGTATCAGTTGCCGAAGAATGCGGCGATTGAAGTCGACATGATTGTAGCTTTGCACTCGGGCGCGTAATTCCCCGAAAGCCGCGCAACAAAAAGCCCCGCCTGAATCTCAGTGCGGGGCTTTTTCATACAGCGGCTGCGCTATTACTGCGCGGCGATGCTATAGCCATCAAACGCGGTCTGCTGTTGCAGCGCGGTGATGATGTTCTTGCGGCTTACCGCCTGCTCGGTACCGGCGTTATCAACGAAGACTTCGCTTTCCAGTTCCGCTTCTTCGCCTTCACCAACGAAGGTGAAACCGAGGAACTCCAGCGCTGCACGATCAACGTTCAGGCGCGAGCGTGGCGTGCGCAGTGGCAGGGTCACGCTGATGCCGTCCTTGCTGATGGTGAAAATTTCGACTTCTTTCTTTTTCGCAGCCTTGCTCTTGCCACCGCTCGGGTTGCTGATCGCCTGATGGGTCTGGTTCAGCACTTTCAGCGCGAGGCCGTAAACGATTTCCTGGAACGCCGGATCGTCCTTGAAGCTGGACAGGATGCGGCCGATCGAGAACTTGCTGCTGAGGTCTTCAAGGGCGGCGAGGTCGGCGGCTTCGGCGTCTTTCAACGCCTTGAGTTCGCCCATCAGCTCGTAAGCCTTGTCGTCATCGAAGCTGTCGTGAGCCTGACGGATTGCCGCGCGCAGCTCGCGGATCTGGTCGCTTTCGCGGGTCGACTGGAACGCGTCCAGGACCATTTCGCTGATGATTTTGGCTTGTGGCAGGTGTTGTGAAAGATTGATGGAGTTTTCGTATTCCGCTTTGGACGATTCGGTGACTACGGATTCAGCGGTGTTGAAATCGGACATTGAAATTTCACTACTTTTTAACTTGAGTGGAGATGAGAAAACCCAAGGGCTTTTTCAGGCCGACTAATTTAGGGGAGCGCGGCGGCGTTGTCACGGAGCAACGGGCCGGCGGTCTCAACTATTTGCCGGGGCTGTGCAAATTCATTGAACGCATCATCCATTGTTCGGCTGTTTGCTGATCCGTTGGCAGCGAGAAGCGGAATGTCGCACCGCGCCCGCTGACGTCGAGCAACTCAATCTCACGGCCATGTAATTGCAGGATGCGGTGCACGATGCGCAGGCCCAGCCCTCCGTCACGCCGCGCCCCACCGATATTGAACGGGCGCAGGAACAAACCTTCGCGCAACTCCGGAGCGATGCCGGGACCGGTGTCACTGACCGTCACATCAACCAAGGTACCGTGAGGTGTCAGATCGAACTCGATCTCGCCACCCAGAGGTGTATGCCGTAAAGCATTGTCCACAAGGTTGGTCAGCACCCGTTCGATCAACCCGAGGTCGGCGCAGACCGTTGGCAGGTTCGGCACGAAATGGGCCTTGAGTTCGACTTGCCGCGCTTCGGCCGTCAGTTCGAATTTCTGGAAGATATCCTGCACCAGATCGATCAGCGAAAAACGCTCCGGCACCGGTTGCACGAATCCGTGTTCCAGTCGCACCAGTTCCAGCAGTGACTGCGCCAGACCGCCGACCTTTCTGCTCTGGTCCAGGGCGATGCCGAGGTAGCGGCGCCGCTCCTCCGGGGATAGCGTGGCGTCTTTGAGCGACAAGGTTTCCAGATAACCGTGCAGCGAAGCCATCGGCGTGCGCAGGTCATGGGAAATGTTCGCCACCAGCTCGCGACGCTCCTGATCCTGACGGGTCAGGGAGCGCCACTGTTCGCCGAGACGATTCTGCATTTGCCGGAAGGCGGCATCGAGAACGGCGATTTCATCCGGGTCAGCGGTTTTATCCACAGGTGCCGTGACGGGTCGAGGTGGCGCCGCGCCTTCGATTTCGAAGCGGCTGACGGTTTCGGTGAGTCGCCGCAATGGCCGGGTAATGAGATTGAACGCAGTGAGGCCGGCAACCAGGCACAGCAACGCGACCAGTCCGATCGACAACAGCGCGGTGTTGAGTGCCGCACTGGTCGCGCCGCGTTCGGCGAAGCGGTCGTGCGCTTCGCTGAGCAGCACCACATATAGATAACCGGCAGCTTTACCGTTGACCTGCAGTGGTGCGGCGCTGAATACCTTGCGCCCATCGACGCTGCGCGGGTCATCGCCGAGGATCGGCAGCGGCTGATCGTCGAGGAGTTGACGAATCGGCGCCAGATCAACCTGCTGGCGGCGTATCCGCCCCTCAGGTGCGGCATTGCCGACGATTCGCCCCTCGGTGTCGAGCAGATACACCTCGACACTCGGGTTGACCAGCATCAGTTGGCTGAACAGTTCACGCACAGCGCCGGGCATCAAACCGTTGCTGTCCATCAGCACCGTGTCGTGGGCGATGTGCTGCGCCAGATCTCGCGACAGACCTTGCACCACTTCCAGCTCATGCATGTGACTGGAGCGCACTTGCAGCCATGCCGATGTGCCGCAGCACACCAACAGCAGCACGGCAAATACCACGGACAGGCGCTGCGTCAGGGTCAGTTTCATGGCTGCTCGGTACCAAATTTATAACCACGGCCCCACACGGTGAGGATTCGCGCTGGCTGTGCCGGATCTTTTTCGATCTTCGCCCGCAGGCGATTGATGTGGGTGTTGACCGTATGTTCGTAACCTTCGTGGCTGTAACCCCAGACGGCGTTCAGCAGATCCATGCGCGAGAACACTTTGCCCGGTTGGCGGGCGAAGAAGTACAGCAGATCGAACTCACGAGGCGTGAGGTCCAGCCTTTGGGCGTCGAGGCTGACTTCGCGGGTGATCGGATCGATGGTCAGGCCATCGAGGCTCAAGCTGCCGGCGTCCATCTTCAGATTGCGCGCCATGGCATCGACACGACGCAGCAAGGCTTTGACCCGAGCCACCAGTTCCAGCATCGAAAACGGCTTGGCGAGGTAATCGTCGGCACCCAGTTCCAGACCAAGGATGCGGTGCAATTCACTGGAGCGGGCGCTGGTGATGATGATCGGCGTGTAACGGGCCATTGCGCGGGCGCGGCGGCAGATTTCCAGACCGTCGACGCCCGGCAGCATCAGGTCGAGGATCAGTGCATCCCAGTGACCTTGTTGCAGCAGGCGCATGCCTTCGTCGCCGTCGGCGCTGTGTGTGACCTCGAATTGTTCATCCCGCAGATGCAGGCAAATCAGGTCGGCGATGTGTTGGTCATCCTCGACCACAAGGATGCGTTTGGTCTGTTCCATGGAGCTCAATCCTTCGGCGCGATAAGCGCATTGTGCGGGTTTTCCTCCGGGCGAGTTATCACGAATTCGTTAACTTCCCGTGAGGATTTGGCGATCAATCCAAGCCTAGGCTGTGTTCCATGAAGGGCATCTGGAATTTTTGGAGACGGCCATGTTTTCACGGCGACAGATTCTGTTAGCGGGCGGCGGGCTGGGGGTTGCAGCCCTGGTGGCGGGTGTATTGCCAAAATTGTCGACTGCCACGGCAGTGATCGGCGAGGCACACGCGGACGAGGCGTTCGAAGTCATTCACAGCGACACTGAATGGCACTCGATTCTAAGCGACGAGCAGTATCAGATCCTGCGTGAGGAAGGCACCGAACGGGCCTATACCAGCGCGCTCAACGATGAGCATCGCACTGGCACGTTTGCCTGTGCCGGCTGTGATCTGGCGTTGTTTTCATCCGCGACCAAGTTCGACAGCCGTACCGGTTGGCCGAGTTTCTGGGCGCCGCTGGAACACGCAGTGGCGACGCGTCAGGACCGTTCGTTCGGCATGTCCCGCGACGAAGTTCACTGTCGCCGCTGCGGCGGTCATCTGGGCCATGTTTTCGATGACGGTCCCAAGCCCACAGGCCTGCGCTACTGCATGAACGGCCTGGCGATGACCTTCAAAGCCGTGGCGGCTTGAGTCATGACCCGCTCGCGATCTTCACTTCAGACAGGACGAATTTATGTGGCTCTTGGTTCTCGCTTATCTCGGTGGTGTGCTGACGATCGTCAGTCCGTGCATCCTGCCGGTGCTGCCTTTTGTCTTCGCTCGCACCGGGCAGCCGTTTATCAAAAGTGGCTTGCCGCTGCTGGCGGGGATGGCGGTGACCTTTGCGCTCGTCGCCTCGTTGGCGGCGGTGGGCGGCGGTTGGGTGGTGCAAGTCAATCAGTACGGGCGCTGGCTCGCGTTGCTGTTCGTTGCCCTGTTCGGGCTGACCTTGCTGCTGCCGCGTGTGGCCGAACGTCTGACCCGGCCGCTGGTGTCGGCCGGCAGTCGCTTGTCGGAAGCCGCCGGGCAGGAGCATCGCCCGCGTCCCGGCGCTTCGTTTCTGATCGGGGTCGCCACGGGACTGCTGTGGGCACCTTGCGCCGGGCCGATCCTGGGGCTGATTCTGACCGGCGCCGCGCTGCAAGGAGCAAGCATCGCCACCACGCTGTTGTTGCTCGCCTACGCGGCGGGTGCCGCCACCTCGCTGGCCGCGGCGCTGCTGTTGGGCGGTAAGGTTTTTGCGCTGATGAAACGCTCGATTGGCACCGGTGAGTGGATCCGTCGGGGTCTGGGCGTAATGATGTTGGCCGGCGTCGCGGCCATTGCACTGGGGCTCGATACCGGTGTTCTCGCACGGTTATCGACGGCTTCCACCGGTGGCCTGGAGCAGGCGCTGGTCGGCAAGCTGTCGGGCAAATCTGCCAACGCCAGCGGCACGATGATGGCGCAGATTCCTGCTGAGGAAGGCGCAGCGAACGGCAGCATGATGGCTGCTGGCGGCGCGATGAAAATGGCCGCGAAAACGCCAGGCACTTTACCGGTCGAAGGCCAGTTGCCGCCGCTTGAAGGTGCGGTGCAATGGCTCAACTCAGCGCCGCTGGATGCCCAGGCTTTGAAAGGCAAAGTGGTGCTGGTGGATTTCTGGACTTACTCCTGCATCAACTGCTTGCGCACTTTGCCGTATGTCAAAGCCTGGGCCGAAAAGTATCGCGATCAAGGGCTGGTAGTGATCGGTGTGCACGCGCCGGAATTCGCCTTCGAGCGTGATGTGGGCAACGTCACCAAAGCCATGAAGGAACTGGGTATCAACTACCCGGTCGCCATCGATAATGACTACAAGATCTGGCGTGCTTTCAACAACGAATATTGGCCAGCGCATTACTTTGCCGACGCTCAGGGACGTATTCGTTACCACCATTTTGGCGAAGGGGACTACGCCGAGTCGGAACGCGTCATACAACAGTTGCTGCGTGAGGCGGGCGCAAAAACCGTGGCGGACGGCTTGATCAATGCCGACGCCAAGGGTGTGCAGCAGGCGCCGGACATGAATCAGGTGCTGTCGCCGGAAACCTATGTCGGCTACCAGCGTGCGGAACATTTCGTACCGGAAACCAGCCTCGTGCCTGACAAGGTCGCGGCTTATATCCCACCGACCAGTCTCGCTTTGAATGACTGGAGCCTCGGCGGCCAATGGAACGTCGGGGCGGAGCGCGCGACTGCCGGCGCCTCTGCCAGCCGCATCGTTTATCGCTTTCATGCCCGCGATCTGCATTTGGTATTGGGACCGGGCGCGGACGGCAAACCCGTGCGCTTCAAGGTGTTGATCGACGGTCACGCGCCGGCGGATGCCCACGGTGTCGACGTCGCCCCCGACGGTTCGGGCCGCGTCACCGAGCAGCGCCTGTACCAGTTGGTGCGCCAGACCGATGGCGTGAAGGATCGAACCTTCAGCATCGAATTTCTTGACCCGGGCGTATCGGCCTACGCCTTTACCTTCGGCTGATCAGGAGTCATTGAAATGAAGATTACATGGCGTCGTGTGTTGTTGGGAGTCGCGGTGGCCGGCGTGATTGGCCAGGTTTCAGCGCTCTCTATGGGGGGCGAAGACGCGGTCGTGATTCCGCCTCCAACCCTTGATGAAATCACGCAGGCACACAGCGAAACCGCCGTGTTCGCCGGTGGTTGCTTCTGGGGCGTGCAGGGTGTTTTCCAACACGTCAAAGGCGTGCAGAAAGCGGTTTCCGGCTATGCCGGAGGTGCGGCCAATACGGCGGAATATGAACGAGTCAGCGAAGGCGATACCGGCCACGCCGAGTCCGTGCAGGTTACCTTCGATCCGACTCAGGTCAGCTACGGCAGCCTGTTGCAGATCTACTTTTCGGTAGCGCACAACCCAACTGAGCTCAATCGCCAGGGCCCGGACAGCGGCTCGCAATATCGCTCGGCGCTGTTCCCGGTCAACGCTGATCAGCAGAAGATCGCGCAGGCTTACATCGCGCAACTTGATGCGGCCCATGCCTTCAACAAACCCATCGTCACCAAGCTGGAAAGCTACAACGGCTTTTACCCGGCGGAGGACTATCACCAGGACTTCCTGACCGAGCATCCGAGCTATCCCTACATCGTGATCAACGACATGCCGAAGGTGGCGAATCTGAAGCAGGTGTTTGCCCAGCGTTATCAGGAGAAACCGGTGTTGGTGAAAAACGGCTCCTGAGTCATTGGGCGCCCAATGGCGGGCGTTGAGCCTGAAGGGTGCGCAGCAAACGGTAATATTTCAGTGAGCGAGCGCTAATCAGACCACTGATAAAACCTGAGGCTGCGGCTTTGAACAACACCATATCCGGGGCGGCAGCGCGCTCTGGGTGCACATCATCCTGATAGCCGAAGTAGTAGTTCACTGCAAAAAAAAGCAGGAGCAGAGTCAGCGCTTTCCAAGTGCCCGGCAAGATCAACCCGGTTTCCGGATCATCAAGACTTACCCCCTTGTTGGGGAAAATCAGCCATGCCGACAGGGCGCCCAGTAACAAAGCAATGAGCCAGCTGCTGAGGGTCAAGCCTGGGTCATTCGTCAGGTTCAACGACAATAGCGACCAACCCAACAACACCAGCGGGGTCGATAGCAGGGAAAATCGGCTTTCGTGTTGGGGTTTTCGGGCCTTGAGGCCGAAATACACCAGAACCAGAAAAACGACATAAACCCACAAGGGGGTATTTTGAAGAGTGACGAGCATCGCGCAGCGTCCATGCTGGAAAGAGAAGCTGATCATAGCCGTTGCCAGAACGCACGCCCGTTATTTCAATCGCGGTCGCTCCATGGCGATCACTGACATTTCAAAACCCAGGCTGGCAAAAAAGGCTTCGGCGCCTTCTCGCCCGGCACGCAGCACCCAGGTGATGTCGGGGTTATCCCCCATGACATGCTCAACCAGTCTGCGGCCAATGCCTGTACGTCGATACTGGCCATCGACCACGACCATCGACAGGTATCCGTTGCACAAGCCATCGGTTATGCCCCGGGCAAAGCCAACGATCTGAGCGTCGCGCAGGGCAACAGCCGTGCGTTGAGAGTTGTTGATCAGTTGCCTGAAATGTTCGCTGGAACCGGTTCGGTGGCCCCAGCCATGGCGGCCGAGAAACAGCCGTACCGACTCCACTTCGTCAGGTAGCAGGTCGCGTACGGCCAGGTTGTTGTTCATCTTCGGTTCGACTCCTTGTCAGCAGTTGTTCGAGACATTGTCCATGTCGCTCGTTATCAGGATCTGCCCCACGTCCGCATCGCAAATTCGACGAAGCGGCGCAGCTTGGGTAAACGATAGCGATCCGGGGCATAAAGCAAATGCAGGGGGCGGCTGGGCGGTTGATAGTCGGGGACGACGGTCACCAGTTTGCCGTCGCGCAGATCCTGTTCCACCAGCGCATCGGGCAGCATCACGATACCCATGTCGGTGCGGGCTGCCTGATGCAGACCGGCAGAAGTATTCATCAGCATCGGCCCGCTGACGTCGACGAGAATTTCTCCCTCCGGGCCGCTGAGGCGCCAGCGCTTTTCCACCGATTGCCAATCGTCGCCGGCAGGGTAGGCGAACGACAGGCAGTCGTGTTGTTGCAAATCCTCAGGTGTTTGCGGCATGCCGCGCCGGGCCACGTATTGCGGGGAGGCGCAGACGGTCAGTGTGTAATCGATCAGAGGGCGGGCGATCAGATTCGACTCCTCGAAATGCCCCAGTCGGAACGCCACATCCAGACCACTTTCCAGCAAGTCTGGACGGCTGTTGGTCAGCACCACATCCATTTTGACCTGTGGATATTGCAGGGAAAATTCGCTGAGCGCCGGCGCCAGGCGTTCTACGCCAAAAGTCAGTGGCGCGGTAATGCGCAGCAGACCGCGCGGCTCATCGAGTGCCTGTTCCGCCAAGCGTTCGGAGTCAGCCACCAGTCCCAATACATCCAGACACCGCTGGTAGTAAACGCTGCCGAATTCGGTAAGACGTTGACGGCGGGTCGTGCGTTGCAGCAGTTGCACGCCCAGCCGTCGTTCCAGCGCGCGCAGGTGATTGCCAACCATGGTCGTCGACATGTCGCACTGCAGCGCGGCCGCCGTCATGCTCCCGGCTTCGACGACTTTGACGTACACGCTCATCGACTGGAACAGGTCCATTATCAAGCCCTGCTTTTAAATGAATGAAGTTTTTCCGAGTTTATCCAGTTTCGGTGGCTAACCATACTGCCAGCACACCGACCTGCACTGGAGTTTGAAGTCATGACCGCCGCCCTGATGAACACCTACCAACCGCTGGCCCTGAGCTTCACCAAAGGCCTGGGCACTCGCCTGTGGGATCAGGCCGGTCGCGAGTATCTGGATGCGGTGGCCGGTGTCGCGGTGACCAATGTCGGTCACTCACACCCGCGGATCGTTTCGGCGATCAGCGAGCAGGCGGGATTGCTGCTGCACACGTCGAATCTGTACAGCATCGACTGGCAGCAACAACTGGCCAAACGGCTGACTGAGCTGTCGGGTATGGAGCGGGCGTTCTTCAATAATTCGGGGGCCGAAGCCAATGAAACGGCGCTGAAACTCGCGCGTCTATACGGCTGGCGCAAAGGCATCGAACAGCCGCTGGTGGTGGTCATGGCCAACGCGTTCCATGGCCGCACGCTCGGCACCTTGTCGGCCAGCGATGGCCCGGCGGTGCGCCTGGGTTTCAACGAATTGCCGGGGGATTTCCTCAAAGTGCCTTTTGGTGATCTCGCGGCGCTGGAACAGGTGCAGCAAAAGCACGGCGAGCGCATCGTGGCAATTCTGGTCGAGCCAATCCAGGGCGAAAGCGGCGTGCAGCTTGCGCCGCCGGGTTACCTGAAAGCCCTGCGCGAACTGTGCAATCGCCATGCGTGGTTATTGATGCTCGATGAAATCCAGACCGGCATCGGCCGTACTGGCCGCTGGTTTGCGTTTCAACATGAAGGCATCGTCCCGGATGTCATGACCCTGGCAAAAGGACTGGGCAATGGCGTGCCGATCGGCGCTTGCCTGGCCCGGGGCAGGGCGTCGGATCTGTTCACCCCCGGCAGCCATGGCAGCACCTTCGGCGGCAATCCGCTGGCGTGTCGGGTCGGTTGCACAGTGCTGGACATCATCGAAGAACAGGGCCTGTTGGAAAACGCCCGGATTCAGGGCGAGCGTCTGTTGACTCGTCTGCGTGCAGAGCTGGCGGACAATCCCAATGTGTTGGCGATTCGTGGTCAGGGTTTGATGATCGGTATCGAGCTGAAACAGCCGGTGCGTGATCTGACCCTGATCGCGGCGCGGGATCATGGGCTGTTGATCAACGTCACGCGGGGCAAGACGATACGGCTGCTGCCACCGTTGACGATTGATGAGCGGGAGGTGGAGATGATTGTCAGAGGAATTGGACGGATTGTTTCCGCGAGTTAATGGATATCCGATAACCCTGTGGGAGCGAGCTTGCTCGCGAAGGCGTCGTCACAGTCGACATTAATGTTGAATGCTCGACCGCATTCGCGAGCAAGCTCGCTCCCACACGGGAAGCCTCTAGTCCGGATAATCCGCCAGATCCGGCGCCAGCATCCGTGTCTTCGCCTTGCCATTCGAATTGTGCTGAATGATCTCTCGCGGCTGCCCCTGTTCATTGAAAAACACCTGACCGATCCCCGCCGAATTCCATAAGCGTTCTCCAGCCTCGGCATGTTCTGGCGTATACGGCACGATGCGCATGCGACGGCGTTTGGTAAACCAGTTCAGCGGGGAGCGTGGCGAATAGAGCCAGCGGTTGAGGCGGTCGAACCATTCCAGCAGGCTTTTCGGAAACTCGTTCTTGATCCCGCTGCTGGTGATCTGCCAGATCCGCGGGCCGGCTTTGCGGTGGCGGATAAGAACTTCGTAGACGAAGGAATAATGCACGTCGCCCGACAGAACCACGTAGTTACCCGGTGTTCGCGAGTGGCGGAAAATATTCAGGATCACCTGTGCCGCACCGCGATGGGCCATCCAGTTTTCCGCGTCGACCAGCAGCGGATAACCGCACCAACTGAAGACCTTCTGCACGGTTTCAATCAGCTTCACGCCGAAGATCGGCGCCGGTGACACGATGATCGCCGACGGGTGATCGAGCAGTTCCTGTTGCAGTTCGCTTAGCGCCTCCCAATCGAGCAGGCCCGACGGTTGCTTGAGCGCCATTTCACTGCGCCAGCGCCGGGTGCGCGTGTCGATGACCACCAGCGCTGGGCTGGTTGGCAGGACGAAATGCCAATGCTGAAAGCGCAGCAGGTCATCGATCAAGTCGTCCTGCACCGGGCTGTCGAGATACTGGTCACCACCACTGGCGCTCAGCCCCAGAGTTTTCTCCAGCACATCCTTGAACGCATCGGGATTATTGCCCCAGCCCTGACACAACATATAGGCGATCAGCGCATTGCCGATGATGCGTTTGGAGAACGGATGGCCGTAGGCCGTTTCCTCCCATTGCGCAGACAGGTTCCAGTCATCGGTGATGTCGTGATCATCGAAAATCATCAGACTCGGCAGATGCGCCAGCGCGCGGGCGACTTGGCCCAATCCAGCCTTGAAGGTGTCGATGCGAGTCTGTTCGAGGGTATAGCGCTTGAGGCGTTCGGGCGTCAGTTCGGGCGCTTGCGGATCGATCAGCGACCAGGCGGTCGGCGACCACACCAGCAAGTACATCGCCATGACTTCGGCGAACGTCACCAGATGATTGTCAGCACTGCTGCTGGTGAAAATCGGCTTACGCGCACCGCCGAAAAATCGCTCGCGCAATGTCTCGTTGCTCTCCAGCGCCGGTAACAAATCCGCACGGTGGTAGTAACTGGCCGGGTGCTCGTAGAGCTTCGCGCTGTCGCTGACCACGGCGCCTTCGAGGTGTTCGTCGAACAGGCCGAGACGTTCGATCAAGGCATGAATCGCCCGCAGCATCGGGCCGGCGACATCGTCGGCGTAGACCTGATCACCGCTCATCATCAACAGGGCGGGGCGTTGTTGCGGATCGGTTTCCGTCGTCAGCAATTGGTCGACGCAAAGCAAACCATCCGTCGCCGGGTGATGCGGCTTGCGGCAAGAGCCGTGCAGCAGTTGATCGATCCGCGAGCGCAGGACGAAGTTCGGACTGGTTGCATCGCCGTACAGCAGATGCGCCGCCCAGTCGGCGATGCCTTCTGCATTGTCGATCAGCAGGTCATAGTCGATACGCGTATCGCAGGGCAGGGCGCTATCGAGAGAAACATCAATGAGGTGAACAAACGCCTGACGACCTACGGGAATGACCGTGCATTTCTCCGCGTCGAGAAGAATGTCTCCTACACCTTGCAGGCGCAACGTCAGCGACAGCTGGCGCGTACCGATCAACCACAGCACCAACCGCTTCGGCTCCAGCCGGCGCAGCAGCGGGCCGGCCAACACGGCAGGCAACAAAGAGGGATCAGCGAGGTGTCGGGACATCGGAGGGCAAAGCTCAAGGCGCACAGGCCGGCGATGATAGCGCAGCCGGCGCCTTGAACCCTTAAATCAGCCTTAAGAGTCGGCTTTTTGCACTTTCAGCGCCAACAAACGCCACTGCGCAGGTAGCGCGTCAACTCGCGGCTGTTCTTGCACGGAGCAATCGAAACGGTAGGTGACATCGTCGCCGTTCATGTTGCGCGCGGTGACGGTGTTGTTGAAGGTGTAGACCTGATCCTTGAAGCGGTGGCTGACCAGCGCTTTGCTGTCAGCGAAACGCGCCGAAGCGGGAAAGCGCAACGTGCTGGTCACAAACGGGCTGCACATGACATAGGCGATCATCGACTTGTCGGCCAGTGCGTCGCCGCGCAGTTTCTTGTTCAGTGCTGCCAGGGCCATGCGACCGTCATAGTCGCTTTGATCCAGCACGGTCTGTAGCCCGATGGATTTCGGCGCCCGACTGGCGTAGTTCGGCAACAGTGCGGAGTCGGCGGGAGAGGGCTTGTCATCCGGCTCGATGGCAGCAAAAGCCGGCGCATCCTTGAGATCGGCGGCGGGTGTGACTGCCTCGGCTTCAGGCAATAGAGAGGTCGACTCGGCGAGTTGTGTGTTTTCAGCCTGCGCCGGTTCGTAATTATGCGACGACGGAAACAACGACAACGTGATCGACAGTACCACCATCGCGACAATGAAACCGCCCGCTGCGCCAACGATGTTGCCGTAGAAAACATTCCAGCTGCCACGGTTCTGCACCACCCAGCGCCACATGAACCCCCAAACCGCAACAATCGCCAGAAAACGCAGAAACTCCATTTGATCCTTTCCTTAAACCTTCAAAACCCTGAAATCAACGCACGTCCACAGTGAACGCTGACGATGGGCGGCAAGATAACAAAACAGGCGTGTAATGCCAGTGTCGATAGCGGCGCTCAGTGAAAATTGAGCGCGAAAAACGCCAGCGTCGTCACACCACCAGCCAGCCCACAGATACCGGCGAAAAGTTGCCGGGCCAACGGATGCTCTGGCTGAGGACGCCTGACCAGCCACATCCAGACACCCGCCAACACGCCGAACGTGGTGATTATTTGCAACACGCTACTGACCAGATTTTCCGGTGAAGGAGGCACGTGCGCCGGGAAAAGGCCTGAACAGATCACCGAAAAAATCATTGCCACGATGAAGCCGCTGGCGGCACCCGCCAGGTTGGCAAGGATCAGGTTCCAGGCACCACGGGTCTGCACGACCCAAGCCCAAACGGCTGCCCAGACGAAAAAGTACAACACGGCCATCAAGGCGTTTCTCCCTCTGAAAATTGACTCCATCGAGGCGCTGGCGACCTCGTTACTGGCAGTGGACGGCAAGATAGCAAAATAGTAGCGTCGCGCCACTGCCCTATCCCCGTAATGGATTACCTATGCCAGTCAGTACCCATTGTTCGCGCCTGCTCTGCGCAATCACACTCGCCGCTGCAATGACCCCGGCATTCGCCGCCGTGCAAGAGCATCCGGAAAACAGCTGGAAGTATTACGCCGGCAACTGCCAGCGCGTGCTGGAAAAAATGGCCGATGTGCAGAGCGGCCGCACCACCGCCTACGACGTGATGTCCGCGCTGGAAAGCAACCTGCGAACCATGAATGAACACCGCTCGAACCTGACACCCAATCACCTCGGCTCCCGGGAATTTGCACAATGCGAAAACGTGGCAGGCCAGGCTGAAGCGATGATCGCCCAAGGCAAAGCCGAGTTCGCCGCAAAAATGCAAGGTGCTGCGGAGGAAGGCCGCATCGCCCACCAGAACTCCCCCGAATACCAACGCGCCCGCGCCCTCGGCTACAGCGACGTCGGCGACATCTCCTTCCTGAAACTGCACGAAGACACCGACGGCGAAGCACGCCTGAAAACCATGTTGATTACCGTCGACGAAATCTGCGGCCAATACTTCCGCGCCACCCAATACGTGAAGCCGTATGTCATCTATACGGTTAGGCCTTCGGACGGCGGCTGTGGCGAAGTGAAGCGCGTTGCGGTGGTGGGTGGCCGATCAGTGGAGAAGGGCGATTACATTGATGAGAAGGGCGAATTTCAGTATCTGGGCTGGAAAAAGCTTGTTGGCGCGGATGGGTTTCCTACGGATATTCGAGTTGTAAAAAAGACACGATGAAAATTAAAGCGTAAACGAGATTCATGACCTCGTCAGAAAAATAATTTGTAAAGAAATTTTCTGTCAGGATGTGTGCCTAGAGTGTGTTTTTTGGTTTTGAAGTGACTCAGTTATGAGCTCAGAAAAATTAAACGGTAAGAATACGGCTGGGAGTGTTAAAAATGATGCAGCAATTAAAACAAATTACAAATCTAAGAACCTATATTGCGTCCGCTTCGATATTTATTATAGGAATACTGTTGCTCATGGGGAGTGAACGGTCTTCCTTTCCTGAAGGGTATTTGTGGCTTAAATCTTTAATGTCAAATATTGGGGCGCTATTGATCGCGTCAGTTTCCATTGCAATGTTGTGGGAACTATTTTCAAAAAGAGCGTTTTTAGAAGAGTTGCTTGCTAAAACAGGAATGGCTGAAGATATACGAACTGTGGGTGTTACAGATATCTCTCTTAATCCAGTCCAAGGTCCGGACTTTTCAAAGCTCATAAAGTCTTGCGAAAGATTGGATATGTTTGTCTGCTATGCTAATACTTGGCGAGCAATGTTTGAAGAGGATCTAAAAATACTGGCGGCAAAGAAGGGTTGCCGGATAAGGCTGATTGTTCCAGATCCTGATAATCAAGAGATTATGAAGGATTTGGCTAAAAGATTTAATGCTAAAGATGCCGATACAATGAAGGGGAGGGTGACGCAAGCAATTAGAGAGTATATTGATCTGTTCTTGTCGGTGGGAAATGACAAGTTGGATTTTAGTGTTTGGATTCACGATGAAACGCCTGTAACAAGCTTTTATCGTTTTGATCGCTGTGCTGTTGTTACTTTGTATAAGCATGCTAAAGGCAGGGGTAATGCTCCGACAATTGTTGCTGAGCGGGGAGGGGCGCTATATTCTTACATTGAGAGTGAAATTGATTCAATGATAAGAGGCATCGCGCCTTACCCGCAATTAGCACGCAAAATTTATCCCGAGGATTGAGTGAGTGATAAATTTAGAAGTGGGGGGGCTAATGTTTTCGTCCTTTAAGGCGCTGTTGGTTTACTCTCACTCAAGGAGTGTTTTGTTTTTGTATATAAATGCTCCTTGTTTGCGATAGCTTGTAAGCCAATCATCTATATCAACTTGTATGTAGATTTCTCTCTTCGCTCTAGAAATGGCCGTGTAGAGAGAAGATATTATGTTGTCGATTGCGTATGCATCATCCGGAGGTGATATTGGCATTAGATTTGGACTAATCGTGACGGAGTTGAACTCCATGTTTCCGACTTCGCTAACTAAAGCTAGTGTGTAGGTGCTGCTTGTCTGGTTTGATATCTTAGTGAGGCCCTCATTTAGGTCGGATACGTTATATCCTGAGTTGGTTTTTTTCATTATTTCAATAAATTCTTGATGCTTGTTTAGCTTTTCGTAGAGTTCGCGATTACTTGCAAATTGTATTAGGTCTAAGTGGGTTGATGGAAGATTGTCGCGTAGTAAGCGCAAGGAGTCATTAGCAAAATCTTGAAAACTTTTTTTGCTTCTATTGCTCGTAAAAGAAATGTGTTTCCCTTTTGTAGTTATGTTGATAAAAAAGCACAACATTCCCCAGTGATCTAAAAATAAGATCGTTGTGGGGGGGAGTGGTAAGTTGTATTGGTCATACTTGTGAATGTATATGTCTTTATCTTTAGCCGCTTCAAATGGAAGCTTGAGCTTGTCAGGGTGCGCTTCGATTAATGGATTTAGCATGCGCTCAATTTTAATTCCACTCCTGACAGATTGGATGGCTTCCTTTTGTCTAATGTCTATGGAACGCTTTGTTGCTGATCCGCTAAGTCGTTGATATTCATCTCCAAATGTTATCAGTGATTGAGGGCTGCTCTCTAATATTTTTAATAGCGATGGAGGTAAGTCATGACTCTCATCTATTAAAATGTGTGAGATGGTAGAAGGTATGGTGAGACCTAAAAGTGAGGCTTTTTTCAGGGTTCTCAAGCCATAGAATGGTAGTTTTATAGGCGTATTTAGCGTGGGATCTATCGCTTGCCATATTCGACTCGAAAACTCTAATATCACGGATCTATCTGTCGTTGAGAATCGCGCAGGAAGTGTTGGCAGGTGGGCCTCTCTAATCGTGTAATCTTTGGATGTGCAGTAATTGTTTATGGTGGTTAAGCAGATTGATACAACCTGAGATATTTCTAAGCTCTGAACAGATGTGAGGCTGAGTTTGGCTGCGATTTCAAGATTTTGAATTGGTTTTATTTCATGCGCGCGTCGCAATATTGCTCTATCAATAACTTTGCTTAGGAGCGTTATGGCAAGTGACTCAAATGTCAGTAGTTTAGATGTCTTTATTTTGCTGCGCTTTCGTATTTCTTCAGTTTTTTCTGTGTTTTTAGCGAGAATCAAGGTTTTGTTTTGATCCAGATAATTCAATAAGGAGGTGATTAAAAAACTTTTTCCAATTCCGGCATAACCCTGGACGTGAAGATGCTCGTTCAAGTTTGCTTGAAACGTCCGGATAATCATATTCTGAGAGTTGGACAGCCAAAGTTCTCTTTTTTTTGGTGTTTCCAGGTGATTCTGGTATGAGTTTATTACTCTAAAGTACTCCGACCTAAATTTTATATCCCATTCTCCATTAGATAGCAGAAATGGTGCGTCGATTACCAGTGTCGGAGGGAGTAGTGATATTTTAGATTTGGCAAGATTTTTATATCCATTTATTAGTTCGTTCTTTTTGAAAAGTCTTTTTGTCTCGCTCAATAATCTTTGGTTGTTTGTATTCGCTTTGTTTTCTAGTTCCCAAGCAATCAGCTTTTTTAAAATTGTTTCGGAAGCATTTCTGGGGTTGACTGTTTCGTCAAGACTGGGGATGTTTTGAATGACAAGAATCGCAGCAAGCTCTGGACTTGAAAGGTTATCAAGCAACATAGGTTGATCATGTGCAATGATTGCTGTGATCGTTTCTTCGCTTACGGGGAGAAATAAAGGAGTGTCAAGGTCGCAATGTTCTGGTCTCATATTCCGCCTCGCCATAGTTAGGGTTTATTTTAGTTGGATTTGTTAGGGTTGAATTTGTTTGTAAGTTCAATGTGTACGCGTAGGGGGTTGTTTGCGTTAGGAGTGTCAATGAAGGTTGACCAGTTAGCCGGGCGGATCACCCGAATATCTTTCAGGATTCCTAGTTCGGTTAATCTGTTTATTGCTATTTCGGCTGATACGTCAAAAATGCTACAAGTATTGTTGATTATTCTCACGAAGTCCCTGTGATTGCATTCTTGGTAGTCCACATAAATTTTCCCATGGTTTCGATCTTTGATATCGAAATTGCTCATTAATTGTGTGATTACTCTTTGGGTAAGTTTTTCTGGCATTAATATGCTGGATGCAAAATGGTTTAGTGTTTCTGTGGCTTGCTGAGGGGTGATTGCCGGGTTGTTAATTATCTTTGTTAGTATCTTATTGTTTTTTATATTTATTTGTATGTGTGTTTTGTCTTTGAAAGTTATTGCGGCGGCTGAAATGTAAGCCATGTTGAATAGCGATTGGGCGCGGATTTTCTGCGTGGTGTTCTGGTTTACTATTAATGTTTTCGAATCAAATAATATGTCGGGCTCGGAGCTTGACGGAGAGCCGGAATAGTTAAAGACAATTCCAATTGATATCATCATTGAAAGAATGTCAAATGTTGAGTCTAGACTTTGGTCTGGCCTGAGCCTGTTGGTGTGATTGGAAATCTCAGTCTTGGATAACAACATCCTGCATCTCTCCTTGATATTTAACTTTGTTATTTTCCGAATAGATTTGTAGGTGAATTGTGGTTAGCAGAGAGATAATAAATAATTTTTTTGAAGAGGTCCATTGTCGGGTGACTGAGGACCGGGGCACGGTTCGCTCATTGAGATCAATAAGGGTGCGATTGTGAAATTTGGGTGGTTTTTGATTTTAATATTTGAGGCTCACCGCTCAAAAAAGTAGCGGTTGATGTAGTGTTGTTTGAAAATTAAACAATATCTTTCAAATACTGCCTCAACGCTAGGAGTGGCTGATCCAGCTGCTCCAGCGAGCGCGCTTCGCTGAAATCCGCGGACAACTTGTGCAGCTCCCGCCCCAGCGGTTTCTCGACTCCGCCCAAGGCGTCCATCGCCAAACCCAGGCATTCATTCATCTTGAACTGAATGGTCTCGACATCCCCGCGCCGTACCAATAGTTCGAAAATGTCTTTCTGGTAATCACCCATGACCATATCGTCCCGCAAAATCGGGCTCAGGCCTTCTTCCTCGTAAGCGAGTTTGAGGGAGAAAAGGGCGACTGTTTCCAGTGACGTTTCCATGGGGTGCCTTTAGCGACGTCCGTTAGTGTGGGAGTTGATGACTGGAGGCAGCTACCCTTAGGTGCAGGATGCGCTGGGCTGCCTTCAGAGTGGCGCGATTATACGGAGCGGGATCAACAAGTGCAGCCCAAACGCGAGGCCGGGCACACTGAAGCCGATCAATAACCTTCACGGGATTGAGCGGCATTTCAATCGGAGGCCGGCGAGTATTATGGTGAACCTTCACCCACTCGACGTTAACTGTTGGATACGAATGGAGTGACGACCATGGAATACGACGACAAACTGATGGAAGACGCCGTGCTTGCCCTGTTGGCAGCGCTCAGTTCCAACGACGGCAATGCCTGGAAAGGATTCGACTTCGAGATCATGAACTGATTGCATGAGCAGGGTTTCATTGGTAACCCGGTTAACAGGAACAAGTCGGTCTGGTTGACGGAGGAGGGGCTGGAGCGGGGGCGGGCGATAGCAGCGCGGTTGTTTGGGGGAAGTGCTCAGGCTGAGCCTGCAAACGAGTCCGACACCGGAGTCCGTGCTATGTCACGTGCGAACCGCGCGGTGGTGAGCGCTCAGCATTGCGCGAGCACTTTCCAGCAGACGAAAAAAAAGGCCTTGCTAAGCAAGACCTTTCTTAATTTTGGTGCCCCGAGGGGGCAAC
>NZ_VCNJ01000106.1 GCF_005938625.1 Pseudomonas fluorescens
AGCGCTGTCGATCTTGTCGAATTCAACTACGGCCGAACCGAAAACTTCGGAGCAGACGCGAGTCAGAGCAGCGGTCAGAGTGGTTTTACCGTGGTCAACGTGACCGATAGTGCCAACGTTGACGTGCGGTAGGGAACGATCAAATTTTTCTTTAGCCACGACAATTAACTCCTAGCCTAAAGGGGCTGAATCAGCCTTGTTTTTTGGTTACGGATTCGACGATGTGCGACGGAGCCGTATCGTATTTTTTGAATTCCATAGAGTAGCTTGCGCGACCCTGAGACATGGAACGAACGTCGGTCGCATAACCGAACATCTCACCCAGTGGAACCTCGGCACGGATAACCTTGCCGGACACTGTGTCTTCCATACCCTGGATCATGCCGCGACGACGGTTAAGGTCGCCCATCACATCACCCATATAGTCTTCAGGCGTAACAACCTCTACAGCCATGATCGGCTCAAGCAACTCACCACCGCCCTTCTGGGCCAGTTGCTTGGTCGCCATGGAGGCAGCCACTTTAAACGCCATCTCGTTGGAGTCGACGTCGTGGTAAGAACCATCGAACACGGTAGCCTTCAGGCCGATCAGCGGATAGCCGGCAACAACGCCGTTCTTCATCTGCTCTTCGATACCTTTCTGGATAGCCGGGATGTATTCCTTAGGAACCACACCACCTACAACTTCGTTCACGAATTGCAGACCTTCCTGACCTTCGTCAGCAGGAGCAAAACGGATCCAGCAGTGGCCGAACTGACCACGACCGCCGGACTGACGAACGAACTTGCCTTCGATTTCACAGTTCTTCGTGATGCGCTCACGATACGAAACCTGAGGCTTGCCGATGTTGGCTTCGACGTTGAACTCACGGCGCATCCGGTCAACCAGGATGTCCAGGTGCAGCTCGCCCATGCCGGAGATGATCGTTTGACCAGTCTCTTCATCAGTTTTAACGCGGAAAGACGGGTCTTCCTGAGCAAGTTTACCCAGAGCGATGCCCATTTTTTCCTGGTCATCCTTGGTCTTAGGCTCTACGGCAACCGAAATAACCGGCTCCGGGAAGTCCATGCGAACCAGGATGATTGGCTTGTCAGCGTTGCAGAGGGTTTCACCAGTGGTGACGTCCTTCATGCCGATCAGGGCCGCGATGTCACCAGCGCGCACTTCCTTGATCTCTTCACGGGCGTTTGCGTGCATTTGCACCATACGACCCACGCGCTCTTTTTTACCTTTAACCGAGTTGATCACGCCGTCGCCGGAGTTCAACACGCCCGAGTAAACACGGACGAAGGTCAAGGTACCCACGAATGGGTCGGTAGCGATCTTGAACGCCAGAGCCGAGAACGGCTCCGCATCGTCTGCATGACGCTCCAGCTCGATTTCCTCGTTATCAGGGTCAGTACCCTTGATCGCAGGAATGTCGGTCGGTGCAGGCAAGAAGTCGATAACGGCGTCGAGAACCAGGGGAACGCCCTTGTTCTTGAACGAAGAACCGCAAACAGCCAGAACGATTTCGCCGGCGATAGTACGCTGACGCAAAGCAGCTTTGATCTCTTCGATCGACAGCTCTTCGCCTTCCAGGTACTTGTTCATCAGCTCTTCGTTGGCTTCAGCAGCAGCTTCAACCATGTTGTTGCGCCACTCTTCAGCCAGCTCTTGGAGCTCAGCAGGAATGTCCTTGCGAACAGGGACCATACCTTTGTCAGAGTCGTTCCAGTAGACAGCTTGCATGTTGATCAGATCGATCTGACCCTGGAAGTTGTCTTCGGAACCGATGGCCAACTGGATCGGCACAGGAGTGTGACCCAGACGCTGCTTGATCTGACCGATCACGCGCAGGAAGTTGGCACCAGCACGGTCCATCTTGTTTACGTAAACAAGACGTGGAACACCGTATTTGTTGGCTTGACGCCATACGGTTTCCGACTGAGGCTCAACACCCGAAGTACCGCAGAACACAACAACAGCGCCGTCGAGTACGCGCAGGGAACGCTCAACTTCAATAGTGAAGTCAACGTGGCCCGGGGTATCGATTACGTTAAAGCGGTGCTCGTCCTTGTACTGCTTCTCGGAACCTTTCCAGAAAGCGGTGATGGCAGCAGAAGTAATGGTAATACCACGCTCCTGCTCCTGCACCATCCAGTCTGTGGTCGCGGCGCCATCATGCACCTCGCCCATTTTGTGACTTTTGCCGGTGTAAAAAAGGACGCGCTCGGTGGTGGTGGTTTTACCAGCATCCACGTGAGCGACGATACCGATGTTACGGTAGCGGCTAATCGGAGTAGTACGAGCCATAAAGCCCTCGCAAAATTAGTGAAGCTAAAATTAGAAGCGGTAGTGCGAGAAAGCTTTGTTGGCTTCAGCCATACGGTGCACGTCTTCACGCTTCTTAACAGCAGCACCTTTACCTTCAGCAGCATCCAGCAGTTCGCCAGCCAAACGCAGAGCCATAGACTTCTCGCCACGCTTACGGGCGAAGTCTACCAACCAGCGCATTGCCAGAGCGTTACGACGGGAAGGACGAACCTCGACCGGAACCTGGTAAGTAGCACCACCAACGCGGCGCGACTTCACTTCGACCAGCGGAGCGATGGCGTCGAGTGCTTTTTCGAAGAGTTCCAGGGGATCGGTGCCAGCCTTACGGGTCGCAACGGTTTCCAGGGCACCATAAACGATACGCTCGGCAACGGCTTTCTTGCCGCTTTCCATAACGTGGTTCATGAATTTGGCGAGGATCTGGCTTCCGTATTTCGGATCGTCCAGAATCTCACGCTTTGCTGCTACGCGACGTCTTGGCATGATAAGCCCTCAAGCGGTCTTCAGGTTAGCTCGGGACAGATCCAATGGATGCGTGCCCGACCTTACTCTTATCGACTCAATAAAATGAAAATCTGCAAAACGGCCGATTACTTCGGACGCTTGGTACCGTACTTCGAACGACCCTGGTTACGACCTTTAACGCCGGAAGTATCCAAGGAGCCGCGAACGGTGTGGTAACGAACACCTGGCAAGTCTTTTACACGACCGCCGCGGATCAGTACCACGCTGTGCTCTTGCAGGTTGTGACCTTCACCACCGATGTACGAGGAAACCTCGAAACCGTTGGTCAGGCGCACACGGCATACTTTACGCAGTGCCGAGTTAGGTTTTTTCGGCGTAGTGGTGTACACACGGGTGCACACGCCACGACGTTGCGGGCAGTTCTGCAGCGCAGGTACGTCGGATTTCTCGACGATACGCTTACGCGGCTGACGTACCAGCTGGTTGATAGTTGCCATCTACTAGCTCCACTGTTGTCTTGCGACGCTATTGTCTTGCAAGAAAAGCAAAATGGCAGGAACGAATTCCCGCCAAATTTAGGGGATCAAGAGTCTAAAGAGGATCTTGTCCCCAGTCAAGGCAAGGCCCCGACCTCCCCGCCCGTCGAACCTTGACAATATGTCTCGATTCGACGGACGGAGCGATCAGGGCCTCAGCTCATTTACCGCAGAACTCAGTTACCGCTCGAGTTCAGCGCTTCGGTCAGTGCAGCTTCCACTTCACTGGCGCTTACGCGCAACGGTTTGTCAGCATCACGACGACGCTTGCGCTCGCTGTGATAAGCCAGACCGGTACCAGCCGGGATCAGACGACCCACGACCACGTTTTCTTTCAGGCCGCGCAGGTAGTCGCGCTTGCCGGTGACTGCCGCTTCGGTCAGTACGCGGGTGGTTTCCTGGAAGGAAGCCGCCGAGATGAACGATTCGGTGGACAACGACGCCTTGGTGATACCCAACAGAACGCGAGTGTACTTGGAGACGAACTTGTCTTCGCCGCCCAGACGCTCGTTCTCTACCAGTACGTGAGTCAGTTCCATCTGGTCGCCCTTGATGAAACTCGAATCGCCGGATTCAGCGATTTCAACTTTACGCAGCATCTGACGCAGGATGGTCTCGATGTGCTTGTCGTTGATCTTCACGCCTTGCAGACGGTAAACGTCCTGGATCTCGTTAACGATGTACTTGGCCAGCGCGCTCACACCCAGCAGACGCAGGATGTCGTGCGGATCGCTTGGGCCGTCGGAGATAACTTCGCCGCGGTTTACCTGTTCGCCTTCGAACACGTTCAGGTGACGCCACTTCGGAATCAGCTCCTCGTACGGATCGCTACCGTCGTTCGGGGTAATAACCAGACGGCGCTTGCCTTTGGTCTCTTTACCGAACGCGATGGTGCCGCTGACTTCAGCCAGAATCGACGCTTCTTTCGGACGACGGGCTTCGAACAAGTCGGCAACACGCGGCAGACCACCGGTGATGTCACGGGTCTTCGAAGTTTCTTGCGGGATACGCGCGATAACGTCACCGATCGCGATCTTCGCACCGTCCGCCACACCGACCAGGGCGTTGGCTGGCAGGAAGTACTGAGCGATAACGTCAGTGCCTGGCAGCAACAGATCCTTGCCGTTGTCGTCGACCATCTTCACTGCTGGACGGATTTCTTTACCGGCAGCTGGACGATCTTTCGCGTCGAGTACTTCAATATTGGTCATACCGGTCAATTCGTCAGTCTGACGCTTGATCGTGATGCCTTCTTCCATGCCCACGTAGGTCACGGTACCTTTCATTTCGGTAACGATCGGGTGAGTGTGCGGATCCCACTTGGCCACAATTGCGCCAGCGTCGACCTTGTCACCTTCTTTAACCGAAATCACAGCACCGTACGGCAGCTTGTAACGCTCACGCTCACGACCGAAGTCGTCAGCGATGGCCAGCTCACCGGAACGGGACACAGCAACCAGGTGACCATCCACTCGCTCAACGTGCTTCAGGTTGTGCAGACGGACAGTGCCGCCATTCTTCACCTGAACGCTGTCGGCTGCGGAAGTACGGCTTGCCGCACCACCGATGTGGAACGTACGCATCGTCAGCTGGGTACCCGGCTCACCGATGGACTGGGCAGCAATAACGCCGACCGCTTCACCGATGTTCACCTGGTGACCACGAGCCAGATCACGGCCGTAGCACTTGGCGCAAATGCCATAGCGGGTTTCGCAGCTGATCGGCGAACGCACGATCACTTCGTCGATGCTGTTCAGCTCGATGAACTCGACCCACTTTTCGTCTACCAGAGTGCCGGCAGGAACGATAACGTCCTCGGTACCTGGCTTGAATACGTCACGGGCAATAACACGACCCAATACGCGCTCACCCAACGGCTCTACAACGTCACCGCCTTCAATGTGCGGAGTCATCAGCAGACCGTGTTCGGTGCCGCAATCGATCTCGGTTACAACCAGATCCTGCGCCACGTCTACCAGACGACGAGTCAGGTAACCGGAGTTCGCAGTTTTCAACGCGGTATCCGCCAGACCTTTACGAGCACCGTGAGTGGAGATGAAGTACTGAAGTACGCTCAAACCTTCACGGAAGTTCGCAGTAATCGGCGTTTCAATGATGGAACCGTCCGGCTTGGCCATCAGACCACGCATACCGGCTAGCTGACGAATCTGTGCTGCGGAACCCCGCGCACCCGAGTCAGCCATCATGTACATCGAGTTGAAAGACTCTTGATCGACTTCAACGCCGTGACGGTCGATAACCTTCTCTTTCGAGAGGTTGGCCATCATTGCCTTGGAAACTTCGTCGTTCGCTTTCGACCAAAGGTCGATCACTTTGTTGTACTTCTCGCCCTGGGTTACCAGGCCGGAGGCGTACTGGCTCTCGATCTCTTTCACTTCGTCGGTGGCAGCACCGATGATGCGGGCTTTTTCATCCGGGATAACGAAGTCGTTAACACCGATGGAAACGCCGGAGATGGTCGAATAAGCGAAACCGGTGTACATCAACTGGTCAGCGAAGATCACGGTCTCTTTCAAACCAACCACGCGGTAGCACTGGTTGATCAGCTTGGAGATCGCCTTTTTCTTCATCGGCAGGTTGACGACGTCGTACGACAGACCTTTTGGCACAACCTGGAACAGCAGCGCACGGCCGACAGTGGTGTCGACGATACGGGTACCGCTCACGCTGTTGCCGTCACGGTCATTGACGGTTTCGTTGATACGAACCTTAACCTTGGCGTGCAGTGCGGCTTCGCCGGCACGGAACACACGGTCAACTTCCTGCAGATCCGCGAATACACGACCTTCGCCTTTGGCGTTGATCGCTTCACGAGTCATGTAGTACAGACCCAATACAACGTCCTGCGACGGAACGATGATTGGCTCACCGTTGGCTGGCGACAGAATGTTGTTGGTCGACATCATCAACGCACGCGCTTCCAACTGGGCTTCCAGTGTCAGCGGTACGTGCACGGCCATTTGGTCGCCGTCGAAGTCGGCGTTGTACGCGGCGCAGACCAGCGGGTGCAGCTGAATAGCCTTACCTTCGATCAGTACCGGTTCAAACGCCTGGATACCCAGACGGTGAAGGGTCGGTGCACGGTTGAGAAGGACCGGGTGTTCGCGAATCACTTCAGCGAGAACGTCCCAAACCTCTGGCAGTTCGCGCTCGACCATTTTCTTGGCCGCTTTGATGGTGGTCGCGAGACCACGCATTTCCAGCTTGCCGAAAATGAACGGTTTGAACAGCTCGAGAGCCATCTTCTTCGGCAGACCGCACTGATGCAGACGCAGGGTCGGGCCTACGGTAATTACCGAACGACCGGAGTAGTCAACACGCTTACCGAGCAAGTTCTGACGGAAACGACCTTGCTTACCCTTGATCATGTCAGCCAGGGATTTCAGAGGACGCTTGTTCGAACCGGTGATAGCGCGGCCACGGCGACCGTTGTCGAGCAGAGCATCGACAGCTTCCTGCAACATACGCTTTTCGTTGCGCACGATGATGTCCGGAGCGGACAGATCCAGCAGGCGCTTCAAACGGTTGTTACGGTTGATCACTCGACGATACAGATCGTTGAGGTCGGAAGTCGCGAAACGACCGCCGTCCAGCGGGACCAGTGGACGCAGATCTGGCGGCAGAACCGGCAGAACGGTCAGCACCATCCACTCTGGCAGGTTGCCGGAACCCTGGAAGGCTTCCATCAACTTCAGACGCTTGGACAGCTTCTTGATCTTGGTTTCGGAGTTGGTTTGCGGAATTTCTTCACGCAGACGGCCAATCTCGTGTTCCAGGTCGATAGCGTGCAGCAGCTCACGGACAGCTTCGGCACCCATACGGGCGTCGAAGTCGTCACCGAACTCTTCCAGCGCTTCGAAATACTGCTCATCGTTCAGCAGCTGACCTTTTTCAAGGGTGGTCATGCCTGGATCGATAACGACATAGCTCTCGAAGTAGAGAACGCGTTCGATATCACGCAGGGTCATGTCCATCAGCAGGCCGATACGGGACGGCAGCGATTTCAGGAACCAGATGTGGGCAACCGGCGAAGCCAGTTCGATGTGCGCCATGCGCTCACGACGAACCTTGGCCAGTGCAACTTCAACGCCGCACTTCTCGCAGATCACACCACGGTGCTTCAAGCGCTTGTACTTACCGCACAGGCACTCGTAATCCTTTACCGGGCCAAAGATCTTGGCGCAGAACAGACCGTCACGCTCAGGTTTGAACGTACGGTAGTTGATGGTTTCCGGCTTTTTAACTTCACCGAACGACCATGAGCGGATCATCTCAGGCGAGGCCAATCCGATACGGATGGCGTCGAACTCTTCGACTTGACCCTGGTTTTTCAGCAAATTCAGTAGGTCTTTCAAGGCCTTTCCTCCTGGCGGAGCAGAGAGCGGGCAATCCTGCCCCGCTCTCGATTCGCGTCACGTGTTATTCGGTTTCCAGATCGATATCGATGCCGAGGGAACGAATTTCCTTGATCAACACGTTGAAGGACTCGGGCATGCCCGGCTCCATACGGTGATCGCCATCCACGATGTTTTTGTACATCTTGGTACGGCCGTTCACATCGTCCGACTTCACTGTGAGCATTTCTTGCAGAGTGTAAGCAGCACCGTATGCTTCCAGTGCCCAGACCTCCATCTCCCCGAAACGCTGACCACCGAACTGCGCCTTACCACCCAGCGGCTGCTGGGTAACCAGGCTGTACGAACCGGTAGAACGCGCGTGCATCTTGTCGTCTACCAAGTGGTTCAGCTTCAGCATGTACATGTAGCCAACGGTAACTGGACGCTCGAACTTGTTGCCGGTACGGCCGTCGGTCAGCTGCATCTGGCCGCTTTCCGGCAGGTCTGCCAGTTTCAGCATGGCCTTGATTTCGCTTTCCTTGGCGCCGTCGAACACTGGAGTGGCCATTGGAACGCCGCCACGCAGGTTCTTCGCCAGATCCAGGATTTCCTGATCGGAGAAGCTGTCCAGATCTTCGTTACGACCGCCGATCTGGTTGTAGATCTCGTCCAGGAAGGTACGCAGTTCAGCGACTTTACGCTGCTCTTCGATCATCCGGTTGATCTTCTCGCCCAGACCTTTGGCCGCGAGGCCCAGGTGGGTTTCAAGGATCTGACCAACGTTCATACGCGAAGGTACGCCCAGTGGGTTGAGGACGACGTCGACCGGGGTGCCATTGGCATCGTGCGGCATGTCTTCAACCGGCATGATCACAGAGACCACACCTTTGTTACCGTGACGACCGGCCATCTTGTCGCCCGGCTGGATGCGACGACGGATTGCCAGGTAAACCTTGACGATTTTCAGCACGCCTGGAGCCAGGTCATCGCCCTGCTGCAGTTTGCGCTTCTTGTCTTCGAACTTGTCGTCCAGCAGACGGCGACGATCAACGATGTAGGCCTGAGCCTTCTCGAGCTGCTCGTTCAGAGCATCTTCAGCCATGCGCAGTTTGAACCACTGACCATGCTCAAGACCGTCGAGAACTTCATCGGTGATGTCCTGACCTTTCTTCAGACCTGCGCCGCCTTCAGCCTTGTGGCCTACCAGAGCGGAACGCAGACGTTCGAAAGTCGCGCCTTCAACAATACGGAACTCTTCGTTCAGATCCTTGCGGATCTCGTCGAGCTGAGTCTTCTCGATCGACAGTGCACGAGCATCACGCTCAACGCCGTCGCGGGTGAAGACCTGTACGTCGATGACAGTACCTTTGGTACCGGTAGGTACGCGCAGGGAAGTGTCTTTAACGTCGCTGGCTTTTTCACCGAAGATTGCACGCAGCAGTTTTTCTTCCGGAGTCAGTTGGGTCTCGCCTTTCGGAGTGACCTTACCCACCAGGATGTCGCCTGCGCCAACTTCAGCACCTACGTAAACGATACCGGCTTCGTCCAGCTTGTTCAGTGCGGCTTCACCCACGTTCGGGATGTCCGCAGTGATTTCCTCTGGGCCAAGCTTGGTGTCACGGGCCACACAGGTCAGTTCCTGAATGTGGATCGTGGTGAAACGGTCTTCCTGAACCACACGCTCGGACAGGCAGATGGAGTCTTCGAAGTTGAAGCCGTTCCATGCCATGAACGCGATGCGCATGTTCTGACCCAGTGCCAGTTCACCCATGTCGGTGGACGGGCCGTCGGCCATGATGTCGCTACGCTGAACGCGATCACCCTTGCTCACCAGCGGACGCTGGTTGATGCAGGTGTTCTGGTTCGAGCGGGTGTATTTGGTCAGGTTGTAGATGTCGACACCAGCTTCGCCGGTTTCAACTTCGTCATCAGCAACACGAACCACGATACGGCTGGCGTCGACGGAGTCGATCACGCCGCCACGACGAGCCACGACGCAAACGCCGGAGTCACGGGCTACGTTACGCTCCATGCCGGTACCTACCAGCGGCTTGTCAGCACGCAGGGTTGGTACAGCTTGACGCTGCATGTTCGAACCCATCAACGCACGGTTGGCGTCGTCGTGCTCGAGGAACGGAATCAGCGACGCTGCAACCGAAACTACCTGCTTCGGCGAAACGTCCATCAAGGTGACTTCTTCAGGCGCCTTGACGGTGAATTCGTTCAGGTGACGTACGGCTACCAGCTCGTCGATCAGGACTTTCTGGTCGTTCATGGTCGCCGAAGCCTGCGCGATCACGTGATCGGCTTCTTCAATAGCGGACAGGAACACGATCTCGTCGGTGACCACACCCTCTTTTACCACGCGGTACGGGCTTTCCAGGAAGCCGTACTGGTTGGTGCGAGCGTAAGCAGCCAAGGAGTTGATCAGACCGATGTTCGGACCTTCCGGCGTTTCAATCGGGCATACACGACCGTAGTGAGTCGGGTGTACGTCACGGACTTCAAAGCCGGCGCGCTCACGAGTCAGACCGCCAGGGCCGAGTGCAGAGACACGACGCTTGTGGGTGATCTCGGACAGCGGGTTGTTCTGGTCCATGAACTGCGAGAGCTGGCTGGAACCGAAGAACTCTTTCACCGCCGCAGCCACTGGCTTGGCGTTGATCAGGTCTTGCGGCATCAGGCCTTCACTTTCAGCCATCGACAGACGCTCTTTGACCGCACGCTCAACGCGTACCAGGCCAACGCGGAACTGGTTCTCGGCCATTTCGCCTACACAGCGAACACGACGGTTACCCAGGTGGTCGATGTCATCGACGATGCCTTTACCGTTACGGATGTCGACCAGAGTCTTCAGTACCGCGACGATGTCTTCCTTGCACAGCACGCCCGAACCTTCGATCTCGGTACGACCGATACGACGGTTGAACTTCATCCGGCCGACCGCAGACAGGTCATAGCGCTCAGGGCTGAAGAACAGGTTGTTGAACAGGGTTTCGGCAGCGTCTTTGGTTGGCGGCTCGCCTGGACGCATCATGCGATAGATCTCGACCAGCGCTTCCAATTGGTTGCTGGTGGAGTCGATCTTCAGCGTGTCGGAGACGAACGGACCGCAGTCGATATCGTTGGTATACAGAGTTTCGATGCGAACAACGCCGGCCTTGGCAATTTTTGCCAGGACTTCAGTGTTCAGCTCGGTGTTGCACTCTGCCAGGATTTCGCCGGTAGCCGGGTGCACGATGACCTTGGCGGTAGTACGGCCCAGGACGTAATCCAGAGGTACTTCCAGAGTCTTGATGCCGGCTTTTTCGATCTGGTTGATGTGGCGCGCGGTAATACGGCGGCCCGCTTCAACAATGACCTTGCCCTTCTCGTCCTGAATGTCCAGAACCGCAATTTCACCACGCAGACGCGAAGCAATCAGTTCCAGGCTGAGGGTTTCGCCGCTCAGGTGGAAAACGTTGGTGGTGTAGAAAGCGTCCAGCACTTCTTCAGTGGTATAGCCGAGCGCGCGCAGCAGTACCGATGCCGGCAGCTTGCGACGACGGTCGATACGTACGAACACGCAGTCTTTCGGGTCGAACTCGAAGTCCAGCCACGAACCGCGGTAAGGAATGATGCGCGCGGAGTACAGCAGTTTGCCGGAGCTATGCGTCTTGCCGCGGTCGTGGTCAAAGAACACGCCCGGGGAACGGTGCAGCTGGGAAACGATTACACGCTCGGTACCGTTGATTACGAAGGTACCGTTCTCAGTCATCAGGGGGATTTCACCCATGTAGACTTCTTGCTCTTTGATGTCCTTGATCGCTTTGTTCGACGATTCTTTGTCGAAAATGATCAGGCGCACTTTTACCCGCAAAGGTACGGCGAAAGTTACACCGCGCAATACGCATTCTTTGACATCAAATGCCGGTTCGCCCAGGCGATAACCGACGTACTCCAGCGCAGCATTGCCGGAGTAGCTGATGATCGGGAAAACGGATTTGAAGGCCGCATGCAGGCCCACGTCGCGGAACTGATCTTTAGTCGCTCCCGCTTGCAAGAATTCACGATACGAATCCAGCTGGATGGCCAGGAGGTAAGGCACATCCATGACGTCCGGCAACTTGCTAAAGTCCTTGCGGATACGTTTTTTCTCAGTATATGAGTAAGCCATCAGCGTTCCCCAGCTTGGTCACCTGCTTGTTTGGCCCCTCCCGACGGGAGCAGCCAGAAAATCGTGCAAACCCCATGGTTTGCTCCACCGCATCGGGTGGTTACAGCGCCTTTATCAGCACCGACCCAGTCGGCTGCCAATAACGGAAAAAGGCCGGTGGCAAGAGCCACCAGCCATCAGCCTGTCGCTTGACGCTCGGGCTGGAGGAGCAAAGTCGATACTTATTTCAGCTCGACTTTAGCGCCTGCTTCTTCCAGCTTCTTCTTGGCGTCTTCAGCCGCTTCTTTCGAAACGCCTTCAGCTACAACCTGAGGAGCGCCGTCTACTTTCTCTTTGGCTTCTTTCAGGCCCAGACCGGTCAGTTCACGAACTGCCTTGATCACGTTAACCTTCTTCTCGCCAGCTTCCAGCAGAACAACGTTGAACTCGGTTTGCTCTTCAACAACAGCGGCAGCAGCAGCTGGACCAGCCGAAGCAGCAGCAGCGGTAACACCGAAGGTTTCTTCCATCGCTTTGATCAGCTCAACGATTTCCACTACGGATTTCTGGCCGATTGCTTCGATGATTTGTTCGTTAGTCAGAGACATGACTCAATTCCTGAATTGGGGGACGGCCTACGCGACCATCGAAATAAACAAAAAACGCGAGAAGTTGACGAGCCTTAGGCTGCGGCAGCTTCTTTCTGGTCGCGAATTGCCGCCAGAGTACGAGCCAATTTGCTGGTAGCGCCTTGAATCACGCTCATCAGCTGAGAAATTGCTTCGTCACGGGTCGGCAGAGTTGCCAGTACGTCGATCTGATTAGCTGCGAGGAACTTGCCCTCGAACGCAGCTGCCTTGATCTCGAACTTGTCCTGACCCTTGGCAAACTCTTTGAAGATACGAGCAGCAGCGCCCGGATGTTCGTTCGAGAATGCAATCAGGGTCGGGCCGGTGAACACGTCGTTGAGGACACTGTATTGAGTGTCAGCAACAGCGCGCTTGAGCAGGGTGTTACGTACAACGCGTACGTAAACGCCAGCTTCACGAGCCTCTTTACGGAGTCCGGTCATTGCGCCTACTGTTACGCCACGTGCATCAACCACGACAGCGGACAGAGCGACTTTGGCAGCCTCGTTGACTTCAGCGACGATGGCCTTCTTGTCTTCGAGATTAATTGCCACGGGTTTAACTCCTGCTTGTTACCGTTTCATTCGATCGGAACCGAATGTCGTTTTGGTGTCTGATTCGGTAAGGAACCGGGAGCACCATCTGCGTAGGCTGATGGTTTAAGACTTGCGTCGCCTACGGTCTTGGATAGCCCCCGCCAGGCAGGGACCCCAATCTTTCAACTGGCGCGAATACTCGCGCCAATTTTTGTCTTACGCGTCCAGCGAGCTCTGGTCGATAACCAGACCTGGGCCCATAGTGGTGCTCAGGGTAACGCGCTTGACGTAGATACCTTTCGAGGAAGCTGGCTTGATACGCTTCAGATCAGCGATCAGGGCTTCAACGTTTTCCTTCAGCTTGACGGCGTCGAAGCCCATCTTGCCAACGGAGGTGTGAATGATGCCGTTTTTATCGGTGCGATAACGAACCTGACCAGCTTTAGCGTTTTTAACCGCGGTAGCTACGTCTGGAGTTACGGTACCAACCTTAGGGTTAGGCATCAGACCACGTGGACCAAGGATCTGGCCCAGCTGACCTACAACGCGCATAGCATCCGGGGATGCGATCACTACGTCATAGTTCAGGTCGCCGCCTTTCATTTCGGCAGCCAGGTCATCCATACCTACACGGTCAGCGCCGGCAGCCAAAGCGGCCTCGGCAGCTGGACCCTGGGTGAACACAGCAACGCGAACAGTCTTGCCAGTGCCGTGTGGCAGCACAGTAGCGCTACGAACAACCTGGTCGGATTTACGCGGGTCTACACCCAGGTTTACAGCAACGTCGAACGACTCGCTGAACTTGACAGTCGACAGCTCAGCCAGCAGAGCGGCGGCGTCTACAATGTTGTAGGCCTTGCCTGCTTCGATTTTGCCGGCGATAGCCTTTTGACGCTTGGTCAGCTTAGCCATTACACACCCTCCACGTTAAGGCCCATGCTACGAGCAGAACCGGCGATAGTACGCACGGCTGCATCCATATCAGCTGCAGTCAGATCCGCGTTTTTGGTTTTCGCGATTTCTTCCAGCTGAGCACGGGTAACGGTGCCAACCTTAACGGTGTTCGGACGAGCGGAACCGCTGGTCAGACCGGCCGCCTTCTTCAGCAGAACCGAAGCAGGGGTGGATTTTGTTTCGAAAGTGAAGCTACGGTCGCTGTAGACAGTGATGATCACTGGAGTCGGCAGACCAGCTTCCAGACCCTGAGTACGGGCGTTGAAAGCTTTGCAGAATTCCATGATGTTCACGCCGTGCTGACCCAGAGCAGGACCAACAGGTGGGCTTGGGTTAGCCTGAGCGGCCTTCACTTGCAGCTTGATGTAAGCGGTAATTTTCTTGGCCATGAGGCACTCCAATTACGGGTTCGAACGCCTCGAAAGGCTCCCCGGTTACTTGCGCGTTTATCCCAGTGACGACAAAACCCCACAGCCTAGGGCTGCGGGGTTGGGATGCTTGTCCAGCTAGACCTTTTCGACCTGACTGAACTCCAACTCTACCGGAGTAGAGCGACCGAAAATGAGCACTGCCACTTGGATCCGGCTCTTTTCGTAGTTAACTTCTTCAACAACGCCATTGAAATCAGCGAATGGACCGTCATTGACTCGCACCGTTTCACCTGGCTCGAAGAGAGTCTTCGGCTTCGGCTTGTCGCTACCATCCGCAACACGACGCAGAATTGCTTCCGCCTCTTTATCGGTGATTGGCGCAGGCTTATCGGCAGTACCGCCAATGAAACCCATCACCCGAGGAGTATCCTTGACCAAGTGCCAAGTACCCTCGTTCATATCCATCTGAACCAGCACATAACCTGGAAAGAACTTGCGCTCGCTTTTGCGTTTCTGGCCATTACGCATTTCAACCACTTCTTCAGTGGGAACCAGAATCTCGCCGAAGCCATCTTCCATGCCAGCCAGCTTTACGCGCTCGACCAGGGAGCGCATCACATGCTTCTCGTAACCCGAGTAAGCATGCACAACATACCAACGCTTAGCCACGGGACACCCTTAGCCGACAATCAAGGAAACAAGCCAGCCGAGCAGGGAATCAAGACCCCACAACAGCAACGCCATAACCAGAACAACAGCCACCACAATCAGGGTGGTCTGCGTGGTTTCTTGGCGAGTTGGCCACACGACTTTACGAATCTCGGTGCGAGCTTCCTTAACCAGTACAAAGAAAGACTTGCCCTTGGCTGTCTGCAGGCCTACAAATGCAGCTACAGCAGCAATAACAAGCAAAGCGAGTACACGGTACAGGATCGGCGAAGCAGAGTAATACTGATTGCCAACAACGCCAACAATCACCAAAGCGACAACTACAAGCCACTTGAGCAGATCGAAGCGAGAGCCTTGAGCTTCAGCTTTAGGAGTCATCTATGAAGATCCTGTGAAAAGAAAGCCAGACACACTGAGTGAATCTGGCAGGTCAGGAGGGAATCGAACCCCCAACCTACGGTTTTGGAGACCGTCGCTCTGCCAATTGAGCTACTGACCTAAAACAAAATCAGGCCGACCATTATGCCGGCCCAAAAAATACATTACAACCACTTACTCGATGATTTTGGCTAC
>NZ_VCNJ01000107.1 GCF_005938625.1 Pseudomonas fluorescens
ATACGACCAGTTATTCGAATGAGCTGGAGTTTACGGTAGGGCAACCGGTGGCGCTGGATCCGCCGACCATTGATTCGGTAACCGGCTCGGTCAGTGGCAAAGAGATCCCAAGCGGCAGCGGTACTACCGAGATCTCATTCAAATTCCAAGGCGAGGCCAGTGCAGGACTGACGGTCGAGTTGCAGGACAACGCTGCGCCAGTGGAAACTATCACTGTCGATGCAAATGGCGCGTGGGACCATACGCTGGGGGCACAATCCACAGGTGACCACCGCTACACAGTGAAGGGCAATTACGGCGCAATGCCGGAATCCGAGGCCTGGAACATCAAAATCGCCGAAAAGGAAATATTCGAGCCTCCAAAAATCAAGGAGGCGCCCGATAACATTCTTCAACCGATTGCCGCCAAAGACGCGCTGACCGCAGTGGTCATGGCCTTCGCCAATATGATCAAAACCCAGATCACCGTGACTTGGACCGGTACCGACGGCCCCGGCACCCGGACCTTCGGACCGTTCGAAGTTACTACGCAAGGGGACCAGTTCCTCCCGCTGGACAACGCCGTAGTTCCCTTCAACCTGGGCAAACCAGTGACAGTGAGCTACATCGTAAAACGGGGTGACAATGAACCGGCACCCTCTCCTCCTTGTACTATCACGGTGTCGCCGATGCCTGAAAGTGCGCTGGAAAAATCCTGGATCACCGAGGCATCGAACGATGGAGCGGGACCGGAACTGGACATTACTGCATTGGTCAACGGCGCCTCGATTCGTACCAACATCTGGCCCCTTGGCGCGGTTGGTCAACCCGTCGAGTTAACGCTGCAAGGCAAGAAAGCCGATGGTGTTCCGCATGATTGCGCCCTACTCACAAGAGACAAAAATGCTGTACATCAGGCCTGGCTGGATAATGGCTATTACACGGTTACTGCGCCTTACAGCTATCTGAAAGATTTGCCGCACGGAAGCGAATTGAAGGTGGTGTTCAAAGCGTCGCTGGATACCATTAATGTGGTCACCTTCCCATTGCGCGTCTATACGGTCAGTAAAAAACAGTTCGGCGTGCCTGGCTTCAACAACGCGCCCTATACCATTGCGCCGCACGGTCAGCTCAAGGCTGTTGAAATGCATCTTCGCAACAGCAGTAACACGCCCATCGCCGGGGGGCACCTGAGTCTGACGCTCCCGGCCAACTTTACGTATTCCGATGGCGACAGCGGCCAGCGTGACTTCATTACCGACGCTGTCGGCAGGGTCACCGTCAGCGGCGTCAAAGGCACGCAACTCCCTGGCTCCTACACTCTGAGCGCCACCAGTGGTATTCAGGTCGACACCGCAAACGTAGCCGTTACGGGGCTGGGGCCGGAGGGTAAAATTCCGGTCGGGATCGGTCCGGACGGGATCGCTATCAGTCCAGACGGTACCCGCGCTTATGTCAGTAACTCTGCCAGCCACACGATCTCGGTAATCGATACGGCAACGAATAAGGTTTTGACGACCATCCCGGTCGGGAACGGCCCGAGATGGGTTGCCGTCAGCCCGGATGGTACCCGCGCTTATGTCTGCAGCTATGATCGCGGATCAGTCGCGGTGATTGACACGACGTCGAATCGGGTCATGACGAACATTTCATGTGGGACCTACACGAGGGGGATTGCCTTCAACCCGGACGGCACCCGCGCTTATGTCAGCAATTTTGGTAGCCACACGATCTCAGTGATTGATACGGCAACGGATCAAGTCCTGACGAATATCCCGACCGGGAACAGTCCTTACGGCGTCGCCGTCAGCCCGGACGGTAACCGAGTCTACGTGAGCAACTGGGTTAGCAACACGGTCTCGGTTATTGACACGACGACGGATCGAGTCCTTACGAGCATCCCTATCGGAACCAAGCCGACCGGGATCGCAATCAACCCTGACGGTACCCGCGTTTATGCCAGCAACTGGACTAGCAATACGGTCTCAGTGATTGACACGGCGACGGATCAAGTCTTAACGAATATCCAGGTCGGGAATAATCCGTACTGGATCGCTGTCAGCCCGGAAAGTAGCCGCATTTTTGTCTCCAATCATGGTAGTCACACGGTTTCGATAATTGACACGACGACAAATAAAGTCCTGAAGAACATCCCTGGCGGAAGCAATCCCTACGGGATCGCCGTCAGCACGGACGGTACCCGTGCTTATGTCGGCAACGCCACCTCATCATCGGTCTTGGTGATTGGGGGGCTAATCAGCGACAACTATTAGCCGTAGTCCCGGTCTGCGACCCGCGTATAGCGGCCACCTCCATTTCGTATCGCAGCGAAAGCAGTTCAAGTGTATGTGTACAGGTAAAAAAAGGGCGACCAACAGGTCGCCCAAACGTACTACACGAGAGTCTTTTACAACGTCAGTTGCCCGCGCTCCTCCTCGGTCAACTGTTGCTTCGCCTGTTCATCCAGCGCCCCGGCGCCCAACACCTGCACCGGACTGTTCGGGTTGTAACCCGGGGCCGGCGCGCGGCTGGCACCATCGCGAGACGGCGCAAGTTGTTCGTTACCGAAACTCAACACCTGCACGGTAAACACCGAGGCCTGATTCTGCCGCGCAGCCGCTTGCTGCTGACGTGCAACATCTTCCGCCGCTTGCGTGGCCGACGATGCGGCGGAACTGGCCGAAGTGATCGCCCCGGTATTCACCGCCGAGACCACTGGCACGCCGGTCGCCTTGCCCTGCACCGAAATGTTCGCGGCGTTGACCACCGTCAGCGCGGCGATGTTGACGTTGCCCGACACACGAATCCCCGCCTCCCCCGCGTCGATGGTACCCAGCGGCGCGATCAGGTCGATATCGCCCGGCGCCACTTCGGCGATCGGGTTGAGCGTGGCGATACCGGCGCCGGTGCTTGGCACCGACGGCGACAAGGTCACGTTGCCCCAGGTGTCGTAAACACGTTTCGGCGGCGTGTAGACCACGGTGGTTTTCGAGCCACGACCGGCGTTGATATCGCCCTCGGCAGACCAGCCGAGAATCGAGCCGCCAAACGTGGTCATGATCCGGCTCTGCCCCAGCAGAATGCTGCCCTGCGAATAGAGCTGAATGTTGCCCGAACCCTGAGTGATGATCCCCGCCGTGGATGGCGGTGCCGCGCCTTCGATGCCGAACACCTGGCCGCCGCCCGGTGTGAGCATCTGGATGTCGCCGCCAAACAGTGTCTTGACCCCGGCGCCGCCGTACATCGTGATATCGCCGTCGTAGCGGATCGGATTGCCCGCCACATCAGTGGTTGGAAACAGCGCGGCAATGGCATTGCGACCGCGCAGGTAACTGCCCTGACGGGGGCCGTCGACATCGTTGTATTCCAGGCCACCGGCACGCAATTCGGCGAAATACACCTGCCGCGCGAAAACCGCCTGTGCGCTGCTCGGCAGTGCGGCGTAGAACGCTTGCGCCTGCTCTGCGCTGCCACTGAAGCCGTAGCCCAAGGTCAGCCAGCTCTGCAATTCGTCGAGGTAAGTCTTGACCACTTTGCCCGGTTGCGCGCTGAGAGAGGCATCCGCACTGGCGACGTTCTGCGGGTTCAAGTAGCGCGCGATGAACCGTGAATAATCCGGCCCCTGCGCGCCGACGCCCGCCTGCAAGACCACGCTGGCGCCCGGCCGCTGATCACCAGCCAGCAACGAGCCAAGGCTGGTGATGCTGGCCCGGTCCTCCATGAGGAGGTTGCGCCCGGCATTGACCTCAAGGGTGCCGGGACCGGCGATGTCGAAGCTGCTGTAGAGAATGTCGCGACCGGCCGACACTTTCGATACATCCCTCGGGTCGTTGTGCACGAACAGGTTGCCGGTAGAGTAGATCGTGTCCTTGCTGGTGCCGACGCCATCCTTCGGCGAAATCGTCGGTTGGCCCAGATTGGTGCCAGAGGCGACGATATCGCGACCGGCCATCATCCACACCGGCCCTGCCGCTTCGTACCAGGTGCGCAGCGAATCGCTCGCCCGCAACGATTCGCCACTGCGGATACCGACCAGGTCACCGGTCAACGCGTAGATTCGCGCCGGGCCCATGACATCGCTGAGGCCGGCGTACGAGTTACTGCCGAAAGCGAACAAGGGATAACGCAGGTTCGGTTCAGCCAGGACTCCATCGCTGCCGCTGTTGGAAATAAACGGCGTTTGCGCCGAGTTGCTGGCATAGCCGTTGAACGCCGGAGCGAACGGCGTGGCAATCGCCAGTGGACTGGCCCCGGACTGGTTGATCGCATAGCCACCGGCATAAATCGAATCACCGGCCAGCAGTTCCAGTTGACCCGACGCCGACGGCGCCAACAACAGCGAATAGGCGGTCGCCGGGGCGGTGTTGCCGACGCTGTAAGCCGCCGACGAACCGGCGTAGATCGAGCCCTGCCCCGCCACTGCGCGCAGAATCGATGGATAGACGAAACGGCTGTCGGTTGGCGAGGTGTTCTGCCCCTTGATGGGCCCGTTGGTGTCCGTCTCGGCCAACTGGGTACTCGGCGTGAGGTTGCCACCCGCCGAGAACAGATCGATGGCCGTGTGCTCAGTCCACAGCGAAAAGCTGCTCAAAATCCCGCCCTGGCTGACGTTCCCCGCCTCGTCAAACAGCGGCGTGGCGTTCTGCAAGCGCACCCGGCCCGGGTCCGCTGCGCCGCCCAGCACCAGATCGCCACGGGTGTTGATGCGCATGCCCGAGTCACCGGGGATCAGTACAAGCCCGCCGGAGGCATTGCTGGTGGTTGCGGTAAACGGGTCCAGCGCGCGGGTTTCGCGCGCATCATGCAACACGCTGTTGGCGCCATATTGCAGATTGATCCCGCCCACCGCGCTGCCGCTGACTTGTGCCGCGCCGCGCAGGTTGATCAACGCGCCTTGCAGATCGTGCTTGGGTGGCGTGATCCCATCGTTGCCGGCGCGCGCTTGCAGGGACGGATTGAGCGTGCCACCGATACGAATGTCCATGTCGCCGCCACCGGTCAATTGCAGACTGCCGTCGCTGCCGACACGACCGCTGCTGCCCACCGCCACGATCAACCCCTGACTGCGTGGGTTGGTCCGCGCATCCCCCATCGGTTTGAGCATGCCGGCGTCCGCACCGGCGCGCAGGCTGATGTTGCCACCGCCCAAGGTACCGAAACCGGTAAAACCCACCAGATACGGCGCCGCGTCCATGTCGGCATCCGGCAGCGGCTGAGTGACATAACTGCCGAAGTTGATCCACCAGGCGGTCGGCACGTCACTGCTGCCATCGCCCTGGCGCCACAACCAATTGCCCACCGCGACACCTGGCACCTGCTCACGGTAGCCGCCGCTATTCGCGGCCTTGCGCCCGAGGGTGTCACCGGAGACAGAGCCGCCGGCATTGACCGTCAGATTGCCACCGAACTGCGGATACCAGGCCTGATAGAGACTGTCGGCGCCACCGTCGACCCATTTTTCAACGTCGCCACCGGCACTGCCCAGCACCGAACCGTTATCAGACAGGTGTGCGCGTTTCTGGTTGAAGCGCGGATCGACATCGGCCGACTGGGTGCCAGCGGTGTACACACCAAACGGCGAGGCCATGCTCAAGTTACCGGCGGCGATCAAATCCAGATCACCGGTACCGGTGCGCAAGACGCTGAACATCTGGCTGTGAATACTGGCGCTTTTCGCCGGATTGCTTTCGACGCACACCTCGGGATAGCTGTCGCACAGCGTCAGGTATTCCTCGGGAATCGGCGCGTAATCCTGAAAGCCGAACTGGTTGCCGGGAGCCCAGGTCCAGCGCGCCATCGGTGCACAGGCACCGGGATCGGTTTCGCAGAGAATCAGGTATTCCTCGGGCACCGGTTCGAAGGCGGGGAAACCATACTGGTTGGTTTCCGACCACACCGCGCGTGGATTGCCTTCGGTGATCTTCGCCCCGTAATGAGTGTCCGCGAGGCGCAAATTGCCTTCGGTGGTGAGCGGTTTCACTGCACGACTATCGGCGGCGGAAAGATCAGCCCCCACCACCGCGCGGATCGACCATGAAGCACTACCCGACGGCAACATCGGCGCGATTGCCCAGTTGGCACCCTGGCTGGCGCCATTCAAAGCGCGCAACTCGATGAATGCGACACCGTCAGCGAGCACCACATTGGTCATCGACGGAATCAACGACCCGCGCAACAGCGCCAGCGAACTGCTCAACATCAAATGCTTGCTGCTGCCGGTGTCGGCATCGAAGGCGCCCGGCAACGGCACACCTTTGGGCCAGTTCATGGCTTGCAACGCGGTGTTGCGGTTCAAGCGAATACCGGCACCCAAACGGCTGCTGGCGGGCACGGTCACATCGCTGCTCAACAGCGTCCCGGCGGCATACAGCAGATTACCCGAGGCATCATGCACCGCCCCCGCCAACACCGTGCCGGCACTGAAGGTATAAGGCGCCGCCAGTTCCACCTGCACCGGCAACAGCGTGCCGCTGACCAGCGTCGTCGCCTGAATCGGCAGATCGTAGTTGAGGGTCACACCCGACGGGAATTGCGTGCCCGGCGCCAGCGTCACTCCGGTCCCTGGGACAACCAGATCACCGCCGAACGGCTGTACGCCCGGCAACAGCTTCCAGCCAGCATCGTCGACCGTCTCGGGTGGCGGCGCGAAGCCGTCGTTGATGCTGCCGTAAATATCAAGGTTGCCGCCGGCACGGATCACCAGGCTTGCGGATTCACCGGAACCGTAGACGCCATCGACCTTGCGCGTGTGCGGGTTGAGGCTGGCATAGCGGTAACGCGACAGGTCGATATCACCCTCCACCACCAGGTCGCCGTCAGCCGTCTTGCTGGCAATCTCGACGCCAGGGCGCAGGTGGAAAGCATCGGCGTAAGCCGCATTATTCAGGCCGGCCAGTTTGCGTTGCAACAGATCGGCGTTGTTCAGCGCAGCGTCGATGAACGTGCTGTTGTCGCCGTCGATACGGCTGACCAGGGCCTGATCAATCACCTGATAAGGCCGGCCGCTGACCGCAGGGTCGACACCATCACGCGCATCGTCATAGCGGCGCACACCATTGAGGCCGATGGAACGCGCACCCTGAATATTCACAGTGCCGCTGGCATCGATGGCGATGTCGCCGGCGCCCAGACGCGGCGCGTTGAGTTCCACGGTGCCGCGCAGCATCTGGTCATGCTGACCGGCGAGGAACCCCGGCACCGCATCAGTACCATGGCGCAAGTCGATGCGCGTGCCGGACGCCAGGGTCAAGACACCGGCCCCGGAATTCAGCTCGACCATGGCCCGGTTCGGCGCGTCGATGATCTTGCCGTAACTGTCGACGCGCAACACCCGACCATGGGCATCGAGCACGCTGTTGCTGGCCAGGGTCAGGCCGTTCTGCGCCGACAGCCGAATGCTGCCGACCCGTTCGCCACTGGCATCGATCAAGCCGTTGACTGTCAGGCTGCCATTGTCCACCGAGACATTGACCTCGCCAGCCTTGAGCCCATCGCCAATCAGCAAATCGCCTTGCTTGAGTTGCAAGCTGCGACTGCCGAACACCTGCCCGGCATTCAGGCGTTGGTTGAGTGCCGCGAACTGCACGCTCGCATCACCGCCCAACTGCTGAGCGCGAATGTCCACGCCCCCAGCCTTGTACGGCACCAGCGTGCCGCCGGCATCGTAATAGCCGCTGCTGGCGCCGAAAATCTCGCCTTGCAGATCGACGATGCCAGCATCCGCTTCCAAGGCAACGGCGCTGAGGTTGCCGGCCTGATTGTTTTTCGCCGACAGATCAATGCGCGACCCGGCGAACTGGCGGATGTTGCCGTTGTTGCTCAACAACGACACGTCGCCGCCCCAGCTGTACTTGCTCACGTCGTTGAACGGCAAAGTGCGCCCGGCCATGTCCAGTTGCGCGCCGCCAGCGAGGGTCAAGTCGTGCTCGGCCTTGGCCGTGAGCTTGCCGCTGGCCAACGCGATGCGGCTGTCGAGCACGATGTCGCGGGCTTGCAGATTGAGTTCTGCGCCGAGGGCATCGGCCACACCCGAAGCACCGGCACCGCTGAGCGTCAGACGATTGCCGGCCTTGAGCAGATTGACCGACGCTGCCTCACCGGTCAGCAACGGTGTGTGCAAAGTGAGATTGCCGCCAGTGTAGGCGTAACCCTTGAGCGGGTCGTAAGCGCCCTGCTGTTGATACACCGCCAGGCTGCCCTTGTGGTTGGCAGTGATGCGTTCGCTGGCGCTGAGGTTGACGTTGGCAAAACCCAGCGCCAGACGATTGTTCTGATCGAGGCCGTTGGGCTGTGGCATCGGGCCATAACCCAATTCGATGCGTTGTGCCTGAATATCCAGGGTGCCGCTGCCGGTACCGGCGCCGCCGCTGATCACACTGCCGGGGTCCTGAGTGGCACCGTTCCAGATCAGGTTGGCGGTGCGGATCGTCGCGATATCTTCGGCCGTGCCTGCGCCATAAATCGCCGGGGTGGCGAGGACGAGGTTTTGCAGCTTGCTCTGACCGGTCTGCGCATCGAAGGTATCGAGGGTCACGCTGCCGTATAGATTGAAAGCATCACGCGTGGTCAGGCTCAGTGTCTCAAGAGCCGGCGCGCCGAACTGGCGATCACCGCGCAGCAACCGGTCCAGCACATTCTGGTTCAGGGTCAGGCCGGCCGGTACGCGGTTGCCCGCAGCCGCCAACGCTTCGGCGCTGCCAGCGTTGACCGCGCCCACCGCCAGGGCCAGATGACGCGTGCCGAAACGCACGGCTTCACCGAGTTCGAACTGGTTATCCGTGGCGGCGGTGATGCTGCCGTTTGAGTAGAGCAGCGCCGGGCTGGCGCAAACTGCCGTGGCGCAGGTGCCGATCCGAATGCTGCCGGCACCGGTGAAACCGCCGCCCGCCTCCGGCGCCAGCACATTGGTCCAGCCGTTCGAGACCACCACCACACTGGACGCGCCCGGCTGATAGATGTACCCGGCCGTCGAGTCATAAGCGGCGTTGCCACGCCCCAAGGCGTTGATCCCGGCGCCCGCTTCGATGGTGATGCCGCCATTGATCGAGTTACTGCGCAACAGCACTTCCGGCGCCGACAGCAACGCCCCGTCACGCAAGACGATGCTGGAGGTGTCACCGATGAAACCAATGATGTTGCCCGCGGTGCTGTAGCTGACAGTAGGCATCGCGCCAATGGTCAAACGTCCGGCGTTAAGGTTATTCAGCGTTTCGGCGTACAGCGAAATACCGTTGAAGCCCTCGGTCGGCGCCTGCCCGCTGCCGAGAATTTCGAAACTGCTGCGGGCGTTGCCGCTGCGCACCACGGCCGTGCCGACCAGACCACCGGCCGCGGCACCGAACCGCGCCTGCCCATTGAACTGCAACGCGATGTCCTGCTCGCCACCGTCAATCAGGCGCAGGTCCAGGGTTTTGCCGTCCTGCGGGGCCAGCGCCCGGGGAACCCCGCGCCGCACGGCATCGCTCTGGATGAATTGGCTGAGACTGGTTTCGTTGTATTGCGAGTAACCGCGCAACACCTGCGCCGGGGTCAGGATGACCTGTCGGGCGAGGCTGTCGCGTCGGCCAGTGTTGGCAATCGACATCTGCCCGCTGCCGGTCCACGAACCATTGCGCATCGGCAACACACCCGTACTTGCGCCCGGCGTGGCCTGACCGTTGACTTCGACCCGGAACGCGCCGGGCAGCAAGGCAAACGTCGATGGCAACAACGTGTAAGTACCGGCCGCCAAGCCCGGCACTCCGGCGCCGAGGGTGATCTGCTGGCCGATCCGTGGATCAACCGCGCCCGCCTCGGCCAGCACCGGCGCGTAAGTGCTCTGGTTGCCCGGCACGATCGCGTACACCGGGTTGCTCGCCAGCCCTGGCAGGCTGAAAGTGCCGTCGATGGCGTTGCGCACCAGCGGATTGAAACGGGCATCGGTGGAACCGCCGCGCCCGGAAATGAAACCGGCGCCACGCAGGTCGCCGCCGCCCGACAAATCGATGACTGCACCGCTCTGCACATCGATGAATTGGGTGCTCATCGACACGCCGGTCGCTTCCCCGGTGACGCCGTTAAACACCACTGACTTGCCGCCGTAGCGGTAGTCGATGCCGTCGGTGGTGCCGCCATATGGCATGACGAGCCCGACACCGCTGACCGACGTCACGCTGCCCGGCAGCAGGCGAACCTCACGGGTGGTAGTCAACAAGTCGTCGCCGAGGACAATCTTGCCCAGCGGTGCACGCAACACGCCGCCCTGTTCGATAGACGCCGCCGAGAACGTCAGCTTGCCGAACGCCGAATAAGGCGCCGCAGCCGGCGCCGCCCCGTGGCCGCTGATGCGCAGGGTATGTTCGGCAACCGACTGCGCGCCCTGATAACCCACACGCACTTCGGCCTGCACATCACTGGCGGGATAAATCTGCGCCGCACGCAGGTTCAAGTCACCCGGGGTCCACAGACGGCTTTTATCCGCGCCATCGGTCGGCGCCAGAAAGCGCAGATCACCGCTGCTGTCGAGGCTGACCTGGGCAAACCCACGGCGGCTGTATTCGGCGGCCGGTGCTTTCAGTTGCAGGATCGAACCCTGTGCCCCGAACGACAGACCGTTGCCCAGATCCAGCAAGTTGGCCGACGCCGTGAAGCGGGCGTCCGCGAGTTGGCCGGTCGGGCTGTTCGTCAGGCGTGGGCGCACGCTGCCGACCACGCTGTAATAGCTGCCGACACCGGACAAGCGCAGATATGGCGCGCTCAGATCGACCCGGGCCGTGTCTTTGCCTGACTCGGCCAGAGACAGCGCCCCGGCGTACAGGCTGAGACTTTGCTGCATGTGCAGATTGACGTCACCGTCGAACGACAACAGGCCGTTACTCAACAGGCTCAAGGTGTCGAAGCCACCGGCCATCAGGCTGTCGGCATGCACCCGGGCCTGACCGTAGCGCAAACCGTCGTCACCCTCGCCCGGGCGCAGGTCGGCGGCAAGCGTCTGCCCGGTCGACGTCTGGTCAATGATCAGCTCGCGTGGCGTGCGCACGTTGTTGGCCGCCGAATCGGCGTACAACGGCGTCTCCAGCGCCACTTCCAGACGACCGCCGGCCGCCCCGGCACCGCCCGCTGCCGCACGTAAATCGCCGTCGATGAACAGGCCGTTGTAGGAGCCGATAGCGATGCGTCCGCCGTCGGTGGCCACACGTGTCGGTCCTTGCCCGGCGATGTCCAGCAGCGCCTCGGCGCCAGACGCATCGAGCTGCGCGCCTTGGCGCACCACCAGGTAGGCATCGGCGGCCGTGGCCGTGGCGAGTTTCGCGTCGATCTCGCCACCGAGGATGATGCTGCCGCCCTTGCCGACCTGCCCGTAGGTGCGACCCAAGGCATCCACTGCGGTGTTCACGCGCCCCGCCACATCCAGCCGCGCGTGTTCACCGATCCAGATCGAACGATTGTGTGCGTTCGGCTCGGCGAGTTGATCGGAGGTGGCCGGCTTGATCGCACCGAACTGTTGCTGGCGAATATCAATCGTGCCGCCCCAGGCATTGAGTTCACCGTCCACGGTGATCTGCCCGGCGCTGCGCAACTTGATGCTTTGCCCCGGGTCGACACTGATGCGCGAACCACGGCCGAGGGTCAGGCTGCTGTTGGCCGCGTCGATCAGGCTGAGCAGGCTGGCCCCGCCTTGCAGCGTCAGGCTGGCACCGGCGCGTTGCGTCAGCACGCCCTGGGTCGGGTTTTCCTGGTACAACGCCGGCGTCCACAGCTCCAGCGCCGCGTGTGGGTCGGCACCGCTGAGCTGATTCGGCGCGGCGTCGCCAAAACGGTACACCGGCAGACTGACGTCAACGACGCTGCCTTCGGCGACGTCCAGGCCGCTCAAACCGATCAGGTTGTACGCGGAGAAGCCCTTGTTGAACAGATCGGTGGACAGTCGCAGGGTGTTGTCGGCCAACGCTTTGTCGGTCTGGCCGATCAGGATCTTGTTGGCCTGCACGGTCAAGGTGCCGCCGCCAGTTACGCCGTAGCCACGCAACTCGCCATCGAGGCGCAGGTGCGATTGACCGGGGGCGGAAATCGCGCTGGATTCCACGGTCAGGTCACCGCCCTTGCCACCGCGGGTCTTGCCGTTGGCGAGGATCGCGCCACCGGACGACACATCGAGCAGGCTGCCGGCGCCGATATTGATATCGCCGCTGCTGCGGATCGACAGCCAGCCACCGTTGAGCGAGGCCAGACTGGCGCCATCGTCGGGCTGGGTGCGCAGGTTGCTCCACACGCCGCGCGTATCGAGGTGAACGCCTTCAGCCACGGACACTTGCGTCGGCTTGCCGGTGTTCGCCGTGAGTCGGGTGTCGCTGCTCACGGTGCCGTTGAACTGATTGAGTACGTTGCCCAGACGCAGGCTGCCGCTGCGCGCGCTCAGGTCAGCGTCGACCTGCACATCCGGCGCATACAGGGTGATGTCGCCAGCGGTATCGACGCTGAGCGCACCCGCGACGACCACCTGATCCCTGGCCGCCACCTTGAGCGCACCGAGACGGAAGCCATTGAGCTGATCGTTATCAAGAAACAGCTTGCCCTGGCGCGCCGGCGACACGGCGCCGGCGAGGTCCGGATCAGTGCCGGCAAGTGGCCGTTGACCGCCGATCTGCACCTGATCCAGCAACGGGTTGAGCGCATACAACACGCCGCCCGCGGCCGCCACATACGCCGGGTCATAACTGCCGACGATCAATTGTGCGCGGCGCGCCAGCGCGGTCTGACTCTGCGCATAACCATCAAGCACCGGTTTCGGCGCCTGATTCTGCCGCTCGCCCTGATACACCTCGCCGAGCATCTGCCCCTCGAGCACGGCGTTGGCCGTGGCAATCACCAGTTGACCGGCGTCACGCCCGACGGTGTAGCCCGACTCGAAACGCGAATGCGGGGCAATCAGCGGATTGTAGAAATAGCGGGTCTGGCCCCAGCGTTCGCTACTGTCCTCGAAACCTTTGTACAGCCCGGTGTAAAGCAGATCACCCGGCGCACGCGACACTTCATACAGCTTGCCGTCGGCACCGCGCAGCCAGCTCTGGCGGATCTCGCCACTCTGCACGTCCATGGTGCCGCCGGACAGATTGATCAACGAGCCCTTCTCGGTGACCACATCGTTGCCGGCAAAGCTCACCGTACCGCCCTGCGCCATCCACTCGCCGACGCTGTGCGCCTGGGTGCCGAGATAGCCGCCGACTTCCAGCAATCCGCCGGCCGTGTACCAGCGATCCGTGGCATAGCCGTTGGTGCCGGCCGGCACGTAGACCAGCTCGCGCACATCGACCCAGATGTCATTGCTGTTGAGCGCGCCTTTGTCGCGGTTGACCGAGGCGTCGCGCTGCTCGTTGCCTTGCACGTTGATCTTGATGTTGTTGTTTTCCATCGCCACTTTGACGCCGAGGGCACCCGACACATCAATCATCGCCCCGTCGCGCACCAGGCTGCGGCGCTGCGCCGTCACCGCCACTTGTCCGCCGGTGGCGAGGGTGATCGAGCCGTTCTGGAACTCGACACTGCCGCCGCTCTGAATCTCGATGCGCGACTGATCGCCGCGAATCCGGTTGTTCGCAGTGACCGCGCTGAGGGCGGCCTGATGCTGACTGTCGAGCGCCGTCAGGTCGCTGCTGTCGAGCATGATCGCCGTGGCACTGCCTTGCGCCAGGGTGACACTGCCGCCGCTGTCGCTCGCGGGGTTGGACAAGTGAATCGTGCCGCGAGACGCCACCGACGTACTGGCGAGCAATACGCCGTTCTGCACGACTTCATGGCCGGTCAAAGTGATGTCGCCAGTGGCGGCTTGGATCAAGCCGTTGTTGCTGACCTTGCCGCTGACGTTGCCGGCCTTGAAGCCCGGCGTGACTTCGTTGCCGAACGTGGTCGACAGCGCATTGCCCTCGGTCCCTGCGCCCTTGCGGATATAGAAGCGATCACCGGCGCCGAGCACGGTCTGGCCCTTGGCGGTGCTGATGCTGCCGTCGTTCTGCACTTCGCTGCCGAGCAGCAAGGCATAGCCACCGGCATCGGTCGACGTCGCCGGTTTGTGCGTCGTGATACTCGCACCGCGCTCCACCAACACCTTGCCGGCGGCATCGGTGAAGGTCGGCTGAGTGGCGCTGCTGTCGAAATACAGGCCACGGTCGCGGAACTGGATATCGGTGATGTTGGCGGCCGCGGCCACCAGGTTGCGCACATTGACCTGACTGCTGCCACTGAAGACGATGCCGTTGCGGTTGATCAGCATCACCGTGCCGTCACCCTTGATCTGCCCCTGGATCTGGCTCGCCCGCGCATTCGGATCGTTGACCCGGTTGAGCACCGCCCAGTTCGCCTGCTGGGCAAACTCGACAGTGGTGTTGCGCCCGACGTTGAAGGTCTCCCAGTTGAGGATGGCCTTGTCGGCAGTCTGCTCGATCTTCACGGTAGTCTTGCCGTCAGCCTGGGTTTGCTGCGGGCCTTTGGCATTCTGCCAACCTTGGGTGAGGCTGTTATCGACCTTCAGACCGCCCTCGCCCAGACCGTCCGGGACAAACTGCACCGAGCCCAACGCAGCGGCACGACCGGCCGCCTGCGCCGCCTGCTGCGCGGCAATCGCAGCGACGGTGTTGTTCAGGGTCTGGATCGAGCGCTGCAATTGCTGGTTGGCTTTCTGCTGCTGCGCCAGTGGCGGCGTCATCCCCGGCAAACCGCCAGTGCTCGGCCGTGCGGCAGCGGCTTGCTGCGCGGCCCCCTTGGCAGCGAACCAGTTGGAGCTGAACGCCGTTGCCGCGTGCGCATTGCCCGCCACCAGACACAACGCCACCGCGTGCGCCAGCGGTTTGAGCAACCACAGCGCCGGCTCCACGGCTTCACGTTTGAACGACTGGACGTTGGTACGACGGGATGGGCGAGCGAGCATCACTACGAGATCCTTTTGGGTTGCCACACGTTGGTTGCCACACATGCCGCAGGCGTGCAAAAACCTGCTGTTACGTCATAGGCAGTTGGCGGCGGTCGCGACCGAACGGATGTCACACAAACTTCATGTTGGGGGAGTATTCGCGGCGGGCCGTTCTGCGCCATCAAAAAAAATGGCAGCCCTTTACGGGGCTGCCATCGGTTTGGCGGCAGTCACTTTTAAAGAGGACGACCGATGCCGTTGCACACGGCCGGATTGTTGATGTCGAGGTTGTTGCCAGTGGTATTGGTGATGAAGTTGGCGGTGACGGCGTTTTTCCAGCTCAGTGGCATCGCAAAGAATTTGTGCGCCTGTACCGCAGCATTGTTGCCAGGCTGGCTGTAGTGAGTGGTGAGAAAGTTGCGTATTTCGTTGGCCACGTTGGCATCCCTGTAGCACTGACCAATGATCAAGTTGCTGTAGGCAGCAATTTTGTAGCCAAGGGCAGGGTTCGCCACCACGGGCGACCACCGGGCGGGATTATAGGCGTCGCTAGACGTCGACGGTGGCGTCACCGAAGACAGTGCCAGCGCGACGTTGAGCGGGGTTGGCAGCACACCGTTAAGACGGGCAACGACAGTGTTGTCGGTCACCTGGATACCGTCAGGGCCGGAGTAACCGATCGAGCCGTCGACCTGATTGATCGTAGGCAGGACATCACTGTCGCTCGACACGCCGACCCAGTTTATCGGCACTGTCGAACCTGACGGCTGGCGCGCGGTAGTGAACAACGAACTGGTCGAGAACTTTGTCGGGCAAACGGAATTGAGGTGGCGAGTGAGGATTTCCGAGGTGCCGCTGGCGTTGTTCCGGTAAACCACGCGAATCGGCGTGGTGTCGGCAGTGCCCATTAGATGGCCCCACGTTGCGGTGTCACCGGACAGCGCATTACACAACTGGCTGCTCGTCAGGTTGAGATTGCTGATACCGCTTTTCTTATAGGACAGGACGATGGCGGTGCTGACGGATGGCAGCTGAATCAGCGGACCATAACTGGCGTAAAAAGCGCTGTTGTATTGGCTGATTTCGCTTGCCGTCAGGATCGAATCGCTGCCAGTGAAATGCACAGTGCCTGTAGTGCCGAATGGCGCAGCATTGTTGCTTAAAAACGCCACTTTGCCTGCCCCGCTGCCAACACCGGCGTAGCTGAAGCTGGCCGGCAGAATACTGTCGGCCGAGCCCTTGTACAGCGCGGCAGGCAACGTCGCCCCGCCACCGGTCACCGCCAACGCGTGAGCCGACATCAGCGCCGCCGCCGACAGCAGCGCAACCTTTGCAATGTGTTTGTACATGTTCAATCTCCTTATCGAATGCCCCACGAACGGAAGCAAAAAAAAATGGCAACCCGAGGGGCTGCCATTCGTGTTGCGGTGTGAATCGGGCGTCTTACAAAGGACGACCGATGGTGTTGCAGACGCTGGTGTTGTTGATGTTCAGGTTGTAACCGGTAGCGTTGGAAACGAAGGTCTCATACACCTTGGTTTTCCAGGCCGATGGCACAGTCACGAAACCGTGGTTCTTGACGGCCAGGTCGTTGGTGGTGGTGTTGTAGTGAGTGGTCAGGAACGCCTTCACGTCGTTGGCCACGGCTGCATCCTTGTAGCACTGACCGACGATGAGGTTGGTGTAGGCAGCCAGTTTGTAACCGATGGCCGGGTTAGCCACCACTGGCGACCAGCGAGTCGGGTCAGCGGCCAGAGCAGCGGTCGCCGGTGGAGTCACCGAAGCCAGTGCCAGGGCAACGTTGGCCGAGGTTGGCTGTACGTTGTTGATGCGCGAAACCAGGGCGTTGCTGGTGGCGTCCACGCCGTCCGGACCAACATAACCGAGCGAACCATCAACGGCGGCAACGGTAGGCGCAACGTCAGCGGTGCCAGCGACGCCGACCCAGTTCGACGGCAGGGTCGAACCGGCTGGACGGGCGTTGACGAACGTCGAGTTGGTGGTGAACTTGGTTGGGCAGACAGCGTTCAGGTGACGGGTAAGGATTTCCGAAGTTCCGCTGGAAACGTTGCGATAAACGATGCGGATCGGCGTGGTGTCAGCAGTGCCCAGCAGGCCGCCCCAAGTGGTCACGGTGCCCGAGAAAGCGTCGCACAGTTGCGCGCTGGTCAGGTTCAGAGCGGTCTGACCGGATTTTTTGTAAGGGATGGCAACCGAAGTGGCCACCGACGGCAGTTGGATCAGCGGGCCGTACGAAGCACCGAACGCGCTGTTGTAGGTGCTGATGTCCGAAGCGCTGAGTACCGAGTCGCTACCGGCGAAGTGCACAGTGCCGGTGGCGCCGAAGCCAGTGGCAACGTTGGTCAGGAAAGCCGTTTTGCCAGCGCCGCTACCCACAGCCGCGTAGGTGAAGTTGGCTGGCAGGATGCTGTCGGCAGAACCTTTGTACAGAGCGGCAGGCAGAGTTGCACCACCACCGGTAACGGCCATGGCTTGAGCGGAAGCCAGAGCGGCGACGGTCAGGGAAGCTGCGATCAGAGTGCGCTTGAACATGAAGAATCTCCTTTTCAACTAGGTTGTGAACACAGGTTTTCGGGTGACTTGCATGACACTGGGAGGACTCACCGGGGCCCTCGCTAGCGTTGGCCTTGGTTAAGTCGCACTGAGAAATTCGCAGGTTCCGGTGACAGATAAAGGAAAAAACCTCGGGAGCTGAACGGTGTTTCTGAAGGGATTTTCTCGGGTGTTTGTTGGATGCTGCGCAGCGTCTGGATCGTGGGTTTGGCTGAATCGGGCTGGAGGCGTTGGCGGGTGGTTGCAGATGACAGAAAGGAGAACCCGAGGATGGTTCTTTTGAGGGTCGGGTGATGCTGAAGTCCTGGAAAAAAATCTGGATTTTTTGTTGCGCGTACTGGCCTCTTCGCGAGCAAGCTCGCTCCCACAGGGATTGATGTTGTTAATGCAATTGACTTCACAACACCGAACACTGTGGGAGCGAGCTTGCTCGCGAAGAGGCCCTGCGCAACAACACCACTATTGGACCAATTGATTAATCTCAATGATCGGCAACAACACCGCCATCACAATCACCAACACCACCCCGCCCATCACCACAATCATCAGCGGCTCCAGCAGCGCGGTCATGCCCATTGCCCGGCGTTCGATATCACGGGATAAGGTCTGTGCCGCACGCTCGAGCATCGGTGGCAACGATCCGGTTTTCTCACCGCTGGCGATCAGATGAATCAGCACCGGTGGAAACACATTCTCCACGCGCAACGCTGCCGCCAGGTTCACACCCTCACGCACCTTGGCCGTGGCTTCAGTGACGCTCAGGCTCAGGCGGTCGTTGGACAGCGTCTGCCGCGCCGCCTCCAGCGCACGCAACAACGGCACTCCGGCGCCGCCGAGAATCGCCAGCGTCGAGGCAAACCGTGCGGTGTTCAGACCGAGAATGAAACGCCCGAACAGCGGCAACTTCAACACCCGATGATGCCAACTCAAACGTGCCGCCGGATTGCGCAAATACAACCGCCAACTCCAGAAACTGGCGGCCATGATCGCTGCGCACAGCCAGCCCCAACTGCGGATGAAATCACTGGCGTTGAGCATCGCCAGGGTTAATCCCGGCAAGTCCTGCCGCGCCTGAGAAAAC
>NZ_VCNJ01000108.1 GCF_005938625.1 Pseudomonas fluorescens
AAGGCTTAGTGGAGGGATTGATCCGGGCGTGGGAGCGCAGCGACCGTTTGGCGAAGCCAAACACAGCGAGAGGAGGTGCAGCGAAGCAAACCGTAGGCGCTGCGCCCGGATCGATCCCGCAGCGAAGGAACCCCGAGCCTCAGCGAGCGGGCCGCACGTAGGAGCAAGCGTTTTTTGCTTACTTTTTTTGGCGTTTGAAAAAAAGTGAGTCGCCGTAAGGGCGAAACCCTAATAAGCCATCACCGCAGCAACGGATATTCACCCAAAAAGCCCAAACGACCAATAACAAAAAGGCGCCCGAAGGCGCCCTCTTGATCCAAGGCCGTCAGGCCATTTCTGCGGTAGTCTCGAAGTCAAACGTCAACTCACCATCCTTGATGTCGATGTGCACCACACCGCCATGCTCGGCCAGCTCGCCAAACAGAATCTCCTCCGCCAACGGACGCTTGATCTTGTCCTGGATCAGACGCGCCATCGGACGCGCACCCATCGCCGAGTCATAACCACCCGCCGCCAGCCAACTACGCGCGGCATCAGTGACCTCAAGCAGCACACGCTTGTCTTCCAACTGCGCCTGAAGCTCGGTGAGGAACTTGTCCACCACACTTTTGATAACCTCATGACTGAGGCGACCAAACTGGATAATGGTGTCCAGACGGTTACGGAATTCCGGCGTGAAGCTCTTCTTGATCACTTCCATCGCATCAGACGAGTGGTCCTGATGAGTGAAACCGATCGAAGCACGCGCCGCCGTTTCGGCACCGGCGTTGGTGGTCATGATCACAATCACGTTGCGGAAGTCCGCCTTGCGCCCGTTGTTGTCGGTCAGCGTACCGTGGTCCATCACCTGCAGCAGCAGGTTGAAGACTTCCGGATGCGCCTTCTCGATTTCATCGAGGAGCAATACGCAGTGCGGCTGCTTGGTGATCGCTTCGGTCAACAGACCACCCTGATCGAAACCGACGTAGCCCGGAGGCGCACCGATCAGACGCGATACGGTGTGACGCTCCATGTACTCGGACATGTCGAAACGAACCAGCTCGATCCCCAACGCCTTGGCCAGTTGCCGCGCAGCCTCGGTTTTACCGACACCGGTCGGGCCTGCGAACAGGAACGAACCGACGGGTTTGTCAGGCGACTTGAGGCCGGCGCGAGACAGCTTGATCGCGGTTGACAGCGAATCGATCGCCGCGTCCTGACCAAACACCGTCAGCTTCAGGTCACGCTCAAGGTTACGCAGCAACTCCTTGTCGGAGCTGGTGACGTGCTTAGGCGGAATCCGCGCGATTTTCGCGACGATGTCTTCAACGTGCGGCACTTCGATGCGCTTGGCGCGCTTCTCGACCGGTTGCAAGCGCTGATAGGCACCGGCCTCGTCGATCACATCAATGGCTTTGTCCGGCATGTGCCGGTCATTGATGTAGCGCGACGCCAGTTCAGCAGCGGCACGTAGCGCTTCGTCGCTGTATTCGATGTTGTGGTGCTGCTCGAAACGCCCTTTCAGGCCGCGCAGGATACCGATGGTGTCTTCCACCGACGGCTCGACGACATCGACCTTCTGGAAGCGACGCGCCAAGGCACGATCCTTCTCGAAGATGCCGCGGAATTCCTGGAACGTGGTCGAACCGATGCAGCGAATGTCGCCAGACGACAGCAGCGGCTTGAGCAGATTCGAAGCGTCCATGACACCGCCCGACGCAGCACCGGCACCAATAATGGTGTGGATCTCGTCGATGAACAGAATGGCTTGCGGACGTTTTTTCAGTTCATTGAGCAGCGCCTTGAAACGCTTCTCGAAATCACCGCGATACTTGGTGCCTGCGAGCAGAGCCCCCAGATCAAGCGAATAAACTACGCTACCGGCCAGCAGATCCGGCACCTGGTTGTCGACAATGCGCTTGGCCAGACCTTCGGCAATCGCGGTTTTACCCACGCCTGCTTCACCGACCAGCAGCGGATTGTTTTTGCGCCGACGCGCCAGAATCTGCGCGACACGCTCGACTTCCGATTCGCGGCCGACCAGCGGATCGATGCGACCCTGGCGCGCGAGTTCGTTGAGGTTGCTGGCATAAGCATCCAGAGGATTGCCTGAAGAAGAAGACTCGCCGCCCTCGTCGTCCTGCATATCTTGTTCACCTTCAGAGTGATCGCCATGCCCCGGCACTTTGGAAATGCCGTGAGCGATGTAGTTGACGACATCGATGCGCGCCACGCTCTGCTGCTTCAGCAGGAACACGGCCTGACTCTCTTGCTCACTGAAGATTGCAACCAGCACGTTGGCGCCGGTTACTTCGCGTTTGCCCGAGCTCTGTACGTGGAAAACAGCACGTTGCAGTACACGCTGGAAGCCCAGGGTTGGCTGGGTTTCACGATCTTCGTCATGAACGGGGATCAATGGCGTGGTGGAGTCGATGAACTCCTGCAGGTCATGCTTGAGTTTGTCGAGGTTTGCGCCGCAGGCACGCAAAACGGTGGCGGCAGCCTCATTGTCCAATAGGGCCAGCAAAAGGTGTTCGACGGTCATGAATTCATGACGTTTCGAACGAGCCTCCTTGAAGGCTAGATTGAGGGTGACTTCGAGCTCGCGGTTTAACATAGCTTCACCTCATACCCAAGTGGTCGGCGATTAACCGTCCTTCTCGATTTCACAGAGTAGCGGATGCTGGCTTTCCCTGGCGTACTGGTTGACCTGCATGGCCTTTGTCTCGGCGATGTCGCGGGTAAACACTCCACATACTGCCCGTCCTTCTGTGTGGACGGCCAGCATGACCTTGGTCGCCAGCTCGCGATTCAGGTTAAAAAACACCTCGAGCACTTCGACGACGAAATCCATCGGTGTGTAGTCATCATTAAACAAAACCACCTTGTACATCGGCGGCGCCTGTAACGCAGGCTTTGCTTCCTGAACAGCAACGCCTGCCGAATCGTCGTCGTGCTCCTGTGGAAGATCCTTTTGGAGAAGCGGGCGATCCTGATTGAATGTTAGTCGAATCTGGCTGATTGCATGCATGGAAAGAAAGGTTCGTCAGTTGTGCAAATACAGTGGTGGGGGCGGTTGTCCACGTTTTCAACTCCGACTGCCCGGTCACCTTGACTATCGGGAAAACGGTGTTACAACCAATAGAGCCCACAGTGGGTAAAAAAGATCCGCGGAGTCAATCCTTTTAATGGATTAGATTGCGGATGAATTGGATGATACTCCAGCGATGGAGTCTGTTGCAGAGGGATTTGAGCATGGCTGTCGGCAAGGTGAAATGGTTCAACAATGCCAAGGGATTCGGCTTTATCAATACCGATGCCCGCGAAGGCCGCGATGAGGATGGGAAAGAGATCGACTTCTTTGCTCATTTTTCTCAGATTAAGATGGATGGGTACAAAACCCTCAAAGCCGGGCAAGCGGTGGTTTTTAGTATTATTCAAGGCCCTAAGGGGCTGCATGCCACAGACATCCAATCTGTCATCACTGAGCCATCCAGTGCCGTTGAGAGCGCAGCTGTCGGCGCGGCTGCGGCTGCGGCTGCGGCTGCCGCAAACGCCAAAGCAATGAGCTGACTGATTTTCACCTGATATTCCAAGCAATAAAAAACCGCCTGACTCAATTCAACGAGTCAGGCGGTTTTTATGTGCCTGCGTTTCTTACATGTGCGAAATCAGCGCATCGCCGAAGCCCGAAGACGAAACCAGCTTGGCCCCATCCATCAGACGCTCGAAGTCATAGGTCACAGTCTTGGCACCAATGGCGCCGTTGGTGCCCTTGATGATCAGATCCGCCGCTTCAGTCCAGCCCATGTGGCGTAGCATCATCTCGGCCGAGAGAATCAACGACCCTGGGTTGACCTGATCCTTGCCGGCGTACTTCGGTGCAGTACCGTGGGTGGCTTCGAACATCGCCACCGTGTCGGACAGGTTGGCGCCCGGTGCGATACCGATACCGCCCACTTCCGCCGCCAGAGCGTCGGAGAGGTAGTCGCCGTTCAGGTTCAAGGTCGCGATCACATCGTATTCGGCCGGACGCAGCAGGATCTGCTGGAGCATGGCGTCGGCAATGGCATCTTTGACCACAACGTTCTTACCGGTTTTCGGGTTCTTGAACTGCATCCACGGGCCGCCGTCGAGCAGCGTCGCGCCGAATTCTTCCGCGGCCACTTCATAGGCCCACTCTTTGAAGGCACCTTCGGTGAACTTCATGATGTTGCCTTTGTGCACGATGGTCAGCGAATCGCGGTCATTGTCGACCACATATTGCAGAGCCTTGCGCGCCAGACGCTTGGTGCCTTCCAGCGAAACCGGCTTGACGCCGATGCCGCAGTTTTCGTCGAAACGGATCTTGGTGACGCCCATTTCTTCTTTAAGGAATTTGATGACCTTGGTGGCTTCCGGCGAACCGGCCTTCCACTCAATGCCGGCATAGATGTCTTCGGAGTTCTCGCGGAAGATCGTCATGTCGACGTCGCCGGGCTTTTTCACCGGGCTTGGTACGCCTTCGAACCAGCGCACCGGGCGCAGGCAGACGTAGAGGTCGAGTTGCTGACGCAGGGCCACGTTAAGCGAGCGGATGCCGCCACCAACCGGGGTGGTCAGCGGGCCTTTGATGGAAACCACGTAATCCTTGACCGCGTCCAGGGTTTCCTGAGGCAGCCAGGTGTCCTGATCGTAAACCTGAGTGGCTTTTTCCCCGGCGTAGACTTCCATCCAGGAAATCTTGCGTTTACCGCCGTATGCCTTTTGAACTGCAGCATCGACAACCTTGATCATCACCGGGCTGATGTCGACACCAATGCCGTCACCTTCGATGAAGGGGATGATCGGGTTATCAGGAACATTGAGAGAATGGTCTGCATTGACGGTGATTTTGTCGCCGACGGCTGGAACCTGAATCTTCTTGTAACCCATGCTGAACTCCATTGTTTGGATTGAACATCTGGCTTGGTTCGAGCGTAACCCAGTTAAATCAACACGCAAACCCTCTGTTCGTGGCGCGGCTACATCTCGTTTCGTACAAGCCTGAAAGCAAAGGGAAAAGCGCCAAACTCAAGCATTCGCGACGACTCTACGCGCCACCCTGCCCTGCGACCTTTAGACCAATGGACGAGAATCGTTGCATATGAACCATCGGCAGATTGCCAGCTACCTATGTATAATGCCGCCCGCTGACCACAGGGTCACGACGGCTGGCCTCTCTAGCACGAGACTTTCCGCCTGATTGGTCGGGTTGTTACCGCAGTCCGACTGCTTGACGCTCTACTGATGCACCCAACATCACCGCGAAGAATCTCGACATTCGGTTCATGGATGACTTTGAACGAACGCGCTTACCCGGCGCCCCTCGAGTTTCTGCGCACGCTTTAGCAAAGAAGAGAGAGTTAATCCGAATATGCCCACCCGCTCGAAGATCATCTATACCTTCACCGACGAAGCCCCAGCCCTCGCCACCTATTCCCTGCTGCCGATCATCGAGGCGTACACCGCTTCGGCCGATATCGCCGTGGAAACCCGCGATATCTCTCTTGCAGCACGCATTCTGGCCAGCTTCCCCGAGCAACTGGGCGACAAAGCCGTAGCCGACCACCTCGCCGAACTGGGCGACCTGGCCGTTACGCCTGAAGCCAACATCATCAAGCTGCCGAACATCAGCGCTTCGGTGCCACAGCTGCAAGCCGCGATCAAAGAGCTGCAAGCTCAGGGTTACAACCTGCCGGACTACCCGGAAACCGTGACCAGCGACGCAGACAAAGACGCCAAGGCGCGTTACGACAAGGTCAAGGGCAGCGCCGTGAACCCGGTTCTGCGTGAAGGCAACTCCGACCGTCGCGCACCGCTGTCGGTGAAGAACTACGCTCGCAAGCACCCGCACAAAATGGGCGCCTGGGCCAAAGACTCCAAGTCCCACGTCGCTCACATGAGCACCGGCGATTTCTACGGCAGCGAAAAAGCTGCCCTGATCGACGCCGCTGACGCCGTGAAGATCGAGCTGATCGCCAAGGACGGTACCGCTACCGTTCTCAAAGAAAAAACCACCGTTCAGGCCGGCGAGATCCTCGACTGCGCCGTGATGAGCAAAAACGCCCTGCGCGCGTTCATCGCTGCTGAAATCGAAAGCGCCAAGGCTCAAGGCGTGCTGCTCTCGGTTCACTTGAAAGCAACCATGATGAAGGTCTCCGACCCGATCATGTTCGGCCAGATCGTTGCCGAGTTCTACAAAGACGCGCTGACCAAGCACGCTGCCGTGCTGGCCGAGATCGGCTTCAACCTGAACAACGGCATCGGCGATCTGTACGCGCGCATCAAGGCCCTGCCGGCCGAGCAACAAGCGCAGATCGAAGCCGACATGGCTGCGGTCTACGCTGCTCGTCCATCGCTGGCGATGGTCAACTCCGACAAAGGCATCACCAACCTGCACGTGCCGAGCGACGTTATCGTCGACGCCTCGATGCCAGCAATGATCCGTGACTCCGGCAAAATGTGGGGCACCGACGGTCAGTTGCACGACACCAAGGCTGTGATCCCGGATCGTTGCTACGCAACCATCTACCAGGCCGTGATCGAAGATTGCAAAGCCAATGGCGCTTTCGATCCGACCACCATGGGCAGCGTGCCAAACGTTGGCCTGATGGCGAAGAAAGCCGAAGAGTACGGCTCGCACGACAAGACCTTCCAGATCAAGACTGACGGCGTGGTTCGCGTCACCGACAGCAAAGGCACCCTGCTGATGGAACAGGCTGTTGAAGCCGGCGACATCTTCCGCATGTGCCAGACCAAAGACGCGCCGATCCAGGACTGGGTCAAACTGGCCGTCAACCGCGCTCGCGCAAGCGCAACCCCAGCGATCTTCTGGCTGGACCCGATGCGCGCTCACGATGGCGTAGTGATCGAGAAAGTTCAGGCTTACCTGAAGGATCACGACACTGCCGGCCTGGACATCCAGATCATGGCGCCGGTCGACGCGATGAAGTACACCCTGCAGCGCACCCGCGAAGGCAAGGACACCATTTCGGTGACCGGCAACGTACTGCGCGACTACCTGACCGACCTGTTCCCGATCATGGAACTGGGCACCAGCGCCAAGATGCTGTCGATCGTGCCGCTGATGAACGGTGGTGGCCTGTTCGAAACCGGCGCCGGCGGTTCGGCTCCGAAGCACGTGCAGCAACTGGTTGAAGAGAACTTCCTGCGCTGGGATTCGCTGGGCGAGTTCCTCGCCTTGGCAGCCTCCCTTGAGCACCTGGGTGTGAACTACAACAACCCGAAAGCACTGGTGCTGTCGAAAACCCTGGATCAGGCCACTGGCCAGTTTCTCGACAACAACAAGTCGCCATCGCGCAAAGTCGGCAACATCGACAACCGCGGCAGCCACTTCTACCTGGCGATGTACTGGGCTCAGGCCCTGGCCGCCCAGACTGAAGACGCTGCACTGCAAGCGCAGTTCGCGACTCTGGCCAAGACGCTGACCGATAACGAAGCAACCATCGTTGCCGAGCTCAACGCCGTTCAGGGCAAGCCAGTCGACATCGGCGGTTACTACCACGCCAATGCCGAGCTGATCAGCAAGGCCATGCGCCCAAGCGCAACCCTCAACGCGGCGATTGCTGCGCTGGTTTAAGGTTGTAATGGGAACATCACAAACCCCGGCCTTGTGCCGGGGTTTGTGTTTCTGCTCAAGATCAAAAAATCGCAGCCTTCGGCAGCTCCTACATTGATCCTTGTAGGAGCTGCCGAAGGCTGCGATCTTTTGATCTTCAATGCACCGAAGATTTTAAAGAGGAAGGTTTTATGGAATGGCTCCCCCACATCACCGTCGCCACCATCGTCGAGGACAACGGTCGCTTCCTGATGGTCGAGGAACACAAGGCCGGGCGTAACGTACTCAACCAGCCCGCCGGCCATCTCGACCCGGACGAAACCCTGATCGAAGCCGCCGTGCGCGAAACCCTCGAAGAAACCGGCTGGGACGTCGATCCCACCGGCGTCATCGGCATTTACCTGTACACCGCGCCGAGCAACGGCGTGACCTACCAGCGCGTGTGCTTCAGCGCCAAAGCCGTCAAACACCACCCGGATTACCAGCTCGACGACGGTATCGTCGGCGCCAAGTGGCTGACCCGCGACGAATTAATCGCTCAACGCGACCACTGGCGCAGCGAGCTGATCATCCGTTGCATCGACGATTATCTGGCCGGCCATCACTTCAGCCTCGAACTGATCCGCCCTTCTCTTTAGCCTTGAGGCCGCGAGCCTGCTAGAATCGCGTCCTTTTTCAAGACACTCATTGAATCCCTATGCGTGATCCAGCCCCTTCTGACACATCCAAGAAGCGCGTCATTGTCGGCATGTCCGGCGGCGTGGACTCTTCCGTTTCCGCTCTCCTGCTGATCGAGCAGGGCTTTGAAGTGGAAGGCCTGTTCATGAAGAACTGGGAAGAAGACGACGGAACGGAATACTGCACCGCCATGGACGACCTGGCGGATGCTCAGGCTGTTTGCGACAAAATCGGCATCAAACTGCACACCGCTAACTTCGCTGCGGAATACTGGGACAACGTGTTCGAGCACTTCCTCGCCGAATATAAGGCCGGACGCACGCCGAACCCGGACATCCTGTGTAACCGCGAGATCAAGTTCAAGGCGTTCCTCGATTACGCCATGATGCTCGGCGCCGACCTGATCGCCACCGGTCACTACGTGCGCCGCCGCGACATTGATGGCCGCACCGAACTGCTCAAAGGCCTCGATCCGAACAAGGATCAAAGCTACTTCCTGCACGCCGTTGGCGGCGAACAGATTGCCAAGACGTTGTTTCCGGTCGGTGAACTGGAAAAACCGCAAGTTCGGGCGATTGCCGAGAAATACGAGCTGGCGACCGCCAAGAAGAAGGATTCCACCGGAATCTGCTTCATCGGCGAGCGTCGTTTCAGCGATTTCCTCAAGCAATACCTGCCGGCGCAACCGGGCGAAATCAAAACCACCGAAGGCGAAGTCATCGGCCGTCATCACGGCTTGATGTACCACACCATCGGTCAGCGTCAGGGCCTCGGCATCGGCGGCCTGAAAGACGCTGGCGATGAGCCGTGGTACGTGCTGCGCAAGGATCTCGACACCAACGAACTGATAGTCGGCCAGGGCAACAACCATCCGTGGCTGTTCTCCAGCGCCCTGCTCGCTTCGGAAATCTATTGGGTCAACCCGATCGACCTGAGCCAGCCGCTGCGCCTGACCGCCAAAGTGCGTTATCGCCAGAGCGATCAGGCTTGCACCCTGGAAAAAACCGCTACCGGTTACCGCGCCGTGTTCGACGAGCCGCAACGCGCGGTAACGCCGGGCCAATCGGTGGTGTTCTACGACGGTGAAATCTGCCTCGGTGGCGGCGTGATCGAAGTGGCCGAGCCGTGGAGCGGCCAGGCATGAGCCCGACTCAGGAGCAACTGACGGCGCTCGGCGGTGTGTTTCTCGCCGCCGTGCTGGTCGACCGGATCGCCAAGACCGGCCAGACCAGTGAGGCCGGTCTGACCTGCATGCTCGGCAGCCTGTTGGTGCGCGACCCGAAGGACACGCTGGACGTATACGGCGGCGACGACATCAATCTGCGCGAGGGTTATCGCGCGTTGATTGGTGCCCTCGAGCGCGATCCGAGCACCTTGCAGCGCGAACCGTTGCGCTATGCCCTGTCGATGCTCGGCCTGGAACGTCAACTGGCCAAACGCGACGACATGCTCGACATCATCGGCAAGCGCTTGCCGCAGATCCAGTCGCAGGTCGAGCACTTTGGCCCGGCCCACGAAAACGTCGTCGCGGCCTGCGGTGCGCTCTATCAGGACACCCTGAGCACGCTGCGCCAACGCATTCAGGTGCACGGCGACATGCGCAACCTGCAGCAACCGAGCAATGCCTCGAAGATTCGCGCCCTGCTGCTCGCCGGCATTCGTTCGGCGCGCCTGTGGCGGCAGCTCGGCGGCCATCGCTGGCAGTTGGTGATCAGCCGGCGCAAGCTGCTCAAAGAGCTGTATCCGTTGATGCGCAGCGAGTAAATCGCCCTGCAACAAAAGCTTTGTAGTCTGTAACGCGTAATACGTCGGTCAGTTGGCAACGGACCGGCGGATTTTTTCATGTATGATACGCGCCCCATTTCGTTGCCCGACTGTCCGAGAACACCCCATGCAGCTTTCTTCGCTCACTGCGGTTTCCCCTGTAGACGGCCGCTACGCCGGCAAAACCCAGGCCCTGCGCCCGATTTTCAGCGAGTACGGCCTGATCCGTGCCCGCGTTCTGGTTGAAGTGCGCTGGCTCCAGCGCCTGGCCGCCCACGCTGGTATCCCTGAAGTGCCAGCCTTCTCCGCCGAGGCCAACACCGTTCTCAATGAACTGGCTGAAAACTTCTCGCTGGAGCACGCCGAGCGCGTCAAAGAGATCGAGCGCACCACCAACCACGACGTCAAAGCGATCGAATACCTGCTCAAAGAGCAGGCGGCCAAGCTGCCGGAGCTGGCCAAGGTCAGCGAGTTCATCCACTTTGCCTGCACCAGCGAAGACATCAACAACCTGTCCCACGCCCTGATGCTGCGCGAAGGCCGTGACGACGTGATGCTGCCGCTGATGCGTCAGACCGCCAACGCCATCCGCGAACTGGCCATCCGTTTCGCTGACGTGCCAATGCTGTCGCGCACCCACGGCCAACCGGCTTCGCCGACCACTCTGGGTAAAGAGCTGGCGAACGTGGTTTACCGTCTCGAGCGTCAAATTGCTCAAGTCGCTGCCGTGCCGCTGCTGGGCAAGATCAACGGCGCCGTCGGCAACTACAACGCGCACCTGTCGGCCTACCCGCAGATCGACTGGGAAGCCAATGCCCGCGCCTTCATCGAAGACGAGCTGGGTCTGGGCTTCAACCCGTACACCACGCAGATCGAACCGCACGACTACATCGCCGAGCTGTTCGACGCGATCGCGCGCTTCAACACCATTCTGATCGACTTCGACCGTGACATCTGGGGCTATATCTCCCTGGGTTATTTCAAGCAGCGCACCATCGCTGGCGAAATCGGTTCGTCGACCATGCCGCACAAGGTCAACCCGATCGACTTCGAAAACTCCGAAGGCAACCTGGGCATCGCCAACGCACTGTTCCAGCACCTGGCGAGCAAACTGCCGATCTCCCGCTGGCAGCGCGACCTGACCGACTCCACCGTACTGCGTAACCTCGGTGTCGGCTTCGCCCACAGCGTGATCGCGTACGAAGCCAGTCTCAAAGGCATCAGCAAACTGGAGCTCAACGAGCAGAAGATTGCCGCTGACCTCGATGCGTGCTGGGAAGTATTGGCTGAGCCGATCCAGACCGTGATGCGCCGCTACAACATCGAAAATCCGTACGAGAAACTGAAAGAACTGACCCGCGGCAAGGGCATCAGCCCTGAAGCGTTGCAGACTTTCATCGACAGTCTGGACATGCCTGCCGAAGCGAAAGCCGAGCTTAAGCAACTGACTCCGGCCAACTACATCGGCAACGCTGTAGCGCAAGCCAAACGCATCTGATCGACCGTTTGACCCGTTTGAGACGCCCGGCCGCGCCGGGCGTTTTTATTCCCGTCTGAAAAGTGCTTTTTTTCAATAGGTTACATATGAATCCCGATATTCCTCTTCAACTTCTGGGTGGCATCACGGCGCGCGAGTTCCTGCGCGACTACTGGCAGAAAAAGCCACTGCTGATCCGCCAGGCAATTCCTGACTTCGAAAGCCCGATCGACGCCGACGAACTGGCCGGCCTGGCCCTGGAAGAAGAAGTCGAATCGCGCTTGGTGATCGAGCACGGCGAGCGCCCTTGGGAACTGCGTCGCGGCCCGTTCGCTGAAGACGAATTCAGCAAACTGCCGGAAAAAGAGTGGACCCTGCTGGTTCAAGCCGTCGACCAGTTCGTACCGGAAGTCAGCGAACTGCTGGAAAACTTCCGCTTCCTGCCGAGCTGGCGCGTTGACGACGTGATGATCAGCTTCGCCGCCCCGGGTGGCAGCGTCGGTCCGCACTTCGATAACTACGACGTGTTCCTGCTGCAGGGCCACGGTAAGCGCAACTGGAAAATCGGTCAGATGTGCGACTCCGAGAGCCCGCTGCTGCAACACGCGGACCTGCGCATTCTCGCTGAATTCAACGAGACCGAAGAGTGGGTGCTGGAACCGGGCGACATGCTCTACCTGCCACCGCGCTTGGCTCACTGCGGCGTCGCGGTCGATAACTGCATGACCTACTCGGTCGGTTTCCGCGCACCAAGCGCTTCCGAAGTGCTGACTCACTTCACTGACTTCCTCAGCCAGTTCCTGACTGACGAAGAGCGCTATACCGACGCCGACGCACAGCCAGCAGCCGATCCACACCAGATTCAACACGATGCACTGGATCGCCTGAAAGCGCTGCTTGCCGAACACATGAGCGACGAGCGCCTGCTGCTGACCTGGTTCGGCCAGTACATGACCGAGCCGCGTTATCCAGAACTGGTGGCCGGCCCGGAAGACATCGAAGAAGAAGATTTCCTCGCCGCCCTGCAGGATGGCGCCATTCTGATCCGCAACCCGAGTGCGCGCCTGGCCTGGTCGGAAGTCGATGACGACCTGCTGCTGTTCGCCAGCGGCCAGAGCCGTTACCTGCCGGGCAAACTGCGCGAACTGCTGAAGCTGATCTGCGCTGCTGACGCACTGCACACCGACAACCTCGGTGAGTGGCTGAACGACGAAGACGCTTGCAGCCTGCTGTGCCAGTTGGTCAAGCAAGGGAGCCTGGGGTTCGCCGATGAATAAGATTCGCGTTCGTGTCGCAGACTGGCAGAAGGACATCGCCGAGATCCGGCGCATTCGTGAAACGGTGTTCATCGCCGAGCAATCGGTGCCACCTGAGTTGGAGTGGGACGCGGACGACGCGACCGCCGTGCATTTTCTGGCGTTTGAAGGCGATTTTCCGATCGGTACTGCGCGCTTGCTGCCTGATGGGCATATCGGCCGGGTTTCGGTGCTGAAAGACTGGCGCGGCATGAAGGTCGGTGATGCGCTGATGCAAGCGGTGATTGCCGAAGCTGAAGAGCGTGGCTTGAAGCAGCAGATGCTCAGTGCACAGGTGCAGGCCACGGCGTTCTATGAGCGCCTGGGCTTCAGCCTGGTCAGCGAGGAATTCCTCGAAGCTGGGATTCCGCATGTCGACATGGTTCGCCATTCGGCCTGATACCGCGGCACGGCCTCTGATCGTTCCCACGCTCTGCGTGGGAACGCCTCTCGGGACGCTCCGCGTCCCTTGCGGCATGTGACGCAGAGCGTCACTGGCTGCATTCCCACGCAGAGCGTGGGAACGATCACGCCCCGACATCAACCGATGCCGGGGCGTTTTGCTGTCTACGATTCAACTTGCCCCACCCAAGGCCGACAAACTGGCAATATCAAGCCTTTCGAAAGCGGAGATAACGGACATGTCCCTACGCACCCTGCTCACCACCCTGCTGCTCGGTTGCAGTTTTTCGGTGATGGCAGCTACAGAAATCGTGCCTCTCAATTACCGCACCAGCACCGACATGCTGCCGATGGCGCAAGACTTCCTCGGCAAGGACGGACAGGTCAGTGCCTATGGCAACCAACTGATCATCAAGGCCGAACCGGACAAGATCCAGGAACTCAAGGCGCTGATCACGCAGTTGGATACTGCGCCCAAACGCTTGCTGATCACCGTCGACACCAATGAAAACAATGGCCGTGGCGACGAAGGCTATTCGGTCAACGGCGCCCAGCCGAACCAGACCCGCATCATCAGCCGCAGCACTGCCAGCCGTGACGGCGGTGTGCAGCAAGTGCAGGCCACCGATGGCATGCCGGCGCTGATTCAAGTCGGCCAGAGCGTGCCGATCACCAGCAGCCAGAGCAATTCGTACGGCGATTACAGCAGCCAGACCCAATACCGCAACGTCACCCAGGGTTTCTACGTCACCGCCAGCGTCACCGGCGACATCGTTCACCTTGCCATCAGTACCAACCGTGACCGCATGAGCCAGGAACGTCCCGATGTAGTGAACGTGCAAAGCACCGACACAACTGTCAGCGGCCGCCTCGGTGAGTGGATCACCCTCGCCGGCGTGAATCGCCAGACCCAGGCCGACAAACAGGGTCTGACCCGCAGCTACTCGACTCAAGGCCGGGATGACATGACCTTGCGGGTGAAAGTCGACGCCTTGGACTAAAGCACCAAAAACTGACTGATTAGTCGTATTAGACGAAAGATGTAGTGCTTGAAAAAAAGCACTACAAAACGTTTGACGAGGCAAAAAAGCGAAGGCATGATGGCCTCGCTCCCGCTAATCAGAGGCCCTGGCAAGGGCCTTCGAAGCGATGTTCGCACCTACCCCGCGAACCGCTTCGTGTCTGTACCGCCCACAAGGTGTGTTTGACGAGGTTGCCGACTGGAACGAAGTTGTCCCGAGGGACGGAAGCGTAATTAGGTAACCCGGCTCCACACTGTAGATCGTATAGAGGCCCACGACGCCCGAATGCGCCCTCAGTTCGCCACTACCTGCTCACTTCCCCTCGAGCCCATCGTTCATCCCGTCGCCTACCCCGCCGAATCCGACTTGACCACCTAAGCTTCTGGTCAGCGAGCGCAGGAATTTTCCACCGCAGAACAACTTTTCATAAAAGACGCGACGAGGTTTATCTCCATGGCACTGACACGCGAACAGCAAATTGCAGCCCTCGAAAAAGACTGGGCTGAAAACCCGCGCTGGAAAGGCGTGACACGCACTTACTCCGCTGCTGACGTCGTCCGTCTGCGTGGCTCGGTTCAACCTGAGCACACCTTTGCAAAAATGGGCGCCGACAAGCTGTGGAACCTGGTCACCCAGGGTGCCAAGCCGTCCTTCCGTCCTGAGAAAGATTTCGTCAACTGCATGGGCGCCCTGACCGGCGGCCAGGCTGTTCAGCAGGTTAAAGCCGGTATCCAGGCAATCTACCTGTCGGGCTGGCAAGTGGCTGCGGACAACAACTCCGCAGAATCCATGTACCCGGACCAGTCGCTGTACCCGGTGGACTCGGTTCCAACCGTGGTCAAGCGCATCAACAACTCGTTCCGTCGTGCTGACCAGATCCAGTGGAAAGCCGGCAAGAACCCGGGCGACGATGGCTACATCGACTACTTCGCACCGATCGTGGCTGACGCTGAAGCCGGTTTCGGCGGCGTTCTGAACGCTTACGAACTGATGAAGAGCATGATCGAAGCGGGCGCCGCCGGCGTTCACTTCGAAGACCAACTGGCTTCCGTGAAAAAATGCGGTCACATGGGCGGTAAGGTACTGGTTCCAACTCAGGAAGCCGTACAGAAGCTGACCGCTGCACGTCTGGCTGCCGACGTTGCCGGCACCCCGACCATCATTCTGGCCCGTACCGACGCTAACGCTGCTGACCTGCTGACTTCCGATTGCGACCCGTACGACCAGCCGTTCGTGACTGGCGAGCGCACTCAGGAAGGTTTCTACAAGGTTCGCGCCGGCCTCGATCAAGCCATCGCTCGTGGTCTGGCTTACGCTCCGTACGCCGACCTGATCTGGTGTGAAACCGCCAAGCCGGATCTGGACGAGGCTCGTCGCTTTGCCGAAGCGATCAAAAAGGAATACCCGGATCAACTGCTGTCGTACAACTGCTCGCCTTCCTTCAACTGGAAGAAAAACCTCGACGACGCGACCATCGCCAAGTTCCAGCGCGAACTGTCCGCCATGGGTTACAAGCACCAGTTCATCACCCTGGCCGGCATTCACAACATGTGGCACAGCATGTTCAACCTGGCGCACGACTACGCCCGCAACGACATGACTGCCTACGTGAAGCTGCAAGAGCAGGAATTCGCTGATGCCGCCAAGGGTTACACCTTCGTGGCTCACCAGCAGGAAGTGGGCACCGGCTACTTCGACGACATGACCACCGTGATTCAGGGCGGCTCGTCTTCGGTAACCGCGCTGACCGGTTCGACCGAAGAAGAACAGTTCCACTGAGTCTGCTTCGCTGAGCAAACGGCCTTTGCGGATCGGATGGAAAGCTAACCGCAGAGCCGCAAAACTGACGCCCCGACTGGTTCGGGGCGTTTTTTTTGCGCCCGGAAAAAAACCTTCCCCTGTAGGAGCATGTGTTGGGTTCAAGACCTCCCAAGCGCCACGAAACCTTGTGGGAGCGAGCCTGCTCGCGAAGGCGCTTTGTCAGCTTGCGCATGTGGTGACTGATCCAGCGCATTCGCGAGCAGGCTCGCTCCCACAGGTTTTCTCTTCAGCCCGGGAGACAAAACATTGATCCAGCGCGGTACAACCATCAGAAAAATCCGCTAAAACGGGCGCCGTCGCTACTTGCAGTAACGTGCAAGTAAGACAACTTCCCAACTGACATCCCGTTAAACAGTTACAAAACCATCCCAAACGATATTAATTATCATTTAGCCGCAACTATGTTCGTTACACTCCCTACAAAACATTATTTGCATAAACCCGCCTAATGCCCGCTACGCATGGGCTGCAGGGCATTGGAGATGCGCTATGTCCTTATTCCAATAAATAATTTCGCTATAGGAATTTTACTTGCAGGGTGTTTAGCCATAAAATCAGCGCGATTGATTGCTGCGACATATCGTCACTGCCTATTTCTTTATCAAGCTCAGAGACCTTTGCTCTCTGTTAAGGATTACCAGCATGCCCGAAGCGACAGGACTCATGGCCCACAACTGGGGCTTTGCCATTTTCCTTCTGGGTGTCGTCGGCCTGTGTGCCTTCATGCTTGGCGTCTCCAGCCTCCTTGGGTCAAAAGCCTGGGGCCGCAGCAAAAACGAACCGTTCGAGTCGGGCATGCTACCTACCGGTGGCGCCCGCTTGCGGCTCTCAGCCAAATTCTATCTGGTCGCGATGCTCTTCGTGATCTTCGATATCGAAGCCCTCTTTCTCTTTGCATGGTCTGTGTCCGTCCGCGAAAGCGGCTGGACCGGATTCGTCGAAGCTCTCGTTTTCATAGCAATTCTGTTGGCAGGTCTTGTCTACCTGTTCCGAGTGGGCGCCCTTGACTGGGCTCCGGAAGCTCGTCGCAAGCGGCAGGCGAAGCTGAAACAATGAGGCTTTGGCAATGCAATACAATCTCACCAGGATCGACCCCGATGCTCCTAACGAGCAATATCCGATTGGCGAACGGGAAACCGTTTCCGATCCGTTAGAAGATCAAGTCCACAAAAACATTTTCATGGGCAAGCTGGAAGACGTGCTGAGTGGCGCGGTCAACTGGGGGCGTAAAAACTCCCTGTGGCCGTACAACTTCGGCCTGTCGTGCTGCTACGTGGAAATGACCACCGCCTTCACGGCGCCCCACGATATCGCGCGCTTTGGCGCCGAAGTTATCCGGGCATCGCCGCGTCAGGCCGACTTCATGGTTATCGCCGGGACCTGCTTCATCAAGATGGCGCCGATCATCCAGCGTCTCTACGAGCAGATGCTCGAGCCGAAGTGGGTTATCTCCATGGGTTCGTGCGCTAACTCCGGTGGCATGTACGACATCTACTCTGTGGTTCAAGGGGTGGACAAGTTCCTGCCCGTGGACGTCTACGTACCTGGCTGCCCTCCTCGTCCGGAAGCATTTCTGCAAGGCTTGATGCTGTTGCAGGAATCGATCGGCAAGGAGCGTCGTCCGCTTTCCTGGGTCGTTGGCGATCAAGGCGTTTATCGCGCCGACATGCCTTCGCAGAAAGAAGAGCGCCGCGAACAGCGAATCGCAGTCACCAACCTGCGCAGCCCTGACGAAGTCTGATCCAGATCTGTTCTGACAAAGAAACGAGAAGCTGGCTTCATTCTTTACGTTGACCGAAAGCGAAAAAATAACCATGACTACAGGCAGCGCTCTGTACATCCCGCCTTATAAGGCAGACGACCAGGATGTGGTCGTTGAATTGAACAACCGTTTTGGCGCCGAAGCGTTCACCGCTCAATCGACCCGCACCGGCATGCCGGTGCTGTGGGTCGCGCGCGCCAGGCTCGTTGAAGTCCTGACTTTCCTGCGCAACCTGCCCAAGCCGTACGTCATGCTCTATGACCTGCACGGCGTGGACGAGCGTCTGCGCACCAAGCGTCAAGGGTTGCCGAGCGACGCTGAGTTCACCGTGTTCTATCACCTCATGTCGCTGGAGCGTAATAGTGACGTGATGATCAAGGTCGCCTTGTCCGAGAGCGACCTCAGCTTGCCGACCGTCACCAGCATCTGGCCGAACGCCAACTGGTACGAGCGTGAAGTCTGGGACATGTTCGGCATCGACTTCAAAGGTCACCCGCACCTGTCGCGCATCATGATGCCGCCGACCTGGGAAGGTCACCCGCTGCGCAAGGACTTCCCGGCGCGCGCCACCGAATTCGATCCGTACAGCCTCAACCTCGCCAAGCAACAGCTTGAGGAAGAAGCTGCGCGTTTCCGTCCGGAAGACTGGGGCATGAAGCGTTCCGGCCCGAACGAGGACTACATGTTCCTCAACCTCGGCCCGAACCACCCTTCGGCGCACGGTGCGTTCCGCATCATTCTGCAACTGGACGGTGAAGAGATCGTCGACTGCGTGCCGGACATCGGCTACCACCACCGTGGTGCCGAGAAGATGGCCGAGCGTCAGTCGTGGCACAGCTTCATTCCGTACACCGACCGTATCGATTACCTCGGCGGCGTGATGAACAACCTGCCGTACGTGCTCTCGGTCGAGAAGCTGGCCGGCATCAAGGTGCCCGAGAAGGTCGACGTCATCCGCATCATGATGGCCGAGTTCTTCCGCATCACCAGCCACCTGCTGTTCCTCGGGACTTACATCCAGGACGTTGGTGCGATGACCCCGGTATTCTTTACCTTCACCGACCGCCAGAAGGCGTACACGGTGATTGAAGCCATCACCGGTTTCCGTCTGCACCCGGCCTGGTACCGCATCGGTGGTGTAGCCCACGACCTGCCGCGCGGCTGGGAAAAACTGGTGAAAGACTTCGTTGAATGGCTGCCAAAACGCCTCGACGAATACACCAAGGCTGCCCTGCAGAACAGCATCCTCAAGGGTCGTACCATCGGGGTTGCCCAGTACAACACCAAAGAAGCCCTGGAATGGGGCGTCACCGGTGCCGGCCTGCGTTCGACCGGTTGCGACTTCGACCTGCGTAAGGCGCGTCCGTACTCCGGCTACGAGAACTTCGAGTTCGAAGTACCGCTGGCCGCCAACGGCGATGCCTACGACCGCTGCATGGTTCGCGTTGAAGAGATGCGCCAGAGCATCAAGATCATCGACCAGTGCATGCGCAACATGCCGGAAGGCCCGTACAAGGCGGATCACCCGCTGACCACGCCGCCGCCGAAAGAACGCACGCTGCAGCACATCGAAACCCTGATCACGCACTTCCTGCAGGTTTCGTGGGGCCCGGTGATGCCGGCCAACGAATCCTTCCAGATGATCGAAGCGACCAAGGGCATCAACAGTTATTACCTGACGAGCGACGGCGGCACCATGAGCTACCGTACCCGGATCCGCACTCCAAGCTTCCCGCATCTGCAACAGATCCCTTCGGTGATCAAAGGCAGCATGGTCGCGGACATGATTGCGTACCTGGGTAGTATCGATTTCGTTATGGCCGACGTGGACCGCTAAGCATGAACAGCACGCTTATCCAGACAGACCGTTTCACCCTCAGTGAAACCGAGCGCTCGGCCATTGAGCACGAGCTGCATCACTACGAAGACCCGCGTGCGGCGTCGATCGAAGCCCTGAAGATCGTTCAGAAAGAACGCGGCTGGGTGCCGGATGGCGCCTTGTACGCGATCGGCGAGATCCTCGGCATCCCGGCCAGCGACGTTGAAGGTGTGGCTACTTTTTACAGCCAGATTTTCCGTCAGCCGGTCGGCCGTCACATCATTCGCGTCTGCGACAGCATGGTCTGCTACATCGGCGGCCATGAGTCGGTGGTCAGCGAAATCCAGAACAATCTGGGCATCGGCCTGGGTCAGACCACCACCGACGGTCGTTTCACCCTGCTGCCTGTCTGCTGCCTCGGCAACTGCGACAAGGCACCGGCGCTGATGATCGACGACGACACCTTTGGTGATGTGCAGCCTGCTGGCGTCGCCAAACTGCTCGAGGGCTACGTATGACCCTGACATCTTTCGGTCCTGCCAACCGCATTCAGCGTTCGGCCGAGACTCACCCGCTGACCTGGCGTCTGCGCGATGACGGCGAAGCCGTGTGGCTCGACGAATACCAGGCCAAGAACGGTTACGCCGCTGCGCGCAAAGCCTTCGCCGACATGGATCAGGACGCCATCGTCCAGACCGTGAAAGACGCCGGCCTTAAAGGTCGCGGCGGTGCAGGCTTCCCCACAGGCGTGAAGTGGGGCCTGATGCCCAAAGACGAATCCATCAACATCCGCTACCTGCTGTGCAACGCGGATGAAATGGAGCCGAACACCTGGAAAGACCGCATGCTGATGGAGCAACTGCCCCATCTGCTGATCGAAGGCATGCTGATCAGTGCTCGCGCGCTGAAAACCTACCGTGGCTATATCTTCCTGCGTGGCGAGTACACCACCGCCGCCAAGCACCTCAACCGTGCCGTGGAAGAAGCCAAGGCTGCAGGCCTGCTGGGCAAGAACATTCTGGGCAGCGGCTTCGATTTCGAGCTGTTCGTCCACACCGGCGCCGGGCGTTACATCTGCGGTGAAGAAACCGCACTGATCAACTCCCTCGAAGGCCGCCGCGCCAACCCGCGCTCCAAGCCGCCCTTCCCTGCCGCCGTCGGCGTGTGGGGCAAGCCGACCTGCGTGAACAACGTGGAAACCCTGTGCAACGTGCCGGCGATCATTGCCGATGGCGTTGACTGGTACAAATCGTTGGCCCGCGAAGGCAGCGAAGACATGGGCACCAAGCTCATGGGCTTCTCCGGCAAAGTGAAAAACCCGGGCCTGTGGGAATTGCCATTCGGCGTCACCGGTCGCGAGTTGTTCGAAGACTACGCCGGCGGCATGCGCGACGGCTTCAAGCTCAAGGCCTGGCAGCCAGGTGGCGCCGGTACCGGTTTCCTCCTGCCTGAACACCTCGACGCACAAATGTACGCCGGCGGCATCGCCAAAGTGGGCACCCGTATGGGTACCGGCCTGGCCATGGCCGTGGACGACAGCGTCAACATGGTCTCCTTGCTGCGCAACATGGAGCAGTTCTTCGCTCGCGAGTCGTGCGGTTTCTGCACCCCGTGCCGCGATGGTTTGCCATGGAGCGTCAAGCTCTTGATGGCCATCGAACAAGGCCGTGGTCAGCCAGGCGACATCGAGACCCTGCTGGGTCTGGTCAACTTCCTCGGCCCGGGCAAGACCTTCTGTGCTCACGCACCGGGTGCCGTAGAACCGTTGGGCAGCGCGATCAAATACTTCCGTCCAGAGTTCGAAGCCGGTATCGCGCCAGTCAGCGCTGCCGTCCCGCCTCTGGCAAGGCCGATCGTAATCGGCGCGTAAACGCTTAATAAGGTGAAGGGCCTGGGCCCTTCGCCTCCTGCGATGACGCCTTTCGAGGCTGGTTTGATTCGCACGGATAACAAGATTCCATTAGCCACGCCCGCTGACACCGGGCCAACGAAGACCTTTGAACCATGGCCACTATCCACGTAGACGGCAAAGCGCTCGAAGTCGACGGGGCAGACAACCTGTTACAGGCATGTCTGTCGCTGGGCCTCGACATTCCATATTTCTGCTGGCACCCCGCGCTTGGTAGCGTCGGGGCTTGTCGCCAGTGCGCGGTCAAGCAGTACACCGACGAGAACGACACCCGTGGTCGCATCGTCATGTCCTGCATGACCCCTGCCACTGACAACACCTGGATCTCCATCGAAGATGAAGAATCCAAGGCGTTCCGCGCCAGTGTTGTTGAATGGCTGATGACCAACCACCCGCACGACTGCCCTGTGTGCGAAGAAGGCGGTCATTGCCACCTGCAAGACATGACAGTGATGACCGGCCACAACGAACGCCGTTATCGCTTCACCAAACGCACCCACCAGAACCAGCAACTGGGCCCGTTCATTTCCCACGAAATGAACCGCTGCATCGCTTGCTACCGCTGCGTGCGTTTCTACAAGGATTACGCTGGCGGCACCGACCTCGGTGTGTTCGGCGCCCACGACAACGTGTACTTCGGTCGCGTTGAAGACGGCACCCTCGAAAGCGAGTTCTCCGGCAACCTCACCGAGGTCTGCCCGACCGGTGTGTTCACCGACAAGACTCACTCCGAACGCTACAACCGCAAGTGGGACATGCAGTTCGCACCGAGCATCTGCCACGGCTGCTCGAGCGGTTGCAACATTTCCCCGGGCGAGCGTTACGGCGAACTGCGTCGCATCGAAAACCGTTTCAACGGTTCGGTGAACCAGTACTTCCTGTGCGACCGTGGCCGTTTCGGTTATGGCTACGTCAACCGCACCGACCGTCCACGTCAGCCACTGCTGGCCGACGGCACCAAGCTCGGTCTGGATGCTGCACTGGATAAAGCCGCTGACCTGCTGCGCGGTCGCAATATCGTCGGTATCGGCTCGCCGCGTGCCAGCCTCGAAAGCAACTACGCGTTGCGCGAACTGGTTGGCGCCGAGCACTTCTACTCGGGTATCGAAGCCTCCGAACTGGAGCGCATCCGTCTGGTCCTGCAAGTGCTGAAAGACAGCCCGCTGCCTGTGCCGAACATGCGCGACATCGAAGACCACGACGCCATTTTCGTCCTCGGTGAAGACCTGACCCAGACCGCCGCCCGTGTGGCGCTGTCGCTGCGTCAATCGGTCAAAGGCAAGGCTGAAGACATGGCCGAAGCCATGCGCGTTCAGCCTTGGCTCGACGCTGCGGTGAAGAACATCGGTCAGCACGCGCTGAACCCGCTGTTCATCGCCAGCCTGGCGGAAACCAAGCTCGACGACATCGCTGAAGAATGCGTACACGCTGCTCCGGATGACTTGGCACGCATCGGTTTCGCCGTTGCTCACGCACTGGACGCCAGCGCGCCGGCCGTTGAAGGTCTGGACGCCGAAGCACTGGAACTGGCTAAGCGTATTGCTGACGCCCTGCTCGCTGCCAAACGTCCGCTGATCATCGCCGGTACTTCGCTGGGCTCCAAAGCCCTGATCGAAGCCGCCGCGAACATCGCCAAGGCGCTGAAGCTGCGCGAGAAGAACGGTTCGATCAGCCTGATCGTCCCGGAAGCCAACAGCCTTGGTCTGGCCATGCTCGGTGGCGAATCGGTCGACGCGGCGCTGCAAGCCGTGATCGATGGCAAGGCCGACGCTATCGTCGTGCTGGAAAACGATCTGTACACCCGCACCGCCAAAGAAAAAGTCGATGCTGCGCTGAACGCTGCGCAAGTAGTGATCGTTGCTGATCATCAGAAGACGGCTACCAGCGATCGCGCGCACCTGATTCTTCCAGCCGCGAGCTTCGCTGAGGGCGACGGTACGCTGGTCAGCCAGGAAGGTCGCGCCCAGCGCTTCTTCCAGGTTTTCGACCCGCAATACCTCGACGCAAGCATCCTGGTTCACGAAGGCTGGCGCTGGCTGCACGCCCTGCGCGCGACCCTGCTGAACCAGCCGATCGACTGGACGCAACTCGACCACGTCACCGCTGCCGTTGCTTCGAGCACCGAGCAACTGGCGCGCATCGTCGACGCTGCACCATCCGCCGCGTTCCGCATCAAGGGTCTGAAACTGGCACGTGAGCCGCTGCGTTATTCCGGTCGCACTGCGATGCGCGCCGACATCAGCGTTCACGAACCGCGCACCCCGCAAGACAAAGACACCGCGTTCGCCTTCTCCATGGAAGGTTACTCGGGCTCTGCCGAACCGCGTCAGCAAGTACCATTTGCATGGTCGCCGGGCTGGAACTCGCCACAAGCGTGGAACAAGTTCCAGGACGAAGTCGGTGGTCACATCCGTGCCGGCGACCCGGGCACCCGCCTGATCGAAAGCACTGGCGATTCGCTGAACTGGTTCGCTGCTGCACCGCGCGCATTCAATCCGGCGCCGGGCACTTGGCAAGCCGTGCCGTTCTTCCACCTGTTCGGCAGCGAAGAAAACTCTTCGAAAGCCGCGCCGGTTCAAGAGCGTATTCCGGCTCCATACGTGGCACTGGCCAAGTCGGAAGCGGATCGTCTCGGCGTCAACGACGGTGCCCTGCTGAGCCTGAACGTGGCCGGTCAGACCCTGCGTCTGCCGCTGCGCATCAATGAAGAACTGGGCGCCGGTCTGGTGGCATTGCCTGCGGGCATCGCCGGCATTCCACCGGCATTCGCCGGCGTATCCGTCGACGGTCTGCAGGAGGCAGCGCAATGACCTGGTTCACCCCTGAAGTGATCGATGTGATCCTCTCGGTCGTCAAAGCCATCGTGATTCTGCTGGCCGTGGTGGTCGCGGGCGCGTTGCTCAGCTTTGTCGAACGTCGCCTGCTGGGCTGGTGGCAGGACCGTTACGGTCCGAACCGCGTTGGTCCGTTTGGTATGTTCCAGATCGCCGCCGACATGCTGAAGATGTTCTTCAAGGAAGACTGGACCCCGCCGTTTGCCGACAAAGTGATTTTCACTTTGGCACCGGTGGTGGCCATGTCCGCCCTGCTGATCGCCTTCGCGATCATCCCGATCACCCCGACCTGGGGCGTCGCGGATCTGAACATCGGCCTGCTGTTCTTCTTCGCCATGGCCGGTCTGTCGGTCTACGCGGTGTTGTTCGCCGGCTGGTCGAGTAACAACAAGTTCGCCCTGCTCGGCAGCTTGCGTGCGTCGGCGCAGACCGTGTCCTACGAAGTGTTCATGGGCCTGGCCCTGATGGGCATCGTGGTGCAGGTCGGCTCATTCAACATGCGCGACATCGTCGAGTACCAGGCGCAGAACCTGTGGTTCATCATTCCGCAGTTCTTCGGCTTCTGTACCTTCTTCATCGCTGGCGTCGCCGTGACTCACCGTCACCCGTTCGACCAGCCGGAAGCGGAACAGGAACTGGCCGACGGTTACCACATTGAATACGCCGGTATGAAATGGGGCATGTTCTTCGTCGGTGAATACATCGGCATCATCCTGATCTCGGCGCTGCTGGTCACCCTGTTCTTCGGTGGCTGGCACGGTCCGTTCGGCATCTTGCCGCAACTGGCGTTCGTCTGGTTCGCACTGAAGACCGCGTTCTTCATCATGCTGTTCATCCTGCTGCGCGCTTCCATTCCGCGTCCGCGTTATGACCAGGTGATGGATTTCAGCTGGAAATTCTGCCTGCCACTGACCCTGATCAATTTGCTGGTGACCGCTGCAGTCGTGTTGTGGAACACGCCTGCGGTCGCGGTTCAGTGAGGATTTGACCCATGTTCAAATATATTGGCGACATCGTTAAGGGTACTGGTACCCAGTTGCGCAGCCTGGTCATGGTCTTCGGCCATGGCTTTCGCAAGCGCGACACCCTGCAATACCCGGAAGAAGCGGTCTACCTGCCACCCCGCTACCGTGGTCGTATCGTCCTGACCCGCGACCCCGATGGCGAAGAGCGTTGCGTAGCCTGCAACCTGTGCGCCGTGGCTTGCCCGGTGGGTTGCATCTCGCTGCAGAAAGCTGAAACCGAAGACGGTCGCTGGTACCCGGACTTCTTCCGTATCAACTTCTCGCGCTGCATTTTCTGCGGTCTCTGCGAGGAAGCCTGTCCGACCACCGCAATCCAGCTGACCCCGGATTTCGAGATGGCCGAGTTCAAACGTCAGGACCTGGTGTACGAGAAAGAAGATCTGTTGATCTCCGGCCCCGGCAAAAACCCTGATTACAACTTCTATCGTGTTGCAGGTATGGCAATCGCTGGCAAGCCGAAAGGCTCCGCGCAGAACGAAGCCGAACCGATCAACGTGAAGAGCTTGCTGCCTTAAGGAAGAACGATGGAATTCGCTTTCTATTTCGCATCGGGTATCGCTGTTGTGTCCACGCTTCGCGTAGTCACCAACACCAACCCTGTGCACGCCCTGCTCTACCTGATCATCTCGTTGATCGCCGTGGCCATGACCTTCTTCGCACTCGGCGCGCCGTTCGCCGGCGTGCTGGAAGTGATCGCTTACGCCGGCGCCATCATGGTGCTGTTCGTGTTCGTGGTGATGATGCTGAACCTGGGCCCGGCCTCGGTTCAGCAAGAACGCGTCTGGCTCAAGCCCGGCATCTGGGCCGGCCCGGTGATTCTCGCCGCCCTGCTGCTGGCCGAACTGCTGTATGTGCTGTTCGCTCACCAGAGCGGTCAGGCCATCGGCCACACCACCGTAGACGCGAAAGCCGTGGGCATCAGCCTGTTCGGCCCGTACCTGCTGGTGGTCGAACTCGCCTCGATGCTGCTGCTCGCTGCAGCCGTCACGGCGTTCCATTTGGGCCGTAACGAGGCGAAGGAGTAAGACATGCCTGCTATCCCTCTCGAACATGGTTTAGCCGTCGCCGGCATCCTGTTCTGCCTTGGTCTGGTCGGCCTGATGGTCCGCCGCAACATTTTGTTCGTGTTGATGAGTCTGGAAGTGATGATGAACGCCTCTGCACTGGCGTTCATTGTTGCAGGCGCCCGTTGGGGCCAGCCGGATGGACAGATCATGTTCATCCTGGTGATCAGCCTTGCAGCCGCCGAGGCCAGTATTGGTCTGGCGATCCTGCTGCAACTGTATCGCCGCTTCCACACGCTCGATATCGACGCTGCCAGTGAGATGCGCGGATGAACCTGATCTTTCTGACTTTCGTATTCCCTCTGATCGGTTTCCTGCTCCTGTCGTTCTCCCGTGGACGCTGGTCGGAAAACCTCTCGGCGCTGATCGGCGTGGGTTCCATTGGCTTGTCGGCGATTGTCGCCGCCTACGTCATCTGGCAATTCAACGTCGCACCACCCGAAGGCGGTCACTACACCCTGGTGCTGTGGAAGTGGATGGCGGTCGAAGGCTTCAAGCCTGACTTCGCCCTCTACGTCGACGGCCTGTCGGTCACCATGCTTGGCGTGGTGGTTGGCGTCGGTTTCCTGATCCACCTGTTCGCGTCCTGGTACATGCGCGGCGAAGCGGGTTACTCGCGCTTCTTCTCGTACACCAACCTGTTTATCGCCAGCATGCTGTTCCTGGTGCTCGGCGATAACCTGTTGTTCCTGTACTTCGGCTGGGAAGGCGTGGGCCTGTGCTCGTACCTGTTGATCGGTTTCTACTACAGCAACCGCAACAACGGTAACGCCGCACTCAAAGCCTTTATCGTGACCCGGATCGGCGACGTGTTCATGGCCATCGGCCTGTTCATCCTGTTCCAGCAAGTGGGCACGCTGAACATCCAGGAACTGCTGGTGCTGGCACCGCAGAAATTCCAGGTCGGCGACTTCTGGATCACCCTGGCGACCCTGATGCTGCTGGGTGGCGCAGTCGGTAAATCGGCACAACTGCCGCTGCAAACCTGGCTCGCGGACGCGATGGCCGGCCCGACCCCGGTTTCGGCACTGATCCACGCCGCAACCATGGTGACCGCCGGTGTTTACCTGATCGCCCGTACCCACGGTCTGTTCACCCTGGCGCCGGAAATCCTCCACCTGGTCGGCATCGTCGGTGGTGTGACTCTGGTTCTGGCAGGTTTCGCGGCACTGGTTCAGACCGACATCAAACGTATCCTCGCCTACTCGACCATGAGCCAGATCGGCTACATGTTCCTGGCGCTGGGCGTTGGTGCATGGGATGGCGCGATTTTCCACCTGATGACCCACGCCTTCTTCAAGGCCCTGCTGTTCCTTGCTTCCGGTGCGGTGATCGTTGCCTGCCACCACGAGCAGAACATCTTCAAGATGGGCGGTCTGTGGAAGAAACTGCCACTGGCCTACGCCAGCTTCATCGTTGGTGGCGCGGCACTGGCTGCCCTGCCACTGGTCACTGCCGGCTTCTACTCCAAGGACGAAATCCTTTGGGAAGCGTTCGCCAGCGGCAACCACGGTCTGCTCTACGCAGGTCTGGTCGGCGCGTTCATGACCTCGCTTTACACCTTCCGCCTGATCTTCATCACGTTCCACGGTGAAGCCAAGACCGAAGCCCACGCTGGTCACGGCATCGCTCACTGGCTGCCACTGTCGGTGCTGATCGTATTGTCCACCGCCATCGGCGCGATGATCGTTCCGCCACTGCACGGCGTACTGCCAGAAAGCGTTGGCCATGCCGGTGGCGAAGCCAAGCACAGTCTGGAAATCGCTTCGGGCGCCATCGCCCTGGCCGGTATCCTGCTGGCAGCGCTGCTGTTCCTCGGCAAGCGTCGCTTCGTCACGGCCATCGCCAACAGCGGCATCGGCCGTTTCCTTTCGGCCTGGTGGTTCGCTGCCTGGGGCTTCGACTGGATCTACGACAAACTGTTCGTCAAGCCTTACCTGGCGATCAGCCACGTACTGCGCAAAGACCCGCTCGACCAGACCATCGGTCTGATCCCGCGTATGGCCAAGGGTGGTCACACTGCCCTGAGCCGCACCGAGACCGGTCAACTGCGTTGGTACGCTGCTTCGATGGCTGCTGGTGCCGTGCTGGTCATTGGCGCCATCGTGCTGGTAGCGGTCTGATATGAACCTTGCGAATTTGCGAAAGGAAACGAGCCCGTCATGATTCTGCCTTGGCTAATCCTGATCCCCTTCATCGGCGGCCTGCTGTGCTGGATGGGTGAGCGCTTCGGCGCTACCCTCCCGCGCTGGATTGCGCTGTTGACCATGACCCTGGAACTCGCCCTCGGCCTCTGGCTGTGGGCCCACGGTGACTATTCATTTGCCCCGGCGCCTGGCGCCGATCCGACCTGGGCGCTTGAGTTCAAGCACATCTGGATCGCGCGTTTCGGCATCAGCGTGCACCTGGCCCTCGACGGCCTGTCGCTGTTGATGATCCTGCTGACCGGTCTGCTGGGTATCCTCTCGGTACTCTGCTCGTGGAAAGAGATTCAACGTCACGTTGGCTTCTTCCACCTGAACCTGATGTGGATCCTGGGCGGCGTTGTCGGCGTGTTCCTCGCCCTCGACCTGTTCATGTTCTTCTTCTTCTGGGAAATGATGCTGGTGCCGATGTACTTCCTCATCGCGCTCTGGGGTCACAGTTCTTCGGACGGCAAGAAAACCCGGATCTACGCGGCGACCAAGTTCTTCATCTTCACTCAGGCTTCCGGCCTGATCATGCTGGTGGCGATCCTCGGTCTGGTGCTGGTCAACTTCAACAACACTGGCGTGATTACCTTCAACTACGCCGACCTGTTGAAAACCAAGATGTCGATGACCACCGAGTACATCCTGATGCTCGGCTTCTTCATCGCCTTCGCGGTCAAGCTGCCGGTCGTACCGTTCCACTCGTGGTTGCCTGATGCCCACGCCCAGGCGCCGACTGCCGGTTCCGTCGACCTCGCCGGTATCTTGCTGAAAACCGCTGCTTACGGTCTGCTGCGTTTCGCCCTGCCGCTGTTCCCGAATGCTTCGGCCGAGTTCGCGCCGATCGCCATGACCCTCGGTCTGATCGGGATCTTCTACGGTGCGTTCCTCGCTTTCGCGCAAACCGACATCAAGCGTCTGATCGCCTTCTCGTCCGTTTCCCACATGGGTTTTGTGTTGATCGGCATCTACTCCGGCAGCCAACTGGCCCTGCAAGGTGCAGTGATCCAGATGCTCGCGCACGGTGTGTCGGCGGCGGCACTGTTTATCCTCAGCGGTCAGTTGTACGAGCGTCTGCACACTCGTGACATGCGTGAGATGGGCGGTGTGTGGTCGCGTATCGCATACCTGCCGGCAATCAGCCTGTTCTTTGCAGCCGCGTCTTTGGGTCTGCCGGGTACCGGTAACTTTGTCGGTGAGTTCCTGATCCTGATCGGCTCCTTCGCAAGCTGGCCGTGGATCACCGCGATTGCCACCTCCGGTCTGGTGTTCGGTTCGGTCTACTCGCTGATCATGATCCACCGTGCCTACTTCGGTCCGGCGAAATCGGATTCGATCCTGCACGGTATGGACGCTCGCGAACTGATCATGGTGCTGGGCCTTGCGGTGTTGCTGATTTACATCGGCGTCTACCCGCAACCGTTCCTCGACACTTCTGCCGCCACGATGCATGGCGTTCAGCAGTGGCTCGGCACCGCCTTCACTCAACTCGCTTCGGCCCGGTAAGAGCGCTATGGAATTCACGATTCAACACTTTATTGCGCTTGCGCCACTGTTGATCACCAGCCTCACCATTATCGTGGTGATGCTGGCGATCGCCTGGCGCCGCAACCACTCGCAGACCTTCCTGATCTCGGTCGCCGGTCTGAACCTGGCCTTGCTGTCGATCCTCCCAGCCCTGAAAGTCGCGCCTCTGGCCGTGACTCCACTGCTGCAAATCGACACTTTCGCTTGCCTGTACATGGCGCTGATCCTGGTCGCCACCCTCGCCTGCGTTACCCTCGCCCACGCCTATTTGGGTGATGGCGGTTCGGGTTACCCGGGCAACCGTGAAGAACTGTACCTGCTGATCCTGATGGCCGCCGCCGGTGGTCTGGTTCTGGTCAGCGCGCAGCACCTCGCCGGTTTGTTCATCGGCCTGGAACTGCTCTCGGTACCGGTTTACGGTCTGGTGGCTTACGCCTTCTTCAACAAGCGTTCGCTGGAAGCCGGCATCAAATACATGGTGCTGTCGGCGGCCGGTTCCGCGTTCCTGTTGTTCGGTATGGCGCTGCTGTACGCAGACTCGGGTTCGCTGAGCTTCGTTGGCATCGGTCAGGCCTTGGCTGCGACTGGCTTGCCTAGCTCGCTGGCACAACTGGGCCTGGGCATGATGCTGATCGGTCTGGCGTTCAAGCTTTCGCTGGTACCGTTCCACCTGTGGACGCCGGACGTCTACGAGGGTGCTCCGGCACCGGTGGCCGCGTTCCTTGCGACTGCGTCGAAGGTTGCGGTGTTTGCGGTGATGGTGCGTCTGTTCCAGATCTCCCCTGCCGCGAGCAGTGGCGTGCTGAGCGACGTGCTGACCGTCATCGCCATCGCCTCGATCCTGTTCGGTAACCTGCTGGCCCTGACCCAGAGCAACCTCAAGCGTCTGCTCGGTTACTCGTCCATCGCGCACTTCGGCTACCTGCTGATCGCACTGGTGGCAAGCAAGGGTCTGGCGGTGGAAGCCATCGGCGTGTACCTGGTCACCTACGTGATCACCAGCCTCGGCGCCTTCGGCGTGATCACCCTGATGTCCTCGCCGTACAACGGCCGTGACGCAGATGCGCTGTACGAATACCGCGGCCTGTTCTGGCGCCGTCCGTACTTGACCGCCGTGCTGACCGTGATGATGCTGTCGCTGGCCGGTATCCCACTGACTGCGGGCTTCATCGGCAAGTTCTACATCATCGCTACCGGTGTTGAATCGCACCAATGGTGGCTGGTCGGTTCGCTGGTGCTGGGTAGCGCCATCGGCGTCTTCTACTACCTGCGCGTGATGGTCACCCTGTACCTGATCGAGCCAAACCTGCGTCGCCACGACGCCCAGCTGCACTGGGAACAGAAGGCAGGCGGCGTGATGCTGCTGGCCATCGCCCTGGTCGCGTTCTTCCTGGGTGTGTACCCGCAGCCATTGCTGACTCTGGTTCAGCAGGCGGGTCTGGCGGGCTGATTGCTCCGTCGCTTTTAGCTACAAATAGAAACGGCACCTTCGGGTGCCGTTTTTGTTTTTGTCGGATTCACAATCTCGAGCGCTTGCGTTGGCCTCTCGCGCGCCAGCCCGGCTCCCACAGGTTTGTGCGTCGTTCACAAACTCTGTAACTACCCTGGGTCACTGTGGGAGCGAGCCTGCTCGCGAATACGTCGGCACACTCAACCTCTTCATCACCTGACACCCCGCCGCTATCGCTATTCGGCGCTAGACACTGCTGCGGGATTATTCTCACAGGTGAATTGCGAAGTCTCCTCACAACCAATCGAACGTTCTCACCACACGCGGCGACTCGTCCTACAGGTCTTTTTACGAGCGGCGTCTACCGTTGAAAAAGGGACGAAAAGCAAGGCCAGGAAGCCTTGACCGATTCGATTATCGAGACAACACTATACGTAGTTAGCGTACAGAACATGGATGCTCTATTTATCGAATTGCCTGTGTTTCAGAAGCACCGAGACGACTATCTGGATGACGATCTGTTTCGCAGCTTTCAACTGGAGTTGCTGAAAAATCCGCAAGCGGGCGATCTCATCGAGGACACAGGCGGGCTTCGTAAAATTCGCTTTAGTGACCAACGAAGAGGGAAAGGCAAGCGCAGCGGATTACGAGTTATTTATTACTGGTGGTCAGGCTTCGATCAGTTCTGGCTCTTTACCGTCTACAACAAAAACGAGCAGGACGACTTGACGCCTGCCCAGAAAAAACTTTTCAGAAAAACACTGGATAGAGAACTCAACGCGAGAAGCCACTATGAAACGTGACATTTTTTCCGAACTGATGGATGGCCTGGACGCCTTGGCCGATGAGCGCCAGGGCAAGATCACGCTGCGCACCCATAAGGTTCAGTTACCCAAACTGGTGCCGATCACCGCTGAAGAAGTGGTCGCCATCCGTCAACAGCTCAATCTCTCTCGCTCGGTGTTTGCGATGTATCTGCGCACCAACACCCGCACGCTCGAAAACTGGGAGCAGGGTCGTGCCACACCCAATGCTCAGGCAACAACGCTGATTCGTCTGGTTGAACGTTTTCCACAGACGATCGAACAATTGGCGGCTCTGAGCTGATATTCAGGATGTTTCACCTGCAAAAATGAAAACGCCTTTCCTCTGGCGAGAAAAGGCGCTGACTTCATCTGGCGCACCAACGTTTGTCAGCCAAGACTGCCGTCATAGCGGTTGAGAATGGTCAAGCTTGCCGATTCGCCATCGTAGTAATTGATATATATCCAGCCATTGGAATCAGTCAGGCTTTCCACCGTTGGCTTGCCAGTCACCGCGACAGTCACCGGTACCCTCCCCGCAGGTTGTCCCGTAAAGGTGGAAGTCGCGCGAATGCCATACCTCCAGTAAGAAGCCGAGCCTCCCATTTCCTGAGGGCCGAATTTTTCAGATATGTTGACCTTGTTATGCCCCAGAGACATCGGCAGCTCCAATGAATTGAAATCCCGGGCCGGCACCTTCAACCACACCGCAAAGTTACCAGCCTGGGCGCTGTCGACGCAGTTCAATGACCAGCTCACACCGTCATCGCCAAGTGTCTGCGGGGTGGTCGGACTCACAGTAACGCCAAGTTCAGCCGCTTGCGCACTCAACTCCAGCACCACGTCGTGGCCAAGCAAGAAGCTGTGATCCTGAGGTCGCACGGTTACGGTATGTGTCGCCCCAAGACAAGGGAACGCCGGGCCGCCGCCAAACAGCTGTGGGAATGTATCGAGATCAACCTTCACAGCCTCAGCCAAATCCCCCGCTTCCACGTACGCTGGCAATTGCCAGTCGGACATCACCGGACTGCTCAGGCTCAAACCGAATATTCCGCTAGTGCCCTCCTCAGCAAAAACAGACCAATGCACTGGTACCCCTGCCTGTATCGTCTGCCCCATTCCCAGGTCTGGAACAAAGCTCAAGCCACGTTCCTTCGCGCCCCAGAGGTTTTGCAAAGTGACGGTGGAGCCGATCAGAACACTGCCGTCGTTGACCTTGAGCTCCAGCTTATAAGGCTGGCTTCTTTTCAACAGCCTGAGATCGCTCACGGCCAGATCAACTCGCTCGCCGTCCAGATAAAGCTCCGCGGCCTGTGCCCAGTCATCGTGCAGCACGGCGTTCACTTCGTAGAGCTCGGTCATGACGACGCCGGCGTTTTCCTGGGTAATGTCTGCGAGGATTTCATGCTTGCCCGCCGTTTCAGGGGTATAGCGATAACAAGTCCACCCCTCGACGTCGGTCTGCGTTGTCGCCAGCAGCTCCTGCTCGCCGTTAATGCGCCATTCCACCTCCACGCCATCGGCCACCGCCCCGGTGACACCGGAAATCACCTGCACCCGCAACAGCACGCTCTGCTCAGTGCCCACCACCGGCGTACCCATGGCCGGGTTGGCGTCGCCAATGGCGTATAGGGACTCGCGCACCTTGAAAGAGCGAGCCTCAGTCCAGTCGGAGCAGTCGCCATCGACTGTCTGCCGGGCCTGTATGTTGTGGTCTCCGAGAGACCACTCCTGCTCTGCAGTCCAGCTCCATCGAGTCGAACCGTCGACAGAGGCAAACCGCTCCTGGGGATCATTCGCATAATGCAGAACGATCTCCCCTCCCGTTACACCTGTACCTCGGAACCTGGGATAGCGTGAGGTCTCGGAGTTCGCCAGTGGCGCTTCGATAGCCGGTGTTTGCGGCGGTGCTTTGACCGTGAACCGATGCGGCGTACTCCAATCGGAATCGGCTCCGTCATCTGCTTGCATGACTTGGATGGCGACATCGCCAGGTGCCAAAGGCGACGATAGCGTGAACTCCAGAATGCCATCGGCGTTCGCTACCTCCTGATGCAACGTGTCACTTTCTTCAAGGCGCACTGTATGCGGTGCACCGGGCAGGCCGGCGACCTTGATCGTCGGGTATCTAGAGGTTCTGGCGCCTCTCTGCGGCTCGAGAATTTCAGGAATATCAGGCTTGTTCACGACTTTCACGATGAAAGTACACAAGTCACTCGGATCGGAATCCACACCGTTTTCCGTCTGTACGACCTTGACCTTGTTTTCCCCCGGTGGCCAATCCATCTCAGGTGTAAAGGTACGGGTCGCCCCGTCACCGGCGAACTGACCGTCGACCCGGACATCCATGTGTGTCGACATAAGTAGCGTGACGATGCCGGACGAAATATTGCTTATTCTCAGTTCCCCCCTGACGGCGACCGGAGTGTGCGGTTGCTCGATCACGGGCTGCGGTGGTCTGATGTAAAAATCAAGCACATCGGTTGGGTCAGATGTCAGGCCGTCCAGGCTCTGCACCGCTTTGATTCTCTGCTGGCCGGGCTGCCAGGGAGATTTGAACGACCATTTCATCTGGTCGTAAGTCACTTCCCCGGCCAACGGGCTACCGTTGGCGGCTTGCACAAACAACTCTGCCCCCACTTCACAGCTTCCTTCCACCATGACATTGGCCAGATGGCTGGTGTTTGGCAGCGGCTGGGTAATTTGTGGTTTTGGGGGCTTGGCTGCAACCCTGATAGTGACCAGCTCGCTTGGATCAGAGGTCACGTTGCCGACTGTCTGCACCACTTTCACTTGAGTGCTGCCCACTGGCCAGAAGGCCTTAGGTGTGAAGATACGGGTTGTACCGCTTGGCGAGAAACTCCCCTCCACCATTGCGCCTGAATGGGTAGTCATTTGCAGGGAAGTTGCATTCGCCAGCC
>NZ_VCNJ01000109.1 GCF_005938625.1 Pseudomonas fluorescens
TTTGCCGCCCTGGTTGTCGATCGCGCCGCTGCCGGTGTTCACGGTCAGCGCGGTCATGCTTTGCACTGCACCTTTAGCGTTGTTCAGCGCAGCGGCAGTGAGGGTCACGCCGGCATCGCGGCTGGACAGCAGGCCGTCGGCGTCGTTGCGCAACGTGCCGCCCACGCTGAGATCCAGTTGGCCGTTGGCCGAGACGGTGCCGCGCTGGCTGTTGTTCAGGTCGCCACTGGTGAGCAGACTCAGCAGGGTCTGACTGATCAACTGGCCGCCCTGGTTGTCAACGCTGGCCGAGCGTTTGATCAGCAGCGCAGCGCCGCTGCCGAGTGCGCCGTTGACGTTGGTCAGGGCGCCGAGCAGGTCGAGGGTGACGCTGTCGTCACCGACCAGACTGCCCTGCGTATTGTTCAGCGGGCCACCGGTAAAGGTCAGGGCTTTTTTCGCCATGACGTTGCCGCTGCTGTTGTTCAGGCTGGCCGCGCGGATGTCGAGGGTGTCGCCGCTTTTGATCAGGCCGCCCGAGGCGTTGCTGATCGCGCCGGTTATAGTCAGGGTTTGTTTGCCGTCACTGCTGACCGTACCGGCGGTGTTGTCGAGACTGGCGGCCGTGATGCTTACTTCGCCGAGGCCGCCGATGCCGCCCTTGCTGTGGTTGAGCAGCGAGCCGCTGAGGTCGATGTTGACGTTGCCGAGCTGGCTGGAGATCGCGCCTTCCAGGCTGTTGTCGAGGGTGCCACCGCTGAGGCTTAGGCCTTTCCAGCCGGAAACCAGACCGTTCTGGTTGTTCAGATCGGCCGCAGTAATGGTCAGTTGATCGTTGCTGATCAGGTTGCCGCCACGGTTATCGAAACGGTTGCCGGTGAGGCTGAAGCTGTTGACGCTGGAGATTTCGCCTTGCTGGTTATTCAGGTCACGCAGCGTGGCGATGCTCAGCACGCCTTTGCTGTTGATCACGCCGTTCTGGTTATTCAGGTCGCGCAGATGGGCAATGCTCAACCCACCTTTGCTGCTGATCACACCGTTCTGGTTATTCAGATCCTGCGCGGTGGCGCCCAGATCCATATTCAGGCCGGAAACGCCGACCAGCGTGCCGCCCTGATTGTTCAGACCGGTGCTGTTGAGGGTCAGTTGTTGTGCGGCGCGGATGCTGCCTTTGTTGGTGTTTTTCAGCAGGCCATCGACAGTCACCTCGATGTCGCTGTCACTGAGCAACACGCCGCCATCGCTGTTATCCAGACTTGCCGCGCGAACCTGCAACGCCGCAGCGGCAATCGTGCCTTTGATCGAGGTCAGCGCGTTGTCGAGGGTCAGGGTGAGTTTCTGGTTGCTCAGCAGTTGGCCGCCGCTGTTGTCCAGCGACTTGGCGATCAGTTCAAAAGCCTTGTCGCTGGAAATCTCGCCGCCACGGTTGTTCACGTCGGTGAGGTTTTTCAGCAGTAACTGCTCCGGCGCGTTAATCACGCCGCCCTGATTGTTCAGCGCGCCACCATTCAGATCGACACTGACGGTGCCGCCGCTGAACAGTTTGCCGCCCTGCTGATCGAGGCCTTGAACATTGGCGTTAAGCGAGTTGCCGGCGCCGAGGCTGCCAGCGGTGTTGGTTACAAGGCCGGCGGTGATGTCCAGTTGATCGGCGGCGTAAATGCTTGCCCTATCGTTGTTATTAAGCGCCCCGGTGTTGATGGTCAGGTTGGCCTTGCTGCTGATCACACCTTTTTGCTGGTTATCCAGCGCGCTGCTGTTGAGGGTCAGATCACCGTCGGTCAGCAGTTTGCCGCCCTGGTTGCTGACGGCGCCGCGCGTGTCGACAGTGAGCGCTTTGGCGCTGGAAACCGTGCCGGTGTCGTTGTTGAGGCTCGCGGCGTTGATCGCCAGGGCGCCTTCGTTGACGAGGCTGCCCTGCGCGTTGTTCAGATCCCCGGAGAGATTGATCGAGAGGTCTTTCTGGCTGGTCAGACGACCGCTGTTTTCCAGCGTCTTGCCGCTCAGCGTCAACCCGGTGTCGCCGGACAGCAGGCCTTTGTTGCGGTTGATGACGTCGTTGACCGTCAGCGCCAGATTGCCGCCGGCGAGCATGTAGCCGCTGTCGCTGTTTTCGAGCCAGGCGCCGATCAGGCTGACATCGCTCTTGCTTGACAGCTCGCCGCTGCGGTTGTCGACACGCTCGACGTTGAGCTTCAGCGCATTAGTCGAACCGATCAGACCTTCCTGTCGGTTATCCAGACTCGCGGCGGTGATCGTCAGGCCGTCGTCGGCGATGACCACACCGTTGTGGTTATCGAACATGCCAGTTACGTTGAAATCGACATCGCCCCGCACACGGATATCACCGCTGCTGTTGTTCAGACTGTCGCTGCGGCTGTCGAGGCTGGCGGAAGCGATCAGGCCTTTGACGTTGCTCAGGGCGCGGTCGATGACCAGAGTGAGCTTTTCATTGCTCAGCAACTTGCCGCCGTCGTTGTTCAAGCTTTGTGCGTTGACGCTCCAGGCCTTGGCCGCAGAGATTTCGCCGGCGCTGTTGTTGACGTCCTTGAGGTTTTTCAGCAGCAACTGGCCCGGCGTATGGATGTTGCCGCGCTGGTTGTCGAGCAGACCGTTGTTCATGTCCAAGGTCAGATCGCCGTTGCTGAACAGTTCGCCGCCGTCCTGTTCCAGCGAAGTCACCGAGACTTCGAGTTTCTGCTGACTGCCGAGGCTGCCGCCGGAGTTGTCCAGGTGCGCGGCGGTGAGCAACAGCGTGCCGTCGCTGGCGATGCTGCCGCCCTGCCGGTTTTTCAACTCGACGGTGGTCAGGCTCGAATCGGCCTTGGCGCTGATGATGCCTTTGTCGCTGTTATCCAGACTGCCACTTTTAAAGGTCAGGCCTTTTTGCGAGGCGATCAGGCCGCCCTGACTCAGTACCGCGCCGCTGGTGGTCAGCGCCATCGCTTCAAGGCTCGACAGTTTGCCCAGACGGTTGTCGAGGCTGCCGGCGGTAAGGGTCATCTGCCCTTCGCTGCTGATCAGGCCTTGCTGGTTGTCCATGGTCTCGTCAAAGGTCAGCCCGAGGGTGTTCTGGCTGACGATGCGCCCGCCGACGTTGCTCAGGCCGATGCCGCTGAGGGTGCTCGCGCTTTTGCTGAAAATCAGGCCGTTGCTGGCGTTGATGATCTGTTCGACTTTCAGCGCCAGCGTGGTGTCGGACAGCACCTTGCCGCCGTCGCTGTTGTCCAGGCGCGAACCGTTGATGTGCAAATCCAGCTGGCTGGAGAGCGTGCTGGCGCGGTTGTCGATCTGCTCGACGTTGACGGTCAGGGTCTTCAGCGAACCGACCAGACTGTCCTGATGGCTGTTGAGGGTTTTGCCGGTCAGCAGCAGATTGCCTTCGGCGACCAGTTCACCGTGCTCTTGATTGAGGCTGTCGATGTTGGCGTCGATATCACCTTTGGCAGAGATTCGTCCGCCATCGTTGATCACGGCTTTGGCTTTGAGGCTCAACAGGCCGGTCGAGGTCAGCAGGCCGCCATTGCTGTTATTTAGCGAATTACCTTCGAAGGTCAGCGCCGTCTTGCTTTCGAGGCGACCCTTGTCGCGGTTGTCCAGGTTGTCGATCAGCAGTTTTGCGGCCTGATCGGCACGCAGGGTGCCGCTGCGGTTGTCGGTGTTAGCGCTGCTGACGGTCAGGGTGTCGAGGCTGGAAATCTTGCCGGCACGGTTATCCAGGCGCGTGGCTTGCACGTCCATGGCGCCGTTGGCCTGGATCAGGCCCTTGTTCTGGTTGTTCAGTTGCTCGCTGATCCGCGTGGTCAGCGTGCCTTCGCTGGTCAACTGGCCTTGCTGGCTGTTGTCGAGTTGTTGGGCTTTTACCAGCAGGGTCTGTTTGGCGCCGATCTTGCCGGTGCGGTTGTTGATCGCGCCGAGGGCGCTGATGTCGAGCAGGTGGCCAGCGCTCATCAGGCCGGCAACGTTGTCCAGCGAGGTGACGTTGAGGACCACGTCGGTCTGGCTGCTGAGTTCGCCGTTGCTGTTGATCAACTGGCCGATGTTGGCGGTAAGAATGGCGTTGCTGTTGATCACGCCTTGGCTGTTGAGCACCTGCGCGGCATTGAGGTTCAGCGTACTGTTGCTCTGCACTTTGCCGGCGTTGCGGTTGTCCAGCGTACCGGCGCTGATCGCGGCGGTTTGGCCGCTGAGCGTGCCGCCCTGGTTGTTCAGGGTTTGCGCAGCGTTGATGGTCAGATTGCGGCTGGCGGTGAGGCTTTGGCCGGTGTTGTCGAGGTTCTGCGCGGTGATACTCAGATCGCCGTTGGCATTGCGGCTGCCGTCGGCATTGACGCCGGCTTCGATGGCGCCGGCGTTGGTCAGTTGGCCGCCAGCGCTGAGACTGATGCCGTCGCGGGCCGCGAGGGTCTGGCGGTTGGTCAGATTGCCCTGGGTTTGCACATTGACGCTGGTGCCGGCGTAAACCGGGCCGCGGGCGTCGAGGCTGGCAGCCTTGACGTTGACCGCGCCAGTGGCCGAGGTGTCGGCCAGACTCAACTGGCCGTTGGCATCCAGTTGAATATCGCCGCCGCTGGCAATCAGTTTGCCGTCGAGTTTCACCCCGACCCCGGCCTCGGTGCCGACCAGTTTGATCGCCCCAGCGTACATACCACCAAGCGCCGAAGAGTCGATGGCCAGTTGCGGTTTGCCGCTGCCGTCATCGGCGCGGGCGGTGGCATTCAGGGTTTGTGCGTTGACGTCGTTGCGCCCGGCGACAATCGTCAGGTTCTGCGCTTGAAGCTCGGCGTTGATCTTCGCGCTGCGGGTGATGATTTCAAAGCGGTCGACATTGGTCGCGTTGAGTCCGGCGCCTTCAATAGCGACGCTGCCCTGATCCACTTGAAAGCGATCCAGCCGACCGTTGTCGAGCACCGGTTTACCGGTGGTCAAGGTCACCCGTGGCGAGTTGATAAAACCGCAACCGTTGCAGGTAATGCCATACGGGTTGGCGACGATCACCCGCGCCGACTGCCCCGCCACTTCGGTGTAACCGCGCAACTGGCTCGGATTGCCGCTGATGACTTCGTTGAGAATCGCCTGCGCCGAACCACTGTTTTTCAGGTTCGGGTTGTCGATGATATGCCCGCCCAGCTGCGTCAGATTGTTCTGCGTCGAGCCGTTGTTGAGGATCAGCCCCTGCGCACCGACGTTGTAGTCGTGAAACTGGTTGTGCGACAGGCCGCTGGCATTGGGCGTGGCGATATTGATGATCGGCACGCCATTACCGGCGCGATCCAGCGAGGTATTGGGGTTGGCCACCACGATGCCGTCGGCCTGCGCCCATATCGGTTGCCAGAACATGACGTTCGCCAACAGGAACGCCAGCCCGCGCTTGGGCATGCCAAGGAATGATTCGCGGGTTTTCACGGCAGCAGCAGGCTGACGAGCAAGGAAGGCGTACAGGGGAACGTCCATGTTTATAGTCTCTTTGCAACGGGCAAGTTGATCGGGGCAATCGACAGGCAAAGCAATCCCTACCCGGCAAAAATCAGGGTGCCGGCAGAGTGAAAGAAACAAATGGGGATAAATGCGCGTTTCGGTCAGAACGTCCGAAACGATGCGAAAACAATCGCAGTGCAGACTGCGAAAAGTCTGTTCGATCCCTCGAAAGCGCACATTGATATCAATGTGATGGCGCGATGGTAGATTGCCATCATTCTGGCGTCAATAAGTTGTAACAAGGCTTTTTGGTGACCGCTCTAGAACGCGGCTTTACGGGACATCATTGAAGTTTTGCCGAAAATCGCGACTTATCGGTCACACAAGTCGACACGCAACAGGTGCATTGCACTGAACTTTTCCAGGCCAGCAGCCCTCAACCGATCAACCCGCCTTGACCGGAACTGAGGCCGTCCTCCATGAAAATCCTTAACACACTATTGATCGCCACCACCCTTGCCTGCGCCCTGCCCGTCTGGGCCTGTACGCCGGAAGAAGCCACCGCCAAACGCGAACAACTGGCCAAGGAGGTCGCCAAGCTCACCGAACAGAATCCGGCCAAGGCCAAGGAGATCAACGCCGAGTTACAGAAGATGGATCTGGGGACGGCCAGTGCGGATCTGCCGGATAAATGCCAGTTGATTGATCAGCGGTTGAAAGAGTTGGATTCGGCCGAGAAGAAGACCGAGGGCTAACAGCCAGATCAAAAGATTGCAGCCTGCGGCAGCTCCTACACCAAACCCTGTAGGAGCTGTCGCAGGCTGCGATCTTTTGTCCTTGTAAATGCACAAATGCATTTATTTATTTGCACAAATGCATATCCACATCTACGGTTACATCGAGCAAAGAGATCGGCAACCGCCATCGGAGATGGCAACCCTGAAGCGCCGATCGCTCGGCAATACCTTTACAAGCGGGACGCTTGTTTTCATTCATGGAGGATTGAAAATGTTAACCACTGAAGCAAGACCCTTTACCAGTGAATCACTGCCAAGGTGCCTCATCGGCCATCTGCTCGACCCACAACTGGTCGAAGTCGAAGCGGCCGAACATGCCAGCGCCCTCGCCGCCGGCAGCCTTAACTTCAATATGCAGAAACAGACCCAGACCAACTGGTGCTGGGCCGCCGTGTCCGCCTCGGTCGGCAATTATTACGGCACCGGCAACTGGACCCAGTGCGGCGTGGCCAGCACCCAACTGGACCGTAACTGCTGCAATCAGCCGGGGCCGTGCAACGTCTATGGTTATCTGGATTCGGCGCTGCAAACCACCCGTAGCTACAACGGCATGAATCAGGGTTCGCTGCAGATGTCGGCCATTCAGAACCAGATCAGCATGGGCCGCCCGGTCGGCTTGCGGTGCGCATGGTACGGCGGCGGTGCGCACTTCCTGACGATTTACGGCACCAATGGCGATTATGTGTTGGTGGCGGATTCGATCTACGGCTATTCGACCCGTGCATTAAACGCGTTTCCCCGTGCCTACAACGGCGGCGGTAACTGGACTCACACCTACTTCACCGTAAAAAACTAGGAGGGCGACATCATGCAACTGACCTATCCAAAGGCGCCTTCCAACGGCGTACAGACCTTGCGCCCGGCGCTGCAAGCGGCACTACAAACCCAAGGCTTCGGCGCCAATCGCCAGTTCGCCAACGCAGCACCTGCGAAGATCAGCCTCAGTGAGGCCTATCGCGGCTACTCGCTGAATCTGGAAGACCTGAGCCACGGCAAAGGTCTGAAAGATGCCCGTCTCGGCGACTGGCATTACCTGGTGTTTGCCGACGGCGTGACGATTGCCGATGCGCAGTTGGCCGAGGTGCGCGGGCATGTCGAGTTCGCCTCGCTCAATCACGGCAACCTTGCCGCTGCCACCGTCGGCGCGCTGAAACTGGCGGAACAGGCGTCGCAGCTAAAGGGTAAAACCGTCGAACTGCGTGTGTTGTTTGTCTCGGCGCTGCACGTTGTGGCGATTTGGCTGCACGCCGATGGCGAAGATGTGCTGATCCCGATCGAGCCGACGCCCAAGGAACTGGCGAGCCCCGGGTTGTACAGCGAAGCTGCGTTGCTGGCGCAGTTGAAGCCGGCGGCCGACCAGGCCAAGCGGCGCTTTGATGCCGATACCAGTGGCCAGCTCGGCAACTGATCGACGAAAAAAAACCCGGACATTGTCCGGGTTTTTTATGCACGCCTGAAAAACTTACTCAGCCGCTGGCTCGGCCGGCTTGCGGCGCTTGAGCGGTGCCATGCCATCGCTGCTCACCAACGAGTCCGGCTTCGGACGGTTGGCGCTCTTGCGCTTGGTCGGCGTCTTGGCGGCCGTTTTCTTCTTGTCACCCTTGGCGTCAGTCTTTTTCTTCTTCACGCCGACGGCTTTGCCGGAAGCCTTGACCTTTTTCGGTCCACCGTAGGTGCCTTTGACTTCCTTGATGGTGCGGCGCTCGAAGCTTTGCTTCAGGTAGCGCTCAATGCTCGACATCAGGTTCCAGTCACCGTGGCAGATCAGCGAGATCGCCAGACCGTCGTTACCGGCACGACCGGTACGACCGATGCGGTGCACGTATTCGTCGCCGCTGCGTGGCATGTCGAAGTTGATCACCAGATCCAGACCATCAACGTCCAGACCACGGGCCGCGACGTCGGTAGCGACCAGAATCTTCACGCCGCCCTGCTTCAGACGGTCGATCGCCAGTTTGCGATCCTTCTGGTCTTTCTCGCCGTGCAGCACGAACGCTTTGTATTCCTGAGCCACAAGGCGGCCGTAGATACGGTCGGCCATGGCGCGGGTGTTGGTGAAAACGATGGCCTTCTGATAGGTCTCGTTGGCCAGCAGCCAGTTCACAATCTGTTCTTTGTGCTGATTGTGGTCGGCGGTGATGATTTGCTGGCGGGTGGTCGAGTTCAGCTGGCTGACCGCGTTGAGCTGCAAGTGCTCAGGGTTGTTCAGCACCTTGCCGATCATGTCGCGCAGGCCGGAACCGCCAGTGGTGGCGGAGAACAGCATGGTTTGCTGACGGTTCGGGCATTCATCAACCAGACGCTGCACGTCTTCGGCGAAACCCATGTCGAGCATGCGGTCGGCTTCGTCGAGCACCAGCACTTCGACTTCTTTGAGGTCGAGGTTGCCGGCGTTGAGTTGCTCGATCATCCGGCCCGGGGTGCCGATGAGGATGTCCGGCACTTTGCGCAGCATCGCGGCCTGGACCTTGAAGTCTTCACCGCCAGTGATCAGACCGGACTTGATGAAAGTGAACTGCGAAAAGCGCTCAACTTCCTTCAGCGTCTGCTGTGCCAGCTCGCGGGTCGGCAGCAGGATCAGCGTCTTGATGCTGACGCGGACCTTGGCCGGGCCGATCAGGCGATTGAGGATTGGCAGAACGAAAGCGGCGGTTTTGCCGCTACCGGTTTGCGCCGTCACCCGCAGATCACGCCCTTGGAGCGCCAGCGGAATGGCCGCGGCTTGCACAGGCGTTGGCTCGACAAATTTCAGCTCGGCCACAGCTTTAAGCAGGCGTTCGTGCAGGGCGAATTGGGAAAACACGGGTGCTACCTCGAAGATATGCAAAAAAACAGCTGCATAGGTTACCGGTTTCGAGCGCTCAGGCCGAGTTTCTTTATACAAACGGACGCAATCAGTGGCTTTTTTGTTGCTCGATTTGTCTCCAACGGTAATACACGGCGTCTTAAATGCTCTAATCGCCCATCGCGTCTTACAGAAGAATCGTTGCTCATATGGATTTCAAACAGCTCTGGCTCAACGCCCAGGACCTCTGGGGCACCCTCGAACAGCACCCGCTCTTGCAGGCAGGCCTCGCGCTGACCGTGTTGCTGGTGATCGCGCTGGTACTCGGACGAGTGGCGCGCTATCTGATCCTGCACGCCAGCCGCATGCTCGGGCGCCAACCGGCGCTGCACTGGATCAACGACTTTCGCCACAACAAGGTGTTTCAGCGCCTGGCGCAGATGACGCCGTCGCTGGTCATTCAGTTCGGCCTGCACCTGGTACCGGAACTAAGCAAGACCGCCATGACCTTCCTCGGCAATGTGGCGTTGTCGTTCACCATTCTGTTCCTGCTGCTCTCGGTCAGCGCCCTGCTCAATGCCCTGCTCGACATCTATGCCCGCACCGAGCACGCCCGCACGCGCTCGATCAAAGGCTATGTGCAACTGGCGAAAATGGTCTTGTACGTGTTCGGCGCGATCATCATCGTCGCCACGTTGATCGACCGCTCGCCGCTGTTGCTGCTCTCCGGTCTGGGTGCGATGTCGGCGGTGATTCTGTTGGTCTACAAGGACACCTTGCTGTCGTTCGTTGCCAGCGTGCAATTGACCAGCAACGACATGCTGCGGGTCGGCGACTGGATCGAAATGCCGCAGGTCGGTGCCGACGGCGACGTGGTCGACATCACCTTGCACACGGTCAAGGTGCAGAACTTCGACAAGACCATCGTTTCGATCCCGACCTGGCGGCTGATGTCCGAGTCGTTCAAGAACTGGCGCGGCATGCAGCAATCGGGCGGGCGGCGGATCAAGCGCAGCCTGTTCATCGACGCCAGCGGCGTACGCTTCATCCGTGACGACGAGGAAGAAAAGCTCTCGCAAGTGCACTTGCTGACCGATTACATGAGCCGCAAGAAAGCCGAGCTCAAGGCGTGGAACGAGGCTCAGGGCAATGTCGCGGCGATGTCGGCCAACCGCCGGCGCATGACCAATATCGGTACTTTTCGCGCCTATGCGTTGGCCTATCTGAAGAGTCATCCGGAGATTCAGCCAAACATGACCTGCATGGTCCGCCAGATGCAGACCACCGCGCAGGGTATTCCGCTGGAGATCTACTGCTTCACCCGTACCACCGCGTGGGCCGATTACGAGCGGATTCAGGGGGATATTTTTGATTATCTGCTGGCGGTGCTGCCGGAGTTCGGGCTGAGTCTGTATCAGCAGCCGAGTGGTGGGGATTTGCGTTCCGGGTTGCTGCCGGCGGTGCTCGGCGCGGCGAGCATTCCCGAGCCGCAGAAACACCTCATGTAAAACACAATTCCCCTGTAGGAGCTGCCGAAGGCTGCGATCTTTAGACTTTAAAGATCAAAAGATCGCAGCCTTCGGCAGTTCCTACACCGGATCATGCGGTGCGGCGGATGCCCAGTCGGCTGATCCATACAGCGGCAAGGATGACGCTGCCGCCGAGGAACAACCGCCCTAGTTCCTCATGCTGATTCCAGATCAGCAGATTCAGCAGCAACCCCACCGGCACATGCAGATTGTTCATCACCGCCAGCGTGCCGCCGTTAACCATGCACGCGCCCTTGTTCCACCAGTACATGCCCAGCGCGGTCGAAACCAGGCCGAGGAACAGCAACACGCCCCACTGCAGCGGTGCTTCCGGGAGGAAGTTGGCTTTGCCGAACATCAGGAATGCAGGCAGCACCACCGCCAGCGCGCCGAGATAGAAGAAGCCGAAACGCCGGTAATGCGGCAGATCGCTCGGGTGCCTGGCCACCAGATGCTTGTACATCACCTGCCCTGCGGCGTAGGTGAAGTTGGCCAGTTGCAGCAGCAAGAAGCCCATGAAGAAATCCGGACTGATGCTGTCGAAACGAATCACTGCCGCGCCGCCCACCGCCACTAGCGCGGCGATCAGCGCCCACGGATTGAAGCGTCGGTTCAGCGCATCTTCGATCAACGTCACGTGCAGCGGCGTGAGGATGGTGAACAGCAACACCTCCGGCACCGTCAGCACGCGGAAGCTCAAGTACAGGCAAACGTAAGTCACGCCGAACTGCAACGCGCCGATCATCAGCATGCCGCGCATGAATGAAGGCTCGACCGACCGCCAGCGGGTCAACGGAATGAACACCAGCCCGGCCAGCACCACGCGCACCAGCACCGCGAAGTAGCTGTCGACATGACCGGCCAGATATTCACCGATCAGACTGAAGGAAAACGCCTGGATCAGCGTGACAAAAAGTAGATAGCCCATGCTCGCCCCTAATTTGAATGGCGGCGACGATAGCGGTTTTTGCGCAATACCGCGAACCCACGGACAACGCCGACTCCTGTGGGAGCGAGCTTGCTCGCGAAGAGGCCGTGTCAGTAAACATCGTTGCTGAATGAAATATCGCTTTCGCGAGCAAGCTCGCTCCCACAAGGATCTGATGACATTCAACGAATCGCAGGCAAAAAAAAGCCCGATCTCGCTAATGCGTTCAATCGGGCTACAGCACTCAGGAGCAACAAGTGCAAAGGGAGGTTCGATGCGCGTAGAGCCTTGAAGGGGTTGCGCCAGGTCACTAGACCATCCAGCGATTATCTGGCGATTAACATATCAAGCGACCTGGGACAGTTTGGCGTTGGCCTGATTCAGGCCTTTCTCCTGGAAGTCGCCACCGAGGTTCATGCCTTCGGCGTGAATGAACGTCACGTCGTTGATGCCGATGAAACCCATCACCTGACGCAGGTACGGTTCCTGATGATCCGCCGGGCCGCCGGCGTAGATGCCGCCGCGAGCGGTGAGCACGAAGGCACGTTTGCCGCTGAGCAGGCCTTGCGGGCCGGTTTCGGTGTATTTGAAGGTCACACCGGCACGCAACACGTGGTCGAGCCAGGCCTTGAGGGTGCTCGGGATGGCGAAGTTGTACATCGGCGCGGCCATCACCAGTACGTCGGCAGCAAGCAACTCATCGGTCAATTCGTTGGAACGATCCAGCGACGATTGCTCGTTGGCGTTGCGCTGATCGGCAGGCTTCATCCAGCCGCCCAGCAAGTTGATGTCCAGGTGCGGCACCGGGTTCACGGCGAGGTCACGTACGGTGATCTGATCGGCAGGGTGCGCCGCTTTCCACTGACTGATGAAGGTCTGAGTCAGTTGACGGGATACCGAGTCTTGCTGGCGGGCACTGCTTTCGATGATCAGAACGCGGGACATGGTGTGTAGCCTCCATCCGAGAATGTTGTAGGTCGATGGAGTGAAGGTTAAACAGAGTTGAATCGATGAAAAAGCGCAAATAATTGCTGCAAAGCATCGAAAAATTCGTTTAGATGCTTACGCATACTCTGTGGGAGCGAGCTTGCTCGCGAAAGCGGTGTGTCATTCAACAATGATGTCGACTGAAACGGCCAATTCGCGAGCAAGCTCGCTCCCACAAGGGATTGACGTTGTTATTTCGGGGTGCAGGTCAGTTTGATGCGCAACTTGATGATCTCGCGGGTGAACTTGGCCGTAGCGTTTTTGTGTTTGCCGGCCGGTACATCGATCGTGCGGGTGCGCGGTGCTTCCGGGCCATTGCTGAACACCGCTTTGCAGGATGCATCGACATCACCGTAGTTCGCCACCCGAATCGAGCCGATGTCGTTATCGGTGTCGAAGGTCTCGTAATCGATCTTCATGCCGTTGAGATCTTTCTGCACATCGATCGGGTAAGCAAAAGCAGTCAGCGGAAGCAGCGCCAGCAGCACACAACAGAATTTTTTCATTCGGCAGTCTCCATGAGGGACGGCCAGCTTAGGACAAGAGGAGCTATTGATGAAAGCGCCCCGCGTGACCCTTGATCAATGGCGAACATTGCAGGCCGTGGTCGACCACGGCGGATTCGCTCAGGCCGCCGAGGCCTTGCACCGTTCGCAATCGTCGGTGAGTTACACCGTCGCCCGCATGCAGGACCAGCTCGGCGTGCCGTTGCTGCGCATCGATGGGCGTAAAGCCGTGCTCACCGAGGCCGGTGGCGTGTTGCTGCGCCGTTCGCGGCAACTGGTGAAACAGGCCAGCCAACTGGAAGATCTTGCCCACCATATGGAGCAAGGTTGGGAAGCCGAGGTGCGGCTGGTGGTCGACGCTGCTTACCCGAGTGCGCGCATCGTCCGCGCGTTGACCGCGTTCATGCCGCAGAGTCGCGGCTGCCGCGTACGTCTGCGCGAGGAAGTGTTGTCAGGTGTCGAGGAAGTGCTGCTCGAAGGCGTGGCGGATCTGGCCATTACCGGCCTGAGCATTCCCGGTTACCTCGGTGCGGAATTGAGTGACGTCGAGTTCGTCGCCGTCGCCCACCCCGATCACCCGCTGCATCGTCTCAATCGCGAACTGAGCTTTCAGGATCTGGAAACCCAGATGCAAGTGGTGATTCGCGACTCCGGCCGCCAGCAGCCGCGTGATGTCGGCTGGCTCGGCGCCGAGCAGCGCTGGACCGTTGGTAGCCTTGCCACGGCCGCTACGTTTGTCAGCAGCGGCCTCGGTTTTGCCTGGCTGCCACGGCACATGATCGAGCGGGAACTGAAGGATGGCTCGCTCAAGCTGCTACCGTTGGACAGGGGCGGCAACCGCAATTCCAGCTTCTATCTGTATTCGAACAAGGACAAACCGTTGGGCCCGGCCACGCAAATCCTCATCGAACTGCTGCGCACCTTTGACACCTTGCCGCTGGACGCGCCATTCGCCGCGCCTGAGCAAGCCTGACACGGAGTTCACCGATGGCATATTTCGAGCACGAAGGTTGCAACCTGCACTACGAGGAATATGGCCACGGCACGCCGTTGCTGCTGGTTCACGGGCTCGGTTCGAGCACGCTGGATTGGGAAATGCAGATCCCGGCCCTGGCCGCGCGTTTTCGGGTGATCGTCCCGGATATTCGCGGCCACGGTCGCTCGGACAAACCGCGCGAGCGCTATAGCATTGCCGGTTTCAGCGCCGACCTGCTGGCGCTGATCGAGCACTTGAACCTCGGCCCGGTGCATTACGTCGGGCTATCGATGGGCGGCATGATCGGCTTCCAGTTCGGCGTCGATCACCCGCAAATGCTGAAAAGCCTGACCATCGTCAACAGCGCGCCCGAGGTCAAAATACGCAGCCGCGACGACTACTGGCAGTGGTTCAAACGCTGGAGCCTGATGCGCGTGCTCAGCCTCGCGACTATCGGCAAGGCCCTTGGCGGCAAACTTTTTCCGAAACCCGAGCAGGCCGATCTGCGGCAGAAAATGGCCGAACGCTGGGCAAGAAACGACAAACGTGCTTATCTCGCCAGCTTCGATGCAATTGTTGGCTGGGGCGTTCAGGAACGACTTTCCCGAGTGACCTGTCCAACGCTCGTCATCAGCGCCGACCGTGATTACACACCGGTGGCACTGAAAGAAACCTATGTAAAACTGCTGCCGAATGCGCGGCTGGTGGTGATCGCCGATTCGCGCCACGCCACCCCGCTCGATCAACCCGAACGCTTCAATCAAACGCTGCTGGAGTTTCTCGCCGCAGCCGATACTCAATCTCAGGATCACTGACCCATGCTGAAAAAACTCGCCCTCGCCGCTGGTACTGTGCTGTTTGCCGCCAACCTGATGGCTGCCACGCCGGCCAAGGCACCGCACGTGCTGCTGGACACCACTAACGGCCAGATCGAAATCGAACTGGATCCGGTCAAGGCGCCAATCAGTACCAAGAACTTTCTGGATTACGTGAACAGCGGTTTTTACACCAACACCATTTTCCATCGTGTGATCCCGGGCTTCATGGCTCAGGGCGGCGGTTTCACCCAGCAGATGCAACAGAAAGACACCAAGGCACCGATCAAGAACGAAGCCAGCAACGGCCTGCACAACGTTCGCGGCACCTTGTCGATGGCGCGCACTTCCAACCCTGACTCGGCCACCAGCCAGTTCTTCATCAACGTGGCTGACAACGCGTTCCTCGATCCCGGCCGTGACGCCGGTTACGCGGTGTTCGCCAAGGTGGTCAAGGGCATGGACGTGGTCGACATCATCGTCAACTCGCAAACCACCACCAAAAGCGGCATGCAAAACGTGCCTGTCGACCCTGTGATCATCAAGTCGGCCAAAGTCATCGACTAAGCTGTACAGGGCGTATCGAGCGGCGTGAATTCAACCTCACGCCACTCACACCGATAAAAGGAGAGCCCGTACTCCGGGCGGTTATCTGATGCTCTATCGCCGTTTCGAACAACTGATCGACATATTCCGTGAAGCCCCGACGGCGTCTCCGCCGGACCGCGTTCTCCCCTTCTATACCTATTACCTCAAGCAGGTCTGGCCGAGTTTTGCTGCCCTGCTCGTCGTTGGCCTGTTCGCCGCGCTGATCGAAGTGGCGCTGTTCAGTTACCTGAGCCGCATCATCGACCTGGCCCAAGGCACACCGAACCCGAATTTCTTCAGCGACCACGCCCTCGAACTGACGTGGATGCTGGTAGTTGCCCTGGTGCTGCGCCCGATCTTCTTCGGCCTGCATGACTTGCTGGTGCACCAGACGTTAAGTCCCGGCATGACCAGCATGATTCGCTGGCAGAACCACAGCTACGTGCTCAAGCAGAGCCTGAATTTCTTCCAGAACGACTTCGCCGGGCGTATTGCCCAACGCATCATGCAAACCGGCAACTCGCTGCGTGACTCGGCGGTGCAAGCGGTGGATGCGCTGTGGCACGTGGTGATCTATGCGATCAGTTCGCTGGTGTTGTTCGCCGAGGCCGACTGGCGTTTGATGATCCCGTTGCTGACGTGGATCGTCGCCTACATCGGCGCGCTGTATTACTTCGTGCCCCGGGTGAAAGATCGCTCGGTGGAAGCTTCTGACGCGCGCTCGAAACTGATGGGCCGCATCGTCGATGGCTACACCAACATCGCCACGCTGAAGCTGTTCGCCCACACCAACTTCGAACAGCACTACGCCAAGGAAGCCATCGAAGAACAGACCGTCAAAGCGCAGATGGCCGGCCGCGTCGTCACCAGCATGGACGTGGTAATTACTGCCATGAACGGTTTGCTGATCGTCGGCACCACAGCTCTGGCGCTTTGGTTGTGGACGCAGTCGTTGATCACTGTCGGCGCGATTGCCCTGGCCACTGGACTGGTGATTCGCATCGTCAACATGTCCGGCTGGATCATGTGGGTGGTCACCGGCATTTTCGAGAACATCGGCATGGTTCAGGACGGTTTGCGCACCATCTCGCAACCGGTCAGCGTCACCGATCACGAGCAGGCCAAACCGCTGAATGTGGCCCGTGGCGAAGTGCGTTTCGAGCACGTGGATTTTCACTACGGCAAGAAGCGCGGGATCATCGGCGACCTCAACCTGAACATCAAACCGGGCGAGAAAATCGGCTTGATCGGGCCGTCCGGCGCCGGCAAATCAACGTTGGTCAACCTGCTCCTGCGCCTGTACGACGTCGAAGGCGGACGGATTATGATCGACGGCCAGAACATCGCCGAAGTCGGTCAGGAAAGCCTGCGGGCGCGGATCGGCATGATCACCCAGGACACCTCGCTGCTGCACCGTTCGATCCGCGACAACTTGCTGTACGGCAAACCGGATGCGACTGATGCAGAGCTGTGGGACGCGGTGCACAAGGCGCGCGCCGACGAGTTCATTCCGCTGCTGTCGGACGCTGAAGGCCGTACGGGGTTTGACGCGCATGTCGGTGAGCGCGGGGTGAAACTGTCCGGTGGCCAACGCCAGCGCATTGCGATTGCGCGAGTACTGCTCAAGGACGCGCCGATTTTGATCATGGACGAAGCGACTTCTGCGCTGGATTCGGAAGTCGAAGCGGCGATTCAGGAAAGCCTGGAAACCCTGATGCAGGGCAAAACCGTGATCGCCATTGCGCACCGTCTCTCGACCATTGCCCGGATGGATCGGCTGGTGGTGCTGGAGAACGGCAAGATTGCCGAGAGCGGCACCCATGCTGAACTGCTCGCCCATCGAGGGTTGTATGCGCGGTTGTGGGCGCACCAGACCGGGGGTTTTGTCGGCATCGACTGACCTCTTCCAAGATCGTTCCCACGCTCTGCGTGGGAACGCAGCCCGTGACGCTCCGCGTCACTGGACGCGGAGCGTCCCTTGAAGCATTCCCACGCAGAGCGTGGGAACGATCA
>NZ_VCNJ01000110.1 GCF_005938625.1 Pseudomonas fluorescens
GCCAGTCACTGGGGCGCCGACTGTCGCTGTGTAGACAACGTTGCCGCCTTCAGCTGTCGACTCGGTGGCGGTGAGTTTTACGGTTGTGGTGTCGATGGTGTCAGTGACGTTGGTCACTGCCGGCACAGTGCTCGGTACCAGATTCTCGAAGTTGCCACCGGTCGCTGTCGAAATGGTTGCTTCGACTTTGCCTGCATCTTTGTAAACGTCATCCGCCGGCGCTGCGACGGTCACGGTGCCGGTGGTTTTGCCCGCTTCGATGGTGATGACAGCGCCGTTGGACAGGGTCACGGTGACCGGGGAGCCAGCCGCGTTGGTCAGCGTTGCGGTGTAGACGATCGAACCACCTTCAGCGACCGAGCCAGTCGCGCTGAGCGACAGGTTGGTGGTGTCGACGGTATCGGTGACCGTGGTCGAAACCGGGGTTTTGTCGGCTACCAGATTCTCGTAATTGCCACCGGTTACACCAGTGATCGAGTTGGTCAGTGGCGCCTGACCGGTCAGCGCATCGTTCGGTGCGGTGGTGGTCACGGTGCCCGTGGTTTTGCCGACTTCGATGGTGATGTTCTGGCCGTTGGCCAAGGTCACGGTGACCGGCGAACCGGTTACTGGTGCGCCGACAGTGGCGGTGTAGGTGACGGTGCCGCCTTCAGCCACGGAGGTATCGGCGGTCAGTTTGACGGTCGAGGTGTCGATGGTATCGGTGACTTCGGTCACGGCCGGCACAGTGCTCGGCACCAGGTTCTCGAAGTTGCCACCGGTAGCGGTGGAGATCGTTGCTTCGACTTTGCCGGCGTCTTTGTAGACGTCATCTGCCGGAGCTGGAACGGTGACGGTGCCGGTGGTTTTGCCGGCGTCGATGGTGATCACTGCGCCATTCGACAGGGTCACGGTAACTGGTGAGCCAGCCGCGTTGGTCAGCGTTGCGGTGTAGATGATCGAACCACCTTCCGCAACGGTGCCGGTCGCAGTCAGCGACAGATTGGTGGTGTCGACGGTGTCGGTGACGTTGGTCGAAACCGGTGTCTTGTCGGCCACGAGGTTTTCGTAATTGCCACCGGTTACACCACTGATCGAGTTAGTCAGCGGAGCGTGGCCGGTCAACGCATCGTTCGGCGCGGTGAAGGTGACGGTGCCGGTGGTCTTGCCAACTTCGATGGTGATGTTCTGGCCGTTGGCCAAGGTCACGGTGACCGGCGAACCGGTTACTGGTGCGCCAACAGTGGCGGTGTAAGTGACGGTGCCGCCTTCAGCCACCGAAGTGTCGGCCGTCAGTTTGACGGTCGAAGTGTCGATGGTATCGGTGACCTGCGTGACCGCAGGAACAGTGCTCGGCACCAGGCTTTCGAAGTTGCCGCCAGTAGCAGTCGAAATGGTTGCTTCGACTTTGCCCGCGTCCTTGTAGACGTCATCGGCTGGCGCTGGAACAGACACGGTGCCTGTGGTTTTGCCGGCTTCGATGGTGATCACCGCGCCATTGCTTAACGTCACGGTCACTGGCGAGCCAGCGGCATTGGTCAGGGTCGCGGTGTAGATGATCGAACCACCCTCGGCCACGGAGCCGGTCGCGGTCAGCGACAGGTTGGTGGTGTCGACGGTGTCGGTCACGTTAGTGCTGACCGGCGTTTTGTCGGCCACGAGGTTTTCGTAGTTGCCGCCGCTGACGCCAGTGATGGCGTTGGTCAGTGGCGCATGACCGGTCAACGCATCGTTCGGTGCAATGGTGGTCACGGTGCCGGTGGTTTTGCCGACTTCGATGGTGATGTTCTGGCCGTTGGCCAAGGTCACCACGACTGGCGAACCGGTCACCGGCGCGCCGACGGTGGCGGTGTAAGTGACGGTGCCGCCTTCAGCGGCAGACTCGGTGGCGGTCAGTTTGACCGTCGAGGTATCGATGGTGTCAGTGACGTCAGTTACCGCAGGTGTGGTGCTCGGAACGAGGTTCTCGAAGTTGCCGCCCGTGGCGTCCTTGATGGTCACTTCAACTTTACCGGCGTCCTTGTAGACGTCATCGGCTGGCGCCGCGACGGTCACGGTGCCGGTGGTTTTACCCGCTTCGATAGTGATGACCGAACCGTTGGAAAGGGTCACGGTCACCGGGGTGCCGGCCGGGTTGGTCAGGGTCGCGGTGTAAACAATCGAGCCACCTTCGGCCACGGAGCCGGTCGCGGTCAGCGACAGATTGGTGGTGTCGACGGTGTCGGTCACGTTGGTCGAAACAGGGGTCTTGTCCGCTACCAGGTTCTCGTAATTGCCGCCGCTGACGCCGGTGATCGCATTGCTGATCGGCGCATGGCCGGTCAACGCGTCGTTCGGTGCAGTGGTGGTCACGGTGCCGGTGGTTTTGCCGACTTCGATGGTGATGTTCTGGCCGTTGGCCAAGGTCACGGTCACCGGAGCACCGGTCACTGGCGCGCCCACTGTCGCGGTGTAAGTAACAGTGCCGCCCTCAGCCGCCGACTCGGTCGCGGTGAGTTTGACGGTGGTGGTGTCGATGGTGTCGGTGACGTTGGTCACGGCTGGAACGGTGCTCGGCACCAGGTTCTCGAAATTGCCACCGGTAGCGGTTGCAATGGTCGCTTCGACTTTGCCGGCGTCCTTGTAGACGTCATCGGCTGGAGCCGCAACGGTCACGGTGCCAGCAGTTTTACCGGCCTCGATGGTGATCACCGCGCCGTTCGACAGCGTCACGGTTACCGGCGTGCCGGCCGGGTTGGTCAGCGTCGCGGTGTAAACGATCGAACCGCCTTCAGCCACCGAATCGGTCGCGGTCAGGTTCAGGTTGGTGGTGTCGGTGGTGTCCGAAACCGCGGTATCGGCGGACTTGCCGTCGACCGCGAGTTTTTCGTAGTTGCCACCGGTAGCGCCGTCGATGGTCACGCTCAGCGAGCTGCCGCCGGCCAATGGGCTGTTCGGTGCAACGAAGTTCACCGAGCCGGTGGTTTCTCCGACGGCGATGGTGATGGTCTGGCCGTTCGACAGGGTCACGACAACCGGTGAACCCGTCACGGGTGCGGTCACGGTCGCGGTGTAGACCACGGTTTCGCCTTCGGCGACGTTGGCGGTGGCGGTCAGCGACACGGTGGAGGTGTCGATGGTGTCGTTGACGGTGGTGACGGCCGGAGCAGTGCTGGTGACGAGGTTTTCGAAGTCGCCACCGGTCGCGCCTTTGATGGTCGCTTCTACGGTGCCGGCATCTTTGTAGACGTCATCTTTCGGTGCGTCGACGGTCACGGTGCCGGTGGTTTTGCCGGCATCGATGGTGATCACCGAGCCGTTGCTCAGGGTCACGGTGACCGGCGAGCCAGCCGCGTTGGTCAGTGTCGCGGTGTAGGTGATCTGACCGCCTTCGTTCACCGAACCGGTGGCGCTCAGCGACAGATTGGTGGTGTCGACAGTGTCGGTCACGGTGGTGCTGACCGGAGTTTTGTCGGCCACGAGGTTTTCGTAGTTTCCGCCGGAAACGCCAGTGATCGAGTTGGTCAGCGGTGCATGACCGGTCAACGCATCGTTTGGCGCGGTGGTGGTCACGGTGCCGGTGGTTTTACCCACTTCGATGGTGATGTTCTGACCGTTGGCCAGGGTCACGACAACCGGCGAGCCAGTGACTGGCGCACCGACCGTGGCGGTGTAGGTGACGGTGCCACCTTCAGCCGCAGACTCGGTGGCGGTCAGTTTGACCGTCGAGGTGTCGATGGTGTCGGTCACGTCAGTGACGGCTGGCGTGGTGCTCGGAACCAGGTTCTCGAAGTTGCCGCCGCTAGCGTCCTTGATGGTCACTTCGACTTTGCCGGCGTCTTTATAGACGTCATCGGCCGGTGCAGCGACGGTCACGGTGCCAGTGGTCTTACCCGCGTCGATGGTAATCACCGAACCGTTGCTCAGTGTCACGGTGACTGGCGTGCCAGCCGGGTTGGTCAGGGTTGCGGTGTAAACAATCGAACCGCCTTCAGCCACGGTGCCAGTCGCGGAAAGCGACAGGTTGGTGGTGTCGACGGTATCGGTAACGGTGGTCGAAACCGGCGTCTTGTCGGCGACCAGGTTCTCGTAGTTACCGCCGCTCACGTCAGTGATTGCGTTGGTCAGCGGCGTGTGGCCGTTCAACGCATCGTTCGGTGCGGTGGTGGTCACGGTGCCGGTGGTTTTGCCGATTTCGATGGTGATGTTCTGACCGTTGGCCAGGGTCACGGCCACCGGCGTGCCGGCGGCTGGCGGCACCGGCCGC
>NZ_VCNJ01000111.1 GCF_005938625.1 Pseudomonas fluorescens
CAGTTGCTGAACCTGCGCACGGTCGCCGGCTTCGTCTTGCAGAAACTGGCGATCCTGGCGTACATGGCCGTGATCTACACGCTCAGCGCCGGCCTTGCCCTGGTGCGTGGCGCCATGCTGCTGTGGCAGGGCGCGATCTGGCTGGTCAACGCGGCGCTGTTGGCCAACCCGATGGTGTGGATTGTGGTGGGTGTTCTCGCCCTGGTGGCCGTCATTGTCGCGGCGGTCTACTACTGGGACGAATGGACGTCCGCCCTGATGAACACGGCCGCGTTCCAGTTCGTCGCCGACAAGCTCCAGAAACTGTCCGACTGGTTTAACTCAATGGGCGGCTGGTCAGGCATGGCCAAGGCCGCATGGGACAGCATCGTCGGCATTTTTACCAAGGCCGTAAACGGCGTGATCGAGCTGCTGAACAGCATCCCGGGCGTGAACATCGAAGCGCGTTTTGGCGGTATGCCTGAAGTGCCCGGCGTCGATGCCGCGACCAATGCCGCCGACACCGCCAACGCCGCGCAGAAAGCCCAGCAAACCATCAACGCGGCAATCCCCAGCCTTTCGCCGGCGCGCCCTTCAGCGGTGCCGCCCGGCGGCCTGTTGACCAGCATCCAGAACAACAGCAGCAGCCAGAACAAGGGCACGCATGTGGAGAACGTGAACATTCACACGGGCAAGGCGATGACCCCGTTGGAGATGGAAAACATGGTCGCCATGGCGGTCGGCGGATGAGCGAATACGTAGACCTGTTGATCGTCGACAACGACCTGGCACTGGATCCGTCGCATCAACCTTTGCTCATCGATGACCGCGCCTGCATCGCCCAGGACATCGCTCACATGATCCGCGACAGCGGGTTGTTGGTGACGTTGGTGGCCGAGCGCGATGGGCTGCGGCAGCGCGACTGCATCCAGCAACTGGAACTGTTGGTGGAGGACGACCAACGCCTGGTGCCGGGCACGGCGCGGATTATCCAGCAGGAGCCAGGTGTGTACCTGGTCACTGCGAAAACCCTGAAATTCGGTTCGATTGAGGTAAGTCTGTGAGCCAGGTCGATTTTAAAAAGGTGATCGCCGACGCCGGCATCCCGACCACGGAGGCCGGTTTGAAGGCCGCGTGGGAAAAGGAAGTCGAAGCCCAGGGCGCGAAGGTGGCCAACACCAGCAGTTATTCGCCGTTCTGGCGGGTGATGACCGCGCTGGTGACCAAACCGGTGTTGTGGCTGTTGGACTTTCTGTGCCTGACGGTGCTGCCGAACTTCTTTGTGAAAACGGCGGTGGACGCCTGGCTGGACATGCTCGCTTGGGCGGTCAACGTCGAGCGCAAAGGCGCCACCAAAGCCCGCGGTAAATTGCTGCTCACCCGCGCCTTACCGGACGGCGTCATGGAGCTGGAAAAAGGCATTGTTGTGCAGTCGGCCGCTATCAACGGCAACGTGTACCAATTGATTACCACTGCGCCGGCGACGTTCGTGGCGGGCCAGCTGCAGCTGGAAGTCCCGGTGGAGGCGATCGAATCCGGCAGTGGCTTCAACCTCGCCCCGGGTTACTACGCCATCCTGCCCGTGCCCATCCCAGGCATTGTCCAGGTAGTGAACAAGGACGGTTGGCTGGAATCACCCGGTGCGGATCCGGAGCCGAACGACCAACTGCGTTTGCGCGTGCGCAACCAGTTCTCGGCCGTGAATCAGTGGCACACCGATGCGGTGTATCGCGCCATGATTTCCGCCTTCCCCGGCGTTCGTCCGGACGGCGTCTACTTCGAACACGGAGCACCGCGTGGGCCGGGCAGTGCGAATGCCTTTGTGCTTTTTGATGCGGGTGTGCCGGCGGCGACTTACCTGGAGCGAATCAATTCGCACATCCGCGACCAGGGCAACCATGGCCACGGCGATGATCTGCTGGCCATGGTCATGCCCGAAGTGCCCGTGAGTGTTGCGATGACGCTTTGGCCGCAACCGAACCTGAGCGCAGAGCAGATCGAGACGCTGAAAAGTGAGATCGAGCTATTCATCCGCGCCGCGTTTCGGGAAAGCACGCCCCGCGATTATCAGCCGACGCTGACTTATCCCCAGTCGCGCTTCAGCTTCAGTCGCCTCGCGGAAGAACTGCACCAACAGTTTGCCGATA
>NZ_VCNJ01000112.1 GCF_005938625.1 Pseudomonas fluorescens
CTGCTTTGAGGCTGAGGGAGAGGGCGGCCATCAGGCGTTTCTGGGCGGCCATCACCGGAGTTCTTTCGAGGATTGAGCTGTGCCGTTTTTCTTGCGGGACATACCGGTATTCATCCGCGTACCAGTAGTCGTTGAGGCTCAAGCGGTACTGCTCACGCATCGCAGCCAGAAGTGCTTCGGCCTCTGCAGGTGGCAACTGGGTGGTCAGAATTACGGCGTTTCCCATCTTGAAACCTCGATTTCGGGCGCAGCTCACCCAAACCCACGGGGTGTGGGGCAGGCGTTTGTGTGGGGGTTGGTGTTACGAGTTGGCTAAGCGAAAGCGGCCAAGGTCCGGCGCGTTGATGATTCGCTCATAGATGAGGCTGACCGGTACGGCCCATTGTCGGCCGGTGACGGGATCGACGATCACGGTGTGCGTCGACGTGCTGCTCTGGATGTTCAGGCGTTGCCGATCGCGAACGGCGACCATGGTGGTGCCTGCCAGGTGAACGATTTTTTCAGCGACCTGCGTTTGCACGTCATAGTCTGCAACCAGGTGTTGAACAGCCCGGCTGAACAGTTGCTGATCGTCGCTCAGGTGTTCGCAGTGGTGACGCTCAAGAAACGCCAGCGCGGCGCTCTGCAGGACATCCTGGTATTCCGGTACTGCGGACAAATTGTTCATTGAGCCTTCCCTGCGCGGTAGAGAGCGATGGCAGCCAGCACTTCTGCGTGCCTTGCTGCTACGTGGAGGTTATGCGCGTCCATGATGAATTCGGCTTCTTCATCACTGATCGAACCGTCTTCAAGAGCGGCGGCAATTGCTTGATCAACACACCCTCGCTTTGCTGAAACCTGCACGGAGCGTTTGTAGAGTTCGACATTGTCGAGCGTTTCAGGATCGGCCACCGGTACGAACAGTCCCCCATACATCGAGGCGACGTAAGTGGGGAAGTGCTGAGTTCCACAGTCCTGCTCGAGCATGAAAACTTGTAAGTCGCTGAGGGGACTGCAACCAGCATTTTCGTAGGCATGGTTGTCGAATTTTTTGAGCTTCAGACCCAAGCGCGCAGCAGCGGCTTCGCGTCCGCCTGTGTAACTGCGGATGATCTCGCTCATGACTTCTTTGCGAGTGTCTAGGATTGGACTTTTCAACTTCTACTTTTCCCTGTGGAGCGCCGCGATTACTGTTCGATCACACCGTCTTTGATGCCGAGTAATACTGCGGCTCGGTGTGCCTCCCCACGGCGACACTGGCTTTGGCCACTCAGCACCGCGTATACGGTGCTGGGACTCAATTCATGTAGAAGTGCAAAGTCTTTCGCGGACTGCCCGCGCTTTACTAAAGCTTTCCGCGCTTTCTGGCGGGCTTGCTCGCTGATACTCATCTTCGGCATAGTGCAAATCCATGCAATTTCATGTGGTGTGAAATGCAGAATGATGCATCTTGATGCATTTGTAAATATTTGGGATGAATGATTTTGCATCTTTCTGAAGAAATTGGTTCTCGCCTGCAGGAAGAGCGGAAGCGCTGCGGCATGACACAGGGTGAGATTGCCGAAGCAATTGGCGTTGTGAAGCGAACCCAAGCGAATTACGAAGCAGGGACAAGTGATGCTCCCGCTCCGTATCTGAGCAAGGTTGCGCTGCAGTTCGGCTTTGACGTTCCTTACATCCTCACAGGTGTTCGTACAAACCTTGCTGAAAGTGATTTGAACCAAACCGAAGACTGTCTGATTAAGCAGTTCCGAAGCATTCCGGAAGACGATCAGAAGGCTATTCGCCGCATCCTTGAAGCGATGGCCGACGACGTCGCTCGGCACCGGTCTTAACTCGCAACAATCCCGCACAGTCATTGGGGTATCTCTTATTCCAATGCAGTTGCGCACACCCCATAAAGTCCATTCAGCAATGCACTTTATGGAGTAGTTAGCATGTTGGATCGCAAGAAGAACGATCACATCAACCTCGAACACGCCGGGTCGGAAACTACCGTACTCACGGACATTGAGCGTCGACTGATCGATCTGTATCGCCGGCTGAGCCGCACTGAACAGCAACAGGTTCGTCGCGTGGCCGAGATACTGGCAATCAACCCGAAGGAGAAAGTTGAGGGCTGACCGTCATTCCTTGAATGATCCCGATCGCCGGCGCTATAGCGTTGGCGGTTTGTAGCTACGCCACCGCCTGCGATCCCAACTGCTCGAAAAGCTCCCGCTGCTTCGCTCGGGGCATTTCCCGCAAGCGATCGATCAACATCCGCTCGAATGTCTGCGATGACGGACTGAGCGTGTGCGAGAACGTCAGATTTGCCACCCATGTGTGCCCGCACTTTGCGTCCAGGCACTGGCAGTACAGTTTTACAAAGGCTCTGGTTACCTCTTCCCGCGAGGCAATACGGCCCTTGTGTCCGCAATTGCATACAACTCTCATTGTGTCCCTCCCCAGGGGCAGCTGATCGCCACCATATTGCCACAATATGTAGTGGCTTTCTCTCCGTCTGGTTGTTCAAGTAGTGGTATCCACTGCTTCAGGAATAGGCTTCCAGCTAAAGCGCCTGTCTTCTCGCAGCTTGTCATTCAGTTGGTTGAACAATTGGCAGATCGGCCGGATCTCGTTGCTGGTGTACACGCGATCGATCTTTTCGATGTCTCCGAAACCACCGGTGTTTTCCGGGATGATGCCGGCCAGTGCCGGGTTCATGCGCCAGGCGGCGATAACGTCGTTTCGGGTGATGTTCTTCACCTTCTCCAGTTCGTCTTTCGCTTGGAAGTCACCCACGGGGATGATCTGGATCGCGTTTTCTTTGCCGTTGGGGATGTTGACGAACATCGAGCGGAAGTTGCCCACGCCCTTGCTGGCACTGATCTGTGCGCGCAGCTCGTCTTCGTCCTCCTCGGTCAGATCAGGATCGTTGGTGTAGAAGATGTAACCGGCGTGCGCGCCGTTGCTGTAGTACCGACGGCGGAAGAGGGTGGCGGCCTCATTGAGCAGCAGCGCCTGCAGACCGCCCAAGTAATCCGGGATCCCGTAAATATTCTGTTCCACGTCGTAGTCCAGGACGTGTGAAATCTCGTGCTGTTCGAACTCCATTTCCTTGTTGTCGGGCAGCAGCATCACAAAACCGCCGTCGACCTTTACCCGCATGTTGATGGCCGGAAGGTGCTGCAGCTCCAGCACTTGGCCGAACGCATTGGTGTCGTTGTAGAAATACGATTCGCCAAACACCATATAGTCCAGCCCGGCGCGCCCCATCGTCTCAGTGCTGCAGCCGGCCGAAGGGATGAACTCACGCAACAGCAGGTTGCGTTTGAATTTTGGAATGGCGCCGTGGTGCGCGTTGGCGCGCAGCAGCTTGGCCAGACCAGCCCGTGACACCGGAGGTTTGTAGATCTTGCCGTCGTCGCTGGGGAACACGCCCACGTACTCGCCGATGTTGCCGGACAGCACCTGTTCCGGCTCCCCGAACGTAAACGAGCGCATCGGTTGCTGCGTTGGTTGGGCTACGTGTTGCTTTCTGCGCTTGCGGTTGGTCATGGCTGCTCTGGTTACTCGTGACGTAGCGGCTGCGACGCCGCTTGTTGGTGTTCAAAGGTTCGTTGGACAGGGCGTGCATCACCGCCCAGGCAATGTCGGCGTGACCGGTGGCTTCGGTACGCGATGCGCTGTAGGTGATCTGGCCACTGTTGGTGGCGCCGCGCTTGATGGTCAGGAAGGCCTGGGCGATATCGGTCCAGCCGGCGTCCCACTCGATGCGACTGCCTTGGATCGTGTCTTGGGCTTTGAGCACCAGTGCGTTTTTCGCCTCAAGGCTGTAGTGAATTGGCGTCGCTTTGGCGTAGAAGTCGCGCACCAAGTCGAACACGCCGTAACCCACGCCGGTGACGTCAATGCCGATGTGCTGGACGTTGAAACGCTCGGTCAGCTTCTTGACCTGTGCAGCCTGGTAAGTGAACGAGTGGCCACGCCAGCTGTGCTTCTCCAGAATGCGGAACTTCGCCCCGGGTTCGAGTGGCGGCGCGATGACCACACAGGTGGCGTCGTCGCGGGTGCGGCTTGGGTCGTAGCCAAGCCAGACAGGGCTGTTGCCGAATGGTCGATCCAGCTCCGCGTTGTAGTCCTCCCACAACGATAGATCCGAATAGCAGCGTTCCAGATCCTTGAGGCTGAATGCGCTTTGCGTGCTGTCGATGAACTTGCAGTAGAACAGCTGCTGAAATTTGTCTTCGTCGTACTCCAGCTGCAGCTGCTCCAGGTCGAACAGATCGCAGCCGCCGGCGATCGCATCGTCTAGGGTGATCGTCTTGCGCCACTGGCCGTCCGGACACAGCGCGCCCTGTGTGTAGGCCGCTTCGCTCGGCCACACACCGCCGGCCTTCTTGCCGCGTTTGCTGTTGCGGAACTCATCGCCCGACCAGAATGGGTACGCCTGGTGCGACACGGCGCTGGGCGTCGAGAAATAGGTTTTGCGCCACTTCTTGTGTGTGCCCATAGCACTGGCCACGGTGCTGAGTTTTTCGAAGTCGCGAATCCAGAAGTATTCGTCCACGTAGACGTGGCCGTGGTAGCCCTGGGCGGTGCTGCTGTTGGTGCTGAGAAAGCGCAGTTCGGCACCGTTGCTGAGCGTGATCGGGTTGCCCGTAAGCTCGATGCCGAACCACTGCTGGGCAAACTGGATGATGTAGCTGCGGAAGATCTCGGACTGCGATCGGCTGGCCGAAAGAAACACCTGGTTGTCACCGCTCAACACGGCGTCCATGAACGCTTCGCCGGCGAAGTAGTAGGTCAGGCCGACCTGTCGGCTTTTGAGGATGTTCCGGACGCGGCGTGTCAGCGGGTTCTGTTTCGCCTCGAACAGCTCTTTCTGGTAGCCGTACATCTTCGAGATGAATTTATCGAGGAAGTCCACTTCGGTCAGGCCGCCGACGTCGTTCTTGGCCTTCTTTTCGCGCTTCTTGGCGCCGCCTTCGCCGCGTTCACGACGTTGACCAGGCTGGCGTTCGCGAGGCTCCCCCGGTGCGTCCGACGGCGCAGCCTGTGCAGGCTTGGCCGCAAGTTTTTTCAGCCGCTCAAGTAGGCCCGTCAGTCGCTCCAGTTCGTCCAGTTCGGCTTTCGTCAGCGGATCGATCTTTTCCAGGATCAGGGTGATTCGCCGGTTGACCGCGCTCAACGGTTCTTCATCCGTCAGCATCTCGTCCCAGCCGCCTTGGCGGATCCAGTAGTAGACGATTCGTATGTTGGGCAGCTTCAAATGCGCCTGTATTTCCTTCACCGAACAGCGGCGCAGGTAGAGGCGTTTTGCTGCTTCTTTAACTTCGGTCGGGTAGTTCATGGGCCGCAGTCTATGCGGCGAAAACCCCGGAAACGCGAGGTTAAATGCTGCGATCCGCCTATCTCTCGAAAATAGGAGAACCCTGAATTTCAACCGTTTGTTTGGCGGTAAACGGCTCCCTATCGTGGCGGCTCATTCAACGATTGAGCGCAGTCACCACTCATGCCCCGTTCCCTTGTCTCCTACTGGAAACGTGTAGCCACCAGCGGCCCGACCGTCGATGGCCGCGAAATCCTTCCCCAGGAACTGCGCGACATCGCCGAGACCTACACGCCGACTTTGTATACCGCTGTTATCTGGTGTGAACACGAACGCTGGTTCGGATCTCACGGGACGGTTTTTGCTGTGCGCCTGGTCGAGGAGGGCGACGATCTGGAACCTGGCCAAGTCGCACTGGAAGCGCAACTGAAGCCGAACGACAAGCTGCTGCGCCTGAACGACGCCGGCGAAAAGTTGTTCACCAGCATTGAGATCAAGCCGAATTTCCGGGGCCGTGGCAAAGCCTACATGACCGGTATCGCCGTCACCGACGAACCCGCCAGCGTCGGCACGCAGGAACTTTACTTCTCCAGTCGCACCAGCCGCGATGCGTACTACGCCGCATCCCAAGAACTCGGCCCGCTGCGCGAAACCGAAGCGCAGGGCGAGATTGGTCGCCTTGTCGGCATGTTCACCCGCCTGTTCAAGCGTTTCGGCATTGACGACACCGCCGCCGAAACCACTCCGCAAACCCCAACCGAGAGCAAACCCCCAATGGATGAAGCTACCGCAACGGCTTTGAAAGCCCTGCTGGCCCAGCTGCTGGTTGTCGCTGCCGGCATTCAGGCCGTGATTGAGCCTGCAGCCGAAGACGCACCAGAACCCGATCAAGCCCCGATCGATGACGTCAGCGCGGCAGTCGACGAGATCGTCACCACCGCCGAAGAAGAACGCGAATTCAAACGCAACGGCGGCAGTTCCAACAAAGC
>NZ_VCNJ01000113.1 GCF_005938625.1 Pseudomonas fluorescens
CACCATCGGTGTTGGCCAGACTACGGGGACTGCGACCACTACCGCTCCGAACGATGCGTTGACCGGTCATGCGCCACTGACCAACGCGATCACCAACGTGACCGGCGGCAACTACGAAAACCTCGTGGCCGACAAGACGCCAGTCAGCACCAACGTGACCGACACTGTCGACACCACTAATCTGTCGCTGAGCGCGACTGGTTCGGTTGCTGAAGGTGGCTCGATCGTTTACACCGCGACCCTGACCAACGCCGCTGGCTCGCCAGTGACCGTAACCCTGTCCAACGGCGCCGTGATCACCATCGACGCCGGTAAAACCACCGGCACCGTGACCGTTCCAGCCCCGGCCGATGATGTCTACAAAGACGCCGGCACCGTGCAGGCCACAATCAGCAACGCCACCGGTGGCAACTTCGAAAATCTGGTGCCAAGCACGACTCCGGCTATCACCAGCGTCACCGATACCATCGACACCACCACCGTGAAACTGACGGCAACGGCTACTGCAGCAGAGGGCGGCAACGTCGTGTACACCGCGACCGTCGGCGCCCCAGTAACTGGCTCGCCGGTTGTGGTGACCCTGTCGAACGGTCAGACCATCACCATCGGCGTCGGCCAGACCACCGGCACCGCGACCACCACTGCGCCTAACGACGCATTGACTGGCCACGCGCCGCTGACCAACTCGATCACCAACGTGACGGGCGGCAACTACGAAAATCTGGTGGCCGACAAAACGCCGGTTTCGACGACCGTCACCGACACCATCGACACCACCAACCTGTCGCTGTCCGCGACCGGCACCGTGGCCGAGGGTGGCCAGATCACTTACACCGCGACCCTGACCAACGCCGCTGGCTCACCAGTGACCGTAACCCTGAGCAACGGCTCGGTGATCACCATCGACGCCGGCAAAACCAGCGGCACGGTGACCGTTCCAGCGCCAGCCGATGACGTCTACAAAGACGCCGGCAACGTCCAGGCAACGATCAAAACCGCGACTGGTGGCAGCTTCGAAAACCTGGTGACCAGCACCACGCCTGCCGTGACCAGCGTCACCGACACCATCGATACCACCACGGTGAAACTGACCGCGACCGGCACAGCGGCTGAAGGCGGCAACGTCGTCTACACCGCCACTGTCGGTGCAGCCGTAACCGGCTCGCCTGTCGTCGTGACCCTGGCCAACGGTCAGACCATCACCATCGACATCGGCAAAACCACCGGCACCGTGACCACCACCGCACCGAACGATGCGTTGACCGGCCACGCCCCGCTGACCAACTCGATCAGCAACGTCACAGGCGGCAACTACGAAAACCTCGTGGCCGACAAAACCCCGGTCAGCACCACCGTGACCGACACCATCGACACCACCAACCTGACGCTGTCCGCGACCGGCACCGTGGCCGAGGGTGGCCAGATCACCTACACCGCGACCCTGACCAACGCCGCTGGCTCGCCAGTCACGGTGACCCTGAGCAATGGCTCGGTGATCACCATCGACGCCGGCAAAACCACTGGCACCGTGACCGTTCCAGCTCCGGCCGACGACGTCTACAAAGACGCCGGCACCGTGCAGGCAACCATCACTGGCACCAGCGGCGGCGGCTTCGAAAATCTGGTGACCAGCAACACGCCAGCGGTGACCAACGTCACTGACACCATCGATACCACCACCGTCAGCATCACTGGCAGCAGCTCGGTGACCGAAGGCCAGACGGCCAGCTACACGGTCAGCCTGAACCACCCGGCGCAAACCGAAGTGACCCTGAAAATCGTCTACAGCGGCACCGCCGCCGACGGTTCGGACTTCACCGGCGTGTACACCGTGAAGATCCCGGCAGGGGCGAGCAGCGCGCAGTTCAACGTCGCCACCATCGATGACAAGATCACCGAAGGCACCGAGAACTTCGTGGTCAAGATCGATTCGGCCACCGGCGGCAACTTCGAAAACCTCGCGGTCAGCAGCACCAATGGCAGCGTCAGCACCTCGATCATCGACAACGATGCGCCGCCGGTCATCGACCTGGATGCCAACAACTCCAGCGGCGCGACGGGTGCCGACTACAAGGTGACTTTTACCGAGAACACCCCGGGCGCGGGCGTGTCGATTGCCGACACCGATATCAAGATCACCGACCCGGACAGCACCATGCTCACCGGCGCCACCGTTGTGCTGACCAACCGTCAGGACGGCGATGCGCTGAACCTGGGCAACAGCGTCAACGGCATCACCATCAATGCCAATAGCACCAACGGCACCGTGACCCTGACCTTGTCGGGCAACGCGACGCTGGCCGACTACATGCAGGCCATCAAAAACATCAGCTTCACCAACAGCAGTGAAGACCCGAGCACCGTGCCGCGCATCATCACCGTGACGGTGACCGACGGCGGTAACTACTCCAACACCGCGACCACCACGGTCAACGTGGTGGCGGTCAACGACGCACCGGTTGCTGCACCGAGCAATGTCACCGGCACCGAAGACACGCCGCTGGTGCTCGGCTGGTCGACTTTCGGTGTGACCGACGTCGACAGCCCGGCCAGCAGCCTCGGCGTCAAAATCACCCAACTGCCGGGTGAAGGCAAACTGCAGTATCTGGACGGTTCGACCTGGAAAGACGTCGCCAACAACCAGACCTTCAGCAAAGCCGATATCGACGCGGGCAAGCTGCGCTTCCTGCCGGACACCAACGAATCGGGTGTGAACGGTTACGGTGGCACTGGCCTGGGCAACAACCAGGCGGACTACGCACAAATCAAGTTCCAGCCAACCGACGGCCAGCTGCTGGGCAACACCGGCACCGTGAAGATCGACATCACGCCGGTGGCAGATGCGCCAACCGTGAGCGTCGCCGACAACAGCGTGAAGTCGACCGGGCTGATCAAAGAAGTCTGGACCGGCCTGTCGGGTCTGGGCACCAACGGCAACGGCGCGGATTCGACCACGTTGAAAAACGTCATCGACGGCGCCGGCACGCCGAACTCCAGCACTAACGTCAACAACGTGCAGTCCGACGGCAGCGTGACCGCCGGTACGGCGTCGAAGACTTCCGGCCTGATCTACCTGGAAGCCGGCAAGACCTACACCTTCAGCGGCATCGGCGATGACAGCCTGTTGGTCACCATCGGTGGTAAAAACGTGGCCGCGACCACGTGGGGCGTGGGCGGCAACCTCAACGGTTCGTTCACCCCTACCACCAGCGGTTACTACACCCTGGACATCTACCACCACAACCAGAGCGGTCCGGGCAGCTACGACGTCAACCTGTCGGTCAACGGCAGCACGCCGATCGACCTGAGCAGCACTGGCGTGCCGATCTACACCGGCGTGCAAGACCTGATCAATTCGGGCGTGACCGTTTCCGATCTGCACGGCAGCGGCGGCGAAGGCTATTACGACGGCTACAAACTCAACACCGGCGCCGAAGGCACCACGGTGAAACTGTCGGCAATCACCACCGCGCTGACTGACACCGACGGCTCGGAAACCCTGAGCGTGAAGATCAGCGGCGCGCCAGTCGGCTCGGTGCTCAGCGATGGCGCGGGTCATACCTTCACCGTCACCGCCAGCAGCGGCGACGCCAACGTCACCGGCTGGAACCTCGGCAGCCTGACCGTGACCCCGCCGCCGTACTACAACGGCCAGTTCAACCTGACCGTGACCTCGACCTCCACCGAAATGGTCGGCGGCTCGGCCAGCAGCACCGCGACCATTCCGGTTACCGTGGTGCCGGCGGTCTACAACGCCATCGTCGCGACTTCGGGTGACGACACCTTCAGCGGCACCGATGGCAACGACATCATGGTCGCCGACATCGGTGGTCTGACCGTGGTCCCGGGCACCAACTACAACATCGCGTTCATGGTCGACAGCTCAGGCAGTATGAGCAGCTCGTCGATCAACGCAGCCAAGGACTCGCTGACGTCGGTGTTCAACACCCTGAAGCAGAGCCTGGGCGGCAGCAACTCGGGCACGGTGAACATTTTCCTGGTGGACTTCGATACCCAGGTCAACAAATCGGTGTCGGTGAACCTCAACGATCTGAACGCGCTGACGCAGCTCAAAGCGGTACTGGACTCGATGACTTCCGGCGGCGGTACCAACTACGAGGACGTGTTCAAGACCACGGCCAACTGGTTCCAGAGCGCCGACGCTGTGGCCAACACCGGGGCGAAAAACCTCACGTACTTCATCACCGACGGCCAGCCGACCTACTACCAGAGCGGCGAGCAGACCAACCCGACGCTGTACGGCAGCGTGAAGTTCGATAACGTGGTGACCACCAGCAACTACAAGCTGGGCGACACCTTCAGCACCTATATCGACAACACGCATTACCTGAGCATCAACGCCAGCGGTTTTGCTCAGTTGCAGACCTACACGGCCCGATATGGCTGGAGCACCACCAATCTGGGTACCGTTCACGCGCAGGGCGATGGCACTTACGAGCTGTCGAGCCTGGCGGGCAGCGGCAGCAGCACCACCTCGACCACCACCGACAACTCGACCAGCAGTTTCGCGTTGCTCAGTGGCCTGTCGAACGTTGAAGCCATCGGCCTGAACAGCGGCGTCAGCCTCAATGACCTGAAACCGTACGACTCGGACAAAACCCCGCAGACCAACATCGATCCGAAGGATCTGGCCAACTCGATCATCGGCCACACCGAAGCGACGCTGCCGGGCAACGACACCGTCAGCGGTGGCGACGGCAACGACATCCTGTTCGGCGATCTGGTCAGCTTCAACGGCATTGCCGGTGAGGGTTATCAGGCGATGCAGGCGTTCGTCGCGCAGCAAACCGGCGTTGACGTCAGCAAAGTCACCACCAGCAATGTGCACCAGTACATCACCGAGCACTATCAAGCGTTCGATGTCTCCGGCGCGCACGATGGTAACGACACACTGTTGGGTGGCGCGGGCAATGACATCCTCTTCGGCTCAGGCGGCAACGACTTGCTCGATGGCGGCAAAGGCAATGACATTCTGCTCGGCGGCACCGGCAACGACACGCTGATCGGCGGTCAGGGCAACGACATCCTCATCGGTGGTTCGGGTGCCGACACCTTCGTCTGGAAGGCGGGCGACACCGGCAACGACGTGATCAAGGACTTCAAGGCCGCCGACGGTGACCGTATCGATCTGCGCGATTTGCTGCAGGGCGAGACCGGTAGCACCATCGATAACTTCCTGAAGATCACCACGGTCGATGGCACGTCGTCGCTGCAAGTCAGCTCGGCGGGCAAGTTCAACTCCGGCGACGCTGCTGCGGCCACACCGGATGTGACGATCAAACTGGAAGGCAACAACTGGTCGAGCGCCAACATTCATAACCTGATTGCCGGCAGCGATCCGACCATCAAGGTCGACCACAACAACAGCTGATACGTGAACAAAAACGGCCGCCCTTCTGGGGCGGCCGTCACGTTTGCGCTTACCGCGACGGTGACGATTACGTCGCCGCACCGCATACTCGCGCGCAGTTGGCTATGCTGCTGACAGCATGACGCTGGTTCATTTCCGAGGGATGCTCAATGTTTTACGTGCAACGCGATGCGCAAGGTCTGTTGATTCGCGTGGAAGCCGCGGCCTACGCCGAGGCCACGGAAACGCTGCCGGCCGACAGCCATGAAATCCAGGCCTGGTTCGCCAACGAAGTGGTGGAAACCAGCCTGAAACAGCTCAAGCAGAGCGACTTCGAAATGATTCGGGTCCTCGACGACCTGATTCAGGTGCTGACCCAAAAAGGCGTGATCCGCGTCACCGACCTGCCACCGGCGGCTCAGGCCAAGCTGATGGACCGGACTCAGGCGCGTGAGGCGCTGGGTGGGTTGAGTCAGTTGATCGATGAGGATGAGGGCGGGTTGATCTGACTTCTTCAGATCAAGGGCCTACCCTCACCCCAGCCCTCTCCCCGAGGGAGAGGGGGCCGACCGAGGTGTCAGGCGTCATACATCGACCTGAAAAACCGGGTCGATTATGGATTCAAGACAAATCGCTCACGTCGGCGTATCTCCCGAATATCCCCCAATCAGTCCCCTCTCCCTCTGGGAGAGGGCTAGGGTGAGGGTTGGTTTGCAATGACTCACCGCCAAGGCTTCGGCTCACCAAACAACTGCCCCTGAACCCCATACAAGCCCATCTCGCGAATCACCGACAACTCCCCTTCCGTCTCAACCCGCTCGGCAATCAGCGGCAGATCAATGCTGTGCGCCGCCCGCTGGATCGCCTCGATGAACAGACGCTTGTCACTCTCCTGATCAATCGCACGAATATAGCTGCCATCGATCTTCAAGTACGCCAGCCCCAGCCGCGCCAGGTTGCCGATCATGCTGAAGCGCCCACCAAAGCGCTGCAGGCTCAATGAGAAACCGAGTTCGCGCAGGCGCCGGGTCAACTGCTCCAGCACCGCTTGTTCGGGCAATTGCTCCTCACCGATTTCCAGGGTCAGCCGCGCGCCGAGGTTGGAATGCGCGCGCAGAATCTCGAAGACTTTGTTCAGCGCTTGCGGATCGGCCAGGGTCGCCGAAGACAGGTTCAGCGCCAGCGAATCTTCATGCTCTTTCATCTGCTCCAGCACGCGTTCGAGCATCAGGCGATCAAGCCGCGCGGTCCAGCCGAAGCGCTCCAGCCACGGCAGGAAGCGCCCGGCCGGGATGGTCTGGCCTTGATCATCGAGCAAGCGCGAGAGCACTTTGTAATGCAGCACCAGTTGCGTGTCTGCGGCGGCGACCACCGGTTGGAAATACAGCTCGAAACGCTGCTGACTCAAGGCCTGATCGAGCAAGCGGTGCCAGGCGTGATGATCGTCGCCAACATCCGCCGTCAGGCTCTGATCGATGCAGGCCCAGTTCTGCTCACCCTGCCCTTCGGCTTGCGCCAGCGCCTGATCGCCGAGTGTCAGCACTTGTTGCGGCGAATCGCCGTGGGTGAATGGCGCCAGACCGATCGACGCCACGGCAGCCACGTCGGTCGCACCGGTGGCGTGCAGACTGCTCAAGGCATTGTCGAGGTTCTGCGCCAGTTGCAGCGCTTCTTCACGCACCAGCCCCGGCGCCAGCACGGCGAATTCGCCGCCACGAATACGCGTGACAAGGTTTTGGGTTTCCGGGTACTTGGCGCATTCGCGCGACAGCTGCTCGCCGACCGCTTTGAGCAATTCATCGGTGCGCTGACCACCCAGCCGCTGGTTGAGCCCGGCCAGATCCTTGACCCGCAACAGCAGCAGATAACCGGAGCTGGCCTGCTCCGGGTTGCTCACGCGATTATTCAACTGCATCTCGAAATAGCGGCGGTTGGCCAACCCCGTCAGGTTGTCCTGATAAGACTCGGCCCGCAGTTTTTCACTGCGCTCGGCCTGCTCCTGGAACAGCGCCTTGAGCTTCTCGACCATCTGGTTCATCGCCTGCACCACACGCCGCAACTCAGGTGTGCGCGGCAATTCCGGCAGGCTGAGGAACTCGCGGCGGGCGATGGCGTGAGACTGCTTGACCATGTAATCCAGCGGCTTCAACTGCCGGCGCAACAGCAACGCACCGAGCACCGCGCTGAGCGCACCGCAGATCAGCAACCAACCGAGGCTGCCCAACGCGCTCTGCCACAGCTTGGCCACAGCAAACATCGGATGGCTGACCACCTCGACCCGCGCCGCCTGCTCCCAGCCACGACTGACCAGCGCATCGCCACCGGCCGGTTCCAGACCGATCAGTTTGACGAACCAGTCCGGCACATTGCTGACGGCCGGAATGCCGTTGCGCTCGACGATGGTCTGATCGGTCTTCAGATCGACCACACGGATGCTCGCGTAATAACCGCTGTCGAAAATCGAGCTGACCAGCAGCTCGACCATTGCCGGATCGTCGATATTCGGCGTCAGCGACAAAGCCAGCGCCGTCGCGGCGTCCTGCGCATGGGAACGCAACTGGTTGACGTACTGGGTACGCGAGCTCTCCAGACTGACCATGAAGCTGCCGGTGAAGGCGACCACCAGGAACAGACAGATAGCGATCAACAGCTGTTTGAACAAAGACATCTGAGCGCGTGCTCCTAGTTAGTCGTCTCGACCGGGAAACCTTCGGCCTGCATTTTCTTCAACACATCCTGCCAGCGCGACAGGCGTTTGGTATCACCGACCTTTTTATTGCCCTTGGCGCCCGGCAGGTACAACCCTTCGGCATTGAAAGAGTAGACCGGCAGCAAATCGGTTCGCTGCGACGCCGGCTGGATCGGGTCGATCAGGCTGTCGAGCACCAGCGGCATGGCATCGGGAGTGGCATAGTACGTCAGCACCATGTGCGCGCGGTTCTGGCGCAGGGCCTTGACGTAGGTGATGCGCAACTTGTCGCTGGAAACCCCGAGGTGGCGCAGGCTGAAATACTTGGCGATCGCGTAGTCTTCGCAGTCGCCAGCGCCTTTCCATAAGGCTTCGATCGGCGTTTCCCAGTAATCGACCTCGTGCCACAGATCGATGTCCTCGACGTAGCGCACCTGTTTGTTGAAGAACAGGTTCACCACTTTGAGCTTTTCCATCTCGCTGACTTGCTTCTGGGTGGCCAACAGATTTTGCCAGGCATCGATGCGCTGTTGCCCGGCACCCAGCGGCCCGTAGAGCGCCGTGGCTTTGCGGCTGATCGTGGAAAAATCCCAATCGGCATGCAGACCGCCCAGCATCATGCCGGCCAGCAGCAGTGCGCAGCCTAGCCAGCGAAGTGTCCGGGGGATCGCGAAAAGTGCCGCCACAGCAGGTTTCCAGAGGGCAGGAAGGAAAGCGTTTGATGGTGAAGCTTAGCCCGGTAAAAAACAATGGCACCATGAGATCATCGCTGCCGCGCTAAACTTCATTTGGCAGCGCAATGTTTTACAAGGTTTGACAACCTGTAGAGCAATCACTAGTGTCATTTGGATCCAAATCAGGCCGACATACAGGGTGCGTAGTCGTGACACAGAAGCCCAAACCGCTGCACAGCATTAAAGTCGACGGACCGATTCCTGCGCATCTGGCCCGGTCGGTGATCGAAGAAACCCTGCGTTCGGCAATCCTAGATGGACGTCTGCCCTGCGGCACGGCGCTACGTCAGCAGGATCTGGCCGATTTGTTCGGCGTCAGCCGCATGCCGGTGCGCGAAGCCCTGCGCCAGCTCGAAGCCCAGGAACTGCTCAGCGTTACTGCGCACAAAGGTGCGGTGGTCGCGCCATTGATTCAGGGCGATGCCACCGAAACCTACGAACTGCGCATCCTCCTCGAATCCGAAGCCATGCGGCAGTCGATTCCGCTGCTGACTGCTGCCGATCACGCCCTCGCGGCCGGTTACATCGAAGAGCTGGAGGCGCAACACGATTACGCGGAAATCGGTCGGCTCAACCGTTTGTTCCACATGGCCCTGTACAGCAAGGCGCCCAATAAACGCTTGCTGCGCCTGGTCGAAGACGGGCTCAACGAAGAAGAGCGTTTTCTGCGCTTCAACCTTGAGGCCATGGGCCTGGGCAAATTGTCTCAGGACGATCACCGCGCGATGCTGCAAGCCGTCCGCGAGCGTGATATCGAGTTGTCGATCAACCTCCTTGAGCAGCACCTCAATCGTGGCGTTGAGGTCATTACTCGCTATCTCGACACCCCCGCCGCGCAAAGCCGCAAAGCTGCGCGCTGAACACGCTTTATCCCCGCGAATCACCCACTTACAAATCCCCAAGCGATCTGCCAGCCCTCGGGTGGGCGGATCCGCCTGCCCGCTCTAACCTCCCTGCGTCGTTCAGCCCGAAATTTGCACCTTACCGGTGACGAATCGGTAATAGCCGTGGCGGTCATTTACCCGCACTCTTGAGCGGCCAACCCCATTAAGAACGGGCGACGCGCCGTCCTGACGGCGCAGTCCCCGCACCAGGAACCTACGGAAGGAGCCTTGCCACGGGAGAAAGGAAGTCATGGCGCGGGGTCACGGCCAACTTCCGCCCTTTTAAATCATTCAACTCTTATTACTGAAAAGTTGCTTCGAGTGAGGCATTCACTCTTGTCGATCAATTTTGGCCGTTATTCGCCGAAAGGAGCAACTACGCCCAAATAAAACTTTATCCAGAAGTTTTATCGGAACAACTCAACTTCAAAAAACAGCAAACTTAAAATAATTGAAAATGTACTTGTTAAATACTTTGTCGGCGTATTAGCTTTTCCTCGCCAAGTTTGAACTTCGCTCTTCGCTTCGGCGCAAGCCCAATGCCCGTGGCACAACAGCTGCGCTTTACGCAGATATGAAGCCATGCCACAGGTATATACGGTCCGTACTTATCTATCCGGAAGGAAGGTTGTCGTCCGTCTACAAAAAACAAGTAAGTCGTCGTTTCACTGATTGCGCAGTTGCCAGAGCAGTTCCATTTAACATCAACGATAAAGGACATCATGATGCCCACTAAGAACCAACTCGCCCTGAAGAAAGCCGAACTTAGTATTCACCCGATCTTTTCCGAGATCACTTCGTTATCGGTCTTGCGTCGTTTCATGGAAACCCACGTGTTTGCCGTGTGGGATTTCATGTCGCTGACCAAACGCCTGCAGCAGGAACTGACCTGCACGCGTTTGCCGTGGCTACCGCCGCGTGACCCTCACGCCGCCCGGTTGATCAACGAGATCGTTCTGGGTGAAGAATCGGATGATCGCCTGACCAAAGGTCATTACAGCCATTTCGAGTTGTACCTGGATGCGATGCGCGAAATCGGCGCGAGTACCACGGCCGTGGAGCGCTTTGTCGCCCTGCAACAGGAAGGCGTGAGCTACGACGTCGCGCTGCAAAGCGTCGAGGTTGATCCGGCCGCCGCGCAGTTTGTCCGCGACACCTTGCGTACCGCCCTGCATGCACCGGGACACAGCGTGGCGGCGGCGTTTCTGCATGGTCGCGAGAGCGTGATCCCGACCATGTTCCAGCGCATCCTTGACGACTGGGGCATCGGTATCGAGCAGGCGCCGACCTTCCGTTACTACCTGGAGCGGCACATCGAGGTCGACTCTGAGGATCACGGTCCGGCGGCAGAACACCTGCTCGAGCGCTTGGTCGACGGCGACCCGCAACGTCAAGCCGAGGTCTACGCCAGCGCCATCGCCGCCGTGGAAAGCCGCATCGCCCTGTGGGACGGCCTGCGCCTGAGCATGCGCGAACCGTTGGCGGAGGTCGCCCAATGAACGCCGCCGACTATCAATCCTTTGCCGATGCCTGGGAGAACCGCGCCACCATCCGCACCCGCCCGCGTCGCGTGCTGGAAGACGATGAACGCCTGATCTACCCGCTCAGCCGCCAACCGCTGGTGCTCAGCGAAACCTTCCTGCGCGAGTGCCCTCAGCAACGTGACTTCGCTTTGGTGCAGACGCTGTACAAATTCATCAACGACGTAGTGATTTTCGAGACCGAGATCGTCGACAAGACCGCGCGCAGCATCGCCAAGAATCGCTTCGCTGTGACCTTCCCGTTTGCCTGCCGTTACGACGCGATGACCGTGGTGGTCGACGAGGATTACCACGCCTTGGTGGCGATGGATTTCATGCAGCAAACGGTCGCGATGACCGGCATCGAACCGATTCAGTTGCCCGATGAAATCGAACTGAGCCGGGCGATTCCTGCCGCCGTCGCGCTGGCACCGGAACACCTGCGCAGCGCGATGGAATTGATTTGCGTGGCCATCGCCGAAAACACCGTGACCGGTGATGTCGCGGCGTTCGCCCGCGACGACACGGTCAAGCCGTCGATCAAAGGCCTGATGGCCGACCACTTGCTCGATGAGGGTCGCCATTCGAGTTTCTGGGCGCGAATGGTGCGCATCTATTGGCACACCGCCAGCGCGGCGGATCGCGAAACCATCGCGCAAATCCTGCCGGTGTTCATCGGCCATTACCTGACCAACGACATCCAGAAAGCCTTCGACCTGCGCCTGATCGACGCGCTGCCGGTCAACGAGACCACACGGCGCTCGCTCAGGGACGAGATGGCCGGGCTCGCGTTCCCGATCAATCGCCACCATCCGCTGGTGGGCAACATCGTCAAGTTCTTCCACAACAGCTCGCTGCTCGACACGCCCTGTGTGCAGCACGCCTTGCGCGATTACCTGGTTTGATGAGGAGGCCGACATGAAACGTCTCGACATTTTGCTGATTGGCGCCAGCCAGGCCATGACCGACCTGACGCAGGAACTGGAACAACATGGCCACTCATTGCAGCGCAGCGGCGTGGCGGCATCGACGGTGGATTTGATCATCGACGATGGCTTCATTGGTGCGGGTGACTTCTGCGCCATCCCGCACCTGCATCTGCGTTTGGGGGTCGGTGCGCAAAGCGCGGCGGGTTTACCGACACTCGATCTGCTGTGCTTCCTCGGCTCGTCCCTGATCAGCCGCGTACCGGTTGCCGATGAGCCGTCCGGCAACGGTCAGGCTCTGCAGCAAAGGGTGCTGACGCAGGTGGTGGACGAAGTGGCGCTGCTGGTCAGCCGCTTCTCCCGCGACGCCGACTATTTTCAGCAAGCCACACTGGTCAGGACGCCGGATTTCGAGCGGATGGAAAACCTGTTGTTCCTCGACAGCCTGGCTTACGTCCATCGCTTCAATGACACGGACAATTCAGTGCTGCTGCAACAGGCGCAGATCCCCGTGATCGAGCGCCTGCAACAAAGCCTGATCCGTCATGCCGAACGACCGGCGTTGCACCTCGCTGAACAGTCGATCAGCTACCGCCAACTGCACGCCCACAGCCGCGCGATCCAACAGCGCTTGCAGCCCTTGCTTGAGCAGCATCCACAACCGTGGGTGGTCGGTATCTGCCTGCCGAAAAGCCCGGCGCTGTTCGCCTCGATTCTGGCGATCCTCGGCAGCGGCGCGGTGTACCTGCCGCTGGAGCCGAGCCATCCGTTGCAGCGCCAGCAATACATTCTGCAAAACGCCGGCGCGTTGTTGCTGCTGCACGATGGTGAGCATCTACTCAGCACAACCATGGCGGGACTGGATGTCAGTTGTATCGACAGTGCTGAAGCGGATCTCAGCCAACCGTTGATGCACCTGCAACCCGAACTTGAAGCGCCCTGCATGGCGCTCTACACCTCAGGCACCACCGGGCATCCGAAGGGTGTGTTGCTCAGTCAGGCCAACCTTACACACTTCTCGGCGTGGTACGCCGATTACGTGCAGTTACAGGCTGAGAGCCGGGTGCTGCAGTTCTCTTCGCTGAGCTTCGATTCGTCGCTGATCGACATCTTCCCAACCCTGCTCGAAGGTGCCGAACTGGTGGTGCCCGATGACACGCAGCGGCGTGATCCGCTGCAACTGGTCGCACTGATCCGCCGCCGGCAACTGACCCACGCGTTCCTGCCGCCAGCGCTGTTGAGCATTCTGCCGCTGGAGCAGTTAGAAGGCGTGCAAGTGATGACCGGTGGCGACGTCTGCGAGCCGTTCGTCATCGAGCAACTGACCCGTCAGGGCACGCTGCACAACCTTTACGGCCCGACCGAAGCCACGGTGCTGATCACTGCGCGCCAGCTGATACCCGGTGACAGCAACCGCAGCCTCGGTGCGCCGATCGCCAACAGCCAGGTGCTGATTCTCGATGACGATTTGCAACCGGTGCCACAGAACACCGTCGGCGAATTGTTCATCGTTGGCCCCGGCGTCTGCCTCGGTTATCTGAACAACCCACAGCAGACCGCCGAGCGTTATCTGACCCTGAACCTGCCCGACGGCCAAACGCTGCGCGCCTACCGCAGCGGCGACATGGCCAAGTGGGGCGAGCACGGTATCGAACTGTGCGGACGGCGCGACAACCAGGTGAAGATCCGTGGCTTCCGGGTCGAGCCGGAAGAGATCGAACGTTGCCTGCGCGAGAGCCAGTTGTACCGGCAAATCGCAGTAGTGATCGACACTCAGCGACGGATTCTGGCGTTCCTCGCCCAGCCGCAATCGGACACCGCACGCGAAGCACTGAAGGTCCACGCCCGACAGTTTTTGCCCGACTACATGCAACCGGTGGCGTGGACTGAGCTGCCGAACATGCCGTTCGCCAGCAACGGCAAGGTCGACCGTAAAGCGCTGCTGGCACTGCCAGTGAGCGTGCAGGACAACGGGCCGAAATGTCTGCCAGCGAATGCGGACGAAGCGCTATTGCTGGAGATATGGGCCGAGTTGCTGGAGCTGCCGAACAGCAATATTTCCACCGACGAAAGCTTCTTCAATCTCGGCGGTCACTCGATCCTGCTGTCGCGAATGTTGCTGCGGCTGCGCGAGGAGTTCGGTCGCAGCATTTCGATCAATCGCTTCATCGAACTGCCGACCATCATCAAACTCGCAACGCTGGTGCGCGGCACCGATGACAGCGCCGTACTCAGCGCCCAAGCCATGGCCGACGCCGAACGTGCGCTGGAAATCGAACCGCTGCCGATCAGCCGCATGGGCGATGTGCACAAGGTCATCGTCACCGGCGCCAACAGCTTTGTCGGCGTGCACATCGTCGAGGCACTGCTCGGCTGGGGCGCCAGCGAAGTGGCGTGCCTGGTACGCGATAGCGGTGGGCAAACGGCGGCGCAGCGCTTTACCGAGTCACTGCGGGAAAACCGCCTGGAGCATCTGGATCTGAGTCGTGTGCGGGTTTACGCGGCAGATATTACGCAGCCGCAGTTGGGCCTGAACGAGGAAGACTATCAGCGCCTCGATCGCGAGTTCGGCGCGCTGGTGCACAACGCTGCCAACGTCAATCACGTACTCGATTACGAGTCGCTGGCGGCGGACAACGTCGAGCCGATTTTCGCGCTGCTGCACTTGTGTGAAGGGCAAAGCAAAAAGGTCTTCAATTTTGTCTCGACACTGTCGGCTTCAAGCACGGTCGACGACGCCGGCCGAGTGCTGGAACTGCCTGCGGCACTGACGCCACCGATCTACATTCGCAACGGTTACAACCTGTCGAAGTGGGTCGGCGAACGCATCCTCGAACGGGCGCGCGAGCGCGGTGTGCGAGTCAATCTGTATCGCCCCGGCAACATCAGCTTCAACAGTTTGAGCGGTGTTTGTCAGCCGCACAAAAACCGTTTGATGCTGATGCTCAAAGGCTCGATCCAGCTCGGTCAGGTGCCGGCCTTCGCGCTGAATTTCGACTTGATGCCGGTGGACTTTCTCGCCCGGTTCATCGCCTTCCACGCCAGCCGTTATTCGCCCGAGCGCGCGGTGTTCAACCTGCATAACCCCGAGCCTTTGAGCTGGGACGCTTACGTCGCTTCGTTCCGCGAAACCGGCAGCGAGTTCGCGCTGGTCAGCGTCGCCGACTGGCAACAGCAACTGGGCCGTGTCGACGCCGACAACGCGCTGTTCGGCGTGCTCGGTTTCTACCTCAACGGCTTTGAAGAAGACATCGGTGACATCTCGCTGATCGGCCACGCCAACGCCGAAGCCGGCGTGCAACAGATGGGCGCGCACTACCCGCAGAAATCACCGGCGCTGCTGCGTCGCGGCTGCGACTACCTGAAACAAATCAACTTCATCTGAAGCAATAAAAAAGGAGCAACACCATGAGTAATCTGCAACCCGACACCCTGATTAAAAACCCCCACGGCTGCCACGTTGTCTCTTCGGTAGAAGTGCCCGCAGACGCGGCGCAAGTCTGGGCGGTGGTCGGCCATTTCGACGGTTTCGACCGATTCATTCCGGCGCTGTCGCACATCGAAATGACCGGTGAGGGCGTGTCCTCACTGCGCAAGAAGTTCTTCAAGGATGGCAATGTGGTGGTCGAGCAACTCAACTCCCGCGATGAGCAGGCCCGGAGCATGACCTGGACGACGATTTACAACACCTTGGGCGTGGCGAATCTGTGGGCGGCGATGAATGTGGAAGCGCTGGGCGCAGGCAAATCCCGGGCGACGTGGACGATCATTGCCGAGCCGGCTTCGGGGGGGGAAGAGGCGTTGCCGGGGTTCAAGGATTTCGTGCAGGGGTTTGCGGATGATGCGATGGGGAATGTGCTGAAGCTGTTTGTCTAAGGCTTCGGCTTTGCGGTGATTGTCAGACCGCTTTCGCGAGCAAGCTCGCTCCCACAGGGTATTGGGTGTTCACACATGCTGTGTTCAACCAAAAATCCTGTGGGAGCGAGCTTGCTCGCGAAGAACGATAACGCGGTCTCCAATCTGAAAATCAGATCTTGAAGCTGTCGACCAACTGCTTCAGACGGTTAGCCTGCTGCGACAACGCATCACAATCCTTCAACGTTTCATTGAGGTTGGCCACGCTTTGCTGGTTCAGCAGGTTGATCTGGTTAACGTCGACGTTGAGGGTTTCCACCACGGCGGTCTGCTCTTCAGTGGCCGCTGCCACCGACTGGTTCATCCCGTCGATTTCACCAATGCGCTGAGTCACGCTGACCAGACGCAAACCGGCCTGGTTGGCCACTTCCACACTTTGCTCGCTGGAGGCTTGGCTAGCGTTCATGGTGGTCACCGCTTCGCGCGAACCGATCTGCAGCGAGGTGATCATCTTGTGGATCTCTTCCGCCGATTCCTGGGTGCGATGGGCGAGGTTACGCACCTCATCCGCCACCACGGCAAAACCACGTCCCGCTTCACCGGCACGGGCGGCTTCGATCGCGGCGTTGAGCGCCAACAGGTTGGTCTGTTGCGAAATCCCTTTGATCACATCGAGGATGTGGCCGATGTTGTCGGTGCTGGCGTTAAGGGTTTCGATCTGCGTGCACGACAGGCTGATCTTCTGCGACAGCTCGGTCATCGCCTGGATCGTCTGCTCGACCACCTGACGACCATCGTCGGCCTGCTCGCTCGCGCCGCTGGCGTGCTGCGAAGCATCGGCGGCGTTGCGGGCAATTTCCTGAGTGGCGGCGCCCAACTCGTTGATCGCGGCAGCCACGCTGTTGGTGCGTGCGCTTTGTTCATCGGAGCCGACAATCGAAGCGTTGGACGAAGCCATTACGCGTTGCGACAAATCATGGACGTGACGGGTTGCCGACGACACTTCGGAAATCGACGCGTGGATCCGTTCAACGAACTGGTTGAAGGCGCTGCCCAATTCACCGAACTCGTCTTTGCTCTCGACCACCAGACGACGGGTCAGGTCGCCTTCGCCCTGAGCAATGTCCTGCATCGCACGACCCATGGTGGTCAGCGGACGCATCAGGACGTTGATCAACAGGCTCAGCAGCAAGGCAATGGCGGCCACGGCGACAAACATTGCGATCAGCGCCGAAGTACGGAATTGGCTGAGTGCTGCGTAGGCCTTGTCGCGGTCGATCGACAGACCGATGTACCACTGCGCATTCGGCAGGTCGCTGACCGGGGTAAACGACAGGATACGTTCCTGGCCGTTAAGCACGACGTTCTGGTTGCCCTTCTCGATGCGCACGCTGGTGTTCGGGTAGATGTCTTTCAGGTTTTTCATGACCTGGTCTTTGTCCGGGCTGACGATCACCTGACCGTCGGCGCTGACCAGGAACGCGTGGCCGAGGCCACCGAAGTCCACCGAGTTGATGATCTTCACCAGGGTTTCCAGGCTCAGGTCACCACCGACGACACCGAGCAGTTCGCCGTTCTTTTTCACCGGCATGGCGATGGTTACCACCAGGCCACCGACAGCAGCCATGTACGGCGGCGTCAGCATTGTTTTGTCAGCCACAACGGCTTGTTTGTACCAAGGACGCTGACGCGGGTCATAGCCGTCCGGCATCTTCGCGTCAGGACGCTGGGTGAACACACCGTTGGCCTGGCCAACGTAGGTGAACTGGAAGTTCGAGGTGAACGCTGGTTGATCGACCAGACCCGGGAAATCCGCGTCCTTACCCTGATGGGCAACGTTCTGCGCGAGGTTTTCCAGCACCAGAATCCGCCCGCTCATCCAGTTCTGCACGCTGCTGGCGGTCAGATCACCGGCCTGCTGCACGGAGGACTGAAGGTTCTGGCGAATGGTGTTTCGCTGCAGATAGTCGTTGTAGAGGGTGAACAGCGCGAACGCCAGGACCACGACGCCCGAGGCGGCCAACAGGATTTTATGGCTGAACTTGAGATTCATTTCATGGGACTTCTTATGCCAAAAGTGGGGATGCGTTCCGGATGCAACATTCCATGTACAGCGCAGGCAGCGTTCTTCTGGCCGCTCTACTTTGGTGCACGCATGTCTCACCAGTCTGTCGGCACGTGTCGGGGAAATCTTAGGGCTGAGCGGGAAATGGATGGCATTTCTGCCGGATTCCCGCCGAACGGCGTGCCAGAGCGTTCGCCCCGATGTTTTTCAGTGCTGATGTTCGGGTGGCAGTTGCAAATTTCGTATCCCTTGATGACAATGCGACTAATTATCATTTGTGACGTTCGCGTTCATGTCCTCACCTGAGTTTGCAGTACAGGCGCTTTACAGTAGTCATCACGGTTGGCTCAACGCTTGGCTGCGCGCGCGGCTGGGTAATGCGGCGGATGCGGCGGATCTGGCCCAGGACACTTTCCTGCGTCTGCTGCAACGCACCGAACGCCTCGAACTCAAAGCACCCCGCGCCTTCCTGCGCACGATTGCGCGTGGGCTGGTGATCGACCATTGGCGCCGTGAGGAAATCGAACGTGCCTACCTCGAAACGATCGCCCATTTGCCCGAAGCCGAAACACCGAGCGCCGAAGCCCGGGCGCTGGTGATCGAACTGCTGGAAAGCATCGCGCGGATGCTTGAAGGACTGAAGCCAAAAGTGCGTCAGGCCTTTCTGCTGGCGCAGTGCGAAGGTTTGACCCACAAGCAGATTGCCGAACAGATGGGTCTGTCGTTGCGTTCGGTTGAGCGTTACGTCGCCGATGCGCTGTATCACTGCTACGTTCTGCGGTACGAAAGCTGATGCCGGTGGATAATCTTTCTCTTGGCCGTCGCACCGAGCCGCAGCAAAAGGTGGTCAAGCAGGCCATTCACTGGCTGTTGCGACTGCGCAACAATCACGGCAATCCGCGTCTGAACCGCCAGTGCGAACAGTGGCGTGCCGAACACCATGAGCACGAACTGGCCTGGCAACGGGTGCAGTCGCTGCAAGCAGAACTGAGTCACAATCTGCGCGCGGTGCCTGGTGCGCAAGTGGCGTTCAATACGCTGGAAAACAGCGCGCAGGGTTTGGGCCGGCGACAGGCGTTGAAGCTGTTGTCTGGCGCATTGCTGATGGGTTCCGCCGCGTGGCTGGCCAAGGACACTGCCGCGTTGCAGCAATGGAGTGCCGATTACGCTACGGCGACGGGCGAGCGGCGCGGCTTCCAGTTGCCGGATGGCACGCGGATCGAACTGAACACCGCGAGTGCAGTGGATCTGGATTACACCGCGCAGCAGCGGCTGATCAAACTGACGCGCGGCGAGATCATCGTCACCTGTGGCGGCGCTGATCAGGGTGCAGCCTCCGAGCGACCGCTGCGCGTGCAAAGTCATCACGGTATTTATGAGCCACAGGATGCGCGGTTTATCTTGCGCCAGGATAGCGATTGCACGCGGCTTAGCGTCACCAGCGGACAGGTCGCCATCCACTCAGGCGGTACTTCGCTACGAGTTTTCGCCGGGCAGAGTTATCTAATCGATCACCATCAAGTGCGCCCTGCGCCGCCGCTGGCTATGGATGCCGGAGCCTGGGTCGATGGCTTGATCGTCACGCGCAACATGCGTCTGAGTGACTTTCTCAGCGAAGTCAGCCGTTATCGCCAGGGCTTTCTGAGTTGTGCGTCTGACGTTTCCGAGTTGCGCCTGTCGGGCGTATTTCGCCTGGAAGACACCGACAAACTGCTGGCAATTCTGCCGCAGACATTGCCGGTGCAATTGCGCTATCGCACGCGCTGGTGGGTGACGCTGGAGCGCGTCGCCTGAAATTATTTTGGCGGGTTTTCGCAGCTGGTCCGGCTTAGTCAGTAAGCACTTCAACTCAAGCGTTTGCGACTTCCTACGGAAACCTACAATGACTGTCCGCGCCACCTGTAAGAACCCTCTGAATTTCACTGCCGAATCGGGACTGCTGCGCCACGCTATTCGCGCGGCGCTGTTTTCGACTGCACTGGGCGCTGGTGTGATGCCTGCTTTAAGCATCGCGGCGACTCCCGCTGGCAGTGAAGTCAGCCATCGCTACAACGTGGCTGCGGGCCCTCTCGGTGAGGCGCTAAATCAGTTTGCCCGTCAGGCGGGTATCACGTTGTCGATGACCCCGCAGCAAACTCAGGGCCGACAATCGCCGGGCGTTCAGGGCGAGTATTCAGCCGATCAAGCACTGAGCCATTTGCTCGGCGGCTCGGGTCTGGAAGCGGTCAGTCAGGACGGCAGCAGCTACGTCCTGCGCCCATTGGCTGAGACCCAAGCACTGGCCTTGCCGACCACCGACATCAAAGGCTTCGCCCTCGGCAACGCCTTGGGCAGCATGGACGGCTACAACGCCACTCACAGCCAGATCGCCACCAAGACCAGTACCGCGCTGCTGGAAACCTCACAGAGCGTGTCCGTGGTCACTCGCGAGCAAATGGACGACCAAGGCTCGCAAACCGTTTCCCAAACCATGCGCTATACACCCGGCGTGTTGACCAATCCCTACGGTGCCACTCACCGTTACGACTATGTGGCCATGCGTGGTTTCAACGACGGCTCGGTGGACAATATTTACCTCGACGGCCTCAAGTCGATGGGCGACAGCGGCACCTACAGCACCATGCAGGTCGATCCGTATTTCCTTGAGCGCGTGGACATTCTCAAGGGCCCCTCGTCGGTGCTGTACGGTCGCAGTTCGCCGGGCGGCCTGGTGGCGCTGACCAGCAAGAAACCGCTCTACGAGGCTTACCATCAGGTACAAGCGACGGTGGGCACTCAGGGCCAGCGCGGGGTCGGTTTTGACTTCAGCGGTCCGGTCGATGACGACAAGCGTATCGCCTATCGTCTGACCGGGTTAACGGATCAGTCCGACACGCAATTCGACCACAACAAGGAAAAGCGCTTCGCCCTCGCACCCACGCTGAGTATCGATTTCAGTGAAGATACTTCGCTGACGCTGCAGGCCTATCTGCAACACGATCCGGACGGTGGTTACCACGGTGGCGTTCCAGCCGACGGCACAATTCATCAGCGCAACGGCAACCGTATCTCGCCACACTTCTTCGAAGGTGAGCCGGGCGTCGATGGTTACTCGCGTGATCAGCAATCGTTTGGTTATCAGTTTGAACATCGCTTCAACGATGTTTTCACCGCAAGGCAGAATTTCCGCTACCTCGACTCCAAAGTGAACATGGATCAGGTCTACGCCTATGGCTGGACCTCGCCGACCAGCAACGAGCTTAACCGCTACTACACCGGCGGTGATGAGCGCCTGCATGCGTTTATCGTCGATAACATGCTCCAGGCGGAATTTTTCACCGGCGCGACCAAACACACAGTACTGATGGGCGCTGACTATCAGCGGCGAAAAACCGTGGTCGACTGGACCAGTGGCGGCCTTGCACCGATCAATGCGTTCAATCCAGTGTATGGCAACTCGGCGATCGACATGTATGGCGAGACCAGTTATCTGCGGCGCCTGGAGCAGACCGGCGTTTACCTGCAAGACTTGATCGAGATGGACAAGTGGCGTTTTTCGCTGGGTCTGCGCCAGGACTGGGTTGAGACGTCGGATGAAAACCGTATCGCTGAAGCTGGGCGGCCGGTCGGCACAGAAATCAATGATCGACGCACCAAGCTCACTGGCCGTGCCGGCGCGCTTTACCTGTTCGAGAACGGCTTGGCGCCCTACATCAGCTACTCCGAATCGTTTAACCCGAACTCCTATGCTGACAGCGCCGGTAACCCGCTGGCTCCAACCGACGGAACACAATGGGAAGTCGGTTTGAAGTATCAACCGCCGGGCACTGACAACCTGTTCACCGCCTCGCTGTTCCGCATCGATCAGGAGAACCTGGCGACCAAACTGCCGCAGGAAACCTTCTACCGCGCCGTAGGCGCTGTGCGCTCTCAGGGTCTGGAACTGGAAGCGCACATGCAATTGACCGACAACCTGAAAGTGCTCGGCAGTTATACCTTCACCGATATCGAATATTCGAAATCAATGGTCAGCACGTTGAGCACACCGACCGATGTGATCGAGAACAAGGGTAACTCGCCAACGCAGGCGCCGCGGAATATGGCGTCGTTGTGGGCGGACTACAAGTTCGACAGTGCGGCACTCGATGGCCTGCGTCTGGGCGGCGGCGTACGTTATGTCGGCTACAGCTGGGCCGATGCGGAAAACACCCTGAAGGTGCCTTCCTACACGTTGTTTGATGCCTCGATTGGTTATGACTTGGGCAAGGTCGGCTTGAAGGGCGTTGATGTGCGTCTGAATGCGAACAACCTGACCAATGAGTCTTACGTCGCCTCCTGTGCGAGCCTGAACTTCTGCTACATGGGTGAAGAGCGCAACGTGGCGGCGACGGTCAGCTACCAGTTCTAAGCCTTTTGTCCTGTGCATAAAAAAGCCAGCCCCTGAATGTTCAGGGGCTGGCTTTGTCGTTTCTGTGGGGAAATTTTCATGCGTGCGTTTTTGGTGTTGTTGCATCGTTACATCGGCTTGGCCACAGCAGTGTTTTTGCTGCTAGCAGGAATTACCGGAAGCATTCTGGCGTTCAACCACGAGTTGGATGAATGGTTGAATCCAGCGTTTTATTCGGCTTCCGCGCAAGGTTCGCGGCTACCACCGGGCGAGTTGGTTGATGCGGTGCAATCTGCCCATCCGAAGCTGCAGGTCTGGTACATGGAGTACCCGCATGAGGCGGGGCATACAGCTTTGCTGGCGGCCGTTCCACGTAATGATCCGGCGACGGGTAAGCCATTCGACGAACGTAATCAGGTGTTTTATCTGGACCCGGTGAGCGCTGAGCAGACGGGTCAGCGTTATTGGGGAGAGTGCTGTTTTGAACGGAAGAATTTTGTCCCGTTCATTCTTGAGTTTCACTACAACCTGACGTTGCCGGGAAACTGGGGATTGTTATTGATGGGCTTGGTTGCCGTTGCCTGGGTGATCGATTGTTTCGTTGCGCTCTGGCTGACGTTGCCGCGTGGCAAGCCGTTCTGGAAGAAGTGGTCGACCGCCTGGAAGGTCAAGGGAGGGCACGTCTATCGGCTCAACTTCGACCTGCATCGCGCTGGGGGATTGTGGCTGTGGTTATTGCTACTGCCGATTGCCGTGAGCAGCGTGGCGATGAACTTGCCGAGCCAGGTATTCAAACCTGCGGTGTCGTTGTTTTCACCGATAGAACCCAGCGTCTATGAGGCTCGAGGGCGAATGCCTACTTCACAGTTGGGGGTGACTCAATTGAGTTATCAACAGGCGTACGAAAGGGCGTTACAGGAGGGAAAAAAGTTAGGACTGACAGTGGCGATCGGGGAGTTGTATTACAGCTTTGAGTACAACTTCTACGGCGCAGGATTTGGACAGCACGACACTGAAGCCCATGGCAAATCCTGGTTGTTCTTTCATGGTACGGACGGTCGCTTGTTAGGGCAGGAGATTGCAGGGCAGGGAACGTTGGGAGAGCAGTTTTATCGGCTGCAATTGCCGATACATGGTGGGAGGATCATTGGCGTTACAGGGCAAGTCATGATCGCGATGTTAGGTGTATTGATTGCAGGACTGTCAGGGACTGGCGTCTACATCTGGTGGCGCAAATGGCAGGCTCGACGTATCAGCGACGCACGCAGAGCGGTTCAATAGTTAGTTTTTGTAGACGCTGAAATGACAAAACCCCTGTCTGCGTTAGCAGACAGGGGTTTCGGAATTCAATCTTGACGATGACCTACTC
>NZ_VCNJ01000114.1 GCF_005938625.1 Pseudomonas fluorescens
CGACGCCATCGAAAACATCACTCTGGTCCGCAACAGCGAAGATCAGTTGTTGCTGTGCCGTGGTTTCGAGCGCAAGGAAACCTACGTCCGCCGTGGCCAGCGTTTTGTGCTGAGCAATATCTCGCTGCGCAACGGCGCCGGAGTGATGCTGCATTACGAGCATCGTCACGGCGAACACTCGCTGCTCTCCGACCTGATCACCTATCAGGAAAACGACTTCACCAAAGTCCATTTGCACCTCGGCACAATGATCGACGAGCACGGCCGGTTGATCGGCCTCTGGCAGATCGTCGACGGCGAGCCGCTGCGCCAGCTCTGCGCCTATCAGTACGACGCCTATGGCGACCTGATTCAGGCGCAAGACGAGAACGGCGCCGTCTGGTCGTATCAGTTCGAGCATCACCTGATTACCCGCTACACCGACCGCACCGGGCGAGGCATGAACCTACAGTGGGACGGTTCAAGCGCCAAGGCCAAAGCCATCCGCGAATGGGCCGACGACGGTAGCTTCGACACGCGCCTGGAGTGGGACGAAAACATCCGTCTGACCTACGTCACCGATGCGCTCGGCAACGAGACCTGGCACTACTACGACATCCTTGGCTACACCTATCGCATCCGCTACGCCGACGAGCGTTCGGAATGGTTCTTCCGCGACGAGGCGAAGAACATCGTGCGCCGTGTGAATGCCGATGGCAGCACCGATCGCTACAGCTACGATGAACGCAGCAACCTGCTCGAACACATCCGCGCCGATCACACGGTGATGCACTACGCCTACGATGATCAGGACCTGCTGATCAAGATCAGCGACGCCGAGGGCGGTCAGTGGCAGCGCGCCTATGACGACCAAGGCAATCTGGTCGAAGCGCTGGATCCGCTGGGCAACAAAACCGAATACGCCTACAACAAATCCGGCCAGCCCACCGCGATCAAGGACGCCAACGGCAACGAAAAGACGTTGGACTACAACGACGCCGGGCAACTGGTCGAGTACGTCGATTGCTCGGGCAAGACCAGCACGTGGGAATACAACGAACTGGGGCAGATGATCTGCTTCACCGACGCTGTCGGAAACACCACCGAATACGAATACAAGGCCGGCCAACCGGTGCTGATCAAGCATCCGGACAAGACCGAAGAGCGCTTTGAGCGCGACGCCGAAGGTCGGCTGCTGGCGCACGTCGACGCTCTCGATCGTTGCACCACGTGGAGCTACAGCGCTGCCGGTTTGATCGCTGAACGTGTCGATGCCGCCGAGCAAACCCTGCGCTATCGCTGGGACCGTCTCGGACGGCTAACGGCACTGGAAAACGAAAACGAACAACGTGCGCACTTCCACTACGACCCGGTCGGACGCCTGCTCGAAGAACGCGGTTTCGATGGACGCAGCACGCGTTATCAGTACGACCCGCTCACCGGACGCCTCGCGCAATCGATCAATGGCCAACGCGTCATCTCGTTGAGCTTCGACCCGATGGGCCGTTTGACTGAACGTCGCGCCACCTTGGGCGATCAGTCGCAAAGCGAGACCTTCGCCTACGATGGCAACGGCAACCTGGTGCTGGCCGACAACGCCGACAGCCGCCTGCAATGGTTCCATGACCCGGCCGGCAATCTGCTGCGCGAGCACCAGCATTATCTCGGCCTGGAAAAGCCCACCGTCGCGATCTGGCAGCACGAGTACGACGTGCTCAACCAACGAGTCGCCAGCGTGCGCCCCGACGGCCACCGCGTCAGCTGGCTGACTTACGGCAGCGGTCACCTGCTCGGCTTGCGCCTCGATGAACACGAACTGATCGGCTACGAACGCGACGACCTGCACCGCGAAGTCGCCCGCCATCAAGGCAACCACCTGCTGCAAACCCAGAGCTGGGACCCGGCGGGTCGTTTGCAGGAACAGTTGCTGGGACGCAGCGACGACAAATCCACACTGCTCAAACGCGAATACAGCTACGACGCCGCCGGCCAACTGACCGACATCAACGACAGCCGTCGCGGGCCGCTCGCCTATCGCTACGATCCGGTCGGTCGTCTGCTCACCGCCGCCACGCGTCAAGGCGTGGAAACCTTCGCCTTCGACCCGGCTGGCAACCTGCTCGACGACAAGGCGACAGAGATTCGCCGCCCGCTGGACCTGACCCCACCGCGCAGCAAACTGGTCGACAACCTGCTGCGCGAATACGCCGGCACGCATTACGACTACGACGAACGCGGCAACCAGATCCAGCGCTGGCACAACGGCCAACGCAGTGATCTACGTTGGGATCTGTTTGATCGATTGGTGCATTTCGAAGACACGCGCCTGAGCGTGGATTTTGCCTACGACGCACTGGGACGCCGCCTGCACAAAAACTCCCGCGCCCACTACAAACAGCGTCCTGAAGCAGGCTCTCTCTGGAACAGAAACGAACACGCCCGCAAACAGCGCGAACTGGGCTGCGGCTTCACCTTGTACGGCTGGGATGGCGACAACCTCGCCTGGGAAAGCAGTCCGGCACAGAGCGATGGCGAAGCGGGTCGCACGGTGCACTACGTCTTTGAACCGGGCACTTTTGTCCCTGTGGCACAGGCTGTGCGGCACGCGCCGATCGATCTGATTGGGCTGCCGGACTACAGTGGTGAATACAGCCTCGATGAAGACCCGATGTGGAATCACAAGGCAACGGCGTTACCGTTTGATGCGTTGGCCTGGTACCAGTGTGATCACCTCGGCACGCCGCAGGAATTGACGGATTCCCAAGGCAACATGGCGTGGACCGCGCAGTACAAGGCGTGGGGACAGGTGACGGAGCAGCGTTCGGAGTGGGCGCGGCAACATGGCGTGAAGAACCCGATACGGTTCCAGGGGCAGTATCACGATCATGAGACGGGGCTGCATTACAATCGCTACCGATACTACGATTCTGAGGTAGGGCGTTTCATTTCACAGGACCCGATTGGGCTGGCTGGTGGACTGAACCTTTATCATTACGTACCTAACCCGCTGGAGTGGATTGATCCACTTGGCCTTTCCGCCTCTTCTGATCTACCTCGGATGAAAGGTACGAGTATTCCTCGCGCCGGTAGAACGTTGAACAGCGCCGGATTTTCGAAAACCAAAGACAATGGGGTTAACGAAACCTGGAAGCATGCAGACGGTTCAGAGGTCAGGGTTCACAAGTACGGAAACTTGAATGCCTGCCCTCACAAATCTGGCAACAATGCACACATCCATAAACAGGATCCGTCCAATCATCAACTGGATGATGAGGGTAAAGTTTCCACCGATCCTAATAAAACTCACATTGGCATTCGTAATCCTGCCGATTTACCAGCTGTCCGAGGGAGACCACACGGATCATGAGTTATGAATACAAATTGGTGTTTGACGACAACTCTACAGCTCAGCATGTCATCGACATTGTTAAAGCTAGTAGTGCTTGTGTTCGCTCGGGCGACGGTGATCTTTATTTGAAGGATCACTCGTTGAATAGCAGTGGGGCTTACGATACTCGTCTCATTTATGGGGATGATGAATCCCTGTGGCTCCAAGTGAATTTCCAATCAGCAGAACTGTACGCCCTACTTAAAACAGCACTCAATGGAAGAAATTTCAGGTGTCTTGAAGATGGGGACGAGGATGAAGAGGTTGGCTTAAATGAGGTCTTCCGCGTGTAGGTTGACTCTCGGTCAAATTGCAGCCGAATAGCCACTTTTTAATCTCTAAAAATTTATGAAATATATCAGGGGCAGGCCACGTTTTTGAAGGTTGATTAAACGCAACCTGCCTCTGATAAAACTCTCTGCCATTGGTGGCCGAAAGCCGCGAAATTGATCGAGGCTGCAGTCAACCCTCGTAGTCGAAGGAATGACAACATGAAAGACGCCATTCGCTTGGGCGACTCCACCACTCACGGTGGCAAAGTCCTCGAAGCCTTTTCCCAGACCGACCTAAACGGCAAGCCCTTCGCCGGGGTTGGCCACAAAGTCAGCTGTCCTCTGTGCAAAGGCATTTTTCCGATTGCCGAAGGCAGCAGCACTTACACCGTCGATGGCACGCCCATCGCGCTGGCGGCATGAAAACCGCTTGCGGGGCCGCGCTGATTGCCAGTGGCCCGAAAGGAGCGGTGGTCAGTTGAATCCGCGGGGGTGAGCTCTTCGTTCGCCCTCATGAATACTGCAAGTAAACAACCTGGCTTCATCCATTAAAGGAATAAACATGAAGAAAACCGCTTTGATCCTCGCACTGACCGCCACTCTCGGCACCGTCAATGTTGCTCACGCAGAAGGACCGGACGCCGCTACGTTGAAAGGGATGTACGACACTGGGCGCAACATGTCCGGGTTGATTAACCATTGCGTCGACAAAGGTTTCCTGAAAGCTGAAAGCACAGTGAACGCCAATAAAATGGTGGCGTTTGTTGCTGGTATCCCAGGGCAGATGGACAAGAGCGACGGCGATAAGAACGAGGCCCATGGTCGCAAGGGTGAGGTATTGGACGATGGTCAATACAAAACCCTGGAGGCCAATCTGCCTCCGAGTCTTACGCTCAAGCAGTGGTGCGAGCAGGCGGATCAAGGCATGCGCCAGGGATTGGAGCGTGTGGGTCTGTAATCTCCTTGGTGATTTGATCGTTCCCAAGCGCAGCAAAGGAATGCCTCAAGGGACGCTCCGCGTTCCAGTTCGCGAAGGGACGCGGAGCGTCCCGGGCTGCATGCCCACTCGGAGCGTGGGAACGATCAACGTTGGAGGTTATTTCGCGGAGAACTTCAGCACCACGCTGTGGCTGTAAGTCTGCCCCGGATCAAGCCGAGTGCTCGGGAAGTCCGGCTGATTCGGCGAATCCGGATAATGCTGAGTCTCCAGGGTAAACGCGCCCCAGTGCGGATACACCTTGCCACCCTTGCCCTTGACCGTACCGTCGAGGAAGTTGCTGGTATAGAACTGCACGCCCGGTTCCGTGGTGAACAACTGCAGCACGCGACCGGATTGCGGATCGCTCACCTCAGTCGCAACTTTGCCGATATCACCCTTGGTATCCAGCGCCCAGTTGAAATCAAACCCACCCTGTTTCGGCTCGGCAAATTTCAACTGTGGATGATCAGCCTCGATGTGCGTGCCGATCGCGGTCGGTTTGGTGAAGTCCATCGGCGTGCCGGCCACGGGCGCCAGTTCGCCGGTCGGGATGAGTTTGGCGGTGACCGGGGTGTAATGGCTGGCGTGCAGGGTGGCGACCTGTTTGAGAATGTCGCCATTGCCGGCGCCGGCGAGGTTGAAGTAGCTGTGGTTGGTCAGGTTGAGCACGGTCGGTTTGTCGGTGCTGGCCTTGTAGTCGATGCGCAGTTCGTTGTTGTCGGTGAGGCGATAGGTCACTTCGGTGGTGAGGTTGCCGGGAAAGCCCATTTCGCCGTCCGCCGACAGATAGGTCAGGGTCACGCCGACAGAGTCCTTGTCCTTGGTTTCCTGTGCCTTCCAGACTTTTTTGTCGAAGCCTAGAGTGCCGCCGTGCAGTGCGTTGGTTTTGTCGTTCTGCGGCACTTGATAGCGCTTGCCGTCGAGTTCGAACGCACCTTCGGCGAGGCGATTGCCAAAACGGCCGATGGTCGCGCCGAAGTAGGCGGTGCCTTTCTGGTAGCCCTGCACATCATCGAAGCCGAGCACGACGTCGTCGAACTTGCCGTGCTTGTCGGCGACTTTCAGCGATTGCAGGGTCGCGCCGTAGGTGATGACGGTGGCTTGCATGCCGTGGCTATTGCGCAGGATGTATTGCTCGACGGGCGTGCCGTCATTGGTTTTACCGAAGGCTTTGTGTTCGGCGCTGAGGCCGGCCGCGTTGGCGGAGAGGGTGGCGATCATCAGGGACAGTCCGAGGCCGGAGAGCAGGTGACGGGATTGAAGCATGGTTGACGTTCCTTTTTGTTGTTGTTTTCAGCGTGACGTTCCATCGGCAAAATAAATCACCGATCAATCAAGTAGTCAGACTAAATGATCTTCAAGAGAAAATTTATAGCTGATGAATCGTTTATTTCAACAATAAAGCCAGACTAAATTGCTTGGGACGAAGGCCCGAAGGTCGGTCGATTGCTTGCACCACTGCACTTTTTCGCAATCGGCGGCTCTATCCATGGCCAGGATGCGGTGACTCCCGCCGCACAGGAATGTGCCTGTTCGAGATTTCATGCCGAGAGTTTTTGCCCTGATCGCTGCTTTTTTCCGCCGCCCGTGCCTGTTGCTGGCGTGTTTGTCGTCGCTGCTGTTCAGTGGTTGCAGCCACCAGGACGACAACGGCTTCTTCAACCAGATGCGTGAAGGGAAGCCACAGGAGTTCCTGCAGACCAGCGTCGACCGCATGGCCACGCTGGCAATGCGCGACAACCTCAGCAGTCTTTACCGCTTGCAAGCCAAGCTGTACCTGCGCAACCCGGATGAGCTGCGCAAGTCAGGGTTTCTCAACATCCATGCTGCGGTGAAACAGGTGCGGATGGCCGTCGAGCAGCAACAGCCGCTGCCGGTGCTGGGTGGCCGAAAGGACCTGGCGGCGCTCAGCTATGCGATGAGTCCGGAGTTTCTCGGTGACCGCGTCGGCGCGTTCATCTATGCGATCGGCAGCATGCTGGTCACCGCCCATGGCAATCGCACCGAGTTTTATATGACGGACGCGATCAACCCGACGTTCGTTCACAACGCCGCACGCAATATCGAAAAAGCTACGTGGATTTTGTCCCAGCGACAGAACAAGGAAGGCCAGCCGCTGCTGTTTTCCAACGAGATCTCGGAGGAGGGCAGCAACCTGAGCTTCGCCACCGAGTTCGGCAAAATCGTTGCGCGACTGGACCTGATCACGCAGATGCTTGATGAGCGTTACCGGCGGATCGGCCTCAACTACGCGCAGAGTTTACTGTTCCTGAATTTCTTGCCGGTGCAATAACCACCGCGATGGTCTGCAAACACCTTTCCCCTGTAGGAGCTGCCGAAGGCTGCGATCTTTTGACCTTATAAACAGCGAGATCAAAAGATCGCAGCCTTCGGCAGCTCCTACAAAGATTTGGTGTTGTGTCAGTCCTTACGGTGTGGGTGGCGTGGCACGGGGATAAGTTGTATACAATCATCCGCCATAGTTGAGTCAAAAGGAGCCGCACCCGTCATGACCGACCCCGCCAGCGCCGATTTCAGCCGCGTCGACCGCACCGCCCGTGCGGACAAACTGCCTTATGCCGCGTTGCTGGCGTTTGCCATGACCGGTTTCATCGCCATCCTCACCGAAACCCTGCCGGCCGGGCTGCTGCCGCAAATCGGCGCCGGGCTCAACGTCAGTGAAGTGCTCGCCGGGCAACTGGTTACCCTGTATGCGCTCGGTTCGATTGTCGCGGCGATTCCGCTGACCGTCGCCACGCGTGGCTGGCCTCGGCGGCGGGTGCTGTTGATGACGGTCGGCGGGTTTCTGATATTCAACACTGTCACCACATTCTCCAGCCATTACGGCCTGACTCTGGCCTCGCGTTTCCTCGCCGGGATGGCGGCGGGGCTGTCGTGGGGGATCATGGCCGGTTATGCGCGCGGCATCGTGCCAGTGCATCAACAGGGGCGGGCGCTGGCGATTGCCATGCTTGGCACCCCGGTGGCGTTGTCGTTGGGCACACCGGCGGGTACGTGGCTGGGCAATCTGATCGGCTGGCGTGCGTCGTTCGGCATCATGTCGGCGCTGGCCCTGGTGTTGGCGGCGTGGATTGTCATTGCGGTGCCGGATCGTCCGGGGCAAGCCAGTGCCGAGCGTCTGCCGCTGCTTGAGTCGATGCGTCTACCGGGCGTGCGACCGGTGTTGTTCGTGGTGCTGACGTGGATGCTCGGACACAACATTCTCTACACCTACATTGCACCGTTTCTGATGCAGGCCGGGCTGGCTGACCGGGTCGATCTGGTGCTGCTGGTGTTTGGCCTGTGTTCGCTGGTGGGGATCTGGATCATCGGCATGCTGGTGGATCGCTGGTTGCGCTGGCTGACGTTGATCAGCCTTGCGGTGTTTGCGCTGACGGCATTGGTGTTGGCGCTGGTTGCGCCGTCACCGCTGATCATTTATGCCTGCATGGCGGTGTGGGGATTGTCGTTTGGCGGTTCGGCCACTTTGCTGCTGACCTCGGCGGCGGATTCGGCTGGTGATCACGTCGATGTGGTGCAGGCGATGCTCACCACTTCGTGGAACGTGGCGATTGCCGGGGGCGGCTTGTTCGGTGGCTTGTTGCTGGATCGGGCCGGGGCGATGTCGTTTCCGTGGGCGTTGCTGATTCTGTCGCTTATTGCGCTGACCACGGTATGGGTCAACAAAAACCACAGCTTCAAACCTGGCCGAAGGGTGCACTGATCTAAGGCTCACCAAAAATCCCTTGTAGGAGCGATAGCGGTATATCAGTGACGAACTCAGTGACTGAAACACCGCTATCGCGAGCAGGCTCACTCCTACAGTAAAGCGATGGTGAGTTCGATATGGCATAACGATAGACCGCATCGATATATGTGGTTATAAGAAAAATCGCTATGCTGCGGGCCAGATTTTTCCTGTCGTTTTTCTGGACGTGTTAATGGAATTGGCGAATTTCGGCCTGGTGATTGCCGGGCTGGTGGTGGGTTTTATTGTCGGCATGACCGGTGTCGGCGGTGGTTCGTTGATGACGCCGATTCTGTTGTGGTTCGGCATCAACCCGGCAACGGCGGTGGGCACTGACCTGTTGTACGCCGCCATTACCAAATCCAGTGGCGTCCTCGTTCACCGCAAGAACAAAAACATCGACTGGGCCATCACCGGTTGGCTGACCCTCGGCAGCGTGCCGGCGGTGGCCATGACCTTGTGGTTTCTCAGCACTTTGCACACCGCGCCGGACGCGATGAACGCCATCATCAAACAGGCGCTGGGCTTCGTCCTGTTCGCCACGGCGCTGGCGATCTTCTTCAAGAAACGCTTGCTCGAGTTCGCCCACAAACGCGCCGGCGGCAACTACAACCCGAGCGGTTCGCGCCTGAACGTGATGACCGTGATCACCGGTCTGATCCTCGGCACCATGGTTGCCCTGACCTCGATCGGTGCGGGCGCCCTCGGCACTGTTGCGCTGTTCATCCTCTATCCGCTGCTGCCGACCCGCCGTCTGGTCGGCACCGAAATCGCTCACGCCGTACCACTGACGCTGGTTGCAGGCCTGGGCCACGCGAGCATGGGCAATATGGATTGGGGCGTGCTGGGCTTCTTACTGGTCGGCTCGCTGCCAGGCATCTGGCTCGGCAGCCACCTGACCGGACGCATTTCCGATGAAGTGCTCCGCCCGTGCCTGGCGACGATGCTGGTACTGATCGGCTACAAACTGGCGTTCTGATCCAGCCATGACTGAAACCACTGTCCATTGCGATGGCCGCCTCGCCATCACCGTCGAACCGCGTGAGATGCGCATGAGCCATTGGCTGTATGCGCCGCGGGTAGTCGATCTGCAGCAGCAAACAGTGCTGCTGGATCTAAGTGAAAGTCTGTGGGATTTGCTCGGAACCGCCAACGAGACGGCCAATGGCATCGCGCTGGTGCTGCGCAAATACCCGGGTGATCGGGCTTCGGTGAGGTTGAGCATTGAACTCGACAGCGGTGAACTCAAGCTCGGTGGACAACCCGTTGCCCCTTCGCAATTGCTTTCGGCGCTCGATTCAGCGCTGGAGTGAGGCGGCACAGCCTGTTGCGAGCCGCCTCACCACGGCTTAGCGCTGAATGACGTATTTCATCACCGTCACCGGCAAATCGTCGTAGACCAGTTCTTCAACCGCTTCCCAACCCAGCCGCGCATACAGCGACTGCGATGTGTCGGTGTACAGATACAACTCAGGCACACCGAGCGCCGCCGCTTCTGCAACCACTCGATTGACCAGTTGCGAAGCAATCCCGCGCCCACGTTCCTCGGCCTTCACATAAACCCCGGCCAGCCATGGCGTCAGCTTCGGCCGTAGCTTCAGATCATTTTCGATCAGCAGCGCGCCGCCCAGCAAACGTGAACCTTCAAGCGCCACCACTACGCTGGGCACTGCACCTTTGCCACAAGATTCACGCATGTGTTCGATGCGGTGTTCGACGGTTTGCCCGGGACGAAACTCGCCCCACTCCTCGAAGTTGAGCGTGGCCAGTTCTTCGATCAATTCGGGGTGATCGCACAGGTAATCGATGTGCATACGGGTGAACTCCATTCCATTGGCGGAACCGTCACCCTAATGCGGTCATAAAAGGTAATCAAATCCGCGTTGCGATCACCTCGGATATGTTGCGCAATGTCGCGCCTGTCCTAAGCTTCTGACTAGGCGGAAGATATTTGCCGGGTTGTCCCGGAACAATCGCCACGATGCGCAATCATTAGAGCGTGGATATCAAAAGGAGATGCGCATGCTCATCAGGTCATTGACCCTGACACTCTTGCTGGCGATTGCCGGCCCCTTGTTCGCCGCTGACAACGATTCGCCCATCGCCGGGGATATGGGCCGCGCCCGACCGCTGATCGTGATCGCACAAAGCACCGTCGACCCCGTGTGGGTGGCCCTGAAAAAGTCGCTGGAGGATCCCGCCAACAAAAAGGGTGTCACCGATCGCAACATCAAGGTCTACACCATCCTCAATATGTCCGGGCAACTCGACGGCAAGGACATGGGCCAGCAAGACACCATGGCGCTGTTGCGCTCGCTGAAGCTCGGTGCCGGGGCGTATCCGAAAGTGTTCCTGGTGGGCAAGGACGGCGAGACCAAACTCTCGGCTTCGGGGGATGAAGCGAAGGCGGTGGACTTGAAGAAGATCTTCGACACCATCGATGCCATGCCGATGGCCGAGAAGGAAGCGGCCGCTGCGGCTCAAGCGCCGGTTGCTGCTACGCCGGAACCGGCAAAAGGCGCGAAGAACGCCAAACCCGCCAAGCCTGCGAAACCGGCCAAGCCGCCGGAAATGCCGGATGACTGATCGCACACTCACTGAATAAAACGCGTCCCCTGTAGGAGTGAGCCTGCTCGCGATAGCGGTGTATCAGTCACCATCAGCGTTGACTGATACACCGCTATCGCGAGCAGGCTCACTCCTACAATGTTTATTCCATTACCTGCATATTTGCTGGCACTGATGCCTTCGCAGCAAGTTGTCTACCCACGGCTATCGCCCTCATCAAGCAGGTAAACCAGCACACCTTTGGCATCACCTATGACCAGTGGAGAATGCGTGGTCAACACGAACTGGCAATTGGGAAAGGTCGTACCTAATTGTGCAATCAGACCGAGCTGCCATTGCGGATCCATGCGCAATTCCACCTCGTCGATCAGAACAATGCCGTCGCCGTGCAGGGGGTTGTCCATCGACGGGTTCATCATTGCCAGACGCCTGGCCATATCACCCACCAACGCAATCAGCGACCTTTCGCCTAGCGAGAGCTGAGTGACATTGAATGTCGCGCCATGTTTGTCGACGGCCATATGCAGATGCGGTTTGCGTTGTACGCGCAGGTTAGTGAAATCCGGCATGAACGCAGTCAGAGCCGAACGAACGGCAGTCAATTGGCGATCGCGAGTGGAGGATTTCACATTGGCCAGGGTTTTCCATACGTCGCTGTCAGCACCGAATTTTTCCGCGATTTCGGCCAGTGCGGAACCGGAAATCCCGTCTTCGTTTTCGCTGTCTTCGCGTTCACGGAACCATCCGAAAAAACTGCCAAAATCGACGCCCCCGTGAAAACTGGTGTCGTAGCCGTCGAGTTGATCGAAGGCTTGTTTGCTGCTGATTTTCAGCGGGACTCCAAGAGCGCAACGTTCGGCCGGGTAATAAGCGATCAGCGGGAGTGAGGCGCTATCGTCGGCGGTGAGTTGAGTGCGGTAGTGGTCTGCAAGCAGTCTGACTTCGTTTAAATATCCACGGTCCGAGACTGCACCTTCCTGGCGACTTCGGGCAGCGCCCCATACGAATAATTCGTTTTCGGAGCTCGCATCACTGTCAGCTGCGCGCGGGTGTGAAACGTCAGTGATGCCAATCGAAAGGACGGCTCCTGAGGCGCCGTTGCGAATGTCTTCATCGACAAGGTATTTGCCATTGCCTTTATTGGAGCGAATTTTTGCAATTAGCCAGCTCAGACAAATATTCAGGGATTTCAGAATGGTGGTTTTTCCGCTGCCGTTGTTTCCCACTAGCACCGTGATGTTCGAGCGGTGTGTCAGGGTAGGGGCAAACTGAATATCCATGTCTCCAAAGTGTCCGACATCCGTAAGTTTCAAACTTTTGATTTCCATCACTGCGCCCTTCGAATGACTGTTTCTTTGCCCGACGCCATCCTCGTCCAAAGATTGACTCGATGCAGTGTAGATACAACAAATTCATTCGCTTACCCAAAGTCGTTGCAGCATGTGCCGGCGGAAACGTCTGACACAAACCCCCTTCAAGTCCCGTGGATTTTTCCTGCAAGTCGCGGCGGCGGTGGTGAACTGGTGGGTTTTGGGGAGGAGGGATAGTCTTCTTTGGCCGCTGCAAAACACAGTGGTCGGACGTGGAAGTCCGGTTGTCGGTTACATCCATCAATGTCTCAAAAGCGCATGTCGACGTTATTTATGTCAACATCGCCGCGTTTTTGGCGGCTGTGCGCAGGGGCACTTTCGAGTGCGCCGGGTTTTGGTGGATTGGCCTGGTCTTCCACACCTGCGTACAGCTGCCACCCTCATGTGGAAGTGAGAAAGGTAGTATTTCCTACAATTCACTAAGGTGCTTCATACATGAAAAAACCAACGCCAAACCCTCCCGAATCCCCCATGGATTCAGGCTCCTTCGACGCCAACAACCCCCGCTTACGCAACCCGCATCACCCCGATCCCATCAGCCACCTCTTCACCATCCTCCCCGATATCGATACCCCCACGCTGCTCTGCCACGCTTGCGAAACCCTCGCTTCACTGAACGTCCTGACCACCGAACTGGCCGCTGAACTGCAAGGTTCAACGCGCAGTCTCGCCTTGTCGATTCAGCAATTGGCCGTGCTCGGCGAGTTGATGGTCAATCGGGCGCTAGACAATCTCGATCCTCCTGCGGCGACGCAACATTGAACAGGGAGGTTCAAACATGACGCGATACATTCCGCTTACCGGGATTGACTGCAAGATTCCCGCTCTGCTGATCGACCGCGAAGCACCGGTGGATGTGCTGCATGGCACGGCGGCTTACCGTTTGCGTTGTGTGACGCAACTGATGGAGACGCTGGCTCTGGGGGATGGCAAGGGACATGACACCTTGCTGCTGCAGGATTTCGCCCGGGTGATGGCGATTCCGTTGCGGGACAGTTGCGACCTGATGGATGTCATCGGCTGGAAGTTGCAGGCGCAGCTTTAAAGACAAAAGATCGCAGCCTGCGGCAGCTCCTACAGGATCGGGTTTTTACTCGGTCAATGTAGGAGCTGCCGCAGGCTGCGATCTTTTGATTTTCAGTCAGCGACAGCGCTGAGAATTGTATGAGCGATTTTCACCCGCTCAGGAATCGGGAAGTTCTTGTTGGCCATGATCACGATGCCAACGTCCTTGCCCGGCACAAACGCTACATACGTGCCAAAGCCACCGGTAGAGCCGGTCTTGTTGATCAGCACGTCATGCGGCTGCGGTTGCGGCGGATTCAGCCACTGCACCTTGTGCGCCTGCATGGCCATTTCCGTCGAGTTGCCGGCCAGCAAGCGTTCGAGACTGATCGGGTAACGGTACATTTCCCAACCGAGGCCTTGGGTCATGTCGCCGACTGTGTAGTAACCGATGTGGGTGTTGGCGATGGTTTGTTGCAGGGACGCTTCAAGCGTTTCAGGCTTCAGGTTGGCCTGAACGTAACGCAGCATGTCCACTGCACTGGTTTTCACGCCATAGGCCTGCGAGTCCAGCGCACCGGGCGTGACGCGGACCGGTTTGTCGTTCTTGTCGTAACCCTGCGCATACAGGTCCATTTGCGCAGCAGGCACGCTGAGATAGGTGTGCGAAAGGCCAAGTTTCGGCAGCAGGGTTTGCGTCATCGCCTGATCAAACGGCTGGCCGAGGCTTTTTGCCGCCAGATAACCAAACAGTCCCAGACTCGGGTTGGAGTACTGACGATGGCTGCCAGCCGGATACACCGGTTTCCACTGCTGGAAATAGCCGAGCATCTTGTCAGACGAATCCGCATCGTCGGGGAATTGCAGTGGCAAGCCGCCGGCGCTGTAGGTGCCCAGTTGCAGCACGCTGATGTTGTCGAAGGCGCTGCCCTTCAATTCTGGCCAGAGCTGGCTGGCCTTGGTCGACAGGTCCAGTTTGCCAGTGGCTTGGGCGTAACCGGCGAGGGTGGCGGTGAAGGTTTTGCTCACCGAGCCGATTTCGAACAGGGTGTTTTCGCTGACTTTTTGCCCGGTGTCTTTGGCAGCGACGCCGTAGTTAAAGTAATGCGCCTTGCCGTTGATGGTCAGCGCTACGGTCAGGCCGGGAATGTTCTGCTGCTGCATCACGGGTGTTACCGCGTCGTTGACCAACGCTTGCAACTGCGCATCGCCGGGTACGGCGGCGAGACAGGAAGTGGCGCCGAAAAACAGGCCGAAAGCGGCGCAGCAAATGACTTTGCTCGATTGAATGGATGACATGAGTGAACCACTCTCCATGAGTGTTGATGATGTTATCCCGCTACACTGCGGGCGATTTCTTCGTTGGGCGACTGATCAGCGCCGCCAATTTAGTCAGCTCGATGCCAATCGACAAACGACGAAAACTCGCACGAGCCATTAGAAAAATTTGGGACTGGGCATGATTCGACCGCAATTGCCGCTCAACGCACTGCGCGCCTTTGAAGCGTCCGCGCGTCATTTGAGCTTCACCCGCGCTGCCGTGGAGTTGTGTGTGACGCAAGCAGCCGTCAGCCATCAGGTGAAAAGCCTTGAGGCGCAACTCAACGTCACCCTGTTCAAACGCCTGCCCCGTGGGCTGATGCTGACCAGTGAAGGCGAAACCTTGCTGCCGGTGCTGAGCACCTCGTTCGATCACATCGCGCAGATTCTCGAACGCCTCGCCGGTGGACAGTACCGCGAAATGTTGACCGTTGGCGCGGTCGGTACGTTTGCCGTGGGTTGGCTGTTGCCGAGGCTGGCGGACTTCCGGGCGAAACATCCGCTCATAGATTTGCGGCTGTCGACCAACAACAATCGCGTGGATGTCGCGGCGGAAGGGCTGGATTACGCGATCCGTTTTGGCGCAGGGGCGTGGCATGGCATCGAGGCGACGCGTTTGCTCGATGCACCGCTGTCGGTGTTGTGCGTCCCGGAAATCGCCCGGCAATTGCATTCGCCGGGGGATTTGCTGCAGCAAACCCTGCTGCGTTCCTATCGCACCGATGAATGGCCGGAGTGGTTTCAGGCTGCCGGGTTGGCAACCCATGCAGCGCCGCCGCAGAGCATTGTTTTCGATTCATCGTTGGCGATGATGGAGGCGGCGTTGCAGGGCAGCGGGGTGGCGTTGGCGCCGCCGCTGATGTTCGCCCGGCAACTGGCGGCGGAGACGATTTGTCAGCCGTTTGCGATTGAGATTACGACGGGGAGTTACTGGTTGACGCGGTTGCAGTCGCGGCCTGAAACGGCGGCGATGACGGCGTTCAAAACCTGGCTGCTGCAAATCTCTGGTTAACGCACAACCCTTGTAGGAGTGAGCCTGCTCGCGATAGCGATGTGTCAGTCAACATTTACATCAACTGACACACCGCTATCGCGAGCAGGCTCACTCCTATAGGGACCGTGGTGGATTGGAGATCAGGTTCAACGCACCAGACACGGCCGCTTGTTATCGAACTTCCACCCCGGAATCAGAAACTGCATCGCCACGCTGTCATCGCGCGCGCCGAGGCCCATGCCTTTATATAGCTCATGAGCCTTGGCCACCTGATCCATATCCAGCTCCACGCCCAGCCCCGGCTTCTTCGGCACTTGCACCAGACCGTCGACAATTTGCAGCGGCGCCTTGGTCAACCGCTGGCCGTCCTGCCAGATCCAGTGGGTGTCGATCGCGGTGATCTCGCCCGGCGCAGCAGCGGCGACATGGGTGAACATCGCCAGCGAGATATCGAAGTGGTTGTTGGAGTGCGAGCCCCAGGTCAGGCCCCATTCATGGCACATCTGCGCCACGCGCACCGAACCTTGCATCGTCCAGAAATGCGGGTCGGCCAGTGGAATGTCGACCGACTGCAACTGGATCGCGTGGCCCATTTCACGCCAGTCAGTGGCGATCATGTTGGTGGCGGTTTTCAGCCCGGTGGCGCGACGGAACTCGGCCATCACTTCGCGACCGGAATAACCGTTTTCCGCACCGCACGGGTCTTCGGCATAGGCGAGCACCTGATGCTGGTCACGGCATAAGCGAATGGCTTCTTTCAGTGACCACGCGCCATTCGGATCGAGGGTAATCCGCGCATCAGGAAAACGTTCGGCCAGCGCCGTCACCGCTTCGATTTCCGCATCGCCGCTGAGCACGCCGCCCTTGAGTTTGAAGTCCTTGAAACCGTATTTCGCATGGGCCGCTTCGGCGAGACGCACCACGGCTTCGGCGGTCATGGCCTTCTCGTGACGCACGCGGAACCAGTCGTTGTCGGCGTCCGGTTCGCTGCGATAGGCGAGGTCGGTTTCGCGCTGATCACCGACGTAGAACAGATAACCGAGCATCTTAACTTCGTCGCGTTGCTGACCTTCGCCGAGTAGTGCCGCCACCGGTACATCAAGATGCTGACCGAGCAGATCGAGCAGCGCAGCTTCGAGGCCGGTCACGGCGTGAATGGTGATGCGCAGGTCAAAGGTCTGCAGACCACGGCCTCCGGCATCGCGGTCGGCGAAGGTCTGGCGCACCTGATTGAGGATCTTCTGATAGGTGCCGATCGGGCTGCCGATCACCAGGCTGCGGGCGTCTTCGAGGGTCTGGCGAATGCGCTCGCCACCGGGCACTTCACCGACCCCGGTGTGGCCGGCGTTGTCCTTGAGAATAACGATGTTGCGGGTGAAAAACGGCCCATGGGCGCCACTCAGATTGAGCAGCATGCCGTCGTGGCCGGCCACCGGGATGACTTGCATGTCGGTGATGATCGGGGCTTTGGCGATGTCGTGTGCGGTCATGTTCTTATCCTTTTAAGGCAAGGTTCAGGCGTGCTTTGGCGCGGCATCGGCCACGGCAATTTCAGCAGCAGGTTTCGGTGCGGTGCGCGCGAAGAAGACGATGATTGCGGCGATGATCGAGGTCGCGGCCAGGCCATAGAGGCCGCCCTGAATCGAGCCAGTGTGTTCTTCGAGCAGGCCGAACGTGGTCGGCGCGACGAAGCCGCCGAGGTTGCCCACCGAGTTGATCAACGCGATTACCGCCGCCGCGATGCGGGCATCCAGATAGGCCTGAGGAATCGGCCAGAACAGCGACGAAGCGGATTTGAAACCCAGCGCAGCAAAGCAGATCGCAACGAAAGCGAAGATCGGCCCGCCGGTGGTGGACATGAACATCCCCGCAGCAGCGATCAACAGTGCGGTGGCGACCCACGCCTGCTGGTGTTTCCACTTGGCCGAGAACGAGGCGAAGGCGTACATGCCGATGATCGACAGCAACCACGGAATCGAGTTGAACAGGCCGACCTGGAAGTCGCTCATCTCGCCCATTTTCTTGATGATGCTCGGCAGCCAGAAGGTTGCCGCGTAGATGGTCAGTTGAATGAAGAAATAGATCAGGCAGAACAGAATGATCTGGCGATCCTTGAGCAATTTGCCCATTGATGGCCGAATCGGCGTCGCGGCTTCGCGGGCCTTCTGTTCAGCGTCGATGGCGTTGACCAGTGCGTCCTGTTCGGCGCGGCTCAGCCATTTCGCGTCGTGGGGTTTGGCGTCGAGCCAGAACCAGACAAACACGCACAGGCACACGGAAAACATCCCTTCAATGAAGTACATCCATTGCCAGCCGTGCATGCCCAGCCCATTGATCTGCAGAAGCAGACCCGACAGCGGGCCGGAGATCAACGAGGCCACGGCCGAGCCGCTGAGGAAGATCGCAATCGCCTTGCCGCGTTCGGCACCGGGCAGCCAGCGGGTGAAGTAATAGATCACCCCGGGAAAGAACCCGGCCTCGGCCACGCCGAGCAAAAAGCGCAGCACATAGAAGTGGGTTTCGTTCTGGATGAACGCCATGCCGGCGGCGACCAGGCCCCAGGTGAACATGATGCGGGTCAGCCAGATGCGTGCGCCGACTTTCTGCAGCAGCATGTTGGAAGGGACTTCGAACAGCGCGTAACCGATGAAGAACAGCCCGGCGCCGAAGCCGTAAGCGGCGGCACCAATACCCAGGTCGTGTTCCATGTGGGTGCGGACGAAACCGATGTTCACCCGGTCAATGTAATTGACGATGAACATGATCACGAAGAGCGGCAGGACGTGGCGTTTCACTTTCGAGATGGCGCAGGCGAGTGTCGAATCGACGCCCTCGTTCATCCCGGAGACGGAGGTTTTCACTTGGTTTTCTCCCACTGATTATTTTTATGCGGGGTAGGGCGGGTGCTGCGTTGTTGATAGACATCATACAACTGGAAATTTTTGTCCTACAAGTGGGGAGGGCCGATTAATTTTATCTGGAAGGCCGGTTTCTTATACTTTTTCGTATTTTTTCCCAGTGTTCATTGGGTGTTTTACTTTTAGGGTTGCGATAAATTTACCCGGCTGCCCGCGAGCAACCGTCAAGGAGTCCTGGTTTATTTCGATTTATTTGAATGTTGTCATACAAGTTGAGACGCTAGAATCAATCCCGTCAGCCCGCCTCGCAATGCTACGATCGGCGAGCCCCGATCACCGGAACCGACCATGCAAGAAGACCTCGACGCCCCCGCACGCAAACGCGCACACAACCTCGCCCATGATCTGGTGGAGAAACTCACCCAGAGCATTCTTCTTGGTCAGCTATCACCCGGCGACAAGCTGCCGTCGGAGAACACCATCGTTCGGGAACACGGCGTCAGCCGCACCGTGGTGCGCGAGGCGATTTCCAAATTGCAGGCTTCGGGACTGGTCGAGACGCGCCACGGCATCGGCACGTTCGTCATCGAGCGTGCAGCGGAGCAGGGCTTGCGTCTGAATGTCGATACCGCGCTCGGCGTGCGCAGCATTCTTGAATTGCGTCTGGGCCTGGAAACCCAAGCAGCGGCGCTGGCGGCGCAACGCCGTACCGAGCAGCAATTGCTGCAAATGCGTCAGGCGCTGGATGACTATCAACGCCTGCTCGACAACAACGACAGTTGCGTCGAGGCTGATCGGCGCTTTCATCTGCTGATCGCCGAAGCCACCGGCAACGTCTGCTTCAGCGAGATCATGCAGCACCTGGGCAGCGCGATGATTCCGCGCAACCGGCTCAACGCCGCCGAACGCGGCGCGGCGGATTTGAGCAAGCTCGGGCAACTTGCCCATCTGGAACATGAGGCGATTCTGAATGCGATCAAGCGTCAGGATGCCGATGCTGCGCGGGCAGCGATGTGGCTGCACCTGACCAACAGTCGCGACCGCTTTTCCGCGCAGGGTTGAACGCCGTTGGTCTGTTCGATAGCACGCCGCCCACAGGTCCGATTCCAAGCTTTACGGCCCGGGTATTCCGGACCTCCTGAGTGAGGTGCGTCATGGCTAACGATTTGCTGTTTCAGGGCGGTGTGCTGCCCACCGACCCAACCCGGCCGATGCCCGGTACCGATGAACCGACCCTGGCCGATCACGACTCACCGATGGGAATGCCCCCGGGGCGTGATCCGCTGAGCGATGCTGATCGGCCCGAAGACTGGAAGGATCCGGCGGCGGATGACGATGTACCGCCGGCGGATGAGCCGACGCCGTTGTCGGATGATCGGCGCTGATCGGTGATTGGCATTTGATTAATGCGTTGTCTGTGCTGGCCCCTTCGCGAGCAAGCTCGCTCCCACATTGGAGCGCATTCTCCCTGTGGGAGCGAGCTTGCTCGCGAAGACGGCATAGGCTTCAAAACAGATTTCAGATCAGATCCCGGCTGTCCGAACCACCCCAACCCGCCGCTCCAGATTCAACGCCAACACACTGATCAACACCACCACCGACCCCACCAGCACCATCAGTGTCGGCCGCTCCCCCAACCCAATCGACGCAATTCCCATCGCCGTCGGTGGTATCAGGTACAACGTCATCGTCGCGCGGCTCAAATCCACATGCTTGAGCACAAAGCCCCACGCCAGATAGGCCAGCGCACTGGGAAACACGCCCAATGCCAACACCGCCCACTGCATCCGCAGCGGCGCATTCAGTATGGCTTGACCCAGCCCGGGCAGATAAATCAGCAGCATCAACGTCCCCGACCACACCGCATAACACGCCAGACTGAAGCCGTCGTAACGCCGTGCATGATGCTTTTGCAGGGCGAAGTAAACGCTCCATGAAACCGCCGCCAGCAAGATCAGCAGTGCATGCGCATCGATAGCGCCCAAGCCCTTATCGCCGCTGACCACGATCACCACGCCGACAAACCCGAGCAACACACAACCCCAGCGCCAGGCGCTGACCTGATCTTTGAACAAGAACCGCGCCAACAATGTGCTGAACAACGGACTCGATTGCGCCAACACGCTGGAAGCGCCAGCACTGACGCTTTGCTGGCCGATGTTCAGCGCGACGTGATGCAGGCTCACGGCGAAGAAACCCAAGGCAAACAACAGCGGCACATCGCGCCAGTGCGGCAGGCGAATGCCTTTAAACACGGCGATGACAGCCATGAACAACGACGCCAGGAGAAACCGCAGCAAGGCCAGGTGTCCGGGGACGTAGGCTTGCAGGCCGATGTGAATTCCGGTCGGCGAATAGGCCCAGCAAGCGACGACAAAAGTCATCGCCAAGAGGATTTTCCACGGGGAAGGGTGCGGCATGATCAGGCGCTCAGTGGTGTTGATGCGCCGAGTATCCGGGCGCGCAATCATTCGCCACAACTGACTTATACTGCGACAAATGTTCACTCAGAGTGATGAGTATGGAGCTGGCACAAATCCGTATGTTCAAGACTGTGGCCGAGGTTGGCAGCATCGCGCGGGCGGCGGAAAAACTGTTCTGCGTGCCGTCGAACATCACCGCGCGGATCAAGGCGCTGGAGGCCGAGTTGGGCGTTGCGCTGTTTCTGCGTGAGGGACGCGGGTTGCGCATTAGTCCGGCGGGACAGACGTTTCTCACCTATGCCGAGAAGATTCTGGCGCTGACCGCTGAAGCGAAACGCGCGGTCGATCCTTCTTCCGAGCCGTCCGGGCCACTGCGTATCGGTGCCATTGAATCCTCGGCGACCGGGCGTTTGCCGCGCCTGCTGGCGAAGTTTCACAAGCGCTATCCACAAGTGGCGCTGGAACTCACGACCGGCACTTGGGCGCAGTTGCTCGACGACACCGTCAGCCATCGCCTCGACGGCGCGATTGTCGCGGTGGATGTCGAACGTTCGCAGCTCAAGCGTACGCCGATGTATCGCGAAGAATTGCTGCTGATTGCATCGACCTCGTTCGGGCCGGTGCGCGGCATTGATGATCTGCAGGACAAAACCGTGTTCATGTGGCCGCAGGGCTGTCCGTATCGGGCGGCGCTGGAGCATTGGCTGTTGCGTCAGGGGTTGTCGCTGCCGATCGTCAGTCTCGCCAGTTATGGGGCGATTGTCGGTTGTGTGAGTGCCGGGGCAGGGGTGGCGCTGGTGCCCAAGGGCGTGTTTGAGCAGTACGCGAAAGGGGCTGGGTGTGTGGGGTATGAGTTTGCTGAGCTGACGGCCGTAGACAATTTGTTTTACTGGCACGAAAACGCCGGCGTGCATCCGGCGCGGGAGGCGTTTGTGGCGATGTTGCGGGAGGAGTTTGTTGCGTAGGAAAAGCTTACCCTCATCGGAACGCCGCCCGTGTAGAGACCGGTACATCCTT
>NZ_VCNJ01000115.1 GCF_005938625.1 Pseudomonas fluorescens
ACCACACTGAACACCATCACCTTGGCCAGTGAAGTCGAGCGTCTGACTTTCACCGGTACCGGCAACTTCATTGCTCGTGGCAATGCCTCGGACAACATCATCACGGGTGGGGCTGGCAATGACACGTTGTTCGGTGGCGCAGGAGCAGACCAACTCATCGGTGGAGAGGGTTTTGATACGGTCAGTTATGGCGATGCCGACAAGGGCGTGACCCTCAATACCAAAACCGGGATACACACCGGAATTGCCGCCGGCGATGTTTACAGCAGTATCGAAGCGATCTTGGGTTCTGACTTCAGTGATGCGTTTGTCGGGGATGCGGGCATCAACCGATTCGACGGTGGTTTCGGTATGGACATGGTGAGCTTTGCCGACGAAGCTGGCGGTGTCACCCTGGATCTGGGCGCACCTGTTTTGACTGGCGCGGCCGCCGGCGATATCTATACGTCGATCGAAGTATTCCAGGGTACGACACAGGCCGACAGCTTTACGGGCAGTGCCGCTGCGGCGGAGAATTTTGTCGGTGGCGCTGGCGCCGATCTGCTGACGGGTGTTGGTCGAGGTGATGGCGCCTGGTACTTGACCAGCACTGGCAGCGTTCAGATCAATTTGCTGGAGGGCACTGCCGCAGGCGGCGACGCTCAAGGTGACGTGCTGATTAACATCGATAACCTGATGGGATCGGCATTCAATGACACGCTGACTGGCAACGCCTACTCGAACAAGCTTGAGGGCGGGGCGGGTAACGACCTCATCTATGGTGGTGAGGGGGATGACTTTATCTATGGCGGCACCGCCACTGATACCGGTGCATTCGGACCACTGACTATTAGCGGCGTCCAGGCCGATACGCTTTACGGTGGTAACGGCAATGACACCATGCGCAGTGCCGATGACGATGCCGGCAGCATTCTTTATGGTGAATCTGGCAACGACAACATCACCGTGTCGGCAGGAATTGCCTATGGTGGTGACGGTAACGATACCTTGACGGGTACCGGTTATGGCTATGAACTCCAGGGTGGTGCAGGTGTTGATACGTTGAACTTGCGCGGATCGGGTGATGCCTTGGGCGGAGAGAGCGGTGACGCCTATATTGTGTTCTCGAAAACCATGGTAGGCATCCAGGACACAGGCACATCCGGGATCGACACTGTCACCCTCAAGAACATTCAGAGTGTCAGTGATGTGCGGATTGTCCAGAACGACCTTGGCGCCTACATCTTCAATGCCGCCGATCTGCAAAGCGGCAACCTGGATTCCGGTGTGTTCCTGAAGGACTGGTACAAGGGCGGGAATACCATCGAAACGTTCTACACCAACAACGGTCAATCCTTCACCATTCCTGTCGTAGGGCAGGCAATGACCGAGTCATTCGCGGTCTGACAAAAGCCGTTGTACGAATAAAAACGGCGAAGCCTGCATTCAGGTTTCGCCGTTTTTTTTACTTCGATTTTTACTCCAGACAAAAGAAAACCCCCGACACACCAGAAGTCTGTCGGGGGTTTCTTTTGCCCGGAGAGTATCAGGCGTCTCGCAACGCCTGATTCAGCTCAGCTTATTGGCAAGCTTCGCAATCCGGCTCGTCGATCGCGCAAGCCTTTGGCACTGGAGCAGGACCGGCAGGAGCAGCCAGAACCGAATCGTCGCCGTGGTTGCCGCCGCTGGAAACAGCGTTCAGCTTGCCGGTGTTGATGGTCGACTTCTCGGTGCTGGTCGCGGCCAGGGCACGGAGGTAGTAAGTGGTTTTCAGACCACGGTACCAGGCCATGCGGTAGGTCACGTCGAGCTTCTTGCCCGAGGCGCCGGCGATGTACAGGTTCAGCGACTGGGCCTGGTCGATCCACTTCTGACGACGGCTGGCGGCGTCAACGATCCACTTGGTGTCCACTTCGAACGCGGTCGCGTAGAGCTCTTTGAGTTCTTGCGGGATGCGCTCGATCTGCTGAACCGAACCGTCGTAGTACTTCAGGTCGTTGATCATGACCGAGTCCCACAGACCGCGAGCTTTCAGGTCGCGAACCAGGTACGGGTTGATCACGGTGAATTCGCCCGACAGGTTCGATTTCACATACAGGTTCTGGTAGGTCGGTTCGATCGACTGCGATACGCCAGTGATGTTGGCGATGGTCGCGGTCGGTGCGATGGCCATGATGTTGGAGTTACGAATGCCTTTCTGCACACGGGCGCGAACCGGTGCCCAGTCCAGGGATTCGTTCAGGTCAACGTCGATGTACTTCTGGCCACGCTGCTCGATCAGGATCTGTTGCGAATCCAGCGGCAGGATGCCTTTGGACCACAGCGAACCCTGGAACGTCTCGTAAGCGCCGCGCTCGTCAGCCAGGTCGCAGGACGCCTGGATCGCGTAGTAGCTGACCGCTTCCATCGACTTGTCGGCGAACTCGACGGCAGCGTCGGAACCGTAAGGAATGTGCTGCAGGTACAAAGCGTCCTGGAAGCCCATGATGCCCAGACCGACTGGACGGTGCTTGAAGTTGGAGTTCTTCGCTTGTGGCACCGAGTAGTAGTTGATGTCGATAACGTTATCGAGCATGCGAACAGCGGTGTTCACGGTGCGTTCCAGCTTGGCGGTGTCCAGCTTGCCGTTGACGATGTGGTTCGGCAGGTTGATCGAGCCCAGGTTGCAAACGGCAATCTCGTCCTTGTTGGTGTTCAAGGTGATCTCGGTGCACAGGTTCGAGCTGTGAACCACGCCGACGTGCTGCTGCGGGCTGCGCAGGTTGCACGGGTCTTTGAAGGTCAGCCAAGGGTGGCCGGTTTCAAACAGCATGGAGAGCATTTTGCGCCACAGGTCTTTAGCCTGGATGGTCTTGAACAGTTTGACCTTGCCTGGGTATTCGGTCAGGGCTTCGTAGTACTCGTAACGCTCTTCGAAAGCTTTACCGGTCAGGTCGTGCAGGTCCGGCACTTCGGATGGCGAGAACAGGGTCCACTTGCCGTCATCGAAGACACGCTTCATGAACAGGTCAGGGATCCAGTTGGCAGTGTTCATGTCGTGGGTACGACGACGATCATCACCGGTGTTCTTGCGCAGCTCGATGAACTCTTCGATGTCCATGTGCCAGGTTTCCAGGTAGGCACACACAGCGCCTTTGCGCTTGCCACCCTGGTTAACGGCGACGGCGGTGTCGTTCACCACTTTCAGGAACGGAACCACGCCTTGCGACTTGCCGTTGGTGCCCTTGATGTACGAACCCAGTGCACGCACCGGCGTCCAGTCGTTGCCCAGACCGCCAGCAAATTTCGACAACATGGCGTTGTCGTGGATCGCGTGGTAGATGCCCGACAGGTCATCCGGCACGGTGGTCAGGTAGCAGCTCGACAGCTGTGGACGCAGGGTGCCGGCGTTGAACAGGGTCGGGGTCGACGACATGTAGTCGAAGGACGACAGCAGGTTGTAGAACTCGATCGCGCGGTCTTCTTTCTGCTTCTCTTCGATCGCCAGGCCCATGGCCACGCGCATGAAGAAGATCTGCGGCAGTTCGAAACGCACGCCATCCTTGTGGATGAAATAACGGTCGTACAGGGTTTGCAGGCCCAGGTAGGTGAATTGCTGATCACGCTCGTGGTTGATCGCCTTGCCCAGTTTTTCCAGGTCGAAGGAGGCCAGCACAGGGTTCAGCAGTTCGAACTCGATACCTTTGGCGATGTAAGCCGGCAGCGCCTTGGCGTACAGGTCGACCATTTCGTGGTGGGTGGCGCTTTCGGCCACACCGAGGAAACCCAGACCTTCGGCACGCAAGGTGTCCATCAGCAGGCGGGCGGTCACGAACGAGTAGTTCGGCTCGCGCTCAACCAGCGTACGGGCGGTCATCACCAGAGCGGTGTTGACGTCGGTCAGAGCCACGCCGTCGTAGAGGTTTTTCAGGGTTTCGCGCTGAATCAGGTCGCCGTCGACTTCTTCCAGACCTTCGCAGGCCTCGGTGACGATGGTGTTCAGGCGGCCCATGTCCAGCGGCGCCAGGCTGCCGTCAGCGCGGGTGATGCGGATCGACGGGTGAGCGTTGACCGCTTCTTCGGCCGGCGCGTGGGCAGCACGTTCTTTCGAACGACCGTCACGGTAGATCACGTAGTCGCGAGCGACTTTCTGCTCACCGGCACGCATCAGGGCCAGTTCGACCTGGTCCTGGATTTCTTCGATGTGGATGGTGCCGCCCGATGGCATGCGACGCTTGAAGGTCGCGGTGACTTGTTCGGTCAGGCGCGCAACAGTGTCATGGATTCGCGACGAAGCAGCAGCGGTGCCGCCTTCAACTGCGAGGAACGCTTTGGTGATAGCGACGGTGATCTTGTCATCGGTGTAAGGAACGACAGTGCCATTGCGCTTGATCACGCGCAGTTGGCCAGGCGCGGTGGCTGCCAGATCCGAATTCGAATCAGCGGCCTGCGGCAAGGTGCCCTGCGGGTTCTCGCGAGTTGTGTCGGTTTGCATGGGGGGTGGTCTCCACATTCTCTATGTTTGTTTGGGCACCATCATGGTGCCCACCGTTCTGTCCAGAAGCACTACAGCCGACGGGCGTCGGGTATAACAACTTCGGGACAGTAGGAAAAAAGGCTGATGAAGCCGCATCCTTGCCGAAGTTTTTGGCTACGAGCCAGGGCTCGAACCGGATTCCTTCCCAGGTGACAGTAATGACTGCAACACCCGTACCGTTCTCGCCGCTGCGAGGTAAAAAACGGTGCCATCCGCAAGTGCGGTTTGGGCTTTGAAAAACTTGCTTGGTTCAACCGGAAACCGGCAATAAATCGCTTGAGTTTCAGGTCTGAAATGTGGTTGGGCGTTTAAGTCAAAAACCCTATATGTAGGGGTTTTTTTTCGCCGTGCTACAAGATAATGCGTTTTGAGGGGTGTTGCAACGTACTACCTGTGGATAAACCTGTGCGTAAATTGTGTGTGAAACGAGGAACGAGCGTGTAGGCCGCGAACCTGCTGAGCTAGACCGTTTGTCTCCGTTTTTTCACCGGGAAAAACGCTTCAGCGGTTTTTTAAGGGCGCGAACCCTATCACAAAAAACTGCCTTCTCCGAACGCATTTACCGACTTGTGTTCTGGCTGTACGCCGTTTATACAATCGGCCCATGCACAGGCATTCTTATCCTCCCCAAACATGACAAAAACACGAGAGGATTCCTGTAGGAGCTGCCGAAGGCTGCGATCTTTTGATCTTGAAAAAACAAAATCAAAAGATCGCAGCCTCGTTTCACTCGACAGCTCCTACAGGGGATTGTGTGTCTGGGCAATCGCCTTCCTTTTATCAATAACAATAGAAAGCAGAGGTCACCGGTGGAGCAACAAGCCTTTCAGGTATTGATCGTCGAGGATGACCAGCGACTGGCCGAACTGACGCGCGACTACCTGCAAGCCAATGGACTGCGCGTGGACATCGAAGGTAACGGTGCGCTGGCGGCGGCACGGATCATCAAGGAGCAGCCGGATCTGGTGATCCTTGACCTGATGCTGCCCGGCGAGGATGGCCTGAGCATCTGCCGCAAAGTGCGCAATCAGTATGACGGGCCGATTCTGATGCTCACCGCGCGCACCGACGATGCCGATCAGATCCAGGGGCTCGACCTCGGTGCCGACGATTACGTCTGCAAACCGGTGCGGCCACGTCTGTTGCTGGCGCGCATCCAGGCGTTGCTGCGCCGTAGTGACACGCCTGAACCGGTCGCCGAGAAATCCCGTCGTCTGCAATTTGGCCCGTTGGTGGTTGACGACGCCTTGCGCGAGGCATGGCTGAGTGACAATGGTATCGAACTGACCAGCGCCGAATTCGATCTGCTCTGGCTGCTGGTGTCCAACGCCGGGCGAATTCTGTCCCGCGAGGAAATCTTCACCGCACTGCGCGGCATCGGCTACGACGGCCAGGACCGCTCGATCGATGTGCGCATCTCGCGGATCCGCCCGAAAATCGGCGATGACCCCGACCACCCACGGCTGATCAAGACCATTCGCAGCAAAGGCTACCTGTTCGTCCCGGAAGCCTGCGTAGACCTGCCGCTGTGAACTCGATCTTCCTGCGCATCTACGGCGGCATGTGCGCAGCGCTGATTCTGGTGGCGGTGCTCGGCGTGCTGGCGCTGAACCTGCTCAATCAGGTACGCAGCGAGCAGTACCGCGAGCGTCTGGCCCACGGCACGTTCTCGCTGATGGCCGACAACCTGCAACCGATGAATGAAACCGAGCGCCATCGTGCGTTGTTGGTGTGGGAGCGGTTGCTGGGGATTCCGCTGGCACTGAAGAAGTTTGCCGAGACCGATCTTGACCTGTCCCAGCGCACCCGCGTGCAGCGTGGTCAGGCGCTGGTCGAGCAGACCGGCCCGCACGCGGCGAAGGTCTATCGAATGGTCAGCGACAAAGAGCAGCTTGTGCTGGTGGGGGAAGTGCAGCAGATCAGCGAGCAACTGGCCCGCGCGACCATTTACCTGTTGGCCGATGAACTGGTGCGCGTACCGGTCGGCGAGCAGCCCAAGCGCCTCGCGCAGATAAAGGAAGAAAAGGGTTTCGGTTTCGATCTGCGCCTGGTCACGGTGAATGACGCCGACATGGACGAAGACCAGAGCCGCCGCGTGGCCGAAGGCGACACGGTGATGGCGCTGGGCAAGGGCGGCGATTCGATCCGCGTGTTTGCCGGCATGGTCGGTACGCCGTGGGTGCTGGAGATCGGCCCGCTGTATCAGATGAACCCGTACCCGCCGGAATGGCTGGTGCTGATCGCTGCGCTCGGCCTGACTCTGATCGGCCTCATTGTTTATCTGTTGGTGCGTCAGCTCGAACGCCGTTTGCGCGGCCTTGAAGCAGCGGCCACGCGGATTGCCAAGGGCAGCCTGGAAACCCGTGTGCCGGCGCGCGGTGCCGACTCGGTGGGGCGCCTGGCGTCAGCGTTCAACGGTATGGCCGAGCACTTGCAACAGTTGCTGGCGATCCAGCGAGAACTGGTGCGCGCGGTGTCCCACGAGCTGCGCACGCCGGTGGCGCGCCTGCGTTTCGGTCTGGAAATGATCGGCTCGGCGACCACGCCGCAAGCGCTGGAGAAGTACCGCGAAGGCATGGATCACGACATTGAAGACCTCGATAAGCTGGTCGATGAAATGCTCACCTATGCGCGGCTGGAACAAGGTTCACCGGCGCTGACCTTCCAGCGTATTGATCTGGATGCACTGGTCAATCAGGTGATCGAGGAACTGGCGCCGTTGCGCGCCGAGGTCACCGTGCAGCGTGGTTTGTGCCTCTCCGCCGCTGATAACGACGATGCCTGGGTGGAGGCCGAGCCGCGTTATCTGCACCGCGCATTGCAGAATCTGGTGAGCAACGCGATGCGCCATGCCCGTTCGAACGTGACGGTGAGTTATCAGGTCGGGCAATTGCGCTGCCGCGTCGACGTCGAGGATGACGGCCCGGGCGTGCCGGAAGTGGCGTGGGAGCGGATTTTTACGCCGTTCCTGCGTCTGGATGACAGCCGCACGCGGGCGTCGGGTGGGCACGGTCTGGGGTTATCGATTGTGCGGCGGATCATTCACTGGCATGACGGCCGGGCGATTATTGGCAAGAGCAAGAGTCTAGGTGGGGCGTGTTTCAGCCTGAGTTGGCCGAGGAATCAGGAGCGTCGGTAATTCTTGTGGTGGCCGCGATGCCGCCTTCGCGAGCAAGCTCGCTCCCACATTTGAAATGCGATTTCCTGTGGGAGCGAGTTTGCTCGCGAAGAGGCCCTTGCAGGCACCGAAAGATTTCAGGCCTTGATGCTGACCAGACTCAATAACTGCCCATCCTGCACCCCGAACTGCGCCTCCAGTTCAGTGCCGTTGTGCCACTCGGCCGACAAGTCCGTCAACAAACGCAATCGAGCCTGACCCGCCTCAGTCCACTCCAGCACTTCAGCATGCTCGAAATAAAAGCGCTGCTGCACGATCGGATACAGCGCCTTGAACAAGCTTTCTTTCACCGAAAACGTCAGCGTCACCCACAACGCCAACTGATCTCGCGAGGCGGCCTTCATGCGTTGCATTTCAGGTGGCGTCAGAATCTCCCCGGCCAGGCGCTCGGCGCGTTCGGTGTTCAGCAGGTTTTCCAGATCCATGCCCAAACCGCGCCAGTGTTGCTTGTTGGCGACAATTGCCGCAGCACGGCCGGTGCTGTGAGTGATCGAGCCGCAAATATGCGCGGGCCATATCGGCGCGCGGTCTTCACCAATCGCCGGCACCACGCTGCTGCCTTCCAGTTGCTGCAACGCCGCGCGGGCGCAAATCCGCCCGGCGAGAAATTCCGCCTGACGTTTGGCCACCGAGCGCTGAATGCTCGGCGGCGGCTCAATGGCGCTACGGCGAAAGTCATCGCCAAGCAATTGAGCCGGATCGAAGTGAGTGCTGAGCAGCACGGTGTCGGGCAACACCGTCGGCAACGGCCAGTGGCTGTCGAGTGCGGTGCAGCAGGCGGGGAGGGCGGGGGTGAGATTCATGGCGGGCATTTTGCCGGTTAGTCGAGGCAAGGTCGAGATGATCGTTCCCACGCTCTGCATGGGAATGCCTCAATGGACGCTCTGCGTCCGCTTTGGGACGCAGAGCGTCCCGGGCTGCATTCCTTTGCTGCGCGTGGGAACGATCAGGTGCCGGCGGGTTAGCTAAATATTTTCTGGAAGAACGCTTTCATGTCCGCCCAGGACTTTTCATCCGCGGCCTTGTTGTAACCAATGTCCGGGCCACCGTGCTCGCCATGGCTCAAGCGATCGGCATCCGGATTGGTGAAGCCATGCTTGGCGCCCTCCAGGCTGACAAATTTATAGTCAGCCCCAGCCTTGTCCATTTCCGCCTTGAACGCGGTGACATTGTCCGGCGTGACCATGCTGTCCAGCGCGCCGTGCTCGACCAGAATCTTCGCCTTCACACTGCCGGGCGTCGCTGGGGTCTTGGTCGCCAGTGCACCGTGGAAACTCACCACACCCGCCAATGGCTCACCTTGCCGCGCGGCGTTGAGCACCACGCCGCCGCCGAAGCAGTAACCGATGGCGGCGATTTTGTTGACGTCGGTCTGCGGCTGCTTCTTCAGCAAATTCAGCCCGGCCTCGAAGCGCTTGCTGGAAGCCGCCGCATCCTGGGTCGCCGCCTGCATGAACGCCATCGCGTCTTTCGGGTGCTCGGTGTTCTTGCCTTCGCCGTACATATCGATCGCCAACGCGCTGTAGCCGAGTGCGGCGAGATCGCGTGCGCGGCGTTTGGCGTAATCGTTCAGGCCCCACCATTCGTGCACCACGACGACGCCCGGGCGTTTGCCTTTGATGGCGTCGTCATAAGCGTAGTAGCCGATCAGTTTCGTGCCGTCGGCGCTCTGATAGGGGATTTCTTCAGTCTTGATCGCAGCCTGAGTGAGGCTGCTGACGGCCAGTAAAGTGAGGGCAAGGAACAGGCGCATGGTCGGGTCTCCTGACAATAAAAGTTCAAATCAGCCTAGTTCATTTGGTTCAGGTCGGGTTCAGAGACGGTTCAGGGGCGGTACAGGGGAAGGTCAGTAACCTTGCGCCATACCCAAACAGCACTGTGAAAGAGGAAATACCCATGACTCGTTTTAACAAACTGTTGCTGGCATTGACCGTAATGAGCGCCAGTATCGCGGCCCAGGCCGACACCACTTCGAACTTCGCCGGCCTGACCTTCGGCCAGACCAGTGACAAGATCAACAAATCCAATTCGCTGAACAACAACCTTGATCACCCGAATGCCACTGGCGCGATCGACGGCAACAATACCTACGGCGTACGCCTCGGTCAGCAAAACAGCCAGGGTCGCTACTACGCCACCTACGACAACGTGTCGGGTTCGCACAATGGCATTAAACTGCGCCAGGAAAATCTGCTGGGCAGCTACGATCTGTTCTATCCGGTGGGCGGCAGCACCAAGCTGTTCGGTGGTGCGACGGCAGGTTTGACCAAGCTGACTCAGGATTCGCCGAGCTACAGCCGCGACAGTGACATCGGTTATGCGGTTGGCGGCCAGTTCGGTGTGTTGCAGCAAGTCTCGCAGAACACCTCGGTCGAACTCGGTTACCGTTACCTGCGCAGCAACGCCAGCACTGAAATGAAAGAGAGCGGCGGCAGCAAGCAAGGCTCGCTGGACTTGACCAGCAGCGCCCAGACTTATCTGTCGGCCAACTACAATTTCTAAGGAGCGAATCGCCTTGGAACCCTGTGGGAGCGAGCTTGCTCGCGAAAGCGATGTTTCATTCAACACCTCGTTGACTGAATAACCGCCTTCGCGAGCAAGCTCGCTCCCACAGGTGGTTGTGGAGATTTCAAGTGATTAGGAGAAGGTCATGAAACTGTTGGTCGTCGAAGATGAAGCGCTGTTGCGTCATCACCTGCAAACTCGCCTGACGGAGAGCGGTCACGTGGTCGAGTCCGTGGCCAATGCCGAAGAGGCGCTGTACCAGACCGGACAGTTCAACTTCGACCTGGCCGTGATCGATCTCGGCCTGCCGGGCATGGGCGGGCTCGACCTGATCCGCCAGTTGCGCGCGGGGGGCAAGACCTTCCCGATCCTGATCCTCACCGCGCGCGGCAACTGGCAGGACAAGGTCGAAGGCCTCGCCGCTGGCGCCGACGATTACGTGGTCAAGCCGTTCCAGTTCGAAGAACTCGACGCGCGTTTGAATGCCTTGCTGCGCCGCTCCAGCGGTTTCACCCAGTCGACCATCGTCGCCGGGCCGCTGCTGCTCGACCTCAATCGCAAGCAGGCGACCCTCGACGAGCAGCCTCTGGCGCTGACCGCTTACGAATACCGCATCCTTGAATACCTCATGCGTCACCACCAGCAAGTGGTGCCCAAGGATCGCTTGATGGAACAGCTCTACCCGGACGACGACGAGCGCGATCCGAATGTCATCGAAGTGCTGGTCGGCCGTCTGCGCCGCAAGCTCGAAGGCCCGGCCGGGTTCAAACCGATCGACACCGTGCGCGGTCTCGGCTACCTGTTCAATGAGCGCTGCACTTGATTCGTTCTCTTCGCGTTCGCTTGATGCTCGCCGCCACCACGTTGGCGGTGTTGTTCATGCTCGCCTTGCTGCCGGCGATGCAAGGCGCGTTCAGCCTGGCGTTGCAAGACTCGATCGAGCAGCGCCTGGCTTCGGACGTGACCACGCTGATCTCTGCCGCGCGCATCGAAAACGGTCGGCTGGTGATGCCCAATCAATTGCCGGATGAGCGCTTCAATCTCACCGACTTCCGTTTGCTCGGCTACATCTACGACCGCGAAGGGCACCTGGTCTGGCGCTCGAAAGCTACCCAGGAAGAGCAGATCAACTACAAACCGCGCTACGACGGACTCGGTAACGAGTTCGCGCGGATCCGCGAAACCAATGGTCAGGAATTCTTCGTCTACGACGTTGAAGTCAAACTGCTCGGTGGCAAAAGCGCGGCGTTCAGCATCGTTGCCCTGCAACCCGTGCGCGAGTACGAAACCACCCTCGAAGGCCTGCGTGAAAATCTCTATCTGGGCTTCGGCGCCGCGTTACTCGTGCTGTTGGCACTGTTGTGGATCGGCCTGACATGGGGCCTCAAAGCCTTGCGCCGGCTCAGTCAGGAACTCGACGAAATCGAGGGCGGCACCCGTGAAAGTCTGACTGAACAACATCCGCGCGAACTGCTGCGCCTGACCGGCTCGCTCAACCGTTTGCTGCATAGCGAGCGCCAGCAGCGCAGTCGTTATCGCGATTCTCTCGATGATCTGGCGCACAGCTTGAAAACGCCGTTGGCGGTGTTGCAGGGCGTCAGCGAGGACATGGCTCAACGTCCCGAAGAACGCGATCAGGCCTGGGTGCTGCAAAGCCAGATCGAACGCATGAGCCAGCAGATCAGCTATCAACTGCAACGGGCCAGCTTGCGTAAAAGCGGTCTGGTGCGGCACCAAGTGCGACTGCAACCGGTGCTGAAAAGTTTGTGCGACACGCTGGACAAGGTTTACCGCGATAAACATGTGCGGGTGGCGTTCGATCTGCCGGAGCATTGTTATGTGCCGATCGAGCAGGGTGCGTTGCTGGAGATGATGGGCAACTTGCTGGAAAACGCTTATCGCCTGTGTCTGGGCGAAGTGCGTATCAGCGTGCGCGAGACCCTGGCCGGGATTGAACTGTGCGTCGAAGATGACGGCCCGGGCGTACCACCGGATCAGCGTGCGCGGATTCTCGAGCGTGGCGAGCGACTGGATGCCCAGCATCCGGGGCAGGGGATCGGGTTGGCGGTGGTCAAGGACATTATCGAAAGCTACAACGCCAAACTCGCGCTGGGGGATTCGCCGATGGGTGGGGCGGCGTTCAGGATTCATTTTCCGGCGGTGTGATCGGGAGTTGCCCTCACCCTAACCCTCTCCCAGAGGTAGAGGGGACTGACCGAAGTGTCTTGCGAAAATGATCGACCTGAGCGATTTGCAGCGAATATGGATTCAATAGAGAGCTTGCAGGTCGGCGTATTTCTCAAGCATCCCCCCAATCAGTCCCCTCTCCCTGAGGGTGTCTGGCGTTTTATATCGACCTGAAATAGCCAGTCGATTATGGATTCAGTAGAGAGCGTTCAGGTCGGCGTACATCTTGAGCATCCCCCAATCAGTCCCCTCTCCCCCCGGGAGAGGGTTAGGGTGGGTAAAGACCGGGTACATCCTTTACGTTTGAGACCGGGGACATGGTTTACAGGTATCAATTATGGTCAGGAGGTGC
>NZ_VCNJ01000116.1 GCF_005938625.1 Pseudomonas fluorescens
GCTCTTCCGATCTGCGTCCAGTGACGCGGAGCGTCACGGGCTTCATTCCCACGCAGAGCGTGGGAACGATCATCTTCGCGGGATCAGCGTTTAACTGCAGTCGGCTTATGCAACTCAGCCCGCTTGCTCAGCAAATCAAACACCGCCGGGTACGCCGGCCGTTCGATATACCGCCCGGCGCCGCGCTCTGCACGCAGGTCGCCATCGGCCCAGACCACCCGGCCTTGGCTGACGGTATGGCTCGGCACGCCGCGTACGGTTTTGCCTTCGAAGATGTTGAAGTCCACCTGCTGATGGTGGGTCTTGGCGGAAATAGTGCGGGTGCCTTGCGGGTCCCACAGCACCAGATCGGCATCGGCGCCGACGCGAACCGCACCTTTGCGCGGATAGAGATTGAAGATCTTCGCGGTGTTGGTGGAGGTGAGGGCGACGAAATCCTGCATCGATAAACGCCCGCTGTTGACGCCTTCGTCCCACAGCACCGCCATGCGATCTTCGATACCGGCCGTGCCGTTGGGAATCTTGCTGAAGTCATCGCGCCCTGCGGCTTTCTGCTCGGCGCAGAAGCAGCAATGGTCAGTCGCGGTGGTGTGCAGATTGCCGTTTTGCAGTCCGTGCCACAGCGCCTCTTGATGACCACGCGGACGGAACGGCGGGCTCATCACATAACCGGCCGCGGTCTGCCAGTCCGGGTGCTGATAGACGCTGTCGTCGAGCAGCAAATGCCCGGCCAATACTTCGCCGTAAACCGGCTGACCTTTACTGCGCGCATAGGTGATTTCGTCGAGGGCTTCTTTGGTCGAGACGTGCACCAGGTACAGCGGTGTGCCAATGGTTTCGGCAATACGTATCGCCCGGCTCGCCGCTTCACCTTCAACCTGCGAAGGGCGCGACAGCGGATGCGCTTCCGGCCCGGTGATGCCCTGGGCCATCAACTTGCGTTGCAGGTGATAAACCAGTTCGCCGTTTTCCGCATGCACGGTCGGCACCGCGCCGAGTTCCAGGCAGCGTTCAAAACTCGCCACCAGCGTGTCGTCGGCGGCCATGATCGCGTTCTTGTAGGCCATGAAATGCTTGAAGCTGTTGATGCCGTGATGGCTGACCAGCTCGGCCATTTCCTCACGCACCTGCTCGCTCCACCAGGTGATGGCGACGTGAAAGCCATAGTCGGACGCGGATTTTTCCGCCCAGCCGCGCCACTGATGAAACGCTTCCATCAATGACTGCTGCGGATTGGGAATCACGAAATCAATGATCGACGTGGTGCCGCCGGCCAGACCAGCCGCCGTGCCACTGTAGAAATCCTCACTGGCCACGGTGCCCATGAACGGCAGTTGCATGTGGGTGTGCGGATCGATGCCGCCGGGCATCAGGTATTGGCCGCTGCCGTCGAGGACTTGGGTGCCGGCGGGAACATCAAGGTTTTCACCGATGGCTTTGATCACGCCGTCGGCGCAATAGACGTCGGCGCGATAACTTTCATCATGGGTAACAACGGTGGCGCCACGGATCAACAGAGACATTCCGAGTTCCTCGCAGGCATTGACCGACTTGTGTCGGTTCTAGATGTTTTATTGATGTACAGCGTTGCAGGGTGTATTCCTGTCAGCGCTGTCAGGAATAGAAGCTAGTCGCAGATTTGCAATAGATCAAGATTATTTTTTATAAGCTTATGACTGTTTTAAGTGTATGAAAAATAACGATAAAAAACGTAAATCACCAAAATGGTGAGGCTGTTCACCATTTTGACGCACTTGACAGGATGGAAATATGAGCAAGATTTCCTATGTGAAATCAGCCGCTTGAAGTTGAGCTGCGGTTGCTCGCTCACGATGAAAATAAATGCAGTGCACCAGTTTGAGTCCTGTCTGTTCGGACAACTTGCCAGGTGTTTAGCCTGAGCACCCAGACAAGTTTCCGCGAACTCATCCGGTGAATAATTAAAACTGATGAATATCAGAAAGTTGCAAAGCGTTTGAAACACCGCCCGATGCGTAAGCGGGGCACCCGGCACGTTTATTGATGCCGCCGCTGACACCATGGCCGGTGCACGAAAGTTGTCAGTTCCTCCGGCCATCGTCCGGTTCGTACCCTCGGGTACAGCCGCCTGATGAGCAAAAAAATAATCAGAAGAACAGTGGAGCGGCCATGCAACAGAACAGATCGCAAGTGACCGAGCGCGACGGCTTGTTCGAACTCGAAGCCGGCAGCGACGTCCTCGACAGTCCCCGTTACAACCACGATATGGCACCGACCAAGGTGCGCGAACGAACCTGGAACAAATGGCACATCACCGCGCTGTGGGTCGGCATGTCGATCTGTGTGCCGACCTACACCCTCGGTGGCGTACTCACCGCCTACTTTGGCCTGACGGTCGGTGAAGCGCTGTTGGCGATTCTGTTTGCCAACGTCATCGTCCTGATTCCGCTGACGCTGAATGCCTTTCCCGGCACCAAGTACGGCATTCCCTTTCCCGTGTTGCTGCGCTCATCGTTCGGCATCCTCGGCTCCAACGTGCCGTGTCTGATTCGCGCGCTGGTGGCCTGTGGCTGGTTCGGTATTCAGACGATGTTTGGCGGATTGGCGATTCACCTGTTTCTTGGCTCGATTTTCGACGGCTGGAAATCCCTTGGTGGCACCGGGGAGGTGATCGGTTTCATGATCTTCTGGGCGTTGAATCTGTGGGTGGTGATTCGCGGCGCCGAGTCGATCAAGTGGCTGGAAACGTTGTCGGCACCGCTGCTGGTGGCGGTCGGCATCGGTCTGCTGGTGTGGGCGATGCCCAATGTTTCGATGACCGAGTTGCTGGCGATTCCGGCCAAACGTCCGGAAGGCGCCAGTGTGGTCAGTTACTTCGCCGCCGGGCTGACCGCAATGGTTGGTTTCTGGGCGACGTTGTCGCTGAACATTCCCGACTTCAGCCGTTACGCCAAGAGCCAGAAGGATCAGATTCTCGGGCAGATTTTCGGCCTGCCGCTGACGATGTTTCTGTTCGCTTCGCTGGGCGTCATCATGACCGCCGCGTCGGTAAAACTGGTGGGCGTGACCGTCTCTGATCCGGTCAGCCTGATCGGCCATATCCAGAGCCCGGTGTGGGTCGCGGTGGCCATGGCGTTGATCATCATCGCCACGCTGTCGACCAACACCGCCGCCAATATCGTCTCGCCGACCAACGACTTTCAGAACATCGCGCCCAAGGTGATCAACCGCACCAAAGCGGTGTTGCTGACCGGGTTTGTCGGGCTGTTGTTGATGGGCCATGAGTTGCTGAAAAAACTCGGTTTGATCGTTTCCGATGTCAGCCTGGAAACCGTGTACTCCAACTGGCTGCTGGGCTATTCGAGCCTGCTCGGGCCGATCGCCGGGATCATGGTGGTGGACTATTTCCTGATCAAGAAACAGCAACTGGACCTGGCCGGGTTGTACCGCGATGACGTGTATCCGGCGTGGAACCGGGCCGGGTTTCTCGCCTTTGGTGTGCCGGTGGTGCTGACCTTGTTGTCGCTGGGCAGCGATGCGTTCAGCTGGTTTTACAGCTACGGCTGGTTCACCGGCTCGGCGTTGGGCGGGATTATTTATTACGGGTTGTGCGTGATGCCGGCGCAACCCTCTGCCGTTAAAACAGCGGTGTAACAAATGATCGTTCCTACGCTCTGCGTGGGAATGCAGCCCGGGACGCTCCGCGTCCCAACAGCGGACGCAGAGCGTCCATGGATGAGTTCCCACGCAGAGCATGGGAACTATCGGTATCAGCACTGAGGAGATCCCCATGAACGCAGCCGTAGACGTTCTGCAATCAACCCATCAGCACATCAACCGCGATCGCCTGTGGGCCTCGCTCATGGAGCTGGCCAAGCTCGGCGCCACGGTCAAGGGCGGGGTCTGTCGCCTGGCCCTGACCGATCTCGACCGCCAGGCCCGCGACCTCTTCGTGCAGTGGTGCAAGGACGCCGGATGCAGCGTCACGGTCGATGCCGTCGGCAACATCTTCGCCCGTCGCCCCGGGCGCAATCCGAATCTGCCACCAGTGATGACCGGCAGCCACATCGACACCCAACCCACCGGCGGCAAGTTCGACGGCTGCTTCGGCGTGCTCGCCGGCGTCGAAGTCCTGCGCACGCTCAACGACCTCGGCGTGGAAACCGAGGCGCCGCTGGAAGTGGTGGTCTGGACCAACGAAGAAGGCTCGCGCTTCGCCCCGTGCATGATGGGTTCCGGCGTGTTTGCGGAGAAATTCACCCTCGAAGAAACCCTCGCCAAAGTCGATGCCGACGGCGTCACCGTCGGTGAGGCGCTCAACGCCATCGGTTACGCCGGCGCGCGCAAGGTCAGCGGGCATAAGGTTGGCGCTTATTTCGAGGCGCACATCGAACAAGGTCCGATCCTCGAAGACGAACAGAAAACCATCGGCGTGGTGCTCGGTGCGCTGGGGCAGAAGTGGTTTGATCTCAAGCTGCGCGGCGTCGAAGCTCACGCCGGCCCGACGCCGATGCACCTGCGTAAAGACGCGTTGGTCGGCGCATCGGTGATCGTCGGCGCCGTCAACCGCGCCGCCCTCGGCCATCAACCCCATGCCTGCGGTACGGTCGGCTGCCTGCAAGCCTATCCCGGCTCGCGCAACGTCATCCCCGGCGAAGTGCGCATGACCCTCGACTTCCGTCATCTGGAACCGGCGCGTCTCGATTCGATGATCGCTGAGGTGAAGCAAGTCATCGAAGCCACCTGTGAGGAACACGGTCTGACTTACGAGCTGACGCCGACAGCGGACTTCCCGCCGCTGTACTTCGAAAAAGGCTGCGTGGAAGCGGTGCGCGGTGCGGCGAAAGGGCTTGGCTTGTCGAATATGGACATCGTCAGCGGCGCCGGGCATGACGCGATCTTCCTCGCCGAACTCGGTCCGGCCGGAATGATCTTCGTGCCGTGCGAGGGCGGCATCAGCCACAACGAAATCGAGAACGCCGCGCCGGATGATCTGGCGGCCGGCTGTGCGGTGTTGTTGCGGGCGATGCTGGCGGCTTCGGCGATGGTCGCGGGAGGACAGCGCGCAGCCTGAAGATCAAAAGATCGCAGCCTTTGGCAACGCCTACAGGGAAACCATAAATCCTGTATAGGAGCTGCCGGAGGCTGCGATCTTTTCGCTGTCACCACAACGTCATGAAAATGTGCGATTTTGCCGGCCCATGAAAATCATCACCTGCGGCGCGTCCTATCTGGACATCGACGCCTACGCCTGCTGCATCGCCTATGCAGAATTGCTCAACCAGCAAGGCGTTCCCGCCCGCGCCGTCAGTAGCGCGCAACCCAACGCCAGCGTGTCGCAAACCGTGCTCGGTTGGGATGCGACTTTTGACGATTACCCGCCGACGCTGGACGATGAGTTTGTCCTGGTCGATGTCTCGGACTATCACCATTTCGACCCGTTGGTGGTGCTTGAGCGAGTGGTAGAAGTCATCGATCATCATCCGGGGTTCGAGCATTACTGGGTGCAGAAGCTTGGGTCTGCCGCCGATATTCGTCCGATCGGCGCTGCGGCAACTCAGGTTTTTCAGCGCTGGCAGGCGGCAGGTAGGCTGCCGCAGATCAGCGTGCAAAGTGCAGCGTTACTGGCCACCGCGATTCTCGACAACACGCTGAATTTCACCGGGCAGATGACCACGCCAGCGGACATTGAGGCCTACGCCGACCTCGCTTCACGGGCAAAACTGCCGACAGACTGGCCTCGGCAATATTTTCTGGAATGCCAGGCCAGCATCGAATCGGACCTGGCCGCTGCATTGGCGGCCGACTCGAAGCAGATGAAACCCGAAAGTAACCTGCCGTGTTTTTTTGCGCAGATGACTGTTTGGGATGCCGACGCCTTGCTGCAAAAACACCGGCCGATGATCAAGCGCTGGATGGCAGAGCAGGGCGATGACTGGCTGCTGAATGTGATCAGTATCCGCGACCGCAAAAGCTGTTTTCTGGCGCCAGCCGAGGTCAGCCAGCAAAAGCTCAATCATTTGTTGCCACTCGAATGGCAGGGCGGATTGGCCGTTCGGGAACCTTCAATACTGCGCAAAGAATTGTTGAAATTGGGACTTGGCGCGACCAGTCACTGCGCACCAAACACCATCGTCCAGTAAACCCCTTCATCACTGCGCGCCTCACTGGCAAACCCGGCGCCGACCTGGGTGAACATCGGGTTCATCAGATTGGCGCAATGCCCAGGGCTGGCCAGCCATCCGGCCATAGCCTTGCCCGGCGAACTCTGCCCGGCTGCAATGTTTTCGCCGATCTGCCGACCGCGATAGCCGGCCGCCCGGGCGCGATCGGCAGGCAGGTCGCCGTCCGGATCGCGGTGGGCGAAGTAGTTGCCGTAGGCCATGGCTTTGCTGTGCCCCTGCGCGGCGGCGCCCAGCGCGGCGTTCCAGCTCAATGGCCGGGCGGCGGCGAAGCGCTGGCGTCCGCACATCCGTGGCCGGGCGCGCGCGGCATTGACCTCAGCGAGCAAGGCCTTGCCGACGCTGCGGTTATCGCCGACGCGACGGTCGAGCACCGGCTGCGCCAACACCACTTGCCATTCATTGCGTGAGCGACTGACACCGATGTCGGCGTAGCTCGCATCCAGCAGCGCGGCGCAGTGCTCGTCTTGCAGCAGGTCGAAAGCTTCTTCGGCGTCCTCGGCGCCGATCACGCGAATACTGCGCACCGCAACGGCGGAATAACCGGACGACTTCAACGCTTCACGCATGCCGCCGGCGTAGCGATAACCGATCGGCAGGGCCAGGCTCGACTTCAGCGCCAACGGTGCCAGCCGTTGCGCCGGGCGTCGATCACAGCGTTGCGGATGGGCGCGATAGTCGTTGATGGCGGCCACCAGTTGCCGTTCCGCACCGGCCTGGGCGGTTTCAGCGAACAACGGTGAAAGGATCAGCAGGCACAGCGAAACGAAGCGAGACGAACGAACGGCGTGGCGCATGAGACGGGCAGCTCTGAAGGAGGACAGCGCAAAAGGTGAGTGAACCGCAGAAAGCGGCGCGAGTAGGACTGGGCTTTTTGGACTTGGTTCAAGGGGCGGTGAAGGCTTTACGGCGAAGCGACGAACAGTGGAATCAAACAGAGCGCTATGTTGCGCCGGATGACGCTATCGCGAGCAGGCTCACTCCTACATTTGGAATGCGTTCCCCTGTAGGAATGAGCCTGCTCGCGATGGCGTCACTGAAAACAATACAAAAGACACAGGCAGACCACTATCACCGATTCAACACATCTCCCATCCACTGCAAATACTGCACTCGGTCGGAGATCGAGTTATGCCCCGAATCCGGCACCACCCTGAGCACCGCCACGCCTTGCGGGAAGTTCTCCAGCAAACGCTCGGTGCTGGCGCGCGGAATCACCTCGTCGTCACTGGCCGCCAGCAACAACGTCGGCACGCGGATATGCGCGGCGTATTTGCCGGATTCAAAACGGTCCTTGAGCAACCACTGCACCGGCACCCACGGATATTGCCGTGCCGCGATTTCTTCGAGGCTGTTGTAAGGCGTCACCAGAATCAAATGTTGCACCGGTCGCTGACTGGCCAGACGCACGGCGACGCCCGATCCCAGGCTGCGGCCAATTAGCGAAACTTGCGGGTGGCTGGCGTACACCTGATCAAACAGTGCCAAGGCATCCTCGGCAATCGCCGCTTCGGACGGGGAACCGCCGCTGCCACCGAAGCCGCGATAGTTGAGCAGATACACCGCGTAATCAGGAAACGCCTCGGCAAACTCCGGCAGATTGCGCGAAACATCCTCCGCATTGCCGCCGAAATAGATCAGCGCCCGCGACCCGGCACGCTCGCGGGTGAGCACCGAAATCTGCGCGTCCGGCATCGACAGGGTCAGTTGTGAGTCGGTGCTGTTGACAGCATTGGGCTGCGGAAAATAGATCAGCGAGCGCTGAAAAAAGAACAGCGCCGCGCACAACACCAGGTACACGGCAACGATCAATGCGACGAGTGACATCAGGGTTCGGGACATTCGGCTACTTTTAACGGTGTGTGAAGGATCGCTGTCGCAGTGTAGTCCAGCCCTGCAACCGGGCCGCTCGCGCACACAACATGCAACAGATCCACGCAGCAGGGGAACCAGCATGAGCCACACTGAGGGTTACTCCCGTCGGCGATTGCTCACGCTGGCTGCCGGGGTTTCGGCGGTCTTCACCTTTGATCGGGCGTTGGCCACAACCACCACGTCCGCGACTTCCGGAGGCCACGCCATGCAGACCCGCGCCATCCCGTCCAGCTCCGAGTCGCTGCCGATCGTGGGTCTGGGCACCTATCGCGGTTTCGATGCCGCCCCGGGTAATCCGGCCTATCGACAATTGCCGGCGGTGCTGGATGAGCTGTTTACCAAGGGCGGCACGCTGATCGACAGTTCACCGATGTATGGCCGCGCCGAACAGACCACCGGCGAACTGCTGTCCATCCACGAGCCACGTTCGCCAGCATTTCTGGCGACCAAGGTGTGGACGCGCGGACGCGAGGAGGGCATCGCGCAGATGGAGCAGTCATTCAGCCTGCTGCGCACCGAACGCATCGACCTGATGCAGATCCACAACCTGCTCGACTGGCAAACCCACCTGCCAACCTTGCGTGAGTGGAAAGCCCAGGGGCGCATCCGTTATATCGGCATCACCCATTACACATCCTCGGCCTATGACGAAGTCGAAGCAGTGTTGAAGGCCGAACAACTGGACTTTCTGCAAATCAACTACGCCCTCGATGACCGTGGCGTGGAAAAACGTATTTTGCCTTTGTGCCGCGAACGCGGCGTCGCGGTGATCTGTAATCGGCCGTTCGGTGGCGGGGGATTGCTGGCGCGGCTCAAAGGCAAACCGCTGCCGGGCTGGGTGTCGGATGTGCAGGTCAACAGCTGGCCGCAACTGGCGTTGAAGTTTCTGCTTTCGCATCCAGCAGTGACGTGCGTGATTCCCGGGACAGGTAATCCGCGCTATATGGCCGATAATGCCAAGGCAGGGTTCGGGCCGATGCTGACCGATGCACAGCGGCATCAATTGATTGCGCTGGCGGGTTGATCGATCTCGCCAGCGAACCGCTACTCATGTTTGGTTCCTTGGCCCATTAATTTCCAAATGGTCTGAAGGACTGTCATATCTGACAGTTGGAAGGCTTGTGTTGGCGAGTAATCATGGAGACCTCCGCTTCACCGAAGAAGAACAATCATGGACGTGCAGAGCCGCAGATGCGCTTACCTCACTGGGGTTTGCCTCGTCTTGATATTGTTTGCTGCCTATGCCCTCGATGAAAAGTATGTGTGTATGGGAATGCAGCGCGGACAGATTGCGACGGTGGCGGCGAACTCTGTGGAAGCGGCAGTCAAAATAGCCAAGTCGTCCTGGGGGGCTGCGGGTTGTTATAAAAAATGACAAGTCCTCAGCCGCGATAGCGCAACGCCTCCAGCAATAATGCAAACGCCGGCGCGGCCTGGCGCCGGCTCGGGTAATACAGGTGATAACCGGCAAACGTCGGGCACCAGTCCTCCAGCACTTGCAGTAAACGGCCGTCGGCCAGATACGGCGCGACGATGTTTTCCGGGATGTAACTCAGGCCGAAACCGTCCAGCGCAGCGTCGAGCAGCGGGTAGACGCCGTTCAGGGTGATCTGCCCGGACACCCGCACTTTCAGGCTCTCGCCATCCTTCTCGAATTCCCAGCTGTACAGCCCGCCGTTGGTGGGCAGGCGCAGGTTGTTGCAGGCGTGATCGGTCAGGTCGCGTGGCGTTTGCGGCGCGGTTCGTTTGGCGAAATAGGCGGGTGAGCCCACCACTGCCATGCGCATGTCCGGGCCGATGCGCGTGGCGATCATGCCTTGCGCGACGTCTTCGCCCAGGCGCACGCCGGCGTCGAAACCCTGGCCGGCGATGTCGACGAAACCATAGTCGCAGCTCACCTCAACGGTGATGTCCGGGTACTTCGGCAGAAAGTCCTTGAGCACCGGGCGCAGCAGCCAATCCAGCGAGTGATCGGTGGCGTTGAGGCGGATCTTGCCGGCCGGTGTGTCGCGCAGGTTGCTCAGGGCCGCGAGTTCCAGTTCGATTTCTTCGAAGCGTGGGCCGATGGTTTGCAGCAGGTGTTCGCCAGCCTCGGTGGGCGAGACGCTGCGGGTGGTACGGGTCAGCAGGCGCAGGCCTAAACGTGCCTCAAGTGCGCGAATCGTGTGACTCAGTGCCGATTGCGAAACGCCAAGTTTGGCAGCGGCTTTGGTGAAGCTGCGCTCGCGGGCGACGGCGAGGAAGGCAAGCAGGTCGGTGGCGTTTTCCCGAAGCATTGATGAGTGTCCTGCATAAGTTTTTTTGAATTCTAGACGATTATCGGAATAGTTCGGCTGGGTAAAGTGGTGGCATTGATTATCTGGAGGAATTGCCATGAACCCGATTGCCGCTTCTGCGTTGACCCTTTCCCTGTTGGCGGGTGAGGTGCAGGCCAATGAAAACCCACGTGTGACGGTCACGCCCAATGGTTCGCAACCTTCGGCCAAAGGCCCGGCGGATTGGTTCACTGGCATTGTGCGCGTCGATGCGCCGTTCAAAGGCACCGAAGCGGCGCGGGTCAGTGGCGCGACGGTGACGTTTGAGCCAAATGCGCGTACTGCGTGGCATACCCATCCGTTGGGGCAGACATTGATCGTCACGGCCGGTTCCGGATTTGTGCAGGAGTGGGGGCAGCCGGTGCGTGAGATTCGTCCAGGGGATACGGTGTGGATTGCGCCGGGTGCCAAGCATTGGCATGGGGCGGCGCCCACCACTGCAATGACGCATATCGCGATTGCTGAAGTGCTCGATGGCAAGGTGGTGGAGTGGATGGAGCAGGTGAGTGCCGAGCAATATCCGCGATCCGAGTGAAGCGCTTCCCTCACCCCAGCCCTCTCCCGGAGGGAGAGGGGGCCGACCGAGGTGTCTTGCGCCATACATCGACCTGAAAGACCGAGTCGAATATGGATTCACAGCAAAGCGTTATCCATCGACCTGAAATGGCTGTGTCAATTATGGATTCACAGCAGGACGTTCACGTCGGTGCAGCCCTCAAATATCCCCGGATCGGTTCCCTCTCCCTCTGGGAGAGGGTTAGGGTGGG
>NZ_VCNJ01000117.1 GCF_005938625.1 Pseudomonas fluorescens
GGTGCAAAGGGTTTCAAGTTTGGAAACGGGCACTTCGGTAGGGAGGCCCGCTGGGGAGGGGGTGGGGGGAAGTCATTTCACACCTAAACGCTTTGCAAAAAAAATTACCACACGGCCCGTCGGCGGGAGGGGGATAAGTGCTTTTTCAGGCTGCGTTTTTTATTTGATGAGTTTTTGCTGAGGATAAATGTTGCACTAATTCGATTTGTAATAACTCTCGGAAGGAGGCCATCACTTCGACGTAGCCGCGGAAGCGTATGCGGTAATAGCCCGCGACATTGGTCGCCCTATCCATCACGCTATGCGCCCATGACTCATCGTTGACATCAATGTGCGCTGTGACATTGAAACCGAATTATCTGACCTTGTTCCCTGCCTCCCCTCGCCGACTCCGCAAAACGGTGAACCCCGAACGTTACACAAGTCGACAAAATGCTGCTCGGTGTCGAAAGGCGCGAAGAATATGCCGTACGCCAGATTCTCTGGAAGGTGACGAGCCGACGCAGCGCCTATAAAAACAGTGCCAGGCATAGCGTTTTACACAGAGATGCACAAGATCTAAAAGGCGAGAGGTTCAAGGCGAGCGGCAACATAATTTTTGACATCCGCTGTCAGGAGATAGTCTCGAGGCTATTTCAGCTCTCTTGAGGATTTCCTTACGAAAAATGAGGGTTCAGCTTACATAAACTCAGATTAGCTAGCGCCAGCATCAGTCGCGTATGTATTTCAGGCATTTAGTCTGAAACTACTTTCTGGTGACCTAACATGCGTTCACTCAGTTATTACCATACAAAGTTACCGGCCCGATCCTGCTTCACCTCATGTACTAAGCCAATTGCCTTTAAAAGGGTATTGCTGTGCGCCAGCAAGCAGGGATTCCCAGTTTGGCCATCTACCTCTAGTGACCACTGCCGCACCAACCCAGACCGTGAGTCTGCGCATGCCGCCGTCTTATTCTTGCTGATACGCCCTCAACACATGCCTACGCCCGGCCTGGAATTTAGAAGTCGGGCAAAGCCGTGGATGATTAGGGAGGCGGTCAATACCCAGTTGCTTCCCCCGAAGAGCGGACGTGGTCATCCCGCTGCCGGCAGGCGCCAAATCGGTGTCGCTGCGTAGCGACGGCCCGGTGTCGCTGCTCTATCCGAAAAGCTATCGGGGGGAACTCAACCTTGCACTGGAAATTGAGGGGTGGCGGGAGACGCCTTGAGGGGCCAGATCTGACGGCTCATTTCGTCTCATGAACCGTCAGATGTGGTGCTTGATCGGCGTCGCAAACAATCACAGCAGCAACGCTGTGTCGAAATGTGGCAATCACTGATATCAGGAGCAGCAAAATGAACAAGAACAAGTCTTTGCTGGTAGCCGCCCTGGCTGCAGCAGCTTTTGGAGGAGCCTCTAGCGCCATGGCGCTGACCTTCACCGATGGCGACTTCACCGGCAGCGTTGACATCAGCGGCACCGTCACCGTCCCTCAAGCCGCCAACCATTGGCAATGGGCTGCTGGCGATCCCATCAACTTTCCTTCTATCCTAGTCACCCAGATGGACAGCACTTATAAGATCCTGACCCTGCCTGCGGCCACCAACCTGCCCCTGCTGGTGGGGCAGACCATTCAAG
>NZ_VCNJ01000118.1 GCF_005938625.1 Pseudomonas fluorescens
TGCAGCCCGGGACGCTCTGCGTCCCAAAGCGGACGCAGAGCGTCCATTGAGGCATTCCCACGCAGAGCGTGGGAACGAGAATCTAGAACGGGAGACCACCATGCCGCGTTTCGCAGCCAACCTGTCCATGCTGTTCACCGAACAGGATTTCCTTGCCCGTTTCGACGCCGCCGCCAAGGCTGGTTTCAGCGGTGTCGAGTACCTGTTCCCGTACGACTTCAGCTCCGCTGAAATCAAAGCCAAGCTCGACGCCAACGGTCTGACCCAAGTGCTGTTCAACCTGCCGGCCGGTGACTGGGCCAAGGGCGAGCGCGGTATCGCGTGCCTGCCGGATCGGGTCGAAGAGTTCCGCGCCGGTGTCGATCTGGCGATCGCTTACGCACAAGTGCTGGGCAACACCCAGATCAACTGCCTGGCCGGTATTCGTCCGCAAGGCGTTGATGATGCAACCGTAGAAAAGACCTTCGTCGCCAACCTCAAATACGCCGCCGACAAGCTGCAAGCGGCGGGCATCAAACTGGTGATGGAAGCGATCAACACCCGCGACATACCGGGCTTCTACCTGAACAACACGGCGCAAGCCCTGTCGATTCGCGAACAGGTCGGCAGCGCCAATCTGTATCTGCAATACGACATCTATCACATGCAAATCATGGAAGGCGATCTGGCCCGCACCCTGCAATCGCATCTGGGCGAGATCAACCATGTGCAGCTCGCGGACAACCCGGGCCGCAACGAACCCGGCACCGGTGAAATCAACTACCGCTTCCTGTTCGAGCACCTCGATCGCATCGGTTATCAGGGTTGGGTGGGTTGCGAATACAAGCCGCTGACCACTACCGAAGCAGGCCTCGGCTGGCTGAAAACCCACAACGCAATCTGACGCAGTTCCCCTGTAGGAGTGAGCCTGCTCGCGATGAATTCACCTCGGTACACCTGATGTACCTCAGCGCCTGAATCGCGAGCAGGCTCACTCCTACATAAAAGCAACAGCTTCCCCCTATTTGCTTGAGCAAGACAAAAACAAGAGGATTTTCTCATGGCTAAAATCGGATTTATCGGCACCGGCATCATGGGCCACCCAATGGCTTCGAACCTGCAGAAAGCCGGTCACAGCCTGTTCCTGTCGGCGCACCACGACGCCGCCCCGGCCGACCTGGTTGCCGCTGGCGCCGTCGCTCTGGCCAACCCGCGCGAAGTCGCGCAGGAAGCTGAATTCATCATCGTCATGGTCCCGGATACCCCACAGGTAGACGACGTACTGTTCCGCGCCGACGGCGTTGCCGCAGGCCTGAGCAAAGGCAAAATCGTTATCGACATGAGCTCGATCTCGCCGACTGCCACCAAAGCCTTCGCTGCGAAGATCAACGAGAAAGGCGCGCAGTACCTCGACGCACCGGTTTCCGGCGGTGAAGTCGGCGCTAAAGCCGCAACCCTGAGCATCATGATCGGTGGCGACGCCGATGCCTTCGAACGCGCTCTGCCGCTGTTCCAGGCCATGGGCAAAAACATCACTTTGGTCGGTGGCAATGGCGACGGTCAAACCGCTAAAGTCGCCAACCAGATCATCGTCGCCCTGAACATTCAGGCCGTCGCTGAAGCCCTGCTGTTCGCCTCGAAAAACGGTGCTGATCCGGCCAAGGTGCGTGAAGCGCTGATGGGTGGTTTCGCCTCCTCGAAGATTCTTGAAGTGCACGGCGAGCGCATGATCAAAGGCACCTTCGATCCAGGCTTCCGCATCAGCCTGCACCAGAAGGACCTGAACCTGGCCCTGCAAGGCGCCAAAGAGCTGAACATCAACCTGCCAAACACCGCCAACGCCCAGCAAGTGTTCAGCACCTGCGCGGCCATCGGTGGCAGCAACTGGGACCACTCGGCGCTGATCAAAGGTCTGGAACACATGGCCAACTTCTCGATTCGCGACAACAAATAAGCCATTGCCCCACCGCTTAAAACCTGTGGGAGCGAGCTTGCTCGCGAAGAGGGCGTTTCAGTCGACATGGATATTGACTGATCCACCGCTTTCGCGAGCAAGCTCGCTCCCACAGGGATCTCTACCGCCCTTTCGAATAACAAGAATTCCGGGAGCCCGCCATGTCGGTCGATCCGCAACAACTGCTGCGCGAGCTGTTTGCCACAGCCATCGACGCGGCCCATCCGAACCAGGTCCTCGAAGCCCATCTGCCTGCCGATCGTACCGGCCGGGTGATCGTCATCGGTGCCGGCAAAGCCGCCGCCGCGATGGCGCAAGTGGTCGAGAATTGCTGGGAAGGTGAAGTGTCTGGCCTGGTTGTGACCCGTTACGGTCACGGCGCCCCGTGCGAAAAAATCGAAGTGGTCGAAGCCGCGCATCCGGTGCCGGACGCTGCCGGTCTGGCCGTGGCCAAACGCGTGCTGGAACTGGTCAGCAACCTGACTGAAGACGACCGCGTGATCTTCCTGCTCTCCGGTGGTGGCTCTGCCCTGCTCGCATTGCCGGCCGCAGGCATCACCCTCGCCGACAAGCAGTCGATCAACAAAGCCCTGCTCAAATCCGGCGCGACCATCGGCGAGATGAACTGCGTGCGCAAGCACCTCTCGGCGATCAAGGGCGGCCGTCTCGGCAAGGCCTGCTGGCCAGCCACTGTCTACACCTACGCAATTTCCGATGTGCCAGGCGACCTCGCCACGGTCATCGCTTCCGGCCCGACCGTGGCCGACCCAAGCACTTCCGCCGAAGCGCTGGCGATCATCAAACGCTATGGCATCGAGATCCCGGTTTCAGTGCGCAACTGGTTGCAAAGCCCAGAGTCGGAAACCGTCAAGCCCGGTGATCCGAGCCTCGCGCGCAGTCACTTCCAGTTGATCGCCCGTCCTCAGCAATCGCTGGATGCCGCCGCAGTGAAATGCCGTCAGGCCGGTTTCAGCACGCTGATCCTCGGCGACCTCGAAGGTGAGTCGCGCGAAGTGGCGAAAGTCCACGCCGGTATCGCCCGCCAGATCATCAACCACGGCCAGCCATTGGCAGCGCCGTGCGTGATTTTGTCCGGCGGCGAAACCACCGTGACCGTGCGCGGCAATGGCCGTGGCGGACGCAACGCCGAATTCCTCTTGAGCCTGACCGAGAACCTCAAAGGCCAGCCCGGCGTTTATGCGCTGGCCGGTGACACCGACGGCATCGACGGCTCGGAAGACAACGCCGGCGCGATCATGACCCCGGACAGCTACGCCCGCGCCGCCGCGCTGGGCCTGAGCGCCAGCGATGAACTGGACAACAACAACGGCTACGGCTATTTCGCGGCGCTCGATGCGCTGATCGTCACCGAGCCGACCCGCACCAACGTCAACGACTTCCGCGCCATTCTGATCCTTGAGAGCTGCAAATCATGACGCCTGATAAAAAGGTCAAAATCCTCGCCACCCTCGGGCCTGCTGTCGATGGCATCGAAGACATCCGTGAACTGGTCGAGGCCGGGGTGAATATCTTCCGCCTGAACTTCAGCCACGGCGATCACGCCGACCACGCCAAGCGCTATCAGTGGATCCGCGAAGTCGAGCGCCAGCTCAACTATCCGCTGGGCATTCTGATGGACTTGCAGGGGCCGAAACTGCGCGTCGGCAAGTTCGCTGACGGCAAGGTGCAACTGCATCGCGGTCAGGCATTCCGTCTGGATCTGGACGCGACGCCGGGCGATGAGCGCCGGGTCAATCTGCCGCATCCGGAAATCATTGCCGCGCTGGAAGCGGGCATGGATCTGTTGCTCGACGACGGCAAACTGCGTCTGCGCGTGGTCACCAAGTACGACGATGCGATCGATACCACCGTGCTCAACGGCGGCGAGTTGTCGGACCGCAAAGGCGTCAACGTGCCACAAGCGGTGCTCGACCTCAGCCCGCTGACCGCCAAGGATCGTCGCGATTTGAGCTTCGGTCTGGAACTGGGCGTGGACTGGGTCGCGCTGTCGTTTGTGCAGCGTCCGCAAGACATCGTCGAAGCCCGTGCACTGATCGGCGACAAAGCCTTTTTGATGGCGAAAATCGAGAAGCCGTCAGCGGTTGAGCAACTGCGTGAAATCGCTGAGCTGAGCGACGCGATCATGGTCGCTCGCGGAGACCTCGGCGTTGAAGTACCGGCCGAAAGCGTGCCGCAGATTCAGAAAAACATCATCACCACTTGCCGTGAACTCGGTAAACCAGTGGTGGTGGCGACGCAGATGCTGGAATCGATGCGCTTCTCCCCTGCTCCGACCCGCGCTGAGGTGACGGATGTTGCCAACGCCGTGGCCGAAGGCGCTGACGCGGTGATGCTGTCGGCGGAAACCGCGTCCGGCGAGTACCCGCTGGAAGCCGTACAGATGATGAGCAAGATCATTCGCCAGGTGGAAAACGGCCCGGACTATCAGACTCAGCTCGACGTCAGCCGGCCGAAAGCTGAAGCGACTGTTTCCGACGCGATCAGCTGCGCGATCCGGCGTATCAGCAACGTGCTGCCGGTGGCGGTGCTGGTCAACTACAGCGAATCGGGAACGTCGAGCTTGCGTGCGGCGCGGGAACGGCCGAAAGCGCCGATCCTCAACCTGACGCCGAATCTGCAAACCGCGCGTCGTTTGAGCGTGGCGTGGGGGATTCACTCGGTGGTTAACGATCGCCTGCGTCAGGTCGACGAGGTTTGCTCGACCGCGCTGGAAATCGCCCAAGCCCAAGGCATGGCCGAGCGTGGTGACACGCTGCTGATCACGGCGGGAGTGCCGTTCGGGCAGCCGGGATCGACCAACTCGCTGCGGATTGAAACATTAATTTAGCGCCTGTACCGGCCTCTTCGCGAGCAAGCTCGCTCCCACAGTTGATTTGTGTGCATCACAAACTCAATGACTGAACAAAGATTCAATGTGGGAGCCAGCCTGCTGGCGAAGAAGGCAACTCGGTTTCACTGACTTTCAGAACTGCCATGCCTGCCAATCATTTCAACACCCACTGCCCCGACTGGGCCGAGGCTTTGCTCAACGGTTTCAGTCAAATATTCCTCCAGCGCCATCCGCTGTGCGGCCTGCTGTGCCTGTTGGCGATCCTGCTGACAGCACCGGTGCTGTTCGCCGGTGCGCTGCTCGGTGCCGTCGCCGGTTTGCTCACCGCGCAACGGCGCAACTACGCCAAGGCTGATCGCCAGGCTGGACTGTTCAGCTACAACGGCATCTTGCTTGGCCTGCTGCTGAGCCTGTATTTCCCGTGGTCGCCGATGCTGCCGCCGCTGATTCTCGCTGCTGGTGGCTTGAGCGCGATGGTCACGCAGCAGTGGCTCAAACACGTGTACAGCAGCCGCTCCATACCGGCCTACACCTCGCCATTCGTGGCCATGAGTTGGGTTCTGCTGCTGTTCGCCGAACCGTCGGCGCCGATGGCACACGTCGAAATGAACACGCTGAACCTGCTCGCCGCCGAACTGCGCGGTTTGGGCCAAGTGATGTTTCTCGGTCATCCACTGGCCGGCGCGCTGATCGCCGCTGGTTTGCTGATCGCTGATCGCCGGGCGTTTTGCTGGGCAATGCTGGCCTCTGCCATCGGCCTCAGTTCCAGCTTGCTGCACCACGAAACCAGTGCTGCGCTGGCAGGCCTGGGCAGCTACAACGCCGTGCTCGCCGCCCTCGCCTTCTCGTCGCAACGCCAACAACCTTGGTTGCCGCTGCTTGCCATCGTCCTCGCGCTGCTGGTCACGCCGTTGTTTGCAGCGGTTGGCCTCGCCACTTTGACCGCGCCGTTCATCCTCGCCGGCTGGCTGATCCGTGCAGGCATCCAGATGCTCGGCAAAACGCCGGTCGAGCGTACGCCTTGCGCTCACGGGGAGAATCAACCTAGGCTGCGCTGATCTTTGATTCAGGCGTTTTCCATGGACAGCAGCAACAATTGGCGCGAACGGCTCTACGTCATGATTTTCCAGAGCGACACCCTCGCCGGGCGTCGCTTCGACGGCATCCTGCTGTTGATCATCCTCGCCAGTCTGGTGATCGTGATGCTCGACAGTATCGACAGCATTCACCAGAACTACGCCGACGTGCTGGCCTACATCGAATGGGGCTTCACGATCATCTTTCTCGGTGAGTACATCCTGCGCCTGTACTGTTCGCCCAAGCCGTTGCGCTACGCCTTCAGCTTTTACGGGCTGGTGGATTTGCTGGCGATCGTGCCTGGCATCCTCGCCCTGTATTACAGCGATGCGCAGTACCTGCTGATCATCCGGATCATCCGCATGCTGCGGATTTTCCGCGTGCTCAAACTCAGCCCGTACCTCAAACAAGCCAATTACCTGATGTCGGCGCTGCGCGGCAGCAAGCAGAAAATCGTCGTGTTCTTGGTCAGCGTCTGCACCCTGGTGACGGTGTTCGGCACTTTGATGTACGTGATCGAAGGTCCGGAGCATGGCTTCACCAGCATTCCCAAAGGCATCTATTGGGCTATCGTCACGTTGACCACCGTGGGTTTCGGCGACATCGTGCCGAAGACCCCGCTGGGCCAAGTGATTTCGTCGCTGGTGATGATCACCGGTTACTCGATCATCGCTGTACCGACCGGGATTTTCACCGCCGAGCTGGCCAACGCCATGCGCGGTGAACAGCTACAACACGACTGCCCGGTGTGCAAGAAAAACAGCCATGAACACGGCGCCGCGTTTTGCTCGCGATGCGGCAATGCATTGTTCAAGAAACTGGAATAAGCAAAGAGCTTTTTAATCTTTAAACGACTATGCGCGCCCCGTTATAGTCAGTGGCAATTGAACATCACCCCCTGCTCCTACACAGATAAAACAAGGAATGCGCAGTGAAAAAACTCTTTGGCGCCTCACTTCTCGCCGCCGGCCTGGCCTTGGCCAACATCGCTCAGGCAGCCCCGACGCTGCTCAACGTTTCCTACGACGTGATGCGCGATTTCTACAAGGACTACAACACTGCGTTCCAGAAACACTGGCAAGCCGAGCACAACGAAAACATCACCGTACAGATGTCCTTCGGCGGTTCGAGCAAGCAAGCGCGTTCGGTGATCGATGGTCTGCCGGCTGACGTCATCACCATGAACATGGCCACCGACATCAACGCCCTCGCCGACAACGGCAAACTGGTCCCGGAGAACTGGGTCACCCGTCTGCCGAACAACAGCGCGCCGTTTACTTCGGCCACTGTGTTCATCGTGCGCAAAGGCAACCCGAAAGCCCTGAAAGACTGGCCGGATCTGCTCAAGGACGGCGTGCAAGTGATCGTGCCAAACCCGAAAACCTCGGGTAACGGCCGCTACACCTACCTGTCGGCCTGGGGTTATGTACTGAAAAATGGCGGTGACGAGAACAAAGCCAAGGATTTCGTCGGCAAACTGTTCAAGCAAGCGCCAGTGCTCGATACCGGTGGCCGCGCGGCGACCACTACCTTCATGACCAACCAGATCGGCGACGTGCTGGTGACCTTCGAAAACGAAGCGGAGATGATTGCCCGCGAGTTTGGTCGTGATCAGTTTGAAGTGATCTACCCGAGTGTTTCGGCTGAGGCCGAGCCGCCGGTTTCCGTGGTTGATAAAGTGGTCGACAAAAAGGGTTCGCGTGCAGCGGCGGATGAGTACCTGAAATACCTGTGGTCGCCGGAAGGTCAGGAAATTGCGGCGGCAAACTACCTGCGTCCACGTGATCCGGCGGTGCTGGCGAAGTACACCGATCGTTTCCCGAAAGTTGATTTCCTTTCGGTTGAGAAGACCTTCGGCGACTGGCGCACGGTGCAGAAGACTCACTTCAATGATGGTGGGGTTTTCGATCAGATTTACAGTGGGCAGTAAGGTTTAAGCCGACATGAAAAAGGCGACCCGCTAAGGTTAATGCCGATCAGTTAAGCCT
>NZ_VCNJ01000119.1 GCF_005938625.1 Pseudomonas fluorescens
GACGATCAAAGCGGTGCCGATTGAAGGGAGCACACGCTTTTGAAACCAACCCTCAATGTGAAAACCACAGGGATAACGAACAACACCGGACCTGTAGGAGCTGCCGAAGGCTGCGATCTGTTGATCTTGCTCTTCGACGGACCCCAACGGCCAAAGATCAAAAGATCGCAGCCTTCGGCAGCTCCTACAGGGATTGGGGAGGGCTTGAGATGAGTGCGCTGCCTTACGCCTGGGCCAAGGCGCAGCGGATTTTGTTGTGCGATGGGGTGTTAACGGTGTGCCCGTCGACGCCGGGCTGGTCGATCAGCGAGGCACGGCGGCAGTTTGGTGCGACCACGATTCAGCGGGTGCGCGATGACGAACTCGATGGCTTGCTCGCCAGCGCGTACGCCGACACCGGTAGTGCGGCGGCAGTGGTCGGTGCGGCGGAAAACGAAGTCGATCTTGATCGGCTGATGCAAGACATGCCGGAAATCACCGACCTGCTCGACACTCAGGACGGCGCCCCGGTGATTCGCATGATCAACGCCTTGCTCACCCAGGCCGCGCGCGATGAGGCCAGCGACATTCACATCGAACCGTTCGAAACCCATTCAGTGGTGCGCTATCGCGTCGACGGCACGCTGCGGGATGTGGTCTCACCGCGCAAGGCTCTGCACGGTGCGCTGGTGTCGCGGATCAAAATCATGGCGCAACTCGATATCGCCGAGAAACGTCTGCCGCAGGACGGTCGCATTGCCCTGCGTGTGGCGGGACGACCGATCGATATTCGTGTTTCCACCGTGCCGACCGGGCATGGCGAAAGGGTTGTGATGCGCCTGCTCGACAAACAGGCCGGGCGTCTGCATCTGGAAACCCTTGGCATGGACGCGCAGGTGTTGGCCAAACTCGACCACCTGATCCGCCAACCCCACGGCATCGTGCTGGTCACCGGGCCCACCGGCAGCGGCAAAACTACCAGCCTCTATGCGGCACTGGCGCGGCTCGATGCGAGCACCAGCAACATCCTTACTGTTGAAGACCCGGTGGAGTACGACCTGCCGGGCATCAGCCAGATTCAGGTCAACGCCAAAATCGAAATGACCTTCGCCCTGGCGCTGCGGGCGATCCTGCGGCAAGACCCGGACATCATCATGATCGGCGAAATCCGCGATCTCGAAACCGCACAAATCGCCGTGCAAGCCTCGCTGACCGGTCACTTGGTGCTGGCCACGCTGCACACCAACGACGCGGTGTCGGCGGTCAATCGCTTGATCGACATGGGCGTCGAGCCGTTTCTGCTGGCCTCGTCGATGCTCGGGGTTTTGGCGCAG
>NZ_VCNJ01000120.1 GCF_005938625.1 Pseudomonas fluorescens
GACGATCAAAGCGGTGCCGATCCAATGACGCCGACATCGCCCCTTGATCTGGAAAACGGACCTGTAGGAGCTGCCGAAGGCTGCGATCTTTTGATCTTGCTCTTCGACGGACCCAAACGGCCAAAGATCAAAAGATCGCAGCCTTCGGCAGCTCCTACAGGGGTTGGGGAGGGCTTGAGATGAGTGCACTGCCTTACGCCTGGGCCAAGGCGCAGCGGATTTTGTTGTGCGATGGCGTGTTGACGGTGTGCCCGTCGACGCCGGGCTGGTCGATCAGTGAGGCGCGGCGTCAGTTCGGCGCGACCACGATTCAGCGCGTGCGCGATGATGAGCTGGATGGTTTGCTCGCCGCGGCTTACGCCGACACCGGCAGCGCGGCGGCGGTGGTCGGCGCGGCGGAAAACGAAGTCGACCTTGATCGCCTGATGCAGGACATGCCGGAAATCACTGACCTGCTCGACACTCAGGACGGCGCCCCGGTGATCCGCATGATCAACGCACTGCTGACCCAAGCCGCGCGCGATGAGGCCAGCGACATTCACATCGAACCGTTCGAAACCCATTCCGTGGTGCGCTACCGGGTCGACGGCACCCTGCGCGATGTGGTCTCGCCGCGCAAGGCTCTGCACGGTGCGCTGGTGTCACGGATCAAGATCATGGCGCAGCTCGACATCGCCGAAAAACGCCTGCCACAGGACGGTCGCATCGCCCTGCGCGTCGCCGGGCGGCCGATCGATATTCGTGTTTCCACCGTGCCAACCGGGCATGGCGAAAGGGTGGTGATGCGCCTGCTCGACAAACAGGCCGGGCGTCTGCATCTGGAAACCCTCGGCATGGACGCGCAGGTGCTGGCCAAGCTCGATCACCTGATCCGCCAGCCCCACGGCATCGTGCTGGTCACCGGGCCGACCGGTAGCGGCAAAACCACCAGCCTGTATGCCGCTCTGGCGCGGCTCGATGCGAGTACCAGCAACATCCTCACCGTCGAAGACCCGGTGGAGTACGACCTGCCGGGCATCAGCCAGATTCAGGTCAACGCAAAAATCGAAATGACCTTCGCCCTGGCGCTGCGGGCGATCCTGCGCCAAGACCCGGACATCATCATGATCGGCGAAATCCGCGATCTGGAGACCGCACAAATCGCCGTGCAGGCGTCGCTGACCGGACATTTGGTGTTGGCAACCTTGCACACCAACGACGCGGTGTCGGCGGTCAATCGCTTGATCGACATGGGCGTCGAACCGTTTCTGCTGGCGTCTTCAATGCTCGGGGTTTTGGCGCAG
>NZ_VCNJ01000121.1 GCF_005938625.1 Pseudomonas fluorescens
TAATGCCAGTCAGTTAAGCTGACTGGCATTTTTATTTTTGATCGGATACTTCGGTGATTTCAGCCGAATCGCCCGAGGATAAACGCGCTCCTCACGTCGATGCGGCAGAACGTAGTGCGGCGCTGAAGCATGAAGCTCGGCCAAATACTTGGGGATGTTCCCGGAACGGTCGGCCGAGACGCTGTTGATAAACCCAAGAATCGCCCAGGTACACGCGGTAAAGCTCATTTCGCACGGGTAAATGCCAGGACAGTGGCGACTCATTTCCACCATCTGATAGCGCAACAAGTTGTAGCCCAACAACACGCCCCACAACTCTTGCTCGACCATCTCGGGTATCTTGCTGCGCAGCGTATAGCTGCTGTTGAGCAGCGTCTGCTTCATTTCCCGAAAGCCTAATTCGATTTCCCAGCGCTGGCTGTACAGATCAACGATCTCGTCGGAAGGAAAACGCAGTGGGTCAGCCATCGAGGTCAGAATCTGACACACCTTGCCCTTGACGGTTTTGCTCAGCAGTCGCGCGGTCAGCTGCTCCGGCAACCCAGGCCATTGCTTGCGGGCCTGCGGCGAAGTGCTCAGCAAAACAATCGCATCCTGGCGCCCCAAACGCTGGATCACCTCGTACTGCGAGCCTTTTTTCAGCGGCATCAGCCAGTGGCGTTCGACACCTGCCTGCTGCCACCGATGCAGTAAACCTAACGAGTAAAAACCACGATCAAACAGCGTCAGCGAGTGATCGGGGGTGGTTTCGATCAGTTGCTCGGCCAGTTTCATTTCGTTGCTGCGGTAGCCGTCAAACGCACTGCCAATCAGCAAATGGCTGGTCAACTCCATTTGGCAGACCATGCGCACCTGAGGAAAACCGGTGTCGCCATGCTGGTTGCTGGCGGAGTCATAGCGCGCCCGATTTTCCGGCGTATCGGGCGTGCGCCAGACAACGCCATCGACACCCAACAAACGCAGACCGGCCCAAGTCGGGTGACCGGCTGCCTCATGCCAACTTTTCTGGGTCAAATCGAAGACTTGTCGTACAGCTTCGCTGCCCAATCTCTGACGGGCCTGGACTACGGCGCTGGGCGCTACCAACGGGCGCTGACCCGGCAACATGATATTCATGCGACTGACCACATCCCAGGCCGACATGCGCCGGAAGAACGCCATGGAGATCACGCACCAGAGCATCATTTCCAGAGGCAAACGACGCTTGCGCAGCGTCGCCACACCAGCTTGTTCAAGCGCCTGTTCGACCAGAGAAGGATCGAGCAAAGCGCCCAATCCCTCGATGGCGTTGGGGGTAGAGGCGATGTTGTGGGTCAGTTCCAGTGCCCGAGCAAGACGCATAAAAAAATCCGATGCCAGTACAGGCATCGGATTTTGATTTCTTGCGGCCAAAGGTCAAGCGAGAAGGCTTAACTGATCGGCATTA
>NZ_VCNJ01000122.1 GCF_005938625.1 Pseudomonas fluorescens
GGGGTTGCGAACTGGCGTGGGGCATTGCTCAAGTGTTGCCTGTGCGGACGCCTTCGCGAGCAAGCTCGCTCCCACAGGGGATCTGAGTGAACTCGGTCAACTAATGAAATGGTTACCCCCGCCGCCCCTGCGATAGCTCACTAAGCTTTTGCAGGGGCCCACCGGAGACCATTGTCATGAACAAAGTAGCTATTGTCGCCATCGACCTGGGTAAAAAATCCTTTCATCTGCACACTCAAGATGACCGGGGTCATGAGCTCTACCGCAAAAAACTCACTCGAGCGGCACTTGTCCAGCACTTAGCCAATCTCGAGCCTTGCACGGTTGTAATGGAAGCCTGTGGTGGCGCTCACTTTATGGCGCAGCAAGCTGCAAAATTTGGGCACACCGCAAAGTTGATTGCGCCGCACTTGGTGCGTCCTTATGTCAAAAGCAACAAAAATGATTTCGCGGATGCCGAGGCGATCTGCGAGGCCGCAACCCGGCCAACGATGCGTTTCGTGCCTGTTAAAACACAGGCTCAACAGGCGCTGGCCATGCTCAATTCGACGCGTGATTCGTTCATCAAAGACCGTACCGCGACAGTCAATCGGATTCACGCAGCGCTTCTGGAGTTCGGAATCAGCTTGCCTGCGGGGTTCAAGTCGATCAACGAGCTTACAGCGCAGCTTGAGGCCAGCTCACTTCCCGATCCGATCAGAAAGCTGCTGACACGCATGCATGGCCACTTTGACTACTTGCACGAACAGATCAGATCCTTGGACAAGGAGCTGGAATGCCAAGCCGCTGAAGATGATCTGGCTGCTCGTTTGATGACAATTCCGTGTGTCGGGCCGATCACCTCCAGCGCCTTGGCTGCCGAGCTGGGTGATGGCAAGCAGTTCAAATGTGGCCGCGGCTATTCAGCCTCGATCGGCCTAGTACCCAAACAGCATTCAACGGGCGGAAAAACTGTACTTTTAGGCATCAGCAAGCGTGGCGACAGAAACCAGAGACGCCTGCTGATCCAGTGCGCCCGGGTTTATTTAATGCACTTGGATCGACAAAAAGGCGTGCTGGCGGAATGGGTCCGCCATTTGATTGCAACCCACCATCACTCCAATCACGTGGTCTGCGCGCTGGCCAACAAGTTTGCGAGGATCGCTTGGGCAATTGCGGCTCACCACACTGAATTCGATGCGGGGCCAAGCGCGATGAACGCCTGACCCCGCTGTCACCCGAGCACCACCCACCTGGTTTTGCGATGCTGGATAACTGATGACGTGAACGGCCAACCGGCCTGACGACAACCCTGGGCTCCCACACGGCTGAAAGGCCGTTCAACTAATCAGGATCGTTGGGCATCGATTCTCATCGAGGCGCGGGGTTGCACCCCCACTCAGACGCCGGATAGATGAAAGCAAGCCAAACACGACATCAAAAAACAGTATTGCAGAAAAGGGGGTAACCATAGATGTGGGAGCGAGCCTGCTCGCGAAGAGGCCAGTCAGGCGATAGAGATCTCAGAGCTGCCCATCACGATCACGGAAGCCCAGCAGATACAGCACGCCATCCAGACCCAACGTCGAA
>NZ_VCNJ01000123.1 GCF_005938625.1 Pseudomonas fluorescens
GAGACGAGTGGTCACGTTGACCACGGTAAAACCACTCTGACCGCTGCTCTGACTCGCGTCTGCTCCGAAGTTTTCGGTTCGGCCGTAGTTGAGTTCGACAAGATCGACAGCGCTCCAGAAGAAAAAGCTCGCGGTATCACCATCAACACCGCGCACGTTGAGTACAACTCGCTGATCCGTCACTACGCTCACGTTGACTGCCCAGGTCACGCTGACTATGTGAAGAACATGATCACCGGTGCTGCTCAAATGGACGGCGCTATCCTGGTTTGCTCGGCCGCTGATGGTCCGATGCCACAAACCCGTGAGCACATCCTGCTGTCCCGTCAGGTAGGCGTTCCGTACATCGTGGTTTTCCTGAACAAGGCTGACCTGGTAGACGACGCTGAGCTGCTGGAACTGGTTGAGATGGAAGTTCGCGACCTGCTGTCCACTTACGACTTCCCGGGCGATGACACTCCAATCATCATCGGTTCGGCTCGTATGGCGCTGGAAGGCAAAGACGACAACGAGATGGGCACCACTGCCGTCAAGAAACTGGTTGAAACTCTGGACAGCTACATCCCAGAGCCAGTTCGTATGATCGACAAGCCGTTCCTGATGCCAATCGAAGACGTATTCTCGATCTCGGGTCGTGGTACTGTTGTGACCGGTCGTATCGAGCGCGGTATCGTTCGCGTTCAGGATCCGCTGGAAATCGTTGGTCTGCGTGACACTACCGTTTCCACCTGCACCGGTGTTGAAATGTTCCGCAAGCTGCTCGACGAAGGTCGTGCTGGCGAGAACTGCGGCGTTCTGCTGCGTGGCACCAAGCGTGACGACGTTGAGCGTGGTCAGGTTCTGGTTAAGCCGGGTTCGGTTAAGCCGCACACCAAGTTCACTGCAGAAGTTTACGTTCTGAGCAAAGAAGAAGGCGGTCGTCACACTCCGTTCTTCAAAGGCTACCGTCCACAGTTCTACTTCCGTACTACTGACGTGACTGGTAACTGCGAGCTGCCAGAAGGCGTTGAAATGGTAATGCCAGGTGACAACATTCAGATGACTGTTACCCTGATCAAAACCATCGCGATGGAAGACGGTCTGCGTTTCGCTATCCGTGAAGGCGGTCGTACCGTCGGCGCTGGCGTCGGA
>NZ_VCNJ01000124.1 GCF_005938625.1 Pseudomonas fluorescens
GGGTTCCTTCGCTGCGGGATCGATCCGGGCGCAGCGCCTACGGTTTGCTTCGCTGCACCTCCTCTCGCTGTGTTTGGCTTCGCCAAACGGTCGCTGCGCTCCCACGCCCGGATCAATCCCTCCACTCAGCCTTCCGACGTCGCCTTACAGATCAAGAGCTGCAGCCGAGCTAACGCTCATCCTGTTGAGTGGTGAGAAGCGGAAGCGATGCGCGGTCTGCTCTTGATCTTCTGTGGGAGCGAGCTTGCTCCGGGCGGCGTTCCGACGAAGGCGGCCTGACAGCCGACCCATCTCTGCCGGATGTACTCAAACCTTGTGGGAGCGAGCTTGCTCGCGAAAGCGGCCTCTCATTCACCGGTTGTCTATCGTGTTCACTCCCGCGAGCCCACAAAAAAGCCACCTCTCGGTGGCTTTTCTTTCAACCTCTGCAATCAGTCGTAAATCACTTTCTTCTTCCAGTCGGCATCGGCCTCTACATCTTTCAGGCCGGCAGTCAGTTGGTTCTCTTCACCTTCAACCGGTGCAATCTTGTCCATTACCTGGGCGTTGGCGCGGGCCAGCAGTTTTTCCAGGTATTGCAGTTGTTCTGCGTAGATTTGCGGATCCTGCTGTTTGCGCAGGTATTGCACGCCGCGTTCGAAGGCGAGGCGGGCCTGGCCGGGCTGGTTTTGTTGCAGGGACTGTTGGCCGAGGTTGTTGAAGAATTCGATGTGCAGCAACACCAGAATGTGGCGGACTTCGCGGATCCAGTGCTTGGCTTCGTTCGGCGGCAGGAAGCCGTCGTGGGCGGCGCGGGTGATTTGGCCGTGGAGGGCTTCGAGCAGGAAGCGTACGTCCTTGGCTTTGGCTTCGGTCAGGATCGGGGCCGGCGGGTTATTTACCGGGATCGATTCGCCTTGTGCGACCAGGGCGCTCAGTTCGGTGATGCGCGCTTTGGTGGTGGCGCTGGTTTTTTCCAGGTTCAGCAGGCGCTGGCAGACGTTCAATTCCAGGCGGGTCAGCAGCAGCTTGAGTGCCGGGGTCATGAACTGGCCCGGGAAGGTCTCGGTCAGTTCGCCGCAACGGCGCAGGCGGTCGTTAAGCTCGACCTTGGTGCGGGCCTTCTCCAGTTTGTTGTTTTCCACCACATGGTTCATGTAGCCAATGGCGATCAGAATTGCGATCCCGGCTATGACTAGCAGGGTGATCATGAGTGGTGTCACCGGTAAGACCTCTTTATAGGGTTCGCATGCGAGTGTAGTGGCTGGGCATTTAGCCGCCTAGCGCCGCTCGGCGAGTTGGATCGGCAGGTTCAATCTGTATCGGCCGCACGCTGCTTATATGAATGCTGGCGCTGCGGGTGCAGATTGCCATCACTGTGCGGTGGACTATAACGTCTTGGCGAGTGGCAGAATATAGGCGTCAATCGTCGGGCGACGGAAAAGCCCGGTTGCCGCCGTAAAGCAGGTCGAAGTCATTGATTTAAATAAATTTATATCAAGGGGTTGACGACCTCTCAATCCATCCATAGAATGCGCGCCACTTGCAGCGTAAAGCACACAGCGAAGCGCGGCAGGGAGTGAATGTTGTAGTGTGTCCCCTTCGTCTAGTGG
>NZ_VCNJ01000125.1 GCF_005938625.1 Pseudomonas fluorescens
GGGGCCGCATTTTTTTCGCTTCAGATACGCAAAAGCCGCGCATTTGCGCGGCTTTCAGGTTTGGTGGGCCCACACGGACTTGAACCGTGGACCAAAGGATTATGAGCCCGAGTTAGAGTGCCGTAGTCATTGGCCGAGGTGCGTAGAACCAAGGGTTCTGGGATGTTTCTGTGTATATGTGCAGTAATGAAATCTTCCTAAATTGGACGGACGTTGGACGGATATTGGACGCACAGGAATATCCATTCGCTAGACGTAACTCCCAGAAATTAGTAAACCAGCCATGGCCTGCACGATGCGCTGACGAGTTTTCGCAGCCGGCAATAGCTTGCCTTATGCACACGAGTCGGCCAGGCGGGCCTGTACCGTATCCACCTATCTCTGGAGCAAGAAATGGATGTCCAACAGATCAGTTATCTCGTTGCAGCGTTCATCGGGGGGCTTATCGCAAATTCGTTTTTGCCCGCTTATTTCAAACGCAAGGGTGAAAACCTCGCTACCAAGGACGACATTGCAGAAATCACCACAAAAATCGAAAGTGTGAAATATGCGTACGCGCAGCAATTAGAAGGCGTGAAAGCAGGCATGTCGGCCTTGCTGAGCGTGCATGGATATCGCTATGAAAAGGAGTATGAGGTTCTCAGTCAACTGACCGAGTCATTGGTCGACCTCCGCGACAGAAGCCTCATGCTAAGGCCGGTTGCCGACTTCAGGGATCCGCTTAAATCTGAAGATGAGGTAAAGCAAGAACGTTTGGCGCTTTTACACGCGGCCGGTAGGAAGGTGTACCAGGAGAGCGAAAAAAAACGGCCTTTCTTCCCCGCAGAGATTTATGACGCCATCAGGGAAACTCTCAAGATTTCCAACAGGGAATCCGCAGAGTATCGATTCGAGCATCCGTTTGATGAAGGCAACTTCATGAACTATTGGGATAACGCAGACAAAAATCAGAAGGCCATCACTCAGTCTGTCGAGACTGCTCTAGATCTCATTCGAAAGCGTGTCATCAAGTGGGAGGCGCTGCATGACGCAGAGTGAAATGGTCAGGAGGGCTTGCATCCACCTTTGGACCCGTATTACAGGCCTTAGGTGTGTCTGACGTCATTAGAGCCTAGCGTCCGGATGCCAAGATATTTGTAAGTGGCGAAATCAAAAAATCCCTCATTGCTTACGTTTTTTCTGCTCAAGCCCCCGGAAATAAGCACTCTGCCGAATGTCGCTGCTCGTGCGAAACCTCGGCGCTGTGGAGACACTTTCTTCATTTGGTTGCAAAGGCTTTCAATTATTGAAACGTGCACTTCAGTAGGGAGGCCCGCTGGGGACGGGGTGGGGGGAAGTCATTTCACACCTAAACGCTTTGCAAAAAAAACACATACGAAGCCCGTCGGCGGGAGGGGGATAAGTGCTTTTTCAGAGACTTTTTTGTGTCAGGCAAGGTATCACTAAGGTGCATGCGCTCGTGTGCATTGCGTGCATTGGCTTTGCCCGTGCCGCATATGAAGCAAAGGGAGGGACAGGATGTAAAGTAGAGAAGTGATCGATCTGTTGGTGGCGGAGGGGGGGGGCTGCGTCGAAAATTGCGTTGTCTGCTCCGGCGACAGTGGAAAATCCCGACGACGCCGCAAGCGTCATCTCACTTGAGCTTAGACCCGAGCTGGCGTGGCAATCGAGCGTTAATGGACGAGGGCCTTGGTTGAGCTCGGCATCCCATCACATGAGTCAGGCAGTACCGACGTTGTACTACGCCAAATGGGGCTGGTCTCTTTGTGTAACACTGTGCAGCGACTTCAGTGTATTAATGAACCGCATGTACGGTGTGAGAGGTCTGAAGGCCCAACATCATTCACTGAACATCGATCTCATTTCTAGAGATACAACAACGAACGGCGCGTGACGAATCACACGCCGTGCCTCGATTGCTGGTGACTTAGAAGGTGATGCGGCACATCGATGGACTGAGCATCTCTCAGCCAGCGGTCAATGCCCTTGGAGGAAGACTGCTGAGCATGTCCTCAGCGAATGAGGTCAACGCCTTGAAAGATGACTCTTGCTTATTCAGTTGCGCCAGCGCGTAAAGGGTGCGTGCTGTTCGACCGTTGCCATCACCATAGAGATGGTAACGGACAATGGCAGCAAAGAGCGCTTCGCCCGCGTCCACTTGTCCCGCTTGTACCTTGATTTTGATTGCGTCCAGCGCTTTCACAAAACCGGCGCGACCCACATCCGAGCCCATGAACAGCGGATCGCTGCTTGAGCGGAACACCCGCTCTACTTGTCCTACTGCTGGTTGGTATACCGCACTGTGCAGGCTATCTATGGTTTGGATATCCACCAGATCGGCCTGGCGATTCTGTGAGAGCGCACTACTGATTCGCGTCTGCAATTCGCTGACCGACTCTGCGTCTACGGCGGAACGGCTATTGCCGGTGATCCAGTTGGCGGCAGCCAGTTCTGGCTCTCCTGGCAAGGTTTGCCGTGGTACTGCGGGTGGTGAGTCCAGGAGTCGTTGCATGTGACCATTCGCCGCGCTCAACCGTGTGAGGTCTGACTGCAGCCGGCGCTGAACCTGAGCTTGTTCGAATGCAAGTTCACCCCAGGCGAAACGATTCCTTGCAGTACCCAGGGAATCCAATAGCAAGTTCTGGCGTATCGAGAGCTCGACGACTTCAGGAGTGGTCAAGAGCGCCAAACTGCGCGCGGGCTCGCTGCCCTTCATGCTGTCAACCAAAAGATTGACTTTGACGTTATCAGCCAGTCTGGACCAGGTCACTCTGCGCAACGCCTGGGGAATAAAGGTATGCGTTGCGGACTTAGTCCGCCGATACAGAGCGAGGGCCTCGGTGATTCCTTGACTGGTCAAGGGTGCTGCGCTTGCTAGAGTACCCACACCGCCCAGTATACCGGCAAGGATGGCCTCGTTGCGGAACGCGGCGGCATCTTCCGGCCTGTCGGCCATGTGCGCCTGCGCGAGGCTTGCAGCGACATAAGCACCGTCCAGTGCCAGGTTGGCCATAAACAATCCAATACGCCCCAGCAGAGCCCCCGTACCGGGAATAACGGTATTCAAACCGATAGCGGCAACCGTCAGAATTGTCTTGGCCACCTCCAGCAAATGTCCTGTGGTCTGCTCCCAAGAACTGAACACCAAGTAATCGATGTCCAAAGCAAGACGATCCATCAGACCATCAAATAGCTTATTGGCCAGATCGCTTTGGCTTTGGCTTACGGTAAAAGAGAATGGTCGACTTAAACTACTGTATGCTGGAAGATTCATATATCCGCTTGTTACAACGCGAGTCTGAAACATTGAAGCCGGACGGCCTTTATACTCTTCTGACATATAGCAAGGTAGCTTGGTGAGAATCCAGCTCTTAAATTGATCAGTCTGGGGGAAAATAAAGACCGTTTCGGTTACGCTCCTCCCCAGGGCGCGCGTATAGGTACGCGGCTGGCTCCGTACATGGAAAAAATCTGATTCATCCATGCTAAAAAGTACACCGCCCGTCTCGCCGGAGGGGATCAGGAATGCACCGTTCAATTTGGTCTCACGAAAATAAACCTCTTGGGCCTGAACATCTCCGATTAGAAAATTCTGCACCGCGGGTACATATTCAACGTCCTTGTTTTGACTATCCAGATACGCGAGACAGCGCAGCTTTATCATATTCTGATAAAGTTCGGCCAACCCGGTTCGATTAGCGGGGTTATTGCGGTAAATCGACAACGCGCGTTCCATCACGGTTTGCAGATTTTCTTGAGTCAATACACTAATTAACTCACTCGGCTCAAAAGTGGTTCGGGGAAACGAGTACTGACGGCCCAGCGAATCCCTCGCTTGCTTGAAAGCGTAGAGATAGTGCCCCGTCACGACGTCCCGCAGCGGTACGCGTACCGTGCTGCTGCTCGGTGCACGTGCGTGAGGGGGGATCAAGGTAGGGTCGTAGGGGCCGGGATGGTAGGTCACACTGACATAGCTGTCCGGCGACAAATAAGAAGTCGTGCCGCTTTGTTCCTCGTAGCGACTAATACCGGTGTTGATGTAATCATCAATAAACAGTGCGGGATTCAAAATAGGACTGTCTAGCGTTGAGAGCAGCTGCAAGGTGCGCTCCGCGGAGAGCTGATCCGTTGTAGGTGTGGTCGTCGCTTCGGTTGTTTCGGTCTCCAAAGGTGGTCGCGACGTGCTTCTGGTCAATAAAGTCCGCTTGTACT
>NZ_VCNJ01000126.1 GCF_005938625.1 Pseudomonas fluorescens
GTGGTCACGGTGCCGGTGGTCTTGCTGACTTCGATGGTGATGCTCTGCCCATTGGCCAGGGTCACCACAACTGGCGAACCGGTGACCGGCGCGCCGACAGTCGCGGTGTAAGTGACAGTGCCACCTTCAGCCACAGTGGTGTCGGCGGTCAGTTTCACGGTCGAAGTATCGATGGTGTCCGTCACATCGGTAACGGCTGGCGTGGTGCTTGGCACCAGGTTTTCGAAGTTGCCGCCAGTCGCATCCTTGATCGTGACTTCGACTTTGCCGGCGTCCTTGTAGACGTCATCGGCCGGGGCCGCAACGGTCACGGAACCCGTGGTTTTGCCCGCTTCGATGGTGATCACCGAACCGTTCGACAAGGCCACGGTAACTGGCGTGCCGGCCGGGTTGGTCAGGGTCGCGGTGTAAACAATCGAACCACCTTCAGCCACAGTGCCGGTCGCACTCAGCGTCAGGTTGGTGGTGTCGACGGTATCGCTCACCGACGTCACGGCCGGGGTTTTATCGGCCACGAGATTTTCGTAATTGCCGCCGCTGGCGCCGTCGATTTTCACGCTCAGCGTGTTGCCGCCGGCCAGTGCATCGTTCGGTGCGGTGAAGTTGACGCTGCCGCTGCTGGCGCCGACCGGGATGGTGATGGTCTGGCCGTTGGACAGGTTCACCACAACTGGCAAACCGGTGACTGGCGCGGTCACGGAAGCGGTGTAAACCACCACGCCGCCTTCGACAGTGCTGGCGGTGGCGGTCAGCGAAACGGTGCTGTTATCGATGGTGTCGGTCACGTCGGTGACCGCTGGAGTCTTGTCGACCACCAGGTTCTCGAAGTTGCCGCCGGTGGTCTTGGTGATGCTCGCATCGACCTTGCCAGCGTCCTTGTAGACGTCGTCAGCCGGTGCTGCGACGGTCGCGGTGCCGGTGGTCGCGCCTTTGGCGATGTTGATCACCGCACCGTTGCTCAGGGTCACGGTCATCGCCGTGCCTGCCGGGTTGGTCAGGCTCGCGGTGTAGACGATCGAGCCGCCCTCGGCGACCGAAGCGGTGGCGCTCAGGCTGATATTGGTGGTGTCGACCGTGTCGGTGACGGTGGTGACCACCGCCGAACGGTTGGCATCGACCTGCTCGAAGTTGCCGCCGCTGTGGCTGGCAATCGCGGTCTGTACCTTGCCGCCGTCGATGTACGGAGTATTCGCAGGCGCGGCGAAATTCACCGAGCCGCTGGTGGCGCCGGCGGCGATGTTGATCACTGCACCGTTGGCCAGAGTCACGGTCATGGCGGTGCCGGCCGGATTGCTCAGGGTCGCGGTGTAGGTGATCTGGCCGCCTTCGCTGACGGTGTCGCTGGCGCTGAGGGTCAGCGTGGTTTTGTCGATGGTGTCATTGACGGTGGTGCTGACCGGGGTCTTGCTGACGTCGAGCTTCTCGAAGTTGCCGCCAGTGGCATCGGTCATGGTCACGGTGAGCTTGCTGACGTCTTTGTAAACGTCATCGCTCGGCGCGGCGATGGTCACCGAACCGCTGGTTTTGCCGGCCTCGATGGTGATGGTCTGTCCGTTGCTGAGGTTGACGGTCACCGGCGTTTGCGCGGCGTTGGTCAGGGTCGCGGTGTAGGTGATCGACGTGCCTTCGAGCACATAGCTTTCAGCGCTGAGGGTCAGGTGCGTGGTGTTGATGGTGTCGGCGACGTTGGTCACCGCTGGCGTCGGATTGGCCACCAGGTTTTCGAAATTGCCGCCCGAGGTTTCCTTGATGGTCACTTCGAGTTTGCCAGCGTCTTTGTAGACGTCATCGGCTGGCGCCGGAACGGTCACGGTGCCGGTGGTCTTGCCGGCGTCGATGGTGATGGTCGAACCGTTGCTCAGGGTCACGGTCACCGGGGTGCCGGCCGGATTGGTCAGCGTC
>NZ_VCNJ01000127.1 GCF_005938625.1 Pseudomonas fluorescens
GGAAATGGGCATTTATGCCTTTCCCGAGGAAGGCACGCGGGTGGTGGTGTGTTTTGCGTACGGCCTGCCGAACAAACCCTACATTCAATCGATCTTGCCGCATGGGCTGAGCATGCCGAAGGTGCCGAAAGGTGATCAGGTGTGGCAGCACAGCGAAGCCGCCCAGCAGCGCGTCGATGCCGACGGCAACTGGCTACGCCAGACCGATGGCAAGATCCGTGATCAGGCGATCGAGCGCGAAGTTGAAGCCCTGGACAACCGCGAGCAGTTCCAGAGCCACACGCAGACGATCGATGACCACTCGACCGAGACGGTGGGTGGTGTGAAAACGATCGAGGCGCTGGGCGCGCTCAAGCTGATGTCGGGTGGATCGGCGAGCTTGGCGGCGGTGGATGATCTGCACCAAGCGACCGGCCGGGATCTAAACCTGGTTGTGGCTCAGAAGCACAACGCCACGGTGGGCGGTGATATGCAGGAGCGGATTGAAGGCTTGCGTGAGAGCGTGGCGGGAGTCAGTCAGCGCATGCAAGCGCCCAAAACATGGCTGGGAACTGAAAGTATCAACGTGCTTCAAGTGCTATGCGATCTGCTCGATCTCGTCGAGCAGATGAGCACACAACTGGCAAGCCATACCCACGGACCAACACCGCCACCATCCAATGCCGCAGCGTTCACCATAGCCGCAGCAAGCGCCAAAGGAATGCTTGGAATGATGAAGCCAATTACGCAATAGTTGATTTCGTTACCTTTGGCTCAATGAATGCCAATAGTGCTGTCATGCCCATCTCTGCCCCACCGGACGAAACGGCGCTCACAGAATGTCTGAACTCGGACTTTATATTGCATATATCGTGCACTTAAGTTTCAATATGGATCGATAAGTATGTTTGTAGCTAGAGCTCTATTACTCGCTCATTTGCATGTGAGGTGAGTTGTTTGGAAGTGCTGGAGAGTTTTATAATTATAAGGCGGTGCCGAACAAGCAAGGCTTTAAAATATTTATGTCGGAGATTTCGGTTAATTAGTTAGGCTCAGTTTGCTGGCAGTGCTTAAGATCGCCGCCTGCCATATGTCGATATGGCAGACCCAGCTTCTACCACACCGAATGTTTGAGTCTGAATAAAGAATCCTTTTTTGAGTTTTCCAAGACAAAACACTGCGCTAATCGTGGATGCTTGCCCGCTTGCCCGCTTGCCCGCTTGCCCGTGGGCTGCAAGCCTATATGTATCCCAGTGCGCTATTCAGTCTTCGGAGCTGCCTAATAATTTCTTTCAAAGGCGCCTGAAAACAACGAACCAATAGCAATCTATGTCAAAAGCAATATTGCAGCATTCAGTCGTCATTCAATTACAAACGAATATGGAAGAATTAATGTCTAGCAACGTACAAAGCTCCATCCCGCAGCGCATTAAAAATTTGTTTCAAGAAACTGGATTTACCAACAACTCAACAGTGGCTAACTTTTTAGAAAGCGCTAATAGGTTGGCACAGGAAAAGCCGCCGGCTGAGCGAGGTGTTTATGGCTTGCTAAACTTTATTGGTAATATTTCTTACTTTATTGAGTATCAATCCTTCGAATCTGGCCAAACCTACCGTCCCCTGCTGGATGGGCTGTGGGGCATTGCGGACAGTTTGTCGGATCCTTATGGTCAATCCAGCGTAAGCCAATACAAGCAGACGTTGTTGGCGGGCAACATCTCGCCACGCCCCGTGGTCACCGACCCAACCGAAACGCCACCACCGTCCCCGGATCAGCTCTGCGCGGAGCAAACCTTGCAACTGCTCACGACGCTGTACAGCCCCATTTTGAATCCGGCGGTGTTTATTGATGATTACATCAACGCAGGTATTCGCCGCTACGACCAGCAAAGCGGCACGACTTCAGCGTTGTCGCCGGACAGCTATGTCAGGGTGACTTATCATCCCGGGCCCTACGACTCGCGCGCGATCCCCCCTAATGGACGTGCACCGAGCCGCATGACGGTACGCGAAACGCTGCGCGATGTCGTGACGGGGCACTATCTTTATGCGTTCAAGCAAGCGAGGGATTCGCTGGGCCGTCAGTATGCGTTTCTGCGAACCACGTTTGAGCCCAATGAGCTCATCAGTGCACTGACTCAGGAGAATCTGCAAACCGTGATGGAGCGGGCGTTGTCGGAGCACCGCGACAATCCCGCCAACCGAGTCGGGCTGACGGCGCTTTATCAGAACCTGATCAAGCTGCGCTGTCTCGCGTATCTGGACAGCCCCGACAAGGCCGCTGAATATGCACCGGCGGTGGAAAGCTTTCTAATCGGAGATATTCAGGCCCGAGAAGTGTCCTTTCGTGGGACCAGACTGAACGGTGTATTCCTGATCCCCTTCGGCGAGGCGGGCGGTGTGCTTATCAGTGTGGATGATGCCCGCTTTTTTCATGTCGCAAGCCAACCGATTACCTATACGCGCACCCTGGGAAAGACGAACACCGAAATGGTCTCTGTCTTCCCCCAGACGGATGAGTTTAAGACCTGGGTTCTCACTAAACTGCCCAGTTATACCGCGCAAACGTATAAAAATAGACCGGTTTCGATGTTTCAAACCCTCGTTGCAACCCATGTACAGCGGAGTTTTCCAGCAACCAGTAGTTTGAATCGACCGTTCTCTTTCACACCAAGCCAAAACCAGAGCGATCTGGCCAATAGGTTGTTTGATAGCCTGATGAGTCGTCTGGCTTCGGACATCGACTACCTGGTGTTCAGTTCTTGGGAGCAAATCACCGGGTACTTGCTGGAGGTGGCCAAGACCATTCTGATGGTGGCCGCTCTTGCGTTGAATATAGTCGCTCCCGGTACGGGAACGCTGTTGGGCCGTATCGGATTGTTCTTGGCCAACCTCGCCCTGGACAGTGCCTATGTCGCTGCCAGCCTGACCCAGGCACACATCGCCGACCGACCGGAAGATGCCGCGGCGTTTCGCAATGATGCGATCCTGGGCGGTATTCTGGGCGGCGTGGGCACGCTGGCGAGCGCTGCGCCCTTGACCCGACGCGGCATCACCGAGGCCCTCGCCCTTTATCGTCGAGCCAAGGCAGCCACCCATACCTTTATTCCACAGGCGTTGCGCAGTGTGACCTGGTCCAGGCTGGCCGATAACGTCAAAATCAATCTCCTGGTTGACAGCATGACAGGCAGTGAGCCTGCGCGCCAGTTGGCGCGCTTGACTACGCCTGAAGTCGTCGAGCTCTCGATGCGCCAGAATTTGCTACTGGACTCCCTGGGCACGGCAAAGACCCGTTTTGCCTGGGGTGAACTGGCCTTTGAACAAGCTCAGGTGCAGCGCCGGCTGCAGTCAGACCTGACCCGATTGAGCGCGGCGAATGATCACCTTCGCGGACTCCTGGACTCGCCCCCTGCCGTCCCCCGCCAAGCCTTGCCAGCAGAGGCAGAACTGGCTGCCGCCAACTGGATCACCGGCAATAGCCGTTCCGCCGCCGATCCTGGTGCGGTGAGCGAGTTGCAGGGGCGTATCCGCAACGCGCTTTCACAAAATCGCCAGGCCGATCTGATGGACATCAAGACCATCAATCGCCTGCACGATGTGGTCTACCAACCAGCCGCCGGGCAAGTGGAGCGGGTGTTCCGCTCCAGCAGCGATCCGCTATTCATTGGTTCGGATGTGGGGCGCGCCGGTCTTGTGAAGGCGCTGGACGATATCAAAATCAAGGTGCAGGCGGGCCAGGTGGATGCGGGTGAAGCGCTCTTTGCTGCCATTGTCCGTTACCATCCTTACGGGGATGGCAACGGTCGAACCGCACGCACCCTTTACGCGTTGGCACAACTGAATAAACAAGAGTCATCTTTCAAGGCGTTGACCCCACTGGCCGAAAACATGCTCAGTGGCCTTCCTCCAACGCATTGACCACTGGCTCAGAGGCCCAGTTCATCGAGGCGCTGCCTGACCTGCGAAGTCACCTAGCAATCAAGGCACGGCGTGTGATTTGTCACGCGCCATTCGCTGGTGTATCGCTAGAAATGAGATCGATGCTCGGGGGAATGATGTTGCACCTTCAGCCTTCTCACCTTACATGCGGTTCAGTTAATACATCGGAGTCGCTGCAGTGCTACGCAACGAGACCAGCCCCAATTGACGAAATACCACGCCGGTACTGCCTGATTCATGTGATGGGTGCCAAGCTCCATCAAGGCCTTCGCCCATAAACGCTCGATTGCCCACGCCCGCAAGGGTCTAAGCCCAAGTGAGATGACTTTCGCGGGCGTTCAGGATTTTCCATTGTCCCCAAAGCAGACAACGCAATTTTCGACGCCGTCACCAGCCATCCGCGACCAACAGATCGATCACTTCTCTACTTCACATACTGTCCCTCCCTTTTGCTCCATATGCGGCACGGACAAAGCCAATGCCCGCAATACACACGAGCGCATGCACTTAGCGAAACCTTGCCTGACACAAGAAAGTCGCTGAAAAAGCACTTATCCCCCTCCCGCCAACGGGCTTTACGTCCTTTTTTTGTGCAAATCGGGATGTAGTGCAAGTGATCCTGCAGCCCAGGCGGGCCGTGGGGCTTCGCAGCAAGGCGGGCGTTTCACAATGTGCAAAGTTTTGAAGAGAAATGCAGCGCGCTTGCACAGAGGTGCAGGGAGCGGCAGCGGGGGGAGGGTTGCTGAAGTGCCCGGTTTGATTGGTCGAAGACTTTGAAAAATTGGGTTTCAGCAGGTTTTAACGGCGGGCGTAGGTCTTTTACGTCTGAAACCTGGCTGACTACTCGGGATGCAGAATTTCGCTGTAGCCCGCACGGATCAAGGGTTGCGGGCTATTTGATGCGTTTCAAAGACTCACACGCAGCGCCGGAGTTCAGGAGCGGGCCACTGTCAGGCCTGGTCGATCACCAAAAACACTTTCTTGGGTAGTCCCTTCCATACGTGTAAGTGGTGTTGGGTGTGTCAGAAAACGGCTAAACACCCCGGATTCATTGGGGATCGCTGCTTACAGTGTGAGTGTAGGAAACTGTATGGGGAATTCTGACTGCGCTGAAAGCCTTGTAAATCAAGGGCTTGGGAGAATTCCAACTTACAGGTGCCGACTGTTAGGTAAAAACAGCCTTCCGACAGTTCACTTACAGTAATAGAGAGACTTCTATCCCTCTATCTATAAGGGATACAGAGAATCTACATCTCTCACTTACACTTCTTACGTGCTTTTGAGCATAGGGCAGGGAAAAATTTTACGTCGCGTAGGGTGGGTGTCACACGCATGGCCACACATTGCGCATTTGGAAATTCCGGCCTCTCCAACGCGGCTTACTCTGCCTGGTCGACAGGATCCGTTATCAACCATCACGGCGCCCTGGGCAGTACGCCCAACGCATGGCGTAATCAACGCCGTTACGCCACTTTTACGCCACGCATAAAAAAAGGCCTTGATAATCAAGGCCTTTCTTCATTGTCTTGGTGCCCCGAGGG
>NZ_VCNJ01000128.1 GCF_005938625.1 Pseudomonas fluorescens
TTGATCTGGTCAAACGATACTGGACACGGTTATAGGGTTTAGGTCATTTCTCATGCTGCCAAGGCTTCCATTGCTACCGGAGTCCGATATCCGTTGTGACTGTGCAGCCTGATCCGATTGTAATAATGGGTCAGGTAGCGCAACACATCGGTACTGGCCTCATCTTCGTTTCGGTAGCCAGCCTTGGGTATCCATTCAGATTTCAAACTGCCAAAGAAACGCTCCATCGGGGCGTTATCCCAGCAGTTTCCTCGTCGACTCATGCTTTGTTTTATGCGCATGTCCGCCAGCGTTTCACGAAACACTTTACTGCTGTAATGACAGCCCTGATCCGAATGGAACATTAGGTTTTCAGGGCGTCCTCGCGACTCGAAAGCCATCTTTAACGCTCGACAGGTCAGAGCTGAATCCGGACTTCTGGACATCGCCCAGCCGACGATGCGGCGGGCATGCAGATCAAGTACAGCAGCCAGATAAACCCAGTAAGTACCGGCCCAAATGTAAGTCACGTCGCCACACCACACTCGATTGGGGGCCTCGACATTGAATTTACGCTCCAAATGATTGGGGGCGTATTGCGCCTCCGCACCGCTGGGTTTGTACCGATGCCTGCGCCGTTGCTGGCTCTTCAAACCGAGCTCGCGCATCAGGCTACGAGCCATGTAACGACCTACCGACTCTTTTTCGTTACACAGCGCCTTTGACAGGCTGCGCGCGCCCATTGAGCCGCGACTTTGCTCATGTAATTCGGCAGCCTTGATCTTTAGGCGATCGCGCCCGACATGCACTTTCGCCCGCTGTTTCAGACGCTCGTAATAACTGCTGCGGTTGATACCAAACACGCCACACAACTCGGATCTTGGATATTGCTCGCTTAACTCCTCGACCAGCCTTACCGATCGAGGGAATCCGACATCAAGAGAGCTGTAGCCTTTTTTAAAATTTCCTTCTCGCGCTCAATCCGTCGAATTGTTGCTTCCAGTTCCTGGATGCGTTGTTGGTCAACGGTCATGGCCTTGGACTTCTCAGGCGTCTTGCCACTGCGCTCCGCACGCAGTTGCTCAACCCAGCGACGCAGAGCTGTAGGGCCCACGCCCATTGCTTCGCAGGCTTCACTCACCGAATAGTCTTTATCCAAAACCAGGCAAGCCGCATCCCGTTTGAAATCTGTCGAAAAATATCGTCTGGTCAAATCACACCTCTTCGTTGGGCGTAGATTAACGCCCTTTAGGGGTGTCCAGAATCATTAAGCCAGATCACCTTTAAATCCTCCCCCTAAGAGGGGGAGGATTTAAAGGCTAAGGAACATCACCC
>NZ_VCNJ01000129.1 GCF_005938625.1 Pseudomonas fluorescens
GGCGTGAGCGTGAGACTGCAACGCCATATCCTGAAACGAGCCGAATGCCCGGCCGGCATCCAACCCGCGCCCATCGTCAAACGCACGGGGGAACAGACCGCGCATGTCCGGCACGTTGAAGGTGGTTGTTCCGTCGCCTACGCCGTAGAACGTCCCGATTCGCGCAAACAGGCCCGCAAACGCCGTGCGTGAGATCGCGGCGCCGTTACAGGCGAGCCAGCCGGCCGGCGCCGTATACATGCTGAAGCCCGCGACCATTCCAGTAAGCGAATCGCCGACTTGCTTGTGCAGTTTGTTCAGCGCGGCGGTCGTCGCCAGAATCTCGCTGCTGTTGGTGGCAGGATCATCGCTCTTTGCGTTGGGCAGGTTTTCGAGTTGCACGTCCTCCTTGGTCGTGCCCCGGGCGCGCAGAGTCGGGTAATCACCATCACGCGCCGCGAAGTGTTGAACGAGCGGCCCAGCGATTGGCTCGGGCTGACGCTCGTCCCAGAACGCGGTCGGGGACGTGTAATGGGCGATCGGCACGCAGTAATGGCGAACGCCGGCGGCGTCGGTGTAGTCGGCCTTTTCGCCGTAGACGACTTTCCACGTCGCAGCCCGATCGTTCAGTTGCCGTTCCAGGCAGACATCAAGCGTGATTTTTCCTTCGGGAATGACGCCGGTGAACGGCAAAGGCTTGGAGAGAAAGACCCGAATGCCCTCGATGTAGGCCGTGCCCGCGCCCAATTGAAAGCCGTTTTCGCTTTTGCCGAATGCGAGCGAGTTACCGAAAAAGCAGGCGCGTCCGTACAGCTCTCGATTGCTCAGGCGTTCGCGCTCATCGATGCCGGCAAGGCGCACCGTGAAGTCATGCTGCCAGGTGCTGGCGTCGATCGTGATGCCGGTCAGTTGCATCGCACCGTCATAGGCGACCAGAAAGTTTCGGGTGACGTTGTTGCCGATCTGCTGCGGCGGAATGTTCTTTCTCTTCTGCTGCAGTGGCACGTAGGAAACGGCGAACAGAAGGCCGTCCGCATCCTCAAGGCCGACCCAGTTAAAGTCCCAGTCGCC
>NZ_VCNJ01000130.1 GCF_005938625.1 Pseudomonas fluorescens
GCATAACGTAGATACAGACGCCACCTCCAGACACTGGCGGCCATGATTCCAGCGCACAGCCAGCCCCAACTGCGGATGAAATCACTCGCGTTGAGCATCGCCAGGGTTAATCCCGGCAAATCCTGCCGCGCCTGAGAAAACGCGCTGACCACCTGCGGCACCACGTAGCTAAGCAAAAAAATCACAATGCCGATCGACACCAGCCCGACCACACCGGGATAGATAAACGCCGTAAGAATCTTGCCGCGCAGGTTGTTGCGTTCTTCGATGTAGTCGGCCAGCCGTTCCATGACCTGCGCCAGATCGCCGGACTCCTCCCCGGCCGCAATCAGCGCGCGATAGATCTCGGGAAAGTCTCGCGGTCGTGCGGCTAGAGACTCAGCCAGCCGCATGCCGCTGCGCACATCCGCACGAACGGCGCTGAGGGTGTGGGCGATGTGCTTTTTCTCGGCCTGCTCGACCGTGGCACTGAGCGCTGCTTCCAATGGCAGACTCGCGCCGAGCAGGCTCGCCAATTGACGCGTGGCCCAGGCCAGATCGTTGTCCGATAGTTTGGCGCTGAACAGTCCGCCACCGCCGTGACTGGCGACGTTGCTTTCTTTGCTTACCGACAGTGCAGTCAAACCGCGTCCACGCAAAGCGCTGAACGCGGCAGCCTGGCTATCGGCCTCAAGGTGCCCGGATTCAATCTTGCCGGTCGCATCAGCGGCTTCAAAACGATAGCGATTCATCAGGCGTCCCGTGTCACACGGAGGATTTCTTCAGGGGCGGTGGCGCCGCTGCGGATCCAGCGCTCACCGTCCTCACGCAGGCTGAACATCCCGGCCTTGGCGGCGGATGCGCGCAAGGCCTGCTCCCCTGCCCCTTGGTGAATCAGCGTGCGGATGTCGTCGTCGATGCAGAACAATTCGTGGATGCCGGTGCGGCCGCTGTAGCCGGTTTGATTGCAGTTTGCGCAACCGACCGGGCGCCAGGTGCCGGGCGCGGTGGGGTCTTCTTCCTTGCATTGATTGCACAGCCGCCTCACCAGTCGCTGCGCCAAAACCCCGAGCAT